>CAVWUT010000018.1:0-133042 GCA_963758285.1 Terriglobia bacterium | reverse complement strand
GCATGGCGGCAACCCTGCTGGCGGCGGGAGAACCGAAAAAACGAATGGCGCTGCCCAATTCGAGAATTCTGATCCACCAGCCCCATATGGGAGGCTTGTCGGGTCAGGCCACGGATATCGATATCCATGCCCGTGAAATCCTGCGGATGCGGGATATCACCAACCAGTTACTTGCGAAACATAGCGGACAGAAGCTGGATAAGGTAGAAAAGGATGTAGAGCGCGACTTCATTATGAACGCGCAGCAGGCTAAGGAATACGGAATCATAGACGATATTATTTATAAGACCGGCAAAGGGGTATGATCGGCGTTTTGCCGGTCACCGCTCGATAGGTCTCGGCGCACGAAGATCGCTTCCGTCCCCCACGGTTCGACAGTGCGAGGAGTGGGCACGATCATGTTGTACTCAAGGAGTCAAGCCGAGTGAAAAACCGAACAGGGACAGAAGAAATCTTACGTTGTTCGTTCTGCCACAAGTCGCAGGATGCGGTGGCGAAACTCATATCGTCCCCCAGCGACTATCCCAGAGCGTACATCTGCGATGAGTGCGTCGCGGTGTGCAACTCCATTCTGGAAGACGACCGGACTTCCACGCCGGCGGCCAGCACACCCAATCAATTGCCCAAGCCGCAGGAGGTGAAGTCGTTTCTGGATGAGTACGTGATTGGCCAGGAGCAAACCAAGAAGAAGCTGGCGGTCGCGGTGTACAACCACTACAAGCGGATCTACATGAACCGGCAGCGCGCCAGCGACGGGATCGAGCTGGCCAAGTCGAACATCATGCTGATTGGGCCGACCGGCACCGGCAAAACTCTGTTGGCGCAGACCCTGGCTCGGATGCTCGATGTGCCGTTCGCCATCGTGGATGCCACCACGCTGACCGAAGCGGGATACGTCGGCGAGGATGTGGAGAACATCATCCTCAAGCTGTTGCAGGCGGCGGACGGCGATGTGAGTCGAACGCAGACGGGGATCATCTATATCGATGAGGTCGACAAGATCGGCCGCAAGGACGAGAACCCGTCGATTACCCGCGATGTCTCGGGCGAAGGGGTGCAACAGGCGCTGTTGAAGATTCTGGAGGGAACGATTGCCAACGTTCCTCCGCAAGGCGGGCGCAAGCATCCTCACCAGGAATTCACGCCGGTGGACACCACCAACATTCTGTTTATCTGCGGCGGCGCGTTTGTGGGTTTGGAGAAGATCATCGGCCGGCGGGTGGGAAGAAAGTCATTAGGGTTCAAGGCGGGAGAAGTCGAGAGTGAAGAACCAGCCAGCGCGGGGAAGCGGAACTTTGAACTGCTGAGCGAACTGCAGCCGGAGGATCTGATCAAGTTCGGGTTGATCCCGGAATTCGTGGGTCGCCTGCCGGTGGTCGGGGTGCTGGAGGACCTGGACGAGTTCGCGCTGATCGAAATTCTGACCCGTCCCAAGAACGCCATCGTGAAGCAGTACCAGCGGTTGTTTGAGTTCGAAAACGTCCGGCTCAAGTTCACCGACGATGCGTTGCGCGCAGTGGCGCGCCAGGCGATGGCCCGCAAGGTGGGGGCTCGCGGCCTGCGCATGATCCTGGAAGAACTGATGCTGGAACTCATGTTCAACCTGCCCAGCCAGAAGAAAGTGAAGGAATTCGAGGTGACACGGGAGATGGTCGAGAAACGCAACGTATCTCTAGCCATGATGGAGAAAGCAGGATAAGCTGTTAAGAGCGGCTTGTGGCTGTTGGCTCTTGGCTATTAGCCGTTGGCTGGTTTGGCGTGCCCGTTGTCCTAGGCTTTAGGCAAACGGCCAAAGGCCAAAGCTAAGAGCCAAAAGCTGTTTTTTGTGGAGACCCAGTGACCGCTTCCAAGGAAAAATTCGAGAGTAAGAAGCTGCCCATGATGCCCATTCGGGACGTGGTCATCTTCCCCTACATGATGACGCCGTTCGTGGTGGGACGGGAGTCGAGCGTACGGGCCCTGGAAGAGGCGCTCACCGCGGACAAGAAAATATTCCTGGCCACCCAGCACGATGCCAGCATCGACGAGCCCAAACCAGCGGAGATCTATCAGGTGGGCACGGTGGTGAACATCGTGCAGAGTCTGAAGCTGCCCGACGGCAATATCAAAGTTCTGGTCGAGGGAATTGAACGCGGAAAGATCCTGCAGGTAACGGAGAGCGAAGGCTTCATGCAGGCGACGATCCGGCTGGCGCGCTACGCCACCGAGACGAATCCGCAGCTCGAAGCGGGCATGCAGCGGGTCACCACCCTGTTCGAGCAGTATGTGAAGCTTTGCCAGTCGCTGAATTACGAGACCATGATCGCGGCGGTGCGGATGGAAGATCCGGCCAAGCTGACCGACACCATCGCCGCCAACCTGCAGCTTTCCATCGAAGAGAAGCAGGAATTGCTGGAGATTTTCGATCCCGCGGAGCGCCTGAGCCGGATCGGCGATGTGCTCGACATTGAAATTGAAAAGCTGAACATGGACCGCACCATCCAATCGCGGGTGAAGCGGCAGATGGAGCGGGCGCAGAAAGAGTACTACCTCAACGAGAAGATCAAGGCGATTCAGAAGGAACTGGGCCGCGGCGAAAAGAGTGAATTCGACGACCTGAAGAAGAAGATCGAAACCTCGGGCATGCCGAAGGACGTGCGCGACAAGGCGGTGCAGGAGTTGAAGAAACTCGAAGCCATGCCGCCGATGTCAGCCGAGTCCACGGTTTCGCGCAACTACCTGGACTGGCTGCTGGCGGTGCCGTGGAAAAAGCGGTCGAAGGAAATCCGCAACATCAGCCGCGCCGAAAAGGTTCTGAACGAGGATCATTACGGGCTGGAGAAGATCAAGGAGCGCATCCTGGAGTTTCTGGCGGTGCGGCAACTGGTTAAGAATCCGAAAGGCTCCATCCTGTGTTTTGTCGGACCGCCGGGAGTGGGCAAGACGTCTCTGGGCATGTCGATCGCCAAGGCCACCGGCCGCAAGTTCGTGCGCCTGTCTTTGGGCGGAGTTCGCGATGAAGCCGAAATTCGCGGACACCGGCGGACTTACATCGGCGCGCTGCCGGGCCAGATCATCCAGATGATGAAGAAGGCCGGCACCAAGAACCCGGTTTTCATGCTGGATGAAGTCGACAAGATGTCGATGGATTTCCGCGGAGATCCGTCGGCGGCGCTTTTGGAAGTGCTCGATCCGGAGCAGAATTACATGTTCCAGGACCACTACCTGGATGTTGAGTACGACCTTTCCCAGGTCTTCTTTATTGCGACCGCGAACGTAATGCACACCATCCCGCCCGCGTTGCAGGACCGCATGGAAGTGCTGCGGCTTCACGGTTACACCGAGCCGGAGAAGGTTGAGATCGCCAAGCAGTTCCTGGTGAAGAAGCAGATGAATCAGGCCGGGCTGACGGAAAAGAATGTCAAGTTTACCGATGAAGCCCTGACTTCGCTGATCCGGTCCTATACCCGGGAAGCAGGAGTTCGCAATCTGGAGCGGGAAATCGGGAACGTGTGCCGCAAGGTGGCCCGCAAAGTGGTCAAGGAAGGCGCAGATTACAACATTGCGATTACTCCGGAGAATGCGAACGACTTCCTGGGAGTCATCAAGTTCCGCGACACCCTGGCCCACGAGCGCAGCGAAGTGGGCTTGGTCACAGGGTTGGCTTGGACGGAAGTGGGGGGCTCCATTCTGAGCACCGAAGCCACCGTGGTCGACGGCAAAGGCAAGCTGACGCTGACCGGCAAACTGGGCGACGTGATGCAGGAATCCGCGCAGGCGGCCATGTCGTACGTTCGCTCGCGGGCGGCGCGGCTGGGACTGCCTCGCGATTTCTATCGCACTCTTGACATTCACGTGCACGTGCCCGAAGGTGCGATTCCCAAGGACGGGCCGTCGGCAGGGATCACGATTGCCACCGCGATTGCCAGCGCTTTGAGCAAGATTCCCGTGCGTCGCGATCTGGCGATGACAGGAGAAATCACGCTGCGGGGCAAGGTTCTCGCGATCGGCGGGCTGAAGGAAAAGCTGCTTGCCGCGCACCGCGCCGGCCTTTTTGAAGTGATTCTGCCGCAGGACAACGAGAAAGACCTGGCGGAAGTGCCGGAGAATCTCCGCAAGGCGATGCAGTTGCACTTTGTGGATACGATGGACCAGGTTTTAGCCGTCGCGCTGGAATCGCCTCTCCCGCAACTGGTGGAAGAAGGCACACAGGCGATCGCGCCGCCGCTCTCGGCGCCTCCCGCGGAAGGGCCGTCAGCGCGGCAGTAGTTCAGCTTCTGGCTCCTAGTTCTTAGGCCGTGCCCTTCTACGGGGAGACTCAGGAATACGTGTCTTCGAACCACGGCAATAGCAGCCGCGTAAACGCACAGAGACTAAAACTCCCTGCAGGATTGATCTAGAATTGAAGCCGAAGGTACGGAATGAATTCCGAATCTGACGGCGAACGGAAAAAGTTCCTGCAGGGCTCGGCGGGTCTGGTTCTTACGATCCTGGTGGTTGCTATTCTGCTGATCGCGCTGCCGGCGTATCGCTGGTTCTTTCTGGTGAGCGTGGGAATCGGGTTGGCGGTCGCCGCCGCACTCTACCTTTGGCACAAGCTCAGGCCACTTAAGGAAGAAGACATCGAGAAGAAGCGGCCTCTGGGGTTGTAGGCAGGGGCTAGTGGCTGGTAGCTAGTGGTAGTCAGGAGTCGGAGGTCAGGAGTCGGGCGTCAGTTATTACGGTGTTTTTGAAGTGGCCTTGCAAGATTGCGGCGGAAGATTGCACACTTGTTCATGCGCATTCTGGCCCGATTCATGATGGCGGCGACCGACGCCAGCCTCTTCCCGGCTCCGGTGCTGCCTGAGATTGCGTTTCTGGGTCGGTCCAACGTTGGCAAATCGAGCGTGATCAATTCCCTGGTTGGAAAAAAGCTGGCCAAAACCAGTTCCACTCCCGGCCGCACGCGCAGCATCAATTTCTACGAACTTCGCTGGGCCGGCAAACCGCGCCCGGAACTCATTTTCACCGACCTGCCCGGCTACGGCTATGCGAAGATTTCGCGCGAGATCTCCAGCCAGTGGCCCGGCTTCATTGAACCGTATCTGCAGGAGCGTCCGTGCCTGGCGCTGTGTCTGGTGCTGGTTGACGTCAATGTCCCGCCGCAGGAAAGCGACATGCAACTGGCTGGGTTTCTCCGTTCCCGTGGGCGGCCGTACTTGATCGTGGCCACAAAAGCGGACCGGCCATCGGCGAATGAACTGCGGAAATCACTCGATGCCCTGGCGAAGCAATATCCGGATACGCGAATTCTGCCATTCTCTGCCACCAAAGCCACTGGATGCGACGAGTTGTGGCAGGAGATTCGCGAGGCGGCGCAGAAGAATTTGCCGGCGGTGCGGTGAGAGCCAGAGCAACGAGCCTGACCGGTTACTCTAACACGCTGCGCCAGCCATGCGATTCGAATAATATGAAAGTTCATGGCTACGTATCTCATCACGGGAATTGCCGGCTTCATCGGATCATCGTTGGCGCGGGCGGTGCTGGCGCAGGGCGACAAGGTTCGCGGAATCGACGATCTCTCCACGGGAAAAATCGCGAACCTCACGGAGGTTCTTGATCGAATTGATTTCCGGCAAGCCGATCTTCTGGATTCGAAAGCTACGCAGGCGGCTTGTGCCGGCTCGGACTACGTGCTTCACCAGGCGGCGATACCTTCGGTGCCGCGATCGGTGCTTGATCCGCTGGAAAGCAATCGCGCCAATGTGGACGCGACTGTGCAGCTCCTGGTCGCCGCACGGGATGCGAAAGTCAGACGCGTGATTTATGCGGCTTCGTCCTCGGCGTACGGCGACACGCCGACGCTTCCCAAACGCGAAGACATGGTGCCTAATCCGATGTCTCCGTATGCGGTGGCCAAGCTGGCTGGGGAGTATTACATGGCGGCATTCTGGCGATGCTATGGGTTGGAGACGGTTTCGCTGCGCTACTTCAATATTTTTGGGCCGCGGCAGGATCCGAGTTCTCCATATTCGGGTGTGCTGGCGAAGTTCATCACCCAGATGCTAAAGGGCGAGCAACCTACGATTTTCGGTGTCGGAACGCAAAGCCGGGATTTCACCTACATCGACAATGCGGTTGAGGCAAACCTGTTGGCTTGTCGAGCGCCGGCTGGTGAAGTTGCGGGACGAGTGTTCAATGTTGCCACCGGGACGAGGGTGGATTTGAATGAGACTGTTCAAACGCTCAAACAACTTATCGGCTACAAAGGCGATGTGAAGTACGGGCCGGACCGCGCTGGGGACGTGAAGCACTCGCTGGCAGATTTGACGCGCGCGCAGAAATGTCTGGGATATCAGCCGAAAGTGGATTTTGAGGAAGGACTAAGGCGGACGATTGCGTGGTACCGGGGGTAGCGAGGTATTGATTAGGCATGAATTTCAGCTTACGCCCTGCACGGGCGAGGACGCCCACGCCTACATCGACGGGTTAAATCAGAGGGCTCACTTGGAGTTCACGGCCCACCGGTTCGAGGCGCAAAAAGAAAATAGACTCAGGAAGCGGCGCGGTGCGGGGGTTCAGCTTTGGGCTTGGCTTTCTGGCGGTGGGCTAGGGCGCCTGCGATCAGACGATCCAGGTCGTAACTGTAAGGGCCGTAGGCGCGGAAAGTCTTTTCGTCGAACAGCCGCTTGATGCCACAGCCGAGGCAGACCTGGTAGGAATGGTCCTGAGCGCGAACCGGCCAACTCATCCGGCTATGCCAGCAGCCGCGAAAAATGAAAACTCCGGCGGTGGCGAGGCCGGTCGCCAGCAATCCCAGATGCCAGGGCCAGCTCGATTTTGGCTTTGATTCGCTCGGCTTCGACTCACCCACGGGAGAAACCACCTCTTGAACCAGCTTATGCCTCGGCTTGAAAGGGCGCAATAGCCCACATGGACGCAGCCCGGCACGAATGGCTAGGGCGTGGAATGCATGGATCCTTCGTCCAAGGCCTCAAGGATGACAGACGTGGGGTATCGTCTGGACCTGACTAGATCGCTGAATGGGCAAGGCTTCCGAGCACACTTTCGGGTTCCCACCTTCGTGCGGAAGGAACTGTTGCAGACAGGAGCAAACCATTGTAACTTAACAACTTACTGCAGATGTTTTAGGTTGTGTGAGGGCCGGCGTGCACGCCGGGCTTCAGCGCACGTTGACTGGACTCGGCCTGAGCGGACTTCCCGAGCGCAATTTCGATCATGAGCGCGAACGTTAATAATGCGAGTCTGGAGTTGATCCACGAGGCTCCGCGGTTGGAGCCCAGAGTCCCCACTCGCGTTCCCGCGCCGGTGGTTGCGCCCGGGCATGAAGCCCTGCAGTCGCTCTTAGCGTTTTCTTCTTTGCACCAGCAAATCCTCGAACGCCGCCGTCTTGAAGCCCATGGACGCACGCAAGACGCCTGGGGGCTCGATCAATTCATGCTCGCCGAAGTGTTGCAACTGGTGGCGGAAAAAGCGCTGGCGATTACGGGCGCCGACGGCATCGCGATTGCGCTGGCGGAGAATGACGCGATTGTCTGCCGGGCTTCGGCGGGCGGGGTTGCACCGGATGTGGGGGCGAGCGTCCATCCGAATTCAGGTTTTTCCGGGGCGTGCCTGATTTCCGGCAGCACGGTGCGGTGTGACGACGCAGAGAACGATGCGCGGATTGATGTGCTCGCCTGCCGCCGCCTGGGCGCCCGTTCGATGCTGGCGGTGCCGCTTTCCGCCAAGCAGACGGTGGTCGGCCTGATTGAGGCATTTTCGAGCGAACCGTACGGTTTCAACGACAGCGACGTGCGCAGCCTGAATCTGCTGGCGGGGCTGATACTAGCGGCGATCCGGCCGGAGGAGGAAAACCGGCTGGCGGAAATTTCGCGAAGGGTGGTGGAAAGAGCGGCGATCGAGCCGGCAAAGCCGAGGATTGCCGCCGAAGCGATGGAACCGATGCTCGCGCCTTCGCGCGGGGAAGACGAGTCCGAGAAAGAAATCCACGGACCGATCGAACCGGCGTCAGTCGAGCCGGCTGCGCTTGAGCCTGCATCGGTTGAGCCTGCTGCGCTGTTCGCCGAATACGCGACGGTTGAGCGTTCACGGCCTGGCATCACCGTCGTGGTTGGTGTCGTGTGCCTCGCCATCGTTCTTGGCGGCGGATTGTGGCGGATGATCCGGCGCAATTCTCACGCGGCAAACGCGAAAGTTCGACCAACTGCGGTGGGCGCGACGACGCAACCGGTCGCGCGGTCCGTTGCCGCGGTTCCGGCGGCGACAGCTCCATCCTCGGCGTCGAGCGAGGAGGCGAGTGGGCTGGCAGCAGACGACAGCTCTTCAAACGCTGAATCATCCTCGAAATCTGGAGCAATGGCGACGGTGACTGGCATCCGCCACTGGACAACTGGCGATTCCAGCACCGTCGTCATTGATCTTCAGGACCAGGTGCAATATGAAGCGCACCGGTTGACCGATCCGGAGCGAATTTACTTCGATCTGCACGACACCAAGCTGGGCCTCGGGGTATCGAATAAACCAATCGAAGTGCAGGACGAGTTGCTGCAGCGGATTCGAGTGGCGCAGCCGGTGGCTGGAGTGACCCGGGTGGTGCTGGAAACCAAGGGGGCATCGAACTTCTCGGTGAGTCTGGAGGCGAATCCTTACCGGCTGGTGGTGGAGATTCGGAAGCTGGGCGCCAAACCGGACGACCGGGCGAAGATTGATCTGTTTGCTCCGATGGGACAGCCGGCTTCCGCGCCGAACGCAGCTGCTTTGCAGCCCGCGGCAGTCCCGTCAGCCAATACAACAGCCGGAGCTCCGAAGGCGAAGCTGGTTTCGCCTCCGACTTTGCGGATTGCGCTCGATGCCGGACACGGCGGCTGGGACCTGGGCACGGTCGGCCGAAAAGGGCTGCTGGAAAAAGATCTGGTGCTCGACATCGTGGAGCGCCTGGGCAAGCTGATCGAGCAGCGGCTGGGCGCAGCCGTGATCTACACCCGCAAAGATGATGACTATCTTGCGCTGGAGAAACGCGCGGAGATCGCCAACGTCGCCCATGCCGACTTGTTCCTGTCGGTTCATGCCAATTACAGCGACTACCCTTCGGCTCGCGGGGTGGAGACCTACTATACGAATACATACTCTTCGGTGAAGGCGAGAAGCCGGGAAGCGGGCGACGGGCCGTCGGTCGAAAACATTGACTGGACCCACGTCGATATCCGCGAGAAGGTTCGTGAATCTCATCGCTTTGCCGCAAGCGTGCAGCGCTCGCTTTACGGAGCGCTGGCCGCGAAGACTCCTGGGATCGCCAATCGCGGAGTAAAAGAAGCACAGTATGTGGTACTGACCGGGACTTCGATGCCGGCGATTTTGGCAGAAGTATCGTTTGTCAGCAGTCCCACGGATGAAGGTAATCTGCAGAGCGAGATTTACCGCGAGCAGATTGCAGAGGCGCTTTACCGGGGCGTGGCACGCTATGCGGAGGAATCCAATCGCGTGAAGCTGGCCAGCAGTGCGGCCAAGTCATCTTTGCGCTAGTGCCCCTCTCCTCTTGCGCTTTGGTGCGTCGATCCCGCTGAGAACCAGTTCCGGTCTGACTGCGCCAGTTCCGTTCCCAAATGGAACTGCGGGCTGCCACCGCTTCGCGTAAGTCCTGCATCTTCAAGCACAACCAGTCTTGCCGATCATGTGCATGAGAGGAAGACATGATTCTGGTGACAACGTCTTTATCGGCTGCCGGGAAATGTGCCAGTGCTCTCGAAGAAGCGACGGGCGAAGCTACCGTCGTTGCAGCAACCTTGTCGGATGCTCTGGCGAAGCTGCAGGCGCAGGAATTCTCAGCGGTGGTGTTCGATCAGCTTTTGCTGGACGCGGAGCCGGATGAAACCGAGGTGGTGCTCAAACATCTGGGCGGGGCAGTTCCGGTGTATGTGAACTTCGCAGTTGCCAGCCAGGACCGGTTAACCCGGGAGTTAAGGGCTGCCTTGAGCCGGCGAACCCGGGAACTGATGGTGGCCAAACGCGAGGCCGAACAGGCCTTGCGCCATGAACTGAACGAGAAAGTGACGGCTTTGATGCTGTCGTGCGAAATGGCGCTGCAGGTGCCGGGTCTGCCGGAATTGGCGGAGACCAAGATGCGCGCGGTCGATGCGCTGGCTAAGGAGGTGCGGAAGAAGTTAGGGGAGTAAGCGGGATCCCTTCGCGTACTTTGCGGCTTTCTTGGCGAGCTTTGCGGTTAAGGGTTCTGGCAGTGTCAGCGAAAGCAATTTAACCGCAAAGGTCGCAAAGTTTTCGCGAAGGACGCAAAGAGAAACAAGAATCGGTTACACCGCGGCGTCCACTTCCTCGGACATTTCTTCGAGAACCTCCTCCGGTTTCTCGTCGAGCATGAAGGCCAACACTTCCTGCGGTACCGGATTGTTCCATACTGGGGCGAACGACTGGCGGTGCAGCGGAGACGGGCCGTGCTGGCGCAAAGCGGCGAGGTGGCGAGGCGTGCTGTATCCCTTGTTGGAGGCCAGGCCGTAGATGGGGAAAACCGGGTCCCATTCGGTGATCATGCGGTCGCGTTCGACTTTGGCAATGATCGAAGCAGCGGCGATCGAGGCAGAGAGCGCATCGCCGTGAATGATGGAGCGCTGGGGGTGGTCGCAGTCGAGTTTCATGGCGTCGATCAGCAAATGATCGGGCGCGGGCTGCAGTTCGAAAACGGCTTGCCGCATGGCGACGCGCGAGGCCTGGTAAATGTTGATTTGGTCGATGCGGGCCGCGTCGACCGCAGCGATAGCCCATGCCACGGCATGTTCGCGGATGCGTTCGGCAAGAACCTCGCGGCGCTCGGGCGGCAGGAGTTTCGAGTCGCGCAGCCCTCGAATGCGATAGGCGGGGTCGAGGATTACGGCGGCGGCGACGACCGGCCCGAAAAGCGATCCGCGGCCAACTTCGTCGACGCCAGCGACCAGGCGCGCTCCGCATTCCCAGGCTAGTTTTTCGAATTTCAGGGTGCAGCGCAGCTTCTTCAGCAGGCGAAGCTTCGCGGCGGCGGGAGACAGGGACGGATCACGTGCGACTTTAGTCTTGAGCGGCACAGAAACCTAGCGATACCGGCAGTGGTGCAGTTTTGAAAAGGAAGCGAGCCAAGCGCGCGATTATTGCGTCGCACAAAACGCGACGCTTCGCCCACCCCATCACGCCAAAACCGGGCGTGTTGGGGACCCCGTTCGCGCGGCTCGCCCCGATCCTTCACGGCGCAAAGAACGCTTGCTCAGGATGACAATCAAACTGCACCACCGCCGCATGAACGGCATCTTCGCCGATGCCGGGCCTGTGGAGCAAGGCGGAAGCACCCTTCGACTTCGCTCAGGGCAGGCTCGCGGGGACGCCCGCGCCTACATCGACGACCGAGTCAGAGTCTTTTGGTCAGGGTTAGCCGACCGGTGTCGCCACGGCTGCGCGTTCGCGTTCGACGTCTTTCAGGCGAGCCGCTTTGCCGCGCAGGGAACGCAAATAATACAGCTTGGAGCGGCGCACCTTCGAGGAGCGCACCAGTTCCACCTTGTCGATGACGCGGGAGCCGTCGGGGAAAATACGCTCGACCCCATGACCGAAGCTGATTTTGCGCACGGTGAAGCTGGCCTGCGGGCCGCGCGAGCGCTTAATCACCACGCCTTCAAAGGCCTGCACCCGCTCCTTGTCGCCTTCCTTTATTTTGACGTGGACGCGGATCGAGTCGCCGGGGGCGAAAGCAGGCAAATCCGCGCGCTTGGTTTTCGCCAGAAGTTTATCAATGATTAGATTCGACATTGTCTTATTCCTTCACTTTAAGAATCTTTGCCCGTGATCTGGGCCAGTAATTCCTGATCTTCCTTGCTCAGCACGACTTCATGGAGAAGATCGGGGCGATTGCGCAAGGTTTTTTCCAGCGCCTGGCGCCGCCTCCACCGCCGGATCTCCTCGTGGTTGCCCGAAGCCAGCACTTCCGGAACCTGCATTCCGCGAAAATCCGCGGGACGCGTGTAGTGCGGATAGTCGAGCAATCCGCCGGAACCGCAGGTCGAGTCGGGGCCGTCGAATACCTCCGCTTCCCGCATGGAAAATGACTCCTGCCGGGTCGAAGCATCGTTGCCAACCGCGCCGGGAATCAGCCGGGTGATGCAATCCACGATCACCGCCGCTCCCAGTTCACCGCCGCTCAGCACGTAGTCGCCGATCGAAAGCTCGCGATCGGCCAGGTGCGTGCTCACACGCTCATCCACGCCTTCATAGCGCCCGCAGATCAGCACGACACGCTCCAGCGCCGACAATTCGTGCGCGATATTCTGCTCGAATCGCCGGCCCTGCGCTGAAAGCAGCACAACGCTCTCCCGGCAGTTGCCGCTCACGCGAGACTCCAGCGGTGCGACGTTCAACTTCTCCATACATTCAAAGATCGGTTCCGGCTTCAGCACCATGCCTTCGCCGCCGCCGAAGGGGCGGTCATCCACGGTCCGGTGACGGTCATGCGCAAACGCCCGCAGATCGTGCACTTCAATATTCGCCAGACCAGCTTCCCGGGCCCGGCGAACGATTCCGTAATCCAGCGGCCCGCGGAAAAAATCGGGAAAGATCGTAACAATGTCGATCCGCATTAGTTAGTAGCTGGTAGTTAGTAGCTGGTAGCTAGGCGAAACCGGTTTTGCCAGCTACTAACTACCAGCTACTAGCTAATGTTCTGCTTCTTCTCTTCCGCCGTGAGCGGTGCGTTCAATTCGAGCATTCCGTCCGGCAACTGCATTTCAATCCGCTTGGCTGCGAGATCGACCTTCACGAGATATGCTTCCGCGTACGGAATCTCATGCGTCTGGCTGCCGGACTGAACCTCGAGCAGAGGCGCTTCTCCGGCGCCGAACCGCACTTCCCGGACTTCGCCAATCTGGCGGTTGCCGTCAAGAACCCTGCAACCGATCAAATCGCTGACATACGTCCATCCCGGTTCCAGTTGTGCCCGCTCACTCCGCGGGACCTGCAACTCGCAGCCGACCAACGGTTCCGCCCGCGAGATCGAATCGATCGCCGCAAACTTCAAAACCAGAGAACCTTTGTGCGGCCACGAGTCTTCGATCTGCAACTCGACCCGGCGATCGTCCTTGCGGAGCGCCAGCAACTTTAAGCCGGGAGTAAAGCGCTCTGGAACCCCGGTGTGTAATTCGACTGCAACCTCACCGCGGCGGCCCTGTGTCTTCACGACGCGGGCCAGCGTGACGAACTCTCCGCCCATCCTCGGTTCGCTTATTCCAGAATCTCCAGTTCAAAGCGCTTCTGGGCGCGAACTCCCGCTGCTCCCACCAAGGCGCGCAGGGCGCGAGCGACGCGACCCGACCGGCCAATCACCTTACCCAGATCTTTTTCCGCCACGCTAAGCTCGAACACAGTGGTCGCGCCGTCGGTTTGCGTGACCGAGACTTGAGCGGGATCCTCGACGAGCCATTTTGCAATCTGCTCGATCAAAGCCCGCACGTCCCCACGTTGTTCAGTCATGGTCTATCCTTTTCGGTGGGGTATCCGGTTACGGCAATCAGGCGACGGACTCAGCGCTGGCGGGAACTGGTTTCGCGAAGATCTTGCTGACGCGGTCTGACATTTTCGCGCCCTTGGAAACCCAGTATTCGACACGCTCGCGCTTCAACACGATGCTGGCAGGTTCGGTGCGGGGATTGTAGGTCCCAATCACCTCGACCGGCCGCCCGTTGCGAGCGCGCTCCTTTTCGATTACCACCACCCGGTAATGCGGCTGCTTGCGCGCACCGGTGCGCGTTAGACGAATCATCAACACAGAGCTTATGTTCCTTTCCTAATACTTACGGAGGGGCTGAGGCAAACCATTATTTTTGCATAATTTGCGGGGGTTGACAAGGAGTAGGTGGTCGCACGATTGAACGTGGCGATGGAAACTCTCTGAATGGAGAGCCGCCGGGGCAGATGCTGGCGGAGTCGGTGCGTTTCGGCGGGGCTGCGGTGAATTCCTCGTTCTCACACGAAGGTAACTTGCTCGGCTGATTACTCATTCCGGGTGTTTTTGCCTTGTGATACTCTGCGATTTAGCTCGTATTGTCTAGCATTTGGCTGGTTTTTTCCGGTGGGATCGGTGTCGGCTAACAATAAGCCTGGAATTCATGTCGCATGGAGAACCGTTACGTACCGCAGCGTGTTGCTGGCGGTACTGGCGGTGGTGGCGACGTTTGTTCTGGGGATGAAGCTGGCATTTCCACAACTGACGGAGAGCGGCATCAAGGCGGCGGACAGCCTGGGCACCCACTTGCTTGAAGCGGTGGCTGGAGTCGCAGGGAATCCGGCGAAGCCGAACAGTGTCAACTCCCAGCAGGCACACTTCACGGCGCTCGATGGCACGGTGCGGGTGAAGAAGGCGAACAGCAACAGTTGGACCACGGCGGATTACAGCGTGCCGCTGGAAAAGGGCGATGTGGTGCAGACCAGTTCCGAGGGCATGGCCAAGATCGTCTTCAATGACGGGACCAACTACACGGTGAAGCAAGACTCTCTGATCGTGGTGGAAGAGAATTCGGCCAATGGCGAGGCCCAGACCAACGTAGCCGTGGCGGTGAGCACGGGAACGGTGGACCTGGCGACGGGCACGTATGTGCAGGGGTCGAAATCGCAGGTGATCGTGGACGGGGCCACGGCGTCACTGGCGCCGGACAGCGCCGCCATGGTGCACAACGATCCCAAGGCCGACCAGCACGAAATCCTGGTGAAAAAGGGCACGGGCGAAGTGACCCGCAATGGGGAAACGGTTCGCCTGGCGGACTGGGAAAAAGTGAACTTTCAATCGCAGGCCGGCCACATGGAGAAGTTGAAGGAAATCGGTCCGCCCACGCCAATCTCTCCGGCCAACATGATGCCGATTTTCAGTTCGGGGGACGCGAGGCCGATTGAATTCTCCTGGACGCCCATGGCCAATGCCAAGGGCTATCGCTTGCGGATCTCGCGCAACCCGTATTTCTCTTCGATCATCGTCGACCGGGAGATGAAGACGGCGGATGTAATGGTTTCCGGACTGGTGGAGGGAGCGTATTACTGGACGGTGCAGTCGAGAGACGCCCACGGAAAAGAATCGGTGGAGAGCGAGAAGAACCGCTTTACGCTGATCCCGCGCGGCAAAGACACCGAAGCCATCAACCTGGACCTGGATCCGTTCATCCAGCATGGTCACGTCATTGAACTGACGGGAAAGACCGAGATCGGAGCGCGAGTGATGGTGAACGGCCGCGAAGTCCCGGTGGTGGGGACAGATGGAAGTTTCCATTTTTTCACGCCGCCGCTGCCGGCGGGAGAAAGCACCATCACGATCACGGCGCAGAATGCGAAAGGCGGAGTGAATACTCTGCAGAAAAAAGTGGTGATTCAGTAAACCGACAAGGGTGGACGGGTCGCGGCCCTTGGCGGCAGAAACTGGCGCATGCACGAGGCGAAGCGCAAAAGCATTAGAATGGAAGCAGGCATCGCCAGGAGTTCCGGGCAGGACCGGGAGCGGCCTAGTTCATAAGAGAGAAAGCGCAGATGTCATCTAACGGATTCCACTCTAACGGTTCGCGCACCCACAACATGCGATCGCTGTTCAGCGTTTTTTCCAGCGATCTCGCCATCGACCTGGGGACTGCCAACACCCTCGTGTATGCGCGCGGCAAAGGCATCGTGGTGAACGAGCCTTCCATCGTGGCCATCAACAAGAACACCGGAGAAGTTGAAGCGGTGGGCAAAGAAGCCAAGGAAATGCTGGGCCGCACGCCGGGAAACATCGTGGCCATCAAGCCGATGAAAGACGGCGTGATCGCGGACTTCAAAGTCACCGAGAAAATGCTGAACTATTTTATTCAGAAGGCGCACAACCGGAAGATGCTGGTGCACCCCCGCATCGTGATCGGGGTGCCCTCGGAAATCACGCAGGTGGAAAAGCGCGCCGTCATGGACTCGGCGTATCGCGCTAAAGCGAGTGAAGTGCACCTGGTGGAGCAGGCGATGGTGGCCGCGATCGGGGCCGGCCTGCCCATCACCGAGCCGAGCGGCAACATGGTGGTCGATATCGGCGGCGGTACCACGGACATCGCAGTTATTTCTTTGAGCGGCATTGTCTATTCGCGTTCGGTGCGCATGGCCGGAAACCAGATGGACGAAGCCATCATGAATTACCTGAAGCGGAAATATAACTTGCTGATCGGCGAACGCACCGCCGAGCAGATCAAGATCGAGATCGGTTCCGCGTATCCGCTGGACAAGCCGCTGACCATGGAGATCAAGGGCCGCAACCTGATTGAAGGCGTGCCCAAGACGATCACCGTGGATGACAGTGAAATTCGGGAAGCGCTCAGCGAATGCGTGTCGACCATCATGAACGCGATTCGCGTGGCGCTGGAGCGGACGCCACCGGAGCTTTCGGCAGACATCAGCGACCGCGGCATCGTGCTGACCGGCGGCGGCGCATTGCTGAAGAACCTGGACAAGCGCATTCGCGAAGAAACCGGCCTGCCGGTTTCGATTGCCGACGACCCGTTGTGCAGCGTGGTGCTGGGCACGGGCAAAATGCTGAGCGATTTCAAGCTGCTGCGGAAGATTTCGATCGAGTGAGACCGTCGTTCGTCGCTGGTCGTTCGTCGTACGCCACGCTCAGGTATTTAAGTGCGCTGGATGTTTACCGATCCATTCTCGGGTTTCCCGCCTGGAACGCCACGGCTTATCTTCGCCGTGCTTCTCCTTGCCGCAGCGGCTGTTTCCGGGATCATGTGTGATACGCGGCGCGCGTTGAATTGGATGGCCGCAATCGGACCAGTCTGGTGGCCGGGCCGCGATACTGCAATACGATGGGCGAATAAACCCGCTTGGATTTGGTTTTATAAAATAGATTGTGCTGTCGTCTTTGTGGGTTCAGTGTGGACATTGGCTTTGCACTGGTTCACGCGCCACTGACGAATTTGCTGACAGCTGAGGTCTGACAACTGACAGCTGGGTTTTATGGAAAACCTGATCACGCGCTATCGCAACGTCACCATCCTGGTGGCGGTTTTGTTTGCCCAGGTGATTGGGTTGGCCATCCAGGTCAAGCGCACCACGGAGAATCAGTCCACGCGGCTGATCCGGATCTGGGCGTTGGACGCTATCACGCCGCTGGAGAAGGGGATCGTCCAGGTGCAGCGCGGCGGCAGCGATTTGTGGCACAACTATTTTTATTTGCGCGGCGTGCGGCAGGAAAACCGCGAACTCAAGCAGCAAATCGAACGGCTGCACATCGAGCAGGCCCGTCTCAGTGAGGATGCCGAGCAGGCGCACCGGCTGCAGGCGCTGCTGGGCTTCAAAGAACAATTTATTTCGCGGACCGTGGCCGCGCAGGCGATCGGTTCGAGCGGCAGCGAGCAATCCCGGTCGATCTACATTGATAAAGGCGCGCGCGACGGCATCAAGCAGGACATGGCGGTGATCACGGCGGACGGCGTAGTGGGCAAGGTGCTGCGAGTATTCGGGTCGAAGCCCCTTGAGGCGTCGGTCTCGCAGGTGCTGTTGATCAACGATCAGACCAGCGGTGTGGGAGCGATCCTGGAAAAGTCGCGGCTGCAGGGGGTTCTGCGGGGAACGCCGTCGGGCGAAGTGATCCTGGAAAAAGTGATGTCCGATGAATCGGTGCAGCCGGGCGAGAAAGTGCTCACCAGCGGTGGCGACCAGATCTTCCCGAAGGGACTGCCGGTAGGGACGGTAACCAAGGTTTTTCCCGGACAGGAGCTCTTTCTCAACATTCGGGTGAAACCGAGCGCCGACCTCAGCCGCCTGGAAGAAGTGCTGGTGGTGACGCAACAGCAAGAAATCGAACCGGTGCTGGCCGAAGGCGCAACCCGCGTGCGCGCCGCCGATATTCTGGCCCAGCGGCTGCCGTCGGTTCCGGACAAGCCGACCATGGATTCAACCAAGCCTCCGGACCAAGGAGTTGCAATTGGGCCGAAGCCTCCAGGCGGTGGCACCGCGCAGGCCGGTGTCACAGCCAAGCCTGGGTCCGCGCAGCAGAAACCCGCCGGCCCGAACGCGGGCGCGCTGCCCGAATCGGCGACGCCCGGCAAGCCGCCGGTACCGCTGCACAGCGCGGCGAGCAATGCCTCTGAATCAACAAAACCTGCGGTTGCGGCGACGGTGAAGCCGGCGACCGGGACTAATCTGGCGCCGCCGTCGGTCAACATTTCGCAGAAGACCACCCAGCCGGACACCGGCCCGCCGAAGACACCGGCGCCGACTGAGCCGCCTGCGACCACACCGCCAGAGGACAATCCCCAATAGCGTGCCCATCACCTACACATCGAATGAGCAGATTGAGGTCTACCGGTTCAGCCTGCCGGCAACCGTAGCGGTTCCGCTGCTGGCGCTGGCGATCCAGGCGTTTGTTCCGCGCTGGCTGCCATTTTTCAATATCTTCGATTTGCCGCTGCTGGTGGTTATCTTTTTCGCGGTGGCGCGGCGCAGCCAGGTTGCGGGACTCTTGACCGGCGCGGTCATCGGCCTTTTGCAGGATTCGCTGACCATCCACCCGCTGGGGCTCTACGGAATCGCGAAAACGGTGGTGGGATACGGAGCCTCGTCGCTGGGAGTGAAGATCGACGTGGAGAACGCCGGTTCGCGCTTCCTGGTCACCTTGTTCTTTTACGGGGTGCATGAAGTGGTGTACTTCACGATTGCCCGCGGCATGGTGGGTTTGAACCTGCACTGGAGCTGGCCGCACGAACTGGGCTCGGCGTTCGCGAACGCGGTTCTGGCGGTGGCGTTCTTCGCGCTGCTGGACCGGTTCAAGCAGAGAACCTGAAGGTCTATACAGGTACCGCAGCCACGATGCGGGACTGGTCGGACGCCGTCGAAAGCGCGATTGCGGCTGCGATTGCTTCTTGCCAGGGACATTGCTCGGCAGCGATTCTCTGGACGGCCACTTCGGGGCTCTCGGTCGGCGCGCACCGCTTCACCCACACCACGCGAAACCGCGCGCTGCGATTGCGGTGTTGAATCCGGATGAGATCGCCGCTACGCAGGGTTCGCTCAATTCCCAACAACAGGGCACCGCGAGCGCTTATATTGCGGGCGACGGCGGCCTGCGCGAAGCGTACTCCGTCAATATCAGCGCCCCAGACCTGAACCGTCAGATCTGCCGAGGTTCGCCGCTCCTGCCGATTGTCAGGCACTGCCATGGTCGTGCCTCCATGCAGACTCGCCCACTTTTCTATATCTCGCGCTCGAAAAGAAACGCAGTGACGCGCCTCACAAAATGCAGGCCCCGGAACCCTGAGAGTAACTCCCACGGCGCCGGGAGGGCGATGCCGGCTCGCTTCCCGCGACCGGGTCCTTTCGTTACCGAGGTGCTACTCGTTCTGACCGTGAAGCGGGTTACAATAGAGTTAACTCAGAAGCGCTCCGATTAAGCGTGGATTTCAATTGAGATCCCGCACGGGCGAGGGCGCCCGCGCCTGCATTGACAGCTTAATAGCGAACGCCCGACGACGAACCACTGACCATGTTTGGCCGCGATGAAAAAATATCACCGCTCCGCTTGAACGCGGTGCAGTACATCATCCTCGCCATTTTTCTTGTCTTGGTATACGGACTGTGGCGTTTGCAGGTGATGCAGAGCGATCTTTATTCCAGTCTGGCGGAGAAGAACCGCGTTCGCAACGTTCCGATTCTGGCGCCACGGGGAAGAATTCTGGACCGCGAAGGCCGCACCATCGTGGACAACTACCCGTCATTTTCCGCGCTTCTGCTGCGCGACTCCTCGCACGATCTTCTTGCCGATGCGGACCTGATCTCGCAGGGCCTGCATATGGATGCCAAGGAAGTGCGGGAGCGCATCCGGCATTTTGCCGGCATGCCGCAATATCAGCCGATTTATCTGAAGGACGACATCACGCCGGATGAAGTGGCGTTCATCGATGCGCATCGCAACGAGCTGCCCGAGCTGGATACGATCATGGCGCACCGGCGGTTGTATCCGCGCAACGGTTTTCTGGCGCACCTGGTGGGCTATGTGGGCGAGGTCAGCGAGGACATGCTGAACCAGCCGCAATTTGAGCTCTACAATCCCGGCGACGTGGTGGGCAAGTCCGGAGTGGAACTGGAATACAACCAAATCCTGATGGGCAAGAACGGCTCGCGGCAGGTATTGGTGAACAGCCGCGGCCGTGAAATGGGACAACTGCAGGAGAAGCCGGCGGAGCCGGGCAAGCCGATGAAACTGACGGTCGACATTGATCTGCAGATCGCGGCCGAGGAAGCGCTGGCGGGACGCAATGGAGCTATCGTCGCCATGGATCCACGGACGGGAGAGATTCTGGCGATGGCGAGCCGGCCCGCGTTCGATCCCAATGACTTTTCGGTGCGCGTTTCGCGCGACGAGTGGAACAAGCTGGTGACCGACCCTGACAAACCGCTGCTGAACAAAGCGATTCAGGCCCAGCTTGCTCCAGGTTCGACGTTCAAAGTCATCATGGCGACCGCGGGTTTGCAGGAAGGCATCGCGCAGGATATGCACGTGGTGTGCAACGGCGGCGCCACTTTCTATGGACGCTATTTCAAGTGCTGGGTGGTGGCCGAGCATCGGGTGCACGGTGTGGTGGACATCAACAAGGCGATTTATCAATCGTGCGATGTCTTTTTCTACACGCTGGCGGAGCGCCTGGGCATTGGCCGGATTGCAAAGTACGCCACCATATTCGGACTGGGGCAGAAGACCGGAATCGATTTGCCCCAGGAAGTCAGCGGCGTGATGCCCTCGGAAGAATGGAAGATCCGCAACTACAAGCAGAAATGGTATGCGGGAGAAACTATCTCGGTGGGGATTGGACAAGGCGCGGTGACGGTTACGCCGATCCAGCTGGCGCGCGCCGTCGGAGCCATCGCGAGCGGTGGATTGCTGGTGCGGCCGCACGTGACCAATCCGACGGATATGCCGCCGAATGTGATTCCCGCGTCGAATGTGCCTGACAAGGTACAGATCCCGATTGACCCCAAGAACTGGGAGATCATCACCGATGCTATGGCGAGCGTGGTGAACCCCGGCGGGACAGCTCCCAGCGCCCATTTGCAGGGAATCGACTTCGCGGGGAAAACCGGGAGCGCGCAGACCATCAGCAATGCCCTGAAAGCCAAGCTAGGCGCGATGGGAAAGGCAAAATTCAAGGACAATGGCTGGTTTGTGGGAGTGGAACCGCGGCGCAATCCGGAGATTGTCGTCTGTGCCCTGCTTGAAGAAGGCGAGCATGGTTACCTGGCCGCGCGCACCGTGGCCCAGGTCATAAAAGCTTACGTGGAGAAAGAGCGACGGCAACCAAACAAGGTGGCGCAGGCATCCGGGAAGGTGGAAGTTGGGGCGGTGTGGAATTCGGTCGATCCCGATGGTGAGGACGATGACGCGCTGCAGGCTGGAAAGTTTGTAGTGGAAATCTCGAAACAGCATTTGCCGTTGGCGGCTGCCACGCCGGGGGTGAATTAGTGCAGTAGCGGGTAGCTAGTCGCTAGTAGCTAGGGAACGCACGTGGTTTTTCTGGCTACTAGCTCCTAGCTACTAACTGCTAACGGCTAACGGCTAACTGCTAACTACTGATGTCACGTTATGTTTCATTTCGCGATTTTGACTGGCTGCTGCTGGTCTTCGTACTGCTGCTCTGCGCGCTGGGGGTGCTAGAGATTCGCAGCGCCACGGCCCATACCAAGTTTGCCGGAGCGCATCTGAAGCAGATCTACTGGATTCTCGGCGGTGTCGGAGTCATGTTCCTGATGAGTGTCATCAACTACCAGGTGCTGCTGGAACGAGTCCACTGGATGTACATCGCTTCGATTGCCTCCCTGATGGTGGTGATGATTTTCGGGCAGAAGTACCTGGGGGCGAGGCGCTGGGTGAAGATGCCGGCCGGGGGACACTTTCAGCCGTCCGAGTGGGTCAAGTTGATCCTGATTCTGGCGGTAGCGAAGTACTTTGCCGATCTGCATCACCGGGAGCTTTCCTGGCCGGATTTCACCAAGGCTGGAGCGATCGTAGGCGTGCCGATGTTGATGGTTCTGGTTCAGCCCGACCTGGGAACGGCGCTGACCTATCTTCCGATTGCGGTTATGGGGCTGTTCCTGGGCGGAGTGCGGCTGAAACAGGCGGCCGCGGTCGTGCTTCTGGCAGGGTTAGTGATGCCGCTCGCGTGGCATGTCCTCAAACCTTACCAGCGGGACCGGCTGACCAGCTTTATGCAGCCGCAGGCTGATAGTCAGGGTTCTGGATACCAGGTAATTCAATCGAAGATTGCGGTAGGTTCCGGGGGGATCTGGGGAAGCAGCGCCGGATCCCAGACTCACCTGGCGTTTCTTCCGGTTCCACAAACGGACTTCATCTTTGCGGCGTTCGCGGAGGAACACGGATTTGTAGGCGCGTTAGGCGTAATGCTGCTATACTTTGTAGTGCTGATGCGTTTGACGCAGAACGCGCAAACGGCGCCCGACCGCGCCGGCACGTTCGTGGTGATGGGTGTGGTAGCGGTGCTGAGCTTCCATATCCTGGTCAACGTCGGCATGGTGGTCGGCTTCATGCCGGTCACAGGGATACCCTTGCCCTTAATGAGTTATGGCGGGTCTTCGGTCCTGTTCATGTTTCTGGCGCTGGGAATTGTGATGAACGTGCGAATGCGCCGATTCGTCAACTGAAGCAGGAGGAAGAAGGCGAGGAGAGTTGCCGCGCTCGCCAACGGCGGCAGAAACCAAGATTACGAGCGCCCTCGCGTGAAGAGGGCAATCACCGGCTTAGGTAGTGAGAGGCCGAGCAGGATTGAAGCCAGGCGCAACCGGGCGGGTAACGGCCCCCTCAGAGTGAGAGAGCGGTCACAAACCCGGAGAGCGCCATGCGATCCGTGAACAAGAGTTTTCAGCTTGTAGAACGAATGTGGGATCGGGGGAAGTCCCCTGGCCCAGGCTGTCCTCAATCGAGGGCCGTCCCCGCACAGCTCCATCCTCTTTGTTATCTCTTGCTCGATACCCCGGTGAATCCTGCGACCGCATGACGGCGCAGAAGCGGAGTACGTATGACAAGAGAATTATTTGTGTCGTCCACCCCCCACGAATGCAAAGTTGGGGTGGTGGAAGACGATCTGCTCGCGGAAATCTATCTTGAGCGCGAGAACGAATACACACTAGCAGGTTCCATCTACAAAGGCCGGGTGACGCGAGTGCTGCCCGGCATGCAGTCGGCGTTCGTCGACATCGGTCTGGAACGAGACGCCTTCCTTTACGTTTCGGACTTCATGGAATTGCACGATGAGGACGACGTGGAGGACATTCCTACCAACCGGCCAGTCCCATCGGCAGCACCTCGGGCTGAGACCCAGCCGGCCGCTGAGAGTCAGGTTCCACCGGAGGCGGAGTCTGTCGCACAAAGGCAAGTGGAAGCGGTGAGCCCGGCAGCCGATAATCCTCAGCGGTCCAATGGCAGCGAGCAGCGGGAAGGCCGGGGAGACTGGCGCACCCGCCGCCGTCGTGGACGCCGGGGAGAGCGCATGCCCGAGTCGAAATTTGCGCGGCCAGCCGCGGAGGCGCCACCGCCGGCAACTCGTGGTGATTCCGCCCGTGGCGATTACGGTCCACCTCCGGGATATCAGCCCATCTTGCTCCCGGGGGAGTCGATTTCAAAGTACCAAAGATTGACGCATGCTCAAGCCGCCGGCGCGGGCCGGTCTGGAGCGTTGTCTGAGGGTTCACAGCCTGTCGCCAAGACCTTTCCCGACGATGAGCCCCTTTTTGCCAAAGCGGATGTTGAAACCCAAGAGCATGGGACTGCAGCCCAGGAAGCCGCGCCAGCTGAAGAACCGGCAATCCCGCAGGTCGGTACGGAAGAGTGGGACCGCGAGCAGCGGCGTATGCACCAGATGAACGTGGCAGCGGTGTTCGGCGACACGGCAATCCAGGAATACGAGATCCAGCGGAACGCGCAGCCGGAGAACGCTCCGGAACATTCAGAACCGAGACCCGTGGCCACGACCGCTGGAACCGTGGAAGAAGAGGAGATCGAAGAGGAAGAAGCGGATCTGGCCTCCTACGTGGAAGACCTGGAGGAGGACACGGTTTTCGAGGAGATGGAAGAAGAGACCCATGCGGTGGAGGGTTACCAAGCGCCTGTAGTGCGGGAGATCGCTGCATCGGGGGAATCTGGGCGCGAAGTTTCCGCGCCAGTCTCAGCCGAGCCGGGCGCCGCTGCTTCCGAGACGGACGAGACAGAAGAAGAAACCGTGGACGAAGCTGCGGAAGCGGAAGCGGAGCTTGAAGAAGCACAGGCAGAAGCGGAGGCTCTGCTGGCTGCCGAAGCGGTTGGAGACGGCTCGGTGGATGCGCGCGCGGAAGTGCGCGCCCCGGCAGGAACTGCCGGCTACACGCGACCCGCCCAGCGTCCGGCATTTGACCGGCAGCGTAGTCCACGCGGACGCCGCAGCGGACGCCGCTTCCGCAAACACGAGCCGCAGCCTCTGCCACAGATCACCGACCTGCTGAAAGAAGGTCAGGAGATTCTGGTGCAGATTGCCAAAGAACCCATCGCAAAAAAGGGTGCGCGCATTACCAGCCACATCGCCCTGCCGGGCAGGTTTCTGGTCTATATGCCGACCGTAAACCACACCGGAGTTTCCCGCAAGATTGCTTCGGAAGAAGAGCGGCAACGGCTGAAGCGGATCGTGCAGAGCGAGCGCGAGAACGGGCACGGAGGGTTCATCGTCCGCACCGCCGGGCAAGGCGCGAGCGAGGAAGAACTGCGGGCCGACATCCGGTTCCTGAAAAATCTGTGGAATGAAATCAAAACGCGCTCGGAAACCAACAAGTCCCCCTCTTTGATTTACCACGATCTGAGCGTGGTGGAGCGCATCTTGCGCGACCAGGTGACGTCCGATTTTGCCGCCATCTGGGTGGACACCGAGCAGGAATACGAGCGCGTGTTGCGTTTTGCCAACCGGTTCCAGCCGGCGCTGGTGAAGCGGGTCAAGCTCTATACCAAGGAAACGCCTCTGTTCGAGCAGTTCGGATTGAAGGAAGAGATCAACAAGGCGCTGAAATCGAAAGTCTGGCTGAAGAGCGGCGGCTACATTGTCATCAATCAAACCGAGGCTCTGGTGGCGATCGACGTGAACACCGGCAAATATGTCGGCAAAACGGCGCGGCTGGAAGACACCATTGTCAAAACCAACGTGGATGCGATCAAGGAGATTGTGCGCCAAATCCGGCTGCGTGATTTGGGCGGCATCATCATCATTGACTTCATCGACATGGACGAACGCCGCAACCGGCAAAAAGTCATGCAGGCGTTGGAAGAAGCGTTGCGCGGAGACCGCTCGCCCTCGAAGGTTCTGCAGTTCAACGATTTCGGACTGGTCGCGATTACCCGCAAACGGGTCAAGCAGTCCCTGGAGCGCACTATCGGCTCGCCCTGTCCGTACTGCGAGGCGACGGGATTTGTGAAGTCGATCCCGACGGTTTGCGATGAGATCTACATCGAGATGCGGAAGCTCGCCAAGCACCTGGAGCATTCGGATGTGATGTTGCGGGTGAATCCGGAGGTGGCCAAGGCGCTCAAGACGAACAATGGCCGACTGTTGAACGAAATGGAAGAACTGACCAAGAAGACGGTGATCGTCAAGAGCGATCCGGCGTTGCACCAGGAGCAGTTCGACATTAACTAGCTTCTAGCTACTGGCTTCTGGCTCTTAGCTTTCAGTTCCTAGCTTTCAGCGAAGACGGGTGATGTAGCCCGTCTTCTTTTTCCTCCTAAACGCGGATTCGCATTACCAACGTAAGCCTTTCTCGCGGCTTTCTACTGCGCCGCTTCCATCTCATCATTTACGCTCGGCTCGACGCCATTTGTGTGCGCGCTGGCGACGCAGTGGAGCGAATGAATCCTCTAGCTACATTTGTCCGGAATACAACCGGATCGTTTGAGTTCTGGCCTATAGTCGGTGCCGCGGTCGGCGTCTTTCTCTTTTATCGCGGTTTCAGGCTGCTCCAGCGCAAGCGGCTGATCATGAATACGCCGGTTTCCAAAGTGCGCAGCGCCGCCATGGGGCTGGTCGAAATCAGCGGCCTTGCCACTGGTCCCTATTCCCTGGTTGCGCCCATCACCGGCCGCGCTTGTTACTACTACCGGACCATGGTCTGGCAGTGGAAACAGGAAGGCAAGAGCGAATCCTGGGTGAAAGAAGCCGACGTGAGCCTGCACGTGCCTTTCTATCTTGAAGACAACACCGGGCGGGTTTTGGTCAATCCGCAGGGCGCTGATCTGGACATCCATTGCGATTTCAAGGAAGAATTCACCCACTCGATGTTCTCCAGCCGCCTCGACGTTCCGGCTAACATTGCGAGCTTTCTGCTGATGCACGGCATCGGCGCCGACAAGAGACTCAAGATTGAAGAATATTGCATCAAGCCGAAGAATTCGCTGTTTGTTCTGGGGACCCTCGCGCATAATCCTGGCCTGAGTGTATGTGGCACGCCCATCCAGACGACGCACGGCTCGCGACTGAGTTCTGGCACGGGCCTGCTGAATCTTTTGGGTGGCGCAGGCTTGACGAATGATGCTGCGGAACCCATGTTTAGCCCGGTCGGCAAGCCAGTTCCTACGCTCGACAAGGCGCAGCAGGAGAAAGTTTCCGCCGCCATGATGAAGGCAGGCATCACCAGTCCGCTTGCCTGGGCTGTTGCGGGCGTGAATCCTGTTGGCGGTGTCTCACCAGTAGTCGGTGCACCGACCGCCGCGGCCGCCGCTCCGGCGCTGGAGCAGTTCGATCTTCATCCTTCCACGCTGCTGATGAAAGGTTCACAGCACCCGGCATTTTTCATCTCATGGCGCAGCCAGCGTGAGGTGGTGAAAAATCTCGGATGGAAATCTGCCTTGATGATTTGGGGTGGGCCGGCGCTGACTTTGTTGTGCGTCTACCTTCTTGCGATGCAGTATGGATGGCTCTGAACCAGAAAGCGAAACGTCATATGAACAACGTAATCTCACTCGGATTCTTGTTTGCCATCATCGGCCTCACAGTCTACATAGTCATGATCTTCAACGGACTGGTCGCGCTCAAAAACGACGTGGCCAAGGCTTTTGCCAATATCGACATCCTGCTCAAGCAGCGGCATGACGAACTGCCCAACCTGGTCGAAGCCTGCAAAGGCTATATGAACTACGAGCGCGACACGCTGGAGAAAATCACGCAGGCGCGAAGCCTGTATCAGCAGGCGGTCTCGGTCGATCAGAAAGCCCAAGCCGATCAGAGCATGACTTCGGCGCTGCGAGGGCTGTTCGCGGTTGCGGAGAACTATCCGCAGTTAAAGGCCAATGAGAATTTCATGCAGTTGGAGAAACGCATTACTGAACTCGAAAGCGAGATCGCTGACCGCCGCGAGTTTTATAACGATTGCGTCAATACCCTTAACATCCGCATTCAGCAATTCCCGGACACTTTCATCGCATCCTTTATGAACCTCCAGCCGCACCCCATGTTCAAGGTGGACGACGCTGACAAAGCCAGCGTGAAGATGAGTTTCGGGGCAGCGGGGTAAATAGGCCCGAGGCACCTCGAAGTACGTCGTCCCCCAGTCACCAGCTTGGACACCTGTAGTAATGCTCTCAATTCCGCTGACTCAATTAGAATGGCCCCGTGAGCGATTCAGTTCGCATCGGCATTCTGGGAGACTTCGACCCCAAGTCTCCGACTCTGCCCGCCGTCGACGCGAGCCTGCAACATGCCTCGGCCAAGTTGAATATCAAGGTCGACTCGGAGTGGCTTCCGACGCCTTCGCTGGTGGAACCCGGCGCCCCCAAAATCCTGGAAACCTTCGACGGGATCTGGGCCGCTCCTGGCAGTCCCTACAAGAGTTTCGACGGCATGCTGAAGGGGATCGAGTTTGCCCGCCGTCACGACTGGCCGTTTCTGGGCACCTGCGGAGGCTTCCAGTACGCGTTCATTGAGTGTGTGCGCAACGTTCTCGGCATTAAAGACGCTGACACTGCCGAGAACAACTCCGAATCGAAGAACATTGTCATCTATCCAGTGGCCTGCGCTGTCCCCAATCGCGGCAAGAAGGCGCCCAAGCTTTCTGGCGCAGTCCCGGAGATTCGTTTGCGTCCCGGCTCGTACTTGCAGTCGTTCTATACGAAGGATACGGTCACCGAAGAATTCTTCTGCAATTTCGAGGTGAATCCCGAGTACGAATGGGCCGCCATGGAAGCCGGGTTTCCGGTGGTCGCCCGTGGACCGAAAGGCGAAATCCGCGCCATCGAATCTCCCACCCATCGCTTTTACATCGCGACGCTCTACCAGCCGCAGCTCTCGTCAAAGCCCAAGAATCCGCATCCGCTCGTCCTGGCGTTCGTGCAAGCCGCCGCCGACTGGGGCAAGAAGAAGCTCGACGACAGGGTGCTGGAGTAGTGGCCCGTGCTAGCCATTCGTCAGATGGGTGCAGGGGATCCCGCTGACCCTGCCGTGCGACCGGTTAACTTCCACTTTCGCCGATCTTCCGATATTGCCCGCGGAAGTAGAGCAGTGGCTGGCCTTCCCGTACCATGACGTCTTCCACCTCAGCGATAAAGATGGTGTGGTCGCCCGCGTCTTGTGCGGTTTGAAGGCGGCACTCCAGATACGCCAGTGCTCCATGCAGCACCGGCGTGCCATGGGCCGTGCGGTCGAAGCATGCGCCCGCCTGATCGGCATCTTGTGGTGTCTGCGTGGCCGAAGCGTAGAATTCGGAAATTGCCTGTTGGTCATCGGCCAAGATGTTGACTCCGAAGCGCTTTCTGGCATGAAGGTAAGTGTGAGTGCGCGCCCGGTGGTCGACGCAGACCAGCACCAGCAAAGGGTCCAGCGACACGGAACTGAACGCGTTGGCGGTCATGCCGTGAACCTCGCCCTGGTAGTCAACGGTAATGACCGTGACTCCCGTGGCAAAGCTGCCGAGCGCTCTTCGGAATTCCGTCTGCGACAAGGTCATGTTTCGCTAACTACGACTCAGCCAGTCAAACCGGGGGCCGGAGTCTTCCAAGGAAGTTTTACCATCAAAGTCCGTTGGGGTGGTACCGCGGGGAAGGTTGTCGTGAGGGCTCCCTTAGATCTCATAGCGATGTGCGCGAGACCCCATTAGGATCCGGACGAGGATTTGGGACACCGGTCCTGCAGCCGTCATGTATCATGGGTTAACTTTGGTGATCCACGAGGCGAACCTGGGTATTGCACAAACAACCTGGCCGAAGGAGGATTCGGCAATCCTTGCCGCACTCGATCCTTACTCGGGGCTGGCACTCTCTCGCGAAGCGGCTTGCCGGCTGATCCGCTGCTCCGACCAGCAATTGCCCGAACTTCTATCCACCGCGCGCCAGGCTGCGCAGCGTTTCAAGCCGGGCGTGGTCACCTACTCGCGCAAGGTTTTCATCCCATTGACCAATCTGTGCCGCGACTATTGCGGGTATTGCACGTTTCGCCGCGATCCTGGCCAGTTCGGCGCTCGCACCCTGACTCCCGACGAAGTCTTGCAGGTGGCGCGGGAGGGCGAGAAACTTGGTTGCACCGAGGCCCTGTTCAGTCTTGGCGACAAGCCTGAACTGCTATTTCCCGAGATGCGGGCGACCCTTCGCCACCTTGGATACAAGTCCACTTTGCACTACCTTGAGGCCATGTGCGAACTGGTTCTACGGGAGACGGCCCTGCTGCCACATCCTAATCCGGGTCTGTTGAGCGCGGAGTGGGTGGAGCGGCTTGCAGCTGTGTCTCCGAGCATGGGCCTGATGCTTGAAACCACCAACACCTCTCTGCTGGCGCCCGGCGCGGCGCACGACAACGCTCCCGACAAGGTTCCGGCCAAGCGGCTGCACACCATCGAGGAAGCGGGCAAGCAGAGTGTTCCGTTTACCACGGGCATTCTGATCGGCGTCGGCGAATCTGCTGAAGACCGGGTGGATGCTCTGCTGGCAATCCGCGCGCTGCACCGCCGTTACGGCCACATTCAGGAGGTCATTATTCAAAACTTTCGCACTAAACCGGAGATCCCGATGCAGGCATGGCCCGAGCCCACGCAGGGCGACATGCTGCGTACCATAGCGGTTGCCAGATTATTGATACAGGACATGAACATTCAAGCGCCTCCCAATCTTTCCGACCCTTATTACGACAATTTCCTTGACGCGGGAATCAACGACTGGGGCGGGATTTCGCCGCTGACCCCGGACTTCATCAATCCTGAAAGGCCGTGGCCCCATCTCGAAGAACTGCGTCTGCGGACCGAGGCCAAGGGATTGAAGTTGCGGCAGCGGCTTCCGGTCTATCCCGAGTTCGTTCCGTCGTTAGTCAATCGCCCTGGGCTCCTATCAGAAAAACTCAAGGCAAGCGGTGACCCAGAAGGCTTTGCCCGGAGGGCCGCATGATTGCAGTGCTTACGGGCGGTACCGGGGGCGCCAAATTCGTGGAGGGCCTGCGCCAGGTCGTTTCCGCTCATGAACTCACTTTCATCGTTAACACCGCGGACGACCTCGAGTGGTGGGGCCTGCATATGTCCCCCGATTTGGACTCCATCACCTATGGACTCGCCGGGTTGCTGAGCCGCGAGCGCGGCTGGGGCGTGAAGGGCGACACTTTTTTCTGTTTGCAGGCGATGAGTGAACTGGGCGAGCCGATCTGGTTTCAGGTTGGCGATCGCGATCTTGCGGTTCACCTGCTGCGTTCCAGGTTGCTGGCGCAAGGGAAGACTCTGACCGAAGCTACCACCGAGATCGCGGCCAAACTCGGCGTGCAGTCGCGCATTTTGCCTATGAGCGATTCCCGAGTCGAAACCCGCATCGACACACCGATTGGCGAACTCCACTTTCAGGAATATTTCGTGCAGCGCTGGTATCAGGATCCTGTCAAGTCTGTACGCTTCGATGGTGCAGCCGAGGCGCGGCCCGCGCCCGGCGTGATTGACGCCATCCACTCCGCCAGCGCCGTGATCCTTGCTCCCAGCAACCCGATTACCAGCATTGGCCCCATCCTCGCCGTGCCAGGCATTCGGGAGGCGTTGCGCACCACTCCGGCGACCGTGGTTGCCATCAGCCCACTCATCGGAGATACACCGGTTTCCGGCCCGGCAGGCGTTTTGATGGCGGCACAAGGTTATCCTGTTTCCATCGCCGGAGTGGCCCAGGCCTACGAGGATTTTCTGGATCTGCTGATCGTCGATCTCCGCGATGCGGAGGCGGCAAAGAAGCTGACTCGTCCCGGCTTGCGCGTGCACTGCGCCAGCATTGTCATGCGCACCGCCGACGACAAAACCAAGCTGGCCCGGACCGTTCTCGCGCTGTTAGCCGCCGGGAACTCTGCCCGAGCTGCATCGGAGCCTGTATGATTCTCATTCCTGTCAAGAATCTCGCGACTGCCAAACAACGGCTGGCGTCTCTGCTCGATCAGGCCACTCGTACCCGGCTCGCGCAGGCAATGCTCACCGACGTTCTCGAAACCGTGAGCGCATGGTCGAATCACCCTGAAATCGCTCTGGTCACCAACGACCGTTTTTCCGTCAATCTGGCAAGGAAGTTTAATTTCGAGGTGATTCACGACCGAGCCAGCCGCAGCGAAACCGCAGCCATTGAAATGGCCACGAAAATTTGCATCGAGCGCGGAATTGGCGAAACTCTGGTGATCCCCGCCGATATCCCTTTGGTTCAGGCGTGGGAATTAGAGAAGATTTTGGACACCTCTCCGCTCGAGGGTTCCGTTCTGGTTCCGTCCGCCGATCGCCGCGGCACCAATGCGGCGTGGCGCCGTCCCGCCCGATTGTTCCCGCTCCGCTTCGGAGACGACAGTTTCAGGCCGCACCTTGCCGCGGCCCGCGCCAGCCGCAAACCTTGTGTGGTTTTGACGCTGCCCGGAATTGCTCTCGATATCGACAATCCCGCTGACCTGCGGCAACTCGTCGCGGCTCCCGGCGAAACTCGCGCTCAGCGCCTGGCGCGCCAGCTTGACTTGCGCGACCTTCCCGCCGCCGCGAACCAGTGAGCACGGAATGACGCACACGGTCCGCGAACTGCGAATTATCCCGATCCCGTTCGCGGAGGAAATCCATCCCGGCGATTCATTGATCGAGAAACTTCTGTTCGCTTTGAAGCGTGCCAAGGCTGCCTTTCGCGCAGGGGACATCCTAGTCATCAAGCATAAGATCATCTCCAAAGCAGAGGGACAACTGGTGGAACTGGCTGGCATCCGTCCTTCCGCCAGTTCCCGCGTCTGGGCTCGGCGCTACAATCTTGACGCTCAGGTGATCGAACTCGCTCTTGCGCAAAGCAAGCGAATCGTGCGCCGCAAGAATGGAATTTTAATCACTGAGACTCATCACGGATTCGTGTGCGCCAACAGCGGAGTCGATGTGTCCAACGTCAATGGCGGACGCCATGCTGTGCTCTTGCCTAAGGATCCGGATCGGTCCGCCGCGCTTCTTCATCGTCAGCTTAAGAAGCGGCTGCGGCTGTCCATCCCGGTCATCATCACGGATAGTTTCGGCCGTCCTTTGCGCGAGGGGCTCACGGAAGTGGCGATTGGCGTGGCTGGAATGAAAGCGCTGCACGATTACCGTGGCAGCCATGATCCGCACGGCTACCGCCTCCGAGCCAGCATCGAAGCGGTGGCGGACGAGTTGGCTTGCGCTGCTGGCCTGGTTTGCGGCAAATTGGCTCGCACCCCGGCGTGCATCATTCGTGGATTCCCGTATGAGCCGGGCAAAGGGACCGCGCGTGACATGATTCGCCCCGCGAAGCACGATCTGTTTCGCTAATGACGGCTTCCTGAAATGAGATCCGGTTCCGGCCGCTGGAGCTTTACCGTCATCTCCAGCCAGGAGTCCGACGGCCTGATTCTGGACGAAGGCGGCAACCTCTACGGCAACGGACTGCCGGGTGAGTACGGCTACGGCGATGTCTTTGAGCTGTCACCCGGCTCCAGCGGCTGGGGCGAGCAGTATCTGTACAGCTTCACCGGGGGCAGCGACGGAGATGAGCCTGATTATCCCCTGACTTGGGACGCCGCAGGGAATCTCTACGGCGTCACCATCGGGCGGTCCTGTGGGAACGTCTTTGAACTGCAGAACACCTCCAGCGGATGGCAGGAGAATGTGCTGCACTACTTCTCGGCCGGTCACGGCGACGGCTGCGGCGTCAGGGGCCCGGTCACGTATAACCCGGCCAATGGCAAGCTCTACGGCACCACTGTCCAGGGCGGCAAAGACGACGCCGGAACCGTGTATGAGATCTCGCCCCTGAAAGACGGCGCATGGAGGGAGATCATCATTCATCAATTCCCCGGGTTCTATGATGGCGGCGGCCCGGGTGGTACGCTGGCTATCGACCCAGCAGGCGCTCTGTACGGCACGGCGGGCGGCGGGACGGGCCCCTGCGGTGGGGGCGGCTGCGGACTGGTTTATAAGCTGGCCCCGCACAAGAACGGCAAGTGGTCATATACGGTGCTGCACCGCTTCACCGGGCCCGATGGAGCTCTGCCCGTCGCCGGCCCAACTCTCGACAGGGAAGGCAACCTGTACGGCACAACTCAGGTCGGCGGCAAGTACACCTACGGTGTCGTCTACGAGATCGCCCCTTAGCGAATTGCGAGCGCGGGCTTTTGCAGCCTATGCCACCGCACGAAGTTCTTCGCTCGTGCTAGCCTGACATTGTAATCATGGCAACTCCGGCCGAGCCAATGAAACCCGCGATCTATCGTGAGCCATGCCTGGTCACGATCCCGGCCGGATGGTTTCTCATGGGATCAGAGACCGGGCAGGACAACGAGCGCCCGGTGCATCGCGTGTGGGTAGATGAGTTTCAGCTGGCGGCGACTCAGGTCACCCATGCGGAGTACGCTGCCTTTCTTGATGCGACCGGATCGGAGCCACCTCCCTTTTGGGATGATCCGAGCTTCAATCATCCGCAGCGGCCGGTGGTGGCGGTTTCGTGGTTCGAGGCAGTGAAGTATTGCGAATGGCTCAGCCAGGCCCATCGCCGCGATTATCGTTTGCCGAGCGAAGCGGAATGGGAGCGTGCCGCGCGCGGCGGAGTCGAGGGTAAGCAATTTCCCTGGGGCGACGGTTCCCCACAAACGTTGCCTGACTATGAGCGGCGCTGGAGGACCGGTCCCGAGCCGGTAGCGCAATATGCTCCCAATGCGTTCGGGTTGTACAACATTTGCGAAAACGTGCACGAGTGGTGCTGCGACTGGTATAATCCGGAATATTACATAGTTTCGCCAGCGCACAATCCGCGCGGGCCGGAACAGGGAAAGCGCAAAGCGTCTCGCGGCGGGTCGTGGCGACATCACATCAAGGTGGCACGGTGCGCGGCGCGGTCCAGCATTCCTCCGGAGTTTCAGTATGCCGATTACGGATTTCGCGTGGCATGCGGCCGGGGCTAAGAGGCAGCGCCGGTGCCGCGCACGGGGACGCTCGCGCCTCATCGGCGAAATCAGCGCTTCTTGGAGAGGATGCTCAGAATCTCACGCAGGCCCTGCCGGACGTGCTTGAGGTCAGCAGGGGACCGCTGGGGAAAGGGAAGCAGTGGCTGACTCTTCTCGGCCTTGCCCTCTTTCAGATGCTGGCGAGCGCCGGCGATGGTGAATCCCTCTTCATAGAGAAGCTTCTTAATGCGCAGAAGGTTGTCGACGTCCTTGCGGCGGTACATGCGCTGGCCGGTGCTGCTCTTTACTGGCTTGAGCTGGGGGAATTCGGTTTCCCAGAAGCGCAGCACGTAAGCCGGCAGGCGGCACAGTTCGGCCACTTCGCCGATCCGGAAATAAAGTTTGTCCGGAATGACGACCTCTTCGGTCTTCAACACCTTCGCCGTGGCTCGATTTCGCGTAGTCATCAAAACTGCGGAAGCGGCAGTCCTAGCCCGCCTTGTCGCCTCCAAATCCCGTTTCTAGCATGAGCGGGCGCTCGGAACAACCCTTAGTTTGCAGGCCGTGTCCATCATACTCGGCGGCTGCAGAAAAAACCCCTGCAAGAGGTGCTTCTCTTGCGGGGGTTCTTGAACTTTCTACTGCGTGAGCGCAATGTTTCACGCGCGGTTAGTGTTTCTTCTTTTTCGCAGCTTTTTTCTTAGTCGCCATTTAAGGTCTCCTCCGTTTGAAGTGAAATTCCCTTGAACTTCTAAACCGGGTCCATGCGATATGCCAAAACTTGTATCAGCGACATATCCACCCCAAGATATTGCGGTGTATTACTCGGATTGTCAACAAAATTCTTGATGTCTTGACGTACCCGAGGCGGCTTCATCCCACGACTCTGCGAAGTGGCGTAAACTTTCTGCGGTCAGAAGTCGTTACCTGTCTCGTGGACCAGCGGTTCGGCGAAGGTAGTGACAAGGTCAAATCTATGGATACTCCTGATGTGCGTCAGCATTACCTTGAGGAAATCCGCCGGCAGCTTCGCGGATACAAACGTCTCGCCGAAGGCGCCATCGCTCAACTGAAAGACTCGGACCTGCTGGTGACCTTGGACGCGGAGTCTAACTCGGTTGCGACTCTGGTCAAGCACATCGCCGGGAATATGCGGTCGCGCTTCACCGACTTCCTGACCACGGACGGCGAGAAGCCGGACCGCAACCGCGACCGGGAATTCGAAGTGAACTCCGAGACGACGCGGGCCGACGTCATGCGCTGGTGGGAGGAAGGTTGGAACGGCGTGTTCTCCACGCTAGAGAGTCTGACACCCGAGGATTTGACGCGAACCGTGACCATCCGAGGCGAGCCTCATACCGTGCTGCAGGCTCTGAACCGGGCGTTGGCTCACTATGCCCAACACGTCGGGCAAATCGTGTTCCTGTCCAAGCATCTGCGATCGAGCGATTGGAAGACGCTGAGTATTCCCCGGGGCAAGTCGGAGGACTTCAAGACGTTCGCGCCGAAGTTTGACAAGGGCGTCCCGCGGGCGTAGTGGGCCGATGGTTCCATCCCGCAGTGGTAAAATCAGGAGTTTTGAGTTTCAACCCGTTTTCATCAGGTGATCCCATGGCAAACAGCATGATGGCAGTTGTGAAACCGCAGGCCGCTCCGGGCGCTGAAGTCCGCGAGGTGAAGGTTCCCGGCTTCGGACGAACCGATGTTCTGGTCAAGGTGAAAGTCGCTTCCATCTGCGGCACCGATTTGCACATTTACGAGTGGGACCGCTGGGCCCAGGGACGCATTCATCCTCCGCTGATTCCCGGGCACGAGTTTTGCGGCGAGGTGGTTGCTTTTGGCGATGAAGTCACCAGCGTGAAGGAAGGTGATTTTGTCTCCGCCGAAATGCACGTGGCGTGCGGCAAATGCTTGCAGTGCCGGACCGGTGAGGCGCACATCTGCCGGAACGTGAAGATCATCGGCGTGGATGCCGACGGCGCTTTCGCCGAGTACGTGGTGATTCCCGAGTCGAATATCTGGAAGCTCGATCCGGCGATCCCGCTGGAGTATGCGTCGATCCTCGATCCACTGGGCAACGCCGTGCACACGGTGCTGGCGGGCGAAATTGCCGCCAAGACGGTTGCTGTGACCGGTTGCGGACCCATCGGTCTGTTTTCGATTGCGGTGGCGCGGGCGGTCGGAGCGGCTCAGGTCTTCGCAATTGAGGTCAACGAACATCGCCGAAACATCGCGAAGCAGATGAAGGCCGACCTGACCATTGATCCATCGAAAGAAGATGCGACAGCCATCATTATGGAGCGAACCGGCGGCCTGGGCGTTGACGTGGTGCTGGAGATGGCAGGCCATCCCGACGCCATTCGAATTGCTTTCGACATTGTGCGGCGCGGCGGGCGCATATCCCTGCTGGGTTTGACCTCCAAACCAATCTCGCTGAATTTTTCCGAAGACATCATTTTCAAGGGCATAACGATTCAGGGCATCAACGGGCGGCGCATGTACCAAACCTGGTACCAGATGACCGCGCTGCTGAAGGCCGGGAAACTGGACCTGCATCCCGTGATCACCGACCGCATCGCGATGAAGGATTTTTCCGAGGGCATGGAACGGCTGAAGACCGGCGAGGCGAGCAAGATCCTGGTTTATCCGAACGGGGCGAAGTGAAGAGGCAGCTTTCAGCGCTCAGCTGTCAGCATTCAGCCACCGCATTCGCCCGGTAGTCTTTGGCGATTCAGCGTCGGGCGGCCGCGCCCCACCCCACCCCGAGGGCTCATTCCAAGGCCAGCGCCATCTTCAGGGCCCGGTCCAATTCTGCAATCTTTGAGCGCGAGAGGGAACCGATGAAGCTTGTCAGTTGCATTTTGCGGAGACTCACCAGATTGTCGCAGAGGATCCAGCTTTCATGTTTCAGTCCCTCGTTGATGCCGACGGCGACTTGGGTGGAGAATCCGTGACCTCTGCTGAATACGGGTGCGCAGATCACCGTGGCGATTCTGGAATCGATAAGAGTCTGGCGGCTCACCACCACGAAACTCCGGTAAAGTTCGGGATCACCGCCGGGTTGGTGAACGCGATAAATCTCGCCTCGCCGCATTCGCTATTCTCCCGTCGCCTGGTAGCGGAGGACGTCATCTACCTCTGCGTTCAGTTCGTCCGCGGCTCGGTTGATGAGTTCAAGATCGCGAGCTTCAATCTGGGCACGTTTTTGTCTGCGCAGGTACTGAGCCAGTACGGCTTCGATGAAGGCCGAACGCGACTGCTTCGATCCTGCAATGCGATCGATGCCAGCGAGTACCTCTTTCGACAGTGTGATAGAAGTCTTCTCTTTCATACTACTAATATACTACACCCGAGCAAGCCCCGCCGAGCTTCGCTCGACTGGACAGCCGAGGGCGGCTGTCCCCACGCGAGTATGATTAGCTGTTAGCGCCGCCATGCCCCTAACCCACACCGCCGATCCTATGGTCGATGCGGAGCGGCTCTTCGAAGGTTTCGAAGAGCTGATGCCGTTTCGTGTGCACGACATTCTTCTGGTCTCCAGCTACTACGACTCGTTCATCCTTCGAGAAGACGGGCGGCTGAATGAGTTGCTGATCGGCGAGTCGATCGAACTCCACTTTTCGCAGGTTCCGGGCATCACCCACGTTGCCCGAGGCTCGGAGGCGCTCGATCTGGCCAAGTCGCAGCCGCGATTCAACCTGATCGTCACCAACCTCGAAGTCGAAGATATGGATGCGGCGCAACTGGCACAAGAAGTGAAGGCTGCGGGACTGGATGTGCCGGTGATCGTGCTGGCCTACGACTATCGCGAGATCAAGAACTTCATTGCGCGCAACCCGGTCACCGAGATTGAACGCGTCTTTCTGTGGCAGGGGAACGCACGGATTTTGATTTCGATCGTAAAGTACGTGGAAGACAAGCGGAATGCGATGCATGATACGCAGGCGATCGGTGTTCCCGTCATCCTGGTGGTGGAAGACAATATCCGTTACTACTCCTCGTTTCTGCCAACCATCTACACCGAGTTAATCCAGCAGTCGCGACGGATCATCAGTGAAGGATTCAACGTGGCGCACAAGCTGGTGCGCCTACGGGCGCGGCCCAAGATTCTGCTGAGTTCAAACTACGAAGCCGCGGCGGCCGAGGTGGTGAAATACCGCGAATGCCTGCTGGGTGTGGTGTCGGACGTCGAATTCCCGCGAGGCGGGAAACTGGATATCGACGCCGGCTTCAGCCTGGCGAGCATGGTGCGCGAGCAGGTACCGGACGCTCCCATCGTGCTGCAATCCAGCCGGACCGAATTCCAGGGGCGTGCTTATGCCGAAGGCTACTCGTTTCTGCGCAAACGCTCGCCGACCCTTCTGCGGGACCTGCGCCACCTGTTAACCGAGCAGTTCGGGTTTGGAGATTTTGTGTTTCGCCTGCCGGACCAAACCGAGGTCTCGCGGGCAAAAGATCTGAATGAACTGGAACAGCAGTTGCACGAGGTGCCGCCGGAGAGCATCGTCTATCACAGCCAGAGGAACCATTTTTCCCGCTGGATGCGGGCCCGAACGGAATTTGCGCTGGCGCAAAAGTTGCGGCCGAGGAAGGTTTCCGATTTCCCCACGACGGACGACCTGCGGCGCGACCTGATCGATTCCATCACCGAGTATCGCAGCGAGCAGAGCCAGGTGCTGATCGGCGACTTTAACCCTGCGGCGTTCAAGTCTTCGGATGCTTTCTTTCTGCGGATCGGCGGCGGATCGCTGGGCGGCAAAGCTCGCGGACTGGCCTTCGTGCGGCATCTGTTGCACAACCACCGCGTGGCCCGGCGATTTCCGGCGGTGCGCATCGCGGTGCCTCCCAGCGTGGTGCTCGCCACCGATGTGTTCGACCAGTTTCTCAGCGAAAACAACCTGCTCGATTTCGCCATTCACTGCGGCGACGACGCGGAGATTCTGCGGCAATTCCTGGAGGCTTCTTTGCCCACCGCGGTCCGAGAAGACCTGCTCGCATTTCTTTCCGAGGTGGAGTATCCGATCGCGGTGCGTTCCTCGAGTTTGCTTGAGGATTCGCAATACCAGCCGTTCACGGGTGTGTACGAGACGTTCATGCTGGCTAACCAGCACGCCGATTTGCTTACCCGGCTGGAGCAGTTGATGGAGGCGATCAAGCGGGTTTATGCCTCGACCTTCACCCAGCATGCCAAGGCTTACGTGCGGGCCACGCCTTATCGCCTGGAAGAAGAAAAGATGGCGGTGATTTTGCAGCAGGTGGTGGGCAGCCATCATGGGGTCAGGTTTTATCCGGATTTTTCCGGGGTGGTTAGGTCGCACAACTTCTATCCCGTTCCGCCGATGACTTACGGCGACGGCATTGCCGCGGTAGCCCTGGGATTAGGCCGCGCGGTGGTGGATGGAGGCAAGTGCCTAACGTTTTGTCCGAAGCTTCCCCGCAACCTGGTCCAGTTTTCTTCGGTCGAGGACATTCTGACAAATTCGCAGTCGGAATTCTGGGCGCTGGAGACCGACCACGCGCGGCACGCAGATCCGGTAGCGGATCTGCGCGAGGCCCGCTTCGGCTTGGATGTGGCGGAAGCGGATGGAGTCTTGCAGAACGTGGCCTCGACCTATTCGGCGGACAATCATGCGGTGTATGACGGGCTGAGCCGGCCCGGAACCCGGATTGTAAGTTTTGCGCCCATTCTCAAGCATGGTGTCTTTCCGCTGGCCATGATTCTGGAAAGGATGATGCGCATCGCGGAAGATGCGTTTGGGCGTCCGGTGGAAGTCGAGTTCGCGGTCAAGTTGCCGCCCGAGGGCGAACACCGGGCGGAATTCGGATTCCTGCAAGTCCGCCCGCTGGTGCTCTCCCGCGAAAGCGAAGAGTTGCGTATGGAGGACGTGAACCCCGACCGGCTGCTTTGCCAAAGCACCAAGGTCCTGGGAAATGGGCGCGTCGACGACCTGCGTGACGTGGTGGTGGTTGATTTTCACCGGTTCGACCGGGCGCGCAGCCAGGAAGTTGCCGAAGGCGTTGCGTACATGAACGGAAAGCTCAGCCAGCAAGGCTTGCCGTACCTGCTGATCGGAGTGGGGCGCTGGGGATCCAACGATCCGTGGCTGGGCATTCCGGTGGAATGGGACGAAATTTCCGGAGCGCGCGTGATCGTGGAAGCGGGCTTCCGCGATTTCCGTGTCACCCCTTCGCAGGGAAGCCATTTCTTTCAGAATTTGACGGCATTCCAGGTGGGGTATTTCACGGTGAATCCTGATGCCGGGGAAGGCTTTGTGGATTGGCCGTGGCTAGGCGCGCAGGAACCGGTTGAGGAGCAGGGCTGCGTGCGGCATCTGCATTTTGACGAGCCCATGGTCGTGGTGATGAACGGCAGAAAGAGCCTGGGGATGGTGTTCAAGCCGGGGACGGCCCCGTAAGGGACGCAGACCGCTCACCGGCCCAAAGCCAGGTAAGCTCTTATTGACATTCGTATTTTGTTCGCCTATGATTGCTCTCGCTTCTCAGCAGCCAAAATCCCCAGACGGAGGAAATCATGTCGCTCAGTCAATCGCTTCTGGCCGAATTCGGCCAGGAAATGGCCAATACCCGCAAGACCCTGGAACGAGTACCCGAAGAAAAATTCTCCTGGAAACCGCACCAAAAGTCCGGCAGCATGATCTGGCTGGCCAGCCATCTGGCAAACCTTCCCGGATGGGTGGTCGAGATCGTCAAGAAAGATGCGCTCGACATGGCCCCCGGAGGCAAGCCCATGGAACCGCCGGCGACGCCAAAAAGCAGCAAGGAACTGCTGCAGATGTTCGACAAGAACGTCGCCGAGGCGCGAGCCGCGCTGGCTGGGGCCAGCGACGCTGATCTGCAGAAATCGTGGTCGTTTCTCAATAACGGAACCATCCTGTTCTCCATGCCTCGGATGGCCTGCCTGCGGACCTGGGTGATGAATCACAACGTCCACCATCGGGCCCAGCTTGGGGTGTACCTGCGGTTGAACAATCTCCCCGTCCCCGCCATTTACGGCCCTTCCGCCGATGAAGGCGCGATGTAGAGCCGGGCTTGCGGTCACGTTTTCTGGACGTGACCGCTGCCGCCCTCCCTTGTGACCCATGTCACAGCCTCGTGTCCATTGTTCCCCGGACAATGGAAAGGTCATTACGCAGTCTTGGGGAAACAATGTTCAAAATCCTTCATGCTGAGTTTCTTGCGCCGGGAATCAAGCGCTTTACCCTTGACGCTCCGCGCATTGCCCGCAAACAGAAGCCCGGACAGTTTGTCATTGTCCGGGTCAACGAGCACGGCGAGCGCATCCCGCTCACCATCGAAAAATCCGACCCGGAACGCGGCACCGTCAACATCGTGGTGCAGTCGATCGGAAAAACCACGAACCTGCTTAATTCGCTGAACACCGGGGACAGCATTCTCGACCTGGTCGGACCGCTGGGGAAGCCCTCCGAGATCGAGAAGTTCGGCACCGTGGTGGTCATGGGCGGCGGCGTCGGCACGGCGATGGCGTATCCTACTGCGGCTGCACTCAAGCGAGCCGGCAACCGCGTGATTTCGATCGTTGGAGCGCGCAACAAAGATCTGGTCATCGAGGAGCGCGAAATGCGCGAGGTCAGCGACGCGTTGATGATCACCACCGACGACGGCACCTACGCCGACAAAGGTTTCGTCACCGACAAGCTGCGGCAGTTGATCGAGAACGGCACGCGGATCGACCTGGTGATGGCGATTGGGCCGGTCCCGATGATGCGAGCCGTGGCCGAGATGACGCGCAAAGAAAACATCCGCACCATCGTCAGCCTGAATCCCATCATGATCGACGGCACCGGGATGTGCGGCGGCTGCCGCGTCCTAGTCGACGGCAAGAGCGAGTTCGCCTGCGTCGATGGGCCGGAGTTTGACGCCCACCGCGTGGACTTCGGGGTGCTGGTGCAGCGCAATTCCATGTATCGCGCGGCGGAACAGTTGTCCATGGAGAACTTCAAGCATGAGTGCGAGGCGCAGAAACAAGCCCAACTCGCCGCGCAGGAAAACGAATACGCCGTGACGGGAGAAACAAAGTGACCCAGCCGACCAAGGTTTCCGCGAATCCCATACCGCTCAAAGAGCGGATGAAAGTGCCCCGGCATCACATGATCGAACAAGAGCCGGTGGTGCGCGCGACCAATTTCAAAGAGGTAAATCTCGGCTATTCCGAAGAACTCGCGCGCGCAGAGGCGCAGCGCTGCCTGGAGTGCGCCAAGCCGACCTGCATCGAGAGCTGCCCAGTGAATGTAAAGGTGCCGGAGTTTGTGGAGTTGATTGTGAAAGGCGAATTCCTGGCTGCGGCCGCCAAGATCCGCGAGGATAACGTGCTGCCGGCCATTACCGGACGCGTCTGTCCGCAGGAGGATCACTGTGAAGGCAAATGCCTGATGGCCAAGAAAGTCGAGCCTTTGGGAATTGGCTATCTGGAGCGGTTTGTCGCCGACTACGAGCAGCGCCATCTGGATATCAGCAATCTGCCGAAGGCGACGCCCACCGGGAAAAAGGTTGCCATTGTGGGCAGTGGACCGTCGGGACTGACTGCGGCGGGCGACCTGGTGCAGAAGGGCCACAAGGTGAAGGTGTTCGAAGCGCTGCATGAGTTGGGTGGAGTGCTGGTCTATGGCATCCCCGAGTTCCGCCTTCCCAAGAAAATCATTCGCCAGCAGATTGATTACATGCAGGCCATGGGCGTGGAGTTTGAGACCGACGTGGTGGTTGGCCGCACCGTGACCATCAGCGAGTTGATGGAGGACGAAGGCTACGATGCGGTGTTCATCGGCACCGGAGCAGGCTTGCCGCAATTCATGGGCATTCCCGGCGAGCACTGGAACGGAGTCTATTCCGCCAACGAATTTCTGACCCGCATCAACCTGATGCGCGCGTATGAGTTCCCGACGTATGACGAGCCCATGGTCGATTTCCGCGGCAAGAATGTGGCCGTGATTGGCGGTGGCAACACCGCGCTGGATGCGATCCGCTCGGCGTTGCGGCTGGGCGCGGGGAAGGCCTATGTGATCTACCGGCGCAGCGAAGCCGAGATGCCGGCGCGCATCGAAGAAGTGAAGCACGCCAAGCAGGAAGGCATCGAATTCCACATGCTGACCGCTCCGGTGGAGTTTCTGGCGGATGATGCGGGCTGGTTGAAGGCGGCGCGCTGCATCAAGATGGAACTGGGCGAGCCGGATGCTTCGGGCCGGAGACGGCCGGTGCCGATTGCGGGGTCGGAATTCGAATTGCCGCTTTCGGTTGCGGTCATGGCCATTGGAACGACCGCCAATCCTCTGATCCAGAGCACGACTCCGGGACTGAAGACAAACAAGAAAAACTATATCGAAGCCGATCCCATGACACAACGGACTTCCCGGAAGGGAGTTTTCGCTGGCGGAGACATCGTGACCGGAGCGGCAACCGTAATTCTTGCAATGGGCGCAGGACGGCGGGCAGCCAAGTCGATCCACGACTACCTGACGTTGGGCGAGTGGTAGAACTGGCGGATCCGCTCGGCTGAAATTGTGACTCACCTCACGCGCATGTGTGAGCCCCGAATTTGACTCGACTGCGGCGGACGCTCGAAAATGCTCGAATCAATATGCCGACCTCAGAAACCCAGGCTCCCGATTCCTCGGTGATTTACGTTCAGAACTTCAAGGTCAGGCTGCTGGAGCGCCTGTTGACCGAGCAGATCGACGCACTCAGCAGAGCCGACAAACTTTCTGAGCAGGAGCGCAACCACTACCAGGCAAGGAAGTCGCAGATCGCCAAGCTCAGCCAGGATTTGGGTCTGGAGCGGGCGCGGGACAACTAGCGTTGTGGAACGCCCGACCAGGCCCGTATCGCGGTTCACCGTTTCGCAACGTCGTTCCAAAGAAAGCTAACAAAACACAGCCCACACTCGTCTACAATGCAGCCGGACATCCGTTCCGCTGACAATCCATACTTCGGAGAAAAGAGACTCTTCATGCGTCTTCTGAAAATCGCGCTGGCATTTGCACTGTTTCCTTCCGCCTTGTTCTCACAAACCTCAGCCCTGCACGGAATCGACGTTACGGATCTCGACCGCAAAGCCGATCCCTGCAACGATTTCTACCAGTTCGCCAACGGCACCTGGCGGGCCAACAATCCCATTCCCGCGTCCATGACGCGCTGGAGCAAACGCTGGGCCGCGGGAGAAACAACCAAGGACAAGTTAAAGGAAGTTCTGGAAACCGCACGCAATGCCAACGCTCCCAAAGGCAGCACCGAGCAACTCATCGGCGACTACTACGGTGCGTGTATGGACGAGTCGCGTGTAAATGACCGCGGGATCGATCCCCTCAAGCCCTGGTTCGCAGAGATCGATAACGTCAAGGACGTTGGCGGACTGCAACGCGTGATGGAAAAACTTCACGATATCCGCGTGCTCGAGCCCTTTGATCTATCCAGTTCCCAGGACCCGCACAAGCCCTCGGAGGTGCTGGCAGATATCGGGGCGGACGGTCTGTCGCTTCCGGATCGCGATTACTACCTCAAGCCGGACCCACGCTTCCAGGATGCGCGCGAGAAATATCAGCAGCACATCATCAACATGCTGAAGCTGGCGGGCTGGGATGAAGGTTCCGCCACCACTGCAGCGCATACCATCCTGGCGATGGAAACGAAGTTTGCGGAAGCCAGCCTCGATAACGTCAGCCTGCGCGATCCCAAGGCGACCGACCACAACACCACGTTTGCCCAGCTGCAGGCGCTGGCTCCTCACATTGATTGGGCCGAGTACTTCAAGCATAAGCAGCTTGCCTCCGACGTGGACATGAACGTGGACCAGCCCAAGTTTATGCAGGAAGTAGACCGGCAGATGCAGGAAACTTCGTTGGCTGACTGGAAGATCTTTTTCAAGTGGCATCTGTTGGATGAAACTGCCAATTCGCTGTCGGAACCATTTGTGGAAGAACATTTCGCGTTCTACGGCAAGTATTTGTCCGGCACCAGCGAGATGAAGCCTCGATGGAAGCGCTGCGTGGAATCGACTGACCAGCTCTTTGGCGAGGCGTTGGGGCAGAAGTATGTGGAGAAATATTTCCCGCCGGAGGCCAAAGCGCGCATGCGGGAGATGGTGCGCAACCTGCTTGCGGCCATGCGCGATGACATCCTCAGCCGGCCCTGGATGAGCGACGACACCAAAGAAAAAGCCATGGCCAAAATTGCCACCTTCAATCCCAAGATCGGATATCCCGACAAGTGGAAGGACTACAGCAAGGTCGAAGTTTCGCGCAAAACATTTTTTGAAGATACCTTGGTGGGACGCCGCTTTGTGGTGGAGGACGACCGCGCTACCATCGGCAAGGCAGTGGACCGGGGACGTTGGGGCATGACGCCGCCCACCTCCGACGCGTATTACAACCCGTTGCTCAATGAGATCGTCTTTCCTGCCGGCATTCTGCAGCCGCCCGCATTCAATATGGAGGCGGTGGATGCGGTCAACTATGGCGCCATCGGCGTAGTCATCGGACACGAGATCTCGCACGGCTTCGACGACCAGGGCGCTCAGTTCGATTATCTGGGCAGGCTTCGGAACTGGTGGACGGATGCCGACCTGAAGCAATTTCAGGCGCGCGGAGCATGCGTGGCCGATCAGTTTGACCACTATTACATCGAGAAAGACATACACCACAACGGAAAGTTGGTGCTCGGGGAGAGCATTGGCGATCTGGGCGGGGCGAAGATCGCGTTCCTGGCATTTGAAAAATCACTCGAAGGCAAGCCACGGCCGACGATCAACGGAATCACCCAGGAACAGCAGTTCTTCATTGCGTGGGGACAATTCCGTGGAGACGAAATCCGTCCCGAGACCCAGCGGTTGATGATCCAGACCGACCCGCATCCCATAGCGAAGTACCGGGTGGACGGGCCGCTGTCGAACCTGCCGGAGTTTCAGCAGGCCTTCAGTTGTAAGGCGGATGCGGCGATGGTACGGCCGCCGGATAAGCGGTGTGAGGTTTGGTAGAGGAGCGGTCGTTCGTCCTTCGTCGTTGGTCGTTTGCGGGGCCTGAGTCAGCGATCAATTTTCTTGCTAGCGGTGAGGCCTTCGAGTTCTTCGAGGGTTCGCGGCCAGTCTTTGCGAAGGAGGCGAGACAGGGAGCGGTCGGCCAGCAGTTTTCCGCCGGTCTGGCAGTTGGGACAATAGTTGGTTTCGTTGGCCGCGTAACGGATGCGCTGAATTTTTGTCCCGCAGCGCGGACACGGTTCTTTGTAGCGTCCGTGCACCGCCATTCCGGCGCGGAAGGCCGTGACCTTTTCCGGGAATTTACCGCGTGAGTCGGCACGCAGGCGCTCGACCCACTTCGTCAACTCGGCGCGGGTGGCGGCGAAGAGCCGGTCGATTTGGTCAGCGGTGAGCTTTTGCGTCAGCGTAATCGGCGACAGGCGCGCTTCGAAAAGAATTTCGTCCGAGTAGGCGTTGCCTATGCCGCTGAACAGGCGCGGATCGGTGAGCGCGCGTTTCAACGTGTGGTTGGCGGATTGAAGAATCGCGGCAAAGCTGTCACGAGTCAGATCGGATATTTCGGCGCCGCCGGGATCGAGCGCTTGCAAGCCATCTGCTCCGGAGACTACGTGCAGCGAGGCGCGTCTTTGAGAACCGGCTTCGGTCAGGGTCAAAGCTCCATTGCTGAAATCGAAGATGGCCAGCGCTCGCGCCTTCGAGGCTTTGGCTTTATTTTCGTACCAATGGAGGCGGCCGGCGATCATGAGATGCAGAACCAGCCAGAGATCTTCTTCCAGGCCAATCGCGATTCGCTTGCCCACGCGGTGAAGCTGAACCACTTTCTTGCCCTCGACGCTGGCAATCGGCGGCACCGCAGTGCGTAACAGGAACGGTCCGATGATCTGAACGTGCTGGAGCGTTTGGCCCAGGATTCGCTTTTCGAGGGCTTCAATGTAAACGGTGATGTCGGGGAGTTCGGGCACGCGGGTTAATGTGGGTTTAGGCTGCGGCGTTACTTTGGGAGATTCCTATGGGGTGACCTCGAACACGGTTCCGCAGCCGTAAGAGCCGCAGTTCTGCCCACCCTGACCTGTACCCCCATACAGCGTCGTGCTAAATAAGTGCCCGCCCTTGTCGAGAATCAGCGGTGCCCCAGGGTACTCGCCGTCTGGGTTAGCCGTGAAGGTGTGGATTAGATTGAAAGTCCAGTTAGACTCGCCTACTGCCCGTTTCAAGCGAAATGCGGTCCCGTCCCCCGCTGCCCCACCCCCGCTTGCAGTTCCGCACAAATCGCCGGTCGATTCCAGAATTAAACCAGCCACGGGATTTCTCCCGTCTTCGCCCGAAAAATTGTGCAGCACGCTCTCGGCCCAGCGTCCTCCCTTTTTCGGAATGAACTGAAACACAAGCCCAAACTGTTGAGTGCACCCTTATATCCTGTTCCATAGACCGCTCCCTGCTTGTCGACGATCAATTCGCCGTTCGGCATGGCTCCATCGTTACCGCCGATAAACGTGTGCATTAATTCCGCTGTCCAGGCTCCGCCTTTCTTTGCGGGTGGTCTAAGCTGAAATAGGGTCCCGCACCCCACGCTTGTATCCTTCCTGGCGCACCCTTGGTTCCCCCCCGTCTGGGTGCTGCCATAAATGACACCACGCTTATCTACAATCAGACCGCCATTCGGGTTGGCTCCGTCTGTGCCGCCTGCGAAACTGTGTAGCACTTGTTCCGTCCAAGCTCCGCCTTTCTGCTTCGGCGGGCTCAGCTTGAAAACGGTTCCACAATATTCGTAGTAGACGTTGCAGGTGTTTCCCTTCCCACCACCAAACTGCGTCGATCCATATAGGTTTCCCTTTTCATCGAACGTCAGGTCTCCCCACGGGAAATACCCGTCATTCCCGCTCTGGAAGTTGTACAGAATAGTCTCCGTCCAAGCAACACCCTCTTGCAGGGGTGGCGATAGCTCAAACACCGTCCCGCACCCGGCTAGCACACCCAGCAAAACGCAACTCCCAGTGCCACCGTAGGCCGTCGTTCCGTAGACGTTCCGAGCAGCATCGAGAATGACGCCGCCAGTCGGGGCGCTGGCATCGTTGGATCCTTTGCCTTGAAACTGATAGATGATGGTTTCGGTCCAGGCACCGCCCTTCTTAGCGGGGAGAGACAATTGGTAGACCAGACCGCACTCATTGCCAATAGGAGCACAGGAGGCTGGGCCTCCTCCCGTGGTCGCACCGTACAGGTTGCCAGCCTTGTCGAACACGACTCCGCCTGCCGGGTCGGCCCCGTCGGTCGTGCCGCCTTGAAAGCTATAGAACACTTGCTCCTTCCACTCCGCAGAGACGGTGGTGGTCGCTACGAGCGTTGCCAGGACAATCAGCAAGGCTCGACCTGCGCGACGGGACCACGGATTGGGATTCATGCTTGAGCTACTCCTTGATGCATAGATCCTTCGTTGGGAGTCCTTCGCTTTGCGAAGGACTCCGCCGCCTCAGGATGACAACGGGAGACTGGCGTCGTCGGGGGGACGACGGACTGCACAGGGTCATATGGTACACCGGAATTGGGTGGGTGAGGCATTTTCGTTGGCTCCCGGCGTGGAAAGCTGCATTGTTGACGCGTCCAGCGACAGCAGGTCCCTCCATGCGCGGTTGGATTCGCAGGGCTCACCCAACGGCTTGGTCGGGATGACAGGTGGTTAAAGCAAGCTGCCCGCCCTCCCATCGATACCGCGGGCAAAAAAGAAAAGCGCCGCAGGTTCGCGGCGCTTATTCTTTCCTTTTCAGGGGAAACGGGTTGATCCCCTGCCACAGAAAAACTTATTTCACTTCGCCCAGCGGGCTGGCGCCGAATTCGCGGCGGGCCACGGTGCGGGCGGTACGGGCGGCTGCCGGAGGAGCGGCCGATGCGGCTCCGTAGCGTTCCATCAGCAACGGCACCATGGCGTTTTCGGCTTCCTTCACAAACATCAGGCTGCCTTCCGGATTCAGATCGACGCGGATGAAGTCGCCGAGCTTCACCTGTCCGGTGGCAACCAGGTTGGCCAGCGGAAATACCAAGTGGCGCTCGATAGCACGCTTCAGGTGACGCGCGCCGTATTTCGGGTCAGAACCTTCGCGCAGCAGAAGGCCTTTCACTTCCGGAGTGCAGTTAAAGACAAACTGATTGGCAGCAGACGCCATGAGAATGCGCTGCTGCACCATGCCCAGCTCGATTTCGAGAATCTGCTGCAGGTGCTGGTCGCGCAGAGTCTTGAACACCACGACTTTGTCGATGCGGTTCATGAACTCCGGCGTGAACTTGCGGCGGGCAGCGTCCAGAGCGGTGCGGTCGATTTTTTCGTCGAGGCTGGCATCGACGTGCTGCACTTTCGGAGCGAAGCCGAAGCCACCGTCGACCAGGCCGCTCATCTCACTGGCTCCCAGGTTCGAGGTCATGATGATGATGCACTGCGAAAGATCGACGCGGCGATTATCGCCGAGGGTCAAAGTAGCTTTGTCGAGAATGCCGAGCAGCAACTGCCAGAGCGAATCGGAGGCTTTCTCAATTTCGTCGAACAGCAGGACGGAGAGCTTGAGGGTGTCGGTGTGCCATTGGTTGAGCGCTTCCTGGGTCAGCAGAGGATGCGTCTCGCGATGGCCGAGATATCCGGGAGGCGAGCCGATCAGTTTCGCGATTTCGTGGGAGTGCTGAAACTCGGCGCAATCGATCTTGATGCAGGCGCGAGCGTCGCCAAACAGAGCTTCCGACATCGCCTCGACAACGCGAGTCTTGCCGGAGCCGGTCGGCCCCAGGAACAGCAGGTTGCCCACCGGGCGGCCGGGCGCGTTCAGGCCGGCAAGGAACATCTGGTAGATTTCGACGACTTTGTCAACCGCCGCATCCTGGCCCACGATCTTGCGGCGCAGAGTGGCTTCAAAGTCACGGGCGTCGTTGCTGCGACGGGTCGGATCAAGCACGGTGTTGAGCACGTTCTTCATAGAGGTGTGAGCCGCTTACTCCCTGTTCCTTGCGCCTTTCGTTAGTACCGGCGATCGGACTGTTTGCACCGCTTCCAAATTCCGAAGGGCAACAAATTTTGTCATCCTTCGATGCTCCTTCGACAGCCCCACGCCGTCATTAACTTGGTCTAATGCAAATGGCTAGCCATCCTCGTGGAACGGCTATCGTGCGGTTTCTACAAGACTTAGAAGCCACAGCCATGCCAAATTGCCCCCTGCTTTGGCGGTTGGGAGCATGTAAAGGGAAATTCTTTGCGCACACTGGAAGTTCTTTGGAACTGCCCTGCCCCAGGTCCGCAGGTAGATGGACAGACGTAACTGGCACGAAAAAGGCACCGCCAATAGCATTTTGGCAGAAACGCATTAGGAGGAAAGAACTTGCGTCGCCTTGGCCTGATTGGGGTTGGAATCGCTCTGGTTGCCTGTTTTGGCTTTGTTTTCTGGCACTTAACCTTTCACGTGACGCCTGCAGCAGCGCAGGCCGGGAAAGCTGCGGAATTATTGCGGACTTCGGCGACATTGCCGCCTGCAACCAAGCCGGCGACTTTGAATGTTCCGGCTGTGGCCGTCGCCCCGCCGGGCTCGATCCTGTATACGGCGAAGCGGGGGGAAACATTATCCTTGGTGGCCAGCCACTATATTTCGCAGACTTCTTACCTGACCACGTCGGAGCTGACCGAGGCGATCCGCAAGGCGAGTGGAAATCCGCAGGGCACGTTTCTGAAGGCTGGCCAGCAATTGATTGTGCCGGGGATTCTGGACGCACCAATCGTGGAAAAGACTGTGCCGGTGCCGCGGGATTTCGAAGTTCGGGCAATCTACCTGACTGGCTTGATGGCGAACAGCGATCGCGGGCTGAAGATCATTCGACACTGGCGCGAGGTCGGCGGAAACGCGGTGGTGTTCGATATCAAGGATAGCGACGGGAGCGTGAGCATTCCTTTCGATCATCCGCTGGTGGGCAATCATCATGCTCCGATCCGGAATTTGTCAAAGTTTGTGCACTTCCTGCATTCGCAGAACCTGCATGCCATCGCGCGGGTGGCGATTTTCCGCGATGAGCGACTGGTGAAGGCGCATCCGGAACTGGCGGTGAAGTCTCGCAAGAGCGGCAACGCGTGGCGCGAGAATGGCAAGCTGGTGTGGACCGACCCTTCGCAGCCGAAAGTACAGGAATACAACATCGCGCTGGCGAAGAAGGCCGCGGAGTCCGGCGTGGATGAAGTGCAGTTCGACTACGTGCGATTTCCGGCGGAGGGCGATCAAAAAGATGCCAGCTTCGTTTTTCAAACCGAGCACCAGAAGTGGCAGCGGTCGGACGTGATTGCGGATTTTCTACAGAAGGCTTACGCCGAACTGCATCCCACGGGCGTGCTGCTCTCGCTGGACGTGTTTGGCGTGATGGCATGGCAGCGCCCGGTCGACCTTGCACATACCGGGCAGGACATTGTGAAGATGGCGAAGTTTTGTGATGTGCTTTCGCCGATGATTTATCCCTCGCACTTCTTTGGCATGGATGGATATGCGCATCCAGGCGACGCGCCGGAGCATTTCATTGGCGAATCCATGGACCGCTTCGAATTGATCACAAAGGGTAGCGGGGTGGTGATCCGGCCGTGGCTGCAAGCCTTCCACTGGCGCACCAAGACATACTCACCGGAATACGTCGAAGTTCAAGTGCAGACTGCAAAGAACAAGAGTGGGATCGGCTTTCTGTTCTGGAATGCCGCTAATGACTACAGCAAGCCTTTCGTAGCCATGCCGGAGATGCGGACGGCCAAGGGGCAGTACTATCGCGGAGATGAGTTGCCCGGAATCGTGCAAGCGGGGCTGACGCCGGGGGCACCGCTTTCCGGGACAAAGCCAGCAATTGACAAGTAACGCGTTTTGGCGGAATCTATCCTTTGTCCTTGCCGCTCCGCGTTGCGGCGATGCGATGGGTGACCTTACCCACCCTTCGAAAACCGCGAGGAGTGCGGCAGCCATAGTTAGAGTTTGGGTGTGGTGGGCCAGCCCCAGCCAAACCTGCTAAGCCTTGCCAGACGGCCATTCACAAGACCCCTAGCCCCTGTTTCGTGGCTCCGCACGGGCGGGACGCCCGCGCCTACATCGGCCTGGGGGCTTTTTCGCCGGCCCTTCACAAAAACGTCCTGCATTCGCCCTTTCCTCGGTTATAATTTCTGAGTTTTAGTGCTGTGCCCGGCTCCCCCGCGTTACCGTGCTGCCTGTGGCGACTGCCAAGCAGGCAGGTCCGCCCACGGAAGCTGTATTTGGCATCCAACAAAAGCATCCTTGACCGCAGCTGTGAATCATTAGCTTAGGAGCCTCCATGGCGATTCAGAAGACGGAAAAAATCTGGCACAACGGAAAATTGATCAACTGGGACGACGCCCAAATCCATGTGATGTCGCACGTGGTCAACTACGGCTCGTCGGTGTTTGAGGGGATACGTTGCTACGCGCTGCCGACTGGCCCGGCGATCTTCCGGGCGCACGAACATATGGGGCGCTTGCTGGATTCAGCCAAGATTTATCGCATCGACGTGGAATACACGCGCGAGGAACTGGTTTTCGCCCTCACCGAACTAGTGAGGACGAACGGAGTGTGGCCGTGCTACCTGCGGCCCATCATCCTGCGCGGCTACGGCGAGGCGGGCGTGAACCCGTTCAACTCGCCCACCGAGGTGTATGTGTGCAACTACCCGTGGGGCAAGTATCTGGGATCGGACGCGGAGCAAGGGGTGGATGTGTGCGTGTCGTCGTGGACCCGGATTGCTCCCAACACGCTGCCGGCGATGGCGAAGTCGGGGGCGAACTACATGAATTCGCAGCTGATCAAGATGGAAGCGATCATCAATGGCTACGTCGAAGGCATCGCTCTGGATGAGAACGGCTATGTCAGCGAGGGCTCAGGCGAAAACGTATTCGTGGTGCGCAATGGCGTGCTGCAAACCGCGCCTCTGGGCAACTCGGTTCTGCCGGGCATCACGCGCGATTCAGTGCTGACGATTGCTCGGGAGTTGGGAATCCCGATTTCTGAACAGGGCATCCCGCGCGAACTGCTTTACATTGCGGATGAAGTATTCTTCACCGGAACGGCGGCGGAAATCACGCCCGTGCGATCGGTGGACAAGATCAGCGTCGGCAAAGGCGTCTGCGGGCCGGTTACCAAAGCGATTCAGAAGGAATTCTTCGGGATCGTCAAGGGCGAGAAGGCAGACAGGTTCAACTGGCTGACTGCGGTGAGCGTGAATAGCAAGCAACCGGTCAGCGTGTAAGCGAGTTTCTCAACTTTACCGTGCGGTGTGCCTTTTCTGGTGCCCCGTTCGTGCATGCTTGGAACCACTCCAAGGAGGAAATATTATGGCAGCATCCCATCCCACTCCGGAATTTGCCGCCACCTACCGCGACATGATGCTGGACGGTCTACAGCACGAAATGCAGACAACCAAGAAGGTGATCGCCGCGGTCCCCGATACCCGGCGCGACTACAAGCCTGATCCGAAGGCCAGAAACGCCTGGGACCTGGCCTGGCATCTGGTCACCGTGGACGTGCAGTTCCTCGAGGAAGTTGCCGAAGGCAAGTTCAGCATGGACCCGCGTTACAAAGACGAACCGGCCACCGTGGCCGAGATGGTCGCCTGGTACGACAAGCATTTCACCCAGTCGATCGAGAAGGTCCGTGGCATGAGTGGGGAGCAACTGCTGCAGATCCTCGACTTCTATGGCGCGTTCAAGCTCCCCGCTTTCGCCTATCTCGGGTTCGTGAATAATCACAGCATCCATCACCGGGGCGAGTTGGTTACGTATCTGCGGCCGATGGGATCGAAGGTGCCGTCGGTGTACGGTCCCAGCGCGGATGAGGAATGGAAAGCCGCGTAGGGTAGCGGCTTAGCCGGAAATCATCTTTCCGAGAATTTCCTTCAGGACCTTGGCGCAGACGGTTGCGGTAAGCCGCGACACATCCTGTGCCGGGTTGTACTCGACCAGGTCTGCGCCCACGATGTTCCCCGCAATGGCATGAATGTGAGAAATCGCCTCGCGCACTGACATGCCTCCGGGCTCGCGGTGGGAGACGCCCGGAGCGAAGGCGGGATCGAGCACATCGACGTCGAATGAAATGTACACCGGCCCGGAGAGCCTGAGTTTGTCCAACGCCGGCAGATCCTTCATCTCGACCACTTCAACCTTGAAGCGCGCCGCTTGCTGTCGTTGATGCCCGTTCATGGTTCGAATGCCAAGCTGGATCAGGCGCCTGGCGCGCCCGTCTTCCATGATGCGGGCGAAGGGGCAGGCGTGGGAAAGACGGTTGCCATCGAGTTCGTCGTACAGATCGGGATGGGCATCGAAATGTACGATGGTGAGATCGGGAAAATACTTCGAGAACGCGCGGATTATGGGATAGGTGATGGAGTGATCTCCGCCAAGCGCGACGGGACGCTGGCCCTTGTCCAACAATTCGGCAAGGCCGCTCTCGATTGTCTGGAAGGCGGTGCGAAGGTCAGGAAGCGGCAGATCGAGGGCATCCTGCAGAATGCCCGGCACGGCTAAATCGATTCCGGTTTCCGTCCACGAGTTCGAGGCTTCAGAGCGGAAGGCCTCTCGAATCAGGGCAGGCGCGGCGGCGGTTCCCGGCAAGTAAGACGAGTTGGCGTCAAAGGGGACGCCGATCAGGGTTGGTATCGGCGGTCTGGAAGTTAATGGATGTTCGGGAGGCATTTCTCTCCTGGCTACGGCGGTCTCCGCCAATAATCTCTTGCGGAATCTCTGTGGTGCAAGCTAGGGTCCGGCACTGAATCGCGCGAGAATCGCCCGCATCCATTATTCTAGTAGTACGCCTATGGCATCCCGAGTGAAAAGTGCAAGCCGTACTTCTTCTGCCGCGCTGCTTGATGCTCCCAACGGAGAACGCGAGCGGGTCTATGACATGTTCCGCCGTTGGGGTTACCTGGAGGCGGATCTCGATCCTCTAGGCTTCTTTCGGCCTGCTCCTCACCCTGAGTTGCGGTTGCAGGGTGAGCTGCCCGACGAGGCGCGCCGCATCTACTGCGGCACGGTGGGCGCGGAGTTCATGCACATTCCTGATCCGGAGCGGCGGCGCTGGATCCAGGACCGCCTGGAAGGGCCGCAGAAACCGGTTGACCAGGAAGCGGCGCTCGATCAGTTGATCCGGGCGAAATTGTTTGAACAGGTTTTGCAGCAGCGCTATCTCGGCACCAAGCGCTTTTCCCTCGAGGGCGTGACCGCACTTATCCCGCTGGTGGACGAAATCCTGGAAGTGGCCGGGCGGCTAGGCGCGATTGAACTGGTGCTGGGCATGAGCCACCGCGGCCGTCTGAACGTGATGGTGCATGTGGCAAAGCGTTCGCTGGAAGAGGTGTTCGCGGAATTTGAAGACGTCGATCCGCGCAGCGTGCTGGGCAGCGGCGATGTGAAGTATCACATGGGCGCAACCGGCGAGTACGTCACTCGCACCGGATCGAAGATCCACATTCACCTGGTTTCGAACCCCAGCCATTTGGAAGCGGTCGATCCGGTCACCGTGGGACGAACCCGCGCTAAACATGACCGCACCGGCGAAGGCGGACGGGAGAAGTATCTGCCGTTGCTGGTGCACGGCGATTCGGCTTTCGCGGGGCAGGGAATTGTGGCAGAAACGCTGAATTATGCCGACCTGCCGGGGTACACGGTGGGCGGAACCATCCACATCATTGCCAATAATTTAATTGGATTCACTACGGTGCCGCGTGAAGAGCACTCCTCGCGGTTTTCGGCCCAGCTTGCCCGCCGGCAGTCGATTCCCATTTTCCACGTGAATGGCGAAGATGTGGATGCGGTGGTGCAGGTTGGGCGCATGGCAGCAGAGTACCGTTACAAGTTCTCGAGCGATGTTGTGGTCGACCTGATCGGATTCCGCCGCTACGGTCACAGTGAAGTGGATGATCCCACCATCACGCAGCCCCTGCTTTACCGGGAGATCAAGGAGCATCCGCCGCTGTATGAGATTTATGCCGACGACATCGGCGTGGAAGGTATCGAGGCGCAGGTTGCGGCAATCCGTACGGAACTGGAGACGGCACAGAAAAACGCTGGACAGATCACCAAGAAGCCTACGCTGCGCGAGCTGCCGAAGTATTGGAACCAGTATTACGGTGGACCCTACAAGCCGGAATACGAAGTTCCCACGGGGATTTCACCGGAGGAACTGCGGGAGATTACGGAACGTCTGACCACGTACCCCGCAGGATTCCATATTCATCCCAAGGTGAAGAAATTGCTTGAGCAGCGCGCCGAAATGGGCATTGGCAAACGCGCGGTCGACTATGGCATGGCGGAAGCGCTGGCGCTGGGCAGTTTGGTCAAAGCGGGCGTGCCGGTGCGGCTCAGCGGACAAGACAGCCGCCGCGGCACGTTCAATCAGCGGCATTCGGTGCTGATCGATGTGGAAAACGAGCAGGAGTACATGCCGCTGAGCAACATCTCCGCCAACCAGGCGCGCTGCGAGATATATAACTCCACTCTTTCGGAGGCCGGCGTCCTCGGCTTCGAGTATGGCTACAGCCGCGACTATCCCGAGGCGCTGGTGATGTGGGAAGCGCAGTTCGGGGATTTTGCCAACGTCGCGCAAGCGGTGATCGACCAGTTCGTTTGCGCCGGAGAAGACAAGTGGAACCTGCTCTCCGGACTTGTGTTGCTTTTGCCCCACGGCTACGAAGGCCAGGGACCGGAGCATTCCAGCGCCCGCATCGAGCGCTTCCTGCAGTTGGCGGCGCGAGATAACATTCAGATCTGCCAGCCTTCCAACGCCGGGCAATATTTTCATCTGCTTCGCAGGCAAGCCCTACGGCACTGGCGCAAGCCGCTGATTGTGTTCACGCCGAAGAGCATGTTGCGGCATCCCGATGCCTGTTCGCCTATCGAAGATTTTACCCACCAGCGGTTCATGAACGTGTTTCCGGATACGGATGTGCAGGACGCGAAGCGCATCTTGCTTTGCACCGGGAAAATCGGCCACGAGTTGCGGGAAGAACGCAAACGCCGCAAAGACGATTCGACCGCCATTGTGTTTGTGGAACAGTTGTACCCGTTCCCCGAAGCTGAACTGTCCGCGGAACTGGAACGCCATACGGGCGCCCGCGAGATTGTGTGGGTGCAGGAAGAGCCAGCCAACATGGGCGTCCTCTTCTACACCATGCCCCGCGTGCGTCACATTGCGGGCGAACGGGCGGTGCTGTCGGTGAAACGTTCCGCGAGTGCAAGCCCGGCGACCGGCTCAGCCGGCGCCCATCAGATGGAGCAAAAGACGCTGCTGTCGTTAGCGTTCTCAGGCAAAGGAACTTAACCAAAGCACGGGATCAGTGATGCGGGCCGACGCCCGCAAACGACTTGTGGGATGAGCTCTAGTCTTCACCACAGAGACACAGAGAAAGCCAACAATAACTAGGGAAGCGAACACATGAAACTGCGTGGTCTGGTCATTGCGACGGTGATACTGGCGGCGCTTAGCGCAGCGCTTTACTGGTCGAATCGGCATCCCTCCGAGCCGAAGACCGAAGCCTCGGCGGATACGCCCCCCAAAATGCTCTCGGTAAAGGAGTCCGAGATTACGAAATTTGAGGTGAAAAGAAAAGGTGGGGGCGAGGTCGCCCTGCAGCGCGATAACTCCGGCAAGTGGCAGATGACCGCTCCCAAGCCCTTAGCGGTAGATCAAAGCGCGGTGCAAAGCCTGCTCGGGACGTTCTCGTCGTTCGAAGCGCTGCGCGTGGTAGAAGACAAAGCCAGCAACCTGAACCAATATGGATTGGACTCCCCGGCACTGGAAGTCGATCTCACAGGAAAAGACAGCCAGACCAGGAGGCTGCTGCTCGGGGACCAGGCGCCCACGGGGAATGCCCTCTACGCCAAGCTGGGCGATGATGCGCGGGTCTTCACCATTCCGAGCTACCAAAAAACCAGCATCGACAAGACGGCCAACGACCTTCGCGACAAGCGGTTGCTGACGGCGAATCCGGACCAAATCAGCCAGGTCGAACTTTTGCGGAAGAAAGGTGAAATCGCTTTCGGCCGCAGCAAAGACACATGGCAAATTGTGAAGCCGGCGCCGGCCCGCGCCGACGATTACGAAATCGACCAGGTGGTTCGCAACCTGGCACAAGCCCAGATGGATCTACGCGGATCGGGAGCCGACGAAGCGAAGACGGCTGCGGCTTTTGCCAGCGGCTCAGCGGTGGTCACCGCCAAGATCACCGATGCTTCCGGAACGCAGCAGCTGGAAATCCGTAAGAACAAGGACGACTATTACGCGAAGTCCAGCGGGGTAGTTGGGGTTTACAAGATCGCGAGCGACCTTCCGAAATCGCTCGACAAGGATGTAGCAGATTTCCGCAACAAGAAGCTCTTCGATTTCGGCTACGCCGAACCCGACAAGATTGAGATTCACAGCGGAGAGAAGGCGTATTTTCTGACCAAGGGCGGCGACGACTGGTGGTCGGGCGACGGCAAGAAGCTGGATACCGAGGGCGCGGAGTCGGTGCTGTCCGACGTGCGCGACCTTTCTGCTACAAAGTTTGTTAGTTCCGGTTTCACCGCTCCGGTTGTAGAGATCATTGTTACCTCCGACAAAGGCAAGCGGGTTGAGGATGTGCTGATTGCCAAGTCCGGAGAGGACTACGTGGCCGAGCGCAAGGGAGAGCCGGCGTTCTACCAGGTGGATGACAAGGCCATCCAGGGTCTGCAGAAGGCAGCGGACGATCTGAAGCCGGCGAGCGCAGTGAACACGTCTAAATAGCGGCACTTTATGAGCCAGCACATTGGCATAGTTGCCTGCTCCGCCGAAGGCGCGGCTCTTTGCTATCGGACCATCTGCGTCGAAGGCGCGCAGTTCCTTGGCCGGCACGCTCACCCTGAAGTCACGATGCAGACGCATTCGTTTGCCGATTACATGAATTGCGTCTACCGCGGTGACTGGCAGGGCGTGGCTGATCTAATGCTCTCCTCCGCAAGCAAGCTCGCGAAAGTCGGTGCTGATTTCCTGATCTGCCCTGACAACACCATTCACCAGGCTCTTCCTTTGGTTGAACCGAGATCACCGTTGCCCTGGCTGCATATCGCCGAGGTGGTAGCCGCCGAGGCTGCGCAACGCGGCTTCCGGTGTCTTGGTTTAAGTGGAACCCGTTGGCTCGTCGAGAGCGAGGTTTATCCGGAGAAGCTCACAGCGCAAGGCCTGAAGTACATGCGCCCCCACCCGCCGAGCGCGAGGAAATCAATCGCATCATCATGGATGAGTTGGTTTGCGGCGTCTTCAAACCCGAGGCGGAGGCTTACTTTCAGAAGGTGTTTGGACGGATGAAAGAAGAAGGGTGCGATGCCGTCGTTCTGGGCTGCACCGAGATTCCATTGATCATGAAGGACTCCAATTCTCCACTGCCGACGCTCGATTCGACACGCTTGCTTGCGCGGGCGGCGCTTCGCCGGGCGTTGGGCGCAGGCGCGCCAGCCTGAGCCTTACCTAAATTAGTTCGATTCGATCCAGACAGTCTTGATATTGGCGAATTCGCGGATTCCGAAAGGCCCGAGTTCGCGGCCATGTCCAGACTGCTTCACCCCGCCGAAAGGAAGCCGCGGGTCGGAAGCGACCATCTTGTTGATGAAAACCATTCCGGCTTCGAGTTCATTGATGAAGCGATCACTCTCAGTGGCGTCGTTGGTCCACGCACTAGCGCCCAGGCCAAAGCGGCTGTCATTCGCGATTCGGATTGCTTCGTTCACATCTTTGACCACAAACAGGCTGGCTACCGGGCCAAATAATTCTTCCCGATAGGCCGGCGAATTCTTGGGGATATCGGTGAGGACGGTGGGCGCGTAGAAGAATCCGGGCCGACTCAGCGGCTTTCCGCCGGTCAAGATGCGTGCGCCGGCGCTGACTGACTTCTGAACATCGCGGTCGAGATCGGCAACACCGTCGGCAGTCGCCAAGGGTCCGAGCTCAGTTGTTTCGTCGAAGGGATCTCCTATCTTCAGCGATTCCATCTTGCGAACGAATGCCTGAGTGAAAGCTTCGGCAATCGGCTCCGCCACAATAAATCGCTTGGCCGCGATGCAGGATTGGCCGTTGTTGAAGATCTTGGCTTTCACCGCGGTTGCAACCGCGGCTTCCAGATTTGCGCTGGGCATCACGATGAACGGATCGCTGCCCCCGAGTTCCAGCACAACCTTCTTGATCCTCTGAGCTGCTCCTGTGCCGACCTTGATTCCAGCTTGCTCACTGCCGGTCAGGGTTGCCGCGACCACTCGTGGATCGTTTAAGATTCCATCGATCTTGTCGGCACCGACGAGAAGCGTTTGAAACGCTCCCGCCGGGAAGCCGGCGTTGCGGAAGACGTCTTCGACCGCAAGCGCGCACTGCGGAACGTTCGAAGCATGCTTCAGCAGGCCAACGTTTCCGGCCATGAGCGCGGGCGCGGCAAACCTCACCACCTGCCAAAAAGGAAAATTCCAGGGCATCACGGCCAAAATCGGACCGATGGGCTGGTAGCGGACAAAGCTGCGCTTCGCCGCGGTTTCTACGACCTCATCCGCCAGAAAGCGCTCGGCATTCTCTGCGTAGTAGCGGCATGCCGATGCACACTTCACGGCTTCATCGATCGCTGCCCGAAATGATTTTCCCATCTCAATGGCCATTTTGCGGGCGTGGGATTCTTTCTCAGTCTCGAAAAGTTCCGCAGCCCTAAGCATCATCCGGGCACGCTCGGCAAACGGCACCTTGCGGTAGGTGGAGAAAGTCTTCCAGGCAAGCTCCAGCATCTGTTCGAGCTGCTCATCGGAGAGTGGTTCGAATTTCTTTTCCAGCTTTCCGTTAGCTGGGTTGATGGTTGCAATCGCCATTTAAGGACCTCCGCTGGGACCGGCGTCGAAATCAGCGTGAGCAGGCTTCATTTGTCGTAATGCAGCAGCGAATAAACGTCGTAGCCTTTCAGCTTCTCGCGGCCTTTGAGGAAGTCGAGTTCCACGACGAAGCCGAGGCCGATGATCTCGGCGCCTAACGTTCCCGCGAGTTTCGTGGTGGCTTCCGCGGTGCCGCCGGTGGCTAGAAGATCGTCGACGATGATCACGCGCTGCCCGCGCTGAATGGCGTCTTTGTGCACTTCGAGGGTGTTGGTGCCGTATTCCAGCGCGTAGTCGTACTTCGTGGTCTCGGCTGGAAGTTTGCCAGGCTTGCGCACCGGAATAAATCCGGCATTCAGACGGTAGGCCAAAGCCGGGCCGAAAATAAATCCGCGCGCTTCCATGCCCAGCACGAGATCGATGTCCTGATTGATGTAATGCTCGGCGAGAGCATCGATCAGCAAGGCGAAGCCGCGTTTGTCTTTCAGCAGCGTTGTGATGTCGTAAAACAGGATTCCCTTCTTGGGGAAATCAGGGACCTCGCGGATCAGTTTCTTGAGCGGCTCGCAATTGATGGGGTTCGGCCTAACGGGCGCTGCGTTCATTTACCAGGCTCCTTCAATACGAAAGGTTGTCAAACCGGAAACAGGCTCAGCATCGAATTCTTCCACATGATCGACGCGGGCGGCACGCGGGCCTTCCCGCAGTCGCGATCTTAATCCCGCGAGTTGATCGCGTGTGCCCACAGCCAGTACTTCCACGCTGCTGTCGGCATTATTGCGCACCCATCCGGCGAGGCCGAGGATGTGCGCCTCGCGCTCGACAAACCAGCGGAAACCGACGCCCTGCACGCGTCCGCGTACCAGAAAGCGGCGAGCTGATTTTTCAGCGGAAGTCATGTCGGGATTAGAATCCGAGGTGCTTGTATTGCCGTCTAAAATCTTAAACCGCCAAGTGCGCAAAGAACGCAAAGAAAAATCTTGGGCTATCGGCATTACGCTCTCGACAGATATACGCCCTCAGCGGTGTCCACTTTGATCTTTTCGCCTTCGTTGATGAAGGGCGGAACGTACACCACCAGCCCGGTTTCGGTCTTGGCCGGCTTGGTGACGTTGGAAGCGGTAGCGCTCTTCAGCCCCGGCTCAGTCTGCAGCACGGTCAGAATCACCGTCTGCGGCAGTTCGATTCCCACCGCTTTGCCATCGAAGAATTCGACCTTGATTTGCAGGTTCGGAATCAGGTAATCGACCGCGCCGCCCAGGATCTCGCGGGTCAGATGAGTCTGCTCGAAGTTCGTGGTATCCATGAAGTAGAAGCTGTCGCCGTCGCTGTAGAGGAATTCCATCTCCTGCTCGTCCACCTGGATTTTCTCAATGGGGTCAGGCGAGCGGAAGCGATGCTCGAACATCGCCCCGGTGCGCAGGTTGCGCAGTTTTGCCTGAATGAAGGCGCGCAAGTTGCCGGGCGTGCGGTGCTCCACGCTGAACACTGAATGCAGGTCGTTGTTGTGCTTGATAATCATGCCCGGACGAAGCTGGGTGGCTGGAATCGACATTGCGGAATGAATCTCCTTTAAATTGCGGATAGCCGGCGGAAGCAGGCGAAGCTCAGGTCCCGCCGCACACAAGGCTCAAACATCATATTTTACAGGACGTGGGGAAGTTGTGGAAGCGGAGGGCATCGTGGGACTAATCTTAAAGGACAAGACAGAAAGACCAAGAAACCACGAGGGACACGTCCCGAAGGCTCCAGCACGGGTGTTTTCCTTCGTGTCACGTATCCGCAAGGTCCCACCTGAGGGCAGGGAGAGTGCACCGCCGTCGAGGCGGTTGCCGAACGGCTGAGCTTCGAATTTGAGTTCGCTCCTCACCCGGGCCAGCTACAATACACATGAGCGCATCCAAATGGCAGCGCTGAACTAAGAGAGGTGTCTTTATGCGTGAAGGGAAATATGAAGCTTCCGAGCAGGGAAGCAGCGTGGGAACCGCGGTTACGTTTCTGCTGATCGGCTTGGGAGCCGGGACGCTGATCGGGTTGCTCTGTGCCCCGAAAAGCGGAAAGAGTCTGAGAAAGGATCTGCGGCGCCGTTACGAAGATGTCCGCGAAAACCTTGAGGATTGGGCAGGCGATGTCAAGGAAGATGTCAAGCAAGCCGCGCAAGGCGCGGTGGATCGCGGGGCCGATCTGGCGGATGAATTACGCGAACGGGTTTCTCCCTTGATCCGGGACATCCGCCGCTGATTCCGGAACGCGCTCATCCGAACAGCGCCACAAAGAAGCCCTTGATCTTGCCCATGACCCCGTGGCGCGCCGGCTTCGGCTGCATCTGGACCGGCGGAAGAGTTGCGGCCTGGAGGAACGCGGGGTGCGGCGATTGCAACGGCAGAAGCTCCACTTCCCGGACTGGAGCGGGCTGCGGCGGCGGGGGATCACTTGCCCGAAACACGAATGGCGCCTCGACTTGCACGTGCACTTCATTGGGCTTGCTAGGAGGAAGCGGAGCGGTCTCCGGCGAAGCTGCTGCGAACCCGGCTGGTGGAGCATGCTCCGCAGGGGCTGCGGGCGTGGTTCCCAGCGGTTGCCGCTCAGCAGCTAGATTCACCGACGAAGGCAGGTTTCTTTCCGACGTTGGCGGCGGAACGGCGGAAGCTCTCATCACCGGAATCGCGGGCGGCGGGCAACCGCACCCCGCCGGCAAAACCGCGTCCACATTGTTCAAGCGCCCCGAGCGAAACACCACCTGCTCAGCCGGCTTCACCTGATAGGTTCCTTCCCCAAGCAATTCGGAGACGATGACCGACGCGGTATTGCCGGGCAGGGCACGAACGCAGGTGTTTCCCCGCGAGTCGGCGCTGACTGCGTAGTGAAACTGGCCCGGCCCCGGTAACTCGATGCGAAAATCCGGGGTTAGGATCGAGTCGGCGGAAGCGTCGAGATAGTAGTGCGCCTCGAGCGCCCCGGTGCTCATCCCCAACATCAATGCGTGGCCGTTTTGCGACGCGGTCACAGATACGGTAGTGCCCGGGCAGACTCGCACTTCGCCACCGCGTCCCAGGCGGAGAATTGCGGTGTCGGAACCCGCGGTCACCGACGACCCCGGCGGAATCTTGCTCCCGGCGAGCACCACCCCCCCATTCGAACTGGTGTTCAGCGGAACTGCCGCGGGCTGCACGCCGGTGCTGAAGGCGGGAACGGACGGCGGCTTGGCGGTGGCCTGGGGCACCGTTCGCATTCGTACCATCAGGCGATTTCCCGCGGCATCCCAACTGGAATCCACAGGGGCTGCGAGATCCACCACGATTCGCGCGACCGGCGACGGAGGGGTCCGGTATTGGCTGACCCGCACCCCCTTGACCTGCTCGTTATGGAAGTCGATTCGCGGATGGCTACCGGACAGGACCGCGCCCGGCAGATCAATGACCAGGCGCAGTGGATTCTCCAGCTTGGTGATCGAAGGTATCAGAGGGCGGCTGGCGAGAATCTCAATCGCCGGTCCGTCCCATGCCGGGATCATCCGCACGGATTGCACGGAGGCAATTTCCGTGCTGGCCAGCAATTGCGGAGCGGATTGAGCCCCGACAACAGGCAGCACCAGCCATAGCAGCGCAATCGCTGCCGCCTGCACACGGATAGGCAAAGCTGACATGCTCCCTGAAGGGTTCTCTAGAAGAACGATATCATCCGCAGAACATGCAGGAAAGTATTGGACTGGGCGCGAGGGCCAGCGCCAGGAGGAATCACTGTGCACCAAGACGCCTGGGTTTACGGTTCGGACAGGAACTCGTATTCGTCAATGATGGCCGCGACCGCGACTTTGCCCTCGGAAGCGCCGGGATCCACTCGAACCACCTTGCCTTTGCAGCGCACCCGGATGCTTTCGGTCAGGGTGATTTCCGGCGGGAGGGTCAAGGTGAACTCGATCACAGCGCCGGCCTGGATCGCCGACTCCAGGTAGAAACAGATGCCGCGCGCACTGACATCGCGGGTCTGCGCCGCTTTCTCCTGATCGCCGTTCTCGGTGTAGCTGACAGAAACCGGCAGCCGCAACGCAAAACGACGAGTCGAACGCTTTTCCTGCTGGGGCTCGGCCATAGGTTCTCCGCTGAGCCTGTAGCATTACGCGTTGCAGCGAGCGTGTCAAGGGGCTTGGGCCGGCCATAGTCGCGAACGCCACTCCGGGGCTCACCGTGTAGTAAGGCTAAGCGCCGGAGTGTGGTGATTTCCCGGTGCTCTTGCCGAGGTTTGCGGGCGGGGCTTTTGCGGTAATCTGTGTATTGGGCAGCTTCTATGGTTTTCGTCCTGGATAACTACGACTCTTTCACCTATAACCTCGTCCAGTACATGGGGGAACTGGGTGCGGAGGTGGTGGTTCGCCGCAACGACCAGGTCACTGTGGCCGAGGTGGAAGCGATGCGGCCGGAGCGGATTGTGGTCTCGCCGGGGCCGTGCACGCCGCACGAGGCGGGCATCAGCGTTGAACTGATCCGGCACTTTGGCGGCAAAGTTCCGATCCTGGGAGTCTGCCTGGGACATCAGGCGATTGGCGAGGCTTTTGGCGGTACCGTGGTGCGAGCCCCTCACCTCATGCATGGCAAGACCAGCGAAGTGCAGCACGATGGCAAGACGATCTTTGCCAAGCTGCCCAGTCCGATGACGGCGACTCGATATCACTCTTTGATCGTTCGCGAAAGCGATCTGCCTTCCCAACTCGAGGTGAGCGCGTGGACGACTGAGCCCGACGGCTCGCGGACGATCATGGGATTGCGACACAAGAAATTCCTGGTCGAAGGCGTGCAATTCCATCCGGAGAGCGTTTTGACCGACCAAGGCAAGAAGCTGATCGCGAACTTTTTGCGGCTTGAATAAGAGGTATACCCCCTCCCCCTCGGTCTAGTGGAATCATCAGGTTACGGACATTTTCCCAGCAAAATCTAGATTCGATTGGACTTAGAGGTAAAATCTAGATTCCCAAGGAGTTATATTGACAAATATGTTGTTTAGTCACTAGCTATAGCGATGGTGACGGTTTGCCGGTCTGGAGTCAAGAGAAAAGCGAAGGGTGACTGGCGGGCACTTCTGCTCGGTATGCAAAAGAGCAGGTCCCTCGACTACGCTCGGGATGACGGGGCGCAGGGGATCGTGGGCTAGGTTTTCGCGGGCGAGGGCGCCCGCGCCACACGAGCTCTGGCATCGTTCAGATGTGGGCGCACCATAGTCGGTACGGGGCAGCGGTCCCCAACTTTAATGGCTGCGTGGCATAGTAGGGCTGAGTGGAGGGAATCCTTGCTTCATCAGCGCTACAAAGATTTGGTTTTCGCCGGGGTAGCCAAGGCGACGCTTCCTAATTACCTTTTGCGCAAAGGCCTGTATGCGCTGCGGCCGACGAGCCGGCCGGCACATCTGCATTTGGGATGCGGGCCGAAGTATCTCGACGGGTTCATCAACATCGATGCGAATCCGCTGCATTCCGTCGACCTTTGGCTCGATGTGAGAAACGGGCTTCCGTTTCCCTCGAATTCCGTGGACTCGATTTACTCGACACACATGTTCGAACATTTTTTTGAAGCCGAATTGCGCCGCATTCTGCGCGAATGCTTTCGGGTGCTGAAACCGGGAGGCGGAGTGCGACTAATTGTTCCCAACCTAGCTGGCGCGATTCAGGCTTATGCGGAGCAGCGGACGGAATGGTTTGAGGATAGGTTTCCGCATCACTTTGACTCCCTGGGCGGCAGGTTCTCAAACTTTCTGTTCTGTGATGGACAACACCGCACGGCTTTCGATTTCGACTATATGGATGAGGTGCTGCAGAAGGCAGGGTTCCAGCAAGTCGAGAAGTCGCGCGAAGGCGATAGCAAACTTTACGGAGATAAAGTGCCTTCTTATGGGCCCGGAGAGCCGCAAGAGCTCGCGCACTCGTTATATGTGGAGGCGTTCAAGCAAGTGGGCCCTGCATAGCACTAGGAATGCGGTCGTGAGTGCTATGGCCTGTTTCCGTCAACAATCATGCCGTTTGCCCTGGCCAAAGGGGCGAAGACATATCTGAATCCTGAAGCTCTCTTCCCAAGTCAGCAGTCTGGTTTTTCTCAGGGAGTCGCCACGTTAGGAAAAACTACGGTGTACGTATCCGATCAGGTCGGCTCGACTAAGAACGGGAGCCTTGAGCCAAAATGACACGTGGCTTCACAGCCAGATCGATATTTTGGCGAGCCACAGCCCGCCATCACCGCCCGATCCTAGTTTCCAGGATTGTGTTCTGGTGGCGGCTCTTTGGGCTTTGCAGCCGGAGCCGGCTTTGCAGCAGGTTTCGGCGCGGCTTCAGGGTGCGGAGCTGGCTGCGCGGGTCGAGTCGCGCTCTCCGGTTTGGCAGGGGCTGGCGCTGGCTTCGCCGCTGGCTGCGTATGAGCAGCTGGCGGTGTATTTGGCGCCGTATGCGCCGGTGCTGGGGTCTTGTTTCCAGGTTGCGCCGCTTCAGCAGGCCGGGTTGCAGGCTTTGCTGCAGCGGCCGGACGAGGAACATACGGCTTTGCCCCAGGGGCGGCTTTGGCAGGTACGGCGTTGTGTTGCAGTTCCGCGACGCTGGTAGCCGGACGCGGCACTGCGGCATGGGCGGGAACACCATGATTCGCCGAAGCAAAATTGGACTTGTCCTGTTTCGCAACTTGCTCATGTTGCTGTTGGGCCGCAGTCGCTGGAAGGTGAGGCTGGCTGGCGAAGGCTTGCTGTTGCGGCGTCGGTTTCGCTGCAACTCCATTCGGCCCACCGTTGAAGCTCGTGTGAGAGTTGTTGATGATCGTCGTGTTGTTGACGATGGTTGTATTCACATATGTCGTCCGAATCACGGTCGTGTTCACGGATACTGCTGCTGTGTTGTAAGCGAAGGAGCCGCCGCGCCACTCACCGCCGGCGAAGCCGCCTCCACCATAACCGAATCCATAGTTCACGCCCCCGTAGAAGCCGACTTGCGTCCCCCAATAGCCGGCATTGAAGACGTAAACGCCTCCATCTCCCCAGCCCCAATAACCCGGTGTCCAGAGATAGCCCGGTTGCGGCGCTGCGACCCAGGTTCCAGGGACCCAGTAGTAGTCGCCGACACCATCCCAGGCCCAATAGCCGGGTGTCCACATGAAGTTGGGTTGTGGACAGGGAGGTTGAACGTAAACCGGAATAGCGGGAGGTTCGATATTGATGCTGATGCCGACTGAGAACTGTGCGAGGGCTACCGCAGGCATTGAGGCCAGCGCTCCTACGATGATAGCTTTGGAGAGGAACCGTATACCGAAAGTTTTCATTCGAAACCGCCTGTCTAGCACTTTCGTGCGTGGCACTAAAGGTTCGGGCATTAGCTTCTCAGTCACCTAGTGTACTACGCTCCGCAACTTATGAGAATTTCTTCCTCCCCGATCTTGTCTAAAGTCGATTCGATCCAGGGCCAATGTAAGACCGATCACGCGCTATGTCGAACTCGGAGCAAATCGCCGGAACCTTCAATGTGGGAAGATCGATTGTGAGGGCAACCGCCAACTAGCTGTTGAAATATCTCTATAGCACTCATTGTTGTGGCTTTTTCATCGAAACTAGCGCCTGCCGGATTTCACGGGTGTATTACGGCATCAATCTGTTTTCGATGAGGGTGGATCTTCTTCTCTATATCGGAGCCGAAGTAGACTTTACATCGTATATCCGCACGGGAACACAATATCATTGACTGTCGCCGCGGCGCTCGTACTCGGCCTCTGGCCCAAAGATCCACGAGTCGCCTCGATTAGACCAGGCCGTGTTGCAGCTCAATATGGGCAAAACAACGAACCCTGTTGTTTACGCAGCTCGAAGCCTGCGTCGCAGCATGGCCGCCAGGGCCACCAGGCCCGTACCCATCAGGGTAAGTGAAGTGGGTTCGGGAACTTTTTTCCACTGCGGACTATCGTCCAACACACTCCTGCCGATTTCCCGGTGGGTTCCGGCCATGCCTGGAATAGGCGTGGAGAAGTCGGGGCTGGCCAGCTGGGCGTAGAGACCCTGCCAGGAACTTGATCCCTGGCCACTTGCCAGGGTGATCAGCCCGGCGTCGCCACCGCTCACAGTCCAATAATTAAATACCGCCGCCGCGTCGGGTGCAGCGCCCGGCTCGGGGAATGCATTTCGGTTTGCCGGGGCGCCAGTCGCCGACCGAGCAAATAGCGCCCAAACCGCGTAATCGGCAGTGTCGGAACTGCTTGCCGGCCAATTTCCCCCGCTTACGACTCGGTCAGCATAGTCATCCGACATAAGCAGCGGGTGACTGTACCGATAATCCCGGGAACCTGCGGTGGTAAGGGAATATGTGCCGACACCAATATAGTTGTTGCCAGACCCGTTGGATGTAAACAGTTCCTGGGTTGGCCCGGCGAACGCTACCCCGGCCAGAAGCAACGTCACCAACAGACCTGCTGGTAGACGAAACGCGCGCATCTTGCCTCTCATGATTGAGCCTCCAAAATTAAATTGGATTCACTCGAGTCTTCTTCAACTCGACAACAATATTCGATCGCTTGCGTGTTGAGAGTAGTTTCCCAACAGAAAACAATCCATCCAGTGCATTCTGTAGCCGTTTCGTTTAGTTGCTGTAAGGGGTGAACATGCAGCAACTTTCAATGAACATCGAGTTTAGTAGGTCAACGGTTGCAAAATCTCGATTACGCTCATTGTCACGTCTTTTGGCGAACAAAAGGCGCAAAGTTGTGAAATCGCCTGGTAACGTCCCCTAAAGGGAAAAAGGTCACCTGGATGAAACAGCAAGCGGACCGAGAGGACCCGACAGTCCCCAGTCCGCCATCTCTCCTAGATCGGAAGAAGGAATTCAGTTGGTGGTGAGCACAGAAAAGTTCGAAAATCGTCTGCCAGGGCCAACCAAACTCTCTGGCGGCAATAAGGTTCTAATGCGCGCCAGCGGCCCGAGCGCTGGCAGCCGCGGGTGTCTCGGCCGCGTGGCTGAAGTACAGCCGGTAGCAGCGGTACATCAGCAACATCACGGGGAGAATCGCCAGCGGCACCTGCCAGCCGATGAGTTGGCTCATGGCCGTGACAATCGAAGTCACACCGGTGCAGGCTACGTAATACGGGAACGACAGATGGCAGATGCTGGACCAGATGCGCAGCAGATGGGAGCCTTCGGTCAGCGAAATAATCGTGGCCACCGACAGGGTGTTGATCAGGAAAAATATGCTGCACGCCGCCACCAGCGACAGAGACGAAATCAGGTGAGTGGCGCTGACCAGCCAATCGTTGTGCAACAGCAGGGCAGCCACGCCCGCAGCCAGAACCATGGTGCTGACGCTGAACAGCATTTTCACCGGCTGGAAGGTTCCGCCTGATCTGGGGATGCACTGCACTCCGGCCGAAACCAGCGCCACCACTACCGTTTCAAACAGGCTCAATTGCGCCGCTGCGATCAGCATAAACGGCAGATTAACACTCATCGTGCCATCCACACCCGGCAGTTTCACTCTCATGCGCGAGGCCACCGCCGAGATCACCAGCAACGAAAGAAACTGGTAATGATGCAGGGCGGTGAGTTTCAGCGCGCTGCCGCCCAGCATCGCAAACCCGCTGACCGCAATGATGGTGATAAAAGTCGTTGCCAGCCGTGAGCTTTTCATTTTCGAAGTGTCTTTGCCAGGTAGAGGATTCATGGTTTTACTCCTCCCCCTGGATTGCGATCGAGATGGCTTCGGTACTGTTCGTGGTTGAAGTCCCCCAGACCACCGACGTGCCCCAGACCACACTGAAGCCGGTGTCACTGCCGGTACCCCAGCATGCGGAAGAGCCCCACAGCACCGACTCTCCACTCAGGTCCGTCGTTCCGAACACGGACGTTCCCCACACCACCGTGGTTGCCCACACCCCTGAGCCGCTCCAACTCTCCGACGTGTTGGTGACCAGGTAAACGTTTCCGCTCGAGTCCAAAGCGACGGCCGGGGACATGGCACTCCCAACCTTCGCCGGGACCAGGTCGGTGTTAGATAAAGCTGCCTGGATGTCGAGGTATCCGGCGCCGATGGTGAAAATGTCGTACTGGCTGGTGTAGGTGTCGCCGGTCGAAGGATCCGTCGCAGTGCTTTCCCGAGGAAAAGTCTTGTATGCGCTTTTCATCAGCCGTGCTTTGAGTTGGTCGGGCGTAAGCGATGGAGTGTGCTGCAGCAGCAGGGCTGCGGCCCCACTCACCACCGGCGTCGCCATGCTGGTGCCGCTCAGGGTGAAGTACGCAGAAGGACCCTTTTTGCTCTTGCTGTAGGAGCTAAGAGCGACGATGTTTCCGGGGTAGTTCTGAACCAGGGTTGCCGTCGAAGAAGCCATCACCGAATCAGCCATGTTGCCGGGAGCGACGATGTCGGGCTTCACGATATGGTCGAACAAAGTCGGCCCCTTCGAACTGTAACTGGCGATCAGGTCATCGGCGCGAGTCGCGGTGTTCATCGGCTTCATGGCGCCCACGGTGATGACATACGGATCGTTGGCGGGGGCACCGATCGTGCCATATCCGTTCGTGCCAGCGGAATTGTTGCGCCCCTCATTGCCGGCAGCGACCACCACAACGATGCCGGCTTTCCACGCCGACTCCACGGCCTGGCAGAGCGGGTCCAGCTTGTAGCTTTCGAAGACCGGTCGGCCGAGTGAAAGATTGATGACGAGAATGTTGTACTTGCTCTTCAGGCTGACGGCAGCCTGGATCGCCGCGATCACCTGGCTGTCGCTGCCCGCGCCGTTCTGGTCGAGAACCCGCAGGTTGATCAGATTCACGTTGTAAGCAATGCCCTCGAACGTCTTGGTGTAAGACGTGCCGGCGGAGCTCGTTCCATTGCCGGCAATAATCCCGGCGACATGGGTGCCGTGTCCGTACGCGTCGCTGGCCGAAGTCTGGCCGCTGACAAAACTCTTGCTATAGACGATCCGCGAACCCTTGCCGGTCGAAAGAGAGAAATCCTTGTTGGCGGTGATTCCGCTGTCGATCACGGCTACCCCGATCCCGGTTCCAGTCAGGCTCTGGGACCAGGCGTATGGCGCCAGGACCGCCTGGTCGTAAAAATCTGTGACCGTTGCAGTGGCTGTGACCGTGCGATCGGGCGAAATGTACGTAACGTCCGGCTCATTCGCCAGCGCCGTCAGAGAACTGGCCTTGACCGTGAATGCCGCCCCATTGATGAGGGGCAAGTTCTCCTGTATCGAACCGCCTTTGACCACAACTTGACTGAAGTGCTTCTGCGTCGGCGGGACACGGTACTGGACAATCACATTCACCCACTGTCCCGACGGGAGATGCTGCAAATCCTTGGCAATCTTCGCTTGCTGGGCGAACAACAGGTTCGACGCCAGGGTGAGGCATGCGAAGGCGAAGCAACGAAGTCGTGAGTTCTTCTTGGCGACTTTGTGCATAGTATGTGCGTTCCCTGACTAGCGGGGCACACCCTGTTCCTTGCAAGCGCATGGCCCAAACGTGGGGGAGCGCTAGCTCCTTTGTCCGCAAGGGCTTAGACTAATGTGCCAGTTTCGCGGGTGGAGACAAGTTGTCCCAATGCCCCAGCGGAAGCCATTCTGGCCCACCCCCAGTAACCACGCCGGGCACCAACGAACCGTGTGGAAGAATCCGGGGTCGGACTGAAGGACACGGGCCATCAGGCGAGTGCGGTCGTTGCGCCTGGCGTCAACGCCAGCTATACTGAAATCGATTCGCCCGGATGGAGCCCCCGTAGCAGCGCTCGGGCGAGGGAGGATCGTCTTCAGCAGTAGCGGGACCCCAACTCGGGCTACCGGACCCAACCGGCTGGTGCAGGAAAGTTCGGTGGCTGCCTCGTTCGTTTCCGGCCTAAGTGGTGTTGCTTCGGCTCTTTTCACTACCCTGTTCCCGTCCGACTGTCGCTTTTGCGGTACTCCTCTGACCGATCTTTCGCGGCTGCCGGTTTGTCAGGAATGCCTTTCAGACATTCGTCCCATCGGCGGCGGTATTTGCTCGATTTGCGGCGAGCGGCTGATCAGCCCGTACGCTTTCTCCGCTGAAAACGGCGAGCCCCGCTGCGGGTTGTGCCGTCGCCTGGAGCCTCCTTTTGTGAAGGCTGCCGCGTATGGCAGCTACGAAGGCGGACTGCGGGAGTTGATCCATTTACTCAAGTACGCAGGCGTGCGTCCGTCGGCGAAGGTGTTGGGGCGCATGTTGGCGGAAACCGTTTCTCACCTCCAACCTGGGTTGGGTGAAGGACCGTTTCTGGTCGTGCCGGTGCCATTGCACCCCAGAAAGTTGCGGCAGCGCGGATTCAATCAAACGGAACTGATTGCGCAGGCGGCCTTGAAATTGGTGAGTTCACCGAACTGCTTTCATTTGGCGTCCGCGGTGCTGGAGCGGCGGCGCGAAACGCAATCTCAGATCGGGTTGACGCGGCACCAGCGGCGGGAGAACATGCGCGGGGCATTCGCCGTCGCCCATGCAGAAGAGATCAAGGACAAGCCGATCCTGCTGGTCGATGATGTGTTTACCACCGGCACCACGGTTTCGGAATGTGCCCGCGTGTTGCGCCGCGCGGGCGCATCAAAGGTATATGTGGCGACGGTCGCGCGCACCCTAAAGATGGAACTTCAGGGGGCTACTTTGGAAGCGCCTGAAGTTGAATCCGGGGTGGCGATGGCCGCCCGCGCATCGTAAGAGCTTATGTCAGGCAAGTGGAACAATTCGGCGAATGGACGGGCTCATGTGCTCATGCCGGTCATCCCCGGTATCCACACCAACGGCGACGGGCACGTGTTACATATGCCGGTGCTGGTGCTGAACGCGTCCTATGAGCCGATTAACGTCTGCGCCGCCCGCCGCGCCATTATTCTGGTACTCAAGGGCGTCGCCATGACCGAGGAAGAGAATGGCCACTTCCTGCACGCTGCCCGCGTGGCGATGCGCCTGCCGTCGGTGATTCGCCTGCTGGAATACCGCCGTATTCCGCACCAGACGCGCGCCCTTTCGCGTAAGAACATCCTGTTGCGTGACCGCAACACCTGCCAGTACTGTGGCGAGGTTCTGGCTTCCGGGGAACTGACGCTGGATCATGTGATCCCACGTTCGCGGGGTGGGTCCTCCACGTGGGAGAACCTGGTAGCTTGCTGTCACCCGTGTAACCGGCGAAAGGGGAATCAGTTTCCCGCCGAAGCCGGAATGAAGCTGATGCGGGAACCGCGAGCTTTCAGTCTCCACACCAGCCGCCACATCATGCGGCTGATGGGCCGCTCCGACGACAAGTGGCGGAAGTACCTCTTCTACTAAGTACCAGGAGTCAGGAGTCGGGAGTCAGTACCAGTCCCCGATGCGGTTTGCTGACTACTGACTCCCGACTACTGACTGCGCAAGGCTACTTGGGAGGAGTTGCCGGCGGAGTGGAAGGTGGCGGAGGCTGGGACTTGTCTTTCTGATCCCCCTTCTGCACTTCCTTGCCCTCGTAAGTGATCTTTACGTTGGAACCGAATTTCTTGTAGTTCTCGTATTTCACGATCTCGACAATGTGCACCCCGCCGGTGGCAAAATTCAGAGTGTCATCGGCGCGCGTATAGGTGGGGAACCAGTACTTGTTGTCGACCTGCTCGCGCCAGGTGGTGAACTTGGGGAAAAGATTCTCGCTGTTCTTTTTCTTGCGGATATCGGGCACGGTCTTGCCGTAGGTTTTCACGATCTGAAAATCCCGGTCGTCCACCCAGATGCGTCCCTGGAAATAGCGCTTTTTCCCCTCGATCTGTTTGGGGGCAATGTCGAAGACGTAGCAGTGTAGTTCGTCTTCCTGCTGCTGGCCGACGTAAAGGATGCTGTATTCCCCGATCTCGTCGCTGGTCAACACGAACGGCAGACGGTTCTCGATGTCGTCGATGTCCTCCTGAGTCATCATGATGCGCTCCAGCGTGCTCTGCGGGGCAAACACCACGTTCTTGACCTTTTTGCCCTGATCATCGAAGGTGACGTCAAAAACCTCGTGATATTCGCCATTGTCATCCGGCGTCTTCACCTGTACATCTTGGCGGTAGGTGTATTGGTCACGGGCCTCCTTGAACTCCTTTTCCTTGGCCGCAAAACGCTGAATGATCTCGTCCGGCGTTATGCCTTTGGGCTGGGCGGTATCGAGAGGACCTTCGTCGGCGAATGTCCAAAACGGCGAACTAAGGAGGAACGCGGCCGCTACCGGTAGAAATAGGGCAGGCTTCAGTTTCATAGTTCTAGTTTAACGAAATCGCGGCTGAAAATTACACGAGTAGCCGATGCTCAAGCGGCGAACCGCATGCAAAATTAGATTGCGGACCTCTATACATGGTTGCCGAAGAAGCTGCTCTGGGGGGTGGTCGCCGTCTGAAATCCAACTTTGCACAATCCGGCTGTTGTAAGATGACCATCGAGGACCATGCCTTCCGCTCCCCGAGCCGCAAAGCCTGCTGAGCCTGCGACGCTGCAGCAAGAGGCTGCGCGCGCAGCCTCTCTTGCCGAGGTCCGCGCTGCCATGGCCTGGTGCCGCGCCCATGAAAGTCAATTGGCCGCATGGCAGGCAGAGATGGCGGCCATTCCCGCGCCTCCATTCGGCGAAGGCACGCGTGGAGACTGGCTGATGGCGCGCTTTCAGGAACTTAGTCTGGAAGAGGTCCACCGCGACGAGGTTGGCAACATTTTCGGCGTACGCCCGGCGCCGGGCAAGCAGTGGCTGGTGCTGAGCGCTCATATCGATACGGTTTTCCCGGAGGGTACGCCGTTGAACATTCGCCGGGAGGGCAACCGGATCTATGGGCCGGGGGTTTCCGACAACGGCGCCGGAGTCATCGCCATGCTCGCGATTGCGGCGGCCATGCAGTCGGCGAAGTTGTCCCTGGACTTGCCCATGTTGTTTGTTGGAAATGTCGGGGAAGAAGGAGAAGGTGATCTGCGCGGGATGCGGCACATCTTTTCCGATCCGGGCTGGAAGGATGTCATCCGTTACACCTTGGTTTTGGACGGCGCCGGCTCGGACACGATTGTGGCGGAGGCGCTGGGAAGCCGGCGGCTGGAGATCACCATTCGCGGGCCCGGGGGCCACTCGTGGAGTGACTTTGGCGCTCCCAACCCAATCCTCGTGCTGGCGCGCGCCATCGAAGCCTTTACTCGAACGCCTCTGCCCACGTCGCCGAAAACCACTTTCAACGTGGGAGTGATTCGCGGGGGGACTTCGGTGAATTCCATTCCCGAGTCCGCCAGCATGCGGGTGGATATCCGTTCGACCTCCATGGAGGAGATGGAGCGCCTGGAAATATCATTGCGCTGTGAACTGGAGCGCGCGATTGAACTTGAGTTGCAGGCGAGCGAGCGCCGCATATCGGCATCGCGCCGTTCGCCAGGCCTCGGCTGTGAGGTGGTTGCTATCGGGAATCGTCCCGCGGGAGAACTGGATTCCAAAGCCAGAATGTTGCAAGTGGTTCGCGCCGTGGATGCGTATCTGGGGAATGCAGCGCACATCCAGCGAGCTTCGACCGATGCGAATATTCCTTTGTCGTTGGGACGGGAAGCGATCGCCATGGGCGGCGGAGGAATCGGAGGCGGCGCACACACCCTGCAAGAGTGGTTCGACTGCAGTGGGCGGGAGCTGGGATTGAAACGAATCCTGCTGGTTCTTGTTTTGTTGGGTAAGACTGCTTCCTAATAGTTTCGAGACGATGCGAGTCAGAAATTGGACTTGGTCCGCATCGGACGGAACGGAATCATAATCACGGCTTGCAGGGCAACTGGCTTACCGTTCTTTTCCCCGGGAAGAAACCGCCAGCGCGCCAGAGCTGCGCAAGCGTACTGATCGAGGCGGTCATCAACGCCGCTGAGAACCTGTATCTCGCCGACGTGACCGTCGTCGTGAATCACCGCTGAGAGCGTCACGGTGCCTTGCACGTTCTGCCGCATGAGTTCCAGCGGATATCCCGGATCTACTTCCTGGGTGGCGACCGGCGCGGTGACCGCGCTCTTGTCCAGTGGGTTCTCGTTGAGTTCGGCAAAGTGCATGACCCAGCTTCCGCCAGACGAGTTCAGGTTCGGCGTATTCAGCGTCATGGTGTAGAGCCTTCGCACTCCGAACACTTTACGTTCGAGTTCGGTCGGCTCATTCGGCGAGTTATCAGAATTGGATCGCCGCGGGGAAGTCATGCTTGGGAGCTTGGCGTCCGCGAGCAAGCGCGGGTTGGTGGAGAATCCGGAACCGCCATTGGATGTGCTGGGGTCCGCCTTAGGAGGTGCGCCAACCACCAGGCCCGGCGGAATACCGGCTACATCTTTCCCCGACCCTGCTCCATTTCCTGCGCCAGCACTTGCCGACTTGCCAGCCGACGATCTTGCGTTCCCAGCCACATCAGGAGTTCCGGTCGCTCCGGGTTTGCCTTGCGGAGTTGCGGCAAAAGTTCCGCGCCGGTTGCCGGCTGGGGGATCGACCGGACCAGTCACGGCTGCGGGATGCAGGTTCAGCGCGATCAGTCGGCCATCCTTGCCAGTGCCAGCCTCTGCAATCGAGGGCGGTGGCGGAACCACAGCAGTTTGAGTTCCCGGCACGCCGCCATGCACGGAACCTCCGCGCGCGAGTTGTTCCTCCATCGGCAACTGTGGCGCGGGCGCAACGACTTGGCTGTGGGCAATGTTGATGTCACCGAAGCGTTGCGTGTCGGCTCCTTCGACGGCTGGCGCAGGAGGCACGATCATCGGTTGGAGGGCGGGAGCTTGACGGCGCGACCGAGCCGAATTCATTTCTGGAGGCGGAGCCACAACCGTTTGCGCCATGGGCAGCGCCGGGTTCAGTTGGTTTTTTGCAACCTCAGGCGGCGGAGCTACGACGTTGACCGGCAACGAAGGGACTTTCGGGTTTGGGGATGAAATAGAAGTCGCTGACATGGGAATGCTGGGCGCCGGACGGTCCCACGCGACAATATTCGGCAAAGGCACATCGCGATCGAGTTTCAGCTGGGGTGGTGTGACAATCGTTTGGGTGCGATTATCCGGCTCCGGCGGCACCGACAGGATGGGCTGGGCAGCGAGCTCGGGATCTCCTTTTTGCGGCGAGCGCGCTGGGGTTTGTCCGGTATTCAGAGGCGGCAAGTACTCCGGCGCTTCGTAGTACAAAACGTCCGAGCTATGAAACGACGGCGGATCGACTACCTGCGAAGGTTTTGGCCACAGCTGAGCTGAACTCCAGAGCACCACGATCACCGTGACATGGTAGATGGCGGATTCCAGGAAGCTTGCCCAAGGAAACCGCCGCGTTACCAGGAACGTCCGGCCAGAAGTCTCCCGGTGCAGAGGATTCCTGCGGCAATGGCGGCTGCGGCCGAAACAAGTCCGCGAGATTCCGAAAAAACGCGTGCCCCCAAGGCTCCAGGGTCACCAGCAGCGCCGGCACAGCCGGGAGGCTGGATGGATTCCGCGGGGAATGGATGACCCTTGGCTGTCGTCTCATGGCCACATCACGGCGAGAAGTGACCTAATTATAGCCGTGATTGGGGCGAATAACGCGGCGCAGCGTTCCTGCCTCCTTACTGTGTTCTAATAACGAAATGAAAGTCGCCAGCGCCCTCTTCTTTGCATTCTTCCTTACCCATTCCTTCTGGGGGCAAGCTGCGCAGCCCGGTCAGGCGACTCCCGCCGCTGCCGAGGACATCTCCGGCATGTACAGCTTCTTGCAGGAAGGGGAATTCGTCCAGGTCACGGTGGAAGAAGCAGGCCGCGTGACCGGCTTCATTTCCCGTTATGGCGATTCCGAGAGCGACCGCGGCGCCTTTCTCAACCAATTCTTCAAAACGGCCAAAATTCAGGGCGCCAAACTCAGTTTTACCACCGAAACTGTGCACGCTGTCTGGTACGAGTTCACCGGCGCAGTCGAGCACGCTGCCGGAAGGAACCCCGGCGAAGAAGGATACCGTTTGCTGCGGGGGACTTTGACCGAATCGCACAGCGATGCCGGGGAAAAGGTCGCTTCGAAGGCGCGCCAAGTCGTGTTTAAGTCATTTCCACAGGACCTGGAAACCGCACCACCAAAGAAAGATTAGGAATCAGATCTCAAGCGGCTCTCCCGATTACGCTCTGGGAGGACGGCGCGGGCCGGCCGTCGGTAAGTTGGAGATGGATCGGCTGGGTGGTCACGAATCCATGTTCGAGGACGATCTTGAATATCTGCGCACAGTCGGAGCAAAGCCAGAAGTATTCAATCCTGCGGCCTTCGTGCCCATGGGAAGGCATGAAGACCTTGAAGACTTTGCCCTGCCGCAGGTAGCGGAATTGGGCAAAACAGGTTGGGTGCGCGCATTTGGAGAGCATTTGCCATCCTCAGTTAAGCGCTGTAGCTGCTACTCTCCAACAGCCAAGCTAACCTCAATTATAGAATAGTCAAAGCAAAAGCACGTTCTGTGGTTCCCACGAGAGTCCCAAGGATGAATGTTGCTTAGGCGTGCAGACCCTGAGCCTGCTGGTTCCCGGCACGGTTTTGCTCGAGCCGTTCAATGGTGGTTCGCAACCAGTCCCGGACAGCCGATTGCAGTTCCGACGGCGCATATTGCCGCTCCATGGTGTAGATGGTTTCTCCATGAGCATTCAGCGGGATGTGATGGCAGGGCACGTCTTCACCCAGGAACCTGATTGGAACAAAGTCGGTGAGCAGGCATTCGGTGCAGGGACGTGAGCGCTGCGGATCCTTGAAGTTGATACACGCAGGGGAGTCCAGGAAGATCGAGGTCGGCTTCCACGGCGTGCGCAGGGGGGCTTCATAGCCGCCCTGCTCGATGAATGCGAGCTCGGACTTCAAAACCTCGAGGATGTCGCGCTTGTCCTCGGACATAACTCCTGCACCCTCCCGGTAGAAAACCAGCGAAGCTCCTGCCTCGGTAAGATTCGGCAAGACATTGTCTCGTTTTCGTGTACCTGAGCGCGGTGACCGCCGTCACTTCCGCATATGACTATAATCACCAGCCGGTCCGTCCCGCACAGCCGTTCCAGATCACGCAGCCTTGTGATGACGTTCGCAGCGGGTTGCGGGCGGCGAGGTTAGTCTTAGGTTGAGGAGAAACCTGCCATGGAATCGAAGTACAGCTATCATGCCAGCGCACAGTGGCACCATCAGGACCGGAGTTTCGTCGAACTCGAGCATGGCGCCCCGCGCATTGTTCATTTCTCCGCGCCACCGGAGTTTGGCGGGGAACCTGGGGTCTGGACGCCGGAGCATTTTCTGCTCTCCGCCGTGGCCAGCTGCTTCATCGCGGCTTTCCGGGCGGTTGCGGGCGCTTCCAATCTGGAATTTCAGGGAATCGAGGTTGCCGTCGATGGCGTGCTCGAAAGGGACGAGGGCGGGTACCGGTTCACCGTCGTGACATTGCGGCCAGTGGTCATCATTTTCGCGGAGGCGGAACGCGAGCGCGCTCTGCGTCTGGTCGAAAAAGCCAAGCGGATTTGCCCAATTACCCGCTCGCTGTCGGCTCGGATCGAATTGGAAACGAAAATTCTGGCAGAGAAGCCCGTCGCGGTATAGCGGAGAATCGGTAGTCAGTAGTCGGGAGTCAGGAGTCAGGGGGGGAATCCCTGAAACTTGCTGTCTCCAAACTGCGACTCTAACTCCTGACTACCGACTCCTGACTGCTGCTTTTCCCCCCTTGACTCCCAAGCCGCTATAATAACAACGTATGCATGAGACTGGAGGGAGTGAAGGTATGGATGCTCGGAGAAGTGTTTTTTGGGCGCGCCTGAAGGCGAATCGAATGGCCTACACGCTGACGATTCTGGCCACCCTGACGGTTGGAATCCTGATCGGGACAGTGGTCTCAAACGGCGTTAAAGGCCAGGAAAGCAAAAAGGCGTCGGACGCAACTCCGTTGACCATTCCAAACCCGCAGCAGCTTTCGAACCAGTTTTCGCAGATCGCCAAGCAACTGGAGCCAACCGTCGTCAACATCAACACGGAGTCGACCATCAAGAACCCCCACCGGCACCACGGGATGCCCGACCAGGGCGGCGGTGACCAGAGCCCGTATGACGACTTCTTCGACCGCTTTTTCGGCGGGCAGCCGAACCAGGGCCCGATTCGCGAGCACTCGCTGGGATCAGGCGTCATTGTGGACTCCAAGGGGTACATCCTGACCAACCGGCACGTGGTGGAGAAGGCTGACCGGATTCGGGTGAAGCTGCAGGACGATCCGGGCACAGTTTTACATGATGCCAGGGTCATTGGCACGGACCAGGAAACCGATCTGGCGGTGATCAAGATTGATACCGACAAGCCATTGCCCACTGCCAAGCTCGGCAACTCCGACAGCATGCAGGTGGGTGATTGGGTGCTTGCCGTGGGCAGTCCCTTCGGATTGCAGGAAACCGTGACCGCCGGGATCGTTTCGGCCAAGGGCCGCAACATCGTGCCCAATCGACAGTTCCAATCCTTCATCCAGACCGACGCCGCCATCAATCCGGGGAACTCGGGGGGCCCCCTGGTCAACATGGCCGGGGAGATCATCGGCATCAACACCGCAATCTTGACGGACACCAACGCCTACGCGGGCGTCGGATTCGCGCTTCCCTCCAATACGATTGTGCAGGTGTACAACCAGCTCATCGGGCCTGACCACCGGGTGGCCCGCGGCTCGATCGGAGTGGAGTTCGCACAGGAAGAGAACCCGGCCATCGCACGAGTGTACGGCGCCGGGAACGGCGGCGTCACCATTTCCAACGTGGTTGCCGGAAGCCCGGCGGAGCAGGGCGGGCTGAGGGTTGGCGATACCATTGTTTCGGTTGACGGCAAGAACATCAAGACCGGAGACGAATTGGTGGCTGACATCGCCAGCCGCAAGCCGGGCAGCAAAGTCGACATCGGACTTGTCCGCAACGGCAAGAAGCAGGATGCCACGATCACCATTGCGGACCGCGCCAAGCTATTTGCGGCCCGTCTGGGTGAAGACGACGAGGGTGGCGAAGAGGAAGCTCCGAAGGAAAGCAAACTGGGGCTTTCGGTTCGCGGCATCACCAGTGATGTTGCGGATCGGCTCGAAATCCCCGCCGGCAAAGGTGTGATTGTGCAAGACGTGAAGCCAGGTTCGTTTGCCGATGATACCGGGCTCAGCCGCGGCGATGTGATCCTCGAGATCAACAAACAGGCGGTCAACTCCGAGGAGGAATTCAACCGCATCGCTTCCACTCTGAAGAGCGGCCAGGACGTCGTGTTCCTGGTGCGCCAACGAGGTGCGGGGCGTCAGGATGGGACCCTCTTCCTGGCGGGTACACTTCCGTAACCAAGCTGCAAACCTTGGAGACTGGCACTGAGTGCTGCAATCGCAGATCATAGCTCAGTGCCAGGGTCTCGGGTGCGCCGGTTTGGCGCGTCCCAATGGCGGTCTTATCTGGTGAGGTGAATTTTTGCTTCGATCGTGGGCGACAAAGTTTTTCACGTTCGGCGTCGCGGTGCTGGTCACTGCGGCGATGGCGTCTGCCGACCAGAGCAGCCCACCGCCTGCGAAGACGCCAGTTCAGAAGCAAGTCACCGCTTCTCATCATGCTGCTGCGGCCAAGCCTGCCTCAGGCCATAAGAGTTCTCATAAAAAGTCAAACAAAACCGCATCCAGCCGGCGGCGGGGGCAGCAAAAGATCGATTCCGGGCGTGCCCGGCAAATTCAGCAAGCCCTGGTTCGTGAACACTATTTGACCGGGAGTCCGTCTGGCGTTTGGGACGACAACACCCAAAAAGCCATGCAGAAGTTCCAGGCTGACCATGGCTGGCAGAGCAAGACCACTCCCGACGCGCGGGCTCTGATCAAGCTGGGCTTGGGCCCGGACCACGATCATCTGTTGAACCCGGACAGCGCCATGACCACTCCGCCCGATTCCGTGCATAGCGTTTCGAGCGGGCCTTCCAAGTCGCCCGGCGATCCCGAATCCAGTTCCGTTCCGCAATAACCGCAGGACGAGCTGACCTCTTTCCTGCTGGCGATTGCCGACCTACGGCCTGTGGTGATCGACGTATCGCCTTACCCATTCTCCGAAAACGGCGAAGGGTGGAATGGTGCCCAGGTTCCCTCCAAACTTATTGAGGGCGAAGAACTTAGAGGTAGGTTCTAGATTTTCTAAGTAGTTATATGCTATATTGCTATGTTCTCAATAAGATATAGAATCGTCAATTTCGCGAACCGGAATTTTAAGGAAAAGACCAGAATTCGTGCCTGCGAAAAGTTCAATTCCCGTTTTCCATAATGAACCTTTCGCGGCTGGGCTTAATACTCTCGTACCGTTTGGGTCTTGTGCCGCCACTCGGTTCTTGACCTATAATGGGCTCGAGATTAAAATCCGCGAAACTGCGGACGGTGTGAGTTTCTTATGGCGTTAGAGCGAGAGCTGGAAACATACAAGAAAAATCTTGCGAAGTTGAAAGAGAACGAGGGCAAGTTCGTCCTGATCCACGGGGATGAAATCGTCGACACGTATAGCGCCTACGACGACGCCATTAAGGCGGGATACGAGAAGTTCAAGCTGGAACCTTTTTTGGTAAAGCAGATTCATTCTCTTGAGCAGGTGCAGTTTATTTCGCGGTTCGTCGATCCCTATCGCATCACTGCGAGTTGATCAACTTGCCCTATTTCAATTTACAGGTGTCTCCGCAAGGGTTGGCTGTGCAATGCGTCGGTTGGCGTCAGTGAATCTCGTGGTGCGGCACTTATCACCGCCGGCCAGCCGATCCCGAACAGAGTTCCAATTCGTGCCCTGATTGATACTGGCGCGAGCCATACTTGCATTGACCCATCAGTGCTGATCGCATTGCAGCTCTCCGTTACGGGGGTGGCAACGGTCAATACTCCAACCACGGGAGTGCAGCCTCAGACTTGTGATCAATACGATGTAAGCCTCGTGATCCCGGGCGCATTGGTTACTCATGCACCCCTCACGGTAAACAACGTCGCTGTGATCAAGGCCGAACTTCTCCAGGCGCAAGGTTTTCATGCGCTGATAGGACGGGACATACTTTCGCAATTTCTGTTGTTCTACAACGGTCCTATGAATTACTTCACCATGGCCTATTGATTGGCGGCTTTCTTCCTGCGTCCTACTTCGGCCTTCCTCTCCGGTGGGCCGACCCCTGCGAAATCATCCCGTAATCTCTCAGCCATCCATCTTCGGTTCGGGGAAATATGGGAGCGGCAGGCCGGTGACTATGGCGCGAGGATTGTCGTCTACCAGGGCGTGGGCGATGTCGGCGCTGGACAGGTCCTCTACCATGTCACGCGCGTCGGAGAGGATGGGCGGGCGGTGCTTGAGATCGTGGGCGTCCGTCGCCAGCACATGGATGGCTTCGCGCTTCAGCAGCCAGTGTGCCATACGGGTTGCCTGTTCACCCCAGAGTCCGGTGAACGCCGAGGCCGTTACCTGCACGGCGCAGCCCAGTTCCACCCACTGCAGCACGCGTTGCGGGGTGCGCTGCAGCATGGGGTTGCGCTCGGGATGGGTGATGATGGGAGTGATCCCGATCTGGCGCAGGCGCGTGTACTCTTCCTCGATCTGCACCGGGATGCTGTAGTTGCTCAACTCGACCAGCAGGTAGCGGCCTCCCTCGATGAGGTAGCGCTCGGGGTGGATCATGACATCCTGCAGGTTCTCGTAGGACAGGTGGAAGTCGCAGCCCAGGCCGAGACGCGGCACGGGGCCGATGAGTTGCTGCAGGTGATCACGCAGCTGAGTGATGTATTCGCGGTCGTAATGGTAGCGGTCATTGGCGTGAGGAGTGGCGACCATGTGCTCGATGCCGTCGGCGGCGGCGCGGCGGCACATTTCCTGCGAGAACGTCCCAGGAAGTGGGGCCGTCGTCGACTTCGGGCAGGATGTGGGAATGGATGTCGATCATGGGTTACGGCTTAATTTCATGCGCTGAGGCGATTTTAAGTGGATTCGGGGGGAAAGACCAAGGTGGGTGGGGTAATTGCGTTTCCAGGGCTGTTGTAGCGATGCGCGCGAGATCCCTCGCTCCGTCTGAAAAACGGCTTTGCTCGGGATGACGCCAACGAAAAAACTGCGGCTACGGATATCTTTCCTGCAGTAGTTCTGCGATGGCGGCGTAGGCTTTCGTGAGAGTCGCTTCGTCGGGCAGGAAGACGATGCGGAAGTGCCTGGTGCCGGGCTTCTGGCCGAAGCCGGAACCGTGCACCACCATGACGTGTTTTTGCAGGATGAGTTCGCGGACGAAAATCTCGTCGCCCTCAGGGATGTCGATGCGAGGGAAAGCATAGAACGCTCCACGCGGCGAGACGCAACTTATGCGCGGAGTGGAATTGGCCCAGCGGACAGTGAGGTCGCGGCGGCTGCGGAGTTTTCGGCGGACTTCGAGCAGGTGGTCCTGCGGGCCTTCGAGCGCGGGCTTGATGGCGTATTGCTCGGGATGGTTGGCGCACAGGCGCGCCCGCAATAACTTTTGGATGCCTTCGTTGTATTGCTTGACGGCGGCCGCTTCGCCGCTGACGATGCCCCATCCGATACGCCAGCCGGGGGCGAGATAATTCTTTGACAAACCTCCGAAGGTGATGGTGGGAACATCGGGCGCGACGGACGCGAAGGCGATGTGCTGGTCGTCGTCAAGAATCTGCTTGTCGTAAATCTCATCGGCGAAGATCACCAGATTGTGCTGGCGAGCGAGTTCGGCGATTTCGGCGAGCATGGCTCGGGTGCAAACGGATCCGGTGGGATTGTTGGGATTGATCAGCACGATGCCGCGGGTGCGCGGCGTGATCCGGCGCTTGATGTCGTCGAGATCGGGCTGCCAGCCGTCGTCTTCGTTCAAGTAATAACAATTCAGTCCAAAGCCGAGCTTGGCCAGAACGGCCGAGTACAGCGGATAATCGGGCGCCGGGGTGAGCAGATCGTCGCCGGGATCGAGCAGGGCAGTGAGGCAGAGATCGACAGTCTCGCTGACGCCGGTGGTGACGAAGACGTCTTGTACCGTGGAAATGCCCTTGCGTGCGGCTTCGCCGCGAATGGCATCGAGTGCTTCCTTGATTCCGGGCGAAGGCGCGTAGCCGTTTTTGCCGTCGCGCATGGCGCGGTAAACGGCCTCGATCATGTGGGCCGGAGTCTGGAAATCGAAATTGATGGGGTCGCCGATGTTCAGCGGCAGGATTTTGTGGCCCTGCCGGGCAACTTCGTCGGCGTAGCAAGCCAGGTCGCGGATAGCGTAGCGAACGTTTTCCAGGCGGGCGGCGGCGGCGATTTCACGAGTTTGGTGGAGAATGGACATTGGCGTGAAAAATCGGGCGAACAGAAGCATTCTGACGGGAGACGCGGGAAAAAGCAAACCGGGAACTGGCAGAGCCCTCAGTAGGTCGTAGATGTGCGGCGCTCAATCGCGGCGATGACCACGTGGTCGCGCTCGGGTAAGATCTCGAAGAGGATGCGCCAGTTCCCCACACGCCGACGGAAGCCGGGCAGTCCCTGGAGCTTGCGGATATCGCCCTGAAAGGGGTTTTGCTGCATCTCTCCCAGGGCGGCCAGGATCCGAGTTCGGTCGCCCGTCGGGATACGCTTAAGAGCTTTTCTTGCTGGCCCGGCGAGGACGACGGTCCATTCCATCGAGGTACCCCCCGAGCGTTACATAGTTGCCACGTTTGTAAGCGGCCATTCCCCGGCGGTAGGCGCGGGCCTCTGCGGCAGTTGGCGACTCGATGGGAATCAGCCGCGCAGACAGGTAAACTCGCAGTGCTTCTCGCACCAACTCCGAGCGCGTACGGTTCTCCGCCTTTCTGGCCCGCTCGACTTGCTCTGCCATAGCGGGCGGCAGGGAGACGGTAAATGTCCTGGATTCTCTCATCCTGTTGTTACTTTGTCATACTTAGTATGATGGCGTCAAGAGAAAGGAACCGGGATTATCGTTCGGCGAACCCATGACTATATATGAAGTCAGCGCTTCGTGAAAGCTTAGAGGCGGATTCGATACAGACCGACTGCATCTCACCTTTCCGCTCCGGAGTGAGCGGGCACACCTCAAAGTCGCCATAAATGGGTTTGTAACTGTGGTCAAACTTTAGGTTTGGCGGACGAATGGGATCGTCCGCGTCATCAAGCCTCGGCCCTGACGTAACGCCCAACATCCGCTTAGTCCCTACGGGCCAAAGCCATAGACGCACTGTGTCCGCTCCTAAACTGACTCTCCCGTGAACTGAGTAGCATGCTCCGATGACCTTTGGGTTCCCCTTGCATTTTGGCGGCCCAGCAAATGCAGGAACCACCATTACGAGAATGACCAAGAATCGCTTCATGTTCGTTGGCGCTTCCGCATTCGCGGGAGATCCCTCAGTCCGCCCGGTCGATCTGCGCTTTCTGCAGCTTGTCGGAATAGTCTACGTAGACGGCTTTCCACTCGGTATAGAAATCAATCGCGCCGATACCGCCTTCGCGATGGCCGTTGCCGGTGGATTTCACTCCGCCGAAGGGCAGATGAACTTCCGCGCCGATGGTGGGGGCGTTAATGTACGTGATGCCCGCATCGAGGTCACGCATGGCCGCAAAAGCCTTGTTCACATCTTTGGTATAGAGAGCCGAAGACAATCCGTACTGGATGCCGTTGGCAATCGCGACCGCGTCTTCCAGATCATCGCAAGGGATGATGGAAACTACCGGGCCAAAGATTTCTTCCTGCGCGATACGCATTTTGGGATCGACATCGGCGAAGACAGTCGGCTCGAGAAAGTAGCCGTGTTGATAGTCATCCTTGTCGAGGCGGTTGCCGCCGCACTTCATGCGCGCGCCTTCCGCTTTGCCGATCTCGATGTAGCTGAGATCAGTCTTAAGCTGGTTCTCGTTTACCGCGGGACCCATGTCGATCGACTCGTCTAGGCCGTTGCCCACGCGCAGTCTTTTCGCACGCTCGACGTAGCGTTCGACGAATTCTCCGTACACACCTTTTTGCACGATGATGCGGCTGGTCGCGGTGCAACGCTGGCCGGTGGTGCCGAAGCCTCCCCACAGGCCGCCTTCGATGGCGAGGTCGAGGTTGGCGTCGTCGAGGACGATCATGGGATTCTTGCCGCCGAGTTCGAGCGAGCAATGCTTGAAGCTTTTTGCGGCGGACTGGCCGACGATGCGGCCAACTTCGCTTGACCCGGTAAGAGAAATCGCGCGGATTTCGGGATGCTCGGTCAACGGGCCCCCTATGCTCGAGCCGAAGCCGGTGACAATATTAATGACGCCTTTCGGAAGGCCGGCATCGACCAGCGTGTTCACCAGATTGAAGGTGGAAAGCGGGGTATCCTGCGCGGGCTTGATCACGCAGGTGTTGCCGCAGACGATGGCGGGTAGCAGCTTCCAGGACGGAATCGCCATGGGGAAATTCCACGGGGTGATCATGCCGCAGACGCCGATGGGCTGGCGGACGGCCATAGCGAATTTATTGGGCAGCTCGGAGGGCGTGGTCGGGCCGAACATGCGGCGGCCTTCGCCGGCCATGTAGTACGCGGTGTCGATGGCTTCCTGAGTGTCGCCGCGCGTTTCTTTGAGAATCTTTCCCATTTCGCGGGTCATGTCGCGGGAGTAGTCTTCCTTGCGCTCGGCAAGCATCTCGGCGGCGCGATAGACGATTTCGGCGCGGCGCGGCGCGGGAACGAGGCGCCATTTCTTGAAAGCTTGTTTGGCGGCGTCGACGGCGGCGTCAACGTCCGCCTTGGCGGATTTCTGAAAGATGCCGACCATGTCGCGGGTGTCGGCTGGATTACGGTTTTCGAAAGTCTCTCCGGTCGAAGCTTCGACCCATTCGCCGCCGATCAAGTTCTTGTAAACCCTGGGACGGGTTGCGCTACCCACGATGGTGGGCGCAGTCAAAGTGTTGCTGGCCATAATGCCTCCTGGGAATGCTATGAATGCCGGGATAGTATCTATGCTACAGGCCGGGGTGGGAGGGGGCAAGCGAGGGGCGGAAAATGGAAGAGCAAGCGACGTGGGCTGCTGGAGGTGAGACCGGCGCTGGATCCCAGGTTAGCGTCCAAAGAACGGACGCGAACCTTGGGGCACCAGGCAGTGCGCTTTTTCACCGTGTCCCCGTTCTGCACAACTCCTAGTCCCTTAGTAAGTTACCCATGTGACGGGCATCACAAGTTGTTGTGGCATGGGTCACCGCTGGAAACCCAACCAGAGGCCGACACTGGGGCTAGAGGAAAAGAAGGAGACGGTCATGATGCTGCTATACCGACTCGTCCGTCTGATTGAATCGCACTCGGAAGCTTTAGCCAGCAGCCTGCTGGAGAAGGTTCAGCACTCCGAGCACACCCGGGATTTCAGCAATGTGCCCGCCCAGGAACTCAGCGAGCGGGTTTACGAGATTTACCGCCATCTCGGGGACTGGTTGCTGGGGAAAACCGAATTCGACATCGAGAAGCGTTACATGGAAATTGGGGCAAAGCGGGCCCATCAGGGGGTGCCGCTGAGCCAGTTGATCATGGTCATCGTCCTGACTAAAGACAATCTCTGGGATTTCCTGCGCAAGGAATCTCCCCTGGACCGGCCGGTGGAAGTGTTCGGGGAGCTGGAAATGCTGCAACTGCTGGAGCAGTTCTTTGACCGGGCAATTTTCTACGCCGCGCTGGGATATGAAGGGGCGGCAGTAAGCCCCGAAGTTGGCCAAGTACGCTAGAGGAGAGAGCAAGGTCATGTCGTCATGGCAAGGTGAGTATCGCAGCAAGCTGAGAACGCCGGATGAAGCGCTGCAATGCGTGCAGTCCGGGATGCGGGTCTATATTCAGCCGGGTTGCGCCGAACCGGAGACGCTGGTGGAAGCGTTGATCCGGCGCGCCCCGGACGTGCAGGATGTGGAAATCGTTCACATGATGACCATGGGGTGCGCCCCTTACGTGGCGCCGGAGATGGCAGGGCACTTCCGCCACAACGCCGTCTTCATTGGCCCCAACGTGCGTGAGGCGGTCAACGACGGACGAGCCGACTACACGCCGATTTTCCTGAGCGAAATCGAGGGCTTGTTCGAAAGCGGCGCCATGCCGCTCGATGTGGTGTTGCTGGCACTGTCTCCTCCGGACAGAAATGGGTTCTGCAGCTTCGGGGTGGGGGTCGATACCTCGCTAACGGCGGCCAAGTGCGCCCGCCACGTGGTGGCCCAGATCAACGGACAGATGCCCCGAACTTATGGCGACAGTTTCATCCATGTGAGCGACCTGGACATCATCGTGGAGTCGTCACGGCCATTGTGCGAGATGAAGCGGCCCGAGGTCACCGACCTGCACGTGGCCATCGCGCGCAATGTTGCCAGCCTGATTGAAGACGGATCGGTGCTGCAGACCGGAATCGGAGGCATTCCGGATGCGGTGTTGCCATTTTTGAGTGACCGCAAGGACCTGGGAGTGCACAGCGAACTGGTTTCCGACGGCGTAATCCCGCTGATCGAAACGGGCGTCATCACCGGCGCCCGCAAGAACTTCAAGCCGCGGAAAATCATCGCTGGATTTGTGCTGGGATCGAAGGAGATGTTCGATTTCGTGGACAATAACCCGATCTTCGAGTTCCACCCAACGTCCTACACCAATGACCCGGCATTCATCGCGCGCAACGACAAGATGGTGGCCATCAACTCGGCGCTGCAGTTGGATCTCACCGGACAGATCTGCGCCGACTCGATTGGCACGTATTTTTACAGCGGAATCGGCGGACAAGTGGACTTCCTGCTGGGCGCGTCCCGCTCCAAAGGCGGCAAGCCGATCATTGCGATTTCTTCGACCGCCAAGAATGGGCAAGTCTCCAGGATTGCGCCAATCCTGACGCCGGGGGCGGGAGTAGTCACTTCCCGCGGCCTGGTGCACTACGTGGTAACAGAATTCGGGGTGGCTTATCTGCATGGAAAGTGCATTCGGGAGCGGGCCAAAGCGCTGATCGAGATCGCACATCCCAAGTTCCGGCCAGAGCTCTACGAATACTGTGAAAAAACGAAATGGCTGCAGCGTTCGACGAACGACACAGCCGTATTGATGACGAGGTGAACTTATGGCAGGGCAAGCGCGCGGTAACGTGACGGTGAGCATCGAGGAATGCAAGGGCTGCGGATTGTGCGTGGAGTCCTGTCCACCGAAGTGCCTGAAGCTGGCGCCGGAGCTGAGTCCTTACGGCGTGCATCCGGCGCAGTATACCGGGGAAGGCTGCACCGGATGCGGCATTTGCTTCTATTGCTGCCCGGAGCCGGGGGCGATCGTGGTGTACCGTCTGGCGCCGCTGCCGAAGGTAATGGTGCAGACCCCAGGAGGCGAACATGCGGCAGCTTTGTAAGGGCAATGTAGCGGTGATCAAGGGCGCAATCCTTGCCGGTTGCAAGGCCTACTACGGATATCCGATTACTCCCGCCAGCGAGGTGGCCGAGGCTGCCGCGCTGTACATTCCGCAGGTCGGCGGAACCTTCTTGCAGGCGGAAAGCGAAGTCGCCGCCATCAACATGGTGTACGGCGCAGCTGCCGCCGGGGTACGCGTCATGACCGCATCCTCTGGCCCCGGCGTCAGCCTGATGCAGGAAGGCATCTCCTATCTGGCGGGCGCCGAACTGCCTTGCGTCATCGTTGACGTGGTGCGCGGAGGGCCGGGATTGGGCAACATCGCGCCGGAGCAAAGCGACTACTTCGCGATGGTGAAAGGCGGCGGGCACGGAAACTATCGCAACATCGTGCTGGCCCCGGCTTCCGTGCAGGAGATGGCGGACCTCACGGTGCTGGCGTTTGAGTTGGCCGACAAGTATCGTAACCCGGCAGTGATTCTGACCGACGGATTCGTCGGCCAGATGATGGAGCCGCTGGAACTGGAACCGGGCGAGCCCGACCTTCCGGACAAGCCGTGGGCGGTGAAGGGAACGCGGGAGACGCGCAAGAACCTGCTCAGTTCCATCTATCTTGAGCCGGATGTGTTGGAAGCGCATGAGCGCAAGCTGGAAGCCAAGTACATCCGGGCGCAGCAAACCGAGCCTCTGCACGAGCTGTATCAAACCGAAGATGCGGAGATTTTGCTGGTGGGGTTCGGCATTGTGTCGCGGGTGCTGCGATCAACCATTGACGCGTTGCGGAAAGAGGGAGTTCGGGCCGGGCTTCTCCGCCCGATCACGTTGTGGCCGTACCCGTCGAAAGCCCTGGTCGAAGTGGCTCAGCATGTACAGAAAGTGCTGGTGGTGGAGTTGAGCAATGGCCAGATGGTGGAGGACGTAAGGCTGGCGCTGAACGGAAAAGTACCAGTGGAGTTTTACGGGCGCGTAGGCGGCAATGTGCCGTCCGTGGAAGAGCTGCGTGGACAAGTGCTGAACCAGGTGGCTGCGCTGGTGTAAGCGAGCCAAGGACAACAATCATGGAAAACGAGAGCAAAGTTATCGAGACCGCGCCGGAAGCGAACAAGAACGGCTACGAGGTCGTGCACTCCAAATCCCACGTGTTCTATGACGAATACGAGCGCAAGGATGAACTGAAGCACCAGACGCACTATTGCCCGGGTTGCGGACACGGCGTCATTCACAAATTGATTGCCGAGGCTTTGGAAGATCTGGGTGTGCAGGATCAGACCATCTTCGTCAGCCCGGTCGGATGCTCGGTGTTTGCCTACTACTATTTCGATGTGGGCAACGTGCAGGTGGCGCACGGGCGGGCGCCGGCGGCGGCCACAGCCTTGAAGCGCGCGTGTCCAGGCAGTACCGTGATTTCCTACCAAGGGGACGGTGATCTGGCAGCGATCGGAACCGTGGAGATTGTACATGCGGCGAACCGCGGCGAAAAGATCAGCGTATTCTTTGTCAACAATGCCATCTACGGAATGACTGGCGGACAAATGGCGCCTACCACCCTGATTGGCGAAAAGAGTACGACCTCGCCGTTCGGGAGGCGTCCGGGTAATGAAGGATTTCCTATCCACATGGCGGAGCTGCTGGCCACGCTGGAAGCGCCGGTCTACATCGAGCGAGTGGCGCTGTCGGACAACAAGAACATCATGAAGGCGCGAAAGGCCGTCCGCAAGGCGCTGGAACTGCAGAAGGCGGGCGCAGGTTTTACATTTGTCGAGATTCTCTCTCCTTGTCCGACGATCTGGGGCAAAGATCCGGTCGAGGCGCGCAAGTGGATTGCCGAGAAGATGATTCCAACCTTCCCGCTGAACGTATTTCGTGACCACAAGCTGGAGGCCCCGGCGGGCAGCCCGCCGCCGCAACGCACGGTGGATGAAGTGCTAGAGATCACACCGGCCGCGCAGACCAGCGATGCCGGGACGAAGCACGTGCATCATCATCACTTCAAGAACTTCAACATCAAGGTTGCCGGGTTCGGCGGCCAGGGAATTCTGTTGCTGGGACAACTGCTGGCCGAGATGGGCATGCGCGAAGGCCTGGAAGTGAGTTGGCTGCCCTCCTATGGGCCGGAGATGCGCTCGGGCAGCGCACACTGCCATGTATGCCTGTCGAAGGAACGGGTAGGTTCACCCTTGATCTCCAATCCCGATGTGCTGATCGCAATGAATGAACTTTCCTTGCGGAAGTTTGCCTCGCAGGTGGTTCGAGGCGGAACGATTCTCTACAACCAGGACAGCATGCCTGCCGATTTTCAGAAGCCCGAGGCGCGGGTTATCTGCATTCCGGCCTCCGAGATCGCCGACCGGCTGGGGTCCGCCAAGGCCGCAAACGTCGTGATGATGGGTGCGCTGCTGGAAGAAACCGAGTGCCTGGCTTCAGGCACCGCCATGCAGGTGATCGAGGACAAGGTCAAGAAAGTTTCGATGCTCGAAACCAACCGCAAGGCGCTGGCGGCGGGCCGGCAGTACATTGACCACGAAGCCCACATAGGCGCGGTGACGCAGCCAGACGGCTTTGGAGATTAGTTGGCTGCCGCCACTCGATAAGCGCTTGCCGGGACGAATTCCGTATTAACAATCGTTCCGGTGAATACTCGTCCCTCATTTCGGTGAGGTTGTCACCTTTCGTGTCAAAACCAGCCACCTTTTTTGAGTAACCCCTCTCACTTTTGCAGCGATCTCGCGTCCAACATAAAAGCGGGGAAGGTACAAGGAATCGTGTACCTGCGCGGTGGGGACGAAATAGTTGAACGGAACCTAGGCGGAAAAGTTTACGTATCCAGTCGCAGGATGGGTGTGCGCAGGATGACTGCGCCGTGGCGCGCTGGCGATTTGGAGGAAGTCATGCAGTATGGACACAATGGGCAGAATGGCGGAAACGGGGTGGGGAACGCGGATTTGCCGCAGGTGAGGGATCCTCACGTGGTCGAGGTGGTGAAGGCGGCGCACGAAGAATTGCGGCTGTTGCTGCGGCAGCGGGGCGAGATCATGAAACGGATCGGTACCCTGAAGCAGACCATTGCCGGTCTGGCCAACTTGTTTGGCGAAGAGATTCTTCCGGAAGAGCTGCTGGAGCTTGTGGACCGCAAAACGGGCGGACGCCAGCCGGGATTCACCAAGGCATGCCGCATGGTGCTGATGGAAGCCGGCCGCCCGCTGACCGTCCGGGAAGTCTGTGAGCAGATTCAGCAGCGGCTGCCCGCGGTCATGCGGCGCCACAAGGACCCGTTGGCGTCGGTGACGACGGTGCTGAACCGCCTGGTGGATTACGGCGAAGCGCGCGGCGTGGTGAGGGAGAACGGACGGCGGGCGTGGGTCTGGGTGGCGGAAACGGCTGCGCCGATCGAGCATGGCGTGGAGCTCGTAGCCCGAAGCGCGTAGGACAAACCCCGGGTCAGGTGACCGGCGACCGCTGCCGAACTTCGTCCGGCCAGACAGCCGACGGCGGCTGTCTCCACGTTGTCGGTTACGCCGGCAGCAGCATCCCTTTTTCCAAGTGGCGGGTCACGTGCGCGTAGGACGCCGCATGCGGGTCGTGAGTCACCATCACAACCGTCTTGTGAAAATCCTCGTTCAGGCGTTTCAAGATCTCCAGAATCTCGGTTGCGGAGTGGCTGTCGAGATCTCCCGTGGGTTCGTCCGCCAGCAATAATGTCGGGTCGCTGACAATCGAGCGGGCAATCGCCACACGCTGTTCCTGGCCGCCCGAGAGTTGCTTCGGCAGGTGGTCCGTTCGGTCCGCGAGTCCAACCAATTTCAGAGCGGTCATGACGTGATCGCGCCGCTGCTGGGCGTTCAACTTGGTAAGCAGCAGCGGAAGCTCAACATTCTCAAATGCGGTGAGCACCGGAATCAGGTTGAAGGTTTGAAAAACGTAGCCAATGTGTTCATTGCGCCAGCGCGCCGACTGCCCATCGTTAAAGCTGAAAATATTCTGGCCGAGCACGAGCAATTCGCCCTTGGTGGGCCGGTCAATGGCGGCGATCATGTTCAGCAGCGTGGTTTTGCCGGACCCGGAGGGCCCCATCAGCGCCAGGAACTCGCCTTGCGCAATTTCGATCGAGACATCGTCGAGCGCCTTGACCTCAAAAGCGTCGCGCTTGAAAACTTTGCTGACGTTGCGCGCCTGAACGACTCGAGTTTGGGTAGCGGTATGCGGGATCGTAGCTGTGCTCATGACTGTCCTTTGATCTTGATTTTGTTTCCATCTTTCAAATTTTCCGGCGCGGATGTGATGACGCTCTCTCCGCCCACGAGGCCTTGCACCACTAATCCGCCGCTGCGTTGCGAGACCACTTGAACTTCTCGCATGAGCGCCTTGCCGTTGAAAGCCAGGAAAACGACTTTCTTGCCGTCGTGATCGTGAACCGCGGTGGTGGGCACGAACACGCCCGACGGCTGACTGCCAGCGTTGGTCTTCTTGTCGTTCGCCAGGAACTTCACCGTCGCGTTCATCTCCGGGCGAAGGTATTCATCCGGATTCTTGATCTGAACTTTCACCTGGACGGTCGCTTTCTGGCGATTTGCCTCAGGTGAAATCTGCGCGATCTCGCCGTTGTACTTGCGATCAGGAAACGCATCGACGGTAACGATGCCCTTCTGATTGGGACTAAGTTTCGCGAAATCATCCTGAGCGATGTCGAGTTCGACCTGGATATCGTTTAAATCAGCGAGAGCTACAACTTCTCCTTGCGGACCGCCCTCGGCCCCGCTGGCAAAGCCCGAGGTGATCAATTCTCCCTTCTCGGCGGTGCGTTCGAGGATGGTCCCGTTTACCGGCGATCGAATCACGGTAGCGTCGAGCCAGGATTTGGCGTAGGCTTCCTGACCTTCGGCTTGCAGCAGGGCTCCCTTGGCGCGGGCGATCTCTTCCGCGCGCGGGCCGATTTGCGCCAACTGCAAAGTCTTTTCCAGAGAATGCACCCGCTGCTGGTCGGAATCGAACTTGGCGGTCGCATCGTCAAGAGTCTGTTTCGCCATTACTCCTCCGGCAACCAACTCGCGGGTACGGTCCAGAGTGATCTTGTCGTCTACCAGCGTGGCGCGCGCCTCGTCGAGATTGTGCTGCGCCTGCTGGATCTCTTCGGGCCGAGAGCCGTGTTCGAGTTCTTCGAGGTAAGCCCTAGCATTTTCCGTGGCGCCTTTGGCCTGCTCGTACTGGGCGCGGAATTCATTGTCTTCCAGGCGAACCAGAACCTGGCCTTCTTTAACCTTGTCGCCTTTCTCGACGCCGATCCAGGCGACGCGGCCGGTCACTTTGGAGTTCACATTGATCTTGTGATGAGCGACGATGTACCCGGTGGCGGAAAGAACGATGCCGCCGACATCGCTGTTTTCTGCCGTGGCGCGCGTGACTTCCACCTCGGGAACCGCGGGCGAGAGCAAGCGATAGGCAAGCGCGGCGGCTCCAAGCAGAACCACGACGGCGATGCCGCCGAGAATGTAACGCCTTGCCCAGGTTGGCGGTTCGCCGCCCGTGGTCGCGGAGCGATCAATCCGCAAGCCTTGCAGATCGGAATGTTTTGCATCAATCGGCATAATTCTTCACAAACAATGGCTGGGCGGGTGAGACACCCGCCCCTACGTGTGTGTTGCTAATCCCTCAATGCTGCCAGAATTTCTCTCCGGGCCGCATGCCACGCCGGCGCCATGCCTCCGAACAGTCCCATGATGATTGCGAACAATATTGCAACCATCACTACCTGGGGCGTCATGCGCAGACTGAACACGACTTCGCTGAAGGTTACTGAGTTCGAGGTTCCGGTCGTCATGCCGTTAAACGGCAGCATCAGGATGATTCCGGCCGCGGCGCCAAGCAATGACAGCACGATTGACTCAAATACAAACGAAGTCAAAATGCTGGGGCGGGAAAAACCGATTACCCGCAACGTGGCGATTTCGCGCGAACGGTAAGCGACGGCCGCATACATGGTATTCATCGCGGCAAAGCTTGAGCCAATGGCCATGATAATCGCCACTACCCAGCCAATATATTTAATTGGAGCGCCGGAACTCGTCTGCTTGGCGTAATAGTCGGTTTCCAGTTGGCCTTCCAGCTTTAGCCGCTGGTCGTCACTCACACGGTTTTTCAGCGCATCAGCGCTCACCGGGTCGGTGGCGCGCAGGTAAGCGGAAGCAAATCCGCCCTGGCGGTCGAAATCAGAAGCCATCTGATTCACGTCGCCCCAGACCTCGGACTCATAAGCTGATCCACCGGCATCGAAAACGCCGACCACCGTCCAGGGGCCTTTACCAAACTGCATGGTGTCACCGATGTTGGAGTGCGCGAAACGCCGCTGAATCGATTCGCTGACAACAACCTCACGCTGACCGGGCTGGAACCATCGTCCCTGGACAAGTTTGACCGCGGGTTGCTGGGTGCTAGCTTTCGGCATGGTGCGCATCTCGAGGCCGTCGGGCATCATGCCGCGCACGGTGACGTTGACTTCGCCGGTGCCGTCCTTGCGCGGGAGGATGATCACCACAACCCATTCGCCGGAGGCCATAAGTTCACCGTGACTATCCTTGGCGATGCCGGGCAGACTCTTGAGAGTCGGGAACAATGATGCGTCAAAGCCACCAGAGAGTTCCGCCTGCGAACCTTTGCGCAGAACAAGAACATTCAGAGGATCGCCGCTGGTGATGAACGCGCGGTCGAGACCGGCCAACAGCGCCATAAGGAAAATCGCCGTGGTGACCGTGAGCGCAATGCCCAGCGAGGTCATCACAGTGAGGCCTTTGCGCAATTTCAGGTTCCGAAGATTGTAGCTAATCGGTATCGCCATGGTTTTAAACTCTCAACTCACCCGATGTGACGCAACCCTTCCACAATGTTCATGCGCGCCGCATTGTAAGCCGGCAGGCACGCGCTGATGAAACCCATCAATCCAGCGACCATCAATGCTACCGCCATGGTGGGAACGGTCACAGCCATTCCCGGCGGAATTCCAATCGCCGCGGGCGAGTGCACAATGAGTTGCATCATCAAGAAAGCGGTCACGACACCCAGCACGCCGCCCGCCAGAGATAAAGCCACTGCTTCTCCAACGAACAGCGAAAGCACGTTCGCGGCGGTGAAGCCCAGAGTCTTCAGCATGGCCACTTCGCGGGTTCGTCCGCGGACCGACATCGCCATAGTATTCGCCGAGACCAGGAGAATTGCGAACACGACCGCCGCGCAGATGCTCAGGATGAATGCTTTCACATTGCCCAGCATTGCCACAAACGAAAGCTGGAAGGCATGCTCGGTCTCGGTCTTGGTGGGCGCAGGCGAATTGCGGAACATGTCGTCAATCGCGGCGGCCACTGCGGGCACATCGTCCGAAGAAGCGACCCGCGTATCGTAAAAACCGGCTTCTCCCTTGAACCAAGAAACGCTCTCTTCCAGATACTTGGTGTTGAAGTAGAGCGTGCGTTGCGGCGGAACCCGGGTATAAATTGCGCGGATGGTGAGTTCCGGATTCATGGGGAAGATCGACCCTAGCAGAGTGATGCGGTCGCCGATCTTCCAGCCGTATTTCTTGGCCAGTTCAATGTCAACCATGGCTCCGGCGCGATCACGTATCCATGCCTGGGCCTGATCGGGCGGGACGATCTTGTCGGCGGCGACCTTCAGATATTCCTCGGGATCGGTCGCCATCTGGGCGAAGAAATTCTCCGGCCGGTCATCTTTATAAATCCCGCCAAACCAAGTCATGGGCACAACTGCGACCACTCCCGGAATACTGCGAATCTTGTCGCGATAATAGCCGGGCAGGAAGAAAGTCAGCGAAACGCGATGGCGGGTGATCACCCGCTTGGCGGAATCGGGCGCGCCCGCGTCGATGTAAAAAGTCCGCCAGATGGTCATCATCAGGGTGAGCAGCAGCAAGGAGAAGCCGATGCTCAGCACCGTCAAAATGCTGCGGCGCTTGTTGCGAAACGCGTTTCTGACGACAAAGCTACCGAGTGTCATATGAACTCAACCGATGTGGCGGAGGCCCTCCACGATATTGACCTGAGAAGCGTGGTACGAAGGAACCAGTGCGCTCAAGAAACCAACGAAGCCGGAAACGATGATCGACACCACAATGATTCCGGGCGTCACGATGATCGGGAAGAACGCTGCGGCTTGCGGACGGTGGGTGAAAGCATAGACCAGGCCGTAGCCGCCAATGGATCCCAGCAGGCCGCCGACCAGCGAGAGTGCCACTGCCTCCCCAACAAAGAGACCGAGCACCGTTTGCCGAGTGAAGCCCAGGGTCTTTAGCACAGCGACTTCGCGAGTGCGTTCGCGGATCGACATGGCCATGGTGTTGGCGGAGACCAGCAATGTGGCAAACACAACCGCGGAGCAGATGCTCAGGATAAAGGCTTTCACGTTGCCCAGCATGGCGACGAATTCCAGGCCGAATGCCTTTTCGCTCTCGGTTTTCGTGGGTTGAGGCGAGTTGTGGAACTCATCGTCGACAGCTGCCGCGACCTTCGGCACGTCCTCCGGAGAATCCGCCAGAATGCTGAATGTTCCGGCCGTTCCCTTGAACCACGAGACGGACTCTTCCATATATTTCGAATGGAAATAGACCGACTGATTATCCGGACTGGAATGGAAAATCCCCCGGATATTGAGTTCCGGGTTGAATGGGTAGATGGTGCCTTGCAGAACGATGCGGTCTCCCAGTTTCCATCCGAACTTCTTTGCCAGCGTGTCGTCAACAATGACTCCCTGCTGATCGTGCTGCCAATCGGTGAGATCCTTGGGCGATATTGCGATGTCGCGATACACCTTGAAAAACTCTTCGGGGTCGGTGCCGAACTGCGCGAAGAAATGCTCCGGCTTGTCATCGATATAGAGGCCACCAAACCACGAAACCGGCACCACCGCCGCAACCCCCGGCACGGCCCGGATTTTCTCGCGGTAGTAGATGGGCAGGGCGAAGGTCAGAGAAACTTTGTGACGGGTGATCAATCGTTCATTGGATTCGGCGCTGCCGTCGTTCATGTAGAAACTGCGCCAAAGGGTCATCATGATGGTCAGCAGAAGCAAAGAAAAAGCGATACTCAAAACCGTCAGAATGCTGCGGCGTTTGTTGCGAAATGCGTTCTTCGAGACGAAACGGGTCAGGGTCATGTCGAGATTCCTTGGCTGACTGCAGTGACGGTTTCCGCGTCGACTAGATTTCTGTCAAGCATACCCGATGCGCCGATTCCTCAACAACCGTTACGCTCCAGTACATGATGGCGCGATCGGCCGGCCACAGGTAGTAGAGATCGTCATGGAACGTCAGTGACAAATGTCATGCTGTAGAAAGCGTCCTTGATGAGGTTAAACGGATGAAGAGCAAAAAGGTTATGCGGCGTCGCTGGCGTAGCGGGTTGAGCGGGGACGCTCGCGCCTGCATCCAAAGGTCCCGTCCAACATTGCGGCAGGGTCTGGCGCCTTCGCAAACGAGTACTTTCGTAACTCCACCTTAAGCACAACAACAGCTATGCTTGACACATCCCTCCCTTTGGCTGGCAGGCCTCTTTCCTGGGGCGACTTAGCCCTTCGCCCATATTGAGGTTAGTAAGCATGTCGAACAAAATTGGCCGCTTCGAACTTCTCAGTGAAATCCATCATTCTGACCGCGGAGCTGTCTACAAAGCTTCCGATCCGGACAGCGGAAAGACCGTTGCTCTGAAGACCTTGCGCCTGGAGACGCTTGGGGAGCAGGGCCCAAGTTTGGTCGCGGTGCTGCTGCAGGAGGTGGAGGCCAGCAAGGTCCTCAACAGCCCCAACATCTCTCTGCTTTATGGTGCGGGAGAAATCGACGGGATCATTTGCGCTGAGCTGGAATATGTGCAAGGCAACAGCGTTGCGACCATGCTGGCGCGCAAGGAAGGATTCTCGATCTGGGATCTCATGGACATCACCCGGCAGACCTGCCAGGGACTGGACCATGCGCATGCCCAGAAGGTGGTCCACCACACGCTGGAACCGGCGAAAATCATGGTGACCTGGGATGGCACGGTCAAGGTGCTGGGCTTCGGTATTTCGACCATGGGGGTCTACATCGCGCAGGCCGGCGGGGCTGCACCGGAGGTGCTGCACTACATGCCGCCGGAGCAACTGGCTGGCGATCCTTTGGATGCCCGCTCGAATATTTTCTCTTTGGGGGCGATTCTGTACGAGATGGTCACCGAGCGGAAAGCGTTCGATGGAGATGATGCCGAAACCGTGCGACAGGCGATTCATGAAATGTCGCCGGTCGCTCCGTACCAGGTGAACCGCAAGATTCATCCGGCGCTGAGTGAAGTGATCATGAAAGCGCTGGCGAAGAACCCGGAAGAGCGTTATGCGTCCGGGCAGGAATTAGTGAACGACCTGGAGCGCTGCAAGGAAAGCGCCACCAAGAGTGCAGCCAAGCCGGCGGCAGGCATCGTGCAGGCCAAGAAAGTGGGTGGCAGCACCGCAGTCTCGGCTCCTCCCGCACCGGTGATGAAAGCTGAGCCGAAGCCCGTAGTCCGGCCCCCAGCGCCCGTTGTGAAGGTGGCCGCGCCTGCGCCTCCTGCCGTTGTGGCGCCAGTTGCGGCAGCGCCAGAAGCCCCGCCCGCCGCGAAAGCCGCAGCCGCAGGTGCGGGCGCCACGGCAGGTTCCTCGACTGCGTTCGAACTCGAAACCTTTGAAACGCAGGCTCCCGCTGCGGCGGGGAATGCGGGCGGAATTTCGTCCCCTTACACGACAGAGACGGGTCTGATGTCGTCGGCGGCAACGGAAGAGCCAGAGGTTCAGACTCCGAGAATCACGGTCGATCCCATGATGGACGAAAGCCGTCCGTCTGGCGGGGGCAGCCGCAGCTTCTCAGAGATCGACGAATTGCCACCGCTGAAGGAAGTCCGGGTTGCGCTGACCGCGGCGGATAAACCCGAGCCGGAAGTCACCCATCGGGCCGTAGTTTTCCAGAAGATCGAGCCGGAAAAGCCCAAAATTCAGCCGCGTGAAGTGGCCAGGAAAGCAGTTACGGAAATCAAGAAGACGCCGCCCCAGCTCTTTCTTTATTCGATTGCTGCGGCGGTCGTCGTCATGCTGATCATTATCAGCGCGATCGCCTATCACATTCATTCGCAGAATACGGACGAAGATACTCCGCCAACGGACAATGCCGCAACCGCAACATCAGCCTCGCAGGCTGGCGACAATGCAACTCAGGCCCAACCCGCCACAGCCCAAAATGCCGCTCCGCCTCAGGTGATTCCGGAACCGCCAGCCGAGCAAACCGCGCCGGTCGAGGTGAAACCCAAGTACGCGGCCAGCAAGAAAAAATCCAGGACTTCCGCTTCCGCGCCGGCTATCGTGCCGGGGCAGTTAAGCATCACTTCATCCCCGGCCGGAGCCCAGATCCAAATCGATGGGCAAAGCAACCCGGCATGGGTCACGCCCTATGACCTCTCAGGACTACAACCGGGTCAGCATTCGATCACGGTCAGCAAGCCGGGGTTCGCATCGGAAGCCAGGATGATTGCGGTCGCTTCGGGGAGCAAGTCATTTGTCAGCGTGCAGCTTGCGCCCTTGACCGCGACCGTGTCGATCACCAGCGATCCGGCCGGAGCTGAGGTGTGGATGGACAGCAAGGATACGGGGAAAACCACGCCCGCACAATTTTCGGTCGACAAAGCAGGCAACCACAGTTTCAGCTTCAAGAAGCAGGGGTATCTGGACGAATCGGCTTCAGCCAACCTGCAGATCGGGCAAGTTTCGCATCTGACGGCGACTCTGAAGGCTTTGGGCAGTGCGGACGATATCCGGATCGGCGGCAAGTTCAAGAAGCTGTTTGGCGGAAGCGATACCACGGGCATGGGATCGGTGGCAGTGAAGACCCAACCCAAAGGCGCGCAAATCGCCATCAACAATCGGGTGCTGGACAAACTTTCTCCCGTCGAGTTCTATCTGGACCCCGGCAACTACATGGTGGACATCACGCTCTCGGGTTTCAAGAGCGTTCACCGCGTAATCACGTTGGACAAAAACGGCAAGGTCGTGATCTCAGAAACCCTGGACCGGGAATAGCGATTGCTGCAGGCAGAAGCCCGCCCGGGAGGGCGGGCTTCTTGCTTGGCCGAATCCGATGTCGCACCCAGCCCCGAAAGTAATGTTACGGAAATGGGTGATGGATATCACAGAACGGAACCTCACGATCCGATACAACCGAAGCCACGGACGTGAGGAACGTGGGACGAGGTTTACGGAAATCTCCGCATTTGGACCTTTGGCTGGCGCTGCATAGACTTCGGCCGACCGACGTCAACTGCGTTCGAGGAACGCTTTTCCGCCGGGGAGAACATTGCCGCGGCGTTTATATGGTGGAGGAGGGCCGGGTAAAGCTGCTGCTTTCGCCGGAGACGGTGGTCGCGCGGGAGTTCGAAATCGTAGGCGCCGGTGCAGTGCTGGGGCTGGCTGAGACCCTGACCGGCGGAGAGTATTGCCTGACCGCGGAAGCGGCGGAAGACGCCCGCATCAGCCGTATCGACCGCCAGTCTTTCCTGAACCAACTGCACCACGACCAGCAACTCTGCCTGCAGATCGTCCACTTGCTGAGTGAGGACCTGCACGGCCTGTATCACCGCTTTCGCCGCATGGCGACGCCGGTCACTTCTTTTCCGGGCAAGCGAGGTTCGTCCAGCGTGCACTGAGGGTTTTCCGCAGCAAGCCGTCACCAAGATTGCACGAAGGTCCCCTCTCGCCGAAGAGCTTCCCGGGGTCGCATCTTTTCCTTCCGGTGGATTGCACGAAATCCGATAAGATAAACGTTTTAATAATGATCGCTTTCACCGCAAAACGTCTCTACACGCCGCTCGAAGTGGTCGACCAGCCGGTGGTGCTGGTCGAAGACCACCGCATCCTGGAGATCAGTTCGCGCGGCGCCAAGCCGGTTCCGGGGGGTGCCCGGGTGGTCGAGTTCGGCGATGCGATTCTAGCGCCGGGATTTGTCGACATTCACATCCACGGGGGAGCCGGTCACGATGTGATGGAGGCCGATCCGGCCAGCTTGCCGGCAGTGGAAACGCTCATTGCCCGCCACGGGGTCACGGGATATTTTCCGACGACGGTGACGGCGCTGCTGGACCAGACTCTGGCTGCGCTGGAACGGCTGTCGACCGCGATCGAAGAGGGGCAAACGGGGGTGGCAGGGGGACGAGCGCGGCCGCTGGGCATTCATCTCGAAGGACCGTTCATCAGTCATGCGAAGCGGGGCGTGCATCCCGCGCAGCATCTGCTGCCACCGTCTTTGGCGGCGTTTGAACGGTTCTGGCAAGCGTCGCGCGGGCAAATCAAGGTGATGACAATTGCACCGGAACTGGAAGGGGCGCAGGCGGTGATCGCGGAAGCGGCCCGGCGGGGGGTGTGCGTCAGCTTGGGTCATTCCGACGCGGACATGCAATCGGCACGTGCCGGGTTTGCCGCGGGGGCGCGGCATGCCACGCACGCTTTCAATGCCATGCGGGCGCTCGACCATCGTGATCCGGGAATTGTGGGTGAAATGCTGACCGATTCGCGCATTTCCGCCGACATTATCGCGGACGGCGTCCACGTCGATCCAGCGGTCGTGAGGTTGTTTCTGAGAGCGAAGGGTCCGGAGGGAGCGGTGCTGATTACCGATGCGACCGCCGCGACCGGTATGCCAAACGGCCGCTACCGGCTTGGTTCATTCCAAGTGGAAGTGAAGGATGGAAAGTGCATGGCTGAGGGCAAGCTGGCGGGAAGCGTGTTGACCATGGACCGCGCGCTGCGCAACGTGATGGAGTTCGCGAACTGGGAGCTGCAGTTGGCGCTGCGGCTGGCCACGCTGAATCCGGCGCGGGTGGCAGGATTGGCAGGCAGGGGAGAATTGAGGGTAGGCTGCGAGGCGGATATGGTGGTGCTGACCGCGGCCGGAGAGGTGAAGGCCACGATCGTCGGAGGTCTTTGAGAATCCCCGGACCAGAGTCGGGAAGATCAGGGTCGGGAAGACCAGGGTTGGAAGGAACGATGGCGGACAAAGGCGGATTCCCGCATTACATGCTCAAGGAGATCTTCGAGCAGCCGCAAGGGTTGCGGGACACGATTCTGCCGCGCGTTTCGCCGGAACAGGGACAGGTCCGGCTGGATGAGGTGCGCATCGGCGCGGAAGAACTGCGCGCGGTCCGGCGCATCAATATTGTGGCTTCGGGGACGAGTCGCCACGCCGGCATGGCAGGCCAATTCATGATCCAGGAGTTGGCGGGCGTTCCGGTGGATGTGGATTATGCCAGCGAGTTTGAATACCGGAACCCGATCATCGCACGCGGGGAATTAACCATCGTGATTACGCAGTCGGGCGAAACCGCGGACACCACCGCCGCGCAGCGCGAAGCGAAAGCCAAAGGATCGCGGACGATCGCGATTTCCAATGTGATGGATTCGACTATCGCGCGCGAGGCCGATGGCGTGCTCTATACGTTTGCCGGACCGGAAATCAGCATCGCATCGACCAAGGCGTTTACCGCGCAGATGGCGGTGCTGTTTCTGTTTGCGCTGCGCCTGGGCGAGGTTCGCGGCACGCTCAGCAAAGATCAGGTGAAGCGGCACATACGCGAACTGCTCGAGCTTCCGGCGCAAACCGAAAAGGTCCTGGAATCAGCGCCTCTGGTGCAGGAGATTGCTGGCAAATATCATCTGGCGCAGGATTTTTTGTTTCTGGGGCGGGCGATCCACTACCCGATTGCCATGGATGGCGCACTCAAACTGAAGGAGGTGTCATACATCCACGCCGAGGGATATCCCACGGGCGAAACCAAGCACGGGCCGAACGCTTTGATCGACTACAGCGTGCCGGTGGTGATTATCGCAACTTGTGACCGCAACGACCCCGGCTCGGTGGTGCGCTACGAAAAAACCGTGGCCAATATTCAGGGATTCAAGCAGCAGTCCGGATCGGTGATCGCGATCGCCTCGGAAGGCGATGAGCGAGTCAGGGCGCTGGCCGATCACGCTATTTTTTTGCCTCGAACTTCCGAGCTGCTGTCGCCGATACTGGAGATCGTTCCCCTGCAGCTTTTCGCTTACTACGTCGCCGTACGCCGGGGGTTGGATGTCGACCGGCCGCGGAACCTGGTGAAATCCGTCAAAGTGGAGTAGGCCCCGGCTACGCGGCTGGACGTTCGGGAGCAAAAGAATCCTCATCCGGATCCGGCAAGGAAGACGGTGGATCACTGGCGGGAAACGTGTCCGCCACGGTCTTGTCCATCATCTTGTCCTTTTTTTCAAAGGCGTTGCTTTCGTCAATCCGGCGGTCTTCCGGGTCGCGCGGGAGTTCGGGTGAGTGATCGTGCATGGATTGCCTCACCGCTTTGGATGATCCCATTCGGAGAATCGGCGCAATCGACTGCTGCCTTTTAGCGGGATGTTTAATCCGGTGGCGATGAGCTACTCGTACGTTTCTCCTCGTCCTGGCGTTTAGGTTCCCCGGAGCACCTAGCCCCCACCCCCTTTTTGGTATTTTGGCAAACTATAGAAAACAGGTGACTTCCTGTTTTGGTGGTTCGTAAGATCTAGAAAACAAACATCGTTGAGGGTGCCATTTTCATGCCTTTTTCGCTATGTTTCTCACTAACAGCCGCAAAATATAGATTACAAAGGCTTTATATCATAATATAGAAAGCAAAGGAGTTAGGGGCGTGAGTCCGGCTTTCTTGCTGGCTTTGTTGACCCCCTCGCGACCTCGATGCGGTCGGCCAGCCCGGCGCTGTTCGTCCTATAAGATAACGCAATATTAAGTGACATATCTTATGGATATTGTGCACTCGGGGTGCTGACTTGTCAAGGTGGGGGATCGCGGGGGCGTGTGCGGCGCTAAGAGCCCCAGCGGTCGCCATTTGTCGCCCCACTCATTCGCACACAACGCGAATGAATGGACCACCCGCCTGAAAACTGCCACCGCCAACTCCGATTTTCCTTCCTTTGTTCACAAAATTCCTCAACGGTTTGCCTGCGACCGTTCTTCCGAAATCTTGAAAACTCGTAGCGAAAAATCTCCTTCCTCGCACAGAACGGGGTTAGCAGGTTATCAGCACAGCTCTGTGCTCCGTCCTTGCGGTTCGCCCCCGAGGCTGGACTGCAAGTCTTTGCACCTTGACAAGCCAAGGATCGAGGGCAAGAATGGTCGGCAGGCTGAGTACCGCTCCCTCTCCCACCGTCTCAACGGTATTTGGTCTTCGAGGTTCCGGCGTCCCGAGAACGATCCCACACCGTCGGGAGGAGACAACATGGCACGCATAACAAGGATGGATTCGACGAAGGCTGGGAAGCGGTTGGCTCTGGTGTGTATCGCAATTTTCGTGCTGGGAGGATTCTGCTTTGGCCAAGTTGCGAGTTCGCCTTCGCCCTCGGGCGTTCGGCCCACGAAACATGTCCTGACCAATTGGAGCGAGTTCCACTTCAGGCACTACGGCACGCGCTTCAACCCGTATGAGAAGTTCCTTACGGTCAACAATGTTAAGGACCTCGGCTTGAAGTGGAGTTTTCCCACCAGCGGCGAAATCGTCTCCTCTCCTGCTGTTGTGAATGGGGTGGTCTATGTCGGCGGGGGTGGGGACAATACTGTGTATGCGGTAGACGCCCACACTGGTGCCGAGCTGTGGAGCTACGCCACGGGTGACTATGTGTACTCCTCCCCCGCCGTTGCGAATGGAGTGGTGTATATCGGCTCCCAGGACGCCAACGTTTACGCGCTGGAGGCGAGAACCGGCGCCCTCTTGTGGAGCTACACCACTAGCAGCTACGTGCAGTCCTCGCCCACCGTTGCAAATGGTGTGGTCTATATCAGCTCGGCAGGCATCGACGGCAACCTGTATGCACTGGACGCTCGCACCGGTACCCTGATCTGGAGTTACCCGGCCTCTTCGCAATCCTCGCCCGTGGTGACGGACGGGGTGGCATACTTCGTCTCGGACTCGCCGTCCGATGTGTACGCGCTAAACGCCAACACCGGCGCCTTGCTATGGGGCTATGGGACAGGCGGCTTTTTCAATTCGTCGCCCGCGGTGGCGAATGGGGTTGTCTATTTCGCGTCGGCGACCTATTACGTTGGCAACGCGTACGCACTGAACGCCCACACCGGCGTTAAACTGTGGGGCTCCGCCATCCGTTCTGTGGGGTCCGACCCGGCGGTGGCGAATGGAGTGGTTTATATCGGCTCGGCGAATCCGCCCGACGATCTCTACGCTCTGAGCGCCCATACCGGTTTGACGTTATGGATTTACCATACAGACAGTCCCGTGGAATCCACCCCTGCTATAGCGAACGGAGTGGTTTACGTTGGCTCGCGGGGCGACAGCGTGTGCGCTCTCAATGGCCAAACCGGGGCCGAGCTGTGGAGCTACGCCACGGGCTCCTATGTGATTTCCTCCCCAGCGGTCGTGAACGGAGTGGTATACGTCGGCTCTGCGGACGGCAAGCTTTACGCCTTCAGCCTGAAGCATGGTCGGGAGTAGGCACGCAGCTTCCAACCGCCCCGACGCTACTTCCCTAAGCGCCCAGCCGATCCTTGGGCGAGCCGACCGAGGCTGCCGGGTTCCAGCGTGATGACATCCGACCCCTTGGTCTTGCCAGTGATGATGGGCTTGTTGGGGATCGTCTCGTAGGCGTAGCCAGTCACCCGGCCAATCAGTTCATCGTATGGCTTGATCCTGAAGCGCACATTCATTCTCACCCAACCGTAGTGGGTTTCGCCGGAAATTATAATTCGAGCCCCCAAGTAGCGGCGTTTCACTCCCTCGCCTCCGTTAGCCCATGGACCGGTGAAGCACCTGATGCAATGACCCGCCATCCTCCCGCGGGCTTCGAAGTGGTTGCGCGATCCGACGGTCACTCCGGCTTTGAGTGCCGCGGGTCCAAGATTGTGGCCGCTGCGGAACTCCTCAACGATTGAGTTCCCTGTTCCGTTAATTCCGTGCACCGATAGAAAGCTCGTTGCTTTTGAGTCGCCAGAATAGTTGTTGTTGGTAAACATTAATTCGGCGTTCTTGCTGGTTTGAAAGGCGAGGGCCTGTTGGCGATACGGCGGTATCTCAATGTTCACTTCTCTGTAGATGATCCGTGCCTCGACGGGCTGAGCTAGTGTGAGCATCGCAGCTCCCGCCGCGCTCGCCGCCATCGCGTAGGCGTTCAGGTGGCGCTGCACTGCATCCGGAAGAGTGGATGGCTGCCTCGAAGTTTGCTTCATAATTCCTCCAACCTCTACTTCGGACTATTGCGCCCCGACGCTCCCGCCGCCAAGGCTCCGAGGCTGCCGGGTTGCAGCGTGATGACATCCGGCCCCTTGATCTTGCCAGTGATGATGGGTTTGTTCGGGATCGTCTCGTAGGCGTAGCCAGTAAGGACAGCTCGAATGAGTGGAAACGACCCGGCGAAGTGCACATTCAGCCTTGCCCATCCATAGTGCATTTTTCCGTTTATGGCAAACTTCAAGCCGAGATAGCGGCCATCGACATCCTTCCAAAGACCGTAATACCTTTCCGTGCCCGTGCCTCCGAAGTTGAAAATCCCGGCCATCGAGTCGTATATGTCCGACCTAAACCTGCGACTCGGGCCAATCTGGACACCCCTGCGCAAAGCGAATGCGCTCTGACCCCTCCTCCGCCCGGTTCCCCATACCTCATTCAGAGAAGTGGCACCCTTGGGTGGGGAAAGCCAGAGCTTCGATCCGTTGCTGAAGGACCAATTCGCGAAGCTGAAGTCAACGATCCCATCATGGTTTAGGTCCAACGGCAAATGCCTTGTATGTCCGGGTATTACCGTGTGAGTCTGTGTGTAAACAATCTTCGCCTCAGCTGGCAGAGCCAGAGCCACCATCCCCACTCCCGCCGCGCTCGCCGCCAGCGCGTAGGCGTTCAGCTGCCGTTGCACTGATTCTGAAAGACTGGATGGCTTCCTCGAAGTTCGCTTCATAATTCCTCCGATGTCTCTCAATTACTTGGCGCTGTGAAGTCTTGACGCTCCCGCTGCCAACGCCCCGAGGCTGCCGGGTTCCAGCGTGATGACATCCGGCCCATGCGTTTTGCCGGTGATGATAGCCTTGCCGGGGATGGTCTCGTAGGCGTAGCCGGTCAGGGTGGCCTTGAAGGTGTAATCGCCGGGCTCCCGAACAGTCAGATGTGCCCATCCGTAGTTCCCTTGCGGTTGAATGCCCAATGCCCCCCCTCATAACCACAGAACGTGCCACAGGCGTACCCGGCCATGAGCGCCCCCTTTTTGTTTCCGACGAAGGTTTGCTTGGAGCTGACCACGGAGCCTTTGTTCAGCCTGTCGGCAAAGCTTTCATAACCGGTGGAGCCTCGAACTGCGTTATTGCCAAGTCCTTCCACAGAAAGGTAAGTAAAACCGAAAACCGAACCGTGCTCGAAGATGACGAAGTCGGTACCTTTATGGTTGAGGCTGAGATGATAGGTTCCATGGGGCCCGATCACCTGATGGGTCTTGGTATAGACAATCTTTGCCTCGGCAGGCTGCGTCAATGCCAGCATTCCCACTCCCGCCGCACTCGCCGCCAGCGCGTACATGTTGAGTTGGCGATGAACTGAATCAGACAGATTAGAAGGCGCCCTGCGAGGGCGACCAGACTGTTTCATAGAGTCCTCCTCGAACGAGCAGCCCCATTGTAACCCCGGCGGCAAGCCTTTCTGTGACGAGGCTCACACACCGTTGGTCAAAATCAGGAATGTTGTCGTCTGAGAGCTAGTGAGTGGTCGCTGCGGTTTGCTTCACGCGCCAAGCCGAGACGGCTGATGCGCCTTTCGCCAGATGCCCAAGCGATGCAGGTTGAACCGAGATGACATCCGGGCCTTTGGTCTTGCCCGCGATGATCGACTTGTTGGGAACGGTCTCGTAGGCGTAGCCGGTGAGGGTGGCAGTTATGCGGTCCCCATGATGATGCACGTCCAGCCGTGCCCATCCGTAATGGGTTTTGTTATCGATATAAAATCTAAAGCCGAGATACCGATCCTTAACGTTATCCCAATACCCTCGCACGACCCCGCCGGACACAAGCGACAGCATGTCCGCCCAAGCAGAAAAGGTCTTGTGCGGTCCAATCCGGTTTCCGAAGTGTAGCGCCCCTGCTTGGTAATCCTTAGCCTCGACCCAGTTTGGCCCTTTGAGCCGGCTCGCACTGAATGCTGCCAGGGCCCCCGCACACGTAGTTGTGCACGCGCTCCAAGCAGAAAGGGTGAAGTCAGGTCTGCCATCGTGGTTCAGATCGAGGCTGTAAGCGCCACCGGAAACAATTGTGATATTGGTGGGCGTGTAAACGACTTTCGCCTCGGCTGGTTGGACCAAGGCCAACATTCCGACTCCCGCAGCACTGGCGGCAAGAGTGTACATGTTGAGCTGGTGATGAACTGAATCGGAAAGCCTCGAAGGCGTTCTGGGCGACTGCGAATAATGTTTCATAGTCATTCCTCTGGTTACTCAGGGCTCGATTGGCTGGGACACCTTGAGGCTGAAGTCGGGGCGAAGCGTCTTCAGGTCGGGACGGTCGAAAATTGGCTCAGTTTGGGCAGATTCATGTTTCAGGCTGAAGGCGTATACGGTCGGATCGCTATAGCCGCCGCCAATATAGATCACGCCGTCGGCCACCGTGGGCGATGAATCGATCTCGCCGTTGCCCGCCCAACTCCACAGCTTAGCGCCGGTTCGGGCGTTCAACGCGTACAAGGTTTCATCGTTCGAGCCGATATAGACCACTCCATTCGCGACCGCCGGCGACGATATCACGTAATTGCCCGTCGCGTACTTCCACAGCAAAGTTCCAGACTGAGCATCCAACGCATAGACGTTGTTGTCATCGGAACCAATGTAGACCGCCCCATCCGCCACAGCCGGCGAGGAGTACGTCCAGCCATTGGTGGGATAACTCCAGAGCAGGGCGCCAGTCTTGGCGTTCAGCGCATAGACCTTGGAATAAGAATTAGCCGACCCTACGTAAATCACTCCGTTCGCCACGGCAGGCGAGGAAGCCAACCCAAAATCGTTTCCACCCATCGCGTAGCTCCAGAGCTGCGCTCCGGTGTGGGCGTCCAGCGCATAGAATGTACCGGAATTCGAGGCGACGTAAACCACACCATCGACCACTGCCGGCGAAGAAGGGGTTTGGCCGTCGGCAAGGAAACTCCAGAGCTCGGCCCCGGTGCGGGCGTCTAGGGCGTAGACATACCAGCTTGTCGATGGGACACCACTAGTGCCAACGTAGACCACCCCATCTGCCACTGTGGGCGAAGGCGTTACCCATACATTCACGAAGAAGTTCCAGAGTCTGGCCCCGGTGCGCGCGTTCAGCGCATACACATTTCCATCGTAGGAGCCCACATACACCACCCCGTTTACTACCGCCGGCGACGATTCCACCCAATCCCCGGTAATATATGTCCATTTCGGCGCACCGTTGCGGACGTCCAGGGCGTAGACATAGCCGACACCAACATCGGCCGAGGCGGCATAAACCACGCCATCTACAACCGCCGGCGACGCAAACATGCAGCAACCTCCGCCGGTATACTTCCACTTCAGCGTGAGTTTCCCGACGTTGTGGACGTCGATAATCTTCTCGTATGGATTGCGCCTCCGCATGCCGGGCCGATGAAATTCACTCCAATTCGTTCTGACCTCGAATTCCCTCTGTGCGCCTGTCTTCCCGAAACGCTCGACGGCGCTTAGCCAATGCGTTCCCGGAAGCGCCGACGCGCTTGCCACAACTGCAATGCCGGAAAAGGATCCCAACGCATCGGTCATGACCAACGCCTCGTCTTGGGTGCCGAAATAAATATCCACTCCCACGTTCGGCTCGAAGCCGCGCCCGGACACGAGAATCCTGGTGGTCGGTGGCCCACTCTTCTTGGAGAGAGTGATGCTGGGCGCGGCGCTGGATATACCAGAGAGGAACAGACATGTAGCAAACAAGAAGACGCAGGAATCGGAAAGACCGGAGTGCTTTCTAGGCGACTGCGAGGACGGTTTCATAAATCCCTCCCGCCGGACGCCACCATTGTAGCCCCAGTGGCAAGTGCGGCTTGTGACAAGGCTCACAGCGCGTTGGCCGCGGACACACAAAGCCCCAGCCTTGTATCTTTCATTTCCAGACGCGACTAGTATTGGGTCGCGTTTCGGCGGAGAGGTCGCCCCAGCCTTAGGCCAAGGTTGAGCCTGCGCGGAGAGTGGCCCCCGCCCCTCTCTTTTTGACGCCGTGGAGAATCGAAGGCCTTGTGAGCCTGCATGTTCAAGGTCGGCGCCAAGAGCTTGTCCGGGGCGGAAGCCGAACCGCAGATTAACTCTAGGAGGCTCTCATGCACAAGTCGTCGGCGGAAGTTTTTCTTAGCTGTGGAATCGATGTCAGCGCGGCCCAACTCGTCGTCGCCCTGCAGGGCGAAGGCCAGAAGTGGCTGCAACACAGTTTTCCCAACCGCGCTAGCGGGCACCAAGCGCTGATCCGGTGGTTACAAAAAACCGGAGTGCGAGTGCGGGTTTGTCTGGAAGCCACCGGTCGCTATAGTCTCGACCTGGCTCTGGCCTTGCACGCCGCATCCGGCATCGAAACGGCGGTGCTGAATCCCAAGGTGGTGAACCGCTTCGCGGCCACCCTGTGCCGCAGCAAGACCGATCCTGCCGACGCCCAGGTACTGGCCGAATATGCCCGTCGCATGCCGTTCCAGCGCTGGTGTCCACCCGGCGCTGCCGCTCTGCAACTGCGCACCCTCACGCGTCACATCGCGGCTCTCACCCGGCAGCACACCCAAGAGAGCAATCGTCTACACGCCCTCTCGGCTTCCGCTGCCGGCTCGGGTTGGGTGCGGCAGGACCTGAAACGCTCGTTACGCGATCTGGAGCACCGCATCGAAAAGATGCGCGATGCGGCGCAGACCTTCATCGAGCAGGACGCCGAACTGCGTCCGCGTTTCGCGCTGCTGTTGAGCATGCCTGGCATCGGCGAAACCAGTGCTCTCAGCCTGCTGGGAGAACTGGCGTTGCTGGCCCCCAGCCTCAGCGTGCGCCAGTGGGTGGCCCACAGCGGACTGGATCCCGCCCAGCACGACTCCGGCAGTTCCGTGCACCAACCCTCACGCATCAGCCGCGCCGGCAACCGCTACCTGCGCCGTGCCCTCTACATGCCTGCCTTAGTCGCGGTGCGCCACGATCCCCACTTGCGCGCCTTTTACCACGCCTTGCTCGCCCGCCACAAAGCCAAACTGCAAGCTCTTCTCGCCGTGGCTCGCAAGATGCTGCACGCCATCTTCGGCATGTTCCGTAGCCAGAGCGAGTATGACGGCTCCCGCTTGTTCCCTGCGCTTGAGCTCGCTCTGGCAGCCTAAAAGAGAGAGGTTCTCCTGCACCTCTCCAGAGAGAAAAAACTGCTTGACTCGCAAGAGAGAATCTCCGCAAAGTGCGCGGAAGGCTGGGGCAGCCACACAGAGCACGAATGAGAATGAGCCAGTCCCCTTACCCACCCTTCGAAAACCGCGAAGGGTGGGGCAGCCATCGTTAGGGGCTTGGAGATGAGGAGGGTGGGCGGTCCCCGGCCTTTTTCAGTGGATGAAAGAGATGTTCAATCCGGTGGTGATGATGAGATCGTTCTTCTTCGCGCCGGCCGGCGGATTGGTCACATAGATGTCTCCAAAGGCATTTTGCCATCCCAGCCATTTGCTGAGCTTGGTCACCGTCCCGAAATTGAATGTGCCCCGGTATTGGCTGGTGTCGGCCAGATCAGGGTAGAGATAGAGCTTCTCCGTCACGATCGTGGACGCTCCCAGCTTGTGCGAAAGTTCCTCGCCCAGGTCCAGGGCGGCAAAATTGCGGTTGAAGGTTGTGTAGTTTTCCCGTGTATAAACGACGCCGCCCAGCAAATCGAGGGTGGTCTTGGGAGTGTTGATCAGGTGAAAACCGATACCGCCTCCGAGCACTGAACGTAGATTAAGATCCTGAAGTTCGTCGGTCTGGAAGTCTGCGCTGACGAAACCAAAAAGCAGCTTGCTGATGTTGCGGGAATAGCGCGCGCCTGCTTGAATCGCGTTGGCGCTGACGCTGGGTACGGCCTTGGGCGCGTCATTCGTGGCATAAACCGAATTTGCGTACAGGCTGGTGTCATCCTTTCCTGTTTTGCGGTCGGCGGTGAATGCCAGGTTCAGGTTCTTGGTTTCGCTGTTGCCGCGGGTCACGGCAAAGCCGATGTTGGCGCCCCCAGCCCATCCCTGGGTGAGAGGCGGATGCAGGGCTTTTTCGTATGCGGACTCCTCCGAATCACTGCGAAGCGCGGTGACGTCGGTTTTGGCGACGTTCACGGGGCCGCTGGAGGTTGCAACCACCAGACTGCCGTCGGTTGTGGAAACCGGCCCGACCACGGTTTTTCCGGCGGAAACCACGTGCAAAGGTTGGGCTGAGGTGATCTCCTGCACGGCGGACCATTGCGCGGTGACATCGCCGGCGAATTCCGTCTTGATCGTCAGACCTGTGCCGTCGAATTTCGTGATCGTTCCGGTAAGCCGGTCACCGTTCTTGAGAACAATCTGATCGGCGAACACGGAACCGCAAAATGTGAGAAGAAACACTACTGCCAACAACTGCAGGGAGCGCATGTACTTCCTCCAGGTTCATCGAGATTCTTGTTACGAGTTTTGAGAGTAAGGGCTGAGACGAAGCGGCGAACTAATAATCTACCTGAAACGGCAAAGCTTGCAAAGCAGGGGCGCGAGGTTGCGGGTCGGCTTCCTCAATCAATGACAGCCGATCAGCTTTTTGCGTCGGGGCCTTTGGATTCGGGGGGACTTTTCGCCTGGTCGGAACTGCCGCTCATGCTGTCTTTGAGCGCGCGGATGCCCTCGCCAATTCCCTTGCCCAGTTCGGGGAGCTTCTTGGGTCCGAAGATCAACAGGGCAATGAAGAAAATGATCAGCAGGTGCATGGGTTGGAACAAGCCTTCAAACATAAAGACCTCCGTCGAGCCGCGCTGCCTGTATTGTAACCCCAACCGGCAGAAATGTTGCATCGCCGTGAGTTTTGACCCAGCGCCTGAAGGAAAAAGCCGTCGAGGGCACGAAAACCTCCCTCAGGCGCTAAAACGCGGACACATTTTCAATAGCTTAGCGGCCCGACTGAAGTCGGGCCCTTCCCAAGTCTGGGTGAATCCGGGTTTCTCAGCTGCCGGTTAGACAGCACTTGCATGCCTGAAGGCATGCCCTGATGCGAATCCGTACTTTCACCACGGGCCGGTAGGAACAAGCCAACGAAATGGGTATTCCTTCTCCCAAAGCTGACCAGAGTGCATGCACCAAGGTGCTGTCGGCAAGCGTAACTGGCCGCACTACAATTATTTGCGGATCAGTACGAATTTGAAGGAGCGCTCATGAATCCGACACCATCGACCGGATCGGGAAGCGAAAGAGCGGTGACGCCGGCGGCCATTCATCCCGGAAGCACCACGAACAATGCCCCGCCACTGGCCAGGACGAAAGCGGTTACGGTGGCCCAGACTGCGGCGAAGCCGATTGGATACGGGTTGCCCTGTGCGAAGTGCAGAACCTACTACACCTCCGACCTGCCGGCGTGTCCGGTGTGCAAGAGCAAGGAGCGGGTATCGCCGACGGCGTCGCCGGTCCGCACCACGGTGAGCTCGGTGGAGCAGAATCTGCCTGATCCGGCTGCCCTGGAGGAGGAGCGCGAACGCTTTCTGCGAGAATTTCAGGCAAACGTTCTGGCCTCGCAAAGCGCAATGAATCCGGCACCGGCGACGGCGCGCTGCCTGCGAGGCGAGAATCATCCCGAAGGGAATGAGCCCGCCACCATTTGCCAGAGCTGTTATGACCAGTTGCAGGAGCGGGTGGACGTGCTGGAAGCCGCTCTGCACATGGACACCAAAGAAGCGGCGCAAATTGTGTATGACGCGGTGTGGGCGGACCCATCCGATACAGACAAGACTTATCAGAATGCGGCGTTGGCGCTGCTTGCGGAACTGCGCAAGCGTTCAGGAGTGACACCGACGTTCCGGCCGCTGCAGTCGCTGATGGACTGAGCCATGCCCGACGGTGCCCGCTGTAGAGACGTAGCTTGCTACGTCTCTGCCGGGAGCCAGCAAGACGTTGCAAGCAACGTCTCTACGACATTCTTGCCATTCCGTTGTTCGGCTCCGAGAATCCCTCAGGATAATCCCGCAAAGTTGGTTTGAGCGCAAGAAGCGGATAGCCCAGCAAATCCGCCCGGCGGTATGCTTTCCTCACTATGACAACCAATGCGATACTCAACCTACAGGAAACTCCGGCGATGGCGCTCAATTCAGGCAGTGAACAATGGCGGGCAGTGCTGGCGCGGGATGGCGGCCAGGACGGGAAGTTTGTGTTTGCGGTTTCTTCCACCGGCGTGTATTGCCGGCCGTCTTGCCCTTCGAAGCGGCCTCGACGGGAGAATGTGAGATTCTTTGGCCGGCCGGACGAGGCGGAAGCAGCCGGTTATCGCGCCTGCCTGCGTTGCCGGCCCAAAGCGGCGGACGGCAATGGTCAGACGGCGACGGTGCGGGCGATCTGCCGCTACCTCGAGCAGCATCTGGATGAGCCGGTCACGCTGGCGCGGCTGGGCGAGGAGTTTGATCAGAGCCCATTCCATCTGCAACGGCGGTTCAAGGCGGTTTTGGGCATTACGCCGCGCGCCTACGCTGACTCTTGCCGCATGAAACAGCTCAAGAGCAATCTGCGGGCTGGGCATTCGGTTACGCGGGCGATGTACGATGCGGGCTACAGTTCCAGCAGCCGGCTCTATGAGCGAACTGCTTCGCAGCTCGGCATGACGCCGGACAAGTACCGGCGGGGCGCGATTGCAGCGCCGATTCGCTACACCTTTGCCGATTCGCCGCTGGGCCGCATGCTGGTGGCCGCGACCGACAAAGGGATTTGCGCCATTCAGTTTGCGGATTCCGACGACGAACTGGAGCAGGGATTGCGCCACGAGTTTCCGTTTGCCAACCGTAAACGTGACGATGCGGCCATGCAGGGCTGGACGCAGCACTTGCTGCGCCAGATGCAAGGCAACGATTTGGACTCTTCTTTGCCGCTGGATATTCAGGCGACGGCGTTCCAGCGCAAGGTGTGGTCGTACCTGCAGTCGATTCCGTTTGGGGCGACGCGTTCCTATGCTGCCGTGGCGAAAGGCATCCGACAGCCGGCAGCGACTCGGGCAGTGGCGAGAGCTTGCGCGACGAATCCCGTGGCGGTCGCGATTCCCTGCCACCGCGTGGTGCGGACTTCCGGAGAGATGGGCGGGTATCGTTGGGGAATCGAGCGTAAGAAGACGCTGCTGGAGCTGGAACGGGCGGGGGCTGAGCGCCATGCGTAAGAACGGCGCGGGCTCGGCTGTTTCTCCAGGTGCGTATGTTCTCGGTCCGGTACAGCGTTGGCTGTATGCGTGGTTACCGGTGTACTGGCTGGCCTAGCGGATTTCATCTGCGCGCACGGGCTCCTGGCGCAGCAGGCTGGTTACGCTGGAACCGATCTCTAGTACACCAAGGGGTGCTGTCGAGAATCCGTGCCTAGATGTGCACCCCGTCGAGTGCGCGAAATAGGCAGGTTTCATGCGGGTTTTGCGATGCGGCCTCATCCCAGACTGACCGCCGGCTCACCTCAGTAACCTCGCAAACCGTTGAATTACCAAAGCGCATGCACGTGGGACATCTATTCGGGCCTGCTTGCGGATGAGATGTTGAGGCGTACTCGCGAGAGAGCGCAACCATGGCCAGAGAAGATTTCCTGGACGACATCCACATCCGAATCCTCCGTGTGACCGAGGATCTGCGCATTATTCAGCGGGAATTGAATTGCGCGGTCATGGAAGCACCGGGAGATCCGGAACTAATGGAGATGCTCAACCAGTTGCCGGAACTGGAATCGCTCGAAGTATTGAAATCGGCGCTCGACCAGATGCGCCACTTTCTCTGGTTCTACAGCCAGGTCATGACCGACGGCTCCGAAGACGGCGATCAGTTGCGGGAGAGCATCCGGCAAACCTTGACGGAGGAAGCTTCACTGAGCCCGCGGGTGGCCGCAGCGCAGAAATTCAAACAGCTATCGGATGCGACGTTGCTGCGATATTTCAATGACGGCAAGGCGCGAAAACCGAACTAACCCGCAATAGAGACCAGCCCAACCTGCCGTCCGATCGTCCCTGAAGCCCCGTACTTGCGCGAATCCTGCAAAGAGGAAGAAATGGCCGACTTGCCGGAAATGGTGGGCGCTATAGGATTCGAAACTGCTTGAAAGCGTCAAACAAAGGACTTAACAAGCACGGCTGGCAAATCTTAGCCCTTGTAAGTGTATGTTAGACAAGAAAGTGATTTCTGGAATCAGTTCGGCAGTGTAGTAGGTTCACACCCACAAGCCGAGGTGCCTTCATTGAGCCGCCGCGCGGTTCCTCGTCAATGAGTTCTATAAAAAGGGATGTCAAGAAAAAACTTCTCCCTCGACCGGACGGCGAGGGTTTGGTCTCGAGATCCAGCCCACTGACGTTTGGCTTCCTTGGAGAAGCTTGGTTTGTTGTCCATGCTCATAAAATTCCTCAGCGGAGGGTGGCGATGCTATCGAGTTCGAAAGAGCGGCAAGCCGGACTGGTGCTCCAGGGCAACCATGGTTCTATCCGAGGCTCGTGGCCTATGGCTATTTCTGGTTCTCCGAGGGGGCATAGCGTGTAATGTGTGACTCGGTGCCGAAGCACGCGGGGCCCGATCTCATCGACTGATACTCCCCTCGAACCGAGCTCTCCGGAAACCCGAGCGACCCCACCCGAGAAAATCTACGAGATGGAAGCCCTCTTCTCCAGAGAGGCTCAAGCTGCTTGCTGACTTAACTGTTTGGCGTCGAAGTCCACCCCTTTCTTCCAGATCGTTAACGTGATCGCGACCATCTTTCGTGCCAGGGTGAGACGGGCCATGGTCGGCCGCATCCCTTTGGCCAGCAGAGCTACATAGAAGTCGCGCAGCGGGCCAGGACGGGTGCTGGCCGAGATGGCAGCCCCTTTGAAAAGATTCTTCAGATCCTTGTTGTAGTTGGCACTCAGCCCGCGCACCGTGATGCGCTCGCGGTTGCGTTGCAGTTTGCCTCGCACACAGCGGTACTCGCCGCTGTCGTGAGTCTCGACCGCGAAACCGCTGTAAGCCCACAACTGCCGCTTGGTTCGGAAACGATGCGGGGTCTGCAGCAATGCCACCAGCAAGGCCGCCCGAATCGGACCGATCGAAGGAATCTGGCGCAGTAACTTCACCTCGGGATGCTTGTGACTCTCCACCAGGAGTTCGCGTCGGGCTTCCAGTCGCACCGGCTGCAGCCCGTCCAGTTGCTGATAGAGCCGTTGGGCTCGAATCCGAACCCCCGGTTCTCCGATCTTGGCCAACCATTCGTCGCGATGCCGGGGAGCGTACACCGTCGTACCGGCACAGGGAATGGCCCAGCTGCGGTACACAGCTTTGATCCGATTCATCACCCGCGTGACATCTTGGGTGAGGGTCAGATAGCTGCGCCCCAGTTCTTTCAAGGTGCGTACCCCATGCTCTCCGTGGTAGACCGGTTTCAGTTGGTTGGTGCGCAACAGCTCCGCCAGCTTGCGCGCATCGATCCGGTCACTCTTGTTGCCATCTTTCAACAGAGCCGCTTTGCGCGGATCGCAGACTACCAGCCGGCTGACATGGGGCTTCAGGAGATCGTGTAACCAGGCAGCCGAAGTTCCTTCCTCGAAGGTCAGAGACAGCGTCCCTTGCAATCCTTGGATGAACTCGACGATCGTGGACGCTTTGGTCTCCAGCAGGCATTCCATGATCAGCTTGCCTTGAGCATCCATGACGGCAACCGAGATCGTTGCCTGGTGGACATCCATGCCGATATACTTTTCTTGACTCATAAAAGGCGCTCCTTTTCGCTAGGTTGATGGTGCGAACAATCTCAACCTACCGCAAAAGTGGGCGCCTTTTTATATTGCGTGCAATGGAGATTTTACGACAACTATCCGCAGCATCACTATGTAACAGGAGTAAAATCCGCAACATGACGGCGTTCCACAGCGGACGGGAAGCCAAAGAATTCTTGATTTCCGAGCTTGTCGCGGAAGCACAGCGCGAGAACGTCCCGCTCTCGGAAGTAGAGCGCAAAATGCTGTACTTCACAGAAAGTGGGTGGACGCTTCCTGACATCATGAAAGTCTCCGAGGACTTTGATCGTGAGTACGACCAAGCCAAGTATGAACAGAAAATTGCGAAACTCGTTACGAAGGCCGACAGGCGCATTCGCAAGGGTTCCCGTGAGGACTACGACAGATGGTGGGCCGCAATCCGTTTTCTGCGACGAGAAGATCATTACATTTCGGTAATGATCCGATTGGCAGGTCTGCGGCCTCGCGGAGATCAATTAAGGCTGTTCGCGGCTGGATTTGGAATTGTAACCTGCATCCATGTGGACCTTCTTGAGTATCAGGCACAACATCCCTATGCCTTCTCGGGGCAACCTCGGAATTTTCGTATGGGCTGTCCTTGCCTGTTTACTCGTTGCCTACATGCTTCTCCGATTCATCCTCGGTAGGGAGAGGACCGATGACCTCACCTCCAAGGTGCTGGAAAAACTTGTCCGAATCTACCAACGTGTGAGTGGAACTGCGTGACTGTCGCTATCAGGCGTGGCTGTTGAAAAACTCGCCCTCTCGAAAATGGTCAGAAAAACTTTGCGCCAGGATGCCCTACAAACGACTTTCTCGTTTTCCTAGACATTTCCTATCCCCAAATTTCCGCCGTTTTGAGGAAAAACCGACTTTTTCAACACCCACAGGCGTTTGCACAAGCTTGCGCCGCCTGTTCGCCCTTTCTCGGGGATTTTGAGTGTAATGGAGATTTGACAAGCTAGGTGACCCCTGGGTAACTTCGGGTTGGCCGACCGCTCGGGAGGTGACGCGATATTCGCAAACACAAGCGCGTTTCACAGGACTAATGTTGAGTTCGGTAAACATTGGTCGCTGAGGGCATTGGCCTGAATGCAACAGTTGGCCAAGGGTCACTTAGCCGGAAAGGCGGCCAGGCGGCGAGAGGCCCGTTCTAACTAAGCCTCCCCGCCTGCCTCAGCTGTATCTCGCGCATGACGATCGTCAAAACGTCAACTTCCTATTTCGCCTGCATTAGCCCCGCAATAACCGCGGCAACTTTATCGAGTATCTGGTTCCAGCCCTCCATTTGACCGCTATTTTTCGCGCTCTCCATGGGTTCATTTCCAATGAAGGTAAGTTTCGTCTGGCCGTTCCCGAGATCCTCAAAGATGGTCACGTCGTACGCACCGTCTATAGCCTCATGTTCTATTCCTAATTGCGCGGGCTCGATCTTGTTTCCCTTCGAGTCCGAAAAGTACATGGAGGAAACGATCTTCTCGTGCAGAACAATCTCGTGGTATTCACCAGCATTCCAGAACTCCTGCCCATCGGGCGTTCTCATGCAGCAGAGAAATTTTCCTCCCACTCGAAAATCCATCCTGCAAACAGGCGAAGTAAAACCCTTCGGCCCCCACCACTGCATCACGTACTTCGGGTCTGTCCACGCCTTCCAAACCAACTCGCGTGGGGCATCAAAAACTCTTGTGACAACCATCCGCTCAATTTCGCTAACCGTGTTTTCTGTCATCTCTGACCTCTTTCTTCATTTGATTTACAACTACATCCAGTTTGTCGAAGCTCTCTTCCCAGAATCGGCGATAGCTAATCGCCCAGTCGCGGACTGTCTTGATCGCCTCTGGCCTAAGCGTGCACACACTCTCTCGTCCGCGCTTCGTCTTGATCACAATCCGCGCCCGCACCAGGTAGGCAATATGTTTTGAAATCATCTGCTGCGAAAGTGCAAACGGTTCCGTCAATCCATGCACAGAGGCAGGCCCATGTGAGAGTCGTTCGATCATTGCCCGCCGGGTTGGATCAGACAGAGCGGCAAACGTTGTATCCAATTTATCCACAACCATATGGTAGTGGATTATCTGTCAATGTCAAGTGTGAATTTTGCGATCCCTGATTTCTGTTCACTGATCCCAGTTGGCTCGCTACGACAATCGCGACGAGTGCGAAATCGCCGCGTCACTCATCGACCCTGATTCGTAATGGGAAGTCGGCTTGTAGGAAGTGATCGCGATTGCTCCCTGTTAGTTGCGCCCCTCGGATTCGTGCTGGGCATACCTTTCCCTCTGGGGCTTCGCCTGGCAATGCAGCGGTCATCGGCTTTGGGATCGTGGGCTTGGGGTGTCAACGGATTTTTCACCGTGATAGGTACAGTGTTGGCTCTGATGCTCGGCATGATGATGGGATTCCGCATCGTTCTGCTGCTGGCTTGTGCCTGTTACCTCGGCGGGCTTCTCACTTTCTCGTGGCTTTCAAGGCGATGTGGTTGCACTCCGCCACTCTCCAGCAGTTGAACCGACAAGCTAGATACTCGCCACGCTTTTCAATCCGACCCCTCGCGGGAGTGCACGTGCAGTCGGCTTTGCGTTGAAGTGAACCTGTTCGTAGCCGCCGATGCCTCTTGGGATTGCTCCCGAGGGACGGGCAAACAGGAAGTGATTCTGGGCCGGAAGTCGGCTTCGAGGACATCGCATTGATTTCTCCCAAGCCCGTTTCGGGCCCAAGACAGACGTTCATGCGGCGTGTCATACGTGCTGTAAACCCCATCCCCGTTGCACAAAGAATCACGGAACACCGCCTCCGCTTCTTCCGTATGATATTTATGTGGTCTCTCAGAAGCGAGCGGCAAGCACCTTCCGTCATCTTCTCCTCATTGCCGGTCTTGTGCCTTTGATGGTAACGCCTTCGCTGGCACAGACTCGCGTCGGCCCGAATTCCTCCCTGATCGGGCACTGGCAGGGCACCATGAGCCGCGAGGGTGCCGATGTGTCGGTTGCATTTGATTTTGTCTGTGTCGATGCGGAACTGCGAGCTTCCTTCACCTCGATGCCACAGCGAGCAATGGAGTATCCGTTCGATTCGGCTAAACAAACTGGGAATCAAATCGATCTGGTTCTCGGAGGAGATGTCTTCTTTTCAGGTCAGGTCGGCGATTCAGAACTCAAAGGAACCTTTAAGGATGAAGCCGGCTCCGGCTCCGGCACCTTCCACCTGAGGCGCATCGCCGAGGTGCAGCTACCCTATACGGCAACCGATGTCGTCTTCGAGAATGGCAACGTCACCCTTTTTGGCTCGCTTTACGTTCCTCGCGGCGGGGGGCTACACCCTGCGATCGTCATGCTCCAGGGGTCAGGCCCCGAGACTCGCTGGGGCGCAAACCGCTTTTGGGCGGACTACTTCGGGCGGAGGGGGATCGCGGCTCTTATTTACGACAAACGCGGCTCGGGCAAGTCCACCGGTGACTGGCAAACCTCCGATTTCAATTCGCTTGCCGATCACGCGCTCGCTGGAGTGAGCTTCCTTCAACATCGAGCTGGAATCGACCCGAAGAAGATCGGGATTCACGGGCATAGCCAGGGTGCTGCTATTGCGCCGCTCATCGCATCGCAATCGAAGGCGGTAGCGTTCGTCCTGGCGGACGCGGCAACTGGAATCCCCATGTGGCAGACCGAGGTCTTTAGCCAACAGTCATCTATCAAGCACTTAGGACTTAAGGGAAACGATCTTGCAAATGCTGATCGGTTCATTGAACACTCGGTCCAGGTAGAGCGGTCCGGTAACGGTCGCGACGCTCTCATTAGGGACTATAATGCTGCCCTGCAAAGTGGGCAGACCTGGTCGAAAGCGGCTGAACCTCCGGCGGAGGATTCTTACTTTTGGAAATTCTTCCCGATGATTGCAGACTACAACCCTGCGGACTATTGGAGACGCGTCATTGTACCTGTCCTAATCGTTGAGGCGGGCAACGATGAGCGCGTTCCGGTCGATTCCTCGGCAGCCGCGATTCAGGCGGCTCTGAGGGAAGCGCATAATCCCGATTACACGATCGTCGTCTTCCCGAACACCCCACACTCCCTTGTGGAGCGTCCAAAAGAGGGCGAACCCTTTCGCTGGCCTCTGATCGCTCCCGGCTATGCGGATCTGCTGGCATCTTGGGTTTTGTATCGGGAATCCGGCAAGTAGTGATCTTTGCATTCCTAGAAAGTCCAGTTTTCGGCAAATTCCCCTGAAGTCGGCTTCGGGGAGATCGCGATTGATCTCCTCCAAGCCCGTTTCCGGATAGCTTTCGGTTGGCCGACAACCTGCCCTGAACCACGTCTCCTTCCAGGGCCGCTGTGAAGTACGTTGGCCAGTGACATGATTCATGTTGATTTATATTAACCAATATGCAAATATTGAAATATAAAGATGCCTGAGTTAGCCCAGTTCACGGCCGAGTTTTTCAAAGCCTTGGCGCATCCGATGCGGGTCAGAATACTGGACAGTCTGCGCTCCGGGGAAGTCGGCGTCAATGAGCTCAGCACCCGTCTGAAAGTTGAACAAAGTACGCTTTCTCAGCAACTTGCAGTCTTGCGAAAGAGCAGTATTGTAGTTGGTCGCAAGGAAGGCCAGAACGTCTACTACTCAGTGCCAGACCAAGCAATCTTTCGTTTACTCGACGACGCCCGGCAGATCTTCAACAATCAACTGGTCGACATCAGGGACCTCCTTTCTCAACTTAGCCCAGCGGGGGAAAAGTGAGCCGCGCATCCGAGATTGGGGCCCGCGCGATGTCCTCGCGTTTGGAATTCACCTCTGCCCTGTGCCGATTTAGTGGTCGGGCGGACGGACAGATGATCCAATGACGCAAGTTGCCTTCAGTTTGTTCCTTGTGGCCACGCTATCGGTCCCCGTAGTCACTCTGATCTCCCGCCGGTGGACGAAGGCGCACGCGCTACCTGCCGTACTGCTCATGGCATCGTTAGCGACCGGAATCGCTGTGGCAGGGGCGGGTTTCTGGGATGGGCAAAGGTTCACGGTTGAAGTTTCCCAAGTGGCATCGTTCTCGTTCGCACTCAGCGTGGACCGGCTCAGCGCGTTCTTTCTGTTGCTGATTTGCTCGGTCTCACTGCCCGTCATCCTGTATTCGAGCTCCTACATCCCGCGCCACTATTCCGGAGCGCGACGGGATTGGCTGTGGGTGCTCTTGCCTCTGTTCCTGATGTCGATGGTTCTGGTCGTAACCGCTTCCACGGCTTTTGCGTTTCTATTCGGATGGGAACTGATGACGCTGTTCTCGGCCGGCCTGATCGTGATCGACGGCGACTCGGAAGAGCGGCGCCACAACATTTTTATCTATCTCCTCATGATGCATGCCGGCGCGGCCGCCGTCATCGGCGCTTTCCTGTTATTCCTGCCGCACGCTGGCAACTTCGCCGAGATGCGCGCTAGCGCAACCCTAATGACGCCAGCTCTGCGCACGGCGGTCTTCCTGCTGGCGTTTGTAGGTTTCGGGACGAAAGCCGGAATTGTTCCGCTGCATTTATGGCTGCCCCGAGCGCATCCGATTGCGCCTAGTCCGGTGTCGGCCTTGATGTCGGGTATCATGCTCAAAACCGCGATCTACGGATTGGTCCGCTTCGCTTTTGATTTTCTAGGTGGCGGTCCCAGTTGGTGGGGATATCTGGCGCTATTGGCAGGCGGCGTGTCAGGCCTGTTGGGTGTGTTGTACGCGATCTCGGAACACGATCTGAAACGTTTGCTTGCCTACCACAGCGTCGAAAACATTGGCATCATCTATCTCGGCCTGGGGGCGGCGCTGGTGTTTATGGCGAACCATGCCGCGGTCTGGGCAGCGCTCGCGCTCACGGCAGCCCTGCTCCACTGCCTGAACCACGCGATTTTCAAGAGCCTCTTGTTTCTTGGGGCTGGCGCAATTTCCGACGCGACTCACACGCTCGACCTGGAAGAACTCGGCGGTTTGCAGAAACGTATGCGCCTGACCGGCGCCGTGTTCCTGATTGCCTGCTGCTCCATTGTTGGCTTGCCGTTGTTCAACGGTTTCGTGAGCGAATGGCTCACCTTCCGCAGCTTTCTGGCGGGTTCGGAATTGACCGATCTTTCCGCCGCCATCGTTCTGCCATTAGCCGCGGGCGTACTGGCGTTGATCGGCGGATTGGCAGCCGCGTGTTTTGCCAAGGTATACGGTGTTGCCTTCCTGGGGCGTCCCCGGAGCCACGAGGCGGAAAGCGCGAATGAAGTTTCCTGGCCCATGCAGGCAGGCATGTTATTGCTCGCGGTAGCTTGTGTTGCGATCGGAATTTTCCCCGGCATGGTGCTTGGCAGCTTGGGCGCTCTCACCGAGGAACTCATTCCCGGCGCCGCGTTGCCCCAAGCGGCAGCATTACTCTTAGCGGTGCTTCCCTGGATCGCGCTGTTCGTTCTAGTGCTGGTCGCCGGTATGGCCGCATTCAAACGCGCGAAAAAGCTGACCGCGACCTGGGCCTGCGGACTTCCCGGCCTGGACGAGCGCATGCAATACACCTCCACCGCATTCTCCAAGCCCCTGCGAAAGGTATTCTCGCAGGTGTATAAGGCGGACCGAACGCTCAATGTGATCCCTGCCGACCAGCCATATTTCCCGGCTTCCATCTCGTACCGTTCGGTTCGCACAACCTCTTTTGAAAGGCTGCTGTATCGGCCCGGCGTGGACGCCATCGTCGCAGCGGCATACCGTTTGCGACGGCTCCAGACCGGCAATATTCAAATCTACCTGCTCTATATCTTCGCCGCCCTGATCGCCCTGCTGATGTTCATGAGGTGGGTATGATCTGGGCGATGAATGCGGTCCAGGTGCTGCTGCTGATACTGCTCCCACCGCTGGTGCGCGGTGTGATTGCCCGGCTCAAAGCCAGAATCCAGAATCGGCGCGGCGCCAGCGTGTGGAGGCCGTACTCCGACCTGTTCAAGCTCTTTCGCAAAGAGGATCTCGTCCCGGCTTCGGCTTCGTTTGTTTTTCGCCTCGCCCCCATCGTCCTGTTCGCTACCACCCTGGTGGTCGCGGCGTTTGTTCCACTGCTCTACGGCTCGGCGCTGGTGGGTGTGACCGGCGATTTCGTGCTTCTGGTTTACCTGCTGGCGCTGGGGCGCTTTTTCCTAATGTTGGGAGCGATCGATGGCGGCAGTTCCTTCGGAGGCATGGGAGCGAGCCGCGAGGCGCTGGTTTCGACTTTGGCGGAAGCTCCATTTCTGCTGGCGCTGATGTCGGTGGCCATCGGGGCGCACACTGGCACGATCGCGGGAATCGTGCAGTGGACCGTGGGGCAAAACTTCTTTCAGTTCTCGGCGGTTCACGCCCTGGCGTTTGTGGCCTTGGCCCTGGTGGCGATCGCCGAAACGGGTCGCATCCCGGTGGACAATCCCACCACTCATTTGGAACTGACCATGATTCACGAGGCGATGGTGCTGGAGTACTCGGGACCGAGCCTGGCTCTGATCGAATGGGCAAGCGCAATCAAGCTCACCGTGGTCATGGCGTTGCTGATCGCGTTGTTTGTCCCCTGGGGAATGGCGACGAGCCTAACGGCTGCGGCTCTCGCAATCGCAGCGCCGGTGCTGCTGCTGAAAATGGCCGCACTCGTGCTGGTCCTGGCGTTGATGGAAAGCAGTGTCGCAAAATTGCGGATGTACCTGGTTCCCGATTTTCTCGGCGTGGCGTCGGCGCTGGCGATCCTGGCTGTGGTTTTTACAGCGCTGATGAGGTGAACGATGGTTTTAGAGGTAAACAATGGGGTTATTTGAGTCGGCTGCGGCTAGAGCTCTGGCGTCGTCCGGGGTGTTCTTGTTCATGACGGTGCTGCTGATCGCGGCAGCCAGGCGGATTTCCACTTGCATCGGCTTGTACAGCCTGCAATCGCTGGTCATCACCGCCCAGATCGCCGCCGTGTCGCGCATGCACCACTCCGCTCAAGGCTTCGCGATCGCAGCCATGGTGTTGACGGTCAAGGTGGCCGCGATTCCGTACGCGCTGTACCGCATCGTCGAAGAGTTGAAGGCGCCGCGCGATGTTTCTTCCTCGACCTCGCCTTCGCAATCCGTGTTCATTGCCGCCGGACTCATTCTGCTTTCTTTCTTTGCGGTGCGGCCTTATGTCGGCGTGCTGGGCGGCGACCAAGCCATGCTTGCGGCCGCAGTGGCATTGGTGCTGACCGGCGGGTTCCTGATGGTGAGCCGCAAGAAGGCATTGATGCAGGTGGTTGGCCTGCTGGTATTGGACAACGGCATATTCCTGGCGGCTCTCGCCACCACTTTCGGTATGCCGTTGGTTATCGAGATCGGAATTGTGTTCGACCTGCTGATGGGAGTCTTTTTGATGGGATTGTTTGTCTTTCGTATTCGCGACACCTTCGACCACCTGGACGTTTCCAAGCTGCGGCGGCTGCGAGGCTGATGGATGATCCTGCTTCTTCCATTGTTCATCCCGCTGGCGGGCGCGCTGTTCGTATTCCTATGCCGAAATCCGCGTTTGGTGGTGCGCGCGGCACTCACGACCGGCGCGCTGGAGTTGGCCGCCATAGGTGTTACGGTGTACAGCATTCATTCCCAGGGCGTTCTGACTGCGGGACGCTATCTGCGCGCCGACGGCCTCACCTCGTTCTTCCTCATCAGTCTGGGCCTGATCTTCGCGCTCGTGCTCGTCTATTCGTCGGGATACCTCCGTCATGTTCCGGAAGGAAGGTTCTCTTCTCTCCGCTGGTTTTATGGGCTCGTGTTTTTGTTCCTGTTCACCATGGTCGCGGTTTACCTCTCGGCCAATCTCGGAATGATGTGGATCTTCGTGGAGGCCACAACCCTCGCATCCGCCTTGCTGGTGGGCTTCTACAACACCGAAGGCGCGGTCGAGGCCGGCTGGAAATACTTGATCGTCTGCACGGTGGGAATCGCCTTCGCGCTGTTCGGTACGATCGCCCTCTACCTGGCGGCAGTGAAGGGAGGAGTCAGCCCCGAGTCCGCGCTCGATTGGGGCACGCTGATGGCGGCCGCTCCGGGTCTGGTGGGAGGACACGAACTGCTGAAACTGGCGTTCGTTTTTGTGGTGGTGGGATACGGAACCAAGGTGGGCTTTGTGCCCATGCATAGCTGGCTGCCCGATGCTCACGCCGAGGCGCCCTCGCCCATCAGCGCGCTATTGTCCGCGGTGCTGCTGAATTGCGCGATGTACGCGCTGCTGCGTTTTGACGCGATCACCTCGCGGGCCATCGGCACCGGCTTCAGTCATACTCTGCTACTAATCTTCGGCTGTGTCTCGCTCGCCGTGGCCAGCCTGCTGATGATTGTGCAGCGCGATCTGAAACGCCTGCTCGCCTACAGCAGCATTGAGCACATGGGGATTGTGGCCATCGGCGTTGGTCTGGGCGGCGCACTGGGACTCTACGGAGCTTTACTGCACACCTTCAACCACTCGATCGCCAAGACATTTCTGTTTTTTACGGCGGGCAACGTTCGAGAAAAGTTCGGCACCCTGCGCATGGAACGGATCCGCGGCATGGCCCGTTCCCTCCCCTGGACCGGCGGCGCCCTCATCCTGGGCGCTCTCGCCATTACTGGGATGCCACCCTTTGGTTTGTTTGTCAGCGAGCTGTTGATTCTCACAGCGGCTTTCTCCACGGCACACTATTTCATTGCGGTGCTGATGCTGGCAGCGATTTCCGTGGTCTTTGGCGCGCTGCTCCACCATTTCCAGTCCATGGTCATGGGCAAGCCGGAGGATGTTCCCGTGCGACCGGCGTTGCAAGCTTCCTGGTTCGTGGTCATGGGCGTTTGCGTTCTATGCCTGGTGGTACTGGGCGTACATATCCCGGCGGCCTTTGCGGCGGTTTTGCGGGGCGCGATGGCGGTATTGCAACCGGCGGCATTGCAACCATGACAGAGACTGTTCCCCATCACGAAGCGGGCGTGTCACGAGCGCTGGATCTGCTGCGCTCTGCGAACACGCGGCTGGTCTCCATTTTTGGCAGCACCGATTCTGGCCATACGGATGACAACCGCGTACGCCGCGTTCACTACCTCATCGACGTAAATGGCCGCGAATACCGCATGTTCACGTCGCCCGTCACCGGGCCCATCCCTTCGGCGACGCCGATCACGCCCGCGGCCGCCTGGTACGAACGCGAACTCCATGACCAGTACGGTATCGCGTGCGCCGGGCATCCCGACCCGCGTCCTCTGTTGTTCCACGAGAATTGGCCGGAAAACGTCCATCCCATGATTGACGACACCTCGCATGTGCCCTGGATCGACAACGACAACGGCGGCCAGTACCGCTTCCTCAAGGTGCAAGGGGACGGGGTTTGCGAAGTGCCGGTCGGTCCCATACACGCCGGCATCATCGAGCCTGGGCATTTTCGTTTCAGTGTCGTCGGCGATACCGTCCTCCATCTCGAATTGCGGCACTTCTATACCCACAAGGGCACGGAGAAACTGTTCGAGAACACACCGCTGATGGACGGGGTGATGATTGCCGAATCGGTTTCCGGCGACAACTGCTTTTCGCATGCAGTGGCTTACTGCCAGGCAATTGAAAATGCATTCAGTATCTCGGTGCCGCCGCGGGCGCAGGCCATCCGCCTGATCGGACTCGAACTGGAGCGCATGATGGCCCACATTGCCGACGTTGGGGCGCTGTGCGGAGATGTCGGGTTCAGCGTGCCGGCCGCCTACACCGCGCGCCTTAAGGAGAGCCTGCTCCAGGCTTCAACCCGCTTTTTCGGTACGCGCTTCTGGCGTGGCATCGCTGTGCCTGGAGGGCTCACCCGTGACTTGTCTTCCGCAGAAACGGGTGAGTTCGGCGGCAGGGTCACGGCCGCAGCTCGCGATTTCGCGCAGATGGCACGCCTCATCCTGCACACGTCGTCTGTCCAGAACCGCTTTGAATCAACCGGAATCCTGACCGCCGAAATAGCCAGGCAATTGGCGGTGGTGGGGCCGGTGGCGCGCGCCAGCGGAATCAGGCTGGACGTCCGTCGCGATCATCCGAGCGGGCGCTATCGCAACATCAATGTGGACGTCCCACAGTACAAGTACGGAGATGTGCTCGCGCGCGCGCGCATCCGAATCGACGAGACCGCCATATCAAGAAACCTGATCAATGAAACGCTGAAGGAACTTCCGGCGGGATCGGTTCTTGTGCCCGTTCCATTATCGGGAAACGCAGAGGCTCTGTCGGCAGTCGAATCACCGCGTGGCGAGCTGCTTTACTGGGTGAGAATACGCGACGGGAAAATCACGCGTTGCCACATCAAATCACCTTCGTTTCAGAATTGGCCCGCGCTGCCTTTGGCTATGCCCGGCAACATCATTGCGGACTTCCCACTAATCAACAAGAGCTTCAATCTCTCGTACTCCGGGTGTGATCGATGATCGGCGACGCGGTCGAGCGCAGTCTCAGAAGCCCCCAGGTGCTGATTTCGGTCGGCGAATTACTATCGAACGCCGCCGGAAGCCGCATGCCGGATGTCCAGCCGGACTTGCTTACCGTCGAGGTCTGCGTGCCGCGTGGTAGCTGCCTGTCCGACTCGGCACTGAAAATTGACGA
>CAVWUT010000017.1:0-201285 GCA_963758285.1 Terriglobia bacterium | reverse complement strand
GCATGACCCGCATGAAGCTGCAACTGACGCGCGATCGAGTGCGGCTGCAGAACCAGATCGAGTGTTTGCTGGAAGAGATGCGGATCAAGCTCTCGATTGTCGTCAGCAATCTACTGGGTGCCAGCGGGTTGCGCATTTTGCATGCTTTGGCAAACGGCGAGACCGACCCCAAGAAGTTGGCGCAACTGGGTGGTGAGCGCTTGCAGTGCAGCGAGGAGCAACTGGCCGATGCTTTGACGGGAAGGGCACAGCCCGTGCATGGGGAGATGTTGGCCTTGCAGTTGCAGCGGCTGCAGTTGATCGATCAACAAATGGCTCGGCTCAATAGCATGATCGCGGCCGCCATGAAACCACATCAAGACGCGGTGATGCGACTGGCGGAGGTGCCCGGTTTGGGAGTGGATTCAGCGCAACAAATCATCGCCGAGGTGGGTGCTCAGGCCAGTACGTTCCCATCGGCAGCGGAGTTGACGTCGTGGGTGGGAACCTGTCCCGGCAAGGAGGAAAGCGCGGAGCAGAACCATAGCAGTCGCTCCGCGAAAGGCAATAAATATCTGCGCCGCGTGCTGAACCAAGCAGCACACGCTGCGGTGGCGAAGAAAGGCAGTCATTTTCAAGTCGTGTTCCGGCGTCTGCTGCCCCGTCTAGGCTATCAGTCCGCCATCTGGGCGGTTGCTCATCGGCTCTGCCGTCTAGTTTGGAAGATCTTGCATGAAGGAGTGCGATTTGTCGAGCGAGGCCATGAAGTGGCTCCCCGAGAAAAGAAGAAACGTGCTCAGATGCTGGCGCGAGCCCTCCGCAAACTCGGCTATGAGGTAACCATCACCCCCATAAACCAACTTGCGGCCAATCCTGTTGTCTAGGTCCTAGGACAGGATTTTCGACGGAGTGCTATGACCTGATAACAGAAGTTAAAGAAGTTACGCTGAGCGTTCGTTGTCATAGCGCGGACCTTTACCTCAACTGAGCCATCACGGCGCTGTACAGTTTTAGGCCCTGGGATTCAGGCGATCCGCGTCACCGGGAAGGACGAAGAACGGCAGACCCCGCTCGTTCTGAAGTCTACCGTCCTTAATTCCCAAACGTGTAAGAACCTAAGAGTTTCTCAGAAGCGAAACTCCGCGGTGCCGTACTCGCTTACGGAATCCACACGAAGCCGTGGCTCACACCGTTCGTGTCGATGTACGATCCCGAAATCGTCCCCCCCAGGTTGTTGCTTCCGCCAATGGTGCCTTGTCCGGAGCCTGTCCCTGCGCCCGGAGCGTCGAACGTGGTGATCTTTCCGCTGGGAGCGCGCAGGAAGCCGTGATCTGCCCCGCTCGAGTCAACGTAGTATCCCACGATCGCCCCAAAATCGTTAATAGTATTGGCTGTCGTGCCTTGGCCACCGCCTGTGCCTGCACCCTTAACGTCGAACGGGGTAATAGTTCCGTTAGGAGTGCGCAGGAAGGCGTGATTTACCCCGCTCGAGTCAGTGGAGTCTCCCGCGATCACCTCAAAATTGTTGATGCTCGCGGCAGCGGTAAATGGGGCGCCCGAAACGTCAAACGTGGTGAAAGTTCCATTGGGAGTGCGCAGGAAACCATGACCCACAAAGCTCGAGTCATAGTAGAATCCCGCGATCACCCCAAAATCGTTGATGCCAGAGCCAGAGTCAGGGAAGGTACCTACGGATCCGGTTGGGTCAAACGTGGTGATAGTTCCGTTGGGAGCGCGCAGGAAGCCGTGATACACGCAGCTCGAGTCAATGTAGAATCCCGCGATAACTCCGAAATCGTTGATGTCTAGAGCCTCAGTGCCTTGGCTAAACGGGGGAGGACCTGCACATTGGCCATTACCCGCGTCCGGAGCGTCGAACGTGGTGAACTTTCCGCCTGGAGTGCGTAGATAGCCGTGCTCCACACCATTTGAGTCGGCGAATTCGCCCGCGATCGCACCCTCCACGTTGATGCTCCACCCCCCAGTGCCCTGGTTGCTTCCGTTTCCCGCGCCCGGAGCGTCGACCGTGGTGATCTTTCCGTTGGGAGCGCGCAGGAAGCCGTGATACACGCCGCCCGAGTCAATGTAGTATCCCGTGATCGCCCCAAAATAGTTGATGGCGTTGGCTGTTGTGCCTTGGCCAGAGCCTGTGCCTGCACCCGGAGCATCGAAGGTAAAGAACTTGCCGTTCATGTTGTGCCGATTGTGCTGTCCGGCCAGCGAACCCGGAGCGGCCAGCACAACGACTAAAGCGATTGCAAAAATGCATATCAGTTTTTCAGATTTCATTTCGAAGTCTCCTTTCTATCTGATGGAAATGCGTTTCCCGATAGACTGGGTCATTCGTCTCAGGGGTGGGCGTCTCAACTGGCGGGGGCTGCTCTTCGGAGAGACGAAAGGATTTGTCGCACAAAGTGTCGCTCCTTTGGCTAATCTTTGCAATGGCCGGTATCACGGTTCGATGTGATGGATTGGCGAAACCCCGTTTTTGAGGCCGGAGTTGCGAACCTGTCCGCGACTGCGCGTGGGAAACAGGCGAAAGAATCCAGCCTAGCGATTCCACAGACAGAAGAGCCGAACCGGGTCAGAGTTCGGCTTTTCTGCAAAACAGAGGAGTCATGAAACGCCCCCTTTTTACACGAGTGCGGCCAGCCTTGTCTGTGACAGGCATCACTCCTGAACGTAGCGACCCTGGCCGAAGCCAACTCAGAATGGGTCAATGAGCGCTATCGCCTGTGGCTGTTGAAAAACTCGACCTCTCGAAAATGGTCGGAGAAACTTTGCGTAAGGACGCCCTACAAACGACTTCTCGTTTTCCTAGACATCTTCTATCTCTCAATTTTCGCGGTTTTGAGGAAGAACGGACTTTTTCAACACCCACGCCTGTTATCGTCCACAATCGGTCGGTATGGCACCCGCGAGAGATTCTCTAGCTACCTACATTCCACGCGATTATCGTGCGAGGCGATGATCTGCCACGTACCGCCGCGTTTCAGCCACGTATCGGTCCAGACCTGGCACACCTTTGCGCTCGGCTGGGACTTGTCTTTGCCGAGAGCATGTTCGCGGCCATAGACAACGGCGACACGGTCTCCGAAGAAATGCACTTTGGCCTCATCGAGCCCGCAATCATGCGCGGTGCGTGCGCCCTTCTCGTCCTTCAATTCATCGGCTTTCGTGAAGTGCTCACCTTTCGTTGACGTGCCTTGGAAATCGTCCGCAAGCAGACTGGCGACCACGCCGTTATCAACGCATACACCCTCAGCCCACTTGCGTTCCATGTCGATGATGTATTTCGCGGTCTTGTCATCGGCCGACGCCCAGTGACTCTGCTGTGCGTGCGCCGGGACGAGCAACGACATCGCCGCGGTTGCCACCGCGAAGATTCGTAAATGCATTTCTCCCTCCAGCGGCACCAAGATAGCAGTAAAATCGCGGTTACACTCAATAACCAGTCGGTCAAAACGTGTAATTGATTCCATGACAATGTCGGCTCCGACGCCCGAGTAAAGTTGGTGGTGGCTAAAGCCAACCAACAGGCTCGGGAGAAAGGAGCCGAACAATGATCATTATAGGAGTGGATTTTTACCCCGAGTTTCAGCAAATAGCTTCGGTGGACACCGACACCGGAGAGTTCCAGGAACAACGGCTGGGGCATCGCCAGGAGGCGGAGAACTTCTATCGTGCTCTGGCGGGTCAGAAGGTTCGGGTGGGGATGGAAGCCAGCGGGCAGGCTCGCTGGTTCGAACGACTGTTGGCCGAGTTGCAGTTTGAGTTGTGGATTGGAGACGCCGCCGAGATCCGGACGAAGCGAGTACGCAAGCAGAAGACGGATCGCCAGGATGCACAACTGATCCTGCGCTTGCTGCTGGAGGATCGTTTCCCGCAGATCTGGGTGCCGAGCTGGGAGAACCGGGATCTGCGGCAACTGCTGTGGCACCGGCACCGCATGGTGCAGGCGCGCACCCGGATCATGAACCAGTTGCAAGCGGTGGCGCTCAACGAAGGACTGCGCTGCAAGAAGCGACTGTGGCGAGACGCTGGACGAGCGCAACTAGAGTCGTTTGCATTAGCGCCATGGGGAAGTCGACGCCGGCGAGATTTGCTGGAGTTGCTGGATCGACTCACTCCGACGATTGCCGAGTTGACGCAAGCGATCGAGCAGGAAGTGGAAAAATGTCCCGCAGCGCAGCGTTTGCAGACGCATCCTGGAGTGGGCGCACTGACGGCGTTGGCGTTCGTGTTGATCATTGGCCGAGCCGAACGGTTTCAGTGCGGCAAGCAGATCGCAAGCTATCTGGGGCTGGTGCCGTTGGAAGAGTCCAGCGGGAACCGGCGACGCTTGGGGCATATCACGAAGCAGGGGAGCTCGATGTTGCGCTTCTTGCTGGTGGAAGCGGCACAGGTGACAGTGCGCAGCGTCCCAGAGTGGCGCAGTAAGTATTTCCACCTGGCGATGCGGCGCGGAGGCTGGCGGTTCGCATGTACTGGATGTGGCGCAAGGGATGGAACTACGAGCAGTTGAAAAAGTTTGGTTCGCACGCGGGACAGCCCGGAACAGGCGATGGTGTGCGGTACAACACCGAGTAATTGATTGGGCATCCCGCTCCCCTTCAGGGGGGAGTTCGCAGTAGTAATCATGATCGCGGTTGTGACCGAAGAGATGCATGGGTCGGACTGAGTTGCTGACCCGAAAACGATTACGAGCGGGCCTACGGTTGGCAAGGCAACACCATCCACGAGAGCGAAATGGCGCTCTTCTCGGAGTGCATGCAGTAGTGTACTCGAAAAGTGCTTGACACGGGCCGACATTGTCAGAGACGCCTGCTTACATCAACTGAGCCATCACCGTGCTGTACAGTCGTAGCCCCTAACATTCAGGCGACGGCGATTCCGCGTCACCGGGAAGGGCCAACAAGAAACCCGCTCAAGCCTGTCCGGGCTCAAGCGGGCTATTCGGTCGGCGACTGGCGTTGGTTATTTGTAGGTCGCTTTGTAGCCCGAGTAGGGGCCGTTGCTCTTGGCTTGGTACGGTCCTACTATCAGGCTCTTGTCATTGATGCCGTTAGCGGAGGTGAAAACGCTCTGAGGGTAGTCGAACTTGTAGTATTTCCCCGCGTGGAACAGCGCACCATGGACTGCGCCACTCGAATCCCCCCACTGATAGACTCGGTCGCCCGTACTGTTGATGCTCTGGACGGCTGAGCCTGTTGGCGCGTCGGGGACGTTAATGGTGTGGTAGGTTTTGCCGCTGTCTTTTGTGATGGACGATTCAAAACCACCGTTCGAGTCTTCCCAATAAAAGACGATGTAGCCCTTGTCGTTGATGCCTGCAGCCACAGTGTAGATTGAGCCAGGTGGGTCCATGGTCGTGTATTTCTTGTCTCTCAAGAGAAACCCGTGAAAAACGTTGCTTGAGTCTTTATAGACGCCGACGATGGCACCAGTGTCGTTTATGTCAGCGGCACCCGATTCTGTAGCGCCCGCAGGACCGGGGATATCCGTAAATTTGCCGTTCTTATACAGAAATCCCTCTCGGTTGCCCTTAGAATTAGTGTACGTACCGACAACCGAAATCCTGCCGTTAAGATTGACGCCGTAACACGTGGTGTTTGTGCCCGTCGGATCATTCAGCGCGGTTAGCTTCTTGCCCTTGAGAGTATAGCCGTGCCAAACTCCGCTCGTGTCTTGGTACGTGCCGACCGTCACCCCTGCGTTGTTGATCCCAAAAGGTTCGGTTTGCTGTGCCCCCGGCACGTTGGCTTGACGAAACTTGAGGGCCAGCTTTGGAGTGTCCGCTGCGGTAGCTATGCACACGCACGCCAGAACGACGGCCAATACTCTCAATACTGGTTTGCAAGTTTTCATAAACTGTTTCCTCTCTTTTTCATGGGTTTGTTCTCCTTTGATTCGGCCTCTTAGGGTCAACCGGCAAGTCCGCAAATTGCCCCTCTATCTTGAATAGCGGGAAGTAGAAGGAAAATGCCGCATCAAAATGGAGGAAATCTGTCTCCCGATTTCCAGCATTCGACATCGTCGCTGATCAAAACGGGGCCGTCTTCTTTAGTCTGGACAGTCCTGGCGCCCTTTTTGGTGATGAATTCCAGATAGGGATAAACCTTGGTGTTTCCGTCATATTCAGGAGCAGACGCCTGCACCGCCTGATACCAAATCTTGCAATCCCGAGCGTCATGATTCTTTTTTTTGTGGTCCTGCGGTTTTGCCGTGATGTAGTTCCAGAGCTGAAGACCCACGGGCTCCGGGTTACCGTCCGAATTCATGACCTGCAACTCTATCACCATGACATAGACATCGATGGGTTCGTTCGCACCTTTGCGAGTGTCATGGTGCAGTTGGAAATTCTTCGGGGTTCCGTCGAGGATAGAAAAATATTTGCCGAGCGGATTGGGCTTTCGATCTTGATTGTCTTGCGCCGCGAGCCGAACCGGGATCGCCAACAGAATCAGCAGTGCCAACGTAGTGACACACCTCTCCTTTGTGAGTTTCATGGCTTCTCCTTATTGAGCTTGAGTTGTGAGCCAAGTGGTTAACAGTGCCGACCGACTGCAGGTCTGCATCTATTGCGGCTCTATCTTGAATAGCGGGAACTGCGACTAAAATGCCGCACGGGCGGCAGCAATCTGTGGTACCATGCTGCGCAATGGGGGCCCCTTCGAACGACCACAAGTTCAATGGGCACGTCTCCAACTCGCGACATCACCCAACTGCTCCGCGCGTGGGGAACAGGGGATGAGCATGCGCTCGAACGGCTAACCCCTCTCGTCTATGACGAATTACGCAAGGCAGCCAAACGCCACATGGCCCGAGAGCGGGACGGTCACACCCTTCAAACCACGGCTCTGATCAACGAAGTTTATTTGCGACTGATTGATCTCGACGACGTTGGCTGGCAGGACCGGGCCCACTTTTTCGCCATTTGTGCCCGGCTGATGCGGCGCATTCTCACCGATTACGCCCGCTCGCGGAGCTATCTCAAGCGTGGCGGAGACGCACGCCGGGTCACTTTGGATGAAGCCCTGATGGTATCGGCCGATCCCCCTCTGGATCTGATGGCCCTGGAAGGAGCATTGAACAAACTGGGCGCAGCGGACCCGCGGAAGAGCAGCGTAGTCGAGCTGCGCTTCTTCGGCGGCCTCTCGGTTAAAGAAACCGCCGCGGTATTGAAGGTTTCTACCGATACGGTGACGCGGGACTGGAATCTGGCGAAGGCATGGCTGATGCGAGAGATGGACGGAGAACAGCGCGATGGATTCTGAGCGGTGGCAGAATGTGGAGCGCTTGTATCACGCCGCCATGGAGCGCGAGGAAAGCCAGCGGGCCGCTTTCCTGGCCGGCGCCTGTGGGGGCGACGAAGTTCTGCTCCGAGAGGTCGAATCGCTGGTTGCCTACGGAGGCCGGAGCGGGAAGTTCATTGAGGGATCAGCGTTGGACTTGTTGGCGCCCGATCTGGCCGGGGACGAAGGCGACGGGATTGATCCCGCCGACAACGACGAAGGCCGGATCATCGGCAAGAAGATCTCCCAATACCGGATTGTTGAGCAACTGGGCCTTGGCGGCATGGGCGAGGTTTACCGGGCGGTCCGGGCCGATGGGCAGTATCAAAAGCAAGTCGCCATCAAGCTAGTGCGGGCCGGACAGGACTCGGGTTCCGTCATCGTTCGCTTCAAGAATGAGCGACAGATTCTGGCCAGCCTCGATCATCCGCATATTGCCCGCCTGCTCGATGGCGGGGCCACGGACGAGGGTGTGCCGTATTTTGTGATGGAGTTGGTCGAAGGCCAGCCCATCGACAAGTACTGCGATTCCCACAAGCTGGGAATCCCGGCTAGGCTGAAACTCTTTCTCCAGGTGTGTTCGGCGCTGCAGTATGCGCATCAGCGCCAGATCATCCATCGCGACATCAAGCCTTCCAACATTCTGGTAACCGAAGACGGTGTGCCGAAGTTGCTGGATTTCGGCATCGCAAAGGTTCTGGAAACAACGGCTCTGATCGGGGAAGTGGGATCGACCCGGACCATGTTTCGAGCGTTCACGCCGGACTACGCCAGCCCGGAGCAAATCAAAGGTGAACTCATCGGCAACGCCAGCGACGTTTACTCGCTGGGCGTGCTGCTTTACGAACTGCTGACGGGACATCGGCCGTACCGGTTCAAGACGCGCACGCCGGCGGAGATTGAGCAAGCAATCTGCGAAGCAGAAGGGCTCAAGCCGAGCGCGGTAGTCACACGGGTGGAAGAACGGACCCTGGCCGATGGCACGACCACTGCGATTACGCCGGAAGAGATCAGCCTGGCGCGGGACAGCGATCCACGGCAAATGCGAAGCCGCCTGGTGGGCGATCTGGATGCGATCGCGATGATGGCGCTCAGGAAAGAGCCTACCCGCCGATACGCCTCGGTGCGCGACCTATCGGAAGACATACGCAGGCATTTGGAAGGACGGCCCATCACGGCCCGGCCCAGCACCATCGCGTACCGCGGGACGAAGTTCATCCGTCGGCACCGCGAGCTGGCGGTGAGTGTGGTCATCTTCCTTGTGCTTGTGCTAATTGGCGGCCTGGCGATTATTCGGCGCTGGGAAGTCAGCAAGCTGGGATCAGGGCCACAAAGGGAAGTTGCTCGCAGACAGCTCACTGCAAATACACCCGGGAATCCTGTAATTTCGGCGTCAATTTCCCGCGATGGCAAGTACCTGGCATACAGCGACAAAGGCTGGAAGATGTACTTGCTCCAGATCGACGGCGGAGAGCTTCGCCAACTCCCCTCCTCGGACTTTACTCCTGCTGATTGGTTCCCGGACGGGAGCCATTTGTTGGTACAGGGCCGAGGTCAGCACTCTGGGCTTTGGAAAATGTCCATTGCTGACAGCGCCTCGCGGGAACTTTCCGACAAGTTTGGAGCGGCAGCAGTCTCGCCCGATGGATTGCACATTGCTTACGAAAAGACTTCCTCAGTCCCTGAAATTTGGTTGATGGGAGCAGATGGCGAGGAGCCGCACCGGATCGCCCAATTCGACGCCCTTGACTTCCTCGGTGACCTTGCCTGGTCGCCGAGCGGGCAACGGTTGGTTTACATCCGCCGCCGGGGCGATGTCCAGAAACGCGAGGTTGTGATGGAGACCTGCGACCTTCAGGGAGGTCAGCGGGTTCCGGTTTTGTCAGAACCGAGATTGTATAGCTTTCGCACTGGAGTCTCCGATGTGTTCTGGCACGCTGATGGGCGCATCTTCTACTCTATTAGTGACCCGGCTCCTTACTCCGATTCGAGCCTTTGGGCCGTGGCCGCGGATCCGGAGAGCGGGAAGCCGACGGGCCCGCCGGCGCGACTGGCGAGTTTGGCGCAGGATGCGGGGGGATTCACCGCGAGTGCTGACGGCAGGCGGTTCTCCTACTTGTCCATGCGTATCAACGACGAGGTACACCTGGGCAATTTAGACCTCGGAGCCAAAGCATTTGATCCACGGCGCCTCACCTCGGAGTGGCCCAACGAAATGTTCGATTGGACCCGAGACAGTAAAGCAGTTCTCCTTCAATCCTTCCGAGGGAACAGGGCTGTTATTGTCAAGCAGCGAATTGACCAGCAGACGCCGGAAATCCTGCTTTCTGGCGAGGAGAGCTACCGGTGGCCCATACTCAGTCCGGCCGGTGACCGGTTGCTGTACACGACGGCGCCGACAGTGGACCGTCGTGACCCCTCCAAGCGCCTCATGAGCATGCCCATGGGTGGAGGCGCCAGCTCCGTTCTCGTGAAAGGAGAAACCACCTACAAGTGCGGTACTGTGCCATCGGCTGGCTGTGTTTTGGCGGAGGTCCAGGGACAACAACTCGTCTTCTTCAACCTTGATCCTGTCGAGGGCAAGGGCGCGGAGATCCAGCGCGTCCAGGTCCATTCTGGTGCGGATTGGAATAGGGCTTGGTCTCTCTCGCCCGATGGAAACAAAATCGCCATCGTCGATCCAGGAGCGTCTGTGGGCGAGGTACGGATTCTAACGCTAGTCGATCACAAAGTGGTGCCTCTGGCGCTGCAGGGCTGGAACTGGGAAGACCTGGAATCCGTAGCCTGGTCGGCGGATGGAAGCCATTTGTTCGCGACGACCTTGGCAGCAGATTCCAGCGCGATCCTCTCTATTGATCTGCGCGGTAACGTACAAGTGTGGACCCAAACGCACGTCGGCGAAGGGTTGCTCTGGCATCCTGTGGCTTCACCCGATGGCCGCTACCTCGCCTACATGAAGAGAATCTTCGAGAGCAACGTGATGATGCTCGAAAACTTCTGAGCGGCCGCCCGCCCAAGAGCCATTGTCAAAGCATGAATTGCTTCAGGCGGACAAAACTGGCAAGTCAATGAATGCATTGAAATTGCCGGTATCTTAAGAGGGTGGTTGGAGAAACATCTCGATTACGCTCATTGTCACGCTCTTGGCGAACAAAAGGCGCAAAGTTGTGTAATGGCCTTCCATGAGAAGGCCGGTCGGTGTCAAGTGGAATCTTGCTTGTTTTTCTCCTTTCTTTCTTCATGGCGGAGCGGTGTGCCGAGCGGCCCGGAGCAGTCAAGGGCGCGTTCTTTGCGGCGGAGCGGACCCTTGACGGCGAGGACCGCTCGGCGATCATTCCGCCGGGAAGAAAGAAAGCCCTCACTCGGGTACCCAGTCGGGGTTGACTCCAAGACCCGTCCGCCACCACTGCCGCCACCCTTCCCTCCGCACTCTCGGTGAGCGATTCTTCGCTCGGTGCCAGTTGGGTGTTCTCGTTTCAGCCGGTGCTGCCACCTGTTTAGCGACCTCTCTTCCATCTCTTGCATGGAAGTGGGCCAGGCGATCAACGCAGTCACCGAAACTCGGCGCGGGGACTTGAAGTTTCCCCCGTTTTCATTGATCGTTGTGGCGCTCTTCGCCATGCAGAACTCATCCCATCTGATTACGTCACTTGACACTAACTTCCGCTTTGCCCGTGATCCGCCCGAAGGAGTCTTGCCGTCCTGTCAAAACCACGCGGCAATCCGCTCCGACAGTGGAAGGCAAGCACGTCTCGGCAGTATGATGTTTTCAGCTCCCGATGCGCCCCACGCCGATCATCATCGGGCTCCAGTTGGTGGCTGCCCTCGTTTTCTTTCTAGGGTTGCTGCTATGGCTGTCGGGCGATTGGCGCTGGGTGGAGGGCTGGATCTTCGGTGTCTGGTGGGTATCCTTCGCTGCCGCCATTCTCTTGTGGCTTCGCTCCAGGGACCCTGCGCTGTTGGCCGAGCGCTTCCGCATGCCCGGCAGCGGCGGTGAATCGCGCTCCGATTTGGCTATCGTCATCGGGATAAAAGTGTGTTGCCTGGCTTTGATCGTTGTGCCGCCGCTGGATGTGCGCTTCGGTTGGACACCCCGCCTGCCGCTGTGGTGCGAAGTATGCGGAGGTATCTTGCTCCTCGGGGGTAGTTTTCCCTTCTTCCGCGCGTTCACCGATAACACCTTTGCGTCGCAGCTGGTGCGTATTCAGACCGAGCGCGGCCAGCATGTCATTGACACGGGCGTCTACGGCTTTGTTCGCCACCCCATGTATCTTGGGGCAAGTCTAGCGTTCGTTGGTGGCGCGTTGCTGCTCGGCTCCATTTCCGGCCTTCTCTTAGCCCTCGCCCTGGTCGGGCTGCTCGTTGTGCGCATCTTTGGCGAGGAGAAGCTGTTGGCACGCGATCTGGAGGGCTACGAGGAATATCTCCAGAAGGTGCGTTACCGGTTGGTACCACACGTCTGGTGATCACCCCGTCAACGGATTTCCGCTCTCGATCAGGAAGGTGTTGGCAGTATCCGACTCACTGGGCGGATAGTCGGCTAACCGAAAACTGAGGAATGGGGCCTAGTTGACGATAAATCGTCATAGTACTCATAACCCAGAATCGACTTGCCAATTGGCGAGGGGTCGGCTAATCGGAAACTACCGGCTAGAACCCAGGCGCGTTGCCCCGCATGCGGCCGACGGCGACGTCCCGCGCCTCGTGCCTCTCACGCCCGGCCCACTCGTGCCAACTGCAGCAAGTTCCACAGAGCATCTGCGGCCAGTAGCCCCGAGATACAGGCTACAGCGAAGTCTCCTTGCGGGGTTTCGAGCAGGTCGGCAGCGATGCCAGCGATGAAAACGAACAAGAATGGTAATGCCATCAGTTGAAATCCCATGCCGGGATAGTGCGGAGCCGCCACGGCCATCACGACAAACAGGATCGCGATGAGCAGCGGCGCAGTGTTGCCAAAATATCGCGCGCGCCTCCAGAAAAGATAAACAGCCAGCGCTCCAAGCAACGCGACGGGAACTGCCGGACCGCTTTGAAAGATGGCTGCCAGAGCTCCGTAGTATGCGCGCGGCACGGCCAGGACGCGCCAGGTCGTGCCGAAGAAGGTTGCGTGACGAAGGCCCTGCCAGAAAATTCCGGGATGGAAGCCGTACGCACCGAAAAGCAGTAGCGCCGCAACAATGCAAGCCGCCAGCCAGATCCCGATGGCCGCCAGCCGCCTGGTGGGTGCGACGTACAGCATCAACGCCAGCGCGAGGGGCATTAGGATGATCAGCGAAAACTGGCACCCAATGGCGAGAGCGAGTGATAGTCCAAGGAGCAGGATGCGCCGCCAGTTCCAGAACACGACCTCGCGGGGAGCATACAAAGTGTGCGCAACTGCGATGGCGGTAAAAATCGCTCCAAATGTTCCCCACGCCGCACCCATCTCCGGCTGCGATCGCCAGAGCGTGCTTTGGCGGATGATGACCGGAGAAAAGCAGTAGAGGGTCAGAGCGATGTACCCGCCCGCGTCGCCATAAAGCCGCCGGGAAACGTACCATAGCGAGGCGCCGAGCAGCACGCCGAATAGGGTGTAGGGAGCCCGCATCAGCCATCCCCAGAGCGGGGGGGTATTCACCGGCCATGATCCGGGCCAGTTCATCATTGGGAATGACGCCAGCAGATACCACAGCGGAGAGTGGTGGGGATCGTAGCCGTCGTTTTCTTCAATCTGCAGCGGAGTAGGCGATGCGGCTTCCAGCCGTTCCTGGCTTGGTGTGCCGGCAATCGACTGACCATGCCACTGCCGCAAACCTTCCTCCACGCGGAAGAGTTCGGAGGCATCAACCTCCGACAGCGCGGTTCCACGGGACATCAGCCATAGACACTGCGCCAGGAAAAGCAGGAGAATGCCACCGGCGATGAATTGCGGCTTTCCGAAGCGTTCGCGCGTAAAGAATGAACCCATAAGGGCAAGCCGAGTGTTTTACCATGTTCGCAGAGTTTAGGGAATCAGCACTTGAACCATTCGACAGAAAATCCGGTGGAACTGCCCAAGGCACGCGCACCCGAGCCCGGTGAGTCTCGAGATTCCGCGCCCGAATTGCTGGCGAGCGCGAAATATCCGGTTCACGGTTTCTTTGTTGGCGGCGAGGGCCTGCGTCCGGGCTGGCGGATCTTGTTGTTTCTGGCCATGGCGGCCGCGATTGGATTTGTCCTGACCGATGTGACTTCCCATTGGCACCCGAGCGGGGCTGGGAGGCTCTGGCAAGGGTGGCTGATTGAGTTGGAGTTGTTTCTGGCTGCGCTGGCTTCGGCGTTTTTCATGGCGCGGATTGAGAAGCGGTCGTTGGGAGACTACGGTCTGCCGGCGAGAGCCGCGTTCGGCAGGAACTTTTGGGTGGGCGCCGTCTGGGGATTCGTATGGCTGACGATCTTGATGCTGGCGCTGCGCGTGAGTGGCGTCTTCTACTTCGGCGGGCTGGCGATTCATGGTGTGCGGATTCTGAAGTTCGCGGCGTTCTATGGGCTGCTGTTTCTGACCGTTGGATTTTTCGAAGAGTTCAGCGTGCGCGGCTATGTGCAATTCACGCTCACGCAAGGCGTGGGATTCTGGCGGGCTGCGATTCTGCTTTCGGCCGTTTTTGGCGCGCTCCACTACAGCAATCAGGGCGAAGGCTGGGTTGGGTTGCTGGGAGCGGGTTGTATCGGACTGTTCTTTTGCCTCACCCTGCGCCGCACGGGAGGTCTGTGGTTTGCGGTGGGCTTTCATGCGGCGTGGGACTGGGGAGAAAGTTACTTGTATTCCGTTCCAGACAGCGGCGAGATTTCGCCCGGCCATCTGCTGAATTCGTCGTTTCACGGATCACACTGGCTCACCGGAGGCAGCATCGGCCCGGAAGGCAGCGTGCTGCTATTCATAATTATTGCGGTCATGTGGGTGGCGTTTGACCGGGTGTATCGGGAGGTTAGATACCAGACAGATTCTATCCAAGCGCAATCAGAGGCGCTGCAGGCTACTCAATAAATGCGCGGTCAGGCGAGAGCTAGGGAAATCGCCTTTCATCAGCTGCAGAAGGGCTTCGGATCTCGCCCGCTTTCTCGTTTCTTGCCACTAGGCGTATGATCCTACCGCGGTTAAATCACAAAACTGAGGAGATGACCATGAAGAAGCTTTGCGGATTTGTCGTTTTCCTGCTGTTGCTCGTGCCGGCGCTGTTCGCTCAAGAGCACTATACTGAAGGCCCCATTTGGCGCGTCCAGTTGATTCGCGTCAAGCCCACGCACTTTGATGAATATCTCACCAGCTTGCGCCAGTCGACCAAGCCCATGATCGACGAAGAGAAGCGCCAGGGGCTGGTTGTGGACTACAAGGTCTTCTTCAAGGAAACCAAGAGCAACCCGGAAGATTGGGACATCTGCGTGGCCGTTCAATACAAGAATTACGCTGCCATGGATGGCCTGTCGGCAAAATTGGAGGCGGTCCGCGACAAAGTCATGGGCGGGAAACAAGCCGCGCAGCAATTGTCGGAGAAGCGCGCCGAAATACGGGAGATCATCAGCTCGGAGTTGCTGCGGGAAGTCTACCTGAAATAAAGAAGAGTTAGGTCGTTTGGGCCGAGGAAATCCTCGGCCCATGCTTTTTCTGCTCGTTGTGACCTTTCGGGAGAGCTCAGGCGTGATCATTGTTTGTGCTTGATCGCTCGCCCGCGCCCTACCACGAGTAGTGCACGGTGTAATTCACGACCGCCTCGCCATCGGGCGCTATGGTCACCGGAAACTCCATGGTCTGAGCATCGGTCTTGTGCGACTCGGTTGACTGCTCGATCAGCTTCCAGTTGGTCCAGCGGTACAGGTGTTCCACGACGCGCACATTCACCGCTTCTTTCTTGTGATTGCGCACACGGATCTCGAACGACTCGTCCATCCAGCGCTGAACCGACTCCACATGAAAGTTGGTCCGCTTGCGTTCGCCGACTACATCGAAGGCGTTTCCGGTATAGACGCGGATCGTTTCGTCTTTGGGCGTGTGGTCGATCTGGTTTTCGCCCACGAATTCGAGATGCCCGTCGGTGTCGCGGCGATAGAAGCGCAGCTTGCCTTTGGGCAGCGGAATGCCGAGATGGTTGGTGTCGGCGTTCTTGAACTCCTCCATGACCCAGACTTTGGGATTGGATTGCGTGCCATAGCTGGGCTCGTTGCGAATCTGCTCGGGATTGTAGTAAGCGTACTGGTCGGTGCGGACGCCGTCGTACAGATAGATCCTCTGGCCGTGAATGCTGGTGGCGCGGACAAACCCCACCTGCTTGGTTTGCTGGTCGCGCAGCGTGGTGGGACGCTCCAGCGTGTAAAGATGAAATTCGTCGAAGGACTTTTCGCGGACCACCGGCGCCATGTCTTTCTCATTAGCCGCTATGTTCATCGCAGCATAGGCTCGGCCAGCGACGGCGACGTCTTGGAGTTTGTTCACGTCCCCGGCTAACAGCTTGATGCGGGCATTCTCAAACGTTTTGCCGCTCTGGTTGCGCATGGTTACCCAGCCGACCATATCGAGCACATCGAACTTGGCGTTGGACTTGTCCGAAACCACCAGGTTGTAGTCGGCTTGCCAACTCATGCCGCCGCTGACGTAGGAAATTTCCGCGTTGAACTTGCCCGGCTCGTTGGTCTCGAGTTCCCAGCTCAACGTGGGCTTCAGAATGGAGTCGCCGGTGAGCGCGGGAAACAGCGGCTGGCCGGGCAATCCGAAGCGCAGGACGCCGTCCACTTCAATCAGCGGCTGGCCATATCCCGGCTGTTGGTAGCCGTTGGCGTAGGCAGCGCCGGGCACGTAACCGCCGCGGATGATCTTGCCCTTCACAATCTCCTGCTTCTCTCCGCGCTGAGTCATAAAGTCGATGGTCTCGCCTTCATAGAACGAAAGCAGCAGTTCCTGCGAGATGGGATCGTTGCGGTAATTCTGCTCGAGAATCTGCAGGGCGCGTCCATTGGGATCGCGCAGGATGACGGAATCGGGTTCGAGGTGCGCGGCAATTCCCGTAAAGTCGATGTGATTCACGCCGGCCTTCAAGTCCATGGGCAGGCGTTCGCGCGCCACAAAGAAATTCTGGTTGTAGATGGTGAGTGCGGGCGCGTTGTCGTCGTCGGCCGGTTTGTCCTGTGTGAATGCCAGGCCGCACAGGCAGCAGAGAATCAAGATCAGTTTTTTCATTTGAAGTGGCTCCTTTGGGGCCGGGGATGCAGGAGGAATCCATCCCCGGCCTTGTGGGAAGAACGGGCTGCTCGCCGGAACTTGCGGAGAAGCGCAAACCACCGTGGGCACAGAGTGGCACAGAGGTAACCGGGAGTAACCGGGAACTGTAAGAGCGCAGTGGTAATTGAGGTTAACCGGCCTTACGTTGTTTCCTGTTCCAAGCGGCGTCCGTGGTCCAGCATCAGTTGCAGGAGTTCTTCGATTTGTTGTTTCGAGACCGAGGGATTCATGCATGTCAGCTTGAGGCACTGCCAACCTCGAACCGTGGTATGGCCGATGACTGCGACTCCGCCTTCGAACAGGCGCTGGCGAAGAGTGGCATTGAAGGAATTCGAGTCGATCGCCGGATTGGCAGGCCGGTAGCGGAATACGACACAGCTCAGCGCAGGCGTGTGAATCAGTTCGAGCCTGGGGCTCGTCCGAATGAACTGCGCCGCGTGAGAAGCCAGCTCGATGGTGGCGTCGATCATCTCTCCCAGTTGCTTTCTACCCAGGGTTTGGAAAGTGAGCCAGAGTTTGAACGCATCGAAGCGCCGCGTGGTGGCCAGCGACCGCGTCACCAGGTTTGGGATACCAAGCTCGTCGTGCAGTTCGGGATTGAGGTAATCCGCGTGGAGTTCGATAAAACGGAAGTGGCCGGCATCTCGCAGAAGAAAAGCTGCGCAACTGATGGGTTGCCAGAAAAGCTTGTGAAAATCCATGCTGATCGAATCCGCGAGGTCGATCCCGGCCAGCAACTCGCGGTGGCGAGCAGAAAAGAGAAGCGCCGAACCGTAGGCGGCGTCCACGTGAAACCAGGCTCCGGCTGCGCGCGCCAGGGAAGCAAGCTCGGGAAGCGGGTCGATCGAACCGAAGTCAGTGGTTCCGGCCGTGCCTACGATGGCCATGGGAACCAGTTCCTGGCGGTGAAGCTCTTCGAGTGACGATCGCAAGGCTTCGGATTTCATGCGAAATTCGGAATCCGTTGCTACCCGAACCACGGAGTCAGTTCCCAGGCCAAGCTGAGCCGCGGATTTCTCTACGGTGAAGTGCGCGACATCAGAGCAGAGAATTCGCAACTGGCGGGCTTCGGCGGGAAGGCCTCGTGTCTGAGCTTGCCACTTCCAGCGCGTTTCCAGGCACGACTCACGGGCCAGCAACAGTGCCATGTAGTTGGACTGCGTGCCGCCCGAAGTGAAAATTCCGCTGGTCCCGGAGTTGAAACCGGCCTCGCGGCTCAACCAGTCGAGCATTTGTTCTTCCAGTATGGTCGCGGCCGGCGCCTGATCGAACGAGTCCATCGACTGATTGAGAGCGCTGATCAAGACTTCTGCTGCGAGTGCAGGGATGAGCGGAGGACAATGCAAGTGAGCTGCGGTGTGGGGATGGGAGACTACGACGGACTCGGAGATAATCCGCTGCAGTCGATTTCGTATCTCCTCGAAGCCGCTGCCGGTCTCCGGCAGGGTCTCGCCGGCGAGCAGTTCGACCAGCGCGGCTGGGCTCTTGCCACTGTAAGGTTGCTGCGGCAGATTTTGGCAAAGTAGTTCGATGCAGTGCAACATTGCTTTGCGATAGGCTTCGCGGCTTTCCTCTGAATTCGTCAGAAACTCCGGTTCGAACAAGGATTCCTCCGTGGACTGGTGTTCGACTCGGATTGTAGTGCAGAGGGATGGTGGGCTGGGCTATTCTCGCGTTCAGCGTGAAACCAGTCTTCTTCTCGGTACCCATAGCTCTTCGCGCGGAGGGTGGCTGCACTTGCGCTGTCGGAAACACTCCCGAGCGATCTCCTCGTTCTGTCTTCCATATTTATGGCAAACGTGAAATAATCCCCTCGTGAAGCAGGAATGTGTTCGCACCACGGTTGACATTCCGGCGCCCCTGTACCGGAAGCTAAAGGAGCAGGCGGCTGCGCGAGGTCGCTCCGTCCGTGAGCTGGTTTTGGCCGGGGTCAGAAGCGTCCTCCTTCAAGGCCAGCGGCCGCGGCCTAAGAGGGTACAGTTTCCACTCATTATTTCCGAAGGCCCAAAAGTCGACCTAAGCAACGAACAGATCTATGAACACGTTGAATTTCCTTGATGCCAACGTCTGGCTGGCCCTGCTGTGGAGCCGTCACATTCACTCAGAAAGGGCCAGGGAGTGGTTTGAGCAGGCCGGCGAGGAGCAGTTCTTTTTCTGCCGCTTCACCCAACTCACCATTCTGCGGCTCCTAACCACTGAGAGGATCATGGGGAAGGACACTAACAATGATGTCCGAAGCGTGGAGTGTGTGGGACCGAGTTTGGGCCGATACTCGAATTGCGTTTCTTCCGGAGCCGGATGACTTTGAGAAGGAATTCCGAGCGCGCTCGCGGTTGTCCAGCCGGTCCCCAAAGGTCTGGGCCGACGCTTATCTTCTGGCTTTCGCTTCGGTAGCAGGCTTGAAGTTCGTTACATTTGACCGGGCACTCAGAGGAGATGGGGCGAACGTGCTTGTGCTCTAGTCACGCTGCCGAGCTTTGCTCGGCTGGACAGGCGAGGACGCCCGTCTCTACGTGAGCAGATTAAATATCCAAATTCTTCACATCCAGCGCGTTGTCTTCGATGAACTTGCGGCGAGCTTCGACGTCTTCGCCCATGAGGGTGGTGAAGATGGTCTCGCATTCGGCGATGTCTTCGAGTTTCACCGACAACAGGGTGCGGCGTTCGGGGTCCATGGTAGTTTCCCAGAGCTGCTGGGACGTCATTTCGCCCAGGCCTTTGTAGCGCTGGACGATGTAATCCTTGCGGCCTTCGGCGAGCACGTAATCGAACAGATCGCGAGCGGTGCCTTTCTCGACGACCTCAACTTCTTTCTTTTTGGCTGAAGCGCGTGCCGCACCGTCTTTCGCGCCCTTCTTCTGGTATTTCTCCAGATCCTCGCGTTCTTCGGTGCTCAACTCTTCCGCTTCGCCCTTGCCGTTACCATTGCCCGCGGCGGATTTGCCCACCGACTCGACCACGAACGGCGGTTCCATGTATGGCTCAATCTGCTTGAACTTCGATAGCAGTTGCCGGTACTCGGGCGTGGCAGCCAGTTCCCAATTGATGAGGTGCTCGGCGCCCTGCGCGTTGACGTAGCGCACTTCCCACAAGTTGTGTTCTTCGTCGAAGCGGGTTCCCACTTCCTTGAAGCCGCGGTCTTTTTGAATTCTCTTGAGATCTTTTTCCAGCTTCTCGATTTTCTTCGGCGCGGCTTTCTTGTCTCCTTCAAAGTCGGCTCGCTTCGCCAGGTCGAGTTTGGGAAGCAGATCGGTCACTTTCTCGTCGCGCAGGCGCTTGTCCACTTTGTCGAAAAATCCGTTGTACTCGTTCAACACGGTGATGAACTTGGCCAGCGCCGACCCTTCCAGTTTGGCCGCGCCTTCTCCGTAACGAACCACCAGGCCTTCGGCGGCGCGCTTCACCATCACCTTCACGTATTCCTTGTCGTCCTTGATGTACTGCTGCGACTTGCCCTTCTTGATGGAGTAGAGCGGCGGCTGGGCGATGAACACGTTGCCGCGCTTGATCAGTTCCTGCATGTGGCGGAAAAAGAACGTGAGCAGCAGGGTGCGGATGTGGCTTCCGTCCACGTCGGCGTCGGTCATCAGGATAATCTTTCCGTAGCGCAGCTTGGAAGCGTCGAAGTCTTCCTTGGAAATGCCGGTGCCGAGCGCGGTAATCATGGCGCGAATTTCTTCATGGCCCAGCATCTTGTCGTAGCGGGCTTTTTCCACGTTCAAAATTTTGCCCTTCAGCGGCAGGATCGCCTGAAAGCGCCGATCCCGTCCCTGTTTGGCGGTCCCACCTGCGGACTCGCCTTCTACCAGAAAAAGTTCGCAGCGCTCCGGCATGCGTTCGGAGCAGTCGGCGAGTTTGCCGGGCAAGCCGCCGCCGTCGAGCGCGCCTTTGCGGCGCGTCAAGTCCCGAGCTTTTCTTGCCGCTTCGCGGGCGCGTGCGGCGTCGATGGCTTTATTGATGATCTTGCGGCCCACGGTCGGATTCTGCTCGAGGTAGGCTCCGAGACGCTCGTTTACAAACGCCTGCACGGTTCCGGCGATATCGGAATTCAGCTTGCCCTTGGTCTGGCCTTCGAACTGGGGCTGGGGCAGCTTCACGCTGATCACCGCAACCAGGCCTTCGCGAACATCGTCTCCGGTAAGGTTCTCTTTCACGTCCTTGAAAAGGCCCATCTGCTGGCCGGCGTAGTTGATGGTTCGGGTCAGCGACGTGCGAAAGCCGGAGAGATGCGAGCCGCCGTCGACGGTATTGATGTTGTTGGCAAAGCTGAACACCGTGTCGGAATACCCATCGTTGTACTGCAGGCCGATCTCCATCACCACGCCGTCGCGCTCGGCTTCCATGTAGATGGGCTTGTCATGCAGGGTCTGCTTGCCGCGATTGAGGTGCTTGATAAATTCGGCGATGCCGCCGTTGTACTTAAAGTCAACCTTCTTCGGCTCGCCCGTCTTGGCGTCGGTGGTGCGCTCGTCGGTGAGCGTGATGAGCAAACCTTTGTTCAGAAAGGCCAACTCGCGCAGGCGCTGCGCCAGGGTGTCGAAGTTGTACTCGGTGACGGTGAAAATGCTTTTGTCCGGCAGGAAGTGCACTTTCGTTCCACGCTTGGTCTTCACCTCGCCGGCTTTCTTCAGCTTGCTGGTTGGCTCTCCCTTGGAATAGGTTTGCTCCCAGGTAAAGCCATCGCGCCAAATTTCCAGATCAAGCTCTTCGCTCAACGCATTGACGCACGACACGCCAACGCCGTGCAATCCGCCGGAAACTTTGTAGGAAGAAGTGTCGAACTTGCCGCCGGCGTGCAGCTTGGTCATCACCACCTGCGCGGCGGAAACTTTTTCGCCGTCGATGTCCATGTTGTCGACGGGAATGCCGCGGCCGTTATCCACCACCGTGATCGAGTTGTCGATATGAATGGTGGCTTCGATCTTGTCGGCGTATCCGGCCAAGGCTTCGTCGACCGAATTGTCGACAACTTCATAAACCAGATGATGCAGTCCGAGTTCGCCGGTTGAGCCGATGTACATGGCGGGACGTTTGCGGACTGCCTCCATGCCGCCCAGTACTTTGATCGACTCGGCGGTGTAATCGCCGTCGCCGCCGTTGACAGCTTTCCCGTTTTTGTTCTTGGGATCGACGAGCGCCGCTGCCGCTGCAGAGATTTCTTTGGTCGCCATTCCGCTCCGTTGAAAATTGCCGGATTTTGAGGCTCAAACCGGCCCGTGCATCCAGCCTCCCAAAATGGGCCCAAACCACTGAAATTACTAACACTTAGGACTACTGGAATCTAGACATTATTGTACCACAGGGAGTCCTGTAATTGGGGGCAGAATCGCGGGGGTAAACCATGCATTTTCTGGGTTTTTAGAGAGGGGCTTTAGAGGTCTCAAGAACCGGTTCGGGGTGGCTCATTCATACGCGTTCTGTGCGAATGAGCGGGGCAGGCGCGGCTTGTTTTCAATATCAGATTCGAACATAAGCCCCGCTTCTATTTGCCGGTGTAGAGTTCCGGAAACTGCTGCCGAAGATGGGCCACTTTCGGCGCATCATTGAACATAATGTACGGATTGTCCGGGTGATTGGCAGCATAGTTCTGATGGTAGGCTTCAGCCGGATAAAAGGCCTTCAGCGCGACCACCTGAGTCACGATGGGGCGGGGAAAAACTTTGGCCTTGTCGAGTTGCGCAATATAGGCCTCGCCAATGTGCTTCTGCTCATCGCTCTGATAGAAAATCGCCGAGCGATACTGGCTGCCTTCGTCGGGGCCTTGCCGGTTCAACTGCGTGGGATCGTGCGCCACGGAGAAAAACACTCGCAGCAGTTCACCATAAGTGATCTGCGACGGGTCATAAGTGATCTTGACCGATTCGGCGTGGCCGGTCTCGCCGGTGCTGACGGTTTCATATTCCGCAGTGATGCCAGAGCCTCCGGCGTATCCCGAGGTGGCGTTTATCACGCCCTTCACATGCTGGAAAACGGCCTGAATGCCCCAGAAACAGCCTCCGGCAACCACCGCCGTTTGTTGGCCGGCAGTCTTCGCCTTCTGGGCGTCGACCGCTGGGCTGGGGAAAGCGGCGCTGGATCCGGTCCCTGAGCCAAATGCGGCGATCCCGGCGAGCAAGACCGAAAGGATCATAGATATGCGAAAAGAGAAACCGAACATGATCCAACACCTCCATCACTGACTTCCAGTACGTAAGAGATTAGAGTTCGGAGGCGGATGAAAGTTTCACGGTTGGTGATCTCAAATCGTGTCCAGTTGGTACTCGATGCCCGTGAACCGGCCAACTTCGGCTGTCCGCAGCTCAGCGTCGTCCTATGGTCTTGAAGCTACATCTAAAGGAGTATTCTAGGAATTGGTTGCGCCTCGTGAATCGGTGACTAAGGGGAAGGAGATATTCTTATGAAAACATTATTGATTGGAGTCATCGCAGGATTGCTATTCGGGGTTGCCGTAGGACAGAACTCGACGCCAACGGCTGCCAGCGGCACAGCACCCCAGAACACGGCCACAACTCAATCAGCCCCGGGGCAGGCGGGTGAGACTTTTCGAATCGCACCCGGCAGTGTCATCCCGGTGCAGTTGACCAAGACCATTGATGCCAAGAAAGCCAAGCCAGGGGATGAAGTCGAGGCGAAAGTCACGCAAGACTCAAAGGCAAGAAATGGCGAGATGATTATGCCCAAGGATACCAAGGTGATCGGGCACGTCACCGAAGCCCAGGCGAGGAATAAGGAGCAGAAGGAATCAGAACTCGGCATTGTCTTTGACCACGCCGCCATGAAGGATGGAAGCAACCTGGCGGTGCCGATGTCGATACAGGCGATCATCGCGCCGTTGAATACTGGGAATAGCGGCGCCGAAGATACAGGCCAAACGGCCCCCACGGCGGGTCCCGGTGGCATGCCGGCGGGCACCAGCCCGGGACGCATGCCCGGCATGGGGGGAACACCGCCGATGCCGTCAGCTCGCACCTCCGGCAGCGACTGGCCGGCCGGCAGTCAAACTGGAACCAACGCGCGTCCGCCCATCACCGAAAGCACGCAAGGCGTGGTGGGGATCTCGAATCTGAAGTTGTCACCTCCGGCGAACGGGACGCAAGGGTCGGTACTGAGCTCGGAAAAGAACAATGTGAAGCTGGACAGCGGCACGTTAATGCTTCTGCGCGTGAATCCGTAGCAGGCGTTCCGCGCGGATCCTCGGTCCGACACAGGAATCAGGGCTCACCGGCGCTTGGCTGGAGTTGGGTGCCCGAAGCGGAGATGCTCGAGATTCTCGGTGATCTCGTCCGGGCTGCCGGCAATGAAGGTGATCGACAGGACATAGGGGCCGCGCAGCATGACCAGCGAACTCTGAACCATGGTCAACTCGCCGAGTTTCTTGCTGAAATCCTGGCGAACGATCGGCTTGGCATCGACTGGAAAATCGTAGGGCTCGCTGATGGCGGTGAAGCCTTTGGATTTCGCGATCTCCGCCACCGGGCCAAAATATTGCGCGGCGTCTTTGAGTCCGGGATAGGAAGAAACGCTCTCCGCCGCGATGACCACCGCGGAGTTCACCGTGTCGCCGGACGCCTCGGGCGGGCGCTCGAATGTGGCCAGCAGCACCATGGACTTGCTTGGATCCGCCTTGGCGTCGACCGAATCCTGCTGCATAAAATCGGTGCGGTCGACCCAGCCGAAAGGCAGCTTGAAAGTGAATCCGAAGAAGCGGTTGCTATATACACCGGCAACGAGTTCTCCCGGATCAGGGGCTTGAACCTGGATTGGCGCCGGCTTACTCCCCTTGGCCGAGGAAGCTGGGACAGACTGATTACCAGTCTGCGCCGCGCACAGTGTGGCAGCCAGCAAGAGCGCGGTCGAGAGGCAATGACAGAAGCGCAGATTCATTCACCCATGTTACAGGAGTGGGTCTTGCTTAGGCAGCCCGCTCTACGCTGGTGGGCTGAGCGCAAAACGCGCAGCGGCGCGCGTCGATTGGAATCTCGCTCAGACATTCTGCGCATTTCTTGGTGGTCGGATCCGCCGGGGCCGGAGCTTTGCGCATGCGCGCTACCAGGGCGTTGAGCGGCGTCACTACGAAAAAGTAGACCGCAGCCGCGACCAGCAGGAAAGAAACCACCGTATTGATGAAATCGCCGACGGCGAAAAGGCTGCCGTTGACCGTGAATTTGATGGCGGAGAAATCCGGTTTGCCGACCAGGGCGGCAATCAAAGGCGTGAGCAGGTCTTTGGTTAAAGCGGTGACGACCGCGCCAAAAGCCGCGCCGATGACTACGCCGACTGCCAGATCGACTACGCTACCGCGAAGGATGAACTTCTTGAATCCATCTAACATGGAGTGTGCCCCTCCTATAAGAAAGTACGGCTGCCAGCGTACTTGGTAGCGGGCAGGGGGTCAAGGGGCTGAGGGAAACGGCCAAAACCGTGGGCGCTCTTTCCTGTTGTTCTCTGCATCAGCCCGTGTTGTGATTCTCAGCAGCCGTCCCGCTTTTTCTAAGTGATGCCGAATCAGCAGATTACGAGGCGGCGACACGCAAACCATTGAAATTGCGGCGTAGGGCCTGTTGTGGTTTTCATCGATACGCCGTTGCGATCTTCAGTGATGTTCACGCTCGCATTCGCCGGCTGTTCCCGTATTTCCTGTCGATTCAAGCACATCGCAGCATAACCTTAGTATTCCCGTGCGCGCCCGAACTCTGGCACGACAGTTGCCTTAAGAGAAAGTGGCGAGTGGCCAACGAGAAAGAGAAAAGGCCCTCCGGCGAGGTGACTTATGACAGTCCTACTGGTTCTCTTAACATTCGTAACCTTCTTACTCATCGATCATTTCTACAGCCGCAAGCCGGTTGTGGTTCAGCCAACCCTGCAAGTGGCAAAACGGGAAGGCCGGGTTGCTCCCAGCCTGGTTGGCGGGTTCCAGGTTCCGGAGAGTTTCCGCTATCACCCCGGACATACCTGGGCGTTGAGCGAAAGCCCCAACCTGGTGCGGGTTGGTATGGATAACTTCGCTACCAAGCTGGCCGGCAAGCTGGAAAGCATTACGCTGCCGAAGCGCGGACAGTGGATTCGTCAGGGCCAGAAGTTGTGCACGCTGCATCGCGATGGAGTGGCGGTGGACATGGTATCGCCGATCGAAGGCAGCATCTCCGACATCAACGATGCGCTTTTGACCAACCCTGAACTGGCGCGCAAGGACTGCTACGGCGACGGCTGGCTGATCACGGTGCAATCTCCGGATGCCAAGACCAACTTCCGGAATCTGCTGGGTGGCGCACTGGCACGCTGGTGGACAGAAGAGTCCGCGGTCCGGTTGCAGAAACAGATGCCGACCTTCGCCGGGATGGTACCCCTGGGCGCGATGGCGCAAGACGGCGGCGTCGCAATGGACGAAGTGGCCAAGCAAATCCCCGACAAGCAGTGGGCTGGGTTGGCGAAGGAGTTCTTCCTGTCATAGTCGTCGAGTGAGGGAGTCACTCGCCGAACTGCCCCCGGCGGCTTACGAGCCTGCCGGGGGCTTTCGTTTTGTGGGAAGACCGAATCTGCCGCAGTGTTCGCCGATCTCCGGCAAACCGCAACTCTCTCCCATTCGCAAGGCTCAGGGTCGGGATGACAATTCATCGCCAGTGAAGGTCTTTGTCAAGCTGACCGGCTCACACGGGCAGGGGGACCCCATCTAAGTGCTCGCGCGAACTGCGCTGGGGGCGCAACAAGCGCCCCACCGCGGTGCCATCCATCACTTTCTTGAATGCAGTTTGGAACTGCTGCATCTCAGGACGGGTACCAACCGTAATCCGAACCCAGGTCGGCATCACCGGCCATGCGCGCCCGATGACCACATTCTGTTGGGCCATGGCATCGACCACATTTTTCGCAGTCTGTTTCGTATCCAGCAAGAAACAGTTCGACTGGGACGGAATGTAGGAGTATCCGTTGCGGTGCAGCCACTGGAACGTCTCCTCGCGAATCTCTGCGTTGATGCGTTTGCGCTCCGGAAGCAGCCCAGGATCCTGCAAGCTTGCAATGGCTGCGGCCACCGCGGTTACGGGTTGGGCACTCCAGCCTCCGGTTTCCTGAATCCTGGACAGCAGGTCCGGCCTCGCAATCGCCATTCCGCAGCGCAGTCCCGCCATCCCGTAGATCTTGGAAAAGGTCCGCAGCACGACCAGGTCCTTGTCCTGCTTTACCAGATCGATGGCGGAGGTGGCGTCGGAGAACTGGATGTAGGCCTCATCCACCAGCACAATTGATCCCTTCGGCTTGTTCGCCAGCAGATACTCGATGTCGGCGTGGCTGGTCAATGTGCCGGTCGGGTTGTTCGGAGTGCAAATGTAGAACAATCCGGCGTCCGGCGCCGCTGCGAGCATCGCCTTGACATCGTGCGCGTAGGTTTTCGTCAACCCCACTTTTACGATCCGCGCTCCTGAAACGTTCGCGGAATGCATGCCGGCTTCGAATGTGGGATCGGCGGTCACATAGCTTTTCGTCGGAGACGTGTAGGCCAGCACGGTGAAGTGTAATGGTCCACTCGATCCGGGGAAAATTCTCACGTACTCCGGCTTGATGCCCTCCGTCCGAGCCACGGTTTCCACCAAATCGTCAGTCAACTCGAACTGGTAGCGGCCACCCTGCGGAATCATCGCTGCGATCGCCTCCCGCGCCGCTGCACAAGGCCCGAGAGGATTCTCGTTTGCGTTGATCATGACCGCATCTTTGGAGACATTCTTCGCATCCGCCCACGCCAGCATGGGTTCGGTGACAACCCGAAATGCCGCCGTAGCGGAGGCTGCAGCGGATAATTGCAGAAACGACCGGCGGGAAAACGGTGGGAACCCATTTTGCATAAGCATTGCCTTGAACCTCCCCATCTTTCTTTGGCTGTTATCTTACTGCGTCTTGCGGAGATTCAAAACATCATGCACTTTCGTGGTGGTGTCAGCTTGAATTGCGGCGCTGTTTTTCAGGTCAGGGTCTAGCGCCGCCCCAACTGGAGCAGCCTTCTGCCAACCATGAAGTACCAGGTCATCATGGCAAGCCCGGCGCCAACCGCGATTGCCATCCCGACGCCAGTCAATCCCCGTGGGGAGAAAATGATTTCAACGACCATGAGCAACGCATTCCCCAGAATCCCTGCGCAAGCGGTCGTTTTGCTGAAGACCTTGCCTCTCAGCATGACTGCGGAGATTACCAAGCATGCGAATTCTAAGAGGGGAATGCCGGCACGGCTTTGTCCTTCAGCCAACATCGCCTGCCCTGCTGCGATTAATAAAGATCTCTGCATATCCGTGGTAGCGCTTGCGTATTGGCTGCTGAGGGAAAGCATAGGGAAGGCCCTGCTGCTGGCGAGGTAGACCGCCATCCCCACGAAGAAAAGGATGGTGCCGAATGCCGCGTAAGCTTCGTTGTCTCGCCTGATGGCGGAATAGATGGCGAGAACCGTCGGGGCTAGTAGGACTGCTGCAACGAGATTCAAGAAACCAAGGTTGCGGAGCCCCAGAAACCAATGGGTCTGAAAGAGTGCGAACCAGTCGATTACGGTTACTGTCCCCTGCGTCGCACGCTCCACGCCCGGGAGATAACTAATGCCGACTTCGGCTAGCGGAATCAAGAACACAATAAGGACAGTAATTCCGCCGACTGTGTAGAGACTCTTCCAGCCGGACTCCTCCGTTCCGGCAGCAATAAACTGCTTTGGTTCCGACTGCGACATTTTAGTTCTCCAAACATCTTCTTGTGACATCCGATTTTCAAGAACCGGTCGAGGCGCTTGAACAATTAAGCGATGAGGGCTGACCTGGCTCAGAGTCAAGCTGCATGTAATCGTTCGTACCCGCAACCCAGAGGATCATACGCATAAGAAGCGTGAATCGTCGAAGGGTGGGGTCATGCACGACGGTTGGCGCCAAGAATTGAAACCGCCCGCTTCGAGTTTCAAGCTGGCAGCCACCCGCGGATAGTACGTTCCTGACCCACTGGCAATCTCGTCCATAGGTGAGCGCGATCAAGAATCCGTCGGGGACCGTGAAAACCTTCACCGGCGTCCGGCAGATGCGTCCTGACTTTCGACCTACATGTATAACCATGCCGAAGCCGGGCAATCGGGCGGCGAACCGGCTGATGATCGGGTTCGTAATAACGCGATTGAAGGCTGCTATCCAGCCTTTACGGAACCGGATCACGAGGATTCCAGCCAGCAGGAGCGCGAGAATGCTGATCGATACGGCGATTGCCATGTTTAAGCCGGTCGTAACGGCGCTTTGCTTCCCCGCAAGAAGAAAGCCAGCAGGACGGCGCTGCCGGTCGCAATTCCCACCCCGGCCGCGCACAGGACGCTACCCCCTGGGAAGCCGCGCCGGGCCATCGCTATTCCCATCGGGACAAGGACCAGGCTGCTGAGGGTGAGGAAAGTCAGCGCGACCGGGCCGAGAACGAAGCCCAGAGGTTTGCGCCGCAGTAGCAAAATTGCGGCAATCATAAAGGTTGGCGCCCCGAAGGACAGGTCCAGAACCGCGACCGATTCCGTCAAGAGGCCGGAATCGTGCACGGTCTGCGGCACCCGGCCTGCAAGCAGGGCGGGAATGATCTCCCACACCCAGTGAAGGATGGTGATCAGGCCCATCAGCAGGAGTACGACAGCCGCGGTTTTCACCGGAGTGCGCGGACCGAAGCGGCGGGCAATCTCCGGGATCGGCAGCGCCAGTAGACTTCCCGCGAGGGCGTAGAAACTGACTCCCAGAACGCCGCAGTACGCCAAGAACATCGAGTTGAAGTGAATGGCGAACGCGTAGTTGAGGAAGTCGTAGAAAAGGTAGGCAAGGGTTCCCATCCACACCAGTCGAGCCGCAACTGAGCCGCGAAGAGCCAGGATGGCAGCGATCACCAGCACAGGCGCGACGACCATGAGATTTCCCGCGTCGTTTCCCATGCCCAGGGCGGCTTGCGTCCGCGTTTCAGTTGCATACGTGGACGGAAGGAAAAGTCCTCCGAGGCAAGCAATAGCGAGGATGACAGCCAGCGGCAAGCTGAGCCACAGCGCCCAACGGCCAGGTTCGGTGTTGTTCATGAGCGCTCCATCAAGCCCAGACGTTTCGAAATCCTACCTGGGCTGCAGCAGTCGACTCCTCGAAGTCGTGCGCCGCGGATAACGGCCCGTGATCTTGCGGACAAAGCCATGAAAGCGATGGAAGCCCGCGGCGTCCGCCCAAAACATAAACGGACACTGCCCTGGAACCAGTTGCATCCCCTGTTCCCGGCAGAACTGGACTGCCTTGGGGGTAACCGCGCCTTTGCCTCCTGCCCGGTACATCCAAACCCGCCGGATGCCCGCCGCGGCACAGTCGTTCACAACTGTTTCGGTGGCTTCCGGGGAAGTCATCAGCAGCACGGCTTGGACCGGAGGCTGGATGTCCTGCACGCGAGCGAAGCATTGCCTTCCCTGCACTTCCGCGATGTTGGGATTCACGGGAACAACGTCATATCCGCGGCGACAGAATTCTTCAAACAGTTTCACGCTGAAATTCGCCGGATCCCGCGAGATTCCCGCCATGGCAATGCGTTTCTGAGCCAGGAAATCCTCGATGGTTTCGAGCGATGCACGCTGAGTTTCCATAGTGCCCTCCACTGCTGACAGCCTATTCTCCGACGCGTACAGCCCGGGGCGCTGTGATGCAGAGCACAGGCGCCAGTGCGGGTTGGGCGGACAGCGGCCTGCCGCGATGCGGAGTCTCAACAAACGAAAGGGACGAGCGTGCGAGACAGTTTTCCGGATAGCCGGGCAGTTCCCGGCGGAGGAAAGCGATTTATAATCGGCCCATGAAAACGATCGCTGCGATTACTTTGGCGTTGCTCGTTATTCTCAGTTCTTTGGCTCCGCTATCCGCACAAGCGCCCGGGCAACAGCAACAACCGGAGTTCGTCAAACAAGGCCAGCAGTTGATGCGGGAGGGAAAGCCGGAAGAAGCGTTGGCGCTGTATCGCCAGACTCTCCAGACTGCGCCGGATTCGGTTCCCGCCAACATCGCGGCTGGGAGCGTGCTCGACCTTTTGGGGAAAGGCGAGGAGGCCCGGAAACATTTCACGAAGGCGATCGACGTGGCGGACACGCCTGAGGACAAGGCATTCGCCAAGAGAGCGATGGCGATGTCCTACGCTTTCGAGGGGAATTCCAAGAAAGCCGTCGAGTACGAACAACAGGTTTTCGACTTCTATGGCAGCGTGAAGAACTTCTTTCAGCAGGGAGAGATCGCGGACGAGGCGGCTCGCGTTTGCCTCGATTCCGGCGATTTGGACGCAGCTTACGAGTGGTACCGGATTGGCCACGACACGGGACTTAAAGAGCCCGACATCAAGCCCGCTCGCCAAGACCTATGGAACTTCCGGTGGGAGCACGCTCAGGCTCGCATTGCTGCCCGGCGCAGCGACCAAGCGGGAGCGCAGAAGCATGTTGCTGCGGCAAAGGCCATCCTTGACAAGGGCACCATCCCCGAGCAAGCGCCGTTCTTCCCTTATCTGAAAGGCTACGTGGCATTCTATGCCGGAGAGTACAAGGCGGCGCTGGAAGGATTGAACCAGGCAAATCAGAACGATCCGTTTATCCAGTGCATGATCGGCCAGACCTACGAAAAACTGGGCGAGAAGGATAAAGCCCTGGAGTACTACCGCAAAGCCTCGACAGCAGTTTCACACAATCCTGGGGCTGCGTATGCGGTTCCGTTTGCCAGGAAGAAGCTGTCCTAGCCCAGGCAGCACAATTTCGCGTTTGTTGCCTAGTTCGGCGAGATCAAAACTGGGGTACGTCCCGTCTGTCCCCTCAGGTTTCCTTTGAAATTCGCTTCATAAATTCTCCCGGCTTGTCCTAATTACTTTCCCTGCCGTGCTGCTCCCGCTGCCAACGCTCCGAGGCTGCCGGGCTCAACTTTGATGACATCCGGTCCTTTGGTGTGGCCGGTGATGATGGGCTTGCCGGGGATGGTTTCGTAGGCGTAGCCTGTCACCCGGCCAATTAGTTCCTCGAACGGCTCGGTCCTGAAGCGCACATTCATTCTCACCCAACCGAAGTGGGTTTCGCCGGAAATTTTAAATCGGACCCCCAAGTAGCGGTCTTTCACTCCCTTGCCTCCGTTAGCCCATTGACCGGTGAAGCACCTAATGCAATGACCTGCCATCCTCCCGCGGGTTCCGAAGTGGTTGCGTGGTCCGACGGTCATTCCGGCTTTGAGTGCCGCAGGTCCAAGATTGTGGCCGCTGCGGAACTCCTCGACGATGGAGTTCCCGGTTCCGTTAATTCCGTGCACTAATAGATAGCTCGTTGCTTTTGAGTCACCAGAATACGTGTTGTTGGTAAAAATGAACTCGGCGTTCTTGCCAGTTTGAAAGGCGAGGGCTCTTTGGTCATGAGGCGGTATCTCAATGTTCACTTCTCTGTAGATGATCCGTGCCTCGGCGGGCTGAGCGAGTGCGAGCATCGCGGCTCCCGCCGCGCTCGCAGCCATAGCGTAGGCGTTCAGACGCCGTTGCAGTGATTCCGAAAGGGTGGATGGCTTCCTAGTTCGCCTCATACATCCTCCAGCTTCTCCTAGTGACTTTCGCGGCCAAGCCCCGCCGCTCCCGCTGCCAAGGCTCCGAGGCTGCCGGGTTCCAGTGTGATGACATCTGGCCCCTTGGTTTTGCCTGCGATGATGGGTTTGTTCGGGATCGTTTCGTAAGCGTAGCCGGTCAGAGTGGCCTTGAAAGCGTAATTGCCGGTCTCATGAACAGTCAGACGCGCCCATCCGTAGTGGATTTGCTTGCCGATTTTGAATTTCAAGCCGAGGTAGCCGTTGGGGTTGAACGCCCAAGGACCCCGCTCATAACCACACACCGTGTCACAGGCGTACAAGGCCATGAGCGCCCCCTTTTTGTTTCCGACGAAGGTTCGCTTGGAGCTGACCACGGAGCCTTTGTTCAGCCTGTCGGCATTGCTTCTTTTAAGAAAGGTCGAGCCTTGAACTGCGTTCTTGCCAAGTCCTTCCGCAGAAAGGTAAGTAAAACCGGAAACCGAACCGTGCTCGAAGATGACGAAGTCGGTACCTTTATGGTCGAGGCTGAGATGATAGGTTCCATGGGGCCCGATCACGTGGTGAGTTTTTGTGTAGACGATCTTGGCCTCCGCTGGCTGAGCCAAGGCCAATACCCCCACTCCCGCAGCACTCGCCGCAAGCGCATACATGTTAAGTCGGCGATGCACTGAATCGGAAAGCCTAGAAGGTGTTCTGGAAGACGGTTTCATAAATCCCCCCCGTCAGACGCCACCATTCTACTCTCGGCAGCAGGTGCGGCTTGTGACAAGGCTCACAGCCCGTTGGTCTTTCCAGCGAACTCTCGGAGCGAACCCCGTTCTTTGCGAGGAGGAAGATGCCGAGCGCAATGCCCCTCGGGGCTGCTGGGAATCATGGCAGCGAGACCTCGAACACGGTGCCGCAGCCGCCGTAGCCGCAGGTGCCTGTGCCCCCAGCCGCCGTCGTGCTATAGAAATTCCGGGCCTTGTCGCGGACCAGACTAGCTGACGGAGCTCCCCCGTCCGGGCTCCGCTCGAAGGCGTAAAGAACGCTGAAACCCCACTCGCTCGTCTTTCCGCTGGGTGGCTTCATCCGGAATACCGTACCCGCGAAATACTTCCCGCCCTCACTTGCCACACCGCACAGATCGCCTCTGGCATCGAAGATGACGCTGGCTAAAGGTTGAGAGCCATCGTCGCCGTCCTGGAAGCTGTGCAGGAGACTTTCTGTCCACGAACCGTTGGCATTGAGGACCAGCTTGAACACCGTGCCCGATGGGTAATTGCCTCCGCCTCCTCCTCTGGTTGTGCCATAAAGAGCATCGCGCCCGTGGAAAACCACGCCTGCAGCGGGTTCGCCGCCATCAGTGCCCCTGAAACAGTACAATATCGACTCGGTCCAGGCCCTACCCTTTCCTGCTGGGGGCTGTAGCCTGAAGGCAGTTCCGCAGCCGGAAGTACCGCATGGTCCTCCCCCCATGCCGCCTGCGTACGTCGTGCCGTAGATCGCCCCCTTACTGTCGAGGACGAGTCCGCCATTGGGGTTAGCTCCATCGGTGCCACCCGCAAAGCTGTGCAGCACCTTCTCCGCCCACGCACCGCCCTTCTGCTTCGGTGGACTCAGCTCAAAGACTGTCCCGCAGTACTGATAGTAGGGATTACACGTCGTTCCCTTGCCGCCGCCGAATTGCGTGGCTCCGTACAGGTTGCCCTTGGAATCGAAGGTCAGCGTACCCCATGGGAAATATCCGTCCTGGCCGCTCTGAAAACTGTATAGGATTGTCTCAGTCCACTGACCGCCCTTTTGCTGTGGCGGCGATAGCTCGTACACCGTGCCGCAGCCATACAAAACGCCCAACAGAGTGCACCCTCCGGTGCCTCCGTAGGCGGTCGTGCCATACTGGTTGCCGGAACTGTCGATCACCAAGCCACCCACCGGATTCATGCCGTCGTTGTATCCTTTCTTGCCAAGAAACTGGTAAATCAGCGACTCGGTCCACGGATCACCCTTCTTTGCGGGCGGCGAAAGCTCGTACACGACCCCTAATTCTCCGTACTGGCCACCGTCCGTCGTCGCCCCATAAAAATTGCCGGACTTGTCGAAAACCACGCCGCCGACTGGTATCGCTCCGTCCGGGGAACCCTGGAAGCTGTACAGCACTTGCTCCTTCCAACTGGCGGCCGAGGCGTAAGTCGCGATTGTCATAAGCATGATCAAGAACCATCGGAGAGTAACGTGGGTGCGTTGGCTGGTTTTCATATCGGATGTCTCCACCGAACGACTGCGTTGGGAGGGAGGAGCAAAACGAAGCGCCTCCATCTTACACCCATTTACCTCGCCCGCACGCGCTTGAAAAGCCCAGGAAGAAGCTGTCCTAGCCGCCAGCGAGCCGCAGTCAAAACTGGGATTCGGTTCAGGCAGCGCAACACCAACAAGGGGCTCCGGGCGGGCAAAAACCAGGTAATGCCCTCCCGGATGCCCCTAGCCTTCCCGCTAGATGCGGAAACGTGCACCCACCGAAAGGACCGGGCACGTTGCCTCGCAGGCCACCTTGTAGGCGACGCCGGTGTCCAGGTGTTTGGTCCAGCCCGCCGGCCGTTTTACTCCGAGCACGATCACGTCGGCCCTCCCGGCAGCAATCTTCACGATCGTCTCTGCCGGAGGACCAAATTGCACCATGTACTCGGGGCCGTGCCAAAGCTGGGTTCCGTCGGGAACCAGGGCGCGGAGCTGCTTCTCGGTTGAAGCCGCAACCTCGTCCGGATCGAGCAATGGCAGTGTTCCGGGTTCCGGCTCGGGCAATGCCATGCCAGGTTCTGGCGCCACATGCAGCAGGGTTAGACGAGCCTGATTCTCCTCGGCCAGGGATAGAGCGTAGGGCAGACCATGCACCGACTCTGGCCCGAAGTCGGTGGCATACAGGATGTGCCGCAGCTTGCCATCGGCCGGCCAGCGGGTGGAATTCGGACCCACGGTGAGCACGGGGCACTCGGCGTTGCGAAAGACCTCTTCTGCGACCGAGCCCAGCAGCAACTTTTGCAGACCCTTGCGGCCGCTGGTGCCAATCACGATGAGGTCAATGTCATACTTCCGGACTAATCTTGAGAGCACTTCCGCAACTTCGCCCTCCTCGATCAGTTCCGTGTGTCGAATACCCTTGAAAGACTCGGAACTCACTAAGGCTGCCAGCTGTTGTTCGGATAACAACCTGGTCTGCTCCGGATCGGGCTGCGCCGCTTCGACAAATGGCAGGTGCGGCAGCACGTTCACCGAGCACACCTCAGCATCGTAGCCGTGAGCCAGATTGAGCGCATAGGACAGAGCTAATTGCGCGGACGGCGTGAAGTCCGTGGCTAACAGAATGTTTTGCAGTTTAATGCGGGATGGAGCACTTACAGTTGGCATGACGAACCTCCTTCTGAAGCCGGAGGCACAAAATGCAAGCCGGGATTCTGTCAGACGCCAATGCCTGCCGGCTTCCCCTCACTCACGTGAGGTTGGGCTTTGTCGGATTGTTGCGACTAGATACGACTAAAGCCTCTCTATGGTGACTCACAACCACAAGAAAATTCAGTGAAGCAGGTCACATACCCAGGTGACCAGATTTTTTGTCGGTTCGGGGACAGGGAACGCTGGGTCAATTTTAGAGATGGCCGCCTTGCGGGAGTCCCGCGGCATGAGCGCTCCTTGTGGTTGATCGTCACAGCGGATTGTGCGTCTTGCACTTGCGTTCTGATCTTTAGGGGAGACAATGGAAACTGAGATCGTGTCGGCTAATGACGAAGGAGGTAGCTATGCGAGTGGCAGCCTTCCTGTTAGGACTCTTGCTGTTGGCCATCGTCGGTCCAGCGAGTAACCCGCCCTTGCGGCGCCCCGCCAGTTTCCCGCCAGCTGTTGTCGCTCCATCGTGGGGACTCGACGGGGAAACTATGCCCCGGTCGCGGCGGGCCTACATTCGCGTGATTCCGCTGGATGTTGTCGTGGCCAATGGCGAGGAGCTCGAATCGTTGCGGGACCGGGTGGCGCGGGCGAAGGCGGAGACTGCTGGAATTTACTTGTCCGATCCGGCAGCCCGTCGTGAGTCTGCGCGCCAGCTTCAACTCATCGAATCGTTGCTGAGGTACGCTGAGCGGCTGAATTCCGACGTGGGCAAGGATGCAACCGACCTCGAAGTTCAGCGCAACTTGAACCACATCGAAGGGCGAACCATGTGCGAGGCATGCCACACCCGTGTGATCGCTGACGCGGGTGTTATGCCCGGCAAATGAGGCGCGTGGCCGACCCGGAACGATGCCGGGGTTTCGTTCCGCGTTGAACCCGCGCTGCTTGTCTTTCGATCCTTGCCGGCGAGGAGAAAGATCGCCGCATGAGAGAAGGAGACTTTATGTCACTCACCAGGCTGAGAGATTTTCTCGACACTGAAAACGTGAAATATGTTGTCATTTCCCACTCGCTGGCTTATACGGCAGGGGGCATCGCCGCGCTCCTGCACATCCCAGGAAGGGAACTGGCGAAAACAGTCATCGTAAAGATCGACGGAACCCTGGCCATGGCGGTCGTTTCCGCCTCGCAACATGTCGATCTTAAACTCCTGAAACATGCCGTAGATGGCAAGGAAATCGCGCTTGCCTCTGAAGACGAATTCAAGGCTGTGTTCCCCGACTGCGAGACCGGCGCCATGCCTCCGTTTGGGAACCTTTACGGGATAAGAGTCCTCGTCGACGAGAGCCTCAAGAAGGACAAGGAGATTGCCTTCAACGCGGGCTCGCATCGCGAACTGGTAAGGCTGGCATGGGACGATTTTGTGAGGCTGGTGCAACCTCGCATCATCAGGCTAGCGGCGGGCAAGGTCACCGAAGCCGCAGCCTAGACCAATCTTAACCGTCGACCGGGGAATATGCACGATCGACAAGCTGGGCGTGAGGAGGATTTATGGAACTGCGACTCACCGAGGAGGAGAGGGAGTTTTTGATGGATGTGCTGGGACAACATCAGCACGAGTTGCTGAGGGAGATTTCCCGGACCCACCATCATGAGTTCAAACTGACGTTGAAGAAAAACGAACGCCTGCTGGAGTCTGTGTTGAGCCGGTTGGAGGCCGCGGAGCCAGTGCACGGATGAGAGCACCCCGCGGTCAGCCGAGGCGTTGAGCCGGTTGACTGCGTCCAGTGCCCTGGCGGGAGCGAAATACAGAGGTCTGATCTCAACCGGTGATCTTGCGGGCGATGCTAAAGAGAAGCCGCGCGGGCCATCCCGGACACTGCACTGCAGTTCATCGCTCGTGATTTCACCATAACCAGCCAGGGACGCCGGTTCGCAATCACGCAAATCTGTGAGAGTCGTCACTGCGAAGAGGCTGCGGAGAGGCGGACAATAAAGATGGCTTAGTGTAGCCAGGCAAGAGATTGTGCTCACTTAGCCCGAACCGCTAAACGGTCAGGAGGTGGTTATGTTCGCAGCCAAGCTGGTTCTACTCATCGAAACTCACGCCGACAAGCTCGCCGACAACCTCATGCAAAATCTCAAGCATTCCCCGCGCTGCCAAACCATGTTAGAGAAAGTGCCTCCCGACGAACTGAAGAGGAGGGCTTACGAAATCTACCGGCACCTGGCGGAATGGCTGTCCAGCAAAACCGAATCTGAAATCGAGGAGCGCTATATCGGTCTGGGAGTACGGCGCGCCCGTCAAGGGGTGCCGTTCAGCGAGTTCCTGTGGGCGGTGAGTGCAACCAAGGAATATCTCTGGGAGTACTTGCAGCGGGAAGGCTTGATGGAAGACCCGGTCGAGTTGTGGGGCGAGATCGATCTGCTCCACGCTCTGGAACGCTTCTTTGATCGTGCGGCCTATTTTGCAGCCATCGGTTACGAAAGCGCCGGAGAGCACGCCGCCATGGCTCAAGTTGGCTGGCAGAGGACGGCGGGCTCACGATAGGGATGGTTTGCCGCGCGACGCGTGAGCTCTGGAACGCTTCTTTAATCGTACGGCTTATTTTGCAGCCATCGGTTACGAAAGCGCCGGAGAGGATTCCCGCAAAGGCCAACCGCTCCGGGCACGCTGGAGTCTCAGTCGGTAACGTGGGGATCGACAGATATCTTCCAGTGCTTCAACAGCCATTCCGGGACGTAATTGCGGTTCTTGTTCCGCTCACACCATAGCCTAAGCTCGTCCGATCCAGCACAGTTGCTTTCATTCAATCTCAGCCGTCGCACCTGATTTTCAAACTCGGTCACGGTGGATGAAGGACGGGGATCCAGGGTTGGTTTTCCCCAGTTCGGGTTACCTCGTCTGCGGGCCATTGAATCCTCTTTCTCCGGAGAATAGACCATATGGTAACTCATGCGCGGGTCGGAATGTTAGATAGACAAGGGTTGCTGCCATTCTCGGGATGTCACGACCGAAGCTTTTCAGAAATGGTTCTTGCTCCGTTAACGCCTTCCGGAACTTATTTCGGCGGTGGCGAGATGCTTTTCCCTCACTGCGCATCGCGCAGTCCCACCGCCGGCACATACACTCCCTTCAATTCCCTGCTCCACCAATCGCCCGTTGCCTTCTTTTCTTCGGGCGTGGTGAAGCGGTATTCATAGAGCATGGCGCGCACATAGCGGGGCGGCGCAACCGGAAAGGGGTTGCCGGCGAGAAGCCGCGAAACTTCCGGCGAGCCTTCCAGCAGGCGGCCCAGAAAGCGCACAATCCACGGATCGCTCCGATAGTCCCCCAGCGCCGCAAACCACATCTGCCAGTCCAGACGCGGCTGGTGCGGCTCTACCCACGCCGGACGCCGCCCCAGTTCCCCCGGCTTGTACCTGAATTCATAAGCCAGCCACGTGTTTCCGTCATTCGATCCTTCAATCACAATCTCCGGACGCGTCGTGGTCATCACTGCAAACAATCCATAGCTATTTACGATCTCAAGCGGCGCAATCGCCCGGGTGGCGATCACCGCGGGATTCCAGCGTATGCCGAACGTTCCCAGCACCTGAAACCCTCCCACAAACAATACAGCCGCAGCCACGCTCCGGCACAAAATCCGCGAGAAATACCGGGGCGGTCTGGTGCTCTCTCGCGCGAGCAGCCTGCGCATTCTCTGCGGCAAGATCCGTTCCAGCAGCGCGTCATCCAGCAGAAAAAGGCACAGGGAAATCGTCAGCAGGTTGAAGAACGCGTAGTTCCCGGTGAGAAGAATCAATATCTGCAAAATGATCATCGCGCCCGCCCCGAACAACCGCGCCCGCCGCGGCGCAAAGATCAAGAACGGAACCACCAGCTCGACGAAGAACACCACTCCCACCGACAGCCGCTGGAACCACCCCGGCAATTGAACCATGTACCATGCCAGCGGCGTAGGCAAAGGCTGAGTCTGGTAGTGCACCGGCAGCGCCGTAAAATCGCGCCACGACTGGTCTCCGCTGGCCAGCTTGACCGCTCCCGAGAGGAACATCAACTTGAACAGCAGCCAGCGGTAGAGCCACACCGTGATGGGGGCCAGGTCAAGAAAGATCGCCAGAAAGCCGGCTTCCAGCAGCAGCGCGTCCCACTGAAAGCCCATGAATTCCTGCCCGGCTGCAACCAGTGAGAGATACAGAATAAACAAGGCAATCCGAATCACCCGCCATCGAACTCCCAGCACCACGAGAAACGCCAAGCCCAGGCCGGTCATCCAGGTTGCCCGGATCGCCACGTCGCTTGCGTTGAACCACAAAAGTGTAGGGAGATTCCAATACGCGGCCGCGCCGTAGTATCGCCGAACCGGCCCCAGAAACTCTGCTATCGGCGAAATTCCCCGCGATCCGATGAGGCCCGCGGCTTGGGATCCGAACGAGGCAAAAGCGATCGCATACACAACACCCAGCATCCGCAGAACAATTCCGCTCGCCATGCGAAAAGTCTGCGCCTGAACCGGAATTCCACACAGCGCGCGCGTTACCCAATATCCGAAGGAGCGGTGGCGGGCCACCAGGCGGTAGACCGCTTCCGCCAGCAGCGCAAAGAGCGGGACTTGCAGGTACAGCCAGAGCATCCACCGCTTGGCAGGAACAAGGTCGAGCAGTTTGAAAACGGCGTGCGCGCCGCTGCGCACTTCGCCATCCGGCGTTATCAGCTTGACGGCCGCGGCAAACTCTTCCCGCTTGATGCCGAAGCGTTCGCCGATTTCCTGATAGGGCGCGTATCCGACTTTGTCGCCGGTGCGTTGCTTCCAGTAATTCACCCACGCCCGGCAGAATGAACAATCCCCATCAAACACCAGAAGCGGCCGTTCGAGCGCAGAATTATCCATGCAGTCATCCTGCCTACGCTGCCAGCTTAAGACAAAACACCAGTCCTGTCAGGCTGGGATGTTGTCCGATACGCTCTCCCGAAGATGGATTTTTCACCAACCACCTACATGGGTTTCAAGATCGCCGGCGAATCCGTCCAGTTCAGGGCGGAGCTCAGGGCTGAAGGGGACAGGCCGTACTTACGATAAGCCGATTCTGCGTCAGCAACTCCCTTGCGCCGCCCGCCAACCCGCATTTTGCGACTGCAATTACTTGCACGTTGACAAAGCAGCAACTACCGAACATAATCTTCCGCACGTCTTGGGCACATTTCCAAATGAATGGCGAAAAACAGCAACGCTGGATGGAAATCCAGGAGCGAGCTTCAAAAGAGCGAGACTCCAGGGACCGGCCCGCGTTCATGCAGAACTTGCGACCTCGGATCTGCTACGTACTGTCCCTTCTGAGAATCCACAGCCCCGACTGTGAGCACTGTATGCCTCGCCTAATCTGCGGAGATGATTTGCGAAAACGGCTGGAGGAGTTGAACGGGCGGAAACAGCCGAGTGCACCGGAGAATGATGACCATCGAGAACTCCGGCGATCCGGATAACTGCCGAGATCAGGCCTTTACGTAAACTGAGAATTGACGGTTTTACCTGGTTTTCGGCAGTGAATGCACCCAAACGGACCCAAGTTTTTCGCACCGCGAACTCACCCGGTTTGCACTCAGAAACTCGTCGTGAGTGTAATGGAGATGTTACGCCAAACAGTGGCGAGCCGCTTCTCGGAATCGCCTTTCCGCCCTGGAGGAGTATGCTGATCATCACCCAGTGATGAATCCATGCTCGTTGATGCCAAAACGTTGCTCGGCGCGTTGTCGGCGGTGAATGCCGAGGCCACTGCCTTATGTGAGGGGCTAACGAAAGATCAACTTGCGTGGCGGCCTCATCCGGCGACGTGGTCAATCGCTGAGAATCTCATTCATCTCTGCATCACGACCGAAGTATTCATACCCGCTGTAGACCACGCAATGATGGAATCGCGTCGCAGAACATTACTGGACGCGGGGCCTTTCCGTTTGGGCTGGTACGGCCGGTTGCTCGTCCGGTATGTCGAGCCTCCGCCGCTAATCCGGCTACCAGCACCAACAGTCCTCCGGCCCCAAATGTCGGGGTCACTCGAACGAGCACTAGAGAACTTCCTCGCATCGCAGTCGACAATGATGCTGCGCATGGAACGTGCGGACGGACTTAACCTTACGGCCCTTCGCTTTCCATCACCGCTGGCAAGTTACATCAGGATGAACCTGCTTGAGTTCTTTTCGGTGTTCAATGGGCATTCGCGTCGCCATCTGTGGCAGGCCGGGAATGTGCGGCGCGAGATGCTCAGTTGAAGCAATCAGGCCATTACACTCGTAACCGTTTGGTTACGAGCTTAGTGCGGTTTTGCGGCAGCCGATCCATCTCTTCTGATGGAAGGTTTGTCTTGCAATGCTCAGACCGAAAGCGCAACGCCGGCCTCAGCTATTTTGCGGAGACGATCTCAAAACAGATCGGCTTTCTGCCCCGCCAGTTCTACTTCTTGAATAGCTTCTCAAACGCCTGGCGGGCATCCTGCGGCGTCGCCGCCATTGGGGTCGAAGTCTCCTTCTCCACCCGGACGCGCATGGAGTAAAACGTGCACGAGTTGCGTTCGTCCTTGCGCGCAATCCGTTCCGGGATGGGCTGGCTGGGGCTGGCCCACCCTTTCCACATCTAAGCCCCTAACCATGGTTGCCCCACCCTTCGTGGCTTTTCGAAGGGTGGGTAAGGTCCTCCATCACATCACCGCGGACCGCAGTCCGATCATCACCAGCAGGAAAATCTTCACCCCCTTTCCCCGCACTCGACTTTTTCCTTGACACCCACACCGGCAAACTGCCATCCTTGATGTATATCTCATGGAGAACTTAGAAAAGCAGCATATAACTCCTTAGGAATCTAGATTTTACCTCTAGGCTCAATCGGCTCTAGATTTTAGCGGGAAAATGTCCGTAACCTGATGATTCCACTAGACCGAGGGGGAGGGGTTTATCCCCAACAACAAAACCGCCGGTGCTTCGTAGCAACCGGCGGCTGAGTTCTGCTTTGACTGAGTCTACTAGGTCTGAATGATGCGCGGAGTGATAAAGAAAATCAGCTCCTGGTTCTGGGTACTCACCGTGGTGTGCTTGAACAAGTTGCCCAGCCACGGAATGTTGCCCAACAGCGGCACCTGAGCCACGGTGACGGAGTTGTTGGTCTGGATCACGCCGCCGATCACCACCGTTCCGCCATCGGTGACCAGAACTTGCGTGGTGGCCTGCTGCGTAATCAACGTCGGGTTGCCCTGGATCGACTCGCCGAAGTCCGGCGTGGTGTTTTCCACGTCGACATTCAGGAAGATGGTTCCTTCCGAAGTGATCTGCGGAATCACGGTCAACCGCAGGAAAGCGTCAACGTAGGTCACCGTCGGAGGCCCGCCCAACTGCGCCAGGGTCACGATGGGCACGCGCACGCCCTGCTTCACCAGCGCCTGAATGTTGTTCTGCGTGACCACTCGCGGCCGTGACAGAATCTTTACCAGCCCGCGAGACTCAGCCAGAGTCAGCAGCGCATCCAACCGAACGTGCGCACTGTCGGTGATGAACTGAATGCCGCTGGAGGGCGAGGTTGCACCCAGGTTGGAGAACAGCGGAATCTGCGATCCCGTCGTTGTGCTGGGCGCGGAAGTTCCGATGATCGGGTAAGAAGGAACATACCCGAAGGTGGACGTCGGCGTTGTCCCTACCGACGGAGCGCCTTCCACGGATGCGCCATTGTTTCCAAAGGCAAATCCGAGCTGGGTCCCAATATCTCGCGCAAAGCTGCGGGTGGCCGCCACAACCCGGGCTTCGATCTCCACCTGCTGCGTCTTGCGGTCCAGTTGGGTCAGCAGTCGGTCGATATTGGGAACCACCGCCGGCACATCCGTCACGATAATGGCATTGGTGCGTTCGTCGGCGATGACGTCCCCGCGCTGCGTGACGAACTTCTTCACCGTCATCACCAGGTCTTTGGCGTGAGCATAGCTCATGAAGCGGGTAAAGGTGACCTTGTCGACGGCCAGGGCTTCGGCTTCCCGCTCTGCGCGACGCGCTTCCGCTTCGTGACGCAGCGTGTCGATGGTGGCAATCCGCAGGACGTTGCCATCCAGTTGCCGCGCCAGATCATTGTTCTTGAGCACGATGTCCAGTGCCTGGTCCCACGGCACATCATCCAGCACGATGGTCAGGGTGCCCTTGACGTTCGGGTCCAGCACCACGTTCAGGCCGCTGATCTCGTGAATCAGGCGGAAGAAATCCTTCAAGTCCACATCTTTCAGGTTGACCGAAATCGGCTCGCCGGTGTATTTCGGTTCACTGCTGGCCGGCACTTGCGACTGGTTCTTCTGTTCCGCCGCCAGATTCAACGCCGGCGTTACGGGCGTGCTGCCACCCGATGCTCCTCCGCTCTGAGGCTGCATGGAGGCGCTCGCCACCGGCAACAGGTTGCCTTCCGGCTTTTCCACGAACTTTGCTGCCGCTTCCGTGGCCCGCGCCTGCAGGTTGTCCTCAGCAGGCTTCGCTTCCGCCGGCGCTTTCTGGTAAGAAGGTTCCACCATCACGAACTCGCTGGCCGTCGAACTGGCTGCGCCTGGCTGCTTCCCTTCCGCCGAGGCGGAATTCGCCGGCCGCGCCGGCACTACCGCTTGGGCAGCCGCCACTGGCGCGCTGGCGGGAACCGGTTGCGAGGTCTCGGCCGTGGTCGCAGAAGGATGGAGTTTCACCACCCACTTGTCGCCGTCGGGCACGAATTCATACGGGCAAGGCTTCAGCAGGTCGATCACCACGCTGGTCGTGGGCGGCGTCTGGCCGTTCATGCCGATACGAACTCCTTTGACCCCGTCGCGTCCCACCGCAATGTGATTCTGCGGGGTCACCGCCACGGTGTTGGGCAGCGTCATCAACACCCGCGATGGCGTGTCCAGTCTGGTCAGTGTGGGAGTCACGGCCCCGTGAGCAGAGACTTCCACCCGGATCCCGTCCTCCGCCCGCAGCACTTCCACCTTCTGCAGCGTGGCGTGGTTGCTTGCGCCTGTGCTCGTGCTCGGCGTCTCCCCGGCCGCGACCAGGACCGGAACCAGCAGCAGTAGCATTATCCCCAGCAGTTGCTTTCGCATTTCCCTTCTCCTCACGGGCTCGCGCTTGGCTCGCCTCGTGCTCGCTATCAAATTCGTTGCCTGCGGACCAGCCCAGCCGGTCCGCCTTCCCCCCGGCTTATACTGCCGGGGTTGAAATCTTCTTGGTGACTTCCCGGGTAAACGGCTTCCCCAGTTTGTCCTCGATGGTCTCCTTGAAAATGATCGAGTCCCCGGTGATCTTCACCACATAGCCGTTGAACACCGGATCGTTTTCCCGCAGGAAATAAGCCTTGTTCATGGCATTCACCACCACCGCAATCATTCCCGTATCGGCTTTGACAATTCCGGTCAACGCGATCTGATCCACCGCCAGGCAGCGCTTTCCGGTGCTGCAGCCCGAACCGCCCGCGATATGACTCACCACCGGGCTGATGAACGGATCTCGCCGCGCGCTCATAAGGCTCTTGGGTTCATCCTTCTTGTTGTCCGCAGACTTCTGGTCTTCCACCGCAACCTCCGGCTTAGCTTCCTCCGGTTTGGCTTCTTCCGGTTTGGTCGCGCCGCCCGCGGGGACCTGCGCCTTCGCCGTCTTGGGGTTTGCCTCCGCTTTCGCCTGGCCTTTCTTGGAAACCACGTTGCCCACCGGAACGATGGTCACCGCCGGTAGCTTGGTGTTCGCATTCTGCGGCTTCGCGGCCGGAGTGTGTACCGCCGGCTTGCCGGGCGCTGTCGCTGCGGCAGGTTTGGAAGCGGGTGCAGAAGCGGTCTTGCCGGCCGTCGGGGCCGCCGGCTTCGGCGTCCCAGACAGCGCAGCGTCCGAGTCTGCGGTCTTCTGCTGCTGTACCGCGTTGAGTTTTGCCCGGGTGCTATCGATGATGCTCGGATTCTGTCCCCAGGCGGTTCCCAGGGCCAGGCCGATTGTCAGGATTGCCGTCGCCAGCTTCATAGGGCTCCCTTCGCTGTCCCAGGCGCGGTGGTAGCCGGCTCCAGGTCGTGACTGAAGAACGTGGTCGCGCTGCAGGTCACCACAATGCTTTCATTGGGAGCATATAGGTAAATGTGTTTGACCTTCGCGTCGGAGGGTTTTCGGGTGCTCGCAATGAGCACGCCAGAAACGTTGACGATCCGCTCCAGTTTGCCCACCCGGTCAAAGAAATTCAGCACCGAGTAGTAGGGGCCGTCCAGCTCCATCTCGAAGGGCAACTCGCTATAAAACTCTTTCGTGGAAGTCGGTTTCGCGGTGTAGCGCCGGATTTCAACCCCCGCCTTCATCGCTTCCGCGTCGATGCTTCGGATGAAGCCGTCGACTTCTTTCTCATCGGGAACGATCCTCTGTTCGATTTCCAGCTGCTGCTTCAAGTTCGCCAGCTGCCGATCCATATCTTTCAGCTTGGGCTGGTAAGCCTCCAGTTCGGCGTTCTCCCGCAGCTTGCTCTCCAGTGCCTGCTGGGCATCGGCGTTGGCACTACGCTGTGACTTGAACAGCGTGAAGTACAGCGCGCACGTCACCAGCGCTCCCCCCAGCAGCAGGGCTCCCCATTGCTTGAGATTCGGTAGTTCGCTGAAGTTCTCCATAATCCCGTCCCTAGGACTTCCCCTTCTCGCAGGTCAAGGTGAACTGGAACGCCTGCATCTCTTTGTAGGCTTCGTCCTGATAGGTTTCTTTGATCTCGATGTTCTTGAAGTATCCCGTCTTCTGCAGGTTCTCGATCAGCGCGGCCACCGCATCGGTGCTCAACGCCATGCCCTCGATATCCACCGAGGCGCCGTCGTCCTTCATGGTGCTCAGCCAGACCGCTTCGGTGCTGTTGACCGTGTCGCCGATGGTGTTGAGCAGGTTCACCGGTCCGGACTGGCTGGCCCGCAACTGGTCGATCACGTCAACCCGGCGCTTGTAGTTGTTCGCCTGCCGCTGCCGCTCCAGATATTTCTGCTTCACGTCCGCCAGTTTCCGGTTCTTCTCCTCGGCGGTTTGGGTTTTTGCCGCGATATCTTTCGCCTGTTTGTCCAGCCGCATCCAGTACCCGGCATTCACCGCGCCGGCCAGCACCAGCACCAGCAGGATCTTGATCTTGGGAGAACTCGGTTCTCCCATCTCCAGGGTGACGGTGGGCAGGGCGCTGCGTTTGTTCTTCGGTTTCGGTGCTCCCAGCAGGTTGATTCGGATCATAGGTTTTCAAAACTCCTTAACGCCAAACCTACCGCCACGGCCAGTTGGCCGGCGTTTTTCTCGATCAGTTCTGCTCCGCTCCCGTCCGCCGGAGGCGCAATCTTCTGAAACGGGTTGAAAATCTCCACCGGCAGCGAGAACTCCTGGCGCAGCGCTTCAATCAGCCCGGGAACCTGCGACGATCCCCCCGCCAGGTAAATCTTTTCAATGTGCTCTCCGGCGGCGCTGGCCCGGAAGAAATCAAATGTCTTCTGGATCTCCAGCACGATGATCTCGGTCACCTGCTGCAGGATCGGGGTCTTCGCGTCTTCGCTCACCGTGCCCACCTTGTTGCCCAGCTTCAGCGACTCCGCATCCTCAAAGCTCAAATCCAGTTCCTTTTGCAGCGAGTCGGTGTACTGGTGCCCGCCCACGCTGACGTTGCGCGGGAACAGCGGCGTGGTCCCCTTCACGATGTTGATGTTCATCACGCTGGCGCCCAGGTTGAGCAACGCCACTACCTGTCCCGGTGCCGGCTCGTAGTTGTACTCGTAGCAGTTCTGCAGGGCCAGCGCGTCAATGTCCACAATCGCCGGAGTCTTGCCGGCCATCGAGAGCACGTTGGTGTAGTTGAGAATCTTGTCTTTCTTCACCGCCACCAGCAGCACATCCATCTGCGGGTTCCCCACGTCTTCCGAAAGGATCTGGTAGTCGAGGTTCACGTCCGCCAGATCGAAGGGGATGTGTTGCGCGGCTTCTTTCTGGATGGTGTCGGCAAGTTCCGCGTCGCTCATCGAAGGCAGCGAGATTTTCTTCACGATCACCGAGTGCCCGCTCACCGCCGTCGCCACCGCTTTCGTCTTGATCTGGTTTTCGGTAAACAGCTTGGTGATTGCGCTTGAGACCGTGCCCGAATCCACGATCATCGAATCCACGACGATATCCGGCGCCAGAGGTTCCAATCCGAGGTGGACCACTTCCAGCCCGCCCCGCCCCTTTTTCAGTTCGACCGCCTTAATGCTGGAAGATCCCACGTCCAGCCCCACAATCGCCTTCGATCCGAATCCAAACATGTGCCCGCCTTTGATAGATCCGGCTCCCGCCGGCTCTATGATTTCCGCCTTACAGCGATCCCGCGGCCTTGGCCGCCACCTGGGACTTCTTTCTGTTCTTCGGCTCCATCTGGTTGGACTTCTCTTCCATCCACTGATCCAGCTTCGACTTCTTGAAGCGCCAGCGGTTCCCCAGCTTGAAGGCCGGAATCTTCTGCTCTCCGACGTACTTGTACAGCGTGTCCGGACTCACTCCCAGGTATTGCGAAGCCTGGCGAATGTTCATCACTTCACGCGGGTCGGCCATATTTCACTTTTCCTTTCCACAGAGTCTTGGGAGAAGACTCTCTCGAACTATTCCGCTTCGAATGAATCTAAGTGTCCCGAGCATATATCAACCCGAAAAAGCACGAGGTCAAAGCCAATTTCCGAGTTTTTCAGGGTTTTATGCCGGTTTTCTGGAAAGTAACCAAAGGCGAGTTGCATATCGTGTCTATATATTGTGGATGCCTACCATGTGCATACAATAGGAAGGATCGCTCATGCGCCCGAACCGGCAGTTTCGCGCATCGCGTAACTAAGGTACTACAGACGGTACGAAGGTAGCGGAACCTGCGGAAAGTCCTGTAATCTCAACGTGTTTCACCAGTGTGGCGCGGGCGCCCTCGCCCGCGAAAAGCCAGTCCGTTGGTGCTGCTGCCTAAGGAGGCTTGGCTATCTCCCTCAATACTTCCCGATTTGCCCGCCCAGGTTTAGTCTGGTTCCTTCGGAGGACCTTGCTTTGCGCTTCCTGGATCGGTTGCAACCCCTCGGTCTGCTGGCTTTGCGTCTGGTGCTCGGTGCCATCATGGTGGGCCACGGATATCACAAGGTATTCGGCGGGATGTCGCATTTTGTCCCGACGGTCGCTCATCTCGGCCTGCCCGGTTGGATGGCCTACCTGTCCGCCGGAGCCGAATTCTTTGGCGGTATTCTGTTACTGGTCGGTCTTGTTACCCGCCTGGCCGCTCTGGCGATGTCGATCAACATGGCGGTCGCGATCTGGAAGGTTCACTGGCACAATGGCCTCCTCGGCCAGGGAGGATATGAGTTCCCACTCAGCCTCGCCGCCATCGCTTTCGCCCTGATTCTGTTTGGCGGAGGTCCAATCGCGCTCGACGCCATTCGCCGCGGCGGAGGCGGAGTCTCCAAGGCTCGAAAGCCGTAGTCCTTACCGCAGCGCTAGCCTTCCTGCCGAGGGCAGCGGCTTAGCTTCGCCAAGACTTGACCTTGCACACCACGCGGGGTCGCTACTTGTCAGGCCGTAACAGGGTTCTTGAGCGTAATGGCTGTAGGGCGAAGAGATGGCGCAAGCTTGTGTGATGGCCTGGTTGCGTCAATTGACCCTAACCACCCGTGGGGGGAAGTGTCCCAATAGTGTGTTGACGGGTTGCTCGTTGAATCCCGCCGGAGAAATTCAGGATTGCTTGTTCGACAGGAGGACAACCCTCTCCGGCGGAATTGTTAGGTTTTCGCCAGAAAGTATACCGCTGGGTTTGTGGCCGATACAACCAAAAGGTACTCCCCAGTCCCCTTTGAGGGGTTCTGAGCGCTATCGCCTGATTTCGTCAGCCACCGAACGGAAGTCATAGAATTATTGCCGCTTATGGACTCTTTCAAACGGGCACTTCCAATTACTCTCCTGCAGTTAGCAAGCTGTTTCTTTTGCGCTGGTGTGTACGGACAATCCGAGCGGGGTTCGATCTGTGTCGCGCCAAGTTCCGCCGAGACACCACAAAGATGCGCTCCGGGACTCTGTGCCGGAGGAGAACTCTCTCTTAGGATTGATCACCAGGCTACACAAACGTGGCCGAAGTCCGCGAGTATGAAGCTTGGTGGGCTGAGTACCACAGCTCGCCATCGCGTTGTGATCTATCGTGCCGGAAAAGCGCAGCAGTCCTTCATGTTTCATTTTGCTGACTTCAAATCACCCACTCCATGCCTGTTTCTGAACGATCTGTATTGGACAGCACAGCTTTGGGAGAGCAAAAAGGCTCCATGGTGCAAGTGCAAGTGACTGGTGAAAGATCTCGATTACGCTCATTGTCACGTCTTTTTGGCGAACAAAAGGCGCAAGGTTGTGCTATCGCCTGTTCGCGTCAGTTGACTATTGCAGCTTCGCGTACTCCGCCTTGGCTTCTTTCAGGACGGGGATGTCGGGGTCGGCGTCTTTCCAGAGGGTGAGGGAATCTTTGTAAGCGGCGAGAGCACGGACGCGGGCGGCATCTGCATCCGCTCCTTGTGAAGTTTTGGACCGCAAAGCATTCGCACGCGCCACACCGAGATGCGCCAACGCTCCCGTCCAGCAGTTCCAGACGATGCCGCTGTGGTCGAGAATTTTCTGGAATTCGGCAGCGGCTTCGGGGCCTTGGCGCATCGACGAGAGAAAACAGGATTTGAATCGTGTTGAGAACCGAGAGCATTTCATCGTCTTGCGTCCGATATCGAAGATAGCGGAGGACGCGGTAGTACTCCGCCTGCAACTTCGGCGACAGTCTTCGGTACGATGTTGTCATGGGCGATCGAAGGAAGCGCCATCGATCGCAGGCATTCTGCGAACCGCGGGTCACCGCGCAGGCTGTCCCAATCCGGTGCCACCGCCAGGTGAACGAGTGCTGGGTCGCGGTACGCGATGGCCTGATCAAGGCAGTCGAACGCTTCATCGAGCCGGCCTGCTGCCCCATACAGAACGGCGCGAAAGAATGCCATCTTCAGCAAGACGTCGAAGTCCAGTTGCGGGTTCGTTATCTGATCCACCATGAATCTTCTCACCCCGGAGAGGCCCGCCGTCGCGTACACCTGCTGCATGTCCGCCGTGACCTGCTTCATCACCGCCACCCTCTCTTCGGAAAAGCCCCACACGATGGCCTGGCTGACGATCCAGGTCGCGAATCCATTGACGTCCCCGATCTTCCAATAGACGTGCGTAATGAATTGGCTCGCCAGCACATGCTTCGGGTCGATCTCAAGAGCTCGCCGAGCCCAGACTTGCGTCTCGTCGTACTTCCGCTGATGCCAATACGAGATGGCGATCTGCACCAGAACGCCGGGCGATCGCGGATCGCGTGCGAGCGCCTGTTGCTTGCAACGCAGCCCATCGTCGAGCCGCCCGAACGCTTCCTGTAGCGACCCATACTGCAGGAGCGCCTCGGTGTGATCCGGATTGATCTCGAGCGCACGGCACAGGCTGCGTTCCGCCGCCGTCCAGTCCCACTCGCTCAAAAAAAGGACGGTGCCAAGGGCAACTTGCGCGTCCGCCGAGGCGCTGTCCATCGCCAGCGCGCGCAAGGCGGACGCTTTCGCCTCTGTAAACGCTTCCTGGTGCGGCACCGCGCGAAACACTGCCTGCAGGCACCGTGCGCGCGCCAAGCCGGCGTGCGCCGGTGCATAGGTCGGATCGATCTCGATCGCGGAACGAAAGGCGTCCACGGCGGCAGGCAGTTCGAAGTACGAGCCTGACAACAGGTGAGACCGGCCGCGGCCGACTAGCTCGTAGAGTTCGACGGGTCGCGTTATGGCGCTCGGTGTTAATGGCTTCTCGTGGGCCAGATCGCACGTGACTGCAGCGATAAAGCGGTACCCTGACCGCACCACCGTTTCGATGTAGGCCGGACGCCGCGTGTCGTCGCCGAGCGCCTTGCGCAGTGCTGCCACGTGAACATTGAGAATGCCTTCTTCGACAAACGACTCGGGCCAAACCTGCGCCAGCAATTCGTCCTTCGTGACCAACCGCCCCGACTGCCGCACCAACGCAACCAGCACATCATAGGCCTTCGGTGACAAGCGAACGGTTTCGGTGCCGCGCAGCAGCCGCCGCTCTCCCACGTCCAGCGCGAACTCGTCGAAATGAAGTATTTCCCGGCTAGCCATTAAATTTTCGGCCAATCTTAACAAATCCTTCGGGACACGTCACGGCCCGGCTACTACTGTGCGCACATTGAGGAGGATTCACGAAATGAGCACACGATCGTCGGTCGCCGTCATTCTGATCTGCGGATTCACATCACTATTGCTCGCACAAGCTCCACCAGCGCCACCCAAGCCTGGTCCCGAACACAAGAAGTTGGAGTACTTCCTTGGCAAATGGACTGTGGAAAGCGAGATTAAAGCCAACGAGTTTGTGCGGGCCGGTAAGACTGTCATCACCGAGACATGTACATTGGGGCCGGGGGGATTCTATGTCGAGTGCCGCGCTGAAGGCCAATTACCGACGAGGCTCGCCATCATCGCCTATGACAGCCATGCGAAGGTCTACACATCCTATTACGCCAACAGTGGCGGACTCGTAGGTACCGCCACAGGATCGGTTAACGGAAATACTTGGACGTGGATGGTGGAAGACAAGTTTGCGGGCAAAGCCATCAAAGGAAGAACTACCGTCACGATGTCATCACCCACTCAGTACACAAGCAAGTATGAAATGGCCGACGAAAAGGGCGGTTACACAACCATCCTAGAAGGCAAAGCCACCAAAGACGGGCGCTAGAGACGCAGGCATCCAGAGCTTCGGCATGAAGGAGGAAACCTGTGAGTAGAGGATCTGGCCTACAAACCCTTTCGGCGATGAAATATGCAACCCTGTTGGTTCTGACCGCCATTTGCTTGGCAGCAGAGACTTCGGAGCGGTGCGTGACATCCATAGGCATTCCCGTCTATCCCCGCCTCGCGGAGCAAGCACGCATCGAAGGAACTGTAAAGGTCGGCATTACGGTTGATGAGACAGCCGCCGTCGTGAAGGCGACCGGTATTTCTGGCCATCAAATGCTGCAGGCGGCAGCCGTCGAAAAGGCTAAGACATGGCGCTTCGGCGCGGCTAAGGGTAAATCTTCCGTGTTCATCATTACGTATGAGTTCAGAATTGAAGGCCAAGAAGTTGAGACGCCCGTAGGCTGCTCGAAAGTTAAGCTCGATCTGCCAACCACAGTCGAGGTTTCCAGTCCACCGATGAGGTTGCCCGGAACTCCGTTGAAAGTTAGCGACTCTCGACCGTCATAGGCTACGCAACCTTCACTTCCTCTGCAACCGCCTTCTTAGAAACCGTGTTCGCCAGCGCAGTCAACAGCGATGGAATCTCCCGGTAGCCTTGTACCTTGCGAAACTGGCGCTCGGCGACCAGCAGGCCGGAGCCGACCCAGCGCTCGATGTGATCGCCGGCACGCCATCGCTTCACGTTGCGGCAAACCGTCTCTACGATGGAGAAGGCCGACTCGATGACGTTCGTGCTCGCTAGAGTGCGACGCAACTGGGCCGGCACCCGCAAACGATGCACCGTGAGGGTTTCTTCCATGCCTTCCTCTAGGCTGCGGGCGGCGCTCGGATTCAGTTCCATCAGTTCACGATGTAATCGTTCTAGCGCACGTTTGGCGTCGGTGTATTCGGTCATGGCGTACGCATTCTGTAGTTTCTTCTTGACGAACGGTTTGTGCTCCTCGGGCAAATGATCGATCACGTTCCGCCGCTTGTGCACCTGGCAGCGTTGGATCCAAGCCGCCTCGCCGGCATGACGGCGCACCGCCGTCGCCAACGCCTTGCCTCCGTCCAGTACATACAGCCGAGGGACGCTGAAGTCCAGCCCGCGAGCCCCCAGATCCTGGAGCAACGCGCTCACCACGCTGGCGTTCTCCGTCGCTCCTTCGCGCAAGCCCAACACGATTTTGCGCCCGTCCGTGCCGATGCCCAAGGCCACGATCATCTGCCGATCTCGGAACGGCGTGCCGTCGATCAGCACCGTACACAGCCGCAACTCACCCAGCGGCCGCTCCATCAACTCCTGCAACTTCTCCCGGCTGGCTTCGATGAAGCTGTCGCTCACCGCCGACTTCTCCACCCCGTAGGCCTCACCAAACTCCTTCACCACTGCTCCATAGTTGCGCGTCGACAACCCGCGCATCATCTTGTCCCACACCGCGTGCTCCCGCGGCGCACTGCGCTGGAACAACTCATAACTGCCCAGCCGTTGCTCGCGATTTTCCGGGCTGCGCAAACGGGTTCTGCGGATCGGTACCTTCTGCCCGTCCACCACGCAGTAACCGTTCTCTTTTCCCCAGCGGTGGGCGCGACGCTCGGGATGTTGTTGATGACGCTCTCCCGCCAGGTGCCGAACTTCCTCCTCCATGACCAAGTTCATCAACGCCAATCCGGCCTCGCGCAGCAGATGGCCGACTCCTTCTTGCAGAAGTCCTACCACCTCGGCCATGGGAAAGATCATCTGGATGCTGGGATTTTCTTCGCGGGCCAACTGGCGGAACTGTTGCACCGCGCGTTGTTGGTCGATCTGGTATCGTCTCTTCATAGCGACTCTCTCCTTTTTCTTGGCAGAAAAACTACCCTCGGTCATTATGACCGGGGTTGAGAGTCGCTACTTTCTACGAACTAACGGGCATCCTCCCACCGATAGCAGTACAAACGAGCGCCACTCATTAGTCCAGCCAGTTCAGGGAATCATTGGTTGGTGTTAAATCGCGATGGCACTCATTGGCCCCCAAGAGAGTCTAGAATGAGGCTGTGGAGAAGAATCTGTGACTGGTCATCCCTCGAAGGGTCTTTTCGCAGCTGCTTTCCTGTCGATCACCATCGTTGCTCTGGCGGGAGGCTGTAACCATCCGCGCTCGACGCCAGAACATGCTACTGCAGTCTCCCATGAGGTTTCGCAGACACTTGTCGGAAGGCAGATCACCATTCGAGGGAAATTTGCATCACTGGTCAAGGGCGACCCGTATGTCGTGCTCGACAATCGGCAGGAAGTCTGGATCGGACCCAGAGAATCTACGTTGGAAGACACCTACTCTACAATGGACGGCAAACTCGTCGAAGCGACTGGCACTCTCAGGTTTTCTCACAACCCCGCACCAGTAGACGAAACAAGACAGCGAGCAAGACAGCGAGAGCCTGATCATTTTTACTTTGAGGCGAAGACCACTCAACTGCGGCTTGTTAGCCGTTGACGCTCATTACTTCCAAATAGCCCGTAATGCGTTCGGAGTCTGAAGTCCAAATCCCAAATACGGGTTTTTGGGAAGTAGCGGATGTAAGGTCGGCATCACGAACGCCATCGCTCAGTTGGTGCAAAATCTCCATTGCACTCATTGACCCCTGTGGCCGACTTTCTACCGAGAGTAGAATGGTGGCGTCCGACGGGAGGAGTTTATGAAACCGTCTTCGCAGTCGCCCAGAACGCTCCACGCGCCACCGTTGACTCGACTCCCAGCGGGGTCTAGATTTTGTTAAGGGGGAAGGAGCATTCTCCCGTGACTAGCTGACCATCGTCCCAGATTCGCTCGTCCACCCGAGACCGTGGAATGAAGCTGAAAACCTTTCTCACTACCGTGATGAGTCTTCTGAGCATCCTTGTACTTGGCCTTGGAGGTGTACGGAAAAGTGTATTCTGGTTGTGGATAGGATTTGTCTGTTCCCTAGTTTCGGGAGTCTTTGTTCAACTGTTTATCAACCGCATAAAGAATGATGTTACATCCGGTCGCAGGTAAGAATTCTTGGGGTCCCTGGGCTGGACGGAGCGGTTATCTCGGATTGAAGTTCTACATCAAGGGAAAAGTGCATTACGGGTGGGCACGACTGAACGCCGGCTACGGTTACACCTCTCCTCCGAAGTTGACCGGCTACGCCTACGAAACCATCACGGGCAGAGCAGTCGCCGGGACTCCCCGCCAGCTACTTACCTTCACTGAGGAGGCGTGGGCAAACGACACAGGTCTACCGAGTGGTCAGACGGAAAACGGTACCGTCACCGCTAGGCCCTCCGGCATATCCAGTTGTCCCATAGAAGTTCCGGTCGGTGCCCTGCACCAGACCGCCATAAGGGTAGATCCCGTCAGTACCCTTGAAGCTGTGTAGCGTGGTCATTGTGCCGGCGGTGGTGATCTTGAAAACCGTTCCGACGCCATCGGCTCCGCCTGCTTGCGTCGTACCGTAGAGGTCCCCGTCGGTGCCCTGCACCAGGCCGGCATACAGAGCGACGCCGTCGCTATAGTCAAAGCTGTGAAGAGTGGTCAGGGCTCCGCGGGGGGTGATTTTAAAGACCGTGCCATCGCCACTGGCCCCTCCAATGAGCGTTGTCCCATAGAAGTTCCCGTCTCTGGCTTGCAGCAGCGCGGCCAAAGGCAAGTATCCGTCTGAACAGTCGGATTGGCTACAGAAACTATAGAGTGTGGTCAATGTGCCCGCAGGGGTGATCTTGAACACGGTGCCACCGTTGTTGGCCCCGCCATATTCCGTCGTCCCATAGAAGTTCCCGTCGCTGCTGTGCACCAGGCCGGCGCTCGGATTGGCGCCGTCGTTATTGTCGAAGCTGTGAAGAGTGGTCAGGACTCCGGCCGGGGTGATTTTGAAGACTGTGCCGCAGCCTAGGTCGCAGTTGCCGCTGCTGCCGCCTCCGGCCGCTGTGCCGTAAAAGTTTCCGTCTCTGGCTTGCACTAGCCCGCCCAAGGGCTGGAAGCCGTCAGGGCAGCCGGATTGCCTACAAAAATTGTGAAGCGTGGTCAGTGTGCCCGCAGGTGTGATCTTGAACACCGTGCCACAGGTTATGCCGAAGCAATTGTTGTAGGGCCCGCCCTCCGCCGTCGTGCCATAGAAGTTCCCGTCCGAGGCCTGCACCAGCCCGGCGTAAGGGTACAAGCCGTCAGTCCCGGAAAAGCTATGCAGGGTGGTAAGCGTACCATGTCGGCTGATTTTGAAGACTGTGCCGCAGCCGGCATCAAGGCAGTTGCCGCTGGTGCCTCCATACTGGGTTGTTCCGTAGAAGTGATTGTCGGTGGCTTCAACTAACGCGGCGTTAGGGTCGCGGCCCTCGCCGTGGAGGCGGTCGAAGTCGTGCAGAGTGGTTAAAATTTGCCCGGGTGAGTCGATTGCCGTCACGCCACAAAACAGGGAGATGCAGACGATTCTCAACAACGCAGGTTTGTTCACAGGGTCTCCTTTCGCATCTGCGCCGGCCTTGACTCGCCGAAGATAATCGCGCGGCCATTTTACACCCGATTTCCTTGCCCAGATACCCGTTCTGCTCGCGTAACTGTCGTAAAATCTCGATTACACTCCGTCGAAAATCCTGTCCTAGGACCTAGACAACAGGATTGGCCGCAAGTTGGTTTATGGGGGTGATGGTTACCTCATAGCCGAGTTTGCGGAGGGCTCGCGCCAGCATCTGAGCACGTTTCTTCTTTTCTCGGGGAGCCACTTCATGGCCTCGCTCGACAAATCGCACTCCTTCATGCAAGATCTTCCAAACTAGACGGCAGAGCCGATGAGCAACCGCCCAGATGGCGGACTGATAGCCTAGACGGGGCAGCAGACGCCGGAACACGACTTGAAAATGACTGCCTTTCTTCGCCACCGCAGCGTGTGCTGCTTGGTTCAGCACGCGGCGCAGATATTTATTGCCTTTCGCGGAGCGACTGCTATGGTTCTGCTCCGCGCTTTCCTCCTTGCCGGGACAGGTTCCCACCCACGACGTCAACTCCGCTGCCGATGGGAACGTACTGGCCTGAGCACCCACCTCGGCGATGATTTGTTGCGCTGAATCCACTCCCAAACCGGGCACCTCCGCCAGTCGCATCACCGCGTCTTGATGTGGTTTCATGGCGGCCGCGATCATGCTATTGAGCCGAGCCATTTGTTGATCGATCAACTGCAGCCGCTGCAACTGCAAGGCCAACATCTCCCCATGCACGGGCTGTGCCCTTCCCGTCAAAGCATCGGCCAGTTGCTCCTCGCTGCACTGCAAGCGCTCACCACCCAGTTGCGCCAACTTCTTGGGGTCGGTCTCGCCGTTTGCCAAAGCATGCAAAATGCGCAACCCGCTGGCACCCAGTAGATTGCTGACGACAATCGAGAGCTTGATCCGCATCTCTTCCAGCAAACACTCGATCTGGTTCTGCAGCCGCACTCGATCGCGCGTCAGTTGCAGCTTCATGCGGGTCATGCTCCGCCAGATTCGCTGTTCACCGCTGGGCACAAAACTTAAAATCAGCTCGTTGGCAATCAATCGCCGTACCAACCGCTCGGCATCCTTGAAATCATGCTTCCGCCCACGTGGAGCACGGTTGGAAAACGCCTGCGCCAAGTGCAAACGCATGTGGGGCTCCAGTTCCAGCCACACCGACCGCCAGTACTGGGCAGTCGACTCCATCGGCATCCTTGAAATCATGCTTCCGCCCACGTGGAGCACGGTTGGAAAACGCCTGCGCCAAGTGCAAACGCATGTGGGGCTCCAGTTCCAGCCACACCGACCGCCAGTACTGGGCAGTCGACTCCATCACCGCTTCTTCTACTCCCTGCTCCCGCAACCATGTCAAAAGGCGGTGCAGCTCGCTCGGCATCGTGACAAATCGCCGCCGCGCTGGTTTCTCTTCCGGCGCACTCGCATCCACGACCACTACCATCAACACTTTCTTGTGTACGTCAATCCCCGCGACCTTCATCGCTTCCTCCTAGCGTGGAAGCGGCAGAACGCGCGCGAAAAAGGTTACACACCGTCACGTGCTACCAGCCCTGCTCTAGCAGGGTCGGCGCGACATAGATTGGTTCAAAACGTGCGTTCCTGATCAAACTCAAAAACGGCCTCACTTCATCCAGAGTGCAAACGATCTTCGCCGTCCACGCTCCATCAGCGTACACCCACCACTCAACCCATTTTCATGTCAATGGGTGGGCCGCAGGCCCATGGGAACTCAAAACCCCCCGATTTGGATACCCGGATCGGTGTCCGATACGTGGAACCTGCCAGCCCTATCCGCAGGGTCGAGTTCAAACCAATACACCTTAGTGATCCGGAGCCTGCCCTGAGCGCAGTCGAAGGGTGTCCTTTGTGGTTAAATTCGGACCATCCCTCAATTTGACTGTCCCCCAGCCCTACGCTAGCCTCAGAATTCCGTGAATTCCATGAAAGATAAACGCCTGCTACGGGCTGTGCTGCTCACGGCGATCCTGTTCACGCATGCCGTGCTGCTTCTGGCGGCAACCCAGCCCGTTCATGCTCCACATGCAATTGTGGTGAGCCGGCACGAACTGGCGTCGCGCGCCGGAGTGGAAATCATGCGGGCCGGCGGCAATGCCGTGGACGCGGCCGTCGCCACCGGGTTCGCGCTGGCCGTGGTACATCCCCAGGCGGGCAATCTCGGCGGAGGCGGCTTCATGCTCATCCGCATGGCCGTCGGCAAAACGCATTTCATCGACTATCGTGAGAAGGCCCCCTCCGCAGCCACGGCGAACATGTATCTGAATGCCCACGCAAACGTCATTCCAGACGCAAGCGTCATTGGCTACAAGGCGATCGCGGTGCCGGGCTCAGTTGCGGGGATGGCCTATGCCGAGAAAAAATATGGAAAACTGAGCCTCGCTCAAGTCCTCGCGCCTGCGATCAAGCTGGCGCGGGAAGGCTACCCGCTGGCATGGTCGGACGCCCGCGATCTCGAAGACAAGGATTTGGCAAGGTTCCCGGAGTCGCGCCGCATTTTTCAGCGTGGCGGCGATTACTACAAACAAGATGAGATTTTCCGGCAACCCGAGCTGGCCAGGACTCTTCAGAGAATCGCCGACAACCCGGACGACTTCTACCACGGCGCCATGGCGCGCGAACTGGCGACGGCAATCCAGAAAGGTGGCGGCCTCGTCACTCCCGAAGACCTGGCAGGCTACGAAGTCAAAGAGCGCGAGCCGGTGCGCGGAACCTATCGCGGGTACGACATCATCAGCGCCCCACCGCCGTCGTCGGGCGGAATCGCCCTGCTCGAAATCCTCAACATCCTTGAAGGCTACAACCTGGCGCAGGCCGGGCCCCTTTCCGCCAATTCGATCCATTTGACGGTAGAAGCCTTTCGGCGGGCTTTTTTTGACCGGGCGGAATTCCTGGGCGATCCGGATTTCTCGAAGATTCCCGTAGCTCAACTCATCGACAAGAAATACGGCGCTGCGTGGCGCGAGTCCATTGATCCCACCCATGCCAGTGTAAGCAAAGACCTGAAACGGCCCGAGATATTCAACCAGCTGGAGCAATATGCCGCCGTACACCCTCAGCCTCTGGCGGTCCGCGAGCCGCAGCATACCACCCACTACTCCATCGTGGATGCCGACGGCAACGCCGTCTCCGTAACCACGACGCTGAACGACAACTTCGGATCACGGGTGACCGCCGAGGGCCTGGGCTTTCTGCTCAACGATGAGATGGACGATTTTGCCGTCAAGCAAGGTGTCCCGAATCTCTATGGCCTGATCCAGGGTCCGGCGAACGCCATCGGGCCGGGGAAACGCCCGCTCTCCGCCATGACGCCGGCCATCGTGCTGAAAGACGGCAAGCTGTTTCTGGTGCTGGGCTCGCCGGGCGGTCCAACCATTATCACCACGGTGGCCAATATACTATTGAGTGTGGTGGATTATGGCATGAACATCCAGGAGGCGGTCAACGCGCCTCGCTTCCACCAGCAATGGCTGCCGGATGTGGTAAACGTGGAACAGTGGTTTTCTCCGGACACGGTGAAAACCCTGCAAAACATGGGGTACCAAATCAAGTTCGGCGAGGGCTCCGGCAACGACTGGGAACCCTACTGGGGCGACGGCGAGTGCATTGCCATCGATCCCAAGACCGGCGAGCGCCTGGGCGCCAGCGACGCCCGCAATGACGGAAAGGCAGTTGGCTACTGATGCTGAAAGCAATCTCTACCTATGTCTACGTCAAGGAGCGGCTGCATCCGGGGCTGCTCGAGGGTCTGGTTCGCGGCGGCGCGCAGTCCATTGAGATTTTCGCGGCGCGGCAGCACATCGACTACGCCAATCGCAAACAGCATGTGCGCGAGATTGCCGACTGGTTCCGCGGCAGCGGCGTCCAACTGAACTCGGTGCACGCTCCCCTCTACGCCGATTACGAGTGGGGCCGCACCGGTGCGCCGCCGGTGAACGTGACTTCCACCGATCGCGCCAGCCGCGTGGAAGCCATGGATGAAATTAAGCGCGCGCTGGAAATTGCGGAACAGATTCCATTCCGTTTTCTGATTCAGCACCTGGGGCGGTCCGAGGAAGCCTTCGATGACCGCAAGTTCGAAGCGGCCATGACGTCGGTCGAGCATCTGCGGGCATTCGCCAAGCCGCTGGGAGTGTCAATCCTGCTGGAAAATATTCCCAACGAACTCAGCACGCCGGAAAGGCTGGTGGAATTTATTCACACAACGCGCATGGAGGATGTCGGCGTGTGTTTCGATTTCGGTCACGCGCACCTGATGGGCGACATGCCGCAAGCGTTTGAGACCCTGAAGAAACACATCCGCTCAACCCATGTGCACGACAATGCGAAAGATCGTGATTCGCATCTGTGGCCGGGAGCGGGAACCCTCGATTGGAAGCAAGCGATGGAATTGCTGCGCTCCGCGCCGCACACCCCGCCGCTGCTGCTCGAAATTGAGGAAGACGAAAAGATCAATCCCGTCGAGAAGATTGGAGAAGCGTTCAAGAAGCTGGAAGCAGATAGGAATTGAGTAATTGGGCAATTGAGTAATTGTGTAATTGAAAATCGGCCTGCCAGTGTTTTTCAATTACCCGATTACCCAATTACTCAATCAGAGAAATCATGTCTCCTGTCACTACTATCGTCGAAGTCGGCAAACACGATGGCCAGACCGTCACTATTCGCGGCTGGCTTTACAACCTGCGCGAAAGCGGCAAGCTGCTGTTTCCGCAATTTCGCGACGGCTCCGGCGTCATCCAGGGAGTCGTTCCGAAAAACGCGGTCACCCCGGAAGTATTCGAGGCGGTGAAGACGCTCACCCAGGAGTCGAGTGTGATCGTCGAAGGCAAAGTCCGCGCCGACAAGCGCGCCCCCGGCGGCTACGAGCTTGATGTTTCAAGCGTGCAGGTCATCCAGCGCGTCCCCGAGTCGAGCCCGTATCCCATCACTCCGAAAGAGCACGGCACCGACTTCCTGATGGAGCACCGCCATCTCTGGGTACGTTCGCAGCGGCAGGCCGCGATCTTGCGAGTGCGCGCGGAGATCATCAAGGCAGCTCGCGATTTCTTCGATGAGCGCGGGTTCGTGCTGACCGATCCGCCCATCATCACGCCGGCGGCGTGCGAAGGCACGACAACCCTGTTTCCGGTCGATTATTTTGACGAAGAAGCTTTTCTCACCCAGTCGGGCCAGCTCTACATCGAAGCAACCGCTATGGCACTGGGCAAGGTATATTCTTTCGGCCCGACGTTCCGGGCGGAAAAGTCGAAAACGCGCCGCCATCTCACCGAGTTCTGGATGGTCGAGCCCGAGGTCGCCTTCGGACAACTCGACGACATCATGGAACTGGCGGAGAATTTCATCAGCTTCATCGTCAAGCGCTGTCTGGAAAAACGCCGCCCCGACCTGCAAACCATCGGACGCGATCTGTCCAAACTGGAAAAAGTCGCAGCGCCCTTCCCTCGTATCAGCTATGACGAAGCTGTGAAAATGCTGCAGGAGGCCCACGCCAAAGGCGCGCTGGAGCACAATTTCGAATGGGGCGGCGATCTCGGCTCACCGGACGAGACCTACATCTCGTCGCAATTCGACAAGCCGGTCATGGTGCATCGCTATCCGGCCAAAGTGAAGGCATTCTACATGGAGCCTGATCCGCAGCGCCCAGACCTCGCGCTGTGTGTCGACGTGCTCGCCCCCGAGGGTTACGGCGAAATCATCGGCGGCTCGCAGCGTACGGCGTCGTATGACTTGTTGTTGAAGCGCATCCATGAGCACGGCTTGCCCGAAGAAGCGTTCAAGTGGTATCTGGATTTGCGCAAATACGGCAGCGTGCCGCACGCCGGCTTCGGCATGGGCATCGAGCGGGCAGTAGCATGGATCTGCGGGCTGGAGCACGTGCGGGAAACCATCCCGTTCCCGAGAATGCTGTATAGGCTGTATCCGTGAAAAATCATCGGGTCATCGGTTGATCTGAGATCGCATCATCGGGTCACTGTACGGCGATAGATCAGATCACCCGATGACCCGATGGCCCGATCACCCGATTTCAGGAGCTTTTATGGCTGCAAACAGATCTCACTCCAGCATTACCCCACGCAAGATTCGCGTGATCGGTGTTCCCCTGGATCTCGGGCAGTCGCGCCGCGGCGTGGACATGGGCCCTTCCGCCGTGCGGGTGGCTGGCCTCGAGGCGCGGCTGGAAGCCCTGGGACACATTGTCGAGGACGGCGGCAACATCGCAGTGGCCATCCCCGAGCAGAAGAAAGAGGGCAATCCCAGCGCCAAGTATTTGAAAGAGATCACCGCGACCTGCACCAAGCAAGCCGAACTCGTGGCCAAGGCGCTCGAATCCGGCCAGGTGCCGATCGTCTTGGGCGGCGATCATTCAATCGCCGTAGGAACCGTCACCGGTGTTGCCGAATTTTACCGTAAGAAAGACCAGAAAATCGGTCTGATCTGGATCGACGCGCACAGCGACATCAACACGCCCGAAACTTCCCCTAGCGGCAACGTCCACGGCATGCCACTGGCGGCGATCATGGGCCTGGGTCCCACCGAACTGGGCAATATTTACAATTTTTCTCCCAAGGTGGACCCGGAAAACTGCGTCCTCGTGGGTGTTCGCGATGTCGATTCCAACGAAAAAGAGAATATCCGCAAAGCTGGCGTTGAAGTCTTCACCATGCGCGACATCGACGAGCGCGGCATGCGCACCGTCATGGAAGAAGCCTTGCGCATGGCCGGCCGCGGAACCGCCGGGTATCACGTCTCGCTTGACATGGACTGGATTGACCCCGAAGATGCACCGGGCGTCGGCACTCCCGTGTGGGGCGGCGCCACTTATCGGGAAGCCCACTTGGCGATGGAAATCATCGCCGATCACGGCCGCATGTTGAGCTTCGAGATCGTCGAAGTGAATCCCGTAATCGACGAGCGCAATCAGACCGCCGACCTTGCCGTGGAACTATCGCTGTCCGCCTTCGGCAAGAAGATTCTCTAGGACCTCACCGAAAAAGCAAAGGAAATTGTCATCCCGGGCAAAGCGAGGGATCCGCTGGGTGCTGGGTGCCCCATTTCTCGCGCTCTTTGCGAGAAGTGGGGACGTTGGACCGGTGGCCAAGGTTCGCGCCCTCCGTTGGCGCTAACCTGGGGAACACTCTGCGGCATTTCCACAAAACGAGCGGAACACCCCCTGGGGCTCGTTTGCCGGATTCTGCCCCCTACTGCGTCACCGTTTTCACCGCATCCCCGGTCTTGAAACCAGAACCGGAAACCGCCGTGCATACCGACGAAACATCATCCACGTCAGTGACCTTGACAACCCCTATGGGAGTGCTCAACCGGCGCAGCACTTGCCCAGTCGCGGGATCTTTGATCTCCTTGGTCACACGTTCCACGTTGAGCGTGTCTCCGACTTTCACGCCATTCTTGGCTCCCACGTTCAATATGATCTGCCCGCTGTCCACCGCCGCGACCAGCCCGGACACCACAATCACGCGAGCCTGAAGTTTATCTTTGTCGGCAATGATCTCGGTAGTCATGGCCTCCGTTGCCTTCCTCACGGCTTCGCCGATGATCGTGTTCTGAAAGTCGCTGCTACCGAAATCAACGTTGCCGCCGCCAAAGCCGTGCCAGTTCCCGCCGCCGCCGAGCAACGAGGTACTGTCGCGCTCCGACTCGCCCTTGCCCTCCGCCACGCCCAGAATCTCAGCGGTATCGATGTCCACCAGGCGTGCGTTCAGAACTACAATCGCCTTGGATTTCTTGCGGCCAACGCCGCCGATGCCGAAGCCACCCCAACCACCCCCGCCGCCGCCAATGTTCGTGTTCTTGGTGTCGTTGCCAAATTGCGTAATGCTGCCCACCAGCATGGCGTCCACTCCCAACAGCTTGCCGATCTTCGCCGCCGACGTCGGATTGGCGCGGTCGCTGTTGGAGAAGTTCTGCTCCGCCAGAATCTTGTCCAGGGCCTTCCGCTCGATGATTGAATAGCTGCCGTCCTTGACCAGGTAATTCACCAGCAGGTCCGAGATGCCCTTGCCCACATCCACATTCGAACCGAAAATGGCCGCGATGCCGCCCTGCACCGTGGCGTAATCAAAATCCATGATACAAATCCGCTTCTTGCGCCCTGTCGCTGGAGCCGCGGGCGCTTGCGCTCCGCTTGCACCTTGCGCTGGGCGAGGCGCGGCGATCGCAGCCGTCTCCAGCAGGAAAAAGAAAACAAACAACGCCACCAGGCATGACTTGTGGTTTTTCATGTCGACCCCTTTTCGACCAGAAGCATACGTGATTTTCGAGCATTCTGCCAGAAGTTTCCTCAGGGTGCAATGGTTGTCACCTCGGGGCTCGCCGATCTGTGCAAGAATGGTCGGCGGAACGGACACCAAAGAAAATGAAAAGGCTGCGGGTCGGAATTCTGTTTGGCGGGCGTAGCGGAGAGCACGAAGTCTCGCTGCTCTCGGCAGCTTCCGTGTTTAATGCCATCGACAAAGGCAAGTTTGAAGTAGTGCCCATCGGTATTACCAAGGAGGGTCACTGGGTTACCGCCGCCGACGCCGAGCGGCTCCTGAAAGGGGAGTGGCCGAAGCACGAGGAGCGGCATCTCCGTGCCGGCGACCCCGATGCCACTGCTGGCGCAGCCGTCCTGGCTAACGGCGAGGCCATCGTCGTCCCGCCCGAACCGCAGCAGCATGAGAAGTCTCTCGCCCCCTTTCAAACCGATGCGTCGGCTCACTCCTTGACCCGCCGCGCCGCCGATCGCGCCATCAATGTCGATGTCATCTTCCCGGTCCTGCACGGGACCTTCGGAGAAGACGGCACCATCCAGGGACTGCTCGAACTCGCCGACATCCCCTACGTTGGTGCAGGCGTCCTCGGCTCCGCCGCCGGCATGGATAAAGACATCATGAAATCGCTGTTTCGCGCCGCTGGCTTGCCGATCGTCAAACATGTCACGATTCTGCGCGGCGACTGGGAAGCGGCGCCCAGGAAAGTTCACAAGCTGGTGGAGAACAAGCTGAAATATCCGGTGTTCGTGAAGCCGGCGAATCTGGGATCGTCAGTGGGAATTTCGAAAGCGCACGATCGCAAGGAACTGGGTCCGGCGATCGAGGAAGCCGCCAAGTTCGACCGCAAAATTGTGATCGAGCAGGGTGTCGGCGGCAAAAAGCAGAAAGCCCGCGAAATCGAATGCGCCGTCCTCGGCAATGACCAGCCGACAGCCTCGGTTCCCGGCGAGATCGTCCCGATCAAGGAATTCTACGATTACGGTGCGAAATATCTGGATGAGGGCTCCGAACTGATTATTCCCGCAAAGTTGAGCAAGGCTGAAGCGAAAAAAGTTCAGCAGTTGGCGGTCGCGGCATTCACGGCAGTCGATTGCTCCGGCCTGGCGCGCGTGGATTTCTTGATGGAACCGAAAACCCGCAAGATTTATCTCAACGAAATCAATACCATGCCAGGCTTTACCGCCATCAGCATGTATCCCAAGCTGTGGTCAGCGACCGGCGTTTCCTATCCCGACCTGATTGAGAAGTTGATTAAGCTAGGCCTGGAGCGGCATGAAGATAAAAAGAAGAACCAGTATAGCCGGTAAGTCTTCACCGCCGAGTTCGCCAAAAACGCAGAGCAACCAAGAGAATGAGAGGTTCGCAACTTGGTGTCCTCTGCGTCTCGGCGGTTAAATCTTCTTCTCACTTCTGTGACCTCCATCACCCAGAACTGTGTCGCTTAACCCAAATTTCTCGCTTGACTAGATTCGGCTTCCCTGGGTAATATCACACTCACATGTTTGCTCCTCGGAGCGAACATAAATTTCATGCAGAGTGGCTGAGGGACGAGCCCAGTGACGCCACGGCAACCGATCCGGGATCATCTATCCCGGATGGCTGGTGCCAACTCTCTCCTGGAAACAGGGAACATGAGATCGGAAGCGAGCCGTATTTGCATTCCGTAACCTCTTTTCCTTTTCCCGGAAAAGAGGTCTTCGCATTTTGGGGATCTTTTTTTCTGGCTCGTCCCCGGCTATTCGCGAGATTGCGAGTAGCAAGATGGCTCATTACGAATTGCGTTGCCGGGAATGCGGCAAACGCTGGGGAAATCAGCCCAAATCGATTTGCGACGATTGCTTCTCTCCCCTGGAAATTTCCTACGACTATGACGCCGTACGCGCCACGTTCACCCGTGAGCAGATCTCGAGCCGCACGCCGGACATGTGGCGCTACTCCGAGTTGCTTCCGCTGCCGGAAAATTACCGGTCAACCGTTCCCGCTGGATTCACCCCGCTGCTGCCCGCGCCGCAGCTTGCGAACTCGCTGGGCGCGAAGAATCTGTTCCTCAAAAACGATGCCGTCTGTCTGCCGACCCTGAGCTTCAAAGACCGCGTCGTCGCCGTCGCCCTGGCGCAGGCGCGCAACTTCGGCTTCCACACCGTGGCGTGCTCCTCCACCGGAAATCTTGCCAATTCCGTTGCCGCGCAGGCGGCGCGTACCGGCTTCAAGGCTTGGATTTTCATCCCCGCCGATCTCGAACCAGCCAAGATTCTGGGCACGCAAGTGTATGGCGCAAATCTCGTCCGCATTGCGGGCAGCTACGACCAGGTCAACCGTCTCTGTTCTCAGATCGCCGACGAGCGCAACTGGGGATTCGTTAACGTCAACCTTCGCCCCTACTACGCCGAAGGATCGAAGACCGTGGGCTACGAAATCGCCGAGCAACTTGGCTGGCGCCTGCCCGACAACGTCGTCGTGCCCATGGCCGGCGGTTCGCTGATCACCAAGATCAAGAAAGCCTTCGACGAACTGATCAAGCTGCAAATTGTCGAACCCAAGCCGGTAAAGATCTTCGGCGCGCAAGCCACCGGATGCTCTCCGATCTCGGCTGCAGTAAAAGCCGGAAATGCCGATATAGAACCCCAACGTCCGGCAACCATTGCGCGCTCGCTGGCAATCGGCAATCCGGCGGACGGCCACTATGCCATCAAGACAATCACGAACAGCGGCGGCTGGGCCGAGGATGTTTCCGACGCGGAACTCGTGGAATCGATCCAACTGCTGGCCGAAACCGAAGGCGTATTTACTGAGACCGCCGGCGGCGTGACCGTCGGCTGCGCCCGCAAGTTGTATCAGCAGGCACGGATCGCACCCGAAGAAACGACCGTGCTATGCATCACCGGCAACGGCTTGAAAACGACGGATGTGCTCGCCGGCAAGTTCGAGGCCTCGGAGCCTATCCGCCCCAGGCTCGCCGAATTCGAGGCGTTCCTGCAGAAGACTTTGGACCAGACCGAAAACCAAATTCCAGAAACCGTGGAGGCATGAAATGGCGATTACCGTACAAATTCCATCCGCATTACGCCGGCTCACCGCAGGCGCCGCGCAGGTCGCGTGTTCCCCGGCAACTTTAGGAGACTTGCTCTCCGGCCTTAGCGACCAGTTCCCCGACCTCGGGCCGCATTTGCGCGATGAAGCCGGTCAGGTCCGGCGTTTCCTGAACATTTACGTGAACGAAGAAGACATTCGTTTTCTGGGCGGCAACAACTACGCGTTCCAGGACGGAGATGAAGTTCTTCTGGTGCCCTCGATTGCGGGCGGCGCCTCTTAACTTGGCTCTGGGTGCCCCATCCTAAACGCGTTCTGTGCGTTTAGGGTGGGTGAGCGTATGTGAGTCTCAAAGGATGTGACCATGGCTACTAATAAATTGAAAATCGGACTACTAGGCTGCGGCACCGTAGGCCGCGGGCTGGTCGAGCTCATTCAGAAAAACGATTCGCTCATCCGTCAGCGCTCTGGCGTGGAGTTGAGCATCACCAGGATTCTGGTGCGCGACCTCGCCAAAGAACGCCCCGGCGTAGATCGCACTCTGCTCACCGTACAGCCCGAAAAAGTCCTGAGGAATGGCTGCGACATGGTGGTCGAGTTGGTCGGCGGCATCGAGCCGGCACGCAGCTTCATCCAGGAATCGCTGGCCGGCGGCAAGCACGTGGTCACCGCCAACAAGGCGCTGCTCGCGCTTGACGGCTTCAGCCTGATGAAAACTGCCGAAACCAACAACCTGCGGCTCGGCTTTGAAGCCAGCGTCTGCGGCGGCATTCCCATCATCCGCGCCTTGCGCAATGGCCTCGTGGGTAACAACATTCAAAACCTCAGCGGGATTCTGAACGGCACCTGCAACTACATCCTCACCCGCATGACCGATGACCAGCTTGGCTTCGACGCCGCGCTGTGCGAGGCGCAAGCCAAGGGTTTTGCCGAAGCCGACCCTACGCTCGATGTCGAAGGGCACGACGCGGCGCAGAAGCTGAAAATCCTTGCCGAGTTGGCATTCGACGCGCAGGTGTCCAACGATGCGGTCCAGATCGAAGGCATTCGCAGTATCACCGCAGACGACGTTCAGGCGGCATACGAACTCGGATACGTGATCAAGCACGTTGCCACCGCCGAACTGGCCGACGGCGCAGTGTCGCTCCGCGCCGCTCCGGTGCTGCTGCCCGCTACTCATCAACTGGCGGGCGTCCGCGACGAAAATAACGCGGTGCTGCTGCGCGGCGACGCCGTCGGCGAGATGCTTTTCTGCGGCAAAGGAGCCGGTTCGCTGCCCAGCGCCAGCGCCGTTCTCTCCGACATTGTCGATATTGCATGTCACGCGGGCGGATTCCATCCGGCCTCGGGCGCGAGCGTGGGCGCGGCCAGGCGAGACTACGAGAGCAAGCATTATCTGCGCTTTGTCGTCAAAGATCCAAGCGCAATCGGGCCGATCACCACCGTGCTCGAACGAAATGGAGTCGGCGTCGCGCGGGCCGCGGCCTTGTGGGCGAAGGATACATCTTCAAATCACCAGGTCCGCGTGCTGACCCACGCTGGATCGCGCGAAACGGTCGACGCTGCGGTCGTCCACATCGCCGCATCAGGGATCGCCGCCGAGCAGCGCCTCGTCCTGCGGGTAGGGGAGTAATCTGCTTGAGTGTGGCGCGGGCGCCCCCGCCCGCCAAAAGACGCCTGTTCAGAGGCTACCTTTAGGAAGACTCTGATTAACTCGTCGATGTAGGCGCGGGCGTCCCCGCGAGCCTGCCCTGAGCGAAGTCGAAGGGTGCGGCATTCCGGCTGAAATTCATACTTGTTGAGACTCGCAGAATCTTGTGACACCCCAACCCTGTTGTCATCCCGAGCGTAGCGAGGGATCTGCAGTTGCGCGGGTGCCCCATCCCAACGGCGCGTTCTCCACGCCGTAGGACGGGGATTTTGTTGACTCCACAGCCTAATTCCCCCTTGACGCATCCTTTCTGCCTCCCTATAATCTAACTAACCAGTTAATTAAACAGCTCAACAACATGAAACCGTCCCTCTCCAAATCGCGCCTAGGCTCACGCGGCCAGCCCGAGCAGAGCCGCGCCGCCATCCTGCAAGCTGCCATCCGCGAGTTTGCCCAGGAAGGCATGGCGGGCGCACGAACTCACGCCATCGCGAAAACCGCCGGGGTCAACAAGGCGCTCCTTTATTACTACTTCAAAGACAAAGAAACCATGTACGGCGCCGCGCTCGACTATGCCTTCGAGCAGATGGGCCACCACATGATGGAAGTGCTGAACCGCGATCTCCCGCCGCGCCAAAAAGTCCTGACCTACGTGGGCACATATTTCGACTTCATTGCCAGCCACGGTTTCAATCGCAACCTGGTTCAAATGGAAATGATGCGCGCCGGCCACGGATCGCCGCATCTGAAGCGTATCGCGAGAAACTACTTTAAGCCCCTCTTTCTCAAGCTGAGCCAAGTAATCCGCGAAGGAATCGCCTCGGGCGAATTTCGCGCCATTGATCCGCAACAGTTCGTTCCCTCCATGGTGGCGCTCGTGGTCTTTTATTTCATCAGCGCGCCGATGATGAAGTCGGTCACCGGCTTAGACCCGCTCACGCCCGCAAAAATCGCGGAAAGAAGAGCAGCCGTACTGGATTTCATTTCCGCGGTATTGTTTCAGCGCACCAACGGGAAGCCGCAAGGAGCAAGCCAATGAGCGTACGCAATCGTTTCCTGATCCTTCTCGGCATCATCCTCGCCGTTGCCCTGGCCTACTACTTTATTTCCACGCCCAGCCATCGGGATCTGGTCCTGATCGGCACGGTTGACTCGAATCAGGTGATTGTCAGCCCGCAGATTGAAGGACGCCTGCAAAAACTCCTGGTGGAAGAAGGCACGCAGGTGAAGCAAGGTGACCTGATTGCCGTGCTTGATCCTTCTGAACTGGAAGCCGAAGAGCGCGCCGCAGCCGCGACCATCGACAGCCTGAAATACAAAGTTGCCGAAACCCAATCGACCCTCGAAGCCACCCAAGGCTCGACCACTAGCACCGTGGCCAATGCCCAGGCGCGGCTTGCCTCGGTGCGAGCTCAGTTGCTGCAAGCGGAAGCGACCCTGGAGCGCACCGAAAGCGACAGTCGCCGCACGATTGAGCTGGCAAAAGAAGGCGTGGCTTCCGATCAGGACCGGGTGCAGGCCGAAACCAACCTCGAGGCGCAGAAAGCCGTGGTGCAATCCTTGCATGACCAGGTAAGCGCGGCGCAGGCCGATCTGAATATGGCGGTAGCCAACACCCACACCGCGCATGCCGCCGAGCGTACCGTCGAATCCACGCAGGCGCAGCTTGCGAATTCTGAAAGCATGCTGAAACAAGCCGAGGTACGGCTCGGCTATACCAAAATCTACGCGCCGGTGACGGGCACGGTTTCCGTACGCGCCGCCCGTGAAGGCGAAGTGCTGAATGCCGGCCAGCCGATCGTGACCATCGTCGATCTCGGAGACACCTGGGTCCGCGCTGCCATTCCTGAGACCAATGCGGACCACATCGGCCTCGCCGACACCCTGCGCATTCGCTTGCCCGGCGGGACGATCACATCCGGAAAGGTTTTTTTCAAGTCTGCCGAAGCCGACTTCGCCACGCAACGCGACGTGAACCGGAGCAAGCGTGACATCAAGACAATCGTGCTGAAGGTGCGTTTGGAAAATCCCAAAGGCGCCTACGTTCCCGGCATGACTGCCGAAGTTCTGGTTTCTCCGGAGCAGCTTAAGGGAACAGCACCCGAGAACGCGTCCGCGGAGAAGCATTGATGGTAGCCGATCTCAAGCCGAACGCCGCCCCGGGCAATGGACACGCCCCCGATGCTGCCGTGCCCAACGCCATCGAAGTCAACCACATCGTGAAAAAGTATGGCGACTTCACCGCCGTGGACGACGTCACGTTCGCGGTGAAGGAAGGCGAAATTTTCGGGCTGCTGGGGCCGAACGGAGCGGGGAAATCTACGCTGATCCGTATGATGACCACGCTGATCCCGATCACCGCCGGCAGTGCGCGCATCGCGGGACACGATGTGCGCAAAGAGCCGGATGCGGTACGCCGGGCCATGGGAGTGATTCCGCAGGCGCTGACCAGCGATATTGATCTCACCATCGAGGAAAACCTCAATATCTACGCCAAGCTTTACGACGTGCCCGCGAAAAAGCGGAAGCAGGCCATCGAAGAACTTCTGGAACTGGTGGACCTCACCAAGTGGCGCGACGCGCAAACCAAAACCCTTTCCGGCGGCATGCGGCGGCGGTTGGAGATTGCGCGCGGTCTGGTGCACAGCCCGCAGATCTTTTTCCTCGATGAACCCACCACCGGGCTCGACCCGGTTTCGCGTGTCGCCGTTTGGGAAATGCTCACCAACATTAAGAGTCACCGGCAACTCACCATTCTGATTACCACCCACTACATGGATGAAGCCGACCGCTTATGCGACCGCATCGCCATCGTCGACCACGGCAAGCTGGTCGCCCTTGATACGCCCACAGCATTGAAGGCGAGCGTGCCGGGATCCAACGTGATCGAAGCCCAGTTCGAAAAAGCGCCGCCGGATTGGGAGCAACGCTTGCACCAGTTAACCGGTGTCACCTCCGTGCAACACGAAGGCGCCGACATGTACCGCGTGCTTACCGGCAACGGGTCCAAAACCACGACCGAACTGGTCGAATCCGCGGTGGAGGCGGGAGTCACCGTGAAATCGCTCTCCGTGCAGAACACAACTTTGGATGATGTTTTCGTCTACTACACCGGGCGGCAACTGCGCGACGAGTTGCAAAAAGCGTATGCCTTCGTGATGCCCGATCGGCCAGGAATGCGGCCATGAACCGGATGCTGGCTATTGCCGAACGCGAAATGCGCAAGTTTTTCCGATCCCCGGCGCTGATGATGGTGTCGATGATCTTCCCCCTGGTGCAGTTGATTGTGCTGGGCAACGCCTTTGGCGGAAAGATCCGCGACGCCAAACTGGGCCTGGTGGATGAGGACGGTGGCACGCAGGCGCTGAAAGTTCGCCAGGCCTTTGACTCAGTCCGCGCCAACATGCGCACCTTCGAGCCTGTCTATTACCACGACGAACGCAAGGCGATGGAAGATGTGCGCAATGGCACCATCCAGGGCGCAGTCATTGTCCCGCCGCAGTACTCGCGGCGCGTCTATGAGCAGGACGGTCCCAAGATCGCCCTCATCGTCGATAACAGTGACAACTTCATGAGTTCGACGCTGGAAAGCGAACTCACCGACATCACCACTGCGCTGAACCAGCCAACGATTGCGCCCCGCCTGCTGCAGCAAACCGTTCTCCAGATTGTCGAACTGTATCCCTACATCGAATACATGAAGTACTTGCTGCCGGGCTCAATCGTGCTGGCGATGTTCGTCTCGGTGATGATTGGCGGCGGCATGCTCTATATCGACGACAAGGCGCGCGGCGTGCATGAAGGCTACCTGGTAACACCGATTACGAAAGCCGAACTGGTCTTCGGATTGAATGGCGCGGGCGCGCTCAAGGCGGTGATGACCGGCGTGGTGATCACGCTCATTGGCTCGCTGCTGGCCGGAGTGGGAACGGTGTTCCGGCCCGGCACCGTGCTCGGCTTGCTGGTCATGATTCTGCTGACCTCGATCGCCTTCAACGCCATGATGTTTCTGATGATGGTGCGGGTGGAAGATCCGCTGGTGCCACGCGCGACTTTCGGAATTCTCAACACGCTCCTGTTCTTCCCCAGCGGAGCCATCTATCCGGTGCAGGCGTTTCCGTCTTGGTTGCGGGGCATTGCATACATTGACCCGTTTACCTACGCGGTGCACGGTTTCAAGTCGCTCCTGCTCAAGGAAACCGGCCTGGGAGCCGTGGTGCCGGACATGATCTATCTGTCGATCTTCGCCTTCGTCGCGCTGGCAGTCGCAGTGCCGCTGTTCAAAAGAACCCTGTAGGATTGAGCGATCGGGTAATTTGTGATAGCCACGACCTGACCTTGCACGCTACGCTGTCCGATAAAGCCGCTACCATCAGGCCGCAGCTGGAGTCTTAGGCGCAACGAAGGGGCGAACAAACGGCGCAAGCTTGTGTAATCGCCTGGTTACGTCAGTTGACCGGCTTTCAGCGGCTCAACGATTTTGACCAACAACGTGTGAGGCTCGTCACGGATAGACTTGCCGCCGGGAGTAGCATGGTGGCGTTCGACGGGAGGGATTATGAAACCGTCCTCGCAGTTGCCCAGAACGCCTTCTGGGCTTCCTTTCTTAATCCCGCCGACGATCCCGCTATCAGTCTAGCGGATTGCGGTGCACCAGAGTTTCGGGGAGCCTGCGCGGCCCGCATCCCTCCCATGGGTCAAAGCCCGCAGAGACCAGAGATGCCCTACCGCTCCCCGAGCAGTTTTAGCCAGTAGAGACCCGCGATAGAGCATCTTCTGGCTGGCGCTTATATTTCATTGGTAGTTTCTGATGACCCGGCGACCGGGGTTTTGAGTTCCCATGGGCCTGCGGCCCACCTATTGACATGAAAGCGCGTCGCCAAGATTCATTGATTCCAAACGGCTTAGCCCGCGACTTTCGACGGAGTGAAATCGCTGTTTGAAAAATAACCCGAGCAGATGGACGACTTCCGCTCCGTAAGCACAGGAATCGGCGTAGCATATAGCTCAAAGGGAGGTGGCAGCGATGAAGCGGAGAATCGCTTTGTGGGGATTTGCGGGATTCATTGTTGCGGGTTGCTGGGCGCTTCTTGGCTTGGCGATTCCAATATCAACGGAACCTATTTTGTGGAGCCTCGCTCGATTGACTTGTCCGATTGTGCCTGTTGGCTTCCTTTTTCACTTCGGTGTCAAGTGGTATTGGGTACTTCTTACGAACGTTCCCGCGTATGCGCTAATCGGTCTGATGGTGGAAGGTCTGCGGCAATCTCTATATCGGTTGCAAGCGCACGGGCGATAGTTGTCGCAAAATCTCGGTACGCTCATCGACAGGGGTCAAAACGTGTAATTGATTCCATGACAATGTCGGCTCCGACGCCCGAGTAAAGTTGGTGGTGGCTAAAGCCAACCAACAGGCTCGGGAGAAAGGAGCCGAACAATGATCATTATAGGAGTGGATTTTTACCCCGAGTTTCAGCAAATAGCTTCGGTGGACACCGACACCGGAGAGTTCCAGGAACAACGGCTGGGGCATCGCCAGGAGGCGGAGAACTTCTATCGTGCTCTGGCGGGTCAGAAGGTTCGGGTGGGGATGGAAGCCAGCGGGCAGGCTCGCTGGTTCGAACGACTGTTGGCCGAGTTGCAGTTTGAGTTGTGGATTGGAGACGCCGCCGAGATCCGGACGAAGCGAGTACGCAAGCAGAAGACGGATCGCCAGGATGCACAACTGATCCTGCGCTTGCTGCTGGAGGATCGTTTCCCGCAGATCTGGGTGCCGAGCTGGGAGAACCGGGATCTGCGGCAACTGCTGTGGCACCGGCACCGCATGGTGCAGGCGCGCACCCGGATCATGAACCAGTTGCAAGCGGTGGCGCTCAACGAAGGACTGCGCTGCAAGAAGCGACTGTGGCGAGACGCTGGACGAGCGCAACTAGAGTCGTTTGCATTAGCGCCATGGGGAAGTCGACGCCGGCGAGATTTGCTGGAGTTGCTGGATCGACTCACTCCGACGATTGCCGAGTTGACGCAAGCGATCGAGCAGGAAGTGGAAAAATGTCCCGCAGCGCAGCGTTTGCAGACGCATCCTGGAGTGGGCGCACTGACGGCGTTGGCGTTCGTGTTGATCATTGGCCGAGCCGAACGGTTTCAGTGCGGCAAGCAGATCGCAAGCTATCTGGGGCTGGTGCCGTTGGAAGAGTCCAGCGGGAACCGGCGACGCTTGGGGCATATCACGAAGCAGGGGAGCTCGATGTTGCGCTTCTTGCTGGTGGAAGCGGCACAGGTGACAGTGCGCAGCGTCCCAGAGTGGCGCAGTAAGTATTTCCACCTGGCGATGCGGCGCGGAGGCTGGCGGTTCGCATGTACTGGATGTGGCGCAAGGGATGGAACTACGAGCAGTTGAAAAAGTTTGGTTCGCACGCGGGACAGCCCGGAACAGGCGATGGTGTGCGGTACAACACCGAGTAATTGATTGGGCATCCCGCTCCCCTTCAGGGGGGAGTTCGCAGTAGTAATCATGATCGCGGTTGTGACCGAAGAGATGCATGGGTCGGACTGAGTTGCTGACCCGAAAACGATTACGAGCGGGCCTACGGTTGGCAAGGCAACACCATCCACGAGAGCGAAATGGCGCTCTTCTCGGAGTGCATGCAGTAGTGTACTCGAAAAGTGCTTGACACGGGCCGACATTGTCAGAGACGCCTGTTATCGTCAGTTGGGCTACGTGTTCACCAAGCGGCGTTCGGAAAAGAAGCGAATTGGGTAAAAAATCAATATCGCCGCAGCAGCTGCCATTGTTCCCACTGCCATGTCGAAGCCCCACCGATTGCTTGATTCCGGAAATAACAGCAGCATCATTAACCCCAGCATCATAAGAAAAATCGCAGGCAAACAGAGAAGCGATAGACCAAGCAATACAGGCGTCTTTCGTATCGCCTCTCGATTTAGCGCCGCGTAGTTTTCTTCGCCCATGAACCTGGCTAACATTGCCTCCGAGGCGTTGGACGCGGCAATCAGGAAGGAAGCTGTAAGGACTACAACTCCGCCATGAATTGAGCGGTATGGTATTAAGGCTATCACCGCAGTGGCGAAGATGTATTTCCAACCAAGTCGCCGCGCGATGGGGTTCGCTTCGACTCTCAACGTGGGAGAAACCAAGTATGTTGTTCCAATATCTCCCAAACGAGAGATCAGCGTCGCGAACGCAACGACGTGTACGAGATGTCCCATCAAGAATTCACGCATATATCGACCCTTAGCGAAATTACCAGAACAAGCGAGACGTGCCCTGCTTTACAGTTTCCAGTTGACGAACGAGATCACGGTACTCATATGGCGAGTTTACGCGCTCGTTCGTCAATTGGCGAAAAATCTCGATTACACTCAAAATCCCCCAATTGGATACCGGATCGGTGTCCGATACATGGAACCTGCCAGCCCTGTCTGCAAGGCCGAGCTCAACTACTACAGGTAATTTGCAATTGGGTAATCGGGTAATTAGCAAACCAGGTCTCCCGAAGTTCTTCAATTACTCAATTACAAGACTACCCAATTACTCAATTCCCCCAACCGCGTTATCCTTATAGCAGCCATGACTCTACTGGATGCCAAGCAGTATGACGCCGCGCCCGCCCGGCGCCGCCGAACAATCATCATTATTTCGGTGGTTCTAATCGTGATCGCCGCCTGGGTTGTCTACCACTTCCGCAATTACCCGGAGCGAACCGCGGTCACTCGGTTCTTCGCAGCCCTGCAAAAGCAGGACTACGAAACCGCCTACGGAGTCTGGTTTAACGATCCCAATTGGCGGCAGCACCCGCAGAAATATCCCAATTACGCGTTCAACGACTTTTACCGCGATTGGGGCCCCGGCGGCGAGTGGGGACTCGTCAAGTCGCACGCCATCGACTGCTCGCTGAGTCCCGGCGGTGGCAGCGGCGTGATTGTTGAAGTCACCGTGAACGATCGCGCCGAGCACCCCTACGTTTGGGTGCAGAAGTCGGACAAGACTCTGTCGTTTTCCCCCAGCGAAATCCAGTGCGGCAACTGGTGGGCCTGGCTGGTCGAGTAGTCGTCGATGTAGGCGCGGGCGTCCTCGCCCGTGCGGGGTCTAAGCCAAAATTCATACCTAACCCACTCGGCTCAACACTCCGCACTGAAGTCCGGTTTTGGGGTGGCGCAGCGCTTCAGCGCTGCGATAACTGTTTCCTTCCGACCACGCCCCTCAGCGCCCGAGGTCGCAACGCGACTTTCTCCGTAACGCGTCAAGCCGTCACCGCCAGTTGCTCCAGCGTCTTCTGCAGCGACGCTTCGTCTCCCACATTCACGCAAGTTCTCGAGCGGTCAATCTGACGCATCAGGCCGCACAGCACCTTCCCCGGACCGACCTCGATAAAAGTCTGCGCGCCCTGCCCGATCAGCAGGCGCATGGATTGTTCCCACTTCACCGCGCCCGTGACCTGGCGGATCAACGCGTCGCGACTGCGTCCGGCGTCGCGCAGCAACGCCGCATCGACATTGCAAACCACGGGAACTCCGGGGTGATTGAAACTCAATGCGTTCAAGTCGACGGCGAGGCGGTCTTGCGCCGGCTTCATCAGCGCACAATGGAAAGGTGCGCTGACCGGCAGCAGGATAGCCCGTTTGGCGCCGCGTTCTTGCGCAAGCTTGATTGCCCGCCCAACCGCTCCCGCGCTGCCCGAAATCACGATCTGGCCCGGTGAATTAATGTTCGCCGCTTGGCAGATTTCTCCCTGGGCTGCATCGCGGCAGACGGCGTTGAGCGTCTCCAGATCCATCCCGAGAACGGCCGCCATCGCGCCCACCCCCACCGGAACCGCTTCCTGCATGTACTTCCCGCGTTGCCGCACCGTGCGGACCGCATCGGCAAAACTGATTGTGCCCGCCGCCACATGAGCCGAATACTCGCCCAGGCTGTGCCCGGCAACAAAACTCGGCTTCAGACCTCTCTCGTCCAGCACGCGCCACGCCGCAACCGAAGCCGTGAGAATGGCAGGCTGCGTGATTTCCGTCAGCCGCAGCTGATCTTCCGGGCCTTCGAAGCAAAGCTGCGAAAGCTTGTAGCCAAGCGCCTCGTCGGCTTCCTCGAACGTCCGGCGAGCGACGGAGAATGTGCCGGCCAGTTCTTTCCCCATTCCAACGGCTTGCGAGCCTTGTCCCGGAAAAAGAAACGCCAGGTTGTTGGATGAAGTTGTCATAAGGCAATGCCTACGTAGGGTCAGGTGTCCTCACCTGCCCAGCCGAGCGCCGCTCGGCTAATCTCCTGGCGAGTTCCCCTCGCCCGCCGGAACAAGAGCATCCGGACCCGACACGTCAGGCGCTGCCCCGGTTCCCGCTCGAATCTTCGCCAGCCCTTCCTCAATCCTCTCGTTGATGTGTCGTTCGGCGAATTCCGCGGCCACCCGGATCGCATTCTTGATGGCGTTCGCATTCGACGATCCGTGCGTGATGAAGCATACTCCCTTCACCCCCAGCAGCGGCGCGCCGCCATATTCCGTGTGATCCAGACGTTTCTTGAAATCCGCGAACGCGCTGCGCGACAGCAGGTATCCCACTTGCCGGGTAATCGTCGCCTTCAAGGTTTCTTTCAAAGTCGTGCGCACCAGATTGGCGACACCTTCCGAAATCTTCAACGCCACGTTGCCGACAAAACCATCCGCCACAATCACATCGACTTGCCCGTTATACAGATCGCGCCCTTCAACGTTCCCCACAAAATTCAGCGGCAAAAGTTTGAGCAATTGAAAAGCCTCGCGGGTAAGCTCATTCCCTTTGGTATCTTCTTCGCCGATCGACAGCAGTCCGACCCGCGGCCGCTGTGTTCCAAACATGCTGCGGAAATAAGTCTCGCCCATCACCGCGAACTGTTCCAGATTATGGGCCTTGCAATCAACGTTGGCGCCTACGTCCAGCAGAGCTGCTGCCGTACCCAAAGCCGTGGGAAAAACCGCAGCCAGCGCCGGACGATCCACGCCGGGCAACGCTCCCAACACCATCTTGGCCGTTGCCATCGCAGCGCCGGTATTGCCGGCAGTTAGAAAGCCTTCGGCTCGCCCATCGCGCACCAGCCGCAGTCCCACCCGCATGGACGAGTCGCGCTTGGCGCGAACCGCCTGCACCGCCTTGTCTTCCATGGTGATGACTTCGCTGGCGGGAACAATTTCAATCGGCAGGCTGGGCGCCGAGGAATATCTCGACAATTCTGCGTGCAGGGTCTCTTGCGGACCGACCAGCAGCACACGGATTCCATACTGCCGCGCCGCCTGGATCGCGCCTTCGATCTCCGGCTTGGGGCTGCGGTCGGAACCCATCGCGTCCACAGCTATGACGCTGGCCATGGGAGCCGGGGCTAGCTGGATTCCTCAACCGCCAGAACGTCTCGGCCTTTGTAGTAGCCGCACTTGGTGCAGGCACGATGCGGCAGCTTGCGCTCGTGGCAGTTCGGACACTCCGACAGCGAGCGGGCTTTCAGCGAGTCATGGGCCCGGCGGCTGCCGGTGCGCGCCTTGGAGTGGCGCCGTTTTGGATTAGGCATTCGATTCCTCTTTCGGCCAGCCGGACCGACCGGCCGCCAGAATTATTGGTCTGATCAGAACTTCCCGATCAGTGGTTCATCTTGCTGCGAAGATCCTTCAGCGCCGACCACCGCGGATCCTCCTCCGGTTCAGCGCATGAGCACTCTCCCAGGTTCAGGTTCGTGCCGCAATGCGGGCAAAGTCCTTTGCAGGCTTCGCCGCAAATCACTCGCAGGGGCAGCGACAGCAGCACCTGCTCACGGGCAAGATCTTCCAGTTCCAGCCCGCCCTCCTGATAATAGCTCACTTCCGCCTCGGCGCCGGTGACCGAAAGCTCCTCGCGGCCCGCGTCTGCGCCTTGCGGCCGGTAAAGCAAGTCGAACTTGTGCTCAACTTTCTCAAGCACCGGTTCCAGACAGCGGGCGCAGGACAGCTCAAGGCTGGTTGCAAGCTCCCCGGTTACCCGTATGTCCTTGATAATATTGCGCTTGCCGTGACGCTCTTCCACCAGTTGAGCGCGTCCGGCGGCGTGCAGCGGAGTCGTCTGCTGGATATCTGATCCAAAATCGATGGCGCCGGGAGCAAAATCCACGTCGAAATCAATCGGATGGAGTTCCAGTTCCTGGATTTCAATGCGCATCGCCATCCCCGCGCCCCGACCCTGATGCCGCCAAACCGAGCAAACAAGCACGCACAGAGGCGCAAACTCTCCCGGGCCCAATAATTAAGAATAAGGGCCGTTGGAGGACAGTGTCAAGGAATGACCGAGTTTGGTAGTGGGCTACTTTGAATAATAGGCATACAAAAGCATGGCAATCTGGCAGCCAATGAGCGAAAAGAGCAGATACCACCCTTTTCTCGTTTTTGGCGCCCATAACATTAGCCATGCGAAAATGACAAGCCACGGGAGCGACATCCATGTTGGCCATGTGAAGGTTCTACTCATGCCGCTCTCCCCGCCCTCAGCTGCTCGTAGGCTTCCCAGCGGGCTACCAAATCCTCCACGCTCCACAGCCAATCCGCGACGCCAGCGGGGGTCGTGCCCTACTTTGAATTCCGCCTCAGCTCCTTGGCAACTGCCTGCCCCACGCGGAAATAAAACATAGGGACGAGGTAAATCACTGCGAAACACAATGGAACAATGAACCTCTCATAGCCGGGATAGAACGTGCCCTTGCCACTCCAATATAGAAATAGCGGAGCGAAGGTAACGGAAACGCCGACTATGCCAGACACCACGAAGTAAAGCGGCGATCGAGCGAACCACGCCCATTTCGAATCTACCTCTATCGTTACCGTTTGAGTTGTACCGGTCACTTACACCGCCCTTTCCGCCCTCCAGCGCATCATTGGGCTCCAAGAAAAAGTGAAGGAAGCCAACCATATCAACAATGGACAACTTGATTTATCCCTGAATCATCGCCCCGCATCAAACTCCTTCTTATACCCCTCCCAGCGTTCCCGCACCCCGGCCATCACGCTCTGGTACTCCGGATCTCTCCGCAGGCTGTCATAGTTCTTGTCTCGTTCGAACCACGGATAATTCGTGTCCCCCAGCGCAACCGTGCGCTTGAACCAAGCCAGTGCATGCGCCTTGTCGCCGAGCAGAGCGTAGATGCCTCCCGTCCAGTAAGCGCCATCCCCGTCGATGACCTGTTCGGGACGCGATTGCAACAGCGCGGGGTCGATCTTGTTTCTCTGATTACGCGAAGCGTACAAGAACGCCGCCAACTGCTGGGCGGTTTTGTCGCCCGAGTCGTGAGCCAGCGAAACTGCCCGATCCAGATATGGTTCGGCTTCATCCAGCTTGCCTTGGTAATAGAGCATGCTGCCTAAGTACGCCATGGCCTTATAGTGATCCGGGGCCCTGGCAACCACTTGCCGCATTTCCTGTTCTGCTTCCGGTGCTCTCCCCATATAGAGAAGCATGCGGGCGTGCATCCAGTGAGGCTGCAGCAGCGTGGGATTCAATTCGATCAGCCGCCGGTAGGCTTGCTCGGCGAGCTCATTCAGGCCCGCGTAGTAATACGAATAACCCAGATTCTGCCAAACTGTTTCATTGTTCGGCGCCCGGGCAACCGCCTGTCTGACCGCGCGAATGGCGTCTTGCTCGCGGCCGCCTTCAGCGTAAGTGCCTGCCAGCGCAATCAATCCTTCGGTCGATTGCGGATTGATCCGCAAGGCGTTTTGCGCAGCCAGTGTGGCTTGCTTCAGGTTCGCTTCCGCATCGGGAATGAAGTTTGTCGCCTGCAGCGCATAAAGATTCCCCAGCAGCGCCCACGCGTCAGCAAAATTCTTGTCCAACAAAATCGCATGCTGCGCCAGTCCCCTGCCTTTTTCGAGACTGTCCAGCCGTGAATATTGCAAATACTCGTTCATGTAGAAACGCGCTTGCAGGTAATCGTTATAGGCATCCACATTGGTGGTGACCGGCTGTTGCATCATCTTGTGCTCCATCGGCGAAATTTCCACCTGGAGCCCTTCCACCACCTTGGTCGCAATCTGATCTTCAAACGTCAATATGTCGGCGTTGCGCAGATCGTAGCGCTGCGACCATTTAGTAGTTCCGGTGCGGCCATTGATCAGTTGAACGGTCACCCGGGTGATTCCCGCAGATCGCTGATAGGTCCCTTCCAGCACGCTTTCCACGACTAGTTCTTTGGCCACTTCGGTTGGATCGGGTGTCTCCTTGGCATACTTCAAAACGCACGTGGTTGGCCTTACCGCAAGATTCTGCAGCGAAGCTAAGCGGCTGATGATCGCGTCGGTGATCCCGATCGCCCAACTGTCACTGGCTGCCGCCGAAATGTCTCGGAATGGCAGTACGGCAATCGTCTGCGGCGCGGGCTGTGACGGAGCGCTGCTTACCGCTGGCGCGGAATGGGATCGAGATTCATACGTGCGAACCCCGACCACAGCCAAACCTGCCACCAGCACGGCCGTCAAAACCCAGATCGCTGTGTTGCGGTTTCGACCGGACGATCTTGGTGCTTCAGCGGCGGCAACATGCAGCCGCTGCGACTCGGTATCCCGCTTCACTCGTTTCAGGTCAGCCTTCAAATCTGTGGCGGATTGATAGCGAACCTCGCGATCTTTTTCCAGCGCCTTGTTGATTAAGTCCTCCAGCTTGGCCGGAAGATCAGAGTTCAATCGCAGCGCAGCCACCGGAACCTTATGCAGAATCGCATCGAAAATCGCCCCCGAACTATCGCCACGAAACGGCAGCGTACCCGTCACCATCTCGTACAGCACCACTCCAAATGAGAACAGATCCGTGCGCGCATCCAGTTCTTTCCCCAACACCTGCTCCGGCGACATATAAGCGACCGTCCCCATCGTGCTGCCCGGGCTGGTCAAATGCTCCTCGGCAACCGTCACCGTGACATCCACCGTGACCGCCTCGATCTTGCGCGCGTTTACCTTGGCCAAACCAAAATCGAGAATCTTCGCGTGTCCTCGTTTAGTGACGAAAATATTCGCGGGCTTGATGTCGCGATGAACGATGCCTGGAGCGTGAGCGGCATCCAGTGCGTCCGCCACCTCAATGCCGATCTCCAGGACGCGATCCAGTTCCATCGGGCGATTGGCGATCAGGTGCTTCAGGGTCGCCCCGTCCAGAAATTCCATCACGATGAACGTCTGCCCGTTCTCCTCGTCAATCTCGTGAACTGTGCAGATGTTCGGATGGTTCAACCCGGAAGCCGCCTTGGCCTCCCGCTGGAAGCGGCTCAGAGCTTGAGGGTCCTTGGCCACGTCCTCGGGCAGAAACTTCAGCGCGACGAAGCGATCGAGCTTGATGTCCTGGGCCTTGTAGACAACGCCCATCCCGCCGCCGCCAAGTTTCTCGACGATGCGGTAGTGCGAAATGGTTTGTCCGATCATGTCGCTCAGGCCTGCAATGTTAGGGGTGCCCGGAACCGGAAGTCAACGGCCGCTTGGGTTGGTGCAAGGCAACGGCAAAATGCTCCCTCCCCCACTGATGCCAAGGTCGGGTGCGAGGCCACGGATCATGGCCGGAGGTATTGTCGAAACCACTCCGTCACGAGCACGTTGGATTGAATCCGAGTCGAGATCTTCCGCCATCCATGGCCTTCGTCGGGAAAGACAACATATTTGACCGGGACATCATTCTTCTTGACCGCTGCCACAACCTGCTCCGCTTCGCCAATGGGGACGTTAGTGTCATTGGCTCCGTGCAGCACGAGGAGAGCTGCCTTGACGCGATCCAGTTTGTGAACAGGAGAAAGGTTGCGGAGCATCTCGCTCTGCGTTTTGGGGTCGCCATATTCCAAAGTTGAAAGAGCTGCCATCCATGGGTCAGTGTGCTGGAAAAATGTCTCGAAATTGACAATCCCGTAGAGATCGGCGCCTGCTGCGAATAGATCGGGGTATTCGGTCAACCCTGCCATCGTCATGTATCCTCCGTAAGAGCCGCCCATGATGCCGAGACGCTTCGGATCAGCCAGATGCTGTTCGACGAGATAATCCACGGAACTCTTGATGTCGTGGATGGCGTTGATCCGCAACGGCCCGTTGTCGAGGTTGACAAAGCTCTTTCCAAATCCCGCCGATCCTCGCACGTTGGGTGCAAATACGCCGATTCCATTCGCCAGCAGAGCTTGGTAGTCGGAATGAAAGCTCGGGACCTCCTGCGTTTCCGGGCCGCCGTGAAAGCTCAATACGAACGGATAAGGTGGCTTGCTCGAATGCGGAAGATAGAGCCAGCCCGTTAGCGGCAAATCGTCCGCGGCCTTGTATTTCACGAGCGTCGGACGCACCAACTGCCCCAGTTCCACTCCTGCGTGACTGCTGAACGTTACTTGGCGGAGTTCCTTCGTCCTCAAGTCGAGGGTCCACACATTCGGAGGCGAAGCGGACCCGTAGATCGTAAGCGCCAACAGATTCCCATCCGGAGAGAAATCCATCTCATCGGCATCCACAATTTCGGCTGGGAGCGTTGGGCCGTCTGTCGTGGTTCCGGCTCGCGTATCGAAAAAGGAGAGCTCTGTGCGGCCTGCTACGTTCCACACCAAAACCACCTGTGTTCCTTGCCGATTGACTTTCGCGTTTTGCAATTCCGCGTCGTCGCGGCTACCAAGCAGTTCGATCGGCTGCGGCTGGCCGTTTTGAGCGATGCGGATCCTCCCAAACGCAGCCAGATCGCGGTCCTGATCGAACTCCAGATATACCGTGCGTCCGTCAGGCGCAAGGTGTCCGGAGAACTGCGCAACTCCCTGGTGGTTGGTCAGCAGCGTTTCTTTGTTCTCACGCAGGTCAACCAGATAAAGATCGTTGTTCCCACGCTCATGAACGCGGCGCAGCAGAGCCAAGCGCCCATCCGCGCAAACGTCGTAATAGTCTCCGGCGCTGGTATTCTGGCTGCCCAACCGGAAGGTCTTTTTAAATGGATCGACGACAAAGTCATCCATACCCGGTCTGCCGCCGCGGTTGGAGGCAATCATCAGTGTCTTGCCGTCTGCACTCCAGCCATCCAGCCAGTTGTCTTCCTTGCCTCCGTCCGTGATGCGCTGCAGAGCGGTCCCATCGGGCTTGATGAGGAACGTCTGCTCGTTCGATCCTCCTCCCGGTGCGGCGGAGAACGCGATCCACTCGCTACTGGGGGACCAGTAAGCGGCAGTGACCGGGTTTGGAGAGTTGGTCACCAGACTCGGCCAGCCGCCAGTGATGCTGACCGTCCAAACCTCGGGAACACCGGTAAGATCACAAACAACCGAGAGCCTTTTGCCGCCGGGAGAGAATGCCGGATTCCCGCAGCGCGTGATTCGCGACATGTCGGTGACCAAGGTGGTCAGCTCATCGCTTGCCTCTTGGGCCCAGCCGATGGTCGATAGCTTGAGGAGGCAAGCAAGAATTGCCAGACGGCTAACGTGCATACTATTCAATCGACGTTGCATTGAAACGTTGGTTAGCGCCCTCGTAGTGCCCCGCTTTAGAGTTGCGGAGGGTTGACAGGCAATCAGAAGGTTAATTGCTGAAACCAGGCGTGGGTGTTGAAAAAGTCGGTTTTTCCTAAAAACGGGGAAAAATCGGGGATGGAAGATGTCTAGGAAAACGAGAGCGTCGTTTGTAGGGCATTCTGACGCAAAGTTTTTCTGACCATTTTCGAGAGGCCGAGTTTTTCAACAGCCACAGGCGTTTACACGCAATATAAAAAGGCGCCCACTTTTGCGGTAGGTTGAGATTGTTCGCACCATCAACCTAGCGAAAAGGAGCGCCTTTTATGAGTCAAGAAAAGTATATCGGCATGGATGTCCACCAGGCAACGATCTCGGTTGCCGTCATGGATGCTCAAGGCAAGCTGATCATGGAATGCCTGCTGGAGACCAAAGCGTCCACGATCGTCGAGTTCATCCAAGGATTGCAAGGGACGCTGTCTCTGACCTTCGAGGAAGGAACTTCGGCTGCCTGGTTACACGATCTCCTGAAGCCCCATGTCAGCCGGCTGGTAGTCTGCGATCCGCGCAAAGCGGCTCTGTTGAAAGATGGCAACAAGAGTGACCGGATCGATGCGCGCAAGCTGGCGGAGCTGTTGCGCACCAACCAACTGAAACCGGTCTACCACGGAGAGCATGGGGTACGCACCTTGAAAGAACTGGGGCGCAGCTATCTGACCCTCACCCAAGATGTCACGCGGGTGATGAATCGGATCAAAGCTGTGTACCGCAGCTGGGCCATTCCCTGTGCCGGTACGACGGTGTACGCTCCCCGGCATCGCGACGAATGGTTGGCCAAGATCGGAGAACCGGGGGTTCGGATTCGAGCCCAACGGCTCTATCAGCAACTGGACGGGCTGCAGCCGGTGCGACTGGAAGCCCGACGCGAACTCCTGGTGGAGAGTCACAAGCATCCCGAGGTGAAGTTACTGCGCCAGATTCCTTCGATCGGTCCGATTCGGGCGGCCTTGCTGGTGGCATTGCTGCAGACCCCGCATCGTTTCCGAACCAAGCGGCAGTTGTGGGCTTACAGCGGTTTCGCGGTCGAGACTCACGACAGCGGCGAGTACCGCTGTGTGCGAGGCAAACTGCAACGCAACCGCGAGCGCATCACGGTGCGCGGGCTGAGTGCCAACTACAACAAGGATCTGAAGAATCTTTTCAAAGGGGCTGCCATCTCGGCCAGCACCCGTCCTGGCCCGCTGCGCGACTTCTATGTAGCTCTGCTGGCCAAAGGGATGCGGCCGACCATGGCCCGTCTCACCCTGGCACGAAAGATGGTCGCGATCACGTTAACGATCTGGAAGAAAGGGGTGGACTTCGACGCCAAACAGTTAAGTCAGCAAGCAGCTTGAGCCTCTCTGGAGAAGAGGGCTTCCATCTCGTAGATTTTCTCGGGTGGGGTCGCTCGGGTTTCCGGAGAGCTCGGTTCGAGGGGAGTATCAGTCGATGAGATCGGGCCCCGCGTGCTTCGGCACCGAGTCACACATTACACGCTATGCCCCCTCGGAGAACCAGAAATAGCCATAGGCCACGAGCCTCGGATAGAACCATGGTTGCCCTGGAGCACCAGTCCGGCTTGCCGCTCTTTCGAACTCGATAGCATCGCCACCCTCCGCTGAGGAATTTTATGAGCATGGACAACAAACCAAGCTTCTCCAAGGAAGCCAAACGTCAGTGGGCTGGAATCTCGAGACCAAACCCTCGCCGTCCGGTCGAGGGAGAAGTTTTTTCTTGACATCCCTTTTTATAGAACTCATTGACCCATGTGCGGCCCGGCGGCCCGGTCTGGCCCGCCCTGCCGTTCAAACGGGCCTTAGCCACTGTGGGTCCATCCCCGGTGCCCCTACTGCAACCGGAAGCGCTCGTTGATCAGCCGCTGCAGCCGGGGTTTGTAGAGGATGTCATAAGCCAATTCCTTGTCGGGGAACATCGACAGCGCGGCGCGCCGGGCGCCAGCCACCAACTCGGAGGCTTCTTCGATCGTCAGATTCGGGTCCTGGCCAATGACCGACATCACCATGCTCATCATCATCTGCAGGCGGCGGATCTTGCGTGCCTCCTGTTCCCTTTCGCTGACTCCCACCGGCTGCCCCGCACGTTCCGAACTACTCATGAAGTCCCCACACGGCACCGCATTCACTGCACATTAGATGTGGCGCCGGCTGCCGACGTTGCGCCCTTGCCGTATTCTCCCGGCAAACCCCGAATGCTGCAATGGCCTGTTGGTGCTGGACTTCAGTCACAGGGAAGGGTCTCTGCCTATGCTGCCGATGTAGCCGCGGGCGTCCTCGCGAGCCTGCCCTGAGCGAAGTCGAAGGGTGCGGTTCCAGTCGGAAGCTGTCCCGGCCTACTCCCGACCATGCTTCAGGCTGAAGGCGTAAACGTGGCCGACACCGAAACCATTGTCGTTGCCGACGTAAACCACCCCATTCACGACCGCTGGCGACGAACTCACCAACCCGTCGGTACCATAACTCCACAGCGGGGCGCCCGTGGTGGCATCGAGCGCGTACACGTTGTCGTCGAACGAGCCGACGTAAACTACCCCATTCGCCACAGCCGGTGAGGACGCTACCTGGCCGCCAGTCGTGTAGCTCCACAGCTTGACCCCCGTGTTGGCATCCAGAGCGTACACGTTGTCGTCGTCAGAGCCGACATAAACAATTCCATTCACCACCGCCGGACAGGAAATACCGCCGGCAGGGTAGCTCCACAGCTTGGCTCCGGTACGCGCATCAAGCGCATACAGCTGGTCGGAGCTAACGTAAACCACTCCGTTCGCCACGGTCGGCGAGGAATCCACATAGAAGCCAGTGGTATAGCTCCACAGCTTGGCTCCCGTACGGGCGTCCAGCGCGTATACGTTGTAGTCGAACGAGCCGACGTAAACCACTCCATTCGCCACCACCGGCGAGGACAGCTGAACACTACCGCCCGTACTATAGCTCCACAGCTTGGCTCCGGTGCGTGCGTCCAACGCGTATACGTTGTAATCTTCCCCGCCAATATAGACCACTCCATTCGCCACTGCGGGTGAGGACGCAGCTTGGGAGCCGGTGGTGTAGCTCCACAACTTGGATCCTGTGCGTGCGTCCAGCGCGTATACGTTGTAGTCAGCCGAGGCGATATAAACGACCCCGTTCGCCACCGCAGGCGAGGAAAGAACGGGGCCACTGGTGAAGCTCCAGACCTCGGAGCCGGTGTGGGCGTCCAGCGCATACACCCCGCCATTGAGGGAGCCAATATAGACCACGCCATCCACGACTGCCGGGGAGGAACGGTCAATGAGGATGGGCCATTTCCACTTCAAACCGAGGTGCTTAACGTTGTTGGCAGTGAGAAACTTCTCATATGGATTGAAGCGCGCACCGTTATGCCTGAAGTGGAACTCAGGCCAACTAGTGAGGGTATGTGCCGCAGGCCGACCCGCCGAGGCTGATCCCGCACCTTGCCCAAAGCAGAATCCCGCCAGCAGCAAGATCGCGCCACACACCAGACCCAACCGCATCCCGGCCTTCATCCAATTCACCCTGATTACGTGCGCCATGTGAGCTTCCTTTCGGGCGATGCAAGCACCGTTGAAGTGATGGCAAAGGGAGAGGTACGGCAACAACCCTGCGCATCATTCTTCTCCGCGTCCCCCACCCTGTCAATAGGCAAAACATTGCATGGTCTATCGACCCTGACCTGGTCAGGGTTTCAGGAACGTCATCCCGAAGCCCCGCGCTTTCACCAGCGGGGCGAGGGATCTGGCGTGGAGCAACAAGCAGCGCGGCGCCCTCCCTCGACTTGCACGACCTGCGACATACCACAGAACCGCCCACCCGCCAACCGCCCGCACGAGTTAGAATCAAATGTGCGCGAACCGCTTCCCCGGTTCGCCGGCAATACCTGGAGGAATTATGGCAGCGTCACAATCCGCAGGCGGGCCGCCGCGTCCGGACCCCAACGAAAAGCTGGTGCGCGTATTCGACACCGAACAGGAATCGGAAGCCATGGTCGTGCACGGCCTGCTCGAGTCTGCCAGAATCGATTCGGACATCACCTCTCTGGATGCTCAGCAAGACATCCTGCCCGGAGTCGGCGGCACCATCATCCTGGTCCGTGAAGAGGACGCGGACAAAGCTCGGCAATTGATCGAGGAATATCGTCAGACCCCGGAAGAAATCGAAACCGCCGAACTCAGCGAAGCTCCGCCTGAGGAATAACGCTTCTGCCGTCCAGGTAAAAAGTCGTAGCGCCATCAAGGTCGGTGCGATACGTCCGCACTCCGGAGTCCGCCAGCCGCTCCAGCACTTGCCTCCGCGGATGTCCATACACATTCCGCGTCCCCACCGAAATCACCGCAAAGCGCGGATGCACCGCGGACAGAAACTCCGGGATGGTGGACGTAGCGCTGCCGTGGTGGCCAACTTTCAATAAATCAGCTTCCGGTTGCTCGCCCACCATGCGGCGCTCGGTTTCTTTTTCTGCATCAGCTTCCAGCAACGCAGATGTGCCTCCGTAGCGCACCGTCATCACCAGACAATCGTCATTGGCTCGCCAAGCGCGGCTGATCGCATCGCGCGCCGGCGCCAGAACGCGAAAAGCCATCCCTCCGTCCTCGAAAGCATCTCCGGCTTTTCGAAGGATCACCGGGACGTGCAGGTCCTTAGCCTCATTCAACAGCTTGGTTAGCTCGGGACTCGGCGTATCCACCCCAATCCACAACTCGCGCGGATGAAAATTCGCGAGTACCGCGCTCATGCCGCCAATGTGGTCGGCATGCGCATGCGAAACCGCGACTGCATCAAGCTGATGAAAGCCGCGTGACCAAAGATACGGCGAGACTACGTCTTCGCCGATGTCGAGTTCCGAATGCATCCAGTGCGGAACGCCGCCGGCATCAAGCAACAGAGTTTTTCCCTGCGGCGAGACCAGCAAAATCGAATCTCCCTGCCCCACGTCGATTGCAGTCACTTCCATCATTCCCGGGTGGAATTGCGGACGCGGCGGCACAAAGCAAATCCAAAGCGTGCTGGCGAACAATGCACCGAGCCCGGCGAGCGCCAGCAGCGCACGGCGGCGCGCCAGCATCATCGCCAGAATAAGTCCAGCGGAACACGCCGCGATGACCACCGGCCCCGGCGTGGGGATACGAGCGTCAGAAATCCGCAAAGCGCCGAGCCAGCGAACCGATCCCGCCATGCCTTGTGCGGCGACCCCAGCAATCACAGCCGGAACTTTGCTGATGGTCAGAGAAACATAACTGGCACCGATGGCCAGCATCGCTCCCACCATGACGACTTCCGTCAAAGGCACCGCCAGAACATTGGCAGGAAGCGAAACCAGAGTGGCGCGATGAAAGTAGTACGCCATCGGTAAAGCAAATCCAGCCTGCAGCACCAGAGAAATAATCAGAAACTCGCAGCCGAAAAGAAGAAAACGTCCGCCATATGAAATCGCAAACACGGGCAATCGCTCTCCCACAAAACGTTGTAGCCGCTCCGCAATCATGCGCAGGTCGAGCCGAAACTGCACCAGTCGCGGCGGCAGGGCAAAGTCATATCCGCCAGCATCCAGGCTTCGCAGCGCGCTGATCAGAGGGCGTGTAGTGCGATCGAGAATCGGTGATCCGATCGCCGCAATGATCAGCACACACAGAAAGCTGAGCTGATAACTGGCGCCGAAAATTGCCGACGGATCGACAACTAGCAGCGCCATCGCAGCGGCTCCAATGGTGTTAAGCACCGCGCGGTCCCGGTAGAGCAGTTTGGCAACGAGATAAAGCGCCAGCATAAGCGTGGCCCGCCAAACCGGCACGCCCACATCGGTTAAAAGAGCGTAGCCGAGAGTCACTACGATCGTAACCACGCTCGCCGCCAGGCTCCGGATTCGCATCCGGCGCAAAATCCAGAAAATGAACATCGCCAGGATTCCAACCTTGAGTCCCGAAATCACCAGAACGTGGTAAGTTCCGGTACGCTGGAAATCGGCCAAAAGCTGGCGCCCGACAAATTCGTTTTCGCCAATGAGCAAAGCATCAATGAGCGCAGCTTGACGAGCCGGCCACAGAATCCGAAGTCGGTTGATAATGCTCCCATAAGCACGCGTCCGCCACAGTTCCAGCCGGTATCCTTCGAATCCGGCAAGCGCCTCAATGTTTTCGGGCTTGGCGGAGGCCAGTGCGACGATGCCCTCATCCGCCAGAAAGCCTCGGTAATCGAATCCGCCCGGATTGCGAAAATTGCGCGGCGGAAACAGCCGGGTGGCAACGCGCAAGCGCTCCCCATAGTGATAATGACGCGCGATCTCATCGGCCCCCGCTTCGCCTGATTCATCGCCCATCGCTTTTCCGTAAACATTCACGCGGAAATGCGAATGAACCGCCAGCCGCTTACCCGCGCTGGCAGCCTCCTCCGCCGCAAGGTCAAAACTTTCCTGGAAATGGCCAGCGGATTCCGGCTTCGGATTTCCCTCCTTTATTACATGGCCGGTGATCACGACATCGCGTCCGTCGGCGAAGGCCAGCAGTCCGGTGTCCAGATCTCCATGGGGAGGGCGTAGTTCGTTGACCAAAGCCCCGGCGAAAAATACCGCTGCAAGAATGCCCGCAAACGCCGCCAGGGGACGCCGGCGTAACCAATACGCCGAACCTGCCACAAGAATCGCAAACGCAACCAGCCACCAGAGTCCCGGCCGCCAGGCATAGGCCCCAGTCACCAATCCGGCACTGTAGGCTAAAGCCGCCCAGAATAGAGGGCAGCGTCCCGCTTTGCGTGGGGAGAATTTTTCAGGATGCGAAGCCTCGGACTCAGCTTGCAACCGCCGCTGTAGGACTATCGAACTAGCTGGAACACGCTCTCCACATGGAAGGTCTGGGGGAACAGATCTACCAGGTGTGCCCGCCCGATGTGATAGCCCGCCTCCAGCAAACCAGCCAGATCGCGAGAGACGGTTGCGGGATCGCATGACACATACGTGAGCCGGGGAACCTTCAAGCTGGCTAACTGGCCAACCACGCTGCCGCCCAGCCCGCTGCGCGGAGGATCAACAACAACCAATTCTGGTTTTAGCCCGGCTCCTCTACTGCTCAAAAACTGTTCGGTCGCAGCTTGGGCGGCTTTTGCGTTCGCAGGTGAATTGTATTGAAGGTCAGAAAACGAGGTCTGTGACGATTCCACTGAAACCACCTGTGCAAATCTTCCGGCCAACGCCGCAGAAAACAGCCCTACCCCGGCGTACAGATCAAACACCATTTCGCCGGCGGCATCGCCCGTGACCACCCTTACGAGTTCATCAACCAGATGACGATTCGTCTGAAAAAAAGCTCCCGCGCTAACGCGATAAGAATGTTGTCCGACGCTGTACATCAGCGATCCGGCCCCAATCGTGACAATCGGCTTGAAGTCCGCGGGAGAGTGGGTCGCGGTCGAGGCCCTGAACGCGGCCACCGTGTCGGCTTGAGGCAATGCCGCTTTGAGTTCCTCGGCACGCTGCCGGATGCTGCGGCGGGGAGCCTCCGGATCGCAGTAAAGTTCAATCAGCAACCGGGCATCAGCCGAATCCGCGAAGATTTCGATTTCCTGGACTTCTCTCGCAATTTGCCCAGACCTTCCCAGCTCCCACAACGCCGTGATCGCCTGATTGATCAGCGGCGAACTGATCGGACATTGCTCAACCGGCAACAATTCGTGCGAGTTGAACTTGTAGTATCCCAGCGCAAATTCCGGCGCCGCCTGGACTTTCAGCCGGGTTCGGTTGCGGTAATTCCACGGCGGAGAAGGATGGATTTCCAGCTCGGTGGCCAGTTCCAGCTTGGCCAAACGCCGAAGATTCTCCTTCAGGATGGCGGCTTTGATTTCCAGTTGATGATCGTAGCTGGCATGCTGATAGTGGCAGCCTCCGCACCGCGGAAAGTACGGGCAGCCGGGTTCTACGCGGTAAGTCGAAGCCTGAAGTACGCTTTCAGCCTGGGCGCGGGCAAAGCTGCGTTTCTCTTCCAGAAGCCTGGCTTCAACCGTCTCGCCTTCCAGAACGAAAGGCAGGAACACGGTTTTTCCCCGGCCGTGCTCGTCCCCTGGAAGCCGCGCCAGACCGTCTCCGCCATAAACGAGTTTTTCGATGGTGAGCTGCAAGGAATATAGATTGTAGACTACAGTTGAGTGGAGATTACCGTTGAGAACTCTGTTGGCGGTCTTTTTGGGCCTCTTGTTGTCCCCTCGTCTTCCCGCGCAGGCCGGGCCGACCCCAGGCTCATCCAACCCAGAGGTGATTGTGCTTGGGACAGCACACGATCTGCATTTCAAAGCTGAAAATCACTACTCTCTCGTCGATCTGCGAAATGAAGTTGCGGCGCTGCATCCGGACTTGATTTGTGGCGAGATCACGCCAGAGGCGTATCAAGGCCCGATGGAAGGCTATTTCCCTCTCGAGGCCGCATATCTGGCCGAAGTCGCCCCCGCGCTGCACGCACGCTTTGCCGCAACCGACTGGCGCATAACCCACGCATGGCAGAGCCGCGCCGAGGAGATGGAACCCAAAGAGGTCAAGGACAAGATAGAGGCGCTGACCCAGGAAGTTGCCAAACAGATACAGTCACAGGCCGAGCCCTCGCTCTTTGATTTCCTGCATACCAAGGCGGTAGCTCTTGCCGACTACCAGTTTGAGCAAGTGGCCGGCGAAAATACCGTCTCCGACATAGCTATGGGAGGCTGGCATGAGCGCAATCGCCGCATCGTGGAGAATTGTCTGGACGCCGCTGCTGGTTCCCGCCGCATTGTCATCGTTTACGGATCTGGCCACATTCCACAGTTGCAACGTCAACTGGCAGCGAGGGGAATCACGGCCCAGATCGCCAGCCGCCTCTTTATTCCGGCAGGCCTGGGAAGCGTGCCGCCATCGGTGATTGCGCGCTGGCAGCGCAATCTGGATAACTTGAAACGAATACTGGATGGAAGCATCGCGGTATCGCACGATTCTCTCGACAAGGTAAAAGACAGCCATCGTGTTCAGGATCTGGAGCTGGCGCTGAAAACATACAGCGGTATGGAGAAGAAATAGCTGACTGTCCTTAAGCGCCAACGCGCCCGGTACGCGTTCACAAACACTGCGATGGGTACCACGCAATCAACCTACATATAGAAGAGACTCAGCCGCGGCAATCCATACTTTTCCAACAAACGTTTGTGTGCATACTGCTTCTGGAGTTGTTCAATCTGCGCCGCCTGCATCTTCCGGCGATACGGCGCCAGTTCACGATCGGCCTCCGCGCGAACCGCAACAATCTGCTCGTCGGGAATAGCGGCCAGCAACACGGCCAACAGTTTTTCTTCCGCCACCGTGAGCCGCCTTTCCAGGTCTTCCAGACGCGGCAAAGTTTTCGCCGACTCCAGTTCGTTTGCGACCTCCCGCAACGTCCCCGCGGTTTCCTTCGCCAGCCGTTCGGGAGTGATGCCCGCTTGCTCCGGGAGTTTCGCCGACTCCAGTTGATCGGCGTTGCGTCGCAGGAATCCGCAAATGTCGGCCACCTGAAACCCCGGCGGAGCCTCGCCCGTTCTTTGCGCCGGCGTTGCCCCGACCGCGGCTTCCTTCATGTCCTCCGCCGCGGTCAGAACTTCCTGCGAGCAAAAGATCAAGCCATTTATTTTTCGCGTCTTGGAGGGCTTCCGCTCCCAATGTTCAAATGTCGCGTCAATTCCGCGCAAGACCGCCTCCAACGGGATGCCGGCATCTTTCCAGGTCTCAATCAGCGCCCAATCAAAAGTCGAGAGCAGCAGAGCGCCTCCGCGCCGCCGTTGGAAATGTTCTTCGATTTCGGTGAAATAGTTAAAGTAGTTTTCCACGGCGGCTCGAACCTGGGAAATGACTGGCTCTCGGAAGGCTCCGCCAAAACTCCAATTCACCCAGTTTTGTGCAAGGGCACGACTTTAGTCGTGCCGTTAACTCCCCGAAAATGTTCCCGCGCTTTAGCGCCTGCGGCTGCCCTTCGCAACTCACCAACCTCTCCGCAACCTGCTCAGCCGCGCCGCCCAAACTCACCCGCCCTCAACGGTTCTTCCCCACAGAAGATTTCGCCGGCGCCCGCTGCGACTCCACACGTTCCGCCGCATCGGCCTGGTGAGGCGGTTTCCCCGCCGCATTGCGTTCCCAGATAATGCGCAGACCCTCCAAGGTGAGAAAGTCGTCGACATGCTTGATGTGCTTTGAGCCGCTTCCAATCAGCCGCGCCAGTCCGCCCGTGGCAACAACCCTGGCTTCTGCGCCCACCTCTGGCACCAGCAGGTCCAGAATGCCATCCACCAGCCCAAGATAACCGTAGTAAAGTCCGGACTGCAGGCTGCCCACCGTATTCGTACCGATGATTCGCGCGGGCTTCCGAATGTCGACCCGCGGCAGGCGCGCGGTACGCGAAAACAAAGCATCCGCTGAAATCTTGATCCCCGGGCAGATCACTCCGCCCATGTATTCTCCCTTGGCGGAGACACAGTCGAACGTAGTCGCAGTGCCAAAATCCACCACGATGCACGGTCCGCCATACTTTTCGAACGCCGCCACCGAGTTCACGATGCGATCCGCTCCAACCTCCGCCGGATTCTCATACAACACCGGCATCCCGGTCTTGATTCCAGGCGTGATGAACAGCGGCTTCACGTTGAAATAGCGCTCGCAGACCTGTCGCAGCGTGGAATCCAGCGGCGGCACCACCGATGAAATCACGATCCCGTGAATTCCCTTTACTTCCATGTTGTCCATGGCAAAGAGATTGCGGAACAGGACGCCGTATTCGTCCACGGTGTGGTTGGCGATGGTGGCCACGCGCCAGTTGGCCACCAGCAATTCGTAGTGCGGAGTATCGCTCGCCGCCGCCGATTTTGCCGGCGGGATCTTCGCGACCTTCGCAAAGACGCCCAGCACCGTGTTCGTATTTCCGACATCAAGCACAAGAAGCATATAAAAACGCGCGGAGCAGTTTGCCGGACTTTGTCATCCCGACCCTGAGCGGAGTCGAAGGGGAGGGATCTGCAGTTCGCCGATGCCGAGTCCTACCCGGCCGCATTATCTCAGCACAACCGTCCCGCTCAGCACCGTGCGCAGTCCCTGCGCCGTCCGCACCTGCAGAAACCCGCGCGCATCCAAACCTTCGGTAACCCCTTCAAGACCGGCATTGTCTTCGATCTCGACACGCTGGCCGTGGGCCGACGAAGACCGTTGCTCAAAGCGCTGCAGTATGGAATTCCGCGCCTCCGGATTCTCCAGCAGGCTGCGGTATTCGCGATCCAGCGATTTTAGCAAAGCGCTGCACAACTCCACGCGGGACCATTCCGTGCCCGTCTCCATACGAAGCGAAGTCGCAATCGGAGCCAGATCCGGCGGAAAGCTCACCTGGTTCACGTTGATTCCGATCCCGACGACCACATGCTTCACCCGTGTCACCTCGGCATGCATCTCAGTGAGAATCCCACAGACTTTTTTCCCGCCAATCAACACATCGTTGGGCCATTTCAGGTCGACCTTGACTCGCGGATCGATTTCCTGCACGGCAGAGTGCACCGCCAATCCGCTGGCCAGCGTAAGCACCAGAACCTCGGAAGGCGGCAACGCAGGCCGCAACACAAGCGAACAGTAAATTCCCGCGGAACGCGCCGAGTGCCATTGGTTCGCGCCTCGGCCCCGGCCGGCGGTTTGCTGCTCCGCGACGATGACACTTCCCTCTGCCGCGCCAGAACCGGCCGCCTCCATCGCCGCTGTATTGGTCGATCCAATCTTGTAGTAGTGATGGATGTGTTTGCTGAAGATCGTACCTTGCACCAGCGGCGAGAGAATCCCCGGCAGCAGCAAGTCCGGCATCGACCGCAGTTGATAGCCGGTGGCCGGGCGGCCGGCGATGTCGACGCCCAACTCGCGCAATTGCTGCACCAGTCGCCAGACTTCGAACCGGCTGGTTCCAATCTCCGAAGCGATCTTTGTGCCGCTTACCACCACCGTCGCATAGGAGGTCAGCAGCCGCACGATCCGGCCAAGTCTGGCATCCGTTTGCGCCGACGCAATATCTACCGGAGACTTTTTCCGGCTTCGAGTTTTCCGGGATTTGTCGATGCCGTGATTATGCGGCAAACAGGCCGCTGACTACAATCGCAGGCTCCAACCCGTCGATGTAGGCGCGGGCGTCCTCGCCCGTGCTCCCTGGTTCAGCTTTGAAAGGGCCCGGCTTCAGTGTGTGCGTGAGAACTCGGAATTCTACGCCGCGGTGGAGTAAACCATTGGTTTTCCAGCCGCGGAGCGGCGTCAGAGTAAAGCCCACGGCGCAAGCCGTGGGTCCAAGTGGAAAATAAACCAGCCCCGGAGGGGCGAAAGAGGAGTTCTCACGCACACACTTTAGCCCCTGAGGGCTCACGCCGGACCAATCCGCATGCTCAAATCCACCGCTGGCGCCGAATGAGTCAGCGCGCCGACCGAAATGAAATTCACGCCTGTCTCCGCATAGCCGCGGACGTTCTCCAGATTGATGCCGCCCGAAACTTCCAGCGGGATACTGCGGCCCACCGTTGCGCAGCGCGCAACCGCCGCCCTTACGTTATCGACCGACATGTTGTCGAGCAGGATCGCCTCGGCGCCGTGCTCCAATGCCTGGTTGAGTTCCTCCAGCGTCCGCACTTCGACCTCGATGATCTGTGCCCCGCGTCGGTTGCGTATCGCGCGTTCCAGAGCTGGCGCGACTCCACCCGCCAGCGCAATGTGATTGTTCTTGATGAGCACCCCATCTGAAAGATCTAAACGATGGTTCTGCCCGCCCCCGCAGCGCACCGCATACTTGTCAAGCATTCGCAAGCCGGGCGCGGTCTTTCGGGTGTCGAGGATTCTCGCCTTCGTCCCTGATACCGCATCGACAAACTTGCGCGTGAGCGTGGCGATTCCGCTCAACCGCTGCATCAGGTTCAAAATCACCCGTTCGCAGGAAAGCAGCACCCGGGCATTATGTCGAATCACCGCAACCGACTGGCCTTTGTGCAGGCGAACCCCATCGAAAATTTCAGGATGAGTGGTGACTTCATAATGTGCCGTCACCGCGCCGTCGAGAGCGGCATAAATATCGAGAATGCGGGCAATGCCGCCAATGCCGGAAAGAATGCACTCCTGCTTGGCGAGGATGGTCGCCGCCGCGCGCTGGCTCGGATCGACACAGGCATAGCTGGTCGCGTCGCGCGTCGCCCGATCTTCCTGCAGCGCGTTTTCCAGGACCGCGGTAATCCGTCGGCTATTCCAGTCCATAATTTGTTTGTGTGGGGCGGGCGCCCTCGCCCGCCGCAATCTGCTATTCGTAGAGACGTTGCTTGCAACGTCTCGGGCGGAGGCGAAGACGTAGCAAGCTATGTCTCTACGACCTAACCACCCAATTCATCCAGCTTACTTTTCGTCTTTTCCTGCAAAACAAGCAGTTCTTCCGCCCGCCTGCGAATTCCCTCTACCACCTGCGCCGGAGCCTTGGCCAGAAACTGCTCATTGCCAAGCTGTCGTTGCCCATTCGCCATTTCTTTCTCAATCTTTTCCAATTCTTTGTTCAACCGTTCTCGCTCCGCCGCTATATCGATCTTTCTCTCGTATATCACGTGCACATCGAACCGCGCCGTGTGCCGCGCCCCGGTAAGCTTCGCCAATGACTCTTTAACGAAGGTGACGTTTTCCACGCTCGCCAATCGTTCTACGGCAGCCAGATTCCCCTCGATCAGCTTACGAATCTCAGGCTCATGCGCGTGCACCGCGATCGGCACTCTCACTTTCGGCTCAACTTTCAACTCCGCTCGCAGATTCCGCACGCTGACAATCAAATCCTGTAGGATCGCCATCTCCGTCTCGGCCGCCAGATCAATCTGCTTCTCATCCGCGCTCGGATACCCCGCCAGCGCAATCGACTTCAACGGGGGCGCACCCGCATACACCGCATGCCAGATTTCCTCCGTGATAAACGGCATCACCGGATGCAGCAACCGCAACGCACCGTCAAAAAGATTCACCAGATTCGCGCACGCCGCCCGTGAAGTTTCCAGGCTGGCGCCCTCAAGAAGCCGCGGCTTGATCAGTTCCAGATACCAGTCGCAGAACTCTCCCCAAAAGAAATCGTAAATCCGATTCGCCGCCTCATGAAATCGAAACGTCTCCAGAGCATCATTCACCTCCGCCGCCACCCGATTAAACCGCGAAAGAATCCAGCGATCTTCAAGCAGCGAAGCTTCGAACCCTGCAACGCCCACGCGGGGACAGCCGCCCTCGGCTGTCCGGGGCCGAAGCCCCGCATCCACCCGGTCCACATTCATGAACATAAACCGCGCCGCATTCCAAATCTTGTTGGCAAACGCCCGATACCCATCCGTCCGGCTTTCATTGAACGCAATATCCGTCCCCGGCGCCGCCATCGCCGCCAGCGTAAACCGCGTCGCATCCGTGCCGAATCGCTCAATCACCTCCAGCGGATCGACCACGTTCCCCTTCGTCTTCGACATCTTCTGCCGCTCGGCGTCGCGCACCAGCGCGTGTATGTAGACCTGCCGGAACGGTACGCTATCATCTTTTTTCCCGCCCCAACCGCTCGCCGCCTTCAGCTTCGGATCCTGCTCATGCCCATCCATGAAGTGGCAGCCAAACATAATCATTCGCGCCACCCAGAAAAACAGAATCTCATAAGCCGTAATCAAAAGCGTCGTCGGATAAAACACTTCCAGATCCCGCGTCTTCTCCGGCCAGCCCAGCGTGGTAAACGGCAGCAATCCCGACGAAAACCACGTATCCAGCACGTCCGTATCCTGCTTTAATTCGCCGCCGCACTTCCCACACTTCGCCGGAGTCTCCCGAGCCACAATAATTTCCCCACATGCGCAATGCCACGCCGGAATCCGGTGCCCCCACCACAACTGCCGCGAGATGCACCAGTCGTGAATGTTATTCATCCAGTTCAGATAAATCTGCTTGTAGTTCTCCGGAACGATCGTGATCTCGCCCCGCTCCACCACTTCGATCGCGCGCTGCGCCAGCGGCTGAATCCTGATGAACCACTGCGTCGAAAGCCGCGGCTCAACCACCGTCCCGCAGCGGTCGCACTTCCCCAAAGCAACGGTGTAATCTTTCTCTCCCACCAGAAATCCCTGCTCGCGCAAATCTTCCAGCACCCGTTCCCGCGCCGCATGACGGCTCAAACCCGCATACGGCCCGGCATTCTGATTCATGTGCGCGTGCTCATCTATTACCTCGATCTGCGGCAGGTTGTGCCGCAATCCAGCCTGAAAATCATTCGGATCATGCGCCGGCGTCACCTTCACCGCGCCCGTTCCAAACTCCGGCTGCGCCAGTTCGTCCGTAATAATCGGAATCTCCCGCTTCATCAGCGGCAGCAAAACCTTCTTCCCATGCAGATGCGTGTAGCGCTCATCTTTCTCATTCACCGCGACCGCGCTGTCTCCCAGCATCGTCTCCGGCCGCGTCGTCGCCACCGTAATAAACTCCGTGGGGACAGCTCCCTGAGCCTGCCCTGAGCGAAGTCGAAGGGGCTGTCCGGCGGCGCCGGGCGCCGCTGATCCCGTCCCAATCACCGGATACCGAATCTCCCACAGCTTCCCCGCCACTTCCTCATGCTTCACTTCCAGATCCGAAATCGCCGTCTCGCACCGCGGGCACCAGTTCACAATATATTTGCCGCGATAAATCAGCCCTTCCTCATGCAGCCGGACGAACACCTCCCGCACCGCATGCGAAAGGTTCTCATCCATCGTGAAGTATTCGCGGTCCCAATCCACTGACGCGCCCAGCCGCTTCATCTGGTCGAGAATCGCCCCGCCATAATGCCGCTTCCACTCCCACACCCGCTCAATAAACTTCTCGCGTCCCAGATCGCGCCGCTTCTTGCCTTCACTCGCCAGTTGCCGTTCCACCATCATCTGCGTCGCAATGCCCGCGTGATCCGTTCCCGGCAGCCACAGCGTGATGAATCCCCGCATGCGATGCCAGCGCACAATAATGTCCATCTGCGTCTGGTTCAGCATGTGGCCCATGTGCAAACGTCCAGTCACATTAGGCGGCGGCAAAAGCAAAGTGAATACCGGAGTGTGGGGCGGGCGCCCTCGCCCGCCTGCGGACGCACCTGAATCTTCAGTGGTCCCTTCGTCCGCCGGAGGTGTCCGCACCGAGAACAGCTTCTCGCTGATCCAGTACTCCGCCCAGCGCTTTTCAATCGCGCTCGGATCGTAAGATTTTGGCAGGTCGTGAGGCATGGAAAATCAGCTTCTAGCTCCTGGCTTCTAGCTCTTAGCTCACACGATCCAGCGCAGCCCCGCTATCGTTTCGCAGGCATTTGCAAGCGGGTTGGCTAAAGGCTAAGAGCTAAAGGCCAGATGCTGGTTAATCTTCGATCTTACAGTCCGCTCGAAAAACCGGTCAAACGACGGCGGGGCTATAAGGAGCCGAGGGGAAAATGGCTACACCCCTGGAAACGGGACCGGGGACGGATCAGGAGCGGGCGCGGGAACAGAGCGGCATTTTGAGTGTAATTGGGATTTTTCGCCAATTGAGACCTCCGACCTTGTGGATTCTGGTAAGAGCCCAGGGTAAAATGGCGCTGGTTGCCGCTTTCTGCTTATGACCCGCTCTCGCCGTTCCTGTCATTCTCTGCCGCTGCTTATCGTCTTGCTTCTCGCTGTGTCTGCCTCCGCCGAGTGGAACGAGCAAGTTCTCTACAGCTTCCAGGGTGGCACCAGCGACGGGGCCGCTCCCGCCGGTGGTGTCGTCTTTGACAAGGCTGGCAACTTGTATGGCGCGACCACGGGGTGGGGACCGGACAACTGTTTTCCTATCGCCAATGAGTGCGGCTTGGTCTTTGAGCTGTCTCCGCCAGCCAAGAAAGGCGATCCCTGGACGGGGACCATTCTGTATGAATTCAAGGGCAAGGAATCCAACGATGCCAGCGCCCCGGCGGGCGGAGTCATTCTTGATGCCGCTGGCAACGTGTACGGCACGACCGCTTATGGTGGGACGGGAGATTGTGTGCTCTTGGGGACGAACGCCGGATGTGGCACGGTCTATGAACTGTCGCCGCCAGTCAAAAAGGGCGATCCCTGGACCGAGACCATTCTGTACAGTTTTCAAAGCGGTAATGACGGGTACTTCCCGCAGGGTAATCTCACATTCGACGCCAAGGGGAACCTCTATGGGGCGACGTTATTTGGCGGCGGCAAAGGGAACAGCTGCAACGAGTTCTACGGCGGCAACTGTGGGACCGTATTTGAGCTGAGCCCGCAGAAGCAGGAGGGCGACAACTGGACCGAGAAAGTGCTTTACAGTTTCCGAGGGGTCGCTAGTGGAAAGCAGTCGGGTGATGGTGCCAACCCGAACGGCGGTCTGGTGCTGGACAGCAAAGGTGCTATCTACGGGACGACATACTTCGGAGGCAACAACCAGAAAGGAACCTGTGAAGGGGGCGTCGGGGGAACGGGCTGCGGCACGGTGTTCAAACTCACGCCGCCGACGAAGAAAGGTGGAGCGTGGACCGAAAAGATACTACATCTGTTCGACGGCAACGATGGCGCTGGGCCCGCAGCGGGAGCGATTTTCGACCGAAGCGGCAATCTATACGGCACGACATACTGGGGGCCACCAGATGGTTACGGTCTGGTCTTTGAGCTGGAGAAGCCGTCCGAAAAGCGTTTCTCCTGGAAACAGACCGTGCTATATGCATTCAAAGACGGAAACGATGGAGGATATCCTGACGCCGGCTTGGTCTTCGACGGCCACGGCGATCTATATGGCACGGTGGTAGGCGGAGGCGGCGAGCTTCGCTATGGCGTGGTCTTTCAGCTAAAGCCGCCCAGCCGAAAGGGCGGACCGTGGGCCGACAATTCTCTGTACACTTTCACGGGAAGCCCCGACGGAGCACACTCCGCGGCCAGTCTAGTCTTCGACAAGAGCGGCAGTCTTTACAGCACAACACAATGGGGAGGAACCGGCACGGCCTGTCAGGGCGGCTGTGGCACGGTTTTCGAGGTCTCGCCGTAGGACCGCTCCCGTAATCTCCTTCGTTGACAAGACCGCACACCGAGCGGGGTTCGCAGTCAACTGACGAGAACAGGCGTTAGCACAAGTTTGCGCCTTTTGTTCGCCATCTTCGCAGGCGGGTGGCGCATTCATTCGCGTTCTGCGCGAATGAGTGGGCGAAGATGTCCCCCTGAGCGCCGCACACCTAACCTTCCTATTGTGGAACCCCGCCTCCACTTTTCCCTTGACAACCCTCCCCAACTCTCCCAAACTATAAGTATATCTATAAGGCAGTAAATAACACGCACTACATATCCACAAGATATAGCACCAAAACCCTCGGTGCCCCATCCTTCCGCGGGCTTTTCGCGGAGGGTGGGGCCTTTGACCCTAACACGAAAACCAACCAGCGGCCCAAAGCCCAAACCCGAACGACCAACGACGTAGAGCCTGCCCTGAGCCGAATGGCGAAGGGACCAAGGACGCCCTTTGTTTTCAATATTTTGCCTCTAACCCCAATCCCCTCTAGATTTTGCGGACAAAATCCCCGTAACCCGATGATTCCACTAGACCCATGGGGAGGGGGTATATACCCCAAAAAAAGCAAAGCGCCAGAAACCGAAAGCCGAAGCCAGAAGCGAAGGACGAACGACGAACGACGTACGACGTACGACGAAGAGCCTGCCCTGAGCCGAATGGCGAAGGGACCAACGACCAACGACGAACGACCAACGACGAAATTTCAGGAGCTAAACCAATGCCGACCTACCCCAAACACATCCTCCGTTGCCAGCACATCAAGGTCAACGGCACCCAGTGCGGATCGCCCGCGCTGACCACCCAGCGGTTCTGTTTCTTTCATCAGGCGAACCGGCCCAGGCGCGTCCGCATCGGTCGCAATGTCAAGCAGACCGCAGCCGCCGTCATGCTGCCCGTCCTCGAGGACGCCAACTCCATCCAGGTTGCGGTCATGCAAATCACCCGTCTGCTGCTGGCCGGCCAGATCGACCACAGAACCGCCGGCCCCACCCTGTATGCCCTTCAGATCGCCTCCAGCAATCTGGCCCGCATCAGCTTCGAAGCCGACCGGCCGACGCGCATCGTCATTGATCGCGCCAGCGTTGCCGAGACGCCGCTGGGACGCACTCCCTGGGCCGCTTGCGGGAAGGGCCACGAATCGGAGTGCGACGAGGAAGAGGAGAAGAGACATCACGGGGGCCTGGCCCGGCTTCTGATGAGGAACCTCGGCCTCACCGACGAAGAGATCGACGAGCAAAAGCGCCAACTGGAAGCCGAGGAAAACCCACCGCTATCTTTCTTGATTTCTTAAGCGAAGGACGAACGACTAACGACGAACGACCAACGACGTACGACGTTACGACCAGCGAACCCGCGACCTACTTCTTGCGCTTGCCCTTGCCCATTTTCTGGGAAATTTCTTTCATCAGCTTGGGCTTGAGGTCGGCAAGAACGCTGTCCACAATGTTGGCGATCTCGGTGGCATCGTCGGAGGATTCTTCAGAGGCTTCCGACTGGACAGGTTCTTCGTGGCGCGGCGCGCGGAACGCCTCGGCGGAGGATTCGGCGATCTGGGAAGTGGATTCCGGGCTGACGACGGCTTCGCGTACCTGCTTCCAGTTTGCCCAGGCGGCTGCCAGTTCGCTGTCGTGCGGCTGAGATGCAGGTTCAGAAACCGCGGCGGAAGCCTCGGAAATCTCTGGCACAGGAGCAGCGTTCGCTTCGGCCACAAACGAGTCCGAACCACCTGCACTTGCCGCAGCTACCGCATATGCCGCTTTCTCTTCAGGCTCGGCTTCGACGGTCGCGGGGCTTGCCGCGACAACTGGCTGCATCGGCTCCGGCGGTACATCAGAGACTGCCGCTATGGGGCTTTCCGCGGGAACCGCAGGCGCTTCCACCTGCGGCGCAGCGTCGAATGCCACCGTCGTATCCGGGACTTGCGACGCGGCTTCCTGAGCGGCCAAGGCGTGGGCCTGATCGTCGTCAAAAGTCGTCTTATTGTAATCCCCAACAATGCTGCGGGCAGCGTCGGCCGCGGCGAAAGCGGCGTAGGTACGCTGCATCTCCAACTCCAGCACCAGAGCGGATTCATCCTCAGCAACGGGTACTTCTTCCGCAACCCATCGCGGGCCAGTGAATTCGCCAGCGGTTGCCATGGTGACCGGCGCAGATTCACTCGCCTCCGCGGAACGGTATTCATCCGATGGAAAGCTCCGGTAGCCGTCCTTCGTGGCAGGAACCAATGCGTCGAGCGCGGCTGTGACTTCTTCGTCGCCAACGGACTTGGCGGGGTGCACGACCGCATCAGGTTCAGAGCTGGCAGCGATGACGCCTGGTGAAACTTCCGGCTCGGGTTCTGGTCTTGGCGTCAGTTCCGGTGTGCTCTGGGTTACCGCTTCGACGGGTTCTTGTTCCGCCGGTTCGTGTGGCATGGGCGCGAAGCTGGAGACAGCAAACTCTTGCTCCGCACTCGCCGCAGGAGCGATCACTAAGTCCGATTGCGTGGGCTCAGCGGCAGCCTCGATCGGCGGTACAGGTTCGGGTTCGTCCGTGGCTCGAGAGTGTCCCGCGAGCAGCGCAGCGGCGGCAGTGATAGCGGCGATCTCTTCTGGCGTGACATCGTGGGGCAGAGACGCTACCGCCGGTTCCGGCAGGATAGACGTTACATTCCCGGTCTGGGGTGACGTGTCCTTGGCTGGCGGAGGAGCATCGGACACGACCGTCGCCGCCTGTGATTCGGCATGGACCAAGTGAGGCTTCGAATAGGGGGCCGGAATCTTCAGCCGGCTTTTCCAGCCGGTATCGGCATCCCCAAACTCACGGCCCCCGCCGGCCGAGTTCTCAAGGGCCGCGATCGCGCGGGCAAAACGGCCACCCGAGAAGGGCTGTGCCGAAGGAACGATCTTGTCCTCCAGCTTGGTGAGTGCGGTGAGCAGTTCGCTGGCTTCGAACGGCTTGATCACGAATGCGTCTGCGCGAACTCGCACCGAATCCTCTGCCCGGAACGGTTCGAGCTTCCCGACCGTCAGAAGAACCGGAATGCGCGCCAGTTCGGGAGTTTCGCGAATGCGCTGGCAGATCTCCAATCCGCCGTACCCGGGCATGTACACGTCAAGCATGACAATGTCCGGCTTGACCTCGGCGATCTTCTTGATGGCAGCCGAGCCATTGTTGACGGTAATCACCTCATAGCCGGCGTCGGCAAGGATCCTCCGGCCCATGTTCTGAGCGGTTACGCTGTCATCGGCGAGCAGTATTTTCCGCGCCAATAGTGAAGTCCTCTATGCTGCAAGGGGGATATAGCGCGAAGTTAGCCTGTCCCGAAGGCTAAGTCAATGAAAGACGGCGGGTAACAGGTTACGAGCGGACAAGCACCGACCGGAACCGGGGTACCCGGGAAACCCTACCTCAGCCGAGGCGACGACCTACGTACCTTCGGCAGGGTGAGATCAGAAGGGAATGACCTTATGGATTCCGGTCTTCTTCTTCTTCGGCTTACTGGAGGCCATGTCCTCATCGGTGGCCGGCTGATCCCCGGGCGAGCCTGCGGCAGCGTTGGCGCCGGTTCCATTGGCTGCAGGAGCAGCAACCGCTTGCCCATCGCCGCCGCTCTGGATCTGGTTGACTTGTTGGGGTGGAGGCAGCGCCTGCCCGCTATCATCGCCGACATTCGGCTTCAACTCGTTGGCTTCGGAACCGGTATTGGGCTTCAGTTCATTCGCGTCGGGCGGGGCGGCCGCAGGCGAGGAATTGTCCGGGGAAGCCCCCGCGGCGGGTGCGCCATCGGCTGGAGGGGTGACGTCGGATCGTGGGGCAGGCTGGTCGGGTGCAGGCACGCCTGTGCCCACAGTTTCGACGGACACCGAACGCGTGCCGGACCCGGCCGACGGAATGACAGACTGGGCCGCTTCCTGGAGCACCTGACTCGCGCTTACCGGGGTGGGATCCACCAGGGTGGGCTCCCCGACCTTTGCCGCTTCGACAGTGTCAGGGTGCTTTTCGATGGGTCGAAGAACTCGGGAAAGGAACGTAGCTGACTTGCGGCTCTCCTCTTCTGCTTTGTTTTGGGCGACGGCCGCCTTGGTGGGCCGCGGGATTGGCTGGTGCAGTGCCGCCAGACGCGCCTTGGCATCATCGGCGCGGTCCATCAGCGGATATCGCGTCAGAATCCGGTCATAGGCCTCGGCCGCGCCCTTGGTGAAATGTTCCACGGCATCCGCCTTTTGAGATTCGAGTATGCACCCCGGCGGACGCGGAGGGGTGACGCTGCTGCACGTTGGACGAGCACGCAGCATGGCAATCTCACCTTCGTAGCACTGGCCCAGCAGATACAGCGTCTCGTCCGCTTTGCTGTAGAGCGGATACTTGTCCGCCAGCGACTTCAGGCGGGCAATGGCCGCCGGATAGGACTGCCGCATAAAGTAGAAACGCCCCACACCGAACTCGCGCTCGGCGATGACTTCCTGCACTTCCCGCAGCCGCTGCTTGGCTTGCGGCACCAGCTTGCTGTCCGGAAACTGCATGATCAACTGCCGGTACTCCTCCTCGGCGCGCATGGCGTGGGTGTAATCGCGGTCCGGCTTCTCCATCTGTTGATAGTGAATGTTGGCGACCTTGAGCTGCGCCTCGGCCGCTTCCGGCATGTTGGGGAAGAAGGTGATGAAATCCTTGTATTCGATTTCGGCTTGAGCAAGCGAGGCCGAACCACCTTCCCCGTACCAGGAATCGGCCACTGCCAGTTTGGCGCGCGCGGTAAACTCAGAATCCGGATAGGTGTTGATCAAGGTCTGCAGAGTCAGCCTGGCCACATCGTAGTGGTTATGCTTCATGGCGTCCATGGCGCGGTCGAACAGGACCTTGTCGGGCTGCTTGGAGTCGACATTGGCGATCGGGTTCGAAATCTTTTTGTTGGTGCAACCCGCCAAGGCGAGTAAGGCCGACAGAACGATGATCGGAACACGACGTGACATAAGAAGTTCAGTTACCAGTTGCCAGTTCTCAGCTTTCAGTTCCCACCTGGCAACTGGGAACTAGCAACTGTCTCGATACTATACCTTCATCAACACTGCTTCCGCGGCAGCCTTCAACAACTGCCGCGCATTCATGGTTGGATCGCCTTTACCGAACACCGCGTTGCCTGCAACCAGAATTTCCGCTCCCGCGCGTACGATGTCGCCCACGGTATCCAGACCGACTCCTCCATCGATCTCGATACGATAGCTCAACCGCCGCTGAAGCCGCAGGTCGATAAGCTTGCGAACCTTGTGCAGCGTGGCGGGAATGAACTGCTGCGCCCCAAAACCCGGATTCACCGACATCACCAGCACGTAATCCACGATGTCGAGAACCTCATTGAGCGTTTCCACCGGGGTCGCCGGATTGATTACCACGCCCGCCTGCGCTCCGTGGCTGCGAATGAGATGGATGGTCCGGTTCAGGTGCCGGCAGGCTTCCTGATGCACCGAGATCCAATCTGCCCCGGCCTCGGCGAATTCCGGAATATATTGATCGGGATTTTCGATCATCAGATGGCAGTCGAGTGGCAGATTCGTGGCCTTGCGCAAGGATCGCACCACCGGCGGCCCGATCGTGATGTTGGGGACAAAATGCCCGTCCATGACGTCGATGTGAATCAGCGTTCCGCCGCCCTCGGCTGCGGCGTGAACCTGTTCCGCAAGACGGGCAAAATCAGCCGACAGAATTGAAGGCGCTAGTTCGATCAATTAGGCTCCGGGTCTACAGGCACTTACAAAAATTCTAACACGCTGGCGGTGCGCCCGACGCGCTGATCTCAGAAGAAGGGTGAGGAAGACCACTCCACATGGGACGGCAGATTTGAAGGATCCGGGATCGGAGTGGCGCCTTCGCCTCGCATATCGTTCAATTTCAGATTCAGTGTGGGAAGAGATTCCTCGGCCTCGGAGGATGTCAGGAAGCCGCGATCGGCAAGCGCAGCTGCGGTGGCTCGATACTTCTGTTGCTGCTCCTCGACAAAAGCCAGAACCGCGCGATCAAACTGATCCGGCGATTGAAAAGTGATTGTCGTCGTAAGACCGGTTTGCCACGGAATGGCTTCGGGAGAAATGTCCAGCATCTCGGCGATCAGTCGGCGACGTTGTTCCGGGCCGAGGTAGGTGCCCCAGGACATGCCGCAGCTGTCGCTGAGGTAGTTAGTTGACTGCGTGCGTGTGGCGTAGATCGGGTCAATACCTGCCACCAGCAGCATCGCCCCATCGCTTTTCTGTCTGGAGAAAGCGTATTGGCCAATCACAGGCCAGTCCTTGCGAGGGACGTCAGAGGCGACGGCACAGGAACCGTCAGATGTGCCCGCCACAAATTGGCCTGAGCCCGGAGACACAGCAAAAACGTTAACGTGAACGCTGATGTTGGACAGCAGGTCGGCGGCGAACCCAGGAACCGGCCGAAGAGCCAGTAGCGCTGCGCTGACATACTGCAGACCGTAGCTGTGCTCCGAAGGGATACGATAGAAGTCGAAACTAACTGATTGGGCCTCTTCGGGCGGCATTCGGCTGAGAAGGACGGCGACGGCGTTCCCGAAATCCGGCGCCAAACTACTCAAGGTGTCGACCGGAACGGGCACCTTCATCTGGATGAGCGCGTCGAGAACAGCCGCCATCGCATCCCTTTTATCCACCTGCTCCGGCGACAAGGCTGAGCGCTTCGGGTAATCAGTAGCTTGTCGAGAGAGAGGTTGCCAGCGGCTTGCCAGAGACAGGAGATCGGGTACTAGATGGCGGTCGCGCGAGAGGAGGGCACCGTGTGCGCCCCACGCCACCAGGCGTGGATCTTCGCTGAGCAACCAGCTCTCGATGGTCTTCTCCGACGAGGACGCGGCCGCGGTGGACAGCGTCTGCGCGAGACTGTAGGGGGCCAGTATTACCGCTAAACATCCGACACAGAACAAGCGATGAAAGAGAGCCATAAGGTCCGCTGCGAACTTAGCAAAACTCCATTGTAACCATGGATAATCAAGGCAATCTGGCCGTTGCCTGACTGTCGTAAATGGCTGCCGACCCAATTCCGCATCGGCTTGGCGATCAGAATCCGGTACAATCTCTAGCTTGGTTCCCTGCGGCCGATTACTGACCGCTGACGGATCACCGATGACTATGCGCGTTCGCAAAGCCGTGTTCCCCGCCGCCGGACTGGGCACCCGCTTCTTGCCCGCCACCAAGGCCCAACCCAAAGAGATGCTGCCACTGGTGGACAAGCCCATCATTCAGTACGGCGTGGAAGAGGCGCTGGCCTCGGGCTGCGATCAGATCATCATCATCACCGGGAGGGGCAAACAGGCCATCGAAGATCACTTCGACGTGAGTTACGAACTGGAGAAGATGCTCGAGGAGCGTGGAAAAACCGATCTGCTGAAGATCGTGCGCGAGATCTCCGACATGATTCACGTCGCCTACGTCCGCCAGAAAGAGGCGATGGGACTGGGTCACGCCGTCCTTATGGCCCGTGAATTGGTGGGAAACGAGCCGTTTGCCGTGCTGCTGGCGGATGACGTTATTGATGCGAATCCTCCCTGTCTGAAGCAGATGGTCGATGTTTTCAACCAGATGCAATGTTCCGTGATAGCGACCCAGATCGTGGAAGGCGAGGCCATTTCCGCGTACGGCGTGCTGGATGTGAAACCGGTCCACGGAAGCGGCAACGGCAGGCTCTACGAGATCCTGAACATGGTGGAGAAACCGAAGCTCAAAGACGCGCCATCCAATTTGGCAATCATCGGGCGCTACATCCTGACCCCAGCCGTCTTTGAAACCCTCGCTGAAACCAAGCTTGGCGCCGGCGGAGAGCTGCAACTCACCGACGGCATGAAGCTGCTGCTCAAGCGCGAAAAGATGTACGCCTACGTGTACGAAGGCAAGCGTCACGACACTGGCGACAAATTGGGGTTTCTGAAAGCGACCGTCGAGTTTGCGCTCAAACAGCGAGACCTGGGTGAACCGTTCCGCGAATATTTGAAAGGGCTGAAACTGTAGGGCGCGTGAGAGCTCCTCTTTCGCCCCTCCGGGGCTTGTTCATTTCCCCTTGGACCCACGGCTTACGCCGTGGGCTCCACTCTGACGCCGCTCCCGCGGCTAAACGCGACCCCTCACGGGCGGGGACGCCCGCGCCCACATCGACGACTTAATCAGAGTCTCCCTAACTTCCCAGCGTGATCTTCAGTTTCCGGGACTTTTCTTCGACGCTATTTGCCAGCTGTTCTTTATGGGCGTCCAGTTTCTTGGCCACTGCGGCGCTGGAGAGCCCGAGAATCTGAGCCGCCAGAATTCCGGCGTTAGTGGCGCCAGGCTTTCCGATAGCGACCGTCGCGACGGGAATACCGGCCGGCATCTGGACGGTCGCCAGCAACGAGTCGAGTCCATTCAGCGCGGTCGACGGAATTGGCACTCCAATCACCGGCAACATAGTATGGGCTGCGATCACGCCAGCCAAATGCGCGGCGCCGCCCGCGCCAGCAATAATGACCCTGATGCCGCGGCTTGCCGCTTTGCGCGCGTATTCCGCAGTTCGCTCGGGGGAACGGTGGGCGGAAGTCACGTCGATTTCGTAGGCGATCCCGAAATCCTCCAGCGCCTTGGCCGCCTCGCGCATGATGTCGAGATCGGAATCACTGCCCATCACAATGGAAACCAGTGGCTTGCTCATAATGACTTTTCAGATTGTCGACACAAACCTTTCGCCACGGAGGCACAGGGTCACGGAGAAAACAGAAAGAAATGAGGAGATTTTCTCCGTGTCTCCGTGGTAGATGTCGGCCTTTCTCGGCAACTTACTTCTTCAGGGCCCGCGCTGCAATGTCTTTCCGATAATGCGCGCCTTCGAAGCTGATTCGCGCAACTGCCTCGTAAGCCCGATCTACCGCGGCTTTCAGTTCAGGCGCGCGGGCGGTGACTCCCAAGACCCGTCCGCCGGAAGTGAAATACGCACCATCACGCAAGGTTGTGCCGGCGTGAAATACTTTTACGCCCGCCATTCTGTCCGCAGCTTCGATCCCCGTAATCTTCTTGCCTGCCTCAAAAGTGCCTGGATAGCCGCCCGACGCCATGACCACGCAAACCGAGGCGTCCGGCGCCCAGCGGAAATCGCCGTCGCTGACGCGGCCTTCCACTGATGCCTGCAGAGCGTCCACCAGATCGCTCTCTAACCGCATCAGGATAGGCTGAGTTTCCGGATCGCCAAAACGGCAGTTGAATTCCAGAACCATGGGGCCGCGAGCGGTCATCATGAGGCCACAGTAGAGAATGCCATTGTATTCCGCACCCTCCGCCTTCATGCCGTCGACCACCGGCCGCGCAACGTGCTGCACGAGCCAATTCTGCATTTGCGAATCCAGCAGGGTCCCGGTAGAGTACGCGCCCATGCCACCGGTGTTCGGTCCGGTGTCGCCGTCGCCCACGCGCTTGTGGTCCTGTGCCGCGACCAGCGGCACGACGCGTTCGCCGTCACTGACCACCAGAAACGAAATCTCTTCGCCTTGCAAGCACTCTTCCAGCACCACCCGCGCGCCCGCCTCTCCGACCATCCTGCCGCTCAGCATCTCACTAGCAATGCCGATAGCTTCGTCTTTGGTTTTGGAGAGAACCACACCCTTTCCTGCTGCCAGGCCATCCGCCTTCACCACTACCGGCATGTGAAAGTGGGATAGCGCGCTGCGGACTTCATCCATCGAGTCGCAGATGGCGTAATGCGCGGTCGGAATCTGATGGCGCTGCATGAACTCCTTGGCGAAGCTCTTGCTGGATTCCAGTCGAGCCGCCGCCTGGGTTGGGCCAAACACCGGCCAGCCGTGACGGCTGAATTCGTCCACCACGCCCATAGTCAACGGCATTTCCGGGCCGATCACGGTGAGGTCGGGCTGAACTTGCTGGGCCAGGGCAATCAAGGCATCGACGTTCTTCAAGTCCGCGGGCAAACACTCGGCTTCTGCTGCGATTCCTCCGTTGCCGGGAACGCAATACAGTTTCGTGACGCGCGGAGACTGCCGCAGCTTCCAGACCAGCGCGTGCTCGCGTCCCCCGCTGCCGATGACCAGGATCTTCATAGCCAGGAAAGACAAGGGTAGGGGGTGGAAAGTGATGCTGTCAAACGGAATAAGTGATTGAACCGTTGGATCATTGAGTGATGAATCATTCGAACTCGACTGCAAACGCCAGGGGCGCAGTTAATGACTCAATGTCCCATTCCCTTAACTATGCTTAACCTCTGCCGTATAATCGTCTGCAATGATCACCGGATCGAAGGAAGACTATCTCAAGGCGATCCTGGAAGCTGAGAGCGAGGGGGAAACCGTCATCTCGGCGACTTTGGCCCACCGGCTTTCGGTTTCGCCGCCGGCGGTGACCATGGCCCTGCGCCGCCTGAAAAAAGACGGACTGGTCCGCGTGCGCGCCGACGGCCATGTGGGATTAACTGCTGCGGGACGCAAAATCGCACGCAGGCTCACCCTCCGTCATCACCTCATCGAGCGTATGCTTGCGGAAATCTTTGGGATGGAGTGGTACAAGGTCCACGATGAAGCCGAGCGACTGGAGCATGCCGTGTCGCCTGATTTCGAAACCCGATTGCTCGCCAAACTCGGCAGCGGAAGCCCCTGTCCCCATGGCAACCTCAGCGAAATGGAGAGCCCGGCGAGCCGCCGTCGCCGAGGTTTGCTGCTGCTTGCCCAAGCCGAGGCGGGCAAGCACTTCAGAGTGAGCGGAATCTACGAGCGCGACCGCAGATTGCTCGAATTCCTCGAGGAGCGCGGCATCCGGCCAGGATCGCGGATTCGAGTCTCTGGGCGAAATTACGACCAGACCCTCACTCTTTCCACGGATGCTGGCAACGTTTCTCTCGGTCCGGCCGCGGCCGAGAAGGTCTGGGTGGTGGTCGAGGACGCCAAGAAATCGGGCAAACGCACGTGAACTTTTCTCTTCTTGTACTTTCGTAAGCTTCCGTTCTCACAATGGAATTAACTATGGTTTACTAACTTATGTATACTTACGCTAATCTGCGATGGCGCAGTGAGTAGCGAATGTCCGTTAGATGCTGAACGAATTGGCTTCCATCCCTGGCAACGAAGCGGTCGTCATCACCCACGAAGACGTGGATCGAGCGCATGATCGCGTGCGGGTGTCGGCGGCGCGCGCCCACCGGGGATTGCGTTCCAGGGCGCGGCTGCTGTGGTTGCTGGTAGGGCCCGGGGTTCTAGTCATGCTGGGAGAGAACGATGGTCCCAGCATGCTCTCCTACGCGGCTACGGGCGCGAAGTTTGGCATCGGTTTCTTTCTTCCTTTCGTTGCGCTCACGTTTTGCATGGCGATCGTAGTGCAGGAAATGACCGTCCGCCTGGGCGCCGCCACCCATCGCGGGCACGCCGAACTGATCTTCGACCGCTTTGGGCCATTCTGGGGCTGGTTTTCGATGATCGACCTGGGCATCGGAAACTTCCTGACCCTGATCACTGAGTTCATTGCTATCCGCGCGGGCCTGGGATTTTTTGGAATACAGCCCTGGGTAGCAATCCTGATTGCACTCGTCATCCTGTATTCCGCTCTGGTGAGTCACCGTTATTGGACATGGGAGCGGGTCACTCTCGCCGCCGCCCTATTCAACCTGGTGTTCATTCCGGTTGCGCTGATGACCCACCCGAATTGGCATTCGATTGGTCACGCATTCCTCACATGGCAACCGCTTCCGGGCTTCAACAAGGAGACCCTCCTGATCGTGCTGGCCGACATCGGCGCGACGGTCACGCCCTGGATGCTGTTCTTCCAGCAGAGCGCCACCGTCGACAAGGGAATGACCACGAAAGATATCCGCTTCGGCCGCATTGACACCGTATTAGGAGCGGCGCTGGCAACCTCGGCGGCTGCGGCCACGATCCTGGCGACGGCGCCGCTGTTCGTCCACAAGATGACGGCCGACAATTTCCAGGCAGCCGAGTTCGCGCAGGCACTCCAGCCGCTGATCGGGAGATTTGGCGCTTCCCTGTTCGCCCTTGGCATGGTGGAGGCCGGAATCGTCGCCATGATCACGATTTCCACCTCTTCGGCGTATGCCTTCGGCGAAGTCACCCACAAACCGCATAGCCTGAACCTTCCCATCGGGCAAGGCAAGTCGTTTTATGCAGTGCTGTCGTTGTGCGCCGTGGCTGCGGCGGGAATTGTTCTGATTCCGGGGTTGCCGCTGGTGTACGTAGTGCTGGTGGTGAACGTGGTGGCGGTTCTGGCGATGCCACCTGCGCTGGTGTTTCTGTTCATGCTGGTGAATGACAAGGAAGTGATGGGCGAGTTGGTCAATCCGCTTTGGGCAAACATATTGTCAAGCGGCGTCGTTCTTCTGTTGACAACTGCGGGCGTGCTTTTCGGGATCAGCGTGATTGCGCCTAACATTTTTGCCGCTTTGGGTGGGAATTAGGAGGAGCGGGCTTATGGTGAAAAAAGAGGAAGCGCCAGTTGTCATCTCCAGTTCGGATCAGAGCCTGGTTTTATCGTCGCTCGAACACGATCAACTGGCCAGAGCAAAGAAACATCTGATTCCGAGACGGCACCTCAAGGGCCCAGAACTCATCGTCCTCTGGGCGCTTCGATTCTACCTTTTGTTCATGATGGCCGTCGTCGGATACCAAGTGTGGGTGGCTGCGCGGTAGCCTTACGTCTTTCCCCGAAACGGACAAAGGTTACTGTTTGGGGTAACTTAGTGCCCGGGCTGCGGACCGCCGCTTCCAACCTCAAAAGCAAAATCAAAAGCGGCGGACAAGATTTCCGCCCCACACAGAGGTAGGGTACTCGGCTTTCTTAACTCTTACTTCCCGATGCAGAAGGTACTGAAGATGAGGTTCAGGATGTCGTCGGTGGTGGTGGCCCCGGTGATTTCATCGAGGGCACGCAGAGAGTTGTACAGGTCCATCAACACCATTTCATGGGGGATGCGGTTTTCGACAGCGGTCCGGGCCGTGTCGAGGCCTGCGATGGATTCTTTGACCCGCTCCTGATGGCGCAAGTTGGTGAGGAATCCGCCTTCGGGCTGCGTGCCCGCATGTCCACCGACGTGGCGCAGGATCTCGGCTCTCAGGTCGGAGATTCCTTCGCCGGTGGTGGCGGAGGTGCGCAAGTGGGGCGTCAGTTCTGCCGGGCTTTGCCCGGCCGGACAGCCGAGGGCGGCTGTCCCCACGTGATCAGCCGGGGTTTGCCCGGCTGGGCAGGTGAGGACACCGTCCCCTACGTGGTTTGAGGTGACGCGGGCGTGTGTTGCTACAAGGTCGCATTTGTTCTCGACCACGATGGCTGGGCGGGCGGCTACCTGGGCCAGCAAGTCCTGATCCTCGGCGGTCGGCGGCTGCGAGCAATCGATCACGACCAGTACCAGATCGGCGTCCGCTAGGGCTTCCATCGATTTGCGGATGCCGATGCTTTCGGCTTCGTCGAGGGCGCGGCGGATTCCGGCCGTGTCGACCAGCCGGACAGGAATGCCGCCGATCGTAACCGTCTCGCTGACCAGATCGCGCGTGGTGCCTGGGGTTGCCGTCACGATGGCTCGCTCGCGCTCGACCAACTGGTTGAACAGGCTCGACTTGCCGACATTCGGGCGGCCCACGATGGCCAGCGTCAATCCTTCATGCACGATCTTGCCGTAGGCGAACGTGCTTGCCAGGTCGTCGAGCGGCGCGCGGACGGCGGCGATGCGGGCGACGATCTGGTCGGCGGGAAGCACGGAGACGTCGTCCTCGGCGAAGTCAATTCCGGCTTCGAGCACGGCGATCAACTCGACCAGGGCTTGCTTGATCGGCTGCAAGCGATGGGAGAGCGCGCCTCCGATTTGCTGGGCTGCGATCTTGGCCTGATAGAGCGTTTGCGAGTCGATCAGATCGCGGACGGCTTCGGCCTGGGTCAGGTCAATCCGGCCATTCAGAAAGGCGCGCATGGTGAATTCGCCGGGCTCAGCGAGGCGAGCGCCGCGGGTGAGGGCGAGTTCGACGATGTGGCGCAGGACAACCGGCGAGCCGTGAGCGGAGATCTCGACGATGTCGTCGGTGGTGTAGGAGTGGGGCTTGGCGAAGTAGGTGACGACGACTTCGTCGATGCGGGATTCTGCCGACCTTGGCCCTGCTGCGTACTGCTCCGCGCCAGATCCCCCTCGGCGCGCTTCGCTTGCTCGGGGCAGGCTCTCGGCCCGCTGGAGAATACGCGGGCCTTCGGGATGACGCCTTCGGGGGCTGCTGGCTGCCTCGCTAGCTTCCGCCTCGGCGGACGAGGCGCTTGTTCCTCCGCGGGCATCGCCGATGTCGATCAGTTCGCCGAATGCTGCTCGGCCTGGCTCGAGATCGTGATTGAGGCGCAGCATGGGGAGGGCGATGGTTTTCGCGTCGGGACCGGCGAGGCGGACCACGCCGATTCCGCCGCGTCCGGGCGGAGTTGCGATGGCGACGATGGTGTCGTCAAGATTCACGGTGAGTGGCGATGAGCGGTCCGAGATTCTTAGTACAGAATTGTTTCTGCGGCTTGAATCGCAAAAATTAGTCTTCGGGTAATACCTCTCTTAATATCCCCCTCCCCCTGGGTATAGTGGAATCATCATGTTACGGACTTTTTGCCGGCAAAATCTAGAGCCCATTGGGGTTATAGGTAAAATCTAGAAAACATGGGAGTTATAGCTCCTTATTTCATCGAGATTATATCATGCAGCTATGAGACATATTTAATAGTATGCCAATAGTGTAGGCTGGCTGGAAGGGGATGTCAAGGATAAGTAAACGCTGCACAGGACGCGCTGTCAGGCTGGGGTACTCGCGGGCTGGGTTAGTTTGCCGGCTGCTATTGACGAGGGGAAATCTTCAGCGGACGGCTCTTTCCCACCCTTTCGCAAAGAACGCGAAAGAGTGGGGCACCCGCAGACAAGAGTGTCCGCCCCACACTTTACATTGATGGGCTAATTACGGGAGGGTTCGGCGGGTGGGCTTGGCGGTCTGCTTGTAGTCCTTGGGATAGACGATCAGGCAGCGGTGCGGGCCTTCGCCTTGGCTTTCGGTGCGGAGGTCTATGTGATCGCGGAGCGCTAGATGCACGATGCGGCGTTCGCGCGACGACATGGGCGCAAATTCGTAGGGCATGGCAGTTTTGCGGACGCGGTCGGCGGCCACTCCGGCGGCGATGCGAAGCTCTTCCAGACGCATGGCGCGATGATTCATGCAGTCGAAGCTGATCTTCTCGTGTTCGTTGCCGGGCAGGCGGAGCATTTCAATGGCGAGCAGTTCGATGGCGCGCAGCAGTTCGCCGCCGCGCTCCAAGAGCAACGTGGAGTCGGGACCGGAAAGCTCGACCAGAATTTCAGGGCGCTCCCACTCGCGTTCTTCGGCGAGCGGAGGATCGACGGTGATGCGGTATTTCAGGCGCAATCCGCCCAGGGTCACGAGGCTGGTCAGGAACTCGTTGATCTTTTGGGCGGCGGCGATCTTGTCGGGAATTGGCATGAACTAGTAGTCAGCAGTCAGGAAGTCGGGAGTCAGCTACTTCTCTTTCTTCCTCGCTCTCTTAGCCGCTAATTCTCGCATCTCCTGTCCCAGGCTGGTGCGGTTCATGACGGCCTGCTGTGCAATCATAATCAAATTGCTTTCGGCGTAGTAGAGGCTTAAGCCGGCCGGCAAATTGAAAAAGAAAAATCCCATCATCAGCGGCATCATCAGGTTCATCATCTTCTGCTGGGCCGGGTCCATGCCAGTTTGCGGGGTCATGCGCTGGGTGGCAACCATGCTGACCACCAGCAGAATCGGCAGCAGAAAGAACGGATCGCGGGATGAAAGGTCGTGGATCCAGAGCCAATGGGCGTGGCGCAGATCGAGCGCCGACGCGAGCATTCCGTAGTAGGCGAACAGAAACGGCATCTGAATGATCAGCGGCAGGCAGCCGCCGACGGGGTTCACACCCTCGCGCTTCATCAATTCGCCAATCTCGGTGTTCATTTCCTGGCGGCGGGGATCGCGCATGCCGTACTTCTTGTACTTCTCCTTGATGGAATTCATCTGCGGCTGAATCTTTTGCATCTTCAGCGCCGATTTCATGCTGGAGATGCGCAGCGGCAGCAGAGCCAGGGTGATGATGAGCGTTTGAAGGACGATCGACCATCCCCAGTTATGGACGTAACCGTGGGTCCAGCGCAGCCAGACGAACAGCGGGCGAGCGATCAGGCTGAAGCGGCCGAAGTCGACCAAGCCGCGCAGATCGCGGTCGGTGCCTGCGATGGTCGGGATGGAGGTGGCTTCCAGAGATTTCAGTTCTTTGGGGCCGACGTACATGCGCTGCGAGGTAGTGCCGCCGGGGTTGCCCATGGCTACGCCGAGAACATCAACTTTGACGGTTTCGCCCGAGTCGGGCTTGCGCGCGTCTTTCGCGATATCGAGCGGATTTCGCAGCGTGACCGCAGCCATGTCCTGCGGGTTGTCGGGAATGAACACCGCGGCAAAATACTGGTCGGCGAGACCTGCCCAGTTGTAGGGACCGTGGAGAGTGGCTCCGCCGCTGACTTTCTTGAACGCAGTGCGCTCGATGCTGCTGTTGTATTGCGACTCGACGAGTCCAGCGGCGTAGCCGGCGGCGGTGATCTGGTCGCCGAAACCGGACGGCCACATGGGATACGCGGTGACCGGGCCACCGTTGTAGAGCACGGAAGTTTCCACGTGCACCACGTAGCTGTGATCGAAGCTGAAGCGCTTGCGGACCGACCAACCCTGCTCGGCGTATTCGAAGGTGACGTCGAGAGGAGCGGTCTGCGTGCCGGACGCGGAGGCGACGTAGAGCGCGGAATTGAGCTGGTTGCGCTGGGTTTCGTCGTAGGTCCACAAAGAGAGCGGGTAACCGTATTTGCTTGCGGCAGCGCGATTGACGAGGTCGAGCGGCTGGCCCTGGTCATCGTCAAATTTCTTCAAGACCCAGGACTTTACTTGCGCGCCGCGGTTGGTGAAGGTGATCCGGTAAAGGCCGTTCTCGATGACGGTTTCGGATTCGGAACTTGCGACCTTGGTGCCTGTGGCCGGCAAAGTCTTCGGCGGAGTCGCCGGGCTCACTTCCGCTGGGAGTTTGGGAGCGGGCGCACTTTGGGTCTGGCTTTGCGTTTGCGGTTGGGCCGGAGCGGCAGGGGGCTGCGGCAGGAACTTTTTCAGAACCGGCTGGAAAATGACGATGACCAGAAAAGTGAGCGCAAACACCAGCAGCAGGCGGCGCTCCATGCCGGGCTCTTGTTGAGGATTTTTAAATTCGGCCAAAGTTCTTTCTCAGTGACTGCAAACCCCGGTTGAGCTACATCCGACCGGGACATCCGCGTTGCCGGTGATTCTTACCGGGTCGTATCCTCCGCGGGCAAAGGGATGGCAACGCAACAAGCGCCAAGCTGCCATCACGCTTCCGCGCAGAGCGCCATGATGGGCGACCGCCTCCATGGCGTACTCGGAGCAGGTCGGCACATAGCGACATGCCGGCAGAAACATGGGCGAGATCGCCCACTTGTATCCGCGGAGGAGCGCGAGTACGAATTTTTGTGAAAACTTCATCGGCGTGTCCAGCGAGTTACTTCGCATCTTGCGCCTGCTTCTCTGCAAACTTCTGAATTGCGTTAAGCGCCTGAGCGACTTCCTTGCCCAATTCCGCGAAGTCGATCCCCAGCATCGACTTCTTAGGGTTGATGACCACGTCCACCGGCACGGCGGAGCCAGGCCAGTGCAAGCGAACCGCCTCGCGCAGCCGGCGCTTCATACGGTTTCGGACGACTGCGCCGCCCAGCGCCCGGCCAACGGTAAAACCCACTCGCAAGTCTCCACCTTCCGCACGTGGCAGATAGAAGACCGTGAGATGGGCGGCGAAGTGACGCCGCCCTTGCTGGTAAACCCGCTCAAAGTCCGCATGCCGCAACAACCGGGCGGTACGCGGGAAAGTGCGCCGCTTCCCGGAAGCGCAGGGGTTGGTGCCGCCGTTAGGAGCGGTTCCGCTCACAGTGAACGACCTGGACTCAACCTTCGGAATTCCTTCCAGAACCGGAATCATAAATGCACTTGAGGGTTAAGACAGGCAACCCTCAGGGGCTAAAGCTCCCTTTGTTGGCGGTCTTGGGGGCACCCTTCGGCTCCGCTCAGGGCAGGCTCTAAAAGCCGTGCCCTACCCAAAACCGATTCTTGAAACCAGTTCTAATTCCGGGAAAGAAAACCTCTACTCACGGAAACCGGGCTTTACCGAGACCCGCTTGCGCCCCTTGGCGCGCCGGCTCGAAATCACCGCCCGCCCGCCTTTGGTCTTCATCCGCGTACGGAACCCGTGCGTCTTCGAGCGGTGACGGCGGTTCGGTTGGAAAGTGCGCTTAGGCATGAAACTTGGCTGCTCCTAACTCATGGAATCTATGGTATTGAGATTTCAGCACGAAACAAAAAGTATAAATGCAGGGAGGTGATCCGAGCAAACCGGGCGAGCCGGAGGTAAAAGCCGCGCAGTGTTTATCGGCGCGGGCCGACGGGATACGCAAGTGCTCATCCCCATGCCCGAAAATGATGGGACGATCCGCGCGAGATCCCTCACTCGGCTGAAATGCGCCGAGTTTCGGGATGACGTCTCTGAGTGGGTGAGGAGGCAGTGCCACATGGTCTCGAAGCGAGACGAACATTGGGCTGTGAGTGCGATCACTGCGCGAAGCAAGATTCTGAGGAAGCATGCCATTGGTGCAATGATGCGCGAGAGGCAAGTCTGCACAACTCCTGCGGCAGTTATCAAGTCGCTACTTGACAGAATGTTTTTGGAGCGCTTGCGATCATCGCGATCGGAAAAATCTTTCGTGAAGATTTCTGCAAAAGAATTTTTTTTTGTGCTAGTATGCCGAACTGTTCCGCTTTTAGAAATTTTCTTTGGTCCGGCGAAGACCGCCCCGCCGTCAGGGTTGACTTCGCGGGAAGACATTCACTTTTTGCAGCAATAATATAAAGATCCGGCGTTCGTCGGCGACGTCACCAAAGAATTCATATGTCGGTTCCAATACCAAGTCTTGCTCCCAACCCGTGGCTGCGCGTTCTGGACGCGCTGGAAAAGAAGATCAACCGGCCGGCTTACGATCGCTGGCTGAAACCCACACGATACAGTCACGCCAGCGGGAACGTGTTGGTCGTTCGGGTGGAGACCGAGGAAGCGCGCCGCCAGAATGACAAGTACCTTGATGTGATCCAGGAAGCGCTCGACACGCTCGGCCTGGGATATCAGGACGTGCAATTCGTGACTTCGGAGGCGGAAACGCCGGTCGCGCCGATGCGGCATAACGGAGGCCTGGCACAACCGGCTTCGACGGCGCATCATCCGTCGCAATCGCGTTTCGATTGGGATGGCGCGGCACAACTGAATCCGCGCTACACCTTTGACGCGTTCGTGATCGGCAGCGGCAACCAGTTTGCCCACGCGGCCTGCCAGGCGGTGGCGGAGCGTCCTTCCAAAGCCTACAATCCGTTGTTTTTGTATGGCGGGGTTGGGATGGGCAAGACCCACCTGATGCAGGCCATCGGCCACGAGGTCAGCCGGCGGATGCCGCAGGCGGCGATCTGCTACGTTTCCAGCGACAAGTTCACCAACGAGATGATCAACTCGTTGCGCTATGACAAGATGACCACCTTCCGCGACCGCTTCCGCAACATGGATGTGCTGCTGATCGACGACATCCAGTTCATTGCGCAGAAGGAGCGGACGCAGGAAGAGTTCTTTCACACCTTCAATGCGCTGCACGAGTCGATGAAGCAGATCGTAATTGCCAGCGACCGGCCGCCCAAGGAGTTGGCGGAGATTGAAGACCGGCTGCGCAGCCGGTTTGAATGGGGACTGATTGCCGACATCCAGCCTCCCGATTTGGAGACCAAAGTCGCCATCCTGCAGAAGAAGGCCGAGCAGGAGAGAGTCACGCTGCCGACGGATGTGGCGCTGTACATCGCATCGAACATCCGTTCCAACGTCCGCGAGCTGGAGGGAGCGCTGATCCGGTTGGTGGCGCACTCGTCGTTGATCGGCGCCGAAATTACCCTGCCCTATACCCAGCAGGTGCTGAAGAACTTTATCGATTCGCAGGCGCGCCGGGTCACCATCGAATCCATCCAGAAGGCGGTGGCCGAGCAGTTTGGGCTGCGGCTGGTGGAGATCAAAGCGAAAAACAATTCGCGGGCGATCGTGTATCCGCGGCAAATCGCCATGTATCTAGCAAAGCATTTGACGGAGGCGTCGCTGCCGGAAATTGGGCGTCAATTCGGGGGCAAGCACCACACCACGGTGCTGCACTCCGTGGAGAAGATCGACACAGTGCGACAGAAGGATAAAGACCTGAACCGCATGCTCAACAAGCTGACGGAGCAATTGGGCGGCTAGGGCACGGGCGAGGGCGCCCGCGCCTACATCGACGATTTAGTCAGAGCATCCTAAGGTATTTTGCGCAACCGGCTTCGACTTCGGGATTCAGGGAACCCAGCCCTCCCCCAGCCTCCCTGATCCCGAGTCGAGTAGCGGTCGGAGTCCAGCCGGACGGTTGGGGGAGCATTGCGGGATTTTCCCTCTTTCCCCTCAGATTGTGTCTGTTTTCGTGCTTTTTCTTTTGATATAAGTGGAGTAGCCAAAACACCACTGCACGGCGAGGGAGCTGGGTCATGCCGGTAGAAGCGATCGCATCTGCGACGGGAACCACCACCATGGAGATCACAGTCAGCAAGTTCGAGCTGTTGCGGGAACTGACCGCGACGCAGGGCGTGGTCGAGCGCAAGACCACGATCCCCATCCTCTCCAACTATCTGTTTGAAGCGGGCGGCGACAAGCTGTCGCTTACGGCCACCGATCTTGATCTGAGCCTGCGGACCTCCTGTAACGCCAAGGTGAAGAAGGAGGGCGCCTGCACGGTTCCGGCGCGGAAACTTTACGATTACGTGAAGCTGCTGCCCGATGCCGATATCTCGATCAAGCTGCTCGAGAATCACTGGGTCAGCATTCGCTGCGGCCGGTCGAATACCAAAATGGTGGGGATGGCGCGCGCCAATTTTCCCAGTTTGCCGGCATTTCCCACCGCCGGCGTGGTGAAGATTCCGGCCCAGGTTTTGCGCGGGATGATTTCCAAGACCGGTTTTGCGATTGCCACGGAAGAATCGCGCTACACCTTGAATGGCGCGCTGATGATGCTGAAGCCGGAATCGATCACTATGGTGGCGACGGACGGCCATCGTTTGGCGCACATTGAGCACAGTGGCGGCAAGTTTGAAGGCGTTTCCGGGGAGATGAAAACGCTGGTTCCCAAAAAGGCCATGGACGAATTGAAGTCGCTGCTGGACGCCAGCGACGTGGAAGACATCGAGTTTGCCAAAGATGAATCGACGCTGTTCTTCCGCATTGGGCCGCGCCTGCTGACCTCGCGGCAACTCACCGGACAATTCCCCAATTTCGAAGCGGTGTTGCCCAAGGACAACAGCCGGTCGATTACCCTGCACGGGGACGAACTGGCCCAAGCCATCTCGCGTGTGGCGCAGTTCGCCGATGAGCGCTCACGGGCAGTGAAGCTGCGCCTGGAGAAGGGCGAACTAAAATTGTCGGCTTCATCGAGTGAAGCCGGGGAGTCGGAAGATTCGCTGGAAACCGATTACGATGGCGAATCGATTGCAATCGGCTTCAATGCGCAGTATCTGCTGGATTTTCTTAAGGCTACCGGCAGCGGCGAGGTGAAACTGGAACTCAAGGATGCGCAGTCGGCGGGACAATTGCGTCCGGCGGAAAGCGAAGATTACAAGTACCGCTATATCGTGATGCCGATGCGGATCTGAGGGGGCCGGAGTAGTGGGTTTGGGAGTAGAAAGGCCCTCAACCTTCTTCCTTGACAAAAACCTCGCAACTGCATAACCTGCGGGCAACGCTGTAAATACGTTGTCCCAGGTGCCATGACATGAAAAACGTTTACGAGGTTCTGCGGCAAAAAGAACTCGAACTGGCCAGGCTGGAGAAAGAGGTGGAGGCGCTGCGTGTCGCCGCCCCCCTGCTCTCGGAGGAAAAAGAGGGCGTGGCCGAGATTTCCAAGCCAACCTTAACCGGCACGTCTGCCGCGCAGCAACCGATCCGGGTTCCACAGCCAGCGGCGAATACCGCACCGCAACCGGCACGCGCTGTCGGTTGGGAAGATGGCGGAAAGCGCTGGCCGTAGGGCTTCGTGCAGTGGCTGCCGGTGGTGGATCGCGGTGGCATAGGGGAGGGGTTGGTTCGCCCGCCTGCATACCGCTGTGGTAATCGAGCGCCGGCGCTACTAGCTCCTTTTCACTTGAATCCCTAAGTCCCGCAACTGGGCGTCGCTCACTGGCGTGGGGGCATCTACCATCAAGTCGACCGCTCGGGCGGTCTTGGGGAACGGAATCACCTCGCGCAGGCTGTCGGCTCCCGCCAGGATCATCACGATACGATCCAGACCGAGCGCAATGCCGCCGTGCGGCGGCGTGCCGTACTCCAGCGCTTCGAGGAAGAATCCGAAACGGCTGCGAGCCTCTTCTTCCGTCATGCCGAGAGCGTGGAAAATCTTGCTCTGAATGTCCTGGCGATGAATACGAATTGATCCCGAGCCGAGTTCGGTTCCGTTGAGCACCACGTCGTAGGCGAGCGCGCGAACGGCGGCCGGGTCGGATTCGAGCTTGTCCATGTCATGCTCGTGCGGCGAAGTAAACGGATGATGCGCGGCCGCCCAGCGCTGACCTTCTTCGTCGTATTCGAACATGGGGAAGTCGGTGACCCAGAGGAAGCGGTAATCGGTCGCGGGATCGCCGGTCTTGTGAAAGGCGCCATGCCGGTCGGCGTACTTTTGTGCGAGCGCGAGGCGCAGCAGGCCGGCGGAAGTATACACAGCGTGGTCGTGCTGCTTGACCTCGGGCTTCACGCCGCCTTCGGATTTGTGTTCGCCGGGCTTGCCGTCTCCGGCGACGATGACCAGCAGGTCATCAACTGTGGCGCCGGATTTCTGGCGAATCTTCGCGGCAGTTTCGGGAAAGCTTTTCTCCAGCCGCTTGAAATCCTCGAACAGCTTGGCACCACCCTTGGCGTTGAATAACGGCTTGATCTCGTCGCGCTCCTTGCGGGACAGCTCGCCAACTTTGGGGATGCGAATGGCGACGACCGGCAGGTTCGCGCTCACGGCCAGCGTCGCAAGATTCTCAGGAGCGAAAGCGTCGCGCACGTCGACCATGGCGGGCAGGCGCATATCGGGCTTGTCGCTGCCGTAGAGGCGGATGGCCTTGTCGTAGCTCATGCGCGGGAACGGGGTCTTGATCTGGTGGCCAGCGGCTTTGAACGCGGCGGTGAGAAATGTCTCGACGACCTCCCAGACGCGATCGGGCTGAGGGTAGGACATTTCCAGATCGATCTGGGTGAATTCGGGCTGGCGGTCGGCGCGCAGATCTTCGTCGCGGAAGCAGCGCACGATTTGGAAATATTTGTCGAAGCCCGAGATCATCAGGATCTGTTTGAACAGTTGCGGCGACTGCGGCAGCGCATAGAAACTGCCGGGCTGAACGCGGCTGGGCACGAGATAATCGCGCGCGCCTTCGGGCGTGGAGCGGGTCATGAACGGGGTTTCGATCTCAAAGAAACCTTGCGAGGAAAGAGATTCCCGAATGGCGATCGAGACTTTGTGCCGCAGTTCGATGTTGCGCTGCATGGGCTCGCGGCGCAGGTCGATGTAACGGTACTTGAGGCGCATCTCCTCGTTGGGCAGAACAGTTTCACCGGGTAGGAACGGGGGCTGCCGGGATTCGTTCAGGATGCGCAGTTCGGCGGCGACCAGTTCGACTTCACCGGTGGCGACGTTTTTGTTGACCGTGTCCGGGGCGCGGCGCTGGACGGTGCCGATAGCGGCGATGACGTACTCGTTGCGCAGTTGGCCGGCTTTCTCGTGCAGGGCGGGGTTGCGCTCTTTATCGAAGACGATCTGGGTAACGCCGGAGCGGTCGCGGACGTTGACGAAAACCAGGTTGCCGAGGTCGCGGCGGCGGTTGACCCAGCCCATCAGGACGGCTTTTTGGCCGGCGTCGGAGGCGCGCAGGGCGCCACACATGTGAGTCCGTAGTAAATCGCCTAGAAAATCGAGCAAGTTGTGCCTTTCGGTGGAGATGTGGCTAAAGGGGAAATTATAAATGGTGGGGGCAGAGCCGGGAGCCGACCAACAGCAGGTCCCTCGACTTCGCGGCGCCGGTCGCAGGACGAACGGCAGTGCTTCGCTCGGGATGACAATTTGGATGAAGGATGGGACAGGCGAGAGGCCTGTCCCGCTAGGGCCAGTTATTGCTTGGTCCCTTTGCCGTCCATCACGGTTGACCAGGTGGTGCCGTCCGGAGACATTTCGAACTTAAAGTTGTACGACGTGGCGGAAAGCACCTTAATGGTGAATCGGCCGTGCATGGTCTGCCCGCCCATCTTCTGCTCGTTGGTCCAGTTCCAGGTGTCGCCATCGAGGGTGCCCTTGGAATGGTTGGCCTCACCGAGGCTATTGAAGGCATCATAGGTATAGACCTTGTCATTCGTGTCGTAGCCCATGTAGGACGTTTCGGTGCCGGTGCCCATGGCGCCCTTGAATTCGGAGTGGGTCACGAGGAAGTACCCACCGTCCATCCACTGAATGTGGTCGGTGCCGCTGAATTTGCCGCCGGGGCCCATGGGGCCCGGCTTTATGTCGCCTTCCGTGGTCCATGTGCCGGCGAAGTAATCGAGTTTCTTTAGCTCGGGTCCGGGCTTGGGCATCTCCATCTGCGCCTGAACCGGGAGTGCGATCGCAAGCAGCAAGGCAATGAGGGCGATCGTGGTGAATCGCAGTTTCATAGAAATTATCCTTTCGTAAGTTGGAAGCGAGATTTGTAGGGCTGAGTTAGCCGTCGAGATGGTAAGTGCGTGGGGAGGGGCGTGTCAAACGCAACTGCAGATCCCTCTCTTCGCTAGGGATGACAATGCCTTGAGAAGCCGCGTCTTTAGTCGATGTGGCGGATGGCCGATGATTGCTCGAATTTCAGGCGCCATTGATCGCCTTGCTTGACCCATAGATCGGAAAAGCGCTGATAGCGCGGTTCGAGATAATCGTCGCCTTCGGGCTTGTCGATGATTGCGTTGAAGGTGACGATCCTGGTGGTGTCGTCAACCGGCAACACCTGTGCATCGTAGATGCGGTAGTACCTCAGCTTGCCATCTTTGGCATCGTCGAGAAGGTCGTCCGGTTTCTGAAGCTTTCCGGCGCTGTTCACGAACTGGAAATCGGGCGCGAGCAGGCGTTCGAGAAAGGCGACGCCTTTGGTCTTCTGGGCTTCGAGGACGGCCGTGGAGTTGGCGATCAAGGCCTGGTCCAGAGATGAAAGCGCGTTCGATGGCGCGGTGGTCTGGGCGAAACTGATGAGGCAGGAAATAAGTAGAAATGCGGCGTTGTTCATGGTGTCTCCGTTTGATTCTTTAGCATGGCGGGGCCGTTGCTAACTCTGGCTAATGATACGCTGCGGCAAATCGGCTCGGGGAACGGAAATTTGCTCGCCGGTGGCGAGGTTCTTCAGGGCGAAGGTGTCGGCTTTGACCTCGTTTTCGCCGACAATCAGGATAAAGCGGGCGCCGGCCTTGGTGGCGAACTCGAACGATTTTTTCAGCTTGAAGGTTTCGTCACCGAGTTCGACCACGATGTCTTCTTTCTTGCGGCGCAGTTCGTGAGCCAGGCGGGCGGCTTCGCGGTCCATGCCCGCGCCGAGCGGAGCGATGTAAACGTTGGGCTTGCGCTGGACTTCTCCGGCGGGCTCCTGCAGGGCCAGCACGAGGCGATCTTCGCCGATGGCGAAGCCGATGCCGGGAGCGCTCGGGCCTCCGAGGGATTCGGAGAGGCCGTCGTAGCGGCCGCCGCCGAGGATGGCATTTTGTGCACCGAGGGCGCCGTGGGTGAATTCGAATGCGGTGCGAGTGTAGTAGTCGAGGCCGCGCACGAGGCGGTCGTTTATTTGAAACTCGACCCCGACCGACTTCAGAATTTCCTGCACTTGGGCAAAATGCTTACGGCAAGGCTCGTCGAGATACTGGCTGATGCGCGGCAGCTTCTCGATGATGGGCTGGTCCGCCGGAACTTTGCAATCGAACACGCGCAGGGGATTAGTTACGGCACGGCGCTGGCAGTCGGAACACATCTGCGAGGCTACGGGTTCGAGCGCCTTGCGCAGAGCTTCGTTGTAGGCGGCGCGATCATTGGGACAGCCGACCGAGTTGAGTTGCAGCCTCCAATCTTTGATGCCGAGGCGGTCGAGCAGCGTGGCGAGCAGTTCGAGGATTTCGGCGTCGCGCGCGGGAGATTCGCTTCCGGCGGTCGATGGGCCGATGACCTCGGCGCCGATCTGATAGAACTGGCGGTAACGGCCTTTCTGCGGACGCTCGCGGCGGAATTGCGGGCCGATGTAGTAGAGCTTGTTGAGGCCGCGCTTTTCCAAATCGTGCTGGATATATGCCCGCACGACACCGGCGGTGTTCTCGGGGCGGAGGGTGAGGGACTGGGAACTTGAGAAGTAGTTCCCCGCAAACGGTTCAATGTCGACACCCTCGGTCTGAACCCATGGGGAACTACCGGCGGCACTCGCTGGGACAACGAGCCTAAGATAGATCGCTTGCTGGCCAAATTCATTGGCGTAACGTTGCTTGACGACCTCGCGTGCTTTTTTCAAATTGTTGACTGCATCGGACGAGACACTGGGTGCAAAAGCAACAAACTCTTCCCGACTTGCTGGGAGATATGCCGGCGGAGGACCTTGTATGCCCCGCAGGACATGGATCACTCCTAAGCCATTGAGGTCCCCCAGCCACACGCCTGCAGCGTACCTAGTCACGCGCCCAGCTTGAACGTGGGCAGGATCGTCCGGTCGGTAAGCTTTTAACCACGTTTCGATCAATTGTTTTTCATCAAACCGCTCACCGTCACCCCACGTGTACATCTCCTTCGAAACAATGTCGGTCTCTTCGCCGACGCTGCGGGCGAAGAGCTGCGTCTCTTCGAAAATCGGCGTGCGGATCTCATGGAAGTTGTAGGCGCGGAAGACGTTGCGCACCGCCGACTCGACAAAGTTCCACAGCGCCGTATCCGGCGGGAGAAGATCGCGAGTTCCTCGGACGGCTTTGATCATGGTCGTTGGTCGTTCGTCGTTCGTCGTTCGCCAGCTATACAGCTTGTGTCGAGTACGCGGGGAGAACGCCTTGAAGGTGACTCCAACGCCGCGGGGGTCCTTCGACTGCGAATGACGTTCGGCGTTGCCGAACACCATTCTCCGCTCAGGATGACAGTTTAAACTGCAGATCCCTCGCTCCGCTCGGAATGACAATCCATTAGTTCTCGCCAACTTCCTAGCGCTCGCGCAGATATGACTCCTTATATTCCAGGTAATTGTTCGCGTAGCGCAGGATTGTCTCCTTTTCTTTTTCGTCCAGCTTGCGGCGGAATTTGCCGGGTGAGCCCATCCAGAGCGATCCGGGCTCGACCACCGTTTTTTCGGGGATCAGCGTGCCCGCCGCGATGATTGAGCCAGCGCCGATCCGCGCGCCATTCAAAATGATGCAGCCCATCCCGATCAGGCAACGGTCCTCGATGGTGCAACCGTGCAGCGTGACCGAATGGCCGACCGTTACATATTCGCCGACAAAAACTCCGTACTGCTCTTTCATGCCGTGGAGGACGCTGCAGTCCTGCACGTTGGAGTGAGCACCGATGCGGATGGAATGCACGTCGCCGCGCAAGACGGCGTTCATCCAGACGCTGGCGTGCTCGCCGAGCACCACGTCGCCGATGAGCTGGGCTGATTCATCAATGTAACAGGATTGGGGAATGGTTGGTGTGATGCCTTTATAGGAACGGATCATTGGTCGGCTGTTGTAGGTCGAGAGATTGAACATACCATGAGCGCGGGGCAGGGCGTAAGGGGCGGTGGTGAGGACTCTCTCTTTCGCCCCTCCGGGGCTGATTCATTTCCCGCTTGGACCCACAGCTTGCGCCGTGGGCTTTATTCTGACGCCGCTTCGCGGCTAAGAAACTCATGGTGCACTCCACCGCGAGGCTGAGTTCTCACGCACACGCTGAAAGCGCTGCGCCACGCAAAATCAGTTTTTTTTGCAACCCGCACGGGCGGGGATGCCCGCGCCTACGTCGTTCTATTGTGTGCCCGAAACAATGCGCTGGCCAGCACAATGACTATGGGATAACACTCCAGGGTGTAGCGCGGCTCGGGGTTCTCCATGGTTCCGAGGAAAGCGGAGCGCAGAATTACGAATGTGAGCAAGAGTCCGAGGTAGGGGGCGCCGCGCAGGCGAACCAGGCCCAGGCATGCGGCCGCGATGTAGCCGAGATTGATCAGGCCCAGAACGATGGACAGAACCAGCCATCGGGTGGTGTCGTCGAATTCCCACCAGCGCGGGTCGGAAGGCAGAAGCTCGGTGCGCGGCCGCAGCCACATGTCGGTAACCCGGAGGAGCGGCAACCATCCGTAATAGCGCAGCGGCGTGGCGTGGATGCGCTGGCTGGCAAGCGCTCTGAAGCGGGCGTCAAGGTCAGGATCGATGTGGAGCAGGTGGTTGTAATCGTCAAGGAGTTGTTCGGTCTGATCCCGCTGGTCGGCGGAATCGAAAGCGCGGGAAGGCAGGTTGTCGGCGTCGATCGGGCTGCCCGGAACCATCCAGTAGACTTCTTCATTTGAAACAGAATCGGCGATCCAAGTCTTGACCCAGCGGTTGAATCCCGTGGGCACATAGAGGTTCTCTTCGTTGGCATAGCGCGGGGCGAGCGGTTGGAAACGATGCAGGGTGTGCAGATTACGCAGCGTCCAGGGAATGAGCGGCGCGACGGCGGCGAGGGCGACGATTAGGGCGGCTCTGATTACCGGGCCGGCGGACTTTCGTTTGCGCAGCTGACAGGCTCCGGTCCAGGCGAGCCATGCGAGCAGGGCGGCGAGAAGCAAGCCTCCATCCGGCCGCAGCAGCAGGCAAGCGGCAATCGACACGCCGCAGGCCAGCCAGAGGTTCAGCCGGTTCGCTTCGAGGGCGGCCAGAGCCGCTACGGCAAAATCCAGAGCTAATGCGGTGAAGAAGATTTCCAGGGTCTCGGTCAGTACCGCCGCCGCATAGTTCGCCAGGAAGGGGCACAGCGCCGACAAAAGAAACGCGGCCTGAGCGGCGTGCGGGGAAATCAGTCGTCGGGCCAGATCGGCGACGACGAAGCACGTGCCGAGATCGACGAAGATCTGCACCACTAGCACGGCCCGGTAGTGTTCCACGCCAAAGATGCGAAAAATGGCGGCGAGGAAGGCGGGGTATCCGGGAAGACGAATGTAGGTGGGAACAACCTCATTGAGTTCAGTCAGACCGTACACGCCATGCTGTAGCCAGTTCCTGGCAATGTCGCGATAGATAAATGAGTCGGAGGTGATAGCGGGAAAACGCCACAAAAAAAGCAGCCGCAGGGCAAGCCCGGCCAAGGCCGCAAACAGAAAGAAGCGAGAGTGTTTGTGCAGAATTTCGCGCACAAGGGAATATAGCGCGTTTTGGAGTGGTGGTGCAGTTTGGAAAGGAAGCGAGCCAAACGCGCGATTATTGTGTCGCAAGGAACGCGACACTTCACGCGGTTCGCCCAGATCCTTCGCGTCGCAAAGAACGCTAGCTCAGGATGACAATCGCACTGCATCACGGCGCGAGGTCCGCTTGGGTTTGACCCTGTTCCGACCACGGCTTAGGATGTGGCTAGCTCAAACTATCATGGGTCAACCTGTTTTTTACGATCCCCGGCAGGCACGGTGGAAGCGGCTTCGGCGTTCGTTTGACGTCGTGGGTATTTGCTTCATGCTGCTGGTGATTTTTTTCATCTACAACGCGCTGCACGGCGAGCGCTTGCCCGAGTTGTCGCTGTCGTGGCAGAAGCGGCCTTACCGGGCGCTGAAGGATACCGAGAAGGAGAAGAGCCGCGAGCACCGGCGAAAACAGGCGGCGCGACAAGGACATCGCAAGACCAAGTCGGCGGCTTCGCAAGTCAAGCTGAATTCCGAAGAAGGGATTCGGGCAGCGTTTTATGTTTCCTGGGATGCCGCCAGTTTTTCTTCCCTGCGCGAGTACGCCAAACAGATTGACCTGCTGTATCCCGAGTGGCTGCACGTTCTGACGCCGAATGGCCGATTGCAGGGGATCGACGAGGATACCAGCAAGTTTTTCGATGTGGTCAATGGTTCCAAGGTACGGCCGGTTGAGCCCAAGGTCATGGCGTTTGTGAAAGCGGAAGACCCGGAAATGGAAGTTTTCCCCATGGTGAACAATTCCGATGGGGCGAACTGGGTTGACATCAGCGCATTTCTGAATGATCCCGAAGCGCGAGCGCAGTTCCGCCAGCAGATCGGCACGTTTCTGGCGACGGATAAGTACCGCGGCCTGATGGTGGATTTTGAGGAATTTCCCAAGAAAGGGCAGAAGGGCTTTAGCGCTTTGTTGAAAGACCTTTCCGATGACTTGCACGCCAAGGGCATGAAGCTCTACGTCAGCGTACAGCCGCGGAATGAAGACTTCGATTACAAAGCCATTTCCGCGGCAGCGGACGGCGTAGTGGTGATGGATTATGACGAACACTACCCGGGCGGAGACCCTGGTCCAATTGCTTCGCAGGACTGGTTTACGAACAACCTGCAAGTGGCCAAGAAGGCCGTTCCGCTGGACAAGTTTATTTGCGCCATCGGCAATTACGGCTACGACTGGCCGGAGCGGCTGAAGAACGGGAAGTTGCCGGATGGGGAAAAAGAGATTAACCAGTCGGTGCAGGAGGCATGGCTCTCGGCGCGGGACTCAGACGAAGATGTTGATTTCGATAGCGACGCCATGAATCCGCACGTCAGCTATGAAGACGAGCGGAATGTGCAGCACGATATCTGGTTCCTGGATGCGGTCACGGCACTGAACGAGATGCGGGCAGCGCAGACGATGGGCATTCAGACCTTTGCGCTGTGGCGTTTGGGGTCCGAGGACCGCTCGCTGTGGAAAGTATGGGACGTGCCTGGGGATGCGGCGGCAGCCGACAAGCTGAAAGATGTTTCGCCCGGTGATGATGTGGACATGGAAGGGACCGGGGAAATCTTTCGGATTGAAGCCAAGCCCGCCGACGGAACGCGTACTCTTACCATCGATGCGAAATCGGGGTTCATCACCAACGAGACCTTCGACCCTTTGCCGCAGCCCTGGAGGGTCGCGCGCTATGGTTACAATGCGAGTCAGGTGGCGATCACGTTCGATGATGGCCCTGATCCGCAGTGGACTCCCAAGATTCTCGATGTTCTCAAGCGGGAGAATGTTCCCGCGACATTTTTTCTGATCGGAGTGCAAGCGGACCGGTTCGGCGGGATCACCTCGCGCATTTACCGGGAAGGCCATGAGATCGGGAATCACACCTTCACGCATCCCGACATCGAAAACCTCTCCAACCGGCTCATCCGGCTTGAGGTCAACTTGACCGAGCAGTTGTTTGTCAGCCGCCTGGGGATGCGTACGATACTGTTCCGCCCACCCTATGCGGTCGATCAGGAGCCGGATACCGCCGACCAGGTGCGTCCGCTGCAGGTGCCGCAGGATATGGGCTACATCACGATCGGCGACAAAATCGATCCCAACGATTGGCGGGAGGACCCGCGCCTCAGTGGGCAGCAGATTGCCGACCGGGTGATTGAGCATTTGCCGCCTTGCGGTTCCGACATGCGTTTTTGCGGCAGCATCGTGCTGCTGCATGACGGCGGCGGCGACCGCAGCCAGACGGTGGCGGCTCTGCCTCTGATCATCAATGCCATCCGCGCCAAAGGCCTGGAGATTGTCCCGCTTTACGAGTTGCTGGGAAAGAGCAAGGCAGACGTGATGCCGCCGATCCCGGCCAATGAGCGCTGGGCAGCGCGAATCGACTGGCTTGGCTTTGGGCTCTGGGATGTGTGCAGCAGGGGAATCACCATCATTTTTTTCCTGGGCGATTTGCTGATGACCGGGCGGCTTCTTTTCGTTGGTGTACTGGCGATTTATGACCGCTTCCGGGAACGCAAATATGGGCCGTCGACACAAGCGGAAGCCGCTTCATACAAGCCCACGGTTGCGGTTCTGGTTCCGGCCTACAACGAGGAGAAGGTGATTGAACGCACGGTCCGAGCGGTGCTGGCTTCCAACTATCCTGACCTGCGGGTGATCGTAATCGACGACGGGTCCAAAGACAGGACGCTGGAAGTCGCTCGCCGGGCGTTCGCCAAGGAAGAATCTTCCGGTCGCGTGGTGGTGCTGACCAAACCGAATTCCGGGAAGGCGGAAGCGCTGAACTACGGCCTGGAACATTTGCGGGGTGAAGAAATATTCGTCGGAATCGATGCCGACACGGTAATCGACCGCAATGCAATTACGCGGCTGGTGCCTCATTTTCTGGACCCGAGGGTCGGTGCGGTCGCGGGAAATGCCAAGGTCGGGAACCGGGTGAACCTGTGGACGCGCTGGCAAGCGCTCGAGTACATCACCAGTCAGAATTTCGAGCGCCGCGCTCTGAACACTCTGGGTGCAGTCAGTGTGGTGCCTGGAGCTATTGGCACCTGGCGGACTTCCGCGGTGCGGGAAGCCGGCGGATACCACACCGACACGGTAGCCGAGGATGCCGATCTCACCATGGCGCTGCTGCGGCGCGGTTACCGGGTGGCATACGAGGACCTGGCGCTGGCCTACACCGAGGCGCCGATCAATGCGAATGGATTGATGCGACAGCGCTTCCGGTGGTCGTTCGGCATTTTGCAGGCGGTGTGGAAGCACCGCGCAGTGTTCGCGCGTAAAGGCGCGCTGGGTTGGGTCGCTCTGCCCAACATTGTCATCTTCCAAATCCTGCTGCCGCTGGTCTCGCCGTTCATTGACCTGATGTTCGCCTTCGGCGCGGTGTGGTATTTCGTGCAGAAATACTTTCATCCGGACTCGACCGATCCGGCGAGTTTCCACCGGCTGGTTTTGTTCTTTGCGGCGTTCCTGGTCATCGACTTCATCACGTCCGCGATCGCGTTTGGCCTGGAACGGCGGCAGCCCGAGGCCCGCGAAGACATCTGGCTGCTCAGTCAGGTGTGGCTGCAACGGTTTGCCTACCGGCAACTGTTCTCGATTGTGCTGTTCAGGACGGTGAAACGCGCTATTTCGGGCCGCCGCTTTGCATGGGACAAGCTGGAAAGAACGGCCGCGATGAGCTTCAAGACCTCAGAGCCTCACGAGTCGGCAAACGTCCGCTAACTGGTATCCACCGCTGCCGCTAGGCAATCCTTGCCATCACGGCGGCCTATGATCCTTGTCACAGACACATGTTTGGTGCAGCGTGTGTGCTAGAGGAAGGGAGAATTACGTCGTGGCCAAGACCATTATCGAGCCTTTCCGCATCAAGAGCGTCGAACCCATCCGCTGGACCACGCGCCGGCAACGCGAGCAGTTGCTGCAGGCCGCGCACTACAACCTGTTTCTGTTGCCTGCGGATGATGTTCTGATTGACCTGCTCACCGATTCCGGCACCGGAGCCATGTCCACGCACCAGTGGGCGGCGATCATGGAGGGGGACGAGAGTTATGCCGGCAGCAGGAGCTATGACCGCTTCCGCAACTCAATCCAGGAAATCTTCGGATATCGCCATGTGATTCCAACCCACCAGGGCCGAGCCGCCGAGCGCATTCTGTTCAGCGTGATGTGCAAGAAGGGCGACGTGGTTCCCAACAACACGCATTTCGACACGACCCGGGCGAACGTGGAGTTCGTGGGCGCGGAGGCGACGGATCTGGTCATCGCGGAGGGCAAGCAGCCGGAACTGCTGCACCCGTTCAAAGGCAATATGGACGTGGCCGCGCTGGACCGGCTGATTCAGGAAGTGGGCCGGGAGCGGGTTCCGCTGGTCATGCTGACGGTGACCAACAACTCCGGCGGCGGCCAGCCGGTCTCGATGGAAAACGTCAAAGCGGTCAGCACGATTTGCCGGCGGCATCGTATTCCTTTGTACTTTGACGCCTGCCGCTTTGCGGAGAATGCCTACTTCATCAAGCTGCGCGAACCCGGCTATGAATCGAAAACTCCGAAACAAATTGCGCAGCAGATGTTCAGCTACGGCGACGGCTGCACCATGTCCGCGAAGAAAGATGGCATGGCCAATATCGGAGGCTTCCTGTGTACCAACGATGATCTGCTGGCGCAGCAGGAAAAAGATTTGCTGATCTTGACCGAGGGATATCCGACCTATGGCGGGCTGGCGGGGCGCGATCTGGAAGCCATTGCGGTGGGAGTACAGGAGGCGCTGGAAGAAGATTACTTGCGTTATCGCATTGCCTCGACGGCGTATTTGGGCAATCATGTAGCCGCACAAGGCGTGCCCATCGTTCAGCCGCCCGGCGGTCACGCGGTTTATCTGGACGCGCGCGCGTTTCTTCCACACATTCCGTCGGAGCAATTTCCGGGAGTGGCGCTGGCTTCAGAGCTGTATCTCGAGGGGGGAATTCGCTCAGTCGAAATCGGCAGCCTCATGTTCGGCCCCGCCGCCAAAATGGACTTGGTGCGGCTGGCGATTCCGCGGCGCGTCTATACGCAGAGCCATATTGATTATGTGGTCGAGGTCATCCTCGAAGTCTGGAAGAAGCGGGCCAGGATTCGAGGATTGAAGCTGACCTATGAAGCGCCGTTTCTAAGGCACTTCACGGCGCGGCTGGAGCCGGTGGAACAACCGGTCGCGCAACTTGCCACGTAAGGGTGGACGCCGACTAAGCGCTCGCTTAAGCGGTTTGGACCAGAAGTAGACGTTCATCCCGCGAGGGTGGTTGTGCGGTCCCCGGGGCGGTAGTTTCCGCATAGCCGACCCTCCGCCGGAAGTCCCGGTCGGCAGTCGCCGACAGCGGGAGTTCCAAATTGGGACCTCCAAATTGACCGGCATGAGGACTGAGCGTAGTGTTGAAAGTGAGTGAGTAGTCCTCTCCTCTTTCAGATCCTCTGAACTAAGGCAGCTCATCTGAAGTAGTCTCCTCTTAGTCCGCAGCACCGAGGAGGTTGCGCATGATTGATTCCAGGGTTCCCAACCAACCGAAGCCAAAGATTGTGCTTGGCCCGCAAAGCACTCCCAGCAAGGCGGCGATGATGCCGGCCGCGGTCCCATCACAAGACCGCATAAGACAGCGGGCCTATGCGCTGCTGTATGAAAGCCGTGGTCGGGAACCCGGCCACGACCTGCAGGACTGGCTCCGCGCCGAGCAGGAGATCCTCAAACCGCAGCGGTAGGGACCATATCCACCGCCGCCCGCGCGTCTGCCGGAAAGGCTGGAGGGATAGCCATGGATTGCCTAGTCTGCAAGGATCTGGAACGGGTTTTTGCATCCAGGTGGAGCAAGTACATTGAGGCCCGGTCCGCCGCGTTTTATCGGGTCAGCACGGAACTTGCCGCCAAAAACAACGTCGACATGGAGCGCGCCAGGAACGACTTGGAAGAGCACCGAGTGGTATGTAAGCCGCGCGAAAGAACGGGGATGCGGTAATGACCCTCTGGTCACGCAATCCGAGGTGAAGGCGATGCCGGCTCGACAGGAGGTAGCAATGCGAAGAAAATGCGGGAACCCTAATTGGTGCAAGCCAGGGCTGACAGGCGGTGTCACGCCGCCGACTTTTGAAACAGTCGCTCAAGCGCTGGGTTTGGCCCCGGAGGATTTCGAAGGTTCAATTCCACTGAGAGAGTGGGCAAACCGGAACAAAGACCACAAGTACGTGCCCCTCGATTTGTTAGAGGCGTGGGGCTTGGCGCCGGACTTGGGCTTCTAAGCAACCCGGCGTCGATCGGTTTAGTCTCCCAGCCCAGTATTCACGTCTCTGCATCCGTCCCAGCAACCCTGGGCCACGTGAACCAGATCGAAACGCTGGATCGGTGGGCAATGGCCCCGAATCGCCAAATGGAACCGACTATGACTTTGCCTTAGTGGCCTTCGCTTTCCGCACGGCTTGCCAGTGTGCGACCCCGGCCTTAAGAAGAGCTTCCAACGCGGGATTTTCCAAATCGGAGTCGGTTCTCAGCTTGACGTGGCCATGAACTTTGCCGCTGCCTTCCAGCAACTTTTCTGGGTCTGGCAATTCCCTCCCCCAGCCAATCCCCAGAGTCACCCACGTCTTGGCCGGCATGAGACTGCAAATCATATCTTTGTATCCTGTGCCGAAGCCATAGCCGATGAGCTTGCTCTTGGGATCCACCTGCTCGATCGCGTTGGGGATCACTTTCAATGCGAGGGCGCGAGTAGCCAGAGCCAGTTTTCGCACCTCAGGAGAGTAGGGTTTCAGCAGATCGGCTACGGCCTGGTTTGTGCCGGTTGTGCGCATGCGAGTCCTCAGGTAATTGCGTCCACTTTATTTCGATGAGAGCACGAACTGGTTCCCGTCCTGATCTTTGAAGATTGCCGCCGTGCCCCAGTGCTCTGTCTTTGGATCCATGGCAAAAGGCCTTTGCTCTTCAATACCTGGGAAGTGGCATGCACATCGTCGCTCCAGAATGTAACCGGCTGATGGCTGCCAATCCGCGCGGCATCCCCGTCGGCAGTAAAAAGCACCAGCTTCGACTCGCCGCCCGGTATACCCAGTTCGATCCAACGCTGTTTGTCATTGAATGGCTGGTCGGTGAGAACGCGAAACCCCAGCTTTTCGGTATAGAACTTAACTGCGGCGTCCTGGTTGGTGACCGGCACGTTCACAAACTTTATTCCACGGATCATTTTTCTGCTCGCTCCTTTTTGGCCAATTGCCGCAGGCAGTATAGGAAAGGGCCGGCAGGAGCCCAATCAGGTAAAGCCTGCTATAGTATCGGATGGTATAGTGCGATGACGATCGATGACTATGTGGTGGATGTTCTGATGCGGGACCTGGTGGGCCATGACCGTCAACCGACCAGTTTCCTGGTTTATCTTTGGTTCACGTTTGAAGCGTCCCGAAGCCGCCGCGAACGAGTTTCTGCCAGCTACCAAACCGTGGCGGATGCGGTGGGCATATCGAAAAGCGCGGCACAGTCGGGAATACGCTGGCTGGTACGGCGAAAACTGATTGAGGCGAGCAAGAGTTCGCCGACCGCAGTCCCTGCGTATCGGGTGCTGCGCCCGTGGCGGCGTTAGGGCGTACACGAACTGCGTACTCCCTAGATCCCAGTGGCGACTAAGAAACCTTGGGGCTACAATTAGCCGATTCGACGTAGCGGCACAAACCGGACCACAGGAGATTTCAATGGGAATGTTCGATAAATTTCCTAAACTACCGACTCCCAAACCACCTAAACCACCAGCTATCAAACCACCAGTGATCAATCCAGCGAGCGGTCTGCCAATGAATGGCGGCATTGGTGGCTTCGACGCAGTGGGCAACCCGTATGGGTCTAATAGGAATTCGCTGTTTCGGAGGTTGAATCCTTTTTCAAAGCAAAAGTAGAAGTTCAACCACAACCCGCCGGGCGCGACCCGAGCGTTCTTCCACGGTGCTACAATTACTGGTTCGCCACGTGTGTCCGTGGCATCCATATTTCATTACGTCTCCGTTGAGGTGCATTTATGGCAACCCTTGAAGCTCCCGTGAAACCACAAACTCGTTTGCATGAAGGCAAGTTCGTCAATGAGCCGTTCACCGATTTCAGCAAGGAAGAAAATGCGCGCCAGATGCGTGCCGCCATCGAGAAAGTCCGCGGACAACTGGGGCGCGAGTATGACCTGATCATCGGCGGCAAGCGGATCAAGACTGCGGACAAGATCAAGTCGCTGAACCCGGCAAAACCCTCGCAGATTGTCGGAATCCATCAGAAAGCCGGCGCGGAACACGTGGAACCGGCCATGCAGGCCGCGTTGAAGGCGTTTGCCCCGTGGAGCCGCACTTCGGCGGAAGAGCGCGCCGGGCTGGTGTCGCGTGCCGCAGCGCTGCTGCGTGAGCGTAAACACGAGTTCGCCGCCTGGATGATTTTCGAAGTCAGCAAGAACTGGGCGGAGGCCGACGCCGACATCGGCGAGACGATTGACTTTTGCGAATACTACAGCCGGTTGGCGCTGCGGCTGGCGAAGGCGCAGCCTGATGTGCAACTGCCCGGCGAGCACGGCGAGCTCCACTACATTCCGCTGGGCGTGGGAGCGGTGATTCCGCCGTGGAACTTCCCTTGCGCCATCATGGCGGGGATGACGGCGGCGTCGATTGTGGCGGGCAATACGGTCATTCTGAAACCGTCCAGTGACTCGCCGACCATTGCGGCGAAGTTTGTTGAGCTGCTGGAAGAGTGCGGGCTGCCCGAGGGCGTGGTGAACTTCTGTCCGGGATCGGGCGCTACGTTTGGCAACGCGGTCGTCGCGCATCCCAAGACGCGTTACATCGCGTTCACCGGCTCGCGCGAAGTCGGGCTGGACATCAACAAGCAGGCGGCCGAAGTGGCTCCCGGCCAGGTGTGGATCAAGCGCACCGTGCTCGAAATGGGCGGCAAGGACGCCATCATCGTGGACGCGGACGCCGATTTCAACGCGGCGGTCGAAGGCGTGGCTCAGTCCGCCTTCGGATTCCAGGGGCAGAAATGCTCGGCCTGCTCTCGCGCGATTGTCGACGAGCGCATCTACGACAAATTTCTGGAAGCGCTGAAAGCCCGGGTGGAGAAGATCACAGTCGGCGATCCCACCGAGAACCCAGGCATGGGAGCGGTAATCAATGAAAGCTCGATGAAGTCGATCCTGGCCTACATCGCGATCGGCAAACATGATGGGCGGCTGATCACGGGCGGTGTGCGCGCGGCTGGCGAGGGCTACTTCGTTCAGCCGACAGTCATTGCCGACATCCAGCCGAAATCGAAACTGGAGCAGGAAGAGATTTTCGGGCCGGTGCTGGCGGTGATCAAGTCGAAGAACTTCGAACACGCGCTGGAGATTGCCAACGACACCGAATTCGGGCTGACTGGCGCGGCGTACACTACTTCGCCGGACAAGATTGAGCGGGCGAAGCGCGACTTCCATGCCGGCAACCTGTACATCAATCGCAAGTGCACGGGAGCGATGGTCGGAGCGCACCCGTTTGGCGGATTCAATATGTCCGGGACGGATTCGAAAGCCGGAGGGCCGGACTACTTGTACCTGTTTACCCAGGCGAAATCGATCGCCGAGAAGATCCGATAGACAGTTTTTTCACGTCACGAGCCGGAGGCCGAGGCCTCCGGCTTTTTTTTGTGGGTCCGCTGGATCACGCGCCCGCGTGAATGGGATCACTGAGAGTTTCTCTGCTCTGTGCCAGCATGTTTCGAGTGCTGATCATAGACAACGGAGAGACAAGGCTCACAGCAAGGTTCTGTCGCGCGGCAGGTTTGTGCGTGACGATCGTAGTCGCGATGCTTACGGGGGCGAACGCCACGGAAAACGGAGGCAGCGTTTATCCGGTGGGCGTTGAAACCGTGATGACCGGTATGCAGCCGCGCCCTGGACAGACGGTGATCTACGAGTACACCTGCTTATACGCGGCGAATGAATTCGCTGATTCGAAAGGCGGGGGCTCAGTTCCGGAGTTCACGCTCAGAGTCTTCGCCAACGCCTTCAAGATCACGCACAATTGGGGAATCCGATTCCTGGGCGGAACCGTCGAGAGCCAGATTGGCGTTCCGTTCCTCTACGAGCAACTGCATGTTGCGCCGGGCAAGTTCACCAAGTTCGACCTCGACAATGTGAACATGATTCCGTTCAGCGTCACCTACGCGGAAGGCAATCTCCACTGGTATTACGAGGCGGCCATGTTTTCGGCGGGCGGTGGTTATTCAGCATGTGACGTCCTTAACGTCGGACAGCACAATCTGGCGGTCGCTCCGGTGGCCGGTTTCACCTACCTGCCCAAGCAGGGCAAAGTCGAGGCGAGTTCCCGGTTTATGTACATCTTCAACGGCTCCGACAAGGACACGCACTACCACAGCGGGAACGAGTTCATGTGGGAATACAACGCCGACTATGAAATTTCAAAGAAAGTGGCGGCCGGGCTCAACGGATATTTCTACCGGCAGACGACGGATGATTACTTCAAAGGCGCGGTTTACCAGAACGGGTTTCGCGGACGAGATTTGGCCCTGGGACCGCAGTTGCGGTTTCCGCTCGGCACACGTGGAGGGTTTGCGGTGAAGTATTACCGCGATACGCTGGTGGAAAACAAACCAAGCGGCAATGCATTCTGGTTTCAACTTTCCGTCGCGGTGGGAAGAAGGACGCCGTAACGGAAGGTGAGCGACACAAAGGCAGATTTACGTGCCGTTGCCGGCAAGTTGGACGGCTTGCGGGCTGCCACCGCCATTGTCCGTAATGGTGAGTTGCGCGGAACGTTGCCCCTGCTCGGTTGGCGCAAATGTGACTTTGATCGTGCAGCTATGGCCTGAAGCCAGGCCTTTGCCGCAGTTGTTCGTCTGCGAGAAATCTCCCGAGTCAGTTCCGCCAATGGCAATTTTGCTGATGGAAAGCTCGGTCTTACCCTTGTTCGTCAGTAGCACGGGAGCGGGCTGGCTTTTCGTGCCGACTTTCTGATCGCCAAAGTTTATTCCCGTGGTCGACAACTTGACCACGGTTCCACTACCGGAAAGTGCGGTGGTTTGCGGGCTATCGGGTGCATTATCGCTCACCGAAAGGGTTCCATTGGCTGGTCCTTTTTTTGTGGGCTTGAATACTACCTGGATTTGGCAGTTGTCATTCACGGACAGGTAGGTAGGACAATTGTTCGTCTGAGCAAATGGAGTAGACGCCGAAATCGCAGAGATTTGCAAATTGTCTTGGCCGGTATTGGTGAGGGTGGCGATCTGTGGCTTGCTCTCGGTGTTGACTAATTGCAGGGAAAACGTCAAAGACGACGGAGTCAGGGTAGCACTTGTGCTGAGGCCCACCCCGCTCAACGCCACCGTCTGCGGACTGCCATAGCCGTGGTACTGCACATAAAGATTGGCCGAGCGGTTTCCTGAAACCTGCGGTGCAAAAGTAACTTGAATCTGGCAAGTGTGGCTGGCGGGAAGGCTGCTGCCACAATTGTTGGTTTGGGGAAAGTCCTTCGGATCGGCTCCGCTAATGCCAATTTTGATGGCAAGGCTGGCCGAGTTCGTGTTGGTTAACAATGCGGTCTGGGGCTTGCTGGAATTTCCAACATTCACAGACCCGAACGAAAGAGCGGGTAGAGAAAGAGCGGCGGCAACCTGGTCTAAAAGGAGCGCACTCTCGCCGCTGATGACCAATCCTAATCTGCCATCGTGTTTGAAATCCCCGGCGTCGAAACCAAGATAGCTCGTGCTGATATTCGGCGCTAAGAACTCGCTCGCAGTCTGAAATGTACCATTGCCATTGCCCAGCGACAACAGCACAACCGAACCATTTCCAGCCACGTTGTTGATAGGAGCAAGAGCGAAGTCCATCTGCCGGTCGCCATTGAAATCCCCGATGATGACCTTGTACGACGGACCACCGGTGCCGCACCTTTTCTCAACGAAGGTCCCATCGCCCTTGCCCAGCAGTATGCACGCACTGTCGGTGATCAAATCGAGGATGCCGTCGTCATCCACGTCAGCGGTGTTGACCGACATTCCCGGCTTTCCGTTGGTCTCGACGTAATTGGGTTTTGACGGAAACGTACCATCCCCATTGCCCAGATAGACAGCCACGGCGGAATACTCTCCGCTCTGATTGATCTGCGCCAGATCAAGATTGCCGTCATTGTTGAAATCGCCAATTGCCGCTGTACCGTAGAAGTTAGAATTAAAGCTATTCGAAACCGGATTGAAGGTGCCGTCACCCTTGCCGAGGTAGATGTACGTGTTGTATGGGCCTGAGAGGTAAAGATCGAGCTTCCCGTCCGCGTTGAAATCCGCCGACTGGATGTACCTAACATCAGTCACACTGAAGGGCTGAAGTTGCGAGAGATCACCTTTGCCGTCCCCGAGGAACACGCTGGCCAAGCTGCTGCCATCGGAAGCCGCTACATCGAGGTTCCCATCGTTGTTGAAATCACCCACGCCCATGGCAACGGGCGCGATCGATGAGAGACTTTGGATCGGGGCCTGGAATGTTCCGTCACCGTTTCCCAGGTAAATCTGAATATCCCCTGTGCCGTCCTCGTGGGTTTGACCAACAGCGATATCGAGATTTCCGTCATGATTGAAGTCTCCGACCACCGTCGAGCTACCTGTGGCCGAAAAACCGGGATCGACGGTCAGGCCCACGGTCGGCGCGACGTTTCGAACAGGAAAAAACACGACGTTCGAAGTTGCGCCACCCGGCGCCGGGTTGGTAACGGTAACCGCGAAAGTACCCGCCTTGGCAACGTCCGACGCCTTGATCTCGGCTTTTAGGCGCGTACTGGAGAGGAAATCGGTAACTCGTGGAGAGCCATTCCAGTTGACTACCGCGGTGGACACGAAACCCGTACCGTTTACAATCAGCGGAAAAGCCTCGCTCCTGGGCTCAGCGGCTGCGGGAACAAGCGGTTGGTAAACAAGGGGCACAGGATTTGACTGCGCCGCTGCCAGCACGTTGGCGAGCACGAACAAGCAAGCAAACTGGAGTTTCATGGTCGTTGTCCTTAATGCTCCCGGCAGCTACCCCTCCGAAAAGCGTTGGTTATCGTCGCCTCACAATACCACTGTGTATAAGCCCCGAGGATCCTAGCGCCAAGCGTCCGATGCTGCCGGGTTTCAGCGTGATGACATCCGGGCCCTTAGTCTGGCCAGTGATGATGGGCTTGTTCGCAACTGTTTCGTAGGCGTAGCCGGTCAGCTTCCATCCGCTTTTTACCGAACTCAGCCTAGCCCAGCCATAGTGCACGTTCCCTTTAACGTGAAATTTTAAACCGACGTATTTATTCTTCAGGCTTCGCCACTGACCCCACTCACATGTACTCCCGCCGTGTCCGACTCCCCACATCGCGTAGTGCTTCGCTTGTAATTTGAACGAATTCGGACCGATGGAAACGCCGGAGTTGAGGGCGGATGCGACATAGAACTTATGTTGGTCCGTGCTAGAACACACCCCTGGCGACACCGTCCCCCAAATGCGGTTGTTCGGCTCGTTCTTCGCGGGAATGATCGAAAGGGCGGCGCTTTTGCTGTCGTAAAACCACGGAATTGTGAAATCGACGATATGATCGTGGTTAAGGTCAAGTTTGAGGCACAGGTTACTCTGCCGAGAGCACTGAGGGACAACTTCATTCGCGGGCGTGTAGACAATCTTCGCCTGGGCAGGTTGGGCCAGCGCCAATACGCTCACCCCTGCGGCACTCGCCGCTAGCGCATATGCGTCCAGGTGCCGTTGCACCGATTCGCAGAGCGTGGAGGTTCTCCTCAAAGGCCGCTTCATAAGTCTCCCCCAGCTTCTCCTAATGACTTGCGCCGAGCCGCCCTGACGCTCCAGATGCTAAGGCTCCAAGGCTGCCGGGTTCCACTGTGATTACATCTGGCCCTTTGGTCCGGCCTGTGATGATCGACTTGCCCGCCACCGTTTCGTACGCGTAGCCCGTCATGGTGACGGTCATATATTTTTTCCCGGGCTTCGTAGTGAGCCGCGCCCATCCGTAATGCACCGTCCGTTTGATATAAAACTTCAGGCCCAGATATTTGTTTGTCACGTCCCGCCACTGCCCCCACCCTCCTCCATCGCTATCCGGGCCACAGGCGTCACACCATATCGCCATATCCTGGTGGCTGGGCTGGAACTTAAAGAAATTCTGGCCAATCGAGACACCCGCGTTCAGTGCCGACGCGACGCCGTGATTACCCCCCGGTCGGACCGAGGTTGAAGCAGAGAATGTTCCCCAGATTTGGTTCTTTGATTGATTCTTGGCAGGAACCACTAGGAAGGTAAGAGTGCCCTTATACGTCGTCCCCAAAAAAGGAATCATGAAATCGGTGATGCCATCATGATTAAGGTCGAGCTTGAAGCACAGATCCTGGTTGGCTCGGCAATTAGGCACATTCTTATTGCCGGGCGTGTAAACAATTTCCCCCTCCGCGGGCGGTGTTAGGGCCAGCAACCCTACGCCGGCTGCGCTCGCCGCGAGTGCATACGAGTTCAGCAGCCGATGGAGCGACTCAGAAAGGTCGGTTGGTTTCCTGGGGGTTCGCCTCATGCTTCCTCCAAAATGGTGGGGTCAAGTATCGCGCCTGGGGGCATCGTAGTCAACGACTTTCCCCGCTGCCGAGGTTTCCAAAGCGGGCAATGTGAAAGTTTCTGCATCTCTTTCCCGCAAACTGGCCGGTCGCCCTTAGGCTTAACTGTCGAAACATCGCCACTTCACTTACGAACGGGTTTGTGAGTGGAATCCGGTGACTGCGCGGCGCGAAAAAGCTGGGTCCAGTTCCGAGAAGCCTTCTTAAGATGCGGAATTCTAATCGTCCCACAGGTCACAGACAAAATAGCCCGATGGGTATATAGTCATGCTGTTTTTGCAAGCGAGAACGTGAATGGGAGTTCCCTAAACCCCAGGGAGGGCTCGTCATGCAAAGCAAGAGACGACTGATCTGGTTAGTTACCGCTTTCATTATTCTCGGATTTCTAACCGCTTCACATCCCGCAGCCGCGGCCGACAAAGGGAAGACGCTGCACGTGCTGCACAGTTTTTGCTCCGGCGGGTGGCCCTGCCTGGACGGAGCCATACCCGAAGCCAATTTGATTTTCGATGCTTCGGGGAATTTGTACGGCACAACCTATGCAGGCGGCATCTACAGCCGTAGCTGCAATGATGGTGACGGCGATTCATGCGGCAAGGCCTTTGAGTTAACGCCCGGCGCAAACGGCAAGTGGACGGAAAAGGTGCTGCACCGGTTCCGGGAAAACAGCGCGAGCGCGGACGGAACCGACCCCGCCGCCGGCCTGATTTTCGACGCTGCCGGGAACCTGTATGGCACCACCGTTTATGGCGGTCTTGGGCGGTGTGTGGCTAACTACTTCACCGGCTGCGGCACCGTCTTCGAGCTCACGCCGCGTGCCAAAGGCAGGTGGGCGTACACCGTGCTGCACAACTTTAGCCCCACCGGCGGAGACGGGTACTATTCTTGGGCCAGCCTGGTGCTTGACAAAGCTGGGAACCTGTACGGTACGACCAGTCGTGGCGGCTCAGGCTGCAACGGTTCCTGCGGCACGGTCTTCGAACTGTCGCGTAGCGCAAACGGCCAGTGGACGGAAAAAGTGCTGTACAGCTTTGGGTCCACCGATTCGGACGCCGCGGTCCCCTATCGCGCCCTGATTTTCGACGCTGCGGGGAACCTTTACGGCACAACCTATTTTGGGGGCCAGTACGGTTATGGCACTGTCTTCCAGCTGGCACCTTCCGCGAAAGGCCAGTGGACTGAGAAGGTACTGCACAGCTTTGACCTGAACGATGGAGGCTATCCCGAATCGACCCTGGTTTTCGATGCGGCGGGAAACCTTTATGGCACCACCAGCAGCTTCCTTGGTCGTGCTGGAGCAGTCTTCAAGCTGGCCCGCGGCGCGCATGGCGAGTGGAAGGAGACGGTGCTGCACGAATTTGCGAAGCTCTTTGGTACGAACGACGGTAATACCCCGATAGCGGGCCTGATCTTCGACGCCGCCGGCAACCTGTACGGTACGACTTTGCAGGGGGGCGATTATGGGTCGGGCACCGTCTTCAAGCTGACGCGGGGCAAGAAAGGCAAATGGACGGAGAAGGTGGTATACAGTTTCAACCATGACGACGATTGGGGCGGCGGACCCTGGGCTAGCGTAATCCTCGACAATGCTGGAAATTTGTACGGAACGACGGTATTGGGAGGCGATCGGAACAACTATTGCTTGACCGGCTGCGGCACAGTGTTTGAGATCACCCCGTAGCCTTCTTTCTCCGAATTGATTTGCTCCGCGGCGCAATTCTTAGTATCTTGCTGCTGAAGCCGTTCGCACTCGAGGTGCACGTTGCCAATTTCCGCCGCGGATTCGATTACGCTCGCCCTGGAACACACCAAGCAACAACTGTTCAAATCCTTCCGGATTGGTCAATGGACGAAGCTGGCTTTTGTCGGGCTGCTGGCGGGCGAACTTGGCACCAACGGATGCAACCGCTCCAACTTCCAGTTTCCCCGCCATGGACGGGTTGCGCCGCACACCGGGTTTCCGGGTTCTCTCGGAATTGATCCTGCCCTGCTGGCAACTCTGGCCGCTCTTATAACGGCCGCCATTATCGCCGCACTCGCAGTCGGAATCATCCTGATGTATGTAGGGAGCGTGATGCGCTTCATCCTGTTCGACAGCATCATCGCAAGAGAGTGTCACATCCGCTGGGGCTGGAGCCGCAGGCTGGGCGAGGGATGGCGATACTTCGTGTGGAAGTTGGGTTACCTTCTGCTTGCCTTGGCGGCCATCGCAGTACTGGTTGGAATTCCGTTGGCCCTGGCGTTTTCCAAGGGATGGTTCCGGGAACCGAAAGAGCATCTGGCCGCTATGGTGCTGGGCGGAGTGATTCTTTCCCTGGTGTTTTTTATTTTCTTTGTAGTGACAGCGGTGATTCTTGTGCTGACGAAAGATTTTGTCGTTCCCCAGATGGCTCTGGAGAATGTTGGCGCCATGGAGGGATGGCGGCGACTGTGGCCGATGATGCAGGCCGAGAAGGGAGCCTACGCCGGTTACATTGCGATGAAGATCGTGCTCGCAATCGTCGCTTCAATCTTGATTGGAATCGCAGCGGTCATCCTCGGATTGATCATTGCGATACCAAGCATAGGACTCGGCATCATGGCGGTGCTCACCGGCAAGACGGCCGGGCTGACCTGGAACGCTCACACGATCGCTCTGGCGGTGGTCGTCGGGTGCATTTTGCTGGCAATTTTTCTCTATCTGGTCGCCCTGATCTCTGTACCCGTGATCGTGTTCTTTCCGGCGTATTCCATATATTTCTTTGCGGCACGATACCCTCGGCTGAGCGCTGTGCTGTATCCCGCGCAGCCTCCGCGCTGGGTACCACCGGGGGCGGCGCCGGCAGCGATTTAGGTTGGGCACGGGGCGGGTTTCTGAGTGGAATCCGGGGGACTTCGCGGCGCGAAGAGCTGGGTCTGGTTCCGAGAAGCCCTCCTAAGCGGCGCAATTCTCAAGGAGCGCTATCGCCTGGTAACATCAATGAGGCGTTCTTCCAAGAAATGTAGAATCGAGAAAACTAAGGATCGAATGGCAAGAGCCACCATGCATGCTGCCGTTCTGCACACACTCGGAAAACCACCACGATACGAACAATTCCCTGAGCCAGTCGCTGGTGCGGATGAAGTAATAGTGCATGTTCGCGCCGCATCGCTGAAACCTGTTGACAAGCAGTTGGCCAGCGGCTCGCATTATGCCGGTCCGCGCGAACTCCCGGTAATCTGTGGCACGGACGGAGTCGGCCATCTCAGCGACGGCCAACGGGTGTTCTTCGGCGGAGCTCGACCACCATACGGTGCCATGACACAGCGCACAGTTGTGCCGCGTGCATTCACCTTTCCGATACCAGAAGTGGTCGACGACGAGACCGCAGCTGCACTGCCTAATCCCGGGGTTTCCGCTTGGCTCTCGCTAGCCCACCGAGCAAAACTGGCGTCCGGTGAACATGTCCTGATCCTCGGCGCTACGGGCGTGACGGGCAAGCTGGCCACCAAAATAGCCAAGCTTCTCGGTGCGGGTCGCGTGGTTGCTGCAGGACGCAACCAAGAGGCCCTGAGCACACTACGTAAACATGGCGCAGACGCAACTATTCGCCTTGACGTGCCTGCACGGGAGCTCACGGATGCATTTGTGGAGCAAGCCGGTGAATCCGGGTTCCAGGTCGTGATCGATTACGTGTGGGGCAGTCCCGTAGAAGCATTTCTCGCTGCACTCACACGGAAGGAATTTGCGGTTATCAAGTCGGAGACTCGATTTGTTCAGGCCGGGGAAAGCGCCGGGGCGACGATCTCACTTCCGGCAGCCGTGCTTCGTAGCACTGCGCTGACCATCCTCGGTACTGCGGGTATTCCACCCCGGAACATTCTGGTGGATGCATTACAGAAGGTTATGGCGCACGCTGCCAGCAGAGAGCTTCAAATAGACACCGAACGTATTCCGCTTGCTGATATCGAGAATGTCTGGACACGCGATCAAGGCCGCTCCCGCTTGGTGATCATTCCATAGCTGCGCTGTCCGGTCGCCAAGTGGCTGTGTTGGCAGCTACTGGAAGCCATTCATCAGTTGACGATAAATCGCTGCCGCGACCGAACCGGCGACCTGATCCGCCACTTTATTGAGTGCCGGCCGATTGCTCTAGGCGCTCGACGTGAGAGCGCAATTCCACGATCTCGCGATCCTTCTCAGCCAGGCTCTGCTGCAGTTCCGCAAGACTCTGCTGCGTTTCAGCAAGGCTCTGCTTGAGGCCGGTGACGGTCTGATATAGGGCCTGGATGCCAGCCAGGGCCACGCCTTGTGCATCGACAGTTGAGATGTGCTTATCGTCCTCTCCGAGACCAAATGCCTCGTGGAAGTCCTGCGCCGTGGGGCCGAGGTGGCGAATGGATTCGGCCTGACTCTTATAGTTCCATGTGGCGATCGGCATCGCTGCCAGTTTTTCTAACAGCGAAGCAGTGTCCACGCTCAAGAAATTCGCCTTGACATTGCGATCACTGAGGGACGACCAGGAGCCAGAGCCCGCGGGCAGGGTGGCGCCGGTACCGGTCATGCCTTGGGAGGAGTCCGTCAAGAAGAAGAATCCGCCGAACGCCCGGGCCACAAGTTGATCGTTATTAGTGTCCTGTGTGGTTACGCTGCAATTGTCACCCCAAACGAAGCTATCATAATAAGTCGCTGTCGCGTTGCACCCTGCGGCGAATGAACCGATCCCTTTAGCTTGATTAGAAAGGCCGCCGGCCACAGTCGAGAAATCACCACTTGCTATGTTGTAATTGCCGCCGGCCACAGTCGAAAAGTCGCCGGTGGCTTGGTTGCTCTGGCCCCCGCCCACGGTTGCCGCGCCTTGATAGTCTCCGTCCCCGCTTGCCGTGTTATTGGCACCACCGCCCACGGCCGAGTACACGTCGCTGGCGGTGTTGCGGACTCCGCCGGCCACGGTCGAATCATCGGCGGGGGCGTTGTTGCTGTCGCCCCCAGCCACGGTTGCGGAACCTTCACCGTCCCCGAACCCGCTTGCTGTGTTGTTCGAGCCGCCGCCCACGGTGGACTGCACGTCGCTGGCGGTGTTTCCCTCTCCGCCGCTCACGGTCGACTCCAATCCGCTGGCCATGTTAAAGAACCCGCCGCTTACCGTAGAGAACCCCCCACTGGCCGTGTTGCGCAATCCACCTGCGATGGTTGCCCAACTGGGGCAACACGGAATCACATTGTTGCCCTGTGTAAGGCCGCCGTTGGGAGGAGCCGACTCGGCCGCTTCGCTCCGGTCGGCGGATTCAGGTACACCGTTCCGGGACGTGGAAAACGGGCGGCGGGACGCTGGACGGCCAAGCATCTTACCGCGCAGCGGGTGCTTGAAAGCCGGATGCCGCGGAATCAAGTCGGCGTTATAGGCTCCGCCGCCCCCACCAATCGTCCCCCCGATTACTCCGGGTGCTATGCTGTTGCCCGGATACTGAGCGTTGCCGGCGAAGCCGCCGATCACGTTGGCCCCTTCTTGTCCATACTGATCGGTCAAGTTCCCTTGCAGGATGAGCGTGCTGTCGATTGAGCCGGTCAGGTTCAGATTGCCGTCAATCGTCTGGTCGGCGGTAAAGGTGTTGCTGGCAGCGACTTGCGCAAAACTGCTGGAGTTTAGCCCTCCGAGAGTGGCGGCGTTCACGCCGGTGAGCCCTGAGCCACCGCCCGTGAATGCGACTCCGGTCACTGTTCCGTTCACCTTGATGCCGTTGCCATTCTGCGTGATCTGCGAGTTGTGGATGACGCGCGAGCCGGTAAAAACAGGAATGGTGTTGGCGGTGCCACTACCGGTAATCGTGTTCGACGGTGAGTTCTCTTCCGCAGCGGAAGGTTGCGATGCCTTCTGCTGAGTGGTGGCGGCGGCCGGCTTCGCGGGTTCGGGTGTCGCTTTGGCCTGTTGTCCGGCTGCTCGTCCCTGGCCCGCGACGAGGACTGCGAGGCATATCGCCAATGTTCCGACGCTGCTCACTGTGACGCGACCCCAGCGAATGCTTCTGTTCAAGAGCACGAGGGTGCAATTAAGAAACTCCACGAAATTTTCGGTGCGACTGTGCATAAAATTCTCCTTGAGAAAATGGTTCGGTTGTGAGTGGCTAGCCCGGTGCTTTGAGAACGGCAGGGAGGCGCATATCCCTGCGGTCCGGCGGTGTGGGAACCCGCCCGCGAGGGCTGCCCCCAAGCCGAAGTCACTCTTCTTTGCGTGATTCGACGCGAGCGAGCCGGGAATGCCAGCGGTGTCGTTTTTCACATTTACCCCCACAGAGCGAACCGGTGCAGCCGGAGGTGCGGTAGCAGTGATGCTGGAAGGGAACTGCCAACTCACGCGTCCGGTACGATGCTGGCGGTCAAACTACCAACAAATCGTACCGGCGTCAAATGGTTTAGTTATGACACGCGTATGACCTGATAAAGGCTTGCGCTGCAATCAGTTCCGCAGAAATTGTGACTCGCGTTTTTGGGCACGGCAAACTGATCTATATCTGGGGCGCGGGTCGGAAACTGGCGTGATATCGCCATAGTACTCACGATCGGGTTCTTGGGTGCGCTCCTGGCGGTCCCGCACGGGCGGGGACGCCCGCGCCTACATCGACGGGTGAGCATTAGGTTATTGGTTCTTGCTTCGGGGAGAATGAAAAAGGCCGCCCGTGGGCGGCCTTGATTCTTAGGAAGGGAGAGGCTACGACGGCACCGCTTGTCCTTGGCCGGGCTGCGGCATGCTGGCGGCGGTGGCGGCGGCGGCTTCGTTCAGGATGCGGTGGTGGATGGTGAACAGCGCCAACTCCAGCCGGTCGGAGACGCCGATTTTGTCATACACATTGCGCAGGTAATTCTTGATGACCTGCTCGGTGGTGCCGAGCTGGGTGGCAATCTCTTTATTCTTGTATCCCTGCACGATCAGAGCGACGATGCGGAGCTCTTTGGCGGTGAGGCGATCCCGCACCCGCAAGCCGACCATATCGTTTTCGGTGAGTTCGCTGGGCACGGCGATATCCTGCACCCAGGTTTCGCCGCGGGCGACTTTGCGCACGCAATCGACCAGCGCCGGGCTGGTTACGTTGCGGTAGACAACGCCGTGGGAGCCGTTGCTCATGTAGCGCTGGGCACTCTCGCCGGTGTCCGCCAATATTACGACGCGGGTCTTCACTTTCGTGGCGGCCTGCAAAATGGCGTTGAGATCGGTGTGGAACCCTCCAGCGACGATCAGCACGGCAGCGCGGAACTTGTCGAGCGCCATGAACATCTGCTCAGGAGTCTGCGCCTGTGCCACAATGCGCATCTCGTCTTCGACGGCGAGCACTTTAGCGATGCCCGCCCGGAAAATAGCCTGGTTATCGGCCAGAATCAGTTTCAGCATTGCGTCAGCACCTCGTCACGAGTGGCGAACGAAATCATAGGAATCGATCACGCAGGCCACGCCGCGGGCCTCCGTGGAGTTGACACCGCCGGTGGGTTCGTCGGTGCGAACCACACGGCCGCGACATTGCACAACGACAGGTTCCTTGGCTCCGGTAACTTCAGGAGGCAAAGCGATCTCGAACTCAACCGCCGAGCCGATTTCCAAAGCGGCATCGGCGCGGATATACACTCCGGCTGCGCTCAGGTTTCCGGTGACTCCGGCATGTTGGCCGGTGTCCTCGGACTTATGAATCTTGATGGGTAGTTCCAGGGGGAAACGTTTTCCCGTCCGCGCTTCGGACACGAGACCTCCTTCCAAGGGTCCTTCCTGCTCCTAATGCCAGCTCCGCACGGCTTGTTCTCCGCAAAAAGTCCGGCAAAGTACGTACCCCGCCCTTATATCATGGAATCCGCTCTGCTTAAAAGCCATTAGTGACCTTCGTAACCTGAGTAGCAACTAGGTTCCCCCCGGCGGTATCCGCTTCCAGAAGGGGTTCGGGACGCGCGTTTTTCACCTGCTCAAGTTTCTGTCACAATACTCGCTCGTTCCTCATCTAACCGAGCGAGCCAGATAAAGTCCGGCCAAAGGAGTTGCCTCGATGCTGTGTCCACGCCGCGTTGATCGAGATCTGAACCGCGTTTTCCATTTGGGCCAGCGCCTCACTGCCGTGTTGCTGTTGACGGCAGCCGGCGCGATCGCCCAGCAAACGCCTCAAGCTGCGCCGAAGACGCCTGCAACGAACACGGACTCACAAAAGGCGAGCCCCACCGCGGAACTGGGCAGAGCGTCCGAGCCGCGGCCTCCGCAAGCGCCACAGGTTCTGCAACAGCTCAATTCGGCCATGGAAGGACTGGTCGCCAAAGTTGCACCGGCAGTGGTGCAAGTTCTGGTTACCGGGTACGGCGCGCTGGAGGATGGCAACCGCTCCGAAACTGCACTGGTGGTGCGCCAGCACGCCGTAGGCTCCGGGGTGATCGTGGACCCCGACGGTTATATCGTGACGAACGCGCACGTAGTCGAGGGAGCGCAGCGCATCCGGGTAGTGCTGCCCGTACCGATGGCGGACTCTCCGCAAATTGAGCCGACGGGGAAAGAACGGATTTTGGATGCCAAGCTCATTGGGCTGCACAAGGAGAGCGATCTGGCGCTGCTCAAAATTGAGGAGAAAGGCTTGCCTGCTCTCGAACTGGGCAGCGCTCGCCCGGTGCATCAGGGACAACTGGTATTCGCGATCGGCAGCCCGGAAGGTTTGGAGAACACGGTCACGATGGGGGTGGTGAGCGCCGTCGGGCGTCAGCCCGATCCGAACAAGCCGGTAGTTTATATTCAGACCGACGCTCCCATCAATCCCGGCAACAGCGGTGGCCCACTGGTGGACACGGATGGTTATGTGCTTGGGATCAACACCCTGATTCTTTCCCAGGGCGGAGGCAGCGAAGGGCTGGGATTTGCCATCCCGGCAAGGGTGGTCCGATTTGTTTATGAAAGCCTGCGCAAGTATGGCCATGTACATCGAGTGGAGATCCAGGCGGCAGCGCAGACCATTGATCCAACTTTGGCGGAAGCTTTGGGACTCGCGCGGAGCTATGGGGTGATTGTTTCGGATGTGACGCCGGGGGGCCCGGCTGATTCGGCTGGGCTGAAAGTGGGAGACATCGTGTTGAGCGCTGACGACCGCCGGATTGACACGCTGCCGGCGCTCACCGCCGCCATGTACCTGCATCCTCTGGACCAGGTGATGAAACTGACCGTGCTGCGTGGGAGCCAGAGAAGAACTCTGGAAGTTCCGGTCATCGAACACCGGGATTCGATGGACAAACTCATGGACACGGTCGACCCCTCAAAGAGCCTGGTTCTGCGGCTGGGGATACTGGCGATGGACGTCACGCCGGAACTGCGCTCGGCGGTGGGCGATTTGCGTATTCCCAGCGGTGTGGTGGTGATCGGCCGCGCCGCCAATCTGCTCGGGCCCGAAACGGGGCTGAAAACCGGCGACGTTATTCACAGCGTAAATGCGAAGCCGGTCGATTCGGTCGATGGCCTGCGCGCGTCCTTGCGCGGGCTCAAGCCCAATGCGCCGATCGCGCTGCAAATCGAGCGGGACGGCGGTTTGCAGTGGCTGGCGTTTGAGATGGAGTGAGGGAGTTGCGTTCTGACAGCGTGGAACGGCGGGCCACGGCGGGCAAGCCAAAGGCCCCGCCCTCTCGCACAGAACGCGAGAGGATGGGGTACCCGCGCTGTCCATCTTAATTACTTTGTGATCTCCCACACTGTGCCATAGCCGATACTGCCGCCATTCATTGCCGTACCATAGAGAGTACCTTTCGAGTCCCGAACGAAACCACCATACAGATATTTCCCATCCGGCCCAGTAAAGCTGTGCAGCAGCGTGAATTCGCCTTTTTGGGTGACTTTGTACGCCGTTCCCAGGTTGGCAGAGCCACCCGTCTCGGTGCTCCCGTAAACATTCCCGTTCGCATCCCCAACGACTCCGGCTAGGGGATATTCTCCATCCGACGTCCCGCCCGCGAAGCTGTGCAGCAAACTCTCTTTGCCATTCTTGGTCACCTTCCACACCGTTCCCAGTTTGGAAGCTCCGCATGACGAGGTGGTTCCATAGAAGTTGCCCTGCTTATCTCGGAACGGCTTCCCTAGAACGTTGCACCCGTCGCTCGTGCCTCCGGCAAAGCTGTGCAAGATGGTAAATCTGTGCTTCTTGCTCAGCTTATAGAGCACGCCGCCTTGGGCGCTTCCGCCCTCCTCCGTGACGCCGTAGATGTTCCCTTCCGCATCCATCAGCGGGCTGGTGTAGGTCGGATATTTCCCGTCGTTGGCCGCTCCGGTAAAGGTATGCAAAATTGTTTCTTTTCCATGCGGACTCAACTTGAACAACACCCCACAGTTGGACGTGCCGCCTTGCGATGTGGTGCCGTATAGATTACCCACTTTGTCCAGGAGCAACCCTCCAACCGGATCCACGCCGTCGGATCCTCCGGTGAAGCTGTGCAGCACGGTCTCGTTACCGCTGGGATCGACTTTGAACACCACACCGGCGCCCACTGAGCCGCCCTGGGTGGTAGTGCCATACAAATTGCCTTTGTGATCTCGAACTAAAGCCGAAATCGGAAAAGCCCCGTCCGCTCCGCCGGTAAAGCTGTACAGCATGGTTTCGTTGCCCTTCGCGTCCACCTTAAACACCCCCCCGGAAAAGGAGGTCCCGCCGCCGTAGCCGACGGTGCTGTAGAGATTGCCGTCAGCGTCCCGGATTAAACTGGCGTACGGATCGCCCCCGTCCGACGCACCGCCGAAGTTGTAAAGCACACGGAGGGTCTGCGCTTGCGACATCTGGATTGTAACCGCCACGAATCCGAACGCTGCGACTAGTATCACTGCGGTGCGTGCCGATTCGAGGATAATCTTCGAGATGATGCGTCTATACGTTAAGTGGGTCACTTTGTAATTCCTCCATTCGTTATTGCGGTTAATGCAACATAAGCTTCTAGCACAAAAGTCCGGCCCAGTCAGTGTTCTTCGTCGCTGCGCACATCCATTGTGAAAACGTTGTGCGGGAAAGGTGCAAATCTGTGCACTGCTGCGAGTCCGATTCTCGTCTGTCACTTCTCGTCACCAATTGCGAACCATGTCAGAGCGCACCCATCTAGCTTGGCAGTTAGGTTCGCCGGCATCGCAGTCCGGCGCTGCCCAAGACATTCGAATAACGCCCCAGTCGTTTTTCGATATACAATCCTCTGAAAAATACACTGAGTTCTTGGAGGGACCTTGGCAACCACGGTTGTGCAACCCGCTTACGCACCATCTTCCGCACCTGGACGCCGCTATGACCATATCTTTTTCTCGGGCATGGCGTTGCTGATTCTCGTCACCGTCTTTATCGGTTTTGCTAGGTCTTATTACCTTGCCGGTGTTTTCCAGGCGCCGCTTGCCAATCGACTGGTCCACATTCACGGCGCGGCCTTTACCTGCTGGATTCAAATCTATCGCGCCACGCTCTGGGGAAGCGCCTTGTTTGTCTTTCTCCACCGTGTTCGCGGCCCGATCGGACACACCCACACCTGGCAAACCCTCGCCGCCTGGATCCAGCAAGCGGCTCGCTAACCAATGCGAACAGGAGACTGTTAATGTACGCAAGCACGCGATCAGTTGTTCTTAGCTTGGCTCCGCTTCTTTGTGCGGTTTTCGCGTTTCCCCAGGCCGGCGTTGTTTCCATGGATCATGCCAACCCAATGGGCGCAGAGAGCTGGCCCTTGGCTCCTTGCACCGGTGTTATGGTGTTATGCGCGGAGCCGACTCCTCGAGTCGGCTCGGTCTCCGCCACGGAACGCCTGCCACGGTCAAACGCACTCCCCGAGGTGTCACTGGCAACCCTGGGGAGCAATGCTGGAGAAGATTCAAAGGTCGAACCAACGATTGCTAGGTCACCAGTCTCCAAACCACCCGAATTCAACCGAGACATCTATTACAGAAACAAGCTTGAATTCTCCCTGGACGGGGGATGGCTTCCCATCAATATTCCATTTCCTCTCGACATTTTCGTAGGCGATGACTATAACACATACCCGCTTAAATACACGCTCGTGCCCATCTTTGCTTCTCTGCGATGGCAGATCGACGGCATCGAAGGTCCCTGGGTCCTGCGCGGCAATTGGGATTTGACCTTCACCGGGTCGGTCACCGGGGTTGCGAGGGGCCCAGAGAGCCGGTACTTCTCTTACATCATGGGGATCCGACGTAATTTTGTCCCGCCGAAGGGGAGGGTCGCGCCCTACTTTGATGTACGCCTCGGCACCGGGAACATCGACGCGAAGGGACCCGAAGGCGTGAAGTATGCGCAAGGACAGGACTTCACGTTTACGGTCAACATGGGCAGTGGAGTGCGATATAACTTCAGTCCTCGCTATGCAATTTCGGCCGGTTTGAATTTCATGCATATCTCAAATCTTGATTTATCCCAACACAGGCCGACAGCCCAGAATCCGACCTGGGGCGTTCAGAATTATGGGATCAATGTTTATGGGCCGATGGTCGGGCTCGATATCCAGTTGCGCAGGCATCAACGAGACTCTGTGCGGTAAATATCTGGATACGAGATGATTGGGCCGCAACCGCTGGTCCTTTGCGAACTGGCAACCAGGTGTCCCGGAAATCAAAACAGGTAGATCAAGTTTACTGCTGGTGAACTGCTGATCGGTACGGGGGATCGCACCGACGAGAAATACTTTGCGGTCGGACAGGTCCTGCCGGAACTCGCCTCGGATTACGAATTTCCCGTCGGCTTTCTTGAAATGTGAGTTCAATTTGGAAAACTTGGCCGCCAAATCGTATTCCGGGGTCAGCGTGTATCCCTGCAAGGTTTGATTGGTACCAGTGCGGGTTCCTCCGCCATCGCCAAAAATTTCGCCGCGAAATGCCAGGGAGAATCTCTTGGTGAGATGGTACTTCGCGTATCCGGCTAATCCTTTCCAAATGGCGTCGTAGCCGGGGGCGACGCCGTTCTCCTCATGCCCGTAGAGGCCGTCGAGCGCAAAGGTCACACGGGAATGGGGTTTCCACGTTGCTACGATTTCTCCCACGTTTCGCTGATCCTTGCTGTCCCTGGGGCGCTCGGGCCCGCGAATGAAGTTGAAAGAAATGCTGGTGGTTTTGCTGGTTGCCAACGCCAGTTGCGCGCCAAAGGTGTAGCCGTGATTGAGCCGCTGGACATTGTCCCATCCATTGCACGCCAAGAGCGTCCCCGTAATCCTGCGGTCGAAAGCGTAAGTCGCTTTCACGCCCGTGTTGGTGAAAGGGAGGCCATAGCCAAAGGTGTAGCCCCGGCTGAAATTGTCGTTGTAGCCGTCGTACCCGCCAATAACTTCGTATCCCATGTCGGAGACAAATTTTCCCACATCGAAGCGCAAGCCTTTCCCAATGGGCGCGATGTAACTTACGAATAACTGCGGGATATCGAAATGGTGGGCGATTCCGGTGTGCGTGTCGCGGAACAGGCCGTAGGCGGCGGTGATCTCAGGGACGCCGGAGCCGGCGAAGAGATCAAGCCGGAAGCCGAACTGGTTGGGCTCGGCGATCGCCCGCTGAACCACGAGTTCGGCGACATCCAACTGAGGGTCGTTGTCGTTGAAATCGAATACGCGAAACTGGTTCAGGCGAGGCTCAGGCTGATTCTGGTTGTAGGAATAGGAAAGAGAAGCGTACCCGTCGGTAGTAATCTGCCGCCACCAGGGATGTGCTTCCCCGGCGTCCACGACCGGATCAGCGGCCGGAACTGGGACAGGAGCACTGACCTGCGCGCGTGCAAGCAGGGGTGAGATGACTATCACCCCTGCCATGACCAGTTTTCCCAGGGACCGGCATGATGATTGCCAGAACCCCTTTGCGCTCATTTCCGGCCAGCGGTCAGCCCCTCTTCATGAGCCGCGGTTGCGCTATGAACCAGATCCGCGACACCTAAGACGTCCTCGTAGGCATGCTCGCCGTGGATGGATTCATCGAGGCCAATTTCCTCTGTCATCTCGCTGACTTTCACTGTGGTGAAGGCATCGATGATTCGCAACATCCCGTAGGTAAACACGAATGCCCACACCGAGGAGAAAGTCACGGCTACGACTTGTTTCAGCAGGAACGTCGGGTCCCCGTTGAGCAAGCCATCCGCACCGGCAGGGTTGTAGGCCTTGCTGGCGAAGATTCCCAGCATAACGATGCCGAGAAAGCCTCCCACACCGTGAACTCCCCAAACATCCAGGGCATCATCCCATTGCAGTTTGTTTTTCATCTCGACGGCGTAGTAGCAAACTACTCCCGAAACGCAGCCGATGATGACTGCGGTGGTGGGGGAAACGTAGCCGGCCGCCGGAGTTACGGTGGCCAGTCCGGCGACAGCTCCCGTCAGCAAGCCGAGGAACTTAGGTTTCTTTTCGTTGATCCACGCTACCAGCAGCCAGGCGATCGCGGCGAACGAGGCTGCCACATCGGTATTGAGAAATGCGGTAGCAGTGACCGAATCGACTCTCATTTCGCTGCCGGCGTTAAAGCCATACCATCCGAACCACAGCAGGCCGGTGCCAAGAGCGACCAGCGGAATACTGTGTGGTCCGCGATCTGCCACACGGCGCTTGCCCACATAGATCACGGAAGCCAGGGCCGCGACCCCCGCAATGTTGTGCACCACGATGCCGCCGGCAAAGTCCTTTACACCCCATTGCTGCAGAAAGCCTCCGCCCCAGACCATGTGCACGAACGGGAAATAAACAAAGGTCAGCCAACCGGTCAGGAACAGCATGTAGGCCTTGAACGTGACGCGGTTGGTGAAGGCGCCCGAAATCAGCGCTGGTGTGATGATGGCGAACATCATCTGATACGCGATGAACACAAAGGCCGGGATGGTGATATTCGGCGATGCAGTATTGAGATCGATCCCGCGCAGAAATGCGTTGTGGAAATTGCCGATGACTCCGTGCCAGTCCCCGCTGAAGCACAAGGAATAGCCGTAGAGGTACCAGATGACGGTGGTCCAACCCATCGAGACAAAACTTTGGATCATGATCGCCAGGACATTCTTGCGTCCTACCAAGCCGCCATAGAAGAAGGCGAGCCCCGGCGTCATCAACATGACAAGGCTGGTGCACAAAATCATGAATCCGGTGTTACCGGTGTCGAGATGCAGCATGAAGCCTCCTTAGCAGCAACATGAGACAGACTAGCAGAATAGCGCGCCGGAAGCCGATATTTCGGAGAGATACCGAAACTGGCTTCGTCTAAGGCTGGGGCTTTGGGGGAGGAAAAAGCTGTGCGGTATGGCACAGGCGGGTGTGACGGGCAACCGTTACCGGAGTGAGACTGGAGCACCTGATTGCCTCATCGCGCAGGCAATCGCAGGCGGCGCGGCGTTCCCGTCTCCCAACCTTTCGCAAAATGCGCGAAAAAGGTGGGGCGCCGCTCAGGTTTGCGCTGTACGCTGAGACCTCAGGAAAGGGTGGGCCAACCGCTGGAACTCAGAATGCGCTGCCGCCGCCTCCGCCAAAGCCTCCGCCGGAGAAGCCTCCGCCACCACCGCTGAAGCCGCCGCCGCCGAAGCCTGAGCCGCTGGAACTGGCGCGCGGCGCGGAGACGAATACCTGATGCATATCAGTCGCCATGCTGTTCATGGAGTTAGAAAAGAAAATCGGATTGAACCCCATGCCGGGCGCGTATCCGCCGGGTGCAGTGTACCAACTCGGAGGATCTTTCACGATTCCGGCGAATGCCTGCGCCCAGTGATGTTCCACGCCCAGCGCCATGGCGTAGGGAAGGAATTTTTCGAATGTGGTCGGTGGCATGACTTTCAGGCGGTCGGCATCGACGCGGTTCATGAATTCCTGGAAGCCGAGGATGGCAACCCGGGTGCGCCCGCCCTTCACGGTTTTGCAGGTCATTTGCCGCGCAAACAACCAGAAGATGATGACCGAGACGATGCCGCACAAGATCAGCAAGCCGACCGAGCTGAATACGTCCTTGTGCCATAGGAATTGCAACATCAGAAAGGGGGCGGCGATGACGAGAACGCCTCCGAAGCTGTAACCACCGGCCGATTCGGGATCGAGCAGGTACATTCCCTTCCTTTTCAGCGCCGCCATGATGTCCTGCCGGATCACCGGAATGGCAGTGTAGAAGCGGTTCTTGAGGCTGGAGAGACGGATCTCCTGCCCGCCGGCGAAAACGTTTTCCAGCATCACCCGCTCGTGCGGCGCCAGATTCTCATCTGTCCATTCCGCCTGCGGCTTCAGCGAATGAAAAATATAGTCCTTGTGATGGAAGACGAGCCCTTTGTCATCGACCTCCTCGATTCTTACGTATCCGCGAACCGCCAAGTCGATCAGCGTCGATGTGATGTCCCGGGGATGAATCTTGTCTTCCATCAAGGTGCCGGCTTCGGCGGGCGAGATTCCGAATGGCGGCTCATACATGGGCGCGACCGAGACCCCCGGATCGGGATCGCGTCCCCAGCGCCACCACATCGCAAACATCACCGCCAAGGTCCAGAACGGCAGGAAGACAATTGGATTGCTGCCCAGGAACCACAGAAGCCGGGTAAATGCGCCGGGCTCGTGCAGAATGCCTTTGGGAATGTAGATGTCGATGGTCAATCCGCCGCGCATGGGGAGCGGGTTGCTGGTTTCGAAGGAGACCTGGGAACCCTGAACCTCGGCGCTAGCATTTTTCTCGACCGATCCGTAAACGCCGGTGAAGGCCTGCGCCCGCAGCGAGCCGGACGCGGAACCGGGAAAACTGACCTGCGCGGATGCGTGATCAATCGGCACCGCCCAATCGTTGCCGGTGACGTTCCAGTAGAACTCGTCGTGATCTTCGAAGAAGCGGGTGCCGTTGCGGACCGCATAATCGATTTCGACGGTGCGAGTGGCGTCGACCGCGTTGGGAATGTAAATCTTCAGATCGCGGAAGCCGCTGGAGGTGGAGGAGTCATACTTCAGTTTGTTGCCCTCGCCGTCGGTGACCGCGGCGACCTTCAGAAAGAGCGTAAAGTTGGTGCCCTGCGGCCCCGGATATTCGATGGGGATGAAACGGTGAATTCCGTGCCACTCACCGCTGAAGGCCAGGGTGATGCGCTCATGAACCACGGCGGAGCCGTCTTCGGCGACGGTGATGGTGTCGTTGAAGTCGGAAACGCGCCAGCTTCGGGCGAAAAGCGGCGAAGCCAAGACCATTATGCAAAAGAGAATGAGAAAACACGTTCGGGCGAGAGCGCGCGGTCGGTTCCGTTTCCCGTAAACTGCAAATCCCTCGCGTTGCTCGGGATGACAATTCATAGAGTCCTTCGACAGCCTCTAGAACTTCACCGCTACGGGTGCCTTATCTGCTTCCGCCACTTCGAAGAACTGGCGCTGCTGGAATCCGAACATGCCTGCCAGAATGTTGGTCGGGAAGGACTGAATCTTGGTATTCAGATCGCGCACCACGGCGTTGTAATAACGGCGGGCGTTCTGGATGGTATCCTCGAGTTGGCTCAGCGAACCCTGCAACTGCAGGAATTCCTCGTTGGCCTTCAGCTCAGGATAGTTTTCCGCGACCGCGAACAGGCTCTTGAGCGCGCCGGTGAGCTGGTTTTCGGCGACGGCTTTGTCGGCGGGCGCGGTGGCCTGCATGGCCTGGGAGCGAAACTTGGCGATATTCTCGAATGTGCCTTTCTCATGCGCGGCGTAACCCTTCACGGTTTCGACCAGGTTGGGGATCAGGTCGTGCCGGCGCTTGAGTTGCACGTCGATGTCGGACCAGGCAGAGTCGCAGCGCACGCGCAGCTGCACCAGAGTGTTGTACATCCCAATGAGCACGAATGCGATGACCACAAGAACCGCGAGAAGGATCCATCCCGCCATGGAGTATTCCTTTCGTATGGAAGTGGGACTCAAGGGGACGGTACCACACAGGAGACGCCGGCGCAATGAGGTGGCATCATTTGAGAATCCCATGGCGAGCAAGGGAGTAAAATCTTGTCTGATCGAGGGCCTTCGGATATGAAACGGTTGCGGCGTAGCATTGGGTGTCTGGCGTCCCGGCTCCTTAGGTTCGCTTTCGCGTTCAGTCTGGCGGGCGCGGGGATCGCTTCTAGCCAGACCTGCTACATGGCCGACGACATGGATGTTGCCACGCGAACCGCCTTGATCAACGCGGGGAAGCGCTACTTCGAGTGGCTGGCCAAGGGAGACTCGGCGTCGCTCAAACAGAACGCGGTGGCCAGCCTGGCGTCGGATTTCTCCGCCGTGGAAATGGCCGTCAAAGATAATCAGGCAAACTTCGCCGCGGGCCAGGCAAGCCCGCGTCCGCCCTTTCTTTTGAAGAACGAGGGCACCGCGCCCCTGGAGCGAGCTGAGTTCTTATGCGGAGTCTTTGGCAAGAACGGGCAAACCGAGCATAGCGCCGAATTCGTGATTCCCAACCTGCCGCCGGGAGATTACGGAGTCGTGATCGAGGATGTTGCCACGCCGAAGGGACCGTACTCGGTGACCGCTATCCTGCAGCAGCAGGGGGCAGAGTGGAAAATCGGCGGGCTGTATATCAAAGAAAGCCAGATCGCCGGACATGATGGAGCCTGGTACGCGGACAAGGCGCGCGGCTTCAAGGGCAAAAACCAAAATCACAATGCCTGGTTCTATTACATGCAGGCCCGGGATTTGCTGGTTCCGGTGTCCTTTATGTATACCCAAGCCACTGACAAGCTCTATGACGAATCGCAGAGCGTGAAGCCGGCGGACTTGCCAAGTGGCGACGGAAGCCCAGTCGAGCTTTCTGCCGGGGGAAAAAGCTGTAAGTTGACGGATCTGTTTCCTCTGGCAGTGGGTCAGGATCTTGATCTCGTGGTCAAGTATCAGGCGGCCGACGTCTCCGACAGCGGAAAGACCTTTGCCAGCAATATGACGGTGATCAAGGCTCTGGTTGAAAAGTATCCGGAGTTTCGCGACGCCTTTACAGGCGTGATCGCGCGAGCGGTCGAACCTTCGGGGCGCGACTACGGTTCGCTGACGGCGATCAAAGACATCAAGTGACCGCGTAGCAGCCCACGGCGAAAGTGATGTCTGCCCTTCAAAGCTCAATTCGCCAGGCTTTTGTCATCCCCAGTGCAGCGAGGGATCTGCAGTTCGCGGCAAAATGCAGATCCCTCGCTGTGCTCGGGATGACAATTCATACACGGGTCACGCCTGATCCGCGAACGTACACTCCTTCGGGTCCTTGTCGTCGCGCAGACCCAGGAATACGGGTGCCCTCAGTTTCATTCCGCCCTCGGCAGTTTCGTGGGTCCACTCGGTGAACTTGATTTCGGCGACGCGCTGCGGTTTCACCCAATGGACATTGGCCGCATCGACTTCGCCGTGAAACGGATTGCGGTTAGTGTCGAGTTGCTTCAGCACCTGAAAAATCTCTTTAAGCGCAGCCTGATCGAAACCTGAGCCGGCTTGGCCGACGTGAATGAGTTGGCCTTTCTGGTTATAAAGTCCAAGCACAATGGATCCGAAGAACTGGCGGCTTCCTTCCGGATCGGTATAGCCGCCAATCACGCAGTCGATGGTCTGAGTGATCTTGATCTTCAGCCACTCGCGGCTGCGACGCTCTTCGTAAAGGCTGTCGCGCCGTTTGGCGAGAATGCCTTCCAACCCTTGCTGCCTGGCCGCTTCAAACAGCGCAATACCCTTGCCGGCGAAATGCTCGGAGTAGCGGACGAGTTGGTTGGCTTCGACCACCTGCGACAAGGCGCTTTTCCGATCCTCGAGCGGTACACGGCGCAGGTCGTATCCGTCGAGAAAAATGAGGTCGAAGAGATAGTAAACAATGGGCACGTCGGCGCGCCCGGCAACGCGGCGTCCACCGCTGCGGATTCCGGTACGCTGCTGCATGAGGCTGAAAGAAGACCGGCCTTGCTCATCGAGCGCCACGAGTTCGCCGTCAAGAATCGCGGATTGGGCCTTCACGAACTGCGGCAGAACGTGAATCTCAGGAAACTGGCCAGTCATATCGTTATGGTTGCGCGACGCGAGGCGTACCTTGCCCTCTGCGACAAACGAGACTGCGCGATATCCGTCCCACTTGATTTCAAAAAGCCAGTCTGGATCGTCGAAAGGCTTTTCGGTGGAAGTGGCCAGCATGGGCGTGATAGCCGTGGGCATTTCACGCGCGACCGCACCCTTCAGGTTATTTACCGCCGAGGACGCCAAGACCGCCGAGGAGAATTTCTTCTTTAATTTACCGCTAACGACTGTGTCGGATGAGGTGGGTGGAACCGATTGCGCTTTTTTATTTCGCTTACTCTCGGCGGGCTTTGCGGTCTCGGCGGTTATTGCCTTTTGTTTTTTTTTATCCAGCTTCGCCAGAGTCTCCGCCAGCCATGGGGCCTTCGCGCCGCCGCGGGATACCTTGCGGCTGCTCTTCCACTCGGCCGAATCTTCATCTCCGGCAATCTGCGCCATGGTTCTGTGGCTGAGCACCGACGAGTCGTACTGATTGATGTCGTAACCCTCGACAACTTCGTCGTCGTGCTTCTTGATCAGCAGCCACTCGGTTCCCTTGCTTCCGGGCCGCCGGCCTTTGATGTGAATCAGAGCGAAATCGCCTTTCAGCCGCTTGCCATGCAGGCGGATCTTGAAATCGCCCTTGCTTAGCATGGCCGAAGCTTCGGCGTCGGTTCCGGGCAGATACTTGCCGTTCACCGCTTGCGACGAAAGGGGCTCCCAGGTGCCGACATCCCAAACCATGACGGTGCCCGCGCCGTAGTTCCCTTCCGGAATCGTGCCCTCAAAATCGAAGTAGGAAACCGGGTGATCCTCGACCTGCATGGCCAGACGTTTATCGGCGGGATCGAGCGACGGGCCTTTGGGAACCGCCCAGGATTTCAATACCTCGTCCATTTCCAAACGGAAGTCATAATGCAGACGGGTGGCACGATGCTTCTGGACCACGTAGCGGTGCTTGGACTTCGCTTCAAGCTTCGGTGGCGGCTCGGGCGTCTCGGAAAAGCGGCGTTTTCGCTTATATTCGTCAAGGGACATGGGCGACGTTATTGTAACTACAAAGATGCGGATTCGTGGAGGAGGGGATGTTCTAGAATTCTTGGGTCATGAAGCGAGAATACCCCGAAACGCCGTTGGTGGGCATCGGCGCCATCATTATTGAGGACGACCGGGTGGTGCTGGTGAGGCGCGGTCATCCGCCCCAACTGGGGGAATGGTCCATCCCCGGCGGTTTGCTCGAAGTCGGTGAGACCCTCCGCCAAGCCGCGGTCCGCGAGGCACTGGAGGAGACGAGTCTGACGATCGAGACCGCCGATCTGCTGGGGGTTTACGACCGGGTGGTGCGCGACGCCGACGAGCGCACCCTGTATCATTTTGTGCTGATCGACTTTCTCTGCTACCGGATCGGGGGAGAGCCGCACGCGGCGGGCGATGCCGCCGAGGCCTGCTGGTTCACGAAATCCGAGTTGAAGACACTCTCGCTCGCGGCGGATACGCTGGAGGTGATTCATCGGGGATTTGCGAAGTTTGTGGCGGAGCCGGATGTTTGAGGAGCGGGGCTAGCACGGGCGGGGACGCCGCGCCTACATCGATGACTTAATCGGAGGCTCTTGATGGGTGCCGGGCGAGAACCGACTTACAGGAGCAAGCGATGAATGATTGCCTCTTTTGCCGGATTATCCGCGGAGAGATTCCAACCAGGAAAGTCTATGAAGATGAGCACACCTTTGCGTTCGAGGATCTCCATCCCCAGGCCCCAACGCATGTGCTGGTCGTTCCCAAGCAGCACATTCGCGGCCTCAAGGAAGGATCGGAGGCGGACGCCGAGGTGATCGGGCGTTGCCATCTGGCGGCGGCTGCCATCGCGCGGCAGCGCAATATTGAGGATGGATACCGCACGGTGGTGAACGTGGGTCCGCAGGCCGGGCAATCGATATTTCACCTGCATGTGCATTTGCTGGGTGGACGCAGTCTGCGATGGCCCCCCGGATAGCTGGACCATTCGGAGGCGGCCTGCAAGCCTGGCCTTACTCAGGTGGCTTCAGGGTTTCCTCGACCTCGCTCGGAGCGCCGTGCCGGCGCAGCAACTGCGGCAGATTCTGGGAAAAGGCGGAACGCGGTAACACCATGTCGGCGCCGACCTCGTGCGCCTTCTGCTTGAGATCGCCTTGCACATGGGAAAGGAATCCGATGATCGAGGTTTCCTTCTTCAGCTTGGCCTTGAGTTTGGGAATCAGGGTCAGCGGTTTCGCCGCGGCATTGTTCAGATCGAAGATGATGAGCGACGGCTTATCGTCGCCGTTGTTCTTCATGCGCTCGGTCAAGTCTTTTTCCGCCCGGAAGAATTCCACGTTGACGTTGAGTTTGCGGGCGGTCTCCTGAATCTTGGAGCGAAAGAAAAGATCGTCCACAAAGGCGAAGATGCGCGAGACGGCATCGTCGCTGTGGGGCAGCGGCTCCGGTTCTGCCGGAGAATAGGATGGAGCGGAACCGGGGCGGCCGCTGCGGTTTCGATTCTCCCCGCCCATGGCGGCGCGATAACTATGATCCATGGGGGCGGTGTAGATGCCATCGTGCAACTGGCGATCGCGGGCGCCAAGCGGCCCGCTGCGGTTCGAGGGACGACGCCCTCGGCGCCGCCTGCTTCTCCCTCCTCCACCGGAGGGATGTCCGGGTGCAACGTTCATGTTGTCTCTTTTCTAACGTACCCCCGCATTGCGATCCGGATGGATGCGATGCGACGTTTCTGTGTTACCGCTTTCCGGTTTGCATACAGCGTCTACCGTGGTGACTCGACCTTGGCACGTACACCCCATGTGCAGGAAACCAAACGCAACCGGAATTCACTCAAGAATGATCTTCGTCCGTTTCAGGCGCCTGGAGCTTATGGGCGCGGGAGGCCAGCCGGGGAGCATAGCCGCTGGGAACAAGAATGATGGTATCCCGCTCGGGCAGTGGAACGCAAGTGCAAAAGTAGCCACATTTTTCCAGAAGTAACCGGCGGGCTGGCCGGAGCCTGAGTGGGTAGTCTGTAGCATCGGGCTAAGTATGGATTCCAAACGGAGTCGCGCACGGCCGGGGACCCCCCGCCTACATCGACGACTTGATCGGAGGCTCCCTGGATGTGCTGGCAGAGTTTCTAAGCGGCGCTTACCTGACGCGCCCATTGCACCGCTTCCCAATAACTTTCCGCCACTTCGCTCTCCGTCAGATTCAACTGATGTGCCAGTTCCGCGGCCTCCTTCCACTCGCCAGATTCCTGAGCCAGCATGAGCCGGTAAAATGGCCGCAGGCTGCTGGCCTTGCCCAGCAAAGCCGATTTGCTGTCCTGGTCCAAAGCAACGTGATCGAGAAGCTTGGCCATGGGGAACTCCAGGATGGCATCCATGAGGGACATCAGGCCCATCAGGAAAAGGTCAGAGCCGGTGTAATGGGTCTTGAGGGACAGCAGTTCGCAGAAGCGGGCGCGAATCAGAGCGGAGGTGACCAATTCGCTGGACTTATCCTGGCCTGCACTGAGGGTAGCGACCAGACGGACCCAGCGGCGAACCTCGCGCTCGCCCAGCAGCGCCAGGGCGTGGCGGACCGAGCGAATCTCGTTGCCCAGGCCGAACACGGGAGAGTTCAAATAGCGCAGCAGGCGATAGCACAGAGACGCTTCCCGCTTGATCAGGTCTTCGATTTCGCGCACGTCCAACTGGGGGCGGCAGATGGCTTGCCAGATGCGCAGATAGTTGATGCGGTTCTCCGGGATTTCGTGCGTGGCCAGGGTTTCGGGCCGGCGAAAGAAATAGCCCTGAAAGTAAACGAATCCGGCTTTCCTGGCGGCGGCGAATTCCGCGCGAGTTTCCACTTTCTCCGCCAGCATCCGGCAGCGCCTCGGACCAAGCCGTTTGACAATCTCCGCCGCCTGCGGGAAGGTCGTCAGTTTGAGGTCCACCTTGATGATGTCCGCCAGCTCGGTGAGGCTGGCGCGCGGGTCGTCGAGGACGAAGTCGTCGAGAGCGATGAGGTATCCAGCCTGCCGCAAACGCTGACAGGCGGCCACCACCAGATCGTCGGGCGGCACGGTTTCCAGAACTTCGACCACCGTCTGGGGTGCGGGCAGAAGCGTGATGTAGTCCTTCAGCAGAAGTTCGCGGGTGCAGTTCAGGAACGCACGCTGCCCGTCGCAGAGGATATCCAGGCCAATCAGCATGGATGTGTTTAGGGTGCTGCGGGAGGCGACGTCGGCATCGGCGGCACGGAAGTAGTCTTCGACGCCGTCACGGAACAGCAATTCGTAGCCAAAGACCTTTTCCTCGCCGGTGAAGATGGGCTGCCGGGCCACAAAGCGAGTACTTGCTTTGGCAACCGGTTTCGCGGAAGAGGAGTAGATTGGACTCAACTATAGTAGATCGGCAAACCGGAAAGAAACTTCAGCCCTGGGCAAAGGGGGATGATCGATACGCCTGCAGCCGTCCGGGAAATGTGAGGGACCGCTCTTCAACATTGAATCCGCCGCACTTTTGTCATCCCGAGCAAAGCGAGGGATCTGCATTTTGCGGCCAACTACAGATCCCTCGCTTCGCTCGGGATGACAACTTATACAAGATGCGGCCCTTACCTTTACCCTTACTCTTCCACCCATTCGGCGCCGCAGGTGTAGCACTTCCAATTGTCCTTGCGGATGGGCACGGGAAACTGCAAGAGCAGCCAGAGCCCGTAAGTCCAGAAGCGGTCGAGTTTCTCAAATCCGATGTCGAGCGAGTAGCAATGCGGGCAACGAGGCTGCTGGTAGGGCTCGCCAACTTCTTCGGCGCTGAACTCGGGCGGGATGGGCTCGGCGAGAAGAGCGCGGGCGGATTCGAGATCCCCCTGGCGCACTTGCAGGCGCAGACCACCGATGGCGTTGGAGAGCAGCCAGTCCATGCGCACCAGATTGCCGTCGGCCAGCACGCAAGCGATGCGGGCCGATTCCAGCTTGCCCTTGGCCAGCAGCGCTTCCGGAATGTCACGGAAATGCTGCAAGGTGACCAGCGCCGGGGTTGAATCTGGCTCCGCGAGTTTCAGCAGAGACTCGTTCATGGTGTGGATATTCTATTCCACCGCGGCGGGAAGCGGGGTTTCGAGCTTCCCGTCCCGAGTTGTTCTAGGGGTCTTACGATTGCCATATCCCACAGCCGCAGGATCGCCAGCGCCGATTCGAAAGCGTCATCCCGAAACTCGGCGTATTTCAGCCGGGTGAGGGATCTCGCGCGGATCTCCCGGTCACCCCCGGATTTGAGGCAGCCACTGCAAGAGCCCGCTGGTCCGCAATGATCCACACTGCAGGGGCAGTCCACGCCAGATCCCTCGCCCCGCTGGAGAAAGCGCGGGGCTTCGGGATGACGTCCTGAACGCCCTTCCCCTACGCAGGGCCCGCACGAAGTCAGCGCCGAGTCTTCCTAACCTGGAAAAGAAAAATGCGCTCCGCGATTTTCGCGGAGCGCGGGGAAACGCAGTATCTACTGGACCGTCAGCTGGACCTGCACCGAGTGATGCAGGCTGCCCGAAGTCGCAGTAATGCTCACACTGGTGGTTCCGGTTGGCGTTCCGGGATTGGATGTACTGGTGCTGCCGCCGCCACAGGCCGGCATCCAGAGGGTCAGGCAGGCCAGGATCGCAATCAGAGCCACCAGCCGAATCATTCGTTTGCGACTGCCCGCAGGCCAGACCAAGCCAAACAGTCCGGGCAACAGCATGGCATAGAATACGCCTCCGTGGCGTCCAAAGGGACTCTCGCGCAACCTTGAGGCGGCCACGGTGGTGAAGGTAATCGTCTGGCTGGTTGCCGTGCCCGCAGCGGTGCAGTTGGCCTCGGAGGGCAGCGGCGCGCAAGTGAAAGCCGGCGTCTGATTGAAACCGCCCAGCGGCGTAATGGTTATGACCGTTTTGCCGCTTTGTCCGGGAGCGCTGATCGTCACCGTGGTGGGATTGGGAGCCGAAAGCGTGAAATCCTGGACTTGCAGTTGGGACGGAGCCGAAGTTGAGCTGGCGAACGAGCCGGTGGGGTTGTAGGTTGCCGTGATGGAATAGGTGCCGACCGCAAGCGCGCTGGTGTTATAAGTCAAGGCCGCTTTGCCGGAAGCCAGGGTCGCCGGGTTGCCGGTTTGGGAAATCTCAGTCCCGTTGTTGTAGAACGTCACGGTCCCGGTGGGCGTGCCGGATTTCAACGTCACGGTAGCGGTGAGGGTCACGCTTGCGGTTCCGAAGTTGATGGCCGAGGCGGAGAGAGTCAGGGTTGTGGTGGTTGGCGTGCCGGACGCGTTCCAGCCGGTGACGAGGTTGTAGGCGTTGATGGTGCCGATGCCGGTAGAAAAGTCCCATCCGGTCTGCGTAGTGTAAGCAGGCTTGAACGCGAAATTGGAGGTGGAAAGCACGCCATAGGTACCCGACGGCAGGTAGCAGTTGTGGGTGCCTTTGCAGGGCGCATCGTTGTCGCCCTCGGTCACGTCATAGAAAATGCAACTGCTGCCGACGGTGTTTCCTTTGGTTGAGTTGCAGGCGGAGCTGCCGCTCGCGCCATATTCCGCGGCAGCGAGCGAATAGTAGGTGGGGTTCGGGTTGCCCCAGCTTTTCCCGGTGGCCTGATTGACCAGCGACTGGATGGCGGCCATGATGGGGGAGGAGAATGATGTCCCTCCGGCCTCAAGCCACCCGCTTGGAGCACCGGTGCAGGGCACGCCGCCATAGGTAGGGTCGGAGTAGCAAATCACGTAGGCATGTCCCCAGACTCCGTTCGCAGCGAAAAGGGAAACGTCCGGCAGATCACGTACGCCATCGGCTGGATTGCCTAACACGGACTGCCATGAGGGTTTTGCATATCCCTTGCAGGTCCCGCTAACAACGTGCTGAGTGCTCGGCGTGCCCGTCGCGCATGCACTTGGTCCGCCGCTGCCACCCACTACATCCAGAAAGGGTGCGCCGGGTGAGCTATTGCAAAACCCGCTGGTCCCGTAGGTCGTAGTGTACCCCTCGAACTTGGCGATCAACAGGCTGGCGCACGAGTCGTTCCAGGGAATCTCCGGAATATAAGACAATGCCGAGCCGTAGGTGCCGCTGTTGGTCGAGTTCCAGTAGGTGGTATTGGTGCCGGCGTAGGTGTCACCGAAGTCGGTTCCTCCGACCGCGACGTTGTAGATGGTTGAGCCCCACCCGTTCACGTTGATGCCGTACATTGCGTAGGGGTTCCCCCCGTCGGAAACCGCCGCCAACTGGTCGCCTGACGATACAAAAACTGAGACGCCCTCGCTCACCGCCTGCTGGTACAAGGAATTGATGGCGGCGTTGAACGCTGCCGTGTCATCGGTTTCGGACTCGCCGTAGCTGACACTGACAATGGCCGGCGGTTTAGATCCGTTCAGGAGATTTTGCAGGGCGATGAAGCCGCCAAAGTTGGTCGTGTTCGCACAGGAGGCCAGTTCGATGGCCGCGTCGGGCGCGGCGGCGCTCGCCCACTCGACATCCAGGGTCGCCTCAACGTCATCGCTGTTGGTGTGGGGATCGGTGCAACCACTACCAGGATGGACCTGCGTTAGAGATCCCGCGGTGTAGCTGGAGAGGCCGAAAGTGGAGCGGAAGTTGGTCCAGTCCGAAGTGCTGTACAGGTCGGTGTCTTCGACCACCACGATGGTCTGGCCCTTTCCGGAATAGCCTTTGGCGAACAGGGGATTCAAGTTGTAGATAGTGGCGAAGTCCGCGGGCACGACTAAATAATTGCCGCCGACGGTGTAGTTGGTGCGCGCTTCGTACATGGGGTGCGGCATGAAGTTGTGCAGCGAGACCACCCCGGCGACCGCCGGCACGAGTGCAGCCGGAATCTGTGGGTCACTCATGTTCGCTATATGGTCGACGCCGTTGACCTGTAGCTTGTGAATCTCGGTGTGGAAAGCAAGGCGCACCTGGCCCGCGGTCCCGGAGAAGTCGATTGTCATTCTGCTCGGGGCGACCGAGTTAACGGCGAAACCGTGCAACATGAGCCAGCCCGTGATCTTGTGAATGTCTGACTGCGCGAGGCCATATCTCTCCCCGAGTTGCTTCGCGGTCAGCCACTGGTGAAAGTACGGCGAAGCGGGATCGTGCAGTTGATCAATGTATTTCTGGAGCGCCTGCTCCTGTGCGGGGGGACGTTTCAACTGGAGGAACATGTGGTCCAGTGGGAAGGTGTCTTCGACGCGGCCGCGATCGTTCCTGGCGTTCGCCTCGGGACGCGTATTGCCGGATAACGTCACCAGGTTGCTGTCGTCAACACTGCCGGTAATAACAGGCACGGCTTGACTATTGTCGGTTGAGATGCGGTTTGACTGGGCCCATGCGATCGAAGTGAACAGTGCCAGGAACACGGCAACGATACGCAGCAGATTCTTCATTACTCCCCCTACACGGTAAATGACTGGGATGGTTCCCATTTTGGAACTTCTGAGGGAGAAGATAGCAGCAAACTTGTTCTGCGGGAAGTTACCTTCGCGGGCGCATTTCAAGGAAAAAGCTTGCCGCCGGACTCGCGTACTTGAACCAACCTGGAGGGTGCCCCGTCCAGGCTTGTGTTTTTTGCATGAGGCCGGAATCTCTACACGCTCCATTTCTCCTTGACACCCCGGCCGGCAACCTGACATCCTCGACATATATCTTGTGGAGAACTTGTAATAATATTGTATAACTCATTAGGAATCTAGATTTTACCTCTAAGCCCAATGGGCTCTAGATTTTGGCGGGAAAATGTCCGTAACTCGATGATTCCACTAGACCGGTGGGGAGGGGGTATACCCAGCTAGAAACTAAATCGATCTCAGCGCAGCGGACGATGAGTACGCCGAAAAATTTCGCAGCGTACTATTACTGGATGACACATCGAGCCGCGATCGCTTTGGCTGCAGTTGCGCTCACCCTCGGTCAAACCGGACATACTCAGTCACCTCCAGGACACGAGCCCGCATCGTATCTTGGCTTCGATCGCAACGATTATCCAGGTGACGGGAACCTGAAAGCGCTGCGGGAGACGTTTTCTTACGCCGGGTTCTGGCTCAATCTTCCTCCGGGGGAGAAGCGCAATAGCTGGGCGGGAAAGCGGAAGGCAATCGAGTCCGCAGGCTTCGGATTTCTGGTTTTGTTCAACGGCAGACTCTACTCGGACTTGAAGAATGTTTCCCACGCGACGGCGCTGGGAAAGTCTGACGCGCGAGCGGCGGCGGCGGCGGCGCGAAAAGAGGGCTTTCCGGCGGGGACGGTCATTTTTCTCGACCAGGAGCAGGGCGGAAGAATGCTTCCCGAGCAGAAGGCGTATCTGTTCACCTGGATGGACGGCGTGATCGCGGCAGGATTCCGGACGGGAGTTTATTGTTCCGGCATTGCCGCGAAGGAAGCGGGCGGCGCGTCGATCATTACCGCCGAGGATATCCGGCAAAACGCCGCCGGAAGAAAAATTGTGTATTGGGTGACGAACGATGCCTGTCCGCCGTCACCGGGATGCGCGTTTCCCAAACAGCCGCCGCGCCCGGCGGAGAGTGGCATCGACTTTGCCGAGGTTTGGCAGTTTGCGCAGTCTCCCAGAAGAAAAGATGTGGCGGCGGGATGTCCGGCGAACTACAACCCGGACGGAGAATGTTATCCGCCGGGAGTGGCTGCGGCGCTGCGGTTGCATGTGGACGTGGAGACGGCGACGGAGGCGGATCCGTCGCATGGAAGAAGACGGTAGGGTCTGCTAGCCCTTGACGGTTTCCGCCACGAGCTTGGCAAACTGCCGGACGTCTTGCTCGGTGGTATCGAACGAGCACATCCAGCGCACCAGCGACTCTTCTTCATTCCAGACGTAGAAAAAATATTTCTTCTGGAGCTTGGCAATGGCTTGCTTCGGGATCTGCGCAAAAACTCCGTTCGCCTCCACCTTGTAGACAATCCTCACTCGCGGAATCTTGCTGATTTCTTTTTCCAGCAAAGCCGCCATGCGGTTGGAGTGCTCGGCATTTTTCCGCCAGAGATCGTCAGCGAAGAGAGCTTCGAACTGCGCCGAGATAAAGCGCATTTTGGACGCCAGTTGCATCCCCTGCTTTCGCAGGTATAAGAAATTCTCTGCCAGTTTCGGATTGAAGAAGATCACCGCCTCCGCACCCATGGCGCCATTCTTGGTTCCACCGAAGGAGAGCACATCGACGCCAAGGTCCCGGGTGGCTTCGCGCAGGCTCAGGCCGAGACTGACGGTGGCGTTGGCGATGCGGGCTCCGTCCATGTGCAGATACAAGTTGCGTTCATGGGCGAAACGGGCGAGGTCGTGAATTTCCTTCGGCTTGTAGACTGTGCCCAGTTCTGTCGCCTGCGTGATCGAGATCACGCGAGGCTGGACGTGATGCTGGTCGCCGATTCCGTGATAAGCGTGGCTGACGGATTCGACCGTGAGTTTGCCGTCGTCGGTGGCGATGGGAATCAGCTTGCAACCGGTGAATTTTTCCGGGGCGCCGCATTCATCGGTATAAATGTGGGCGCCGTCGGCGCAGATCACAGCATGAAAGGTCTCGGTCAGAGCTTTGAGGCTGAGGCAGTTTGCGGCGGTGCCGTTGAACACGATGAAAACTTCGATATCGGGTCCGAAATGCTGCTTGAAGGCTTTGACCGCTGACGCGGTGTAGGGATCGTCACCGTAGCCGACCGTGTGCCCCTCATTGGCGGCGGCGATCGCTTCCAGAACCTTGGGGTGAATTCCGGCATTGTTGTCACTGGCAAAACTGCGGGCAGGCTTCATAATTAGTCCCTTCTGGTCGGTAACCAGCGCTGGCTTTTTCAGTCAAAAGGTCTTATTGCGAATCTACATGTTAGCGGCTGAAAATTCGAGTGGGGGCGCAGGGTTCATGTCCTTGGCTGCTGGGGAGCCTGCGTGGTAGCTTTGACAACGAAGGATTATGGCTTGGGAACTTGAAAGACGATGGGTCTTGCGGGCGATGGGCCCGGGCGCACTGGCGCTGCTGGCGGTGTTCGGAACAGCGTGCAGTAGCGGCGCAGCCAAGGGCGACGCCCCGCAGGAGATGCCCAGCATTCCGGTGAAGATCGAAGTGGCGCGGGCGGTTTCGGTGAGTGACACCACGGAATATGTGGCGACCTTGAAATCACGGGACGCCGCCATCCTGATGCCGCAGGTCGAGGGCCAGATCATCTCTATTTATGTGCGCTCGGGCGACCGGGTGAAGCGAGGAACTGTCCTGATGGAGATCGATCCCTTGAAGCAGCAGGCGACGGTCACCAGCCAGGAACAATCGCGGGCGGCGGCTCAGGCCAATCTGGCGTGGGCCAAACAGCAATATGATCGCATCAGCGCACTGGCTGCCGCGGGGGTGGTCGCCAGGCAGGACCTCGACCAGGCGAAATCGGCACTGGATACGGCGCAGGCGCAACTGAGCGCGCTGGACGCCCAAGTCCAGGAACAGCAAGTCGAACTTCGCTACTACCGGGTGAGCGCGCCGGCGGACGGAATTGTGGGCGACATTCCGGTTCGGGTGGGAGACCGGGTCACCAACACTACCACGCTCACCACTATCGATAAGCCGGGAAGCCTGGAAGCGTACGTCTATGTTCCCATCGAACGGTCGGCGCAGCTGAAGATGAACATGCCGGTCGAAATCGTGGATGGGGCGGGCAACGTGATCGCCGACAGCCGCGTGAGCTTTATTTCGCCGGAGGTGGACAACACCACACAGAGCGTGCTGATCAAGGCGCAGATCGCCAACCATGAGGACCAGTTGCGCCATTTGCAGTTCATTCGCGCCCGGGTGGTATGGGGAACACGGGAGGGACCGGTGGTTCCGGTGCTGGCGGTTTCACGCATTGGCGGACAATACTTCGCTTTCCTTGCTGAGGACCAGAACGGCAAGCTGGTGGCGCATCAGAAGGCGCTCCGTGTGGGAGAGATGACGGGCAACGACTATGTGGTGCTGGACGGAGTAAAGCCCGGGGACAAGATCATCGTCTCCGGCACGCAGTACCTGGTGGATGGTGCAGCGGTCGTGCCGCAAAGCTAGGATCAGTTGCCGGTTGTCAGTTATCAGTTCCCAGTTTAGTTGTTTGCAAGCCTCCCTGTGATTGGCTGCGGATCGTCGAGACCGTAACTGTACGCAAGAACTGGGAACTGACAACTGGGAACTGGGAACTGTACTTGCATGTTCGTAGATTTCTTCATTCATCGTCCGGTGTTTGCTACGGTCTGCGCGCTGCTGATCATTCTGGCGGGCGCGGTCGCGATCCCCACTTTGCCGGTTTCTCAATTTCCTGATCTCGCGCCGCCACAGGCTTCCGTTACCAGCGCGTACGTTGGGGCCAGCGCTCAAACCGTGGAATCAGCGGTGACGATCCCGCTCGAACAGCAAATCAACGGCGCTCAGGGGATGAAGTATCTCACCTCGACCAGCGGAAATGATGGCACCAGTTCGATCACCGCGACGTTTGATCTGGATCGCGATCCTGATCTGGCCGCGGTCGACATTCAGAACCGGGTCAACACCGCGCAGGGACGGCTTCCGGCCGCAGTCAAGGCTACCGGCGTCACGGTGGCCAAGTCATCGCAGAACTTTGTGCTGGGCGCAGCGGTGTATTCGCCGGATGACCGCTACACAACGCTGTTCATGAGCAACTATCTTGACGTTTACGTCAAGGACACGCTCAAACGCATTCCTGGCGTGGCCGACGTGTTCGTTTTCGGCGAACGGAAATACTCCATGCGGTTGTGGCTCGATCCGGTGCGCATGGCGAGCCGCGGCCTGACCGCGACAGACGCCGTCAATGCCTTGCAGGAACAGAACGTAGAAGTCGCTGCCGGGCAGGTGGGACAACCGCCGATCAAGGCAGGGCAGCAATTTCAAATCAGCGTGCGCGCCATCGGCCGGCTCAGCGAGCCAGCCCAGTTCGACAACATTATTCTTAAGACCAACGCGGACGGCACATTGGTGCGGCTCAGGGATGTGGGCCGTGCCGAACTTGGGGCCGAGGACTATAGCACCGATCTGATCTATAACGGGCGTGACTCCGTCGGCATTGGCATCACTCAGCTCTCCACCGCCAACGCGCTCGATGTGGACCGGCGGGCTTTGGCTGAGTTGGAGCGGCTTTCCAAACACTTTCCTCCGGGCATGAAGTACGAGAACGCCTTCGATACCACCGACGCGGTCAGCGCGTCGATCAAAGACGTGCTTTTCACCTTGCTGGAAGCCATCGCGCTGGTGATTCTGGTCATTTTCATATTCCTCGAAGACTGGCGCAGCACGATCATTCCGGCGGTTACGATTCCGGTTTCGCTGATCGGGACCTTCGCGTTCGTCAAACTGCTGAATTTCTCGGTCAACACGCTGACCCTGTTCGGCATCACGTTGGCGACCGGACTGGTGGTGGATGACGCCATCGTGGTGATCGAAAATATCGAGCGGCATATTCAGGAGGGTGAACACAGCACGATCAAAGCCACCTCCGCTGCCATGAAAGAAGTAACGGGCGCGGTGATCGCCACGTCGCTGGTGCTGGTCGCCGTGTTTGTTCCGGTGGCTTTCTTTCCGGGAACCACCGGCATTCTGTATCGCCAGTTCGCGCTTACCATCGCATTCTCGATTTCCATCTCGGCTTTCAATGCGCTGACGCTGAGTCCTGCGCTCTCAGCACTGCTGCTGGGGCGGACGCATGGCGAGAAGATCTGGCTTTTCCGCGAAGTGGACAAAGTCATCGCCGCGGTGACCAACGGGTATCGCGGGTCGCTGCGCGCCTTCTTGCGTTTCCGCTGGGTTGCGTTGCTGCTCTTCCTGTCGGGACTTGGGATTACCTACGTGATTTTTCAGCGCGTTCCAAAAGCTTTTGTGCCCAACGAGGACCAAGGCTATTTTCTGGTCGCGGTGCAGGCGCCGCCCGGCGCATCCGAACAATACACGCTCAGCATTGTGGAACAAGTCGGCAAGATCATGCGTGATGACCGCGACGTAGAGAACGTTTTCGCGATCGCTGGGGCGGGCCTGGCGGGCGGGGCTCCTAATCAGGGCGAGGTTTTCGCCATGTTAAGGGATTATTCCCGGCGCAAGGGGCCGGACCATTCCGCCGATGCCGTGGTGAACCGTCTGCGCGGACAGTTCTTCGCCATCTCGGGCGCAGTTGTGCTTCCCTTTCTGCCCCCGGCGATCAACGGTGTCGGGTCGCTCGGCGGATTTCAGTACGAAGTGCAGGACCAGGGCGCGCACACCCTGCAGGAACTGGCCAGCGTGGTTCAGGACCTGGAGCATCAGGGATCTGCGAGGAAGGATCTCGTCGGCCTTTTCAGCAGCTACACTGCGAGCGATCCCCAGTTTCTGGTCACCATCGATCGCGAAAAAGCCAAGAGCCTGCACGTTCCGCTGCAGCAAGTCACGGACACGCTGGGCGTCTACATGGGCTCTGCCTATGTCAATGATTTCGACTTCAACAACCGCTCCTATCGCGTTTACGTGCAGGCGGACAAGCAATTCCGCTCCTCGCCGAACGACATGAAGCAGTATTACGTGCGGTCCGATACCGGCGCGATGGTTCCGCTGGAAAACCTGGTCTCGATCTCGCAGACCGCCTCGCCGCAGGTGATCAATCATTACAATCTGTTTCGTTCTGCCGAACTTGATGGCTCGGCAGCGCCCGGTTTCAGCTCCGGCCAGGCGATCACGGCCATGGAGGAACTGAGCAAGAAGGTGCTGCCGATCGGATTCACCTATGAGTGGAGCGGCATCTCGCTGGAAGAACTCGCCTCCGGGCGTACAACGCTGATCCTGTTCACCTTGGGAGTGCTGGTGGTTTATCTGACGCTGTCCGCGCAGTATGAGAGCTTTGTGCTGCCATTCATCGTACTGCTGGCGGTGCCCATGGCGATGCTGGGAGCGCTGCTTGCACAATCTCTGCGCGGACTGCAAAACGATGTTTACTGCCAGGTTGGCTTGGTAATGCTGATCGGATTGGCCAGCAAGAATGCGATTTTGATTGTGGAATTTGCCGAGCAATTGCGGGAGCGCGGGTTGCCGCTGGTGGAAGCGGCCGTCGAAGCGGCCCGGATTCGCTTGCGCCCGATTCTGATGACGTCATTCGCCTTCATTCTTGGCGTGGTTCCGCTCATGGTGGCGAGCGGCGCCGGACAAGAAGGCCGCCATTCGGTCGGGACTACAGTGTTCGGCGGAATGATCATGTCCACGCTGCTGAATCTGTTTTTTATTCCCGTGCTCTATCTCATCATCGAAGGCTGGCGCGAGCGCCGCGGCGGCAGGCATGCACGGGTGAGAGCAGATTATTGAGAATTGCATCATATAGTGACATTACCGGCTTCTTGTTGTATGGCCCGGAGCATGGGAAATGCTGCGGGAAAAGGATCAGCGGCAGCTATCCGTCATGCCGCGCTGATATCCTACGTTTGATCCGCAGCAGGAGCGTCCATGCTTATGACACGACCGAACACGCAGGGGATTTCGCCATTCTTCATCGTCAGCAACGTCGATCAAACCATCGCCTTCTACTGCGATAAGCTTGGTTTTGAGACGAGATTCCAGGAGCCGGATCGGAATCCTTTTTTCGCCATCATCGGCCGTGACGGAGCGCAACTCTTCGTCAAATCCGACAAAGACGTGTTGCCGCTGCCGAACCCCAAGCGTCATCCCTCCATGAGGTGGGACGCCTATGTCTATGCACCAGACCCCGATGCGCTTGCCGCGGAATTTGCTGATCATGGCGCAGCATTCAGTGCACCGCTTAAGGATACACACGACGGTCTGCGCGGCTTCGAGATTTGCGATCCTGACGGCTACGTCTTGTTCTTCGGGCGACCAAAGTAGCCGGGGCCATCGACTTCGAGTGTTACCTCCCTGTCGGCGTGTGCGACACACCACAAGAAGCCGGGAATGTCACCATATTATGCAAAACTCAATAGGTCGGTCCGAAGTGATGCCCTTTGCGTTCTTAGCGGCCTCCTTTGCGTACTTTGCGGTTAGAAGGTCTTAACCGCAAAGTGCGCCAAGTTCTCGCGAAGGACGGAAGGAGAAGCGGTTACAGCATTCATACAAGGTGCTCTTAACGCCGCTACTCCTCCCGGTATTCAATCCTGATGCCGCGCCGCGCCATCTCATCCAGGAACATTTCCGCTGGCACGTCGCGCTCCTGCAGGACCGCGCCGCGCTTTTCCACCGCTCCCGAGCACATCATCTGCAGAACGATGGAGGCGGGGAATGCGGTGGTTCGCATCATGGCGCTCATGTCGCTCTTGGGATCGTAATGGTCGACCATGGTGAAGGTGGCCACGCGGCCTTTGAGCTTTCCACCCAGCAAGCCGCGGACCCCGGGCGAAGTGACCGATTCGTGGGCCTCAAGCCGCATGATGGTGACATCCGGTCCCTTGCCCGCGAACTTGCCCTCGAAAACCTTGGACAGCACCGCGCGCGGCGAAATGTCAGCCTTGCCGATGCGCATCTTGTCGCTCGAAAACAGACCCAACTCCTTCAATTCGCAGAGCAGATCATAATGACCCGGGTAGCGCAGGGTTTTCTCGAAGCATTCTCCGACTCTGCCCTCAAAGCTTTCCGGCAGAGTCGAGGTTCCGCCCGAGGTATGAAAAGCCACCAGGGGCGCGAATCCGTCCATGTGGAATGGCTCGGGCTCGGTGAGCGGCTCAATCGTCGTCAGCTTGCCTTTGCGCAGGATGCGCGCCGGTTCCACGTATTCGTTGATGAGGCCTTCCACGGAAAACACCAGTTGGTAGTGAAATGGCGGCGTAGGTCTTTCCGGCAGCCCGCCCACATAGAGCCGGAGCGCGTCGGCGTGTCCGCCCAGGCGGCGCACCAACTCTCCGCCTAGAATCGATGCCATGCCCGGCGAGAGGCCGCAGTCGGGAGCCAAGCCGACTCCTTTGTTCTCGGCCTTTTTCGCGAGAGCCAGTTCCTGCCGGACGACGGTGTTGTTGCCGCCCAGATCGGCGAAGTGACAGCCGGCCTCAATCGCGGCTTTTGCCAGCCCCAGGTTCAACCGGTAAGGAACCGCCGACAAAACGCCGTCGTGGCCCTTCATCAGCCGCGCCGCTTCCTTCTCTTTCGCGGCGTCCAAAGACACGGCGCGGACTTTCTTCTCAGCCGCCAGCCGATTGATCCGCGCGGCAACCTGCCGGGCGCGTTTCAGATCATTGTCAGCGAGCGTGACTGCCTCTACCGAACTCTGGCGTGCCATGTCGTAGGCTGCCGCCGAACCCATCATGCCTGACCCAATTACGAGTAATTTCATGAGTGCTCCTTCGGATGATTCCCAGTTCTCAAGGCTAACGGAAATGTGGCGCCAATGGATAGGACTGGTAGCGAGTAGCTAGGAGCCAGGAGCTAGGAACTGGGGCTAGGCCGTCTTCTAGCTACTAGCTACTGGCTGCGGCAATTTCTTTGACTTCTTCGTCGTCCACTTGCGCGATGCGATTGCGGCCCTCTTGCTTCGCCTTGTAGAGACCAAGGTCAGCCCGGTGCAACAGAGACTGAAGTTCAACCTCTATCCCGTCATTCGCCACCGCAACTCCCATGCTTACCGTGACGCTTTGAGGTTTCACTGCCGTGGCGATCGGCGTTTTGGATAGCGACACTCGAAGCTGGTCGGCCCGGATGAGCGCCGAAGTGAGATCGCACCCAGGCATGACCAGCAGAAACTCCTCGCCGCCATACCGTCCGGCTGCGTCATAGACGCGGAGTTCTGTCCGCAGCCTTCGGCCAACCTCCGCCAGCACTTCATCTCCGGCAAGATGACCCAGTTGGTCGTTGATGGTTTTGAAGTGATCAATGTCCGCCATAACTACGGTGACGGGTTTCTTTTCTCGCTTGGCGCGGGCCAACTCCCGGCGCACAGCATCGACAATCTCTCGACGGTTCAGCAAGCCGGTTAATGCATCATAGGTCGCAGCCCAGCGCATTGATTCCCGGGCTTCGACGAGCTGCTGTTGCAACCGCAGGATGCGGGTTCCTACCAGCAGGCGGGCTCTGAGTTCCTGTTCATCAAACGGCTTGACCAGGTAATCGTCGGCGCCGGCCTCCATCGCTTTGAGAAGGTCGGTGCGACCGTCTTTCGAGGTGAGCAAGAGGAAGTAGACGTAGGCTTCCTCGGCGCGGCTTTGGCGGACTTTCTGGCAGAGTTCGATGCCATCCATGCCGGGCATCACCCAGTCGGAGATCGCCAAGGTTGGACCGCCGCGCTGCTTGAGGATTTCCCAGCCTTCCAAGCCGCTGGTGGCGATCATGACTTCGAATCCCCACTCCTTCAGATGTCCGGAGATCAGGTGCCGGTATACAGGCGAGTCGTCGATGACCAGCACGCGGTTATCGTGTTTTGGTTCCACTTAGATGGTTCTCTCGCGATCCTGGGGTGTCAAGAATAGTTTCCCACTAACTGTCCAAAATCGAGACACCGGGATAACCACCGGAGTTACGTCCGTCACGAGTGGCGGTCAGTCCATTCGTGATTCGAGCCACCCAAGCGGCTGGCGGGTAGCGGTGTAGCCAATCTTTTTGAGCCGTGATATAGCTGAGACATGGAGATTGTGACGATTGCTCCATTCCTCGACTACTTTGAGAAAATACGCTCGCGCACCATGCGCCTGGTCGCCTGTATTCCGCCCTCACAGCTGGAATGGCGCGGCAAGGAAGGTAAATTCACGCTGGGCGACCTGGCACGTCACATCGCGGCGGTGGAACGAAATGTATTCGCAGAGTCAGTGGCCGGGGGACGCAATCGCTACGCGGGATGCGGGCCTGAGCTAGCCGATGGGTATGAACAGGTCGTCCGGTTTATGGAGCGCATGCACTCTGAGTCCATGGCCATCTTTTCCAAGCTTAGCGATGAGGACTTGCAGCGCAAGTGCAACGCCGCCGATGGGACGCCCATCACCATCTGGAAACTGCTGCGCTCGATGACGGAGCATGAGATTCACCACCGCGGCGAGCTTTATGCTTATCTCGGAATCCTCGGCGTTTCAGTGCCGCCGCTTTACGGGATGACCTCGGAGCAGTTGCAAGAAATCGCGTCAGGAAAAACAGTGACGAAGAGTGGCTAGATCAGCGCCCTCGGGTCTAAAGCCCCATTCGTGTAGCCGGAAGCGGCGCGGCTAAAGCCGCTCCCTTTCAAAGAACTGTTTATGAAACACCCTCCAGGGAGACCTCGCGTGCATCGTCATCTCCGCTCAGGTTTCTCCTTCGGCTCCGCGTTGGTGCTGATCGCATTCGCCTTCGCGCAAACAATTGCCCCAAAGACTCCCTTGCCCCGGTTCGAAGACGTTGCCCAGCAAGTGGGTTTGACGGTCCCGCACATTTCTTCTCCGGAGAAGCGCTACATCGTCGAATCGATGAGCGGGGGCGTGGGCTTGATCGACTGCGATAACGACGGCAAGCTCGATATCTTGACCGTCAACGGGTCCACCATCGAACACTACCGGCAAGGCGGCGACCTTATGGTCACGCTCTACCATCAGGACGACGGCTTCAAGTTCACTGACATCACCCAGTCTGCGGGTCTGACCCGCAAGGGCTGGGGGATGGGAATCGCGGTTGCCGACTACGATAATGATGGACTTCCCGACATCTACGTCACCGGTTATAGCGGCAATGCCCTGTACCACAATCTGGGGAATTGCAAGTTTGAGGACGTTACCGACAAAGCCGGCGTGGCAGGCGGCGGATTCAGCACCGGCGCGGCCTGGGGCGATTATGACCGCGATGGGCACGTGGACCTGTTCGTCTCCCGCTATGTCCACTTCGACATGAACAAGCTGCCTAACTTTGGCAAGAACGAAAAGAACTGCAGCTTCAAGGGCATTCCGGTGCAGTGCGGACCGTGGGGCATGCTGGGCGAGTCCGACTTGCTGTTTCACAATCGCGGCGACGGCACCTTTGAAGAAGTATCGAAAAAGGCGGGCGTGGACGATCCCAACCTCTATTACGGATTGGGCGCCATCTGGGGAGATTACGATAACGACGGCTGGCCCGACTTGTACGTGGCCAACGATTCCGGGCCGAACTATCTCTATCACAACCGGCACAACGGGACGTTCGAGGAAGTCGGCCTGCTTGCAGGCGCAGCCGTGAGCTCCGATGGCCTGGAACAAGGCTCCATGGGCGTGGATTGGGGCGACTACCTGCATGAAAACCGGCTTTCCATGTTCGTGACCAACTTCACCGAGCAGCCCGATACCCTTTACCACAACCTGGGGGCCCAGGGTTTTGCCGATGTGAGCTGGCCCGCGAAACTGGCCAAGCCGACGTATCTGTTCGTGGGCTGGGGTACCGGGTTTTTCGATATGGACAACGATGGCTGGCTTGACCTGTTCATCGCGAACGGCCACGTCTACCCCCAGATGGATCTGGTGCCCACCGGAGCCGCTCCGTATCGCGAGCCGATGCTGCTCTTTCGCAACCAGCGCGACGGCACGTTCGAAGATGTCTCGTCGGTGCTGGCGGGTTTTCCGGAAGCTTCGCGGCGGGGAGCGGCTTTCGGCGACCTTAACAACGATGGCAACGTTGACATTGTCGTCCTCAACGTCGATGGGCCCCCGTCGCTGCTGCTTAATAAGGGCGGAAACAAGAATCATCGTGTGCTTTTCAAACTTCTGGGCACGAAGAGCAACAAGATGGCGATCGGGGCGCGTGTGACCGTAAAAGCCGGAAAGCTGGTGCAGATCGGCGAAGTGCGTGGCGGCGGCAGCTACATCTCGCAGAACGATCCCAGATTGCATTTCGGGCTCGGCGCGGAATCCAGGATGGATGAAGTGGAGATCAAGTGGCCGAGCGGCGCGAAAGAAGCGCTGCAAAGCGTCCCCGCGGATTTTATTTACACGATCGTGGAGGGCGGAGGAATTCAGCAGAAAACCGCGTTGCCTCCCCATTAAGTGGCACCGGTTATAGCGGTTTTTGACGGCGAGCCAATTTCCAACTGGCAGGCATCAATATGAAAAATATTGCACTCTGCCCGATAACGCTGCCTGAAGCCATGCGCTTGCCGAAGCGAGTATCATGGAATTCGCCGCGATGGCCATGCTTCCATTCAAGCTCGTCTACAGCGATGACTACTATCTCCCGATCGGGGCGCATGTTTTTCCCGCCGAAAAGTATTCCCGGGTTCATCGCAAGCTAATCGAGGCCGGGGTCGCCGACGCCTCCGACTTCGTCCTACCGTGGCCTGCCACCGATCAGGATGTTTTGCTGGTGCACACACGCGAATACGTGCACAAGCTGAAGACCGGAACCCTAAGCGCCAAAGAAGAACTGGAAATGGAAGTTCCCTACTCGCCGGAACTGGTCCGGGCTTTCTGGCTTTCCGCCGGCGGATCGATCCTGGCCGCCGACCACGCGGTGAAGGAGGGCGTTGCTTTCAGTATAGGCGGCGGATTTCATCATGCGTTTCCGGATCACGGCGAAGGTTTCTGCATGATTCACGACGTTGCCATTGCCATTCGCCGCATGCAGTATGACCATAAAATCAGCCGCGCCATGACCCTCGACTGCGATGTACACCAAGGCAACGGGACAGCGGTCATCTTTCCCAGCGTGCGCAATAGCCGGGCGCCACTACCCTCAATGGGACGTGGCACGATCAACCCAGCGCAGGCGGCGGGTGGGCTCAGCAATAACGAAGGTGAGGTCTTCACCATTTCGCTTCATCAGGAAAACAACTATCCCATGTGGAAGCCGCCGTCGGCGATTGACGTTAACCTGCCTGACGAGATCGGCGATGACGAGTATCTCGGCTGGCTCGACAATGCGTTCAGCGCGGGCCTCAGCATGTTCACACCGGACCTGCTTTGCTACGTTGCGGGCGCCGATCCTTATCGCGAGGACCAACTCGGAGGGCTGTCGCTCACCATCGATGGACTGAAACGGCGCGACGAGCTTGTGTTCCGGATGGCGCGCGCTCACAACATTCCGGTGATGGTCACTTTGGCCGGAGGATACGCCCTCCGGCTTGAGGACACTGTGACCATCCATTGCAATACCGTGGTCGCGGCGAGAGAAGTGTTCTCAAAACCGGCGTGAGCCAGGGACACTCGGATTGGATGTGAGGTTCAGATTGCACCCCGCACGGGCGGGGACGCCCGCGCCTACATCGCGGGTGTAATCAGAACCTCTCTAGGCATTGCCCTCCAGGGCGATCGCTGGCGGAGGGCTGGGCGGAAAAATCAGCAAGACCCGATAGTCCACAACGGCGTGGACCACTATCGGCAGCAGCAAACTTCCCGTCGCAACATAGAAACCGGCAAGTATTAGCCCCAGCAATCCTGTTCCGATGGCCGGTTTCCATCCCTGATAAATATGCGCAAAGCCGAAGACCAGCGAGGACAACAACACTCTTTCAGCAATATTCAACTGCGGCAGGTATGCGCTGAAGTAGTACAGAAGGAATCCGCGGAAGACCAACTCCTCGGAAATTCTGGCTCCCACGCTGATCGCGCCAAACCAGAACCGCTCCTGGTGCGATTCGGGAAGCAGCGCGCCAATGCTATCCTGCACATGCTTCCTGATCTTTTCGGCCTTGGGCCGCAACCGTAAACTGGACCAGGCGAGTGCCCCGACGATGACGAACAGGGCAGCCATGTTCCACGCCAACCAGCGGGGCGCGACCAGTCCGAGGCTAGTGGCCGGAATTCGTCCGCTGCGCCAGATGGCCAGGACCACCCCCGCGGTAGTGATCTGCTCAACCACCAGCCCGCGGTAGAGCCGGACCTTGGCGTTGGGGAGTCCGGAGACAATTCGCTTTCGCGCCCTTTGATACCAGATGCGGCCCAGCCAGGGCGCGGCCAGCACTGCGTAGGCCGCCAGGAGATGAGTAAGAACCAGAGCAAAAGTCATGGGGCACCTCGTTGATAGAACTAATGTAAATGTATATTCACATTTACATAATGTCAAGTTCTTTTGTAAAATCTTTTCATGCCCAAGACCGTGCTTCCCGCCCACCAGGCGCGTAGCCGCAAGTCGCTGGCGCGCCTGCTGAAAGCCGCCGCGGAAGTGTTGAACCAGGACGGCCTGGAAGGGGCGACCATTCCCCGCATCGCGGCCCGCGCGGGTCTGTCTCCGGGCACGGTGTACCGCCGCTTCCCTGATAAGGATGCCCTGCTGCGCGAAGTTTGCCTGCGCCTGCTCGAGGAAAACTACCGGCAAGGCAAGGAACTGCTCACGGCGGAACGATGGAAAACCATGTCCCTGGCGGAAATGTCGCGCAGTGTGATTGCCATGACCGTGAAGGGGCAGCGCCTGCACCGTGGCCTGCTGCGCGCGCTGCTGTTTTTCACGCTTCAGCATCCCGACGCCACGTTCGTTCGCAAGTGCGAAGAACTCGAATGGCGAGTGTTTCACGACGTCGGCGAGCTCCTTCTGACCCGGCGCAGGGAGATCCGCCATCCCGATCCCGAATCCGCGGTCAAGTTCGCGTTGCTGATGGTGGGGATGGTCGTCCAGGGAGCGATCGTTTTGCCGCTCGATCCCGAAGACTTGAACCGCCTGCTCCCCGGCGCCGAGTCCCAACTGGAACGCGAACTGCCAAGAATGTTTCTGCGCTATCTGGGACTGGAGGACGAAAAACGAGGAAGCAAGAGCTGAGCGGGAGACGCACAGCCGCCGACTCGTGATCGGCTGTTAGAATAATTTGATTACCTATGTTTGAGAATCTCCAGGACAAACTCCAGCGAGCATTCAAAACCCTGCGCGGGCAGGCTGTTCTCAGCGAAGAGAACATTGCCCAGGCGCTGGGTGAAATTCGCCTCGCCTTGCTCGAAGCCGACGTCAACTTCAAGGTAGTCAAGCAACTGATTGATCACATCCAGGCCAAAGCTGTCGGCCAGGCGGTGATGACGGCGCTCTCGCCGGGCGAGCAGGTCATCAAGATCGTCCGCGATGAACTGGTCGAGACTCTGGGCAGAGACACGGCACGCCTGAAGTTTGCTTCCCAGCCACCGACGGTGGTGCTGATGGCCGGTCTGCAAGGCTCCGGCAAAACCACAACCTCGGGAAAGCTGGCGAACTGGCTCAAGAACGGCGGGCACCGGCCCTTGCTGGTCTCGGTGGACGTGTACCGTCCCGCGGCTCGCGAGCAACTGAAGGTCGTTGCCGCAGCGATCAAGGCCAATCTGTACGAAGGCGAAGTGACGGAAGCCAGCACCGCAACCGTGGAAAGGCTGGCGAAAGAGGCGCGCCGGGAAGCGGTGAATACGGGAAGCGACGTTCTTATCGTTGATACCGCTGGACGCCTGCACATCGACGATCAACTCATGGAAGAAATGCAGTCGCTGAAACGGCTGCTGAATCCGCAGGAAATCCTGTTTGTCGCCGACGCCATGACTGGCCAGGACGCAGTCAATTCCGCCGACGAATTCCACAAAAAACTTTCGCTCACCGGAGTGGTGCTCACTAAGATGGACGGCGACGCCCGTGGCGGCGCGGCGATTTCGATCCGGCAAGTGACCGGCCAGCCCATCAAGTTCATCGGCGTCGGCGAAAAATACGACGCGCTGGAGCCATTCCATCCCGACCGCATCGTCTCGCGCATTCTCGGCATGGGCGACATTCTTTCGCTCATCGAAAAGGCCGAACAGCACGTCGACAAGAAAAAGGCCCAGGACATGGCCAGCAAGGTGCTTGCCGGCGACGGCTTCTCCCTTGAGGATTTCCGGGAGCAGCTTCGGCAGGTGAAGAAAATGGGATCCCTGCAGAGCCTGATGGGAATGCTGCCCAGCATTGGCCCGTTTGCGGGCATGCAGAAGCATGCCGACAAAGTGGATGAGAAACAGATCAATCGAGTGGAAGCGATCATCAACTCCATGACGCCGCACGAGCGCAATCATCACGAAGTGATCAATGGCAGCCGGCGCAAGCGCATCGCCCGCGGCTCGGGCACAAGTGTGCAGGAAATCAACAACCTGCTCCGGCAGTACGCGCAGATGCGCAAGATGTTCAAGCAGATCGGCAAAGCCAGCTTCGGCCGCAAGCTGGCCGGGATGAAGCTGCCGGGAAGGTAGGGAGTTGGTAGCTAGTAGTCAGTAGTCAGTGGTCGGTAGCGAGGCCAGTCGGCAGGCGCCACCCGATCAGAGCGCGCAAGATCCTCCTCTGCCGGATACAATATCGGTGTGAAACCAAGCATATTTGTAGTAGAAGACGATCCCGATATTTCCCGGCTGGTGCGTCATCACCTGGAAGGGGCAGGCTTCACGGTGAAGCTGTTTGCCACGGGAAACACCGTGGTGGCGGAGTCGGAACGGTCGCGGCCCACCCTGTTCATTCTGGACATCATGGTGCCGGGAAAAGATGGGCTCGAGCTTTGCCGGCAGATTCGGCAAACGCCGTCGATGGCGTCCATCCCCGTCATCTTTCTGACCGCGAAGAGTGGCGAAGCCGACCGGATTCTCGGGCTGGAACTCGGGGCAGACGATTACATTCCCAAACCTTTCAGCCCACGCGAACTGGTGGCCCGGGTGAAAGCCGTGCTGCGCCGGTTCGAGCGTCCGCTGGCACAGACGCCGTTGCGAATCGGTGAGATTGAAATTGATCCCGGCGCCATGACCCTGAAGGTCAACGGACAGGCCGTAACCACTACGGCGACGGAGTTCCGCCTGCTGGATTATTTTGCCCGGCATCTGGGGCGGGTGTTCACCCGCGACCAGCTTCTCGATTCGGTGTGGCGGGACACGGCATACGTAACCCCTCGGTCGGTCGATGTGTATGTGCGAAGAATCCGCGAAAAGATCGAACCCGACCCCGAGAACCCGCGCTACCTGAAAACCGTACGCGGGGCCGGTTACCGATTTGAGGAACCGAAGTGAGAGATCGTGTTTTTTTCAAGTTGATGGGCGCCTTCGCGGTGGTGATCGTGGCGGCCACGGCAACCCTCGACTTCACGATCCGGCGGAATTGGGAAGACTCCCTGCGCCAGCAGATTCAGCGCAGTCTCACCGAAAAGACCTTGATGTTTGCGAATCGCGTCAACTACGACCGCGAACACACCGTACAGGATATCGCGTCCCAGGAGGCTCATGCGGCGGGAGCGCGTGCCACGGTGGTGGACGCAACGGGCAAGGTGCTGGCGGATTCGGAAGCGGACGCAAGCCAGCTCGAAAATCACGCCCAGCGTCCGGAATTCGTTTTCGCGCTGCACGGCAAGCTGGGAAGCGATGTGCGCCCGAGCAAAAGCCTGTCGATTCGATTCCTGTACGTGGCCGCGCCGGTCTCCGGCGGCGCGGTGCGTCTGGCGTATCCGATGGCGGAGGTGGAAGCGGCGTTCGTTCACGTACGCAGGATGCTGTTTCTGGGGTCGCTGCTCACGTTTCTGGTTTCCGCCGTGCTCGCCGGAATTGCCGCTCAATCGATTTCGGCGCGGCTGCGGAGGATCGTGCAGTTTGCGGACCGAATCGCTGCCGGTGACCTGACGGCCAGAATTGCGGAACCTTCGCGGGACGAAATCGGCCAGGTGGCGACGGCGCTGGACAAAACCGCGCGCCATTTGGAATCGAGCTTCGCCGCCTTGCGGACCAGCCAACGCGAACTGGAGACGCTGCTGAACAGCATGCAGGACGCGGTCATCGCGATCGGGCCCGACGACCGCGTCCAGTGGGCCAACCGCAGCATGGACCGCTTGCGGCGCACCCGGCTGAATGCTCCGGTGGTGGAAACCGTGCGCGACCCGGACTTTCTGCGCGCGGTTCGCGGAGCCAGCGCCACGGGAAACGTGCATACCGCGCGGGCGACCTCAATTTTCCCTGCGCGCACCTTCGATGTGACCGCCGCACCCATGCCCGGCGGCGGGGCGGTAGCCGTGCTGCGGGACCTGACCGAAACCGAGCGGGTGGAAAAAACCAGGCGCGATTTCATCGCCAACGTGTCGCACGAACTGCGGACGCCTCTGACATCGATTCAGGGCTACGCCGAAACCTTGCTGGACAGTTCACCGGAAACCGACCACTCGCGGGAGTTCCTGGAAATCATCCGCAAGAATGCCAGCCGGATGTCGCGTTTGACCGAAGATCTGTTGACTCTGGCCAGGGTCGAGTCGGGAGAGCATCGATTCGATGTGCAGTCGGTGATGCCCGGAGATCTTCTGCAGGATGCGGTCGAGAGCTTTAACGAGCGGGCGCGAGGCTACGGCATTGAGTTGCTGGTGGAGGATTCGGCCACCGTGCCGGTGAACGCCGACCGGGAAGCGATCCACCACGTTTTTTCCAACCTGGTGGATAATGCGCTCAAATACGCCGCTTCCGGCGGTAAGTTGGTGCTGGGGGCGCGCACCTCGACGCGCGGAGTGGAATTTTACGTTCGTGATTTTGGCCCGGGCATTCCTTCCGAACACCTGCCCAGGCTGTTCGAGCGCTTCTACCGCGTGGATAAGGCCCGGTCGCGGGAATCCGGCGGCACTGGTCTGGGGTTGGCTATTGCCAAGCATGTGGTGCTTGCCCATGGGGGCACGATCCGGGCAGAAAGCGAAGTAAACCACGGTTCGGTGTTTTTGTTTACGCTGCCGGTGGACGCCCAGGCTTTGGGAAAACCGGCCTGAATTTTGGCAGCGGGCAAGCCAAGGGCTTGACTATAGGCTCAGAGAACCACAAAATTTACAGGTTTTTAACACCCCCGCCGCTGAAACCACTTATGCTCAATCTGTGCTGGTCAGCCCAAGTCGTCGGCGGAGAAGGTCGGCAGCCGTGCGTCCACCGATTCTTGAACCCGTGGAGGTTCCTTTGAGTACCGCAGCCGCCAATAGCACCTTCCCTGAACCTGCCTACCTGCAACTGGTCAAGCTGACCATCCGGGCCTGCGAAGTCGCGAAAGAGGCCGCATCCGCGGCGGCGGAGGGCATCGCCACTGGTTCTGTCCCCCTGCTGAATACCATCCGGGAACGCGAAAAAGAGTTGGACGCGCTGGATCGCGAGATCGACGACGGGGTCACGCAAGCGATTACCGGGGTGAGCGATCCCGAAGCGCGAGAACTGCTGGCCTGCATGAAATTCATGATCGGGTTGGAGCGCATCGGAGACCTGCTTTTGAGTTTCTCCGGCAGCGCGCAGGCCGCGGGCGGCAGACTGGATCCGCAAGACACGCGCGATTTGACGCACATGGCGACGGTGCTGGAAAAGATGCTCTCGGACGTGGGCGCCTCGTTTTCCGCTCGCGACGTGAAGAAAGCGGTTGACGTGTTGCGGGTAGACGCGGAAATGGACCGGCTGCGGAACCTGATTTTTCTGCGGCACATCGAGAACCCGGAAAACCTGCAGCGCCACGCCAGCCTGCAAGTGATTTTCATGACGCAATCGCTGGAGCGCGCCGGCGATCACGCGAAAAATCTGGCCGAAGAGGTTTGTCACGTGGTTAGCGGCCACACCATCCGCCACATGCTAACGACCTACGACAAGCCGATCGAGCAGATGTTTCTGGAGTGGCTGCGGCGCAAGGACGAAGGACACTCGTAAGGCGCAAAGCTGTCCAAATCTCGCGCACAGCTGGCGCATCCTCTGCACTGCAATTCCCGCAAAGTCTCAACTTGTTCTATCGTAAAGCTGCCCCCTCCTGAAGGGAGGACATGGCGGACACGACGCTGGCGGGCGTCAAGAGGCCCGACTTGAGCCAGCCTCACTTCAGGGATCGACCTTCGGGGAGGCGCTCTTTCTTGACACCAGCGGCCTGCGGAGCGAAACTCCACTCATAGGATCCGCACAAATCAGACACTTTCCATGGAGCGCTATTCCATATTCGATGAGACTGGACCCGGCGCAGCCGCCGCTGCAACTCTGGCAGAAAACAAATCTCCGGAGGCTGTGGGCGCGGCGAAGCAACCCTTACGGTTTCCCAGTGAGGACGATGGAAAGTCTTTAGCGGCAATGGCGGAACGGGATTTGCTGGCTGCGCTGCAGTTGCTGGCAGAGCGGGCCCAGTACATCACGGGAGGGTCGGGCGCGGCGGTCGCGCTGATCGACGGCGGAGAAATGATCTGCCGCGCCAGTGCCGGCCCCTCGGCGCCGAAGGTGGGAAGTCAGTTGCAGGTACAGGCCGGGCTCACCGGGGAAAGTGTTCGGCTGAAGAAAGTCCTGCGCTGCGACGACACGGAGCAGGACCCCCGAGTAAATCGGGAAAGCTGCCGTGCGTTGGGGATCCGGTCGGTGATGGTGACGCCGCTGGTGCGCGAGGATGAAGTCATCGGCGTGTTCGAACTGCTGGCGGACCGGAGCGAAGCGTTTGAGGAAAGGGACGTCACCGCGCTGGAGCGGCTGTCGCAGATGGTGCTCACCGCGCTGGAGCATGCGGATGCCGCCAGGCACGCTGCGGACGAAATCGCGGCTCGCAGTGAAGACATCGTGCGCTCCGAGTTGAGCAAGCGAGAAACGAACGCCGCGGCGAACCCGGCGAGCGCTGCTGTCTCCCCAACTCCGGATCCACCGGAAGCGGCGCCGGGGCAGGGATCCTCTTCGCCGCCGGCCGCGAAAGTTCGGGGATGCGAGGTTTGCGGATTTCCGGTTTCCGAAGGGCGGACACTTTGCGTGGATTGTGACACGGAGCGCCGAAGTGCAGGTTCACCGGAGGCCACAGGTGTTCCCACGTCAGATTTCCTCGCTCAATTGAGCGGACCAGCTCGCAATGAGAGCTGGTTCGAGCGGCACATGTACACAATTGGAACGGTGGTGATGGTGGGGCTTACAGTTTTGGCTCTGTATCTGAAGTTCCGGTAATCGGCTCGGCGTTCTTCCCCTCAGCGGCGCTCCCTTTCATCACGCATGCAAAAGTAAATTCTGCCCGTGAAATAGGTTTCAATATCACGAAGGAAAAGTAGTAAAAGACCTGCTGCTGGTGTGGTCCCGATCAGCGCTCGAATGTGCCAACGAACGCGCTGCGTTTCCCGTGGGATTCCCAATCCACTCCTAACCCCGGGCCGCGGTACATATCGGTCAGGGCTACGGCAGGCATGGAATGCGCCATCTTAGTCAGTGGCGGATAAAACGTCACTTCGTTGCCGCAAAGATGATCGGTGCTGTTGAGGGACCGGGTCTGGACGGTGGCGAATTGCCCGGCTCGCAGCATGGCGGCGTCGTGATGCGCGGAACTTACCGCCAATTCCATGGGCGCGGACATGACCGCCTCCACGTTCCCCAGAAGCTCACCCGCCATCTGATGTGCGAAAGCAGCGAGAGCGGCGCTCTGCCGTGGGCTGGCCTGGTCGTCGATCAGGAGAACGGACTTGGCGGGATAGGGATTGGCATAGGGATCTCCGAGGGTGGCGCGGGCCTTCACTGCGGCGGCCACCGTCAGGCCGTCGAGTGAAACTCCATCCCAGCTTCCGCTCTGGATGTGCCAGGCGAGGATCGCTTCATCGCCGACCAGATTCACTTCTCCGTTGGCGAAACATTGGCCGGTGTAGACATCGGCGCTGCGGGTCTCGAGGTAGTCGCCACGAATTTGCTGGGCGAGAGCGGAAAAGCTGAACGCCAGACAGAAGATGCAGACGAGAACAGTCCAATAACTACGCATAGCCACCTCACCCAAGAGTGTTGCTTATATTGTCCTCCACGAAGCGTGAGAAGAAAAGGGGGATGAGTTTCAAGAAAGCAGTCGGCCGCGCTGGCAAGCTGGTAAGCCTAGGCGAATGGCGACGCAGGATAATCGTGCCCGTGATTATGTCCGAAAGTCTTAGCACAAAAGTCACGTTCGGGATGGCTTTCTGACTTTCACCGCTTAAGCTGTCTCAAGCGGTCATTTATTGGGGTTGAAGCCATGCCCAAGGCATCATGGCTTGGGGGGTCGTCGGGTTCGCCCAAATCCGGAGGTGACGCTGCGTGTCCGTCGCCAGGGCCCCCTGCTCGGGCTTTGGCGTCCGCCGCGTCGCCATCAACGTTTTGATCAGCTGTCGCTTCCGCCGACAGTTTCTCCAACTTTGCGACCCGCTGCTCCAGAGCTGACGTGCGTTTCGCCGCCGCCAACTCAATTGCGCGCATCTGCAAACTCAGGACGCGGACCATGGCTTCGGCGACGCCGGGTTTAAGCTTGCCCGAGTAGAGTTTATTAGCCACAAGAGTACCCGTGTCCAACACTGCAGTCACGTTGTCCAATGGCGGTAGCGGATCGGCACTTTCTAGGGCAGGGTAGCGCTTGCTCCTGCCCCCGATTCGCCCCATTTCCGAGGCCTTCTTGGGGTTGGTGTGAAGGAAGCACCGGCCGCCCTTGGTTGCGGCCGCGCGACAGGGTTTCCCGGCCTTGGTTCGAGCTTGGCACCTTCTTTGTTTTTGTACGGTCTTCATTTGGTCCTCCATATAAACAATTGACAGCGAATTTTGGTTCACTAACAGTCTTCAGGGTTTCGAATGATGTTCTCTTCGTTCTCCGTCGTCCCCCCTCCTTCTGAATGAGGAAGGATCAATACCTCCAGCGCCGGCGGCCAAGACGTGCCGGTCGGCTACTTGCTTTGGCCACCGCTTCCGCCTGCAGAAACCTGACGCGGGCTGAGGTGTAGTCGTGCGCTTCAATCAGGGGAGCGATCTCCTCCTGTATTTTCATCTTCCAAGTTTTCTCAGCCGGATCCGGCCTGGTGAGAAGCATGTACTTGAGACAATCCCGCAAGTGGTTGTCTTTATCGACGATCTTTTCGGTGGGGTTCTTGGTCGCGAGTTGGGCCGGCGTCGATTCTGCCCGTTGAGCCCGGCGCAGCTCCCACAGAAGATTAGGGCAGCCTTCGTTGTGCACGCCGAACTGCGGTCTGGCGATGTCCTGCAATCTCTTCGGACAAACGATCTTGAGTGTCGGCTCCTGTTCGTCCAGGTTCATCCAGTGCTGAAGAATACACTCCATTCCAAGCAGCTCATTGTTTTCTGGCGCCGGCGTCAGGTTGTCGATGCCATCTTCTGCGTAGAGCGATGCGATGGCCTTGTAAGTACCATCGTTCTGCGCTTGGGTTTTATAGAAAATTGACGGGTCTGAATAGGTCGGGATACCCACAAATCCCTGCAATCGTCGCAGGAGTGGGACGTGCTGCTTTGGGCTCAGCCCAGGCTCGTAGTATTCGCGCAGAATGTATATGTTGCCATCGAAATCGATACATCCCACGAGCGCGGCCGTGGGGTTCGCCTTTCCAGAATCGAACCCTCCGAAATACTTCCAGTGAGGGGAGGGCTGGAATCCTGAAGTCTGCGGGTCGATGATGATCTTATCGCCGTAGCGATTCAGGATTTCGGCAAATAGCCGTTCACCTCCGCCGGCGCCGAATACGATTTCCTGTTCGGCTTGCCAAGCGCTCTCTGAGGTGTACTTGCGCCGCTCGTTCCTCTTCCATTCTTCCGTCCGACGCTCGGGGTCGGCAGTGTAGTGTAGCCGCAGGACACAGATGTCGTCCGGGGTCCGCTTCTCAGTTAGCCCTATCGCGAGTTCTTTCATCGTTTACTCCGCTGAAACCACAACACTTTCAAACCAGCCACTATTGGCGCTGGAGAGCACAGCAATCTTCTTACATGCCGCAATAGCCTCTTCATATGAGTGACCAGCGTCCGCTACGAACGCAGCCTCGTCGATAAACAATGCGGTTGGGTGGTACGACCTGACTTTATCCGCGCCGTGCGGAATCCCCACGATGCGGTTGCCGTCGCGGAAGTTCAGCTCCAGCCGGCTTTGCTTTGCCAGCGGCGCGGCAAGCGGGTAAAGATCCTTGATATCCGGGTCTTGGCGGCGGTATAGGATCTTCGCATAGTCAACCAACTCTGCGGCCTTGTCTTCCGTCTGGCTCTGGAACAGCACCTCCACTCCCGGCGTGGTCATGCAATCATGCGTGAAGAAACCGACAAACAACCATGACGCCATCAGGTCGCGACTTTTCGCGCAGAACACAACTGGCTCACGCTGCAGCGCTTCAATAATCGGCCGGAAGTATGGCTTGTCTGGAAACGGCCGGTAGGGAGATCTGGCTCCAGCCTCGCGCCAGTGCGGATCCTTGGTTTGTGTATAAAGCTGCAACCAAGTGAGAGGATCACGCACCTTTTGGGCCGCACAAACCGACTCGGCTACTGCCGGTTTCTTAGCGAGACGGGGTTGGTTCCGCTGAGCCTCGAGTCTCG
>CAVWUT010000016.1:0-39504 GCA_963758285.1 Terriglobia bacterium | reverse complement strand
GTCGATGAGTTCTATAAAAAGGGATGTCAAGAAAAAACTTCTCCCTCGACCGGACGGCGAGGGTTTGGTCTCGAGATCCAGCCCACTGACGTTTGGCTTCCTTGGAGAAGCTTGGTTTGTTGTCCATGCTCATAAAATTCCTCAGCGGAGGGTGGCGATGCTATCGAGTTCGAAAGAGCGGCAAGCCGGACTGGTGCTCCAGGGCAACCATGGTTCTATCCGAGGCTCGTGGCCTATGGCTATTTCTGGTTCTCCGAGGGGGCATAGCGTGTAATGTGTGACTCGGTGCCGAAGCACGCGGGGCCCGATCTCATCGACTGATACTCCCCTCGAACCGAGCTCTCCGGAAACCCGAGCGACCCCACCCGAGAAAATCTACGAGATGGAAGCCCTCTTCTCCAGAGAGGCTCAAGCTGCTTGCTGACTTAACTGTTTGGCGTCGAAGTCCACCCCTTTCTTCCAGATCGTTAACGTGATCGCGACCATCTTTCGTGCCAGGGTGAGACGGGCCATGGTCGGCCGCATCCCTTTGGCCAGCAGAGCTACATAGAAGTCGCGCAGCGGGCCAGGACGGGTGCTGGCCGAGATGGCAGCCCCTTTGAAAAGATTCTTCAGATCCTTGTTGTAGTTGGCACTCAGCCCGCGCACCGTGATGCGCTCGCGGTTGCGTTGCAGTTTGCCTCGCACACAGCGGTACTCGCCGCTGTCGTGAGTCTCGACCGCGAAACCGCTGTAAGCCCACAACTGCCGCTTGGTTCGGAAACGATGCGGGGTCTGCAGCAATGCCACCAGCAAGGCCGCCCGAATCGGACCGATCGAAGGAATCTGGCGCAGTAACTTCACCTCGGGATGCTTGTGACTCTCCACCAGGAGTTCGCGTCGGGCTTCCAGTCGCACCGGCTGCAGCCCGTCCAGTTGCTGATAGAGCCGTTGGGCTCGAATCCGAACCCCCGGTTCTCCGATCTTGGCCAACCATTCGTCGCGATGCCGGGGAGCGTACACCGTCGTACCGGCACAGGGAATGGCCCAGCTGCGGTACACAGCTTTGATCCGATTCATCACCCGCGTGACATCTTGGGTGAGGGTCAGATAGCTGCGCCCCAGTTCTTTCAAGGTGCGTACCCCATGCTCTCCGTGGTAGACCGGTTTCAGTTGGTTGGTGCGCAACAGCTCCGCCAGCTTGCGCGCATCGATCCGGTCACTCTTGTTGCCATCTTTCAACAGAGCCGCTTTGCGCGGATCGCAGACTACCAGCCGGCTGACATGGGGCTTCAGGAGATCGTGTAACCAGGCAGCCGAAGTTCCTTCCTCGAAGGTCAGAGACAGCGTCCCTTGCAATCCTTGGATGAACTCGACGATCGTGGACGCTTTGGTCTCCAGCAGGCATTCCATGATCAGCTTGCCTTGAGCATCCATGACGGCAACCGAGATCGTTGCCTGGTGGACATCCATGCCGATATACTTTTCTTGACTCATAAAAGGCGCTCCTTTTCGCTAGGTTGATGGTGCGAACAATCTCAACCTACCGCAAAAGTGGGCGCCTTTTTATATTGCGTGAAATGAGATTTTGCGACAATTGAGAGGCGGCGAGCCACCATCCTCAGATATACTCGTGAACGCTAGGAGCGAAGCCTTTTCCCCTCCCTTGAGGTTTTCTCCTTCTGGAGGATTACTTCGATGCTCAACCGGATTATGCCGATTTTCCTCTTGGCGAACCTCTGCTTTGGCCAGCATTTGCGGCCTGCGAAGCACGTTCTCACCGATTGGAGCGAGTTCCATCGGTCCGACATGACGCGGTACAACCCGTATGAGAGATTTCTGACCCCGGCCAACGTTGCGGGGCTCGGCGTGAAATGGTGGCAGAGCGTTTGCCAAGGAGGGTGTGATTACTGGGTTTCTTCCCCCGCAGTGCTTGACGGAGTAGTCTACGTGGGGTCAGCCGACAAAGCGCTGTACGCGCTGGATGCTCACAGCGGTACCGAGTTGTGGAACTACACGACCGGTGGCTACGTGACCTCCTCACCTGCAGTGAAAAATGGGGTGGTCTATGTGGGCTCGTGGGACGGGAATGTCTATGCGCTCGATTCCAAGACCGGTGCTAGGCTATGGAGCTATAGTACAGCCAACGAGATCCACACCTCGCCCGCCGTGGTGAACGGCGTAGTGTATGTCGGCTCAGATGACGGTAGTCTGTATGCGCTAAATGCTAGAACGGGCGCCAAGCTGTGGAACTATGCCACCGGCTACGAGGTGGAATCCTCGCCTGCTGTGGTGAATGGGGTCGTTTATTTCGGCTCAGAAGACGGTGGCGTGTATGTGTATGCCCTTGATGCCCGCACCGGAACCAAGTTGTGGAGCTACGCCACCGGCAGTTACGTGACTTCTTCGCCCGCTGTCACGAACGGGGTGGTTTACGTCGGTTCGTGGGATGGCAAAGTCTATGCGCTGAATGCCAAAACCGGCGCCCTGCTGTGGAACTACGCCGTCCAAACCGGCAGCTATCTGCTTTCCTCGCCCGCCGTGGCAAAGGGCGTGGTCTATATCAGCTCGCAATTTGACAATATTGACGCCCTAGACGCCAACACCGGTGCATTGCTGTGGAGTTACCCGGCGAGCGGCGGTTCCTCGCCGGCTGTCGCGAACGGCGTGGTGTATGTTGGGTCGACCGACACAAACCTTTACGCACTTGATGCCAGAACCGGTAATAAGTTGTGGAGCTACTCCCCCGATGGCGCACTGGGGTTCTCCCCCTCTGTCGTAAACGGCGTGGTCTATATGCCGACTAATGGCTACGTCTACGCCTTCAGCTTGAAGCACCGCAAGCTGTCCAAGCACGCCAAGTGAGCTTGGGGGATCGCTCTCGCACAGAACGGGGGTTAGAAAACAAGTCAATAAGTTCTATAAAAAGGGATGTCAAGAAAAAACTTCTCCCTCGACCGGACGGCGAGGGTTTGGTCTCGAGATCCAGCCCACTGACGTTTGGCTTCCTTGGAGAAGCTTGGTTTGTTGTCCATGCTCATAAAATTCCTCAGCGGAGGGTGGCGATGCTATCGAGTTCGAAAGAGCGGCAAGCCGGACTGGTGCTCCAGGGCAACCATGGTTCTATCCGAGGCTCGTGGCCTATGGCTATTTCTGGTTCTCCGAGGGGGCATAGCGTGTAATGTGTGACTCGGTGCCGAAGCACGCGGGGCCCGATCTCATCGACTGATACTCCCCTCGAACCGAGCTCTCCGGAAACCCGAGCGACCCCACCCGAGAAAATCTACGAGATGGAAGCCCTCTTCTCCAGAGAGGCTCAAGCTGCTTGCTGACTTAACTGTTTGGCGTCGAAGTCCACCCCTTTCTTCCAGATCGTTAACGTGATCGCGACCATCTTTCGTGCCAGGGTGAGACGGGCCATGGTCGGCCGCATCCCTTTGGCCAGCAGAGCTACATAGAAGTCGCGCAGCGGGCCAGGACGGGTGCTGGCCGAGATGGCAGCCCCTTTGAAAAGATTCTTCAGATCCTTGTTGTAGTTGGCACTCAGCCCGCGCACCGTGATGCGCTCGCGGTTGCGTTGCAGTTTGCCTCGCACACAGCGGTACTCGCCGCTGTCGTGAGTCTCGACCGCGAAACCGCTGTAAGCCCACAACTGCCGCTTGGTTCGGAAACGATGCGGGGTCTGCAGCAATGCCACCAGCAAGGCCGCCCGAATCGGACCGATCGAAGGAATCTGGCGCAGTAACTTCACCTCGGGATGCTTGTGACTCTCCACCAGGAGTTCGCGTCGGGCTTCCAGTCGCACCGGCTGCAGCCCGTCCAGTTGCTGATAGAGCCGTTGGGCTCGAATCCGAACCCCCGGTTCTCCGATCTTGGCCAACCATTCGTCGCGATGCCGGGGAGCGTACACCGTCGTACCGGCACAGGGAATGGCCCAGCTGCGGTACACAGCTTTGATCCGATTCATCACCCGCGTGACATCTTGGGTGAGGGTCAGATAGCTGCGCCCCAGTTCTTTCAAGGTGCGTACCCCATGCTCTCCGTGGTAGACCGGTTTCAGTTGGTTGGTGCGCAACAGCTCCGCCAGCTTGCGCGCATCGATCCGGTCACTCTTGTTGCCATCTTTCAACAGAGCCGCTTTGCGCGGATCGCAGACTACCAGCCGGCTGACATGGGGCTTCAGGAGATCGTGTAACCAGGCAGCCGAAGTTCCTTCCTCGAAGGTCAGAGACAGCGTCCCTTGCAATCCTTGGATGAACTCGACGATCGTGGACGCTTTGGTCTCCAGCAGGCATTCCATGATCAGCTTGCCTTGAGCATCCATGACGGCAACCGAGATCGTTGCCTGGTGGACATCCATGCCGATATACTTTTCTTGACTCATAAAAGGCGCTCCTTTTCGCTAGGTTGATGGTGCGAACAATCTCAACCTACCGCAAAAGTGGGCGCCTTTTTATATTGCGTGTAATGGAGATTTTTCGCCAATTGACATGACGACGGCACCGCAAGTCTTTGCCTATTGACCTATTGACAGGCCAAGAGACGCGGGCCAGAATGGTCGGCAGGCTGAGTACCGCTCCTCTCCCACCGTCTCAACGGTATTCGGTCTTCGAGGTTCCGGCGTCCCGAGAACGATCCCACACCGTCGGGGGGAGACAACATGGCGCTCATAGTAAGGATGGATTCAACGAAGGCCGGGAAGCGGCTGGGGCTGACGTGTATCGCAACGTTCCTGCTGGCGGGATTCTGCTTTGCTGCCGGCTCGCGCTCACCTTCCGGCAGTCGACCCACGACCCACGTCCTCACCGATTGGAACCAGTTCCATCGGCACAACATGCACCGCTTCAACCGGTATGAGAAGTTTCTGACCATCAACAATGTTAAAAACCTCAGCTTGAAGTGGAAATCCGCCAACGGCTATGAGTGGTCTTCGCCCGCCGTGTCGAACGGGATCGTGTATGGCGGCTCGACGATTGATGGAAATGTGTCCGCGCTGAATGCCCACACCGGCGTCCGGCTGTGGAGCTATGCGACCGGCGGCGCGGTGGAGTCCTCGCCCGCCGTGGCCAACGGGGTAGTTTATATCGGTTCAGACGACGCCACCGTGTACGCGCTGAACGCCCATACCGGCGCCAAACTGTGGAGCCATCGCACCGGCAATACAGTATCGTCCTCGCCTGCCGTGGCGAATGGAGTGGTTTACGTCGGCTCGTACGACCACAACGTTTACGCGCTGAAAGCCAGCACGGGAGCCAAGTTGTGGAGCTATGCCACCGGCAGCTACGTATCGTCCTCGCCTGCCGTGGCGAATGGAGTGGTTTACGTCGGCTCGTACGACCACAACGTTTACGCGCTGGATGCTCGCAGCGGAGCCAAGCTGTGGAGCTACGCCACCCGCTCCTCAGTTTATTCGTCGCCCGCCGTGGCCAACGGGGTAGTTTATATCGGTTCAGACGACGCCACCGTGTACGAGCTGAACGCCCGCACTGGCGGGCTTCTTTGGAGCTACGACATTTCTGACTTTGTAGAGTCCTCGCCTGCGATGGCGAATGGAGTAGTTTATGTCGGCTCGAATGCTAGCAACGGCTTCACCAACTTATACGCGTTAGAGTCCAGCACCGGCGCTCTGCTGTGGAGCACTGCCCTCGCCGGCTCAGTGTACTCGTCGCCCGCCGTGGCGAACGGGGTGGTGTATGTCGGTGCAGCTGATGATGGCTATTTGTACGCACTGAACGCCAAGACCGGCGCCAACCTCTGGAGCTACGCCACCGGATACGCCGCTGGCGTGACCTCCTCGCCCGCGGTGGTAAATGGGGTGGTTTACGTCGGCGTCCAAGACCACAACGTTTATGCCTTCAGCCTGAAGCATGGTCGGAAGTAGGCAAGGGGCAGCTTCGAAACGGCTCACACACTGTTGGTCAAAATCGATAAGCTGCTAAGAGCCAGTCAACTGACGAAACCAGGCGTTTACACGTTTTGACCTGTCGATGAGTTCTATAAAAAGGGATGTCAAGAAAAAACTTCTCCCTCGACCGGACGGCGAGGGTTTGGTCTCGAGATCCAGCCCACTGACGTTTGGCTTCCTTGGAGAAGCTTGGTTTGTTGTCCATGCTCATAAAATTCCTCAGCGGAGGGTGGCGATGCTATCGAGTTCGAAAGAGCGGCAAGCCGGACTGGTGCTCCAGGGCAACCATGGTTCTATCCGAGGCTCGTGGCCTATGGCTATTTCTGGTTCTCCGAGGGGGCATAGCGTGTAATGTGTGACTCGGTGCCGAAGCACGCGGGGCCCGATCTCATCGACTGATACTCCCCTCGAACCGAGCTCTCCGGAAACCCGAGCGACCCCACCCGAGAAAATCTACGAGATGGAAGCCCTCTTCTCCAGAGAGGCTCAAGCTGCTTGCTGACTTAACTGTTTGGCGTCGAAGTCCACCCCTTTCTTCCAGATCGTTAACGTGATCGCGACCATCTTTCGTGCCAGGGTGAGACGGGCCATGGTCGGCCGCATCCCTTTGGCCAGCAGAGCTACATAGAAGTCGCGCAGCGGGCCAGGACGGGTGCTGGCCGAGATGGCAGCCCCTTTGAAAAGATTCTTCAGATCCTTGTTGTAGTTGGCACTCAGCCCGCGCACCGTGATGCGCTCGCGGTTGCGTTGCAGTTTGCCTCGCACACAGCGGTACTCGCCGCTGTCGTGAGTCTCGACCGCGAAACCGCTGTAAGCCCACAACTGCCGCTTGGTTCGGAAACGATGCGGGGTCTGCAGCAATGCCACCAGCAAGGCCGCCCGAATCGGACCGATCGAAGGAATCTGGCGCAGTAACTTCACCTCGGGATGCTTGTGACTCTCCACCAGGAGTTCGCGTCGGGCTTCCAGTCGCACCGGCTGCAGCCCGTCCAGTTGCTGATAGAGCCGTTGGGCTCGAATCCGAACCCCCGGTTCTCCGATCTTGGCCAACCATTCGTCGCGATGCCGGGGAGCGTACACCGTCGTACCGGCACAGGGAATGGCCCAGCTGCGGTACACAGCTTTGATCCGATTCATCACCCGCGTGACATCTTGGGTGAGGGTCAGATAGCTGCGCCCCAGTTCTTTCAAGGTGCGTACCCCATGCTCTCCGTGGTAGACCGGTTTCAGTTGGTTGGTGCGCAACAGCTCCGCCAGCTTGCGCGCATCGATCCGGTCACTCTTGTTGCCATCTTTCAACAGAGCCGCTTTGCGCGGATCGCAGACTACCAGCCGGCTGACATGGGGCTTCAGGAGATCGTGTAACCAGGCAGCCGAAGTTCCTTCCTCGAAGGTCAGAGACAGCGTCCCTTGCAATCCTTGGATGAACTCGACGATCGTGGACGCTTTGGTCTCCAGCAGGCATTCCATGATCAGCTTGCCTTGAGCATCCATGACGGCAACCGAGATCGTTGCCTGGTGGACATCCATGCCGATATACTTTTCTTGACTCATAAAAGGCGCTCCTTTTCGCTAGGTTGATGGTGCGAACAATCTCAACCTACCGCAAAAGTGGGCGCCTTTTTATATTGCGTGAAATGGGGATGTTTCGCCATTTACCCTTCTGAGGCATCGCCAACGTCCCAGCTTTCATTGACTTGAAGGTACCACCCACCCCTGATGATCGGGCAGACATCTCGCACTACCGCGTCGTCGAGAAGCTGGACGGCGGGGGATCGGCGTGGTGTACAAGGCCAAGGTAGCCAATGCGCATCGTGTCGAATGGCAGTATGTGCAGCCTTGCACCGACGAAAAGCGCAACCGGGCGTTGCCTTAGGTGTCGCAGTCGTCGACCATTGCCAATGGCGTCCTCGCTGAGTAGTCAACAAGCTGCCGATCTGTTTGCCGCAGGCGCTCCTTACAAAAAACGGGGCACCCCAATGGGGTGCCCTTAATTCATTCCGCCGTTGCAAAAGCGGGCGGCCTGCCTCTGTTACTTGCAGTTGGAGAACTTCGCCGAAGCAATTTGTGTGCTCCAGTCGAATTGCTGCGTGACCTGGTAGAACTGCTGGGTGTACCAGAAGGTGCAACCATCCTGGTCGATCCGCATGGAGCTGTAGTCTCCCCAGCGGTTGGCAGTACCCGGCTGCGAACCAGAGCCCGCAACTACCTCGACCTCGCCCTCCAACTTGCCGAGACCATCGCTTGCCTTGCGTCCGGCGATGGCAATCGATGGATACGTGGCAGTACCCCCGGGACAGGTGTCCCCGCAGGACTTGCTGTAACCCACGAGGATGTCCCCAACCTTGTCCATGGCAACCGAACCCATCCAGCGCCAGACCCCGTCAGGAGCGTAGGTACCCTGCTGATGGACCTTCAAAGCGGTCGGTGAAACCTTCTTGACCGGCGCCGTGATCTCCATCCAGCGCTCTCCATCCTGCCCGCCCGAGGCTGCTACGTCGAAGATCGCCAGCCAGTGCTGTGCCTTCGCACCGCCATTCCAGTAGGCGAAGCGATACATCAACCGGCCACTAAGAGACTCCAGAAGGTCGCTGATGCCTTTCTGGGGAACGCAATCTCCCCCGTAGTTGCCGCCGCAGGCGGGGGTGAAAGGCGCAATGGCTATCAGTTGAGAGTTGTTGTCGCCGGTAAAGGTCGCGCCCTTGCTCCAGTCCTTCTGGTTTTTGATATGCACCGAATACAACGACAGATGGGAATTGTCCACATCGCCCACGCTGCCGATGGCGAACTCATCCTGGCCCGCCGGAGGAGCTTTCGGAGAGTCGCGGTCACCGGGCAACAAGCTGTCCTCTTTGCTCGTGTATTGGTGGCAAATCTGTTCCGCCGTCTTGTCACCTGCCCGAAGCTTCGCACTGTTATAGGCGCAAAGGACCGGACCGACGAAGGTGCCAGTCCCGAAGTTGTTCCAGCTTTCGAAGTAACCCGTTGGCCAGATTCCCCACTTCGGATAATCGGGGAACCCGTTGTTCACAACCGGGAACTCATAGAGATAGTAGCTACCGGTTGCATCCGCGCTAGTGGAAACAGCCACGCAAACGCCGTAGCTCCCACTGAACACGTTCTGAGACAGCAGCCAGCGATGCGCCACCACGTCAAACTGGGCGATGATGTCGCCAGCATTGTTGCTGTAGCAAATGCCACCAAGGTTTTTCCAAAGCTCGTTACCCTCGATAGCTGGGCCGCACGTGTAAGGCGAAGTCTTCTGGCAGACCGTATAGGAGACGTTGACCCACTGCACGATCTGCGTGTCGCCAACCGCCATGGTGGTATCGGGAGGAGCGTCCGGAACGCTGTAGTTGGGGAAACCGTTCCCAACTCCCAGGATGTCCGCGCCGATGGTGTACGCCGCTTTCGAGGGAACGAAGCTCTGCTCGACTGTATCCACGACAGTCCCCGCAAGGGGTTTCGGAATCAGGCGGACCGGGTTAGCTTCGTGAAAGCCATACTGCGGTGTCCGTGGCAGCTTTGCCAGTTCGCTTAGCGGAGCGGAAATAGCGAACCTACGCGCATGGCGGATGGTGGTGTTTTCGTCCTGCGCGGCAAGCGGCAGGCTATTGAGAAAGAGCAGGCCCACGACGAGCATGGACGAACCGATGAGTGCCCTGTAGGTTCTGGTCACGTTTTTACCCATTTCCCTTCTCGCGACCTGACGCTCTTCAGTAGATTGAGCTGGCGGTTGCGATGGCTGAACGATTCCGGACAACCTGGGTTTCACTCTAAGCAAACCCGAAGCCCAGCGGCCCAGCCCAGCAAGTGAAACACAGAAAAAAGCAAAACACAACTATTAACTCCGTAGTTATATGGAGACTATTTTCTCTAGAGGCAACCCAGCCGGGTCGGCACGCCTTCAGACGACGATTCCCGCGCGGGCTTCCGCGTAAATTGTCCGGCCTCTGCCCGGCGCCTAAAAGAAAGGCGCAAACCCAACGCGGCAGGCGGCGCCGGCTGACATGTTACTATCGTCGCTGGAGGTCAACGCCAGAAACCCGCGTGCAGTGCTTCGGATTTCCGGCTTCCGGAAATGCCCCGATCCTCTCAAAACAAGGTGGAAGGCCACATACTACAAAACAGGTCTCATCGATTCCCGCGTGTCGGGAGGGCGTTCGCGCTTCTCGCGCTTCTGGCGGGCAGCGCGGCCCTGGGGTTCGCGCAGCACAGCGTCGTGCAGGACGCCGACGGCGGCAGAAAGACCGAACTGGACTACGACCCGACAGACAGAGTTGCCCAACAGCGCACCATCGGCGCGGACGGCAAACTGATGGAGAAAATAGATTATGAGTATTTGCCGGGATACTTTGGGCCTCAGCAAACCAACACGGCGTATTGGCCAAACGGCAAGGTTCGCAAGATCACGCAGGTGACCTACGATGAGAGCTCCAACTTCACCGGAGAAGTCATCCGGGTTTTCGATGAATCCGAAAGCCAGGTTGCCGGACACAAACTGACTCACAATCCCTGGACTGGCGTGTACACTTGCGCAGATTGGAATGTGGCTGAACAGGCTTACAAATCTGTGGAGTGCCCGTCCGGCGAGGAATCGTCGGGCGCTGGGGAAAAAGTAAGGAAGTTTACCCGCCAGGAAGTGATGCAGGCATTGGACGCCGCGCGAACAACCGCTCAACAGGAAACGAAAGAGCGGCACCTGCACCCCGCCGCGACGGTATCGCAGCCCATCACCGCCGCGGGCCCAGAGGTCGGGATCGTCGTGCCAGCGCAAATTCGTCCCGGCGAACGAGTCTCCGGCATCGTGACCGAGGACGCGAGCCAGTATGACGCGATACCTGAAGTGAGCGTAACGCGATTGGCTCTGCCATTCGGATCCGCCGGTGAAGCGTCGAGGTTGTCGGGCTGGAATTTCGAGACCGAGGGTGAACCACCACGACCTGCCGATGGACCGATCATTTTCACCGCTCCGCGCGGATCCTCCGAGCTGAAGGTTACGTTCCGGCAGGCGGGCAATCCAGCTCGTTCGGTTGCGACAGTGTTGCATTTTCCAGAAGCTCAACTAGGAAGCGCCCCTCACGATTCGTTCCAGTCGGCAGCGCTGTGCATAAAAGGGCAGCTGTGCATGGTGCGAGGGCCCTTTAGTGGAGACAGCCGTGAGACCTTTGCCGCCTTTGAACAACGTCCCGCGACGATTGTGGCGGAGACCACGAAAGCCGCCTACATCTTCCGCCAGCAGATGCCGGCCCATAGAGGTTGCCGTCTGTGCCGAAAATAACCCCTGCCCCTGGCGTTGCTCCCTCCGACCCTTTGAACCGATGGAGTATCTCCTCCGCCCAAGGCCCGCCCTTCTTCGTTGGTGGCCTTAGCTTGAACACCGTGCCGCAGCCCGGAGAACGGCATTCGCCTGACTCATCACCACCGATTGACGTTGCACCGTAGAGCGCACCTTTGGAATCCAGAACTAATCCGCCATACGGGTAGGCACCATCGCTGCCTCCCGCGAAGCTGTGCAGCACCCGCTCGGTCCAGTCTCCGCCTTTCTGCTTCGGTGGGCTCAGTTTAAACGCCGTCCCGCAGTTGCCCCCATAGAACACGTCGCACGTGGTGCCTTTGCCTCCGCCGAAGATGGTTGATCCATAAAGATTCCCGGCCCTGTCGAAAGTCAAATTATCTAGTGGAAAGTACCCGTCGTTGCCGCTCTGAAAGCTGTACAGGATCGTTTCCGTCCACTGGCCCCCCTTCTGCTGTGGCGGCGAAAGTTCGTACACCGTGCCGCAACCGTACGGAATTCCCAACAGAATGCACCCTCCGGTGCCGCCGTAGGCGGTGACGCCATACAGGTTCCCAGCGCTGTCAATTACCAACCCTCCGCTGGGCTGCAGTCCGTCGTTATTATTGCTCTTGCCCAGAAACGTGTAGAGCACGGTTTCCGTCCAGGGGTCACCGTTCTTCACGGGCGGCGCGAGCTGAAAGACGGTGCCTGTCTCGGTAGCTCCGTAGAGATTCCGTTGTTTATCGAAAACCACCCCACCGGCAGGAGTTTGCCCATCAGCGCCGCCTTGGAAGCTGTAAAGCACATGCTCGTTTGGTGGGATGGGGCTAACGGTAAAGGCGCGGAAGAGGTAGTCGGAGGAGCCTATGTAAACCATGCCATTCACGACCACGGGTGAGGACGTGGTTATGCCGCCGCCAGTCGGATAGTCCCACAACCACGTGCCTGTTTTGGCGTCCAATGCGTAAATCCTGGCGTCGTTTGACCCGAAGTACACCACCCCGTTAGCGACCGCCGGAGAGGAATCCACATTATTGCCTGTTTGGTAGCTCCACAGCTCGGTTCCAGTGTGAGCATCCAGGGCGTAGAGATCGTAAATGCCTCCGCCAATGTACACGATTCCATCCGCCACAGCCGGCGAAGAATAGCCGACCTCTTGCTGGAAGTTCCACAGTTCTGCTCCGGTTCGACCGTCCAGTGCATAGACCCAGACGCCGCCCACATAGACCACGCCATCCGCGACGGCGGGCGAGGAGGCTCCGCCCCATGTAAAGAAGCTCCACACCTCAGCTCCGGTCCGCGCGTTTAGCGCATATAGGTAGCCATTGTCGGAGCCGACATAGACCATACCCTTCGCTACCGCAGGCGACGATTCAACGTAGTTATGGGTTTGGTAGGTCCACAGGGGCACGCCGGTATTTGCATCTAGCGCGTACACGTTTCCGTTGTACGAGCCGATGTAAACCACACCATCAAGCACCGCAGGCGATGATTCGAATTGGAACTGCCCGCTGTAGCTCCAGCGTTTTTTGCCCGTGGCGGCGTCAAGGGCATAGAGATTTCCATCGTCCGAGGCGACGTAAACCCCGCCATTCGCCACCGCAGGCGTGGACCGCACGTAAGACCCGGTGGGGAAGATCCAGAGCATGACTCCGGTGCGCGCGTTCAGAGCATATACGTTAAAGTCGTTCGATCCCACATAGACCACTCCGTTGGCCACGGCGGGGGAGCCGTTTATTATGCCGTCCGTGGGCAGACTCCATTTCACCCAGAGGTTCTTGACACTATCGATCGAGAGAATGCTCTCGTAGGGGTTGTACCGCGCCATGTTGAGATTATGAAACTCAGGCCAATCCCTTAGAACGCCCTTCGTGGGCGGAGAATGCTTCGCACCTTGACCTAAGCAGACGCCTGTCAAGAGGAAAATCGCTACGGTCCGGTTGAGCATAGAAGTAACTCTCCAAGTTGGGGAAGGAGAAAACCTTAAAGGGACGGGAAGGCTTCACTCCTAGCGTCCAAGAGTATACCTATAGGACCGGGTTCGCCGACCCCTAATTGTCGATAAATCTCCATTTCGCTCATTGACAGGGTCAAAACGTGAAATCGCCTGGTTTCAGCAGTTACCCCCGCAATCACAGTCGGCGTGATGCAAAAGAAAAGCCGTTCAGAGGCGGGATAGATTCTTTCACTCCCAAGAACTCCAACCTAGTGCTTCTGGTTTTCAAACGCTCCCATGTCGCAGCCGTGATGGTCGTGTGGGCCGGGACGTGGGTAGCCGCGCTGGTCGGTCTTCAGGAGCTTCCCCTGTCCGTTAGTACAGCCATTCGGGTTCCCCGCATCAATCGCAGGACTTCCAGCGAAGATTGCCAGGGTCTGGGTGGGGCCCCCGTAGTTCCCCAAAGGCTGGAGCTTGGGGTCGGTGTCGTTCATGTCGCCGGAGCCGTTGAAGTTGCAAGTGTTATCGTCACTTATGTTGTAGCCGTCCGAGGTCACACTCCCGCCGCAGTTTCCTCCGGGAGTGCTGCTCGCCACGATGCTGTTCTGGAGAGTCACCGTGCCGCTGCTATTAACGATGCCGCCGGCGTAGGCGCAACCCGGGGCGTTGTTCCCGCTGAGGGTGCTGTTGTTGATCGTCGCCGCGCCGCCGTAGTCGGGGTAGCCGTTGGCGATGCCGCCGCCCCCGCAGGTCTGCCCGCTGGCGGTATTCCCGACGAGGGTGCTGTTGTCGATCGTCAGCGTGCCGTAGTTCATGATGCCGCCGCCGAAGTGCTCTACGCTATTCGCGACGATGGTGGTGCTGCTGATCGTCATCGTCGTTCCGCTAGCGTTGTAGATGCCACCGCCGGTGCCGCCGCTGCCGCCAGACGCCCTGTTGCCGGCGATAGTGCTATTCCTGACCACCAGCGCGCCGCCGCTGTTGAGGATGCCGCCGCCGTAGCCTCCGCCGGTGCCGCCTTCGGCTGCATTTCCGCTGATGGTGCTTCTGTTGATCATCATTGTTCCATTGTTTTCGATACCACCGCCACCGCCGCCAGTTCCACTCGCACCGCTATTCCCGTAGATGGTGCTCCTGTTGACCGTCATTGTTCCGTTGTTTAATACGCCGCCGCCGCCGAAGTCTGCGCTATTCGTGTTGACGGCGGTAGCGTTGATGGTGAGCGTGCCCACGTTTGCGATGCCGCCGCCGCCCCACGTTGCGGTATTCCCGACGATGGTACAAAGGTTGACCATCAGTTTGGCGCCGTTGTTGATTCCGCCGCCTAAGTCATCAACCTCGCCGTTTTGGATGGTTAGGTTTGAGAGCGCGACATGGAAGTCACCAGCGTTGATTGTGACGACGGACCCGCTCTTGCCGCCATCGATAATCGTCGTGCTGGCATCGGAGCCGATAACCTTCAAGCTGAAGTTGATGGTGAGATTCTCGGGGTAGGTTGCTGGGGCGACCATGATGGAATTGCCCGACGAAGCCAGCGAGATAGCGTGGCCGATGGTTTTGCAAGCCCTCTGCCGCGTCTTGCAGTTGTTGTTGTCATTCCCGTGCACGCCGTTGACATACAAGGTGTTCTTGGCAAGCGCAGAGGTCAGCGAACCCAAAAACAAGGTTGCGACCAGTAGATTGCGAAACCGGGCTGCAAACATGGAAATCCCCAAGGTGAGTAAAAGCCTACGACCCGCGCCCATTCTACTCCGGCTCACGTCAATTTGCGTAATATCTCCATTACACTCAAAATCCCCGCGAAAGGGCGAACAGACGGCGCAAGCTTGTGTAAACGCCTGGTTCTGTAAATTGACCCTGACCTTCCTCCCTTCCAACCCGTCTAAGGCACATCACAGAAAAGGCTTGCTTGCCGGCTTTATAATGCTCGCCATACAGTAGGAGGGATTAGAGTGGGAATGCTGGCAACCATGCTGTCTTGCTCGCTAAACCACAAGACTTAGGAGGCCATCATGAAAAGGATTCTCTTTGTTGTTGCGCTAGTCCTTCTGGCCAGCTTAACCGTGTATGCAGCAGATGTTCGGGAGGGCGGTGTACCAACTCGGATTTCGCTGAAGAAGATTTACAGCAACCTGGGCCCATCGACCGATTTGTTTGACTGTGAGGAGGGCTGGCTGATTCTCGGCCCGGATTCCTACGATGGTGAGCAGCAGTGGATCGGCTTCCCGGTCACGCTGTCGAAGCCTGCAACCGTTACCCAGCTCCGCGCGGCCATGTTCTACTACGGCGGTTTTGGCTCGGAGGGCAACGATTTCAACCTCGGTATCTGGAGCGATTCCAGCGGCGTACCTGGAAAAGAGATTCACGGTGCTAACAAGAGGGGCATGCTACCGTATGGTGAGTGCAGCATCGGAATCAGACGGAAGGGTGGGGATATCCTGCACGTCAACATCCAGCCGACAAAGCTGAAGGCAAAGACCCAATACTGGATGGTAATCACGAATGCCAAGAACTCTCCAGATGCCAGCGGTGCGTGGGACTTCACGTACAACCTGAGCGAAGGCACTCAGGCTTATGACCTAGGTTCCGGCTGGAACACGCAACACACCTACATTGCCGCGTTCGCATGGTACGGAAGGTAGTTTCCCGCACGCGCGAGAATGCGCCGCGCTCGCCCGCTCCGCCCCCGTTCCACGCTCGGAGCGCTGTCCTCCGATACTTTTCTTGATCGTCGCATAGCGTGCAGACCCACGAATGACGCGGGGACAACGCATGTCATAGCGCTCGGACCAGCATGAATACTGCTTAGAACGCATGGCGCTCGGAGCGCGCAGGTGTAGCAATTTGCCCGTCAGTCATAGTACCCCCCCTGCACTGACAGTTATTTTGCTAACCCCTAGACTGCTCGATTTTGATGCAAGCTGGCATGGCAGAGAACACAAAGGGTAATCAGGTTGTGCTCGGAATCATTTCCATTGTGACTGCGGAATTCCTGGTGGTGAACCTCAAGATTCGACATGGTGCCGCATGCTTGGCATCTCCAACCATCGCGGCGTAGCACCTGGTTCCGGAGCTGTTCGTAAGACGCGGGCTCAAGCCGCACGCGAGGACGTTTTGGTCGAACCCAGTTCACGACGCCTTCTGGGTCAAGTAATCCACAAACGTTTTTCTCTCGTCGCCGGGAAGGAACTTGAAGAACCGCAGAATGGACTGCAGGAGGAGATGCGAATTGCCGTTCTCCAGGTTGGCTCCCGCCAGGAAGTCCGCACAGATCATTTCCAGGCAGTAGCCGCGGGACTTGTCTGTCCCAAGCATCAGGGCTGCCGTCTCGATCGCCTGTTCCACCACCGGGATCTGGCTCTTGTAGAGCTTGAAGTAGACGATTTCCGACGGCTCAGAGTCCTTCCCGGTTAACTCCTTCTCGACCTCCCGCTTAAACTGCTCCTTCGGCAGCTCGCGCGCTTTGTGCAACCAGGTTGCACAATCGAAGTGCTGTTGGTCCCTTCTGGCCAGCTTGGCCAACTCCAGCCCCTTGGTCCATCCCACTTCCTTCAGCTCCCGTCTCGCCTGCGGCGGCAGGTGCTCGTGGATGGACATCAGGTAGTAGGCCTTGCGTCTCGATTCCGGGAACCGCCTTTCCAGGAACTCATCAAAGGACTTCACGTTCTCCACCTGCCAGTACTGTCCAGCCCGCACTTCGCACAGGTAGCGCCCGAGTTCCACGAACCGGGTATCCCGCTCCGCCTCGTTCTTCTTCTCCCAAGCCAGAATCTCGTCGATTTTCGTAAGCACGAACACGGCTCGCCGGCGATTGAGTTTGGGCAACATGGGCGGATTGTTAGTAAGCAAGCTCGTCAAGCCAACCAAGGTTTTCTGCTCCCGGGCGTCGCACCAAGTCGATCTCGACCAACTGTTGTTTCCCAAGGCAAAGCCCCACATAAGGGCAGGTACTGCACGGGTTCTGCGGGAAACGAATCCCGCTGTGCGGCAAGAACTGGGCGGACTCGATCCGCCCAATCGTGTCCTGGACCAACTGGCCGAACTCCCGTCGTTGTTCGTCGGTGATGGTGGTACGCAGGTATTGAACCTCGACCAGTCGTTTGCGCACGAACACGACCTGGGCGACTTCGGAGATGCCGGTCATCCAGGAATAGCAGACCAGTTGCGGATCCAGGGCCAGCAGGCCGTCGGGTTCGTCGGGATAGCGGCTGGAGGTGGTCTTCCACTCGATCAGGCAGCGGGTGCCGTCCACCTTTCCGATGGCGTCGATGTAGGCCACGAAGTCATTCGTCTCGGAAAACGGTTGTGTGAATTTGATTTGCAGGTTGCGGCGAGGTTGGCGAATGCGGATGCGGTCATCCTGGCAGAACCGGTCCAGCAACATGATGCCCTGCTGGAGCATGCGGTCCCAGGTGTCGCCGTTCGAGAACCGCAGGCCTTGATTCTGACAGGCCGTCCATTCGCGGAACAGGACGGCTGCGGTATCTTCACGTAGGAAGTAGGCGCTGAGAGCTCGTTCGAAGGCCCGGCCGAAGAGCATAGCGGCGCGGGTATCTTTCTCCTGCCAGCCGTCGAGGTAGCGGTGACGGTAGCGCCGGGGACAGGTCAGATACTGGCTGATCTGGGTGTAGCTGTAGGTCATCGCGCCACCTCGGAACCAGCCACATTTGCAGGCGGAGCGCTCGCCAGTTCTTCCCACTGGCTGGCCGGTGCGAAACCATCGAGGTTGAGCAGGGAAGCGCCGTTTACGACCACGTGGCTGATCTTGACCACTCCGCACAGGCCGACCAAGCTTTTCTCGTCAATCTCGTCTCGCCCGAGCAGTTCGGTGTCGTAGCCGAAGTCGCGCAAGAACCAGGTCAGTTTCCACAATGCTCTCGGTGTGCAGTACAGGCGGCCGGAAACCGAGTGCCCGCCGAGTTCTTTCGGTTCAAGGACGGAGAAGCGGAGCAGATAAAACGGCTTCCGCGCGTCCCATCGGTGCTGGGCTCTGTCGACCCGGACCAGCAGCAGACCATCGCGAACCTGGCCCGAGGCAACTTGGTCTGCCTCGTGCAAGCCCTGGATGCGGCGCCTCATGCTGCACCTTCTTTCTGGACCGGATAGCTGTTGAGCTGGCACAGCAGGGCATTGCGGTCCTTCTCGGCCCAATCGGCCAGGTGGACGACGAAGTTCTCGACCTGCTCGCGGGTGGCTTCGCGCAGCGATTTCACGCCACAGAAATCGGTCGCATAGGACTTGACTAAGGTGGCATCGAGTTGATGCTGGCGAATCAGTTGGCAGAGACGGTCGCGGACCGTGCGCCCGCCATAGTTCCCGTTGCCATTGCCGTTGGCAGGCTGCGGCAGCTTCTTCGACTCCGGACGAGAAGCCGGTTGACCGGCGAAGGAACCAATTTCCTCGACCGAGCAGATGCCGATGCCGTAGGCCTTGCGCAGGGCGCGGTTCACGGCACGAGTTTCGGCAACGCGCATCTCGGCGCCGTGGACAAGCGTAGAAACATTGGACGGATCGGCGTCGCCGTAGCCAACGAACCCGCGGCAGGTTTTGGACTTGTAGACTGTGGCCCGAAAGGCCCAACGCTGCACCGAAGGATCACAAAACTCACGCGCAGGTTGAACCCGGATTCCATGGCATCGGCTTCGACGAGCTAGCCGTATCAGACCGGCATGAGTCACATACCAATGCCCGTCCAGGCAAAGCAAGTCTCCAAGGCTCACACGCAAGGAAAGGCTCTCAATTAACTGTGTGAGGCTAGCGGCACTTGGTTCTGAGAGCGGTCCCCAAAGGGAGTTGGCGAGTCTCATTTCTGATGCTGTGTTCTTAAGTTGTTTCTTCATGTGACCTCGCTTCCCGTGCCGCCAGCACCTTCTGATAGCGTGCGACCAGCTTCTCAGCGTCGGCGCGGTGATTGTAGAAACGCGGGGCAAACCGGTTCAGCTCCAGGCGGAACATCCACCACATCGTGGTGTCCGGTTTCAGGGTGTAGAGCAGGGCGGGAGAGTTTGCTAGAGTGGGTGTAGCCATCGTTGGGCCGCCTCTTTCGGCCTGACTGCGGTTAGCCTCGGGTCGGTGCTGATAACACCAGCTCGGGGCGTTTAAGTTTAACTGCTGTGATTCATACGGCGAAAACGACGGAGCACGCGGGCGAGGCGGCTGCGGGTCGCGTAGAAGTGACCCTTGCCGGTGCTGCCGACGACGCTGACCATCCCAAAGTTCGAGTGGATGCGGAATCGAAATTCTTGCGTAGCTGCTTATTTCGCTCCATCGTTTTGCCCTCCGTCATCATGGCTACACTATGCGCTTAGTGCGCATATTTGTCAAGAACTATATTTGCCATGTTTCCTTGTGCTTACAATACGCCTAGCGCGCATAAAGAAAGAGTGTGGTAAAAATGGGTATGCTCACCGTGGCCGAGGCTGGTCGAAAGGGCGGAAAGGCTCGACTTAAAACCATGACCAGGGAAGAACGGCAGCAGGTAGCACGTAGCGGCGGTGAGGCAACAGCTAAAAAACTCACTTCAGAGCAGCGCCGTAAGTCCGCCCGCCGCGCCGCCCAGGCCCGCTGGGCCAAGGTGAAGAAGGAGAAGCGGTAAATCCGGCCACCAGTAAGCCCGACCGTGGGTAGGGACCCGAGCGAACCCCGCTCCGGCGATGAATCGTAGACCCCCAGGCCCCTGAACCGTTGCAGCACGGTAACCCAGCCTTCCTTTCCCCTGCCGGAATAGCCTGAGAGCCGTACTGCCGCCGCATCCCGCGTCAAACCTGAAACTCCCATAACTCGCCCGTCCCTGGCCCTTCTTCCTACCCTGAGCCGTGCCATCAGTCCAATGCGGACATAGCCCACACGTAACTTGCTCGGCCCCGCTTCGTCCGCTTAAGCTTCAGAGAGCGTTTCCCCCCGTTTCGCTGGTTTTCTGATTTTCTGTTTTCTGTGTTTTAGGCACCTCTGGCGCCATGCCGGTTGAACCCAAGTCTCCACCGTTTCGCCTTAGCCCCCGGTGTATCTATCATGCGTGCGCTCAGTTGGTTTCCTAGCTGCTGATCAGCCCGTCGAAGGTAAAGCTTCCACTTTTTTTGACCAGGGTCGACGCCGATTTTCTCGTGAGGGAAATGGTGGCCGAGTCGGCGGTCCCACCAGGGCCGTCAGGTTCTGCGAACTCGGAGCGCTCCGCATGGTGGTATAAGCCTGCTAATGGCAAGAATCAAGCCGCCGTCTCTCTGGGCAGGAAAGGCGGAAAGGCTTACGCCAAAAAAAAAACCACACATTGCAGGAGCGTCAGGAGTCCGCCCGCCGCCCGGGCGAGATGGGCGAAGGTGAAAAGGAGAAAAGGGGTTGAAACGGCGGAAGTATTCGGGCGACCAACTCAGCCCCCGAATAGTGAAGGACTCTTGGGATAAGGTCCATCCTCAAAGCGAAGCTCAAGAGCGCCGAATTATTATAGAGTCTGCTATTAAAGCCCTTTCATCCCTGGCAGCAGTTCGCCCATCGCCAAGATCGACCGCGCCGACTGTGGACGCCCGCGTACACTTGATCGGCGACACTCGAACTCCGAGACTCGATGTATAACGCGGAGACGCTTACTTTCGTGACTTGTCCCCTCCCCCCGCTGCTTGTAATCTCCAGACAGGGTTCGGGCCTTTTTCAGTGCCCCCGTTTCCCTGGTTCCAAGGCATTTCCCGCGCCATGCGGTGATTCTAGGCCCACGCCACCGGTGTATCTTCCATGCGAGTCGGCTTCTTAGCTCATTACCAGCCGCGCTAGACCCGGCCTACGACGTTCGTTTCAGAGGATATCGCGGAGCTGCTCCTTGGCCGTTTGGCAGCCGAGAAGATTTCAAGGAAAGTGCGCCGAGTGCGCGACCGAACTCGCCTGGGAAGCGCGTCACCCTGTTCGTATCACACCAGAGTTCACGGCGACAGCCGCTGAGTGAAATGCTGCCTAAAGCGGCGCTCCCTTTGGCCCGGATAACTGCGTTCGTCTTCATCCCTAGTAGCCCTGACGAGATACTTCACACCGCCCGAGAACTTTCTTGAGCTACTGAACAATCACGCATCACCAATGCTCATATCCCAATAAGGTTCACGGCGACAGCCGCGACGTGAAATGCGGCTAAAGCCAATGTATTTGCTAGCAAAACGGAACCAGCAATGAGGTGGGAGGAAGTAAGAAAGGAACTAAAAAAGAAGGTAGCAGCACTGGAGGCAGAATCTGCGGAGCGCCGCAGAGCGCAGCGCTCGAACAACGATTCCCGAATCCGGGAAGCTGTTCGAGATCCCTACACGTGGGTCACGCAACACACCAAGACCTGGAACGAACACTGGCAGGAGGAAGGCCGGCCCTCGCCCTACGAGCATTTCCCGGACGAGTCGGCGTATCCCCATATCCCGGTCATTTTTGCGCTGATCGATGCCGAGCGGATCAACCTGTTCGCGAAAAGCCGGGACATGATGGTCTCCTGGGCGATCGTCGCCTACTTCACCTGGCAGGCCATGGTGGTCGCGCAACGCGGAGTTTTGTTCCAGACGCAGAAGAAAGAAAAAGTGATTCAACTGGTCGACTATGCCAAGTGTCTCTATGACCAGCAGCCCGATTGGTTGAAGGCCGCTCTCCCGCTGGCGAAGCCCTTGCGGAGGCAACCCGGCGACACTCTGGAGTTTGCCCACGGAGGCAGGATCGTCGGCATCCCCGGCGGGGCCAACCAAATTCGCAGCTATCACCCGTGGGGCTACTTCAACGACGAATCGAGCTTTCAGGCGGACGCCGGCGAGTGCTACGGCGAGGCGCTGGCGGTTGTGAAAGGCAAGATCGTTTTTAACTCTTCCGCCGGACCTGGTTGGTATGCGGACTTCCGAAACGACATCATCAGAGAAAGCGAATAGGGCCGTCAAACAAGCCCTTTCCAGGACGGCCGCGACTCGCCAAGGCGACAAGATCAAAATCCGCGAGGGGGTCACCGTTCGCCGCAACAAGGCCGGTGTGCCGGTAACAGATGTCCACTATTCAGCGATTCCCGAGCGGAACCCCGAGATCAACCCCGACTGGAAACGAAACGAGCGCAAGGTGTACCCTTCGCAAGCCGCCTGGGACCGGGAGCAGGAAATCGTCGACGAGGCGGGTGGCGGCGAGTTGGTCTTCGCCGATACCCTGGTCACTCACTGGAAGAAGATCGTCGTGGAAGACCCGAAGTGGCGCCCCGATCCTCACTGGCGCGTCGAAGGGGGATTCGATCACGGCAAGACCAACCCCACGTCCCTGCTGCGGTGCTACGTGGACTACGCGGGAACTCTCTGGTTCGCCGGCGAATACTACATGCCGGGCCAGGAAGTTTGGCAACATGCGCCCGCGCTGCGTGAGATGCCCGATATCCGCAAGCTGACCGTAACCTACGCCGACCCGACCATCTTTGATACGACGATGCAGCAGTCGAACCGCAATCAGCCCTCGACTCCGGGGAGGGCCGCAGAGCGCGCCAAGTCCATCAACGAACTCTACATTGAGGAAGGCATCGAGATTTTCGCGCCCTTCTATGGGGACCGCAGCGACATCAGTTTCGCGGCGCGCCTCATGATGCACTGGGCCAATCTAGAAGAGCGCGAGCCGACGGTAAAGATCGTCTGCCGCAACTACGCCGAGAAGCCGGTACCGGGGATGCACGGATGGGACTGTCCGAACCTGCTCTGGGAGCTAATGCGCACGCGCCGGATAAAGCTGACCGCCCAACAGATGCGCGGACGCAACGCCAGCGAGGCCACTCGTCGACAAAGACAACCACGCGCGGGACGCCATGAAATACATCATCATGTCGCACCCCGAGCCGGCCGGCAAAACCGTGGAGCAGCTGGTGGCGGAGGAAATCAAACCGCTGATCGAAGCCGGAGACTACACCTCCGCCCACGTGCGCTTCCTGCAGAGGACGGCGAAGCCGAAGATCAAGCCGGCCTACTGGGGAAGGAGACGCAGATAGCAGTCGATTCATTCGCAACATTCAAGCCTTACCACCACACAAATCTTTACCAAAAAGGAGAACCTTATGAAGAGTAAGAAGAGTAAAGGCAAGAAACCTCGCTGCAAGAGTCAAACCAAGGACGGAAGACCCTGCGGCGCGGCGCCTACGAAGAACAGTGATCGGTGTTTCTTTCATCGCAACCCCGACAAGGCTGTGGAGTTAGGCCGGATTGGGGGGAGTCGGAGCAAACGCCACATCGCCCTGGAGAATGCCGACCCACTGCCGTCGTTGGACAACGCGATTGGCGTGCAGGAGATGAATGCACGCTTGATCGCTGAAGTATATTCGAGCAAGGTTCCCCCCAAGATCGCCAACTCCTTGTTGTCCTGTCTGAATTTGCAGATGCGCGCGATTGATATGACGGATCTTTACCGAAAAGTGGAGAAGCTGTGCGCCGAGTCTAAGGAACGCGCTAACAACGGGAACGCAGCGTCATCGCCGGACTCGGACGAACCCGACAATCCCGACGAACCCGGCGAACCCGACGAACCCGACGACCCCGAGGACCCCGACGACCCCGAGGACCCCGACGAACCCACCAAGGCATGATGGCTTGTGGATGGCTTGTGGATGGCTTAAACCTCAATGAAACATGGCTTGAGATGGCTTAAGTGGTTGGACCGGAGAAAGCCATGGCAAGCCATGTCGAAGGTAGATGCCGGATCGATGCACGACAAGCTTCACATTCTGCATCAATGCCAGAGAAGCGGTGGACGAAGTGCGGCGGGCAGAGTTCTTCCGCAAAGGAGGAGCCGCACGGGATCTGGTACGCGGCAAGCGGGTAGTGTCCTCAAATTAGGACGCTACCCGGATTTGGCATCCTCTGTGCTCCCCGATGCCCTCTGTGGTTAAATAGGAGCAATGGCTGATGAGAAGATCCGCGTGCTGGTCGCCAAGCCCGGCCTGGATGGTCATGACCGCGGCGCTAAAGTGATTGCCCGCGCCCTGCGCGATGCCGGGATGGAGGTCATTTACACTGGCCTGCGACAGACCCCGGAAATGGTCGTTAGTGCCGCGCTCCAGGAAGACGTCAACGTGATTGGGCTATCGATTCTGTCCGGCGCCCACAACGCGATCGTCCCCCGGGTAATGGAACTGCTGAAGCAGAACAAGGTGGATGACGTGCTGGTGATCGTTGGGGGCATCATCCCCGACCAGGACATCGACAATCTCAAGAAGATCGGCGTGGCTGCGATTTTTCAACCCGGCACCGCCATGGACGAGATCGTTCAGTTCATTCGGGGCAACGTCAAGCCGCGTGGCGTTCCAACGGGCTGATTGCCGAACTTTCAGCCAGGCAGTGGGGAGTTTCAAGGTCAAACGATGGCCCTTGGCTGCTGACGGCAGATGCCGCCAACCGAGGGAGTTCTCGGCAGCCTCCAGGCTGCGATGTTGGGTTTAGGATGAAAACCTCTGAGCTTATCTACGACTGGAATCATGTTCATCCCGGCACTCTGCGACCCCATGGCCCGGTTTTGCTGAACGACGAAACCCTGCGCGACGGGCTCCAGTCGCCGTCCGTACGCGATCCTAGCATTGAAGAAAAAATCGAGATCCTGCACCTGATGGAAGCGCTCGGCATCAACTCGCTCGACCTTGGCTTGCCCGGCGCTGGTCCGCGTGCAGTCGAACATGTGGAAGCCCTGGCGCGCGAGATCGTCAGCCACAAGATGAGGATTCGCGCCAACTGCGCAGCCCGCACCCACGAGAACGACATCCGGCCGATTGCCGAGATCCAGCAGCGCACCGGCTTGAAAATCGAGGCTGCGACTTTTCTCGGTTCGAGCCCCATCCGCCGCTACACCGAAGGTTGGACAGACGATTTTCTGCTGCGCACGACCGAGCATGCCATGAAGTTCGCGGGCTCCCTGGGCCTGGATGCCATGTACGTCACCGAAGACACCACGCGGTGTGATCCAGAGATGGTCCGCCGCCTCTATTCCACTGCCATCAACTGCGGCGCGCGGGCGATCGTGATCTGCGACACGGCCGGCCATGCCACGCCCATGGGCACGTTTGCCCTGGTGCGTTTCGTGATCGAAGAAGTGGTGAAACCCCTGGGGGAAAAGGTTCGTGTGGATTGGCACGGGCACTGCGACCGGGGCCTGGGTACGGCGAATTCCATGGCCGCTCTGGTGGCGGGCGCCGAGTGTGTTCACGCCACGGCTTTAGGTATCGGAGAGCGCGTGGGCAACACCCAGATGGACCAGATGCTTGTCAACCTCAAGTTGATTGGTGTCGAGCCGTGGGGTGTCCAGGACCTCACCAAACTCAAAGACTACTGCACAGCGGTTTCGCGCTCCACCGGGGTTCCCATTCCGGCGAATTACCCAGTGGTGGGCGAAGATGCGTTTCGTACCGCAACCGGCGTTCACGCTGCGGCCGTAATCAAGGCCTTTAAGAAGAACGACCTCGAACTGGCCAACACGGTTTATTCCGGCGTGCCTTCTCACGTTTTCGGTCTGGAGCAGGTCATCGATATCGGTCCGATGAGCGGCAGGTCCAACATTCTGTTCTGGTTAGAACGCCGCGGCATTCCCGCGCCCGATGAGACGGTGGAGCGGATATTCAACCGGGCTAAGTCTTCCGACCACACTCTGAGCGAGGCGGAAATCCTAGAGTGTGTCCAACCGGCCAAGGCGCATTGAGAATTAGGACGGCACCGCCTGGGCACTTCCTTCCTGCGGCTCATAATGACAAAATTTTGCGGTACACTCTTTTGTCCATTGGGAGGTGCTATGCGTCGTCTTTTGCTCATGGTGTTGATTTCCGTTCTCCCCGCATTGGCTCAATCCAAGCATCCGTTTACTTTCGAGGACATGATGTCGCTCAAGCGGGTAAGCGAGCCCGTGGTCTCTCCTGACGGCAAATGGGTGCTGTTCAGCGCCGTGGACGTGGATCTCGCGGCCAATAAGAAGACTCCACACGTCTGGATCGTTCCACTCACCGACGCTGGGTCAACCCACGCTTCCGCGAACCCGGGAAAGGCCGGTGGGGAACGGGAACTCATCGCCACTCAGGACGCCGACCGTCCGCGCTGGTCACCGGATGGCAAGCGCTTCGCCTTTATCTCGGGCAAAGAGGGCGGCTCGCAGATCTGGATCGCCGACTTCGATGGCGCTACTGGGACCGTCACTGGAGTTCACAAACTCACATCGATTGCCACGGAGGCCGACGGCGAACTCTGGTCACCGGATGGCAAGAATATTCTTTTCGTCTCGAACGTCTATCCGGAGTGTAGGGATGAGGCCTGCAACGAGAAAAAACTGAAGGAGTCGGAGAACAGCAAAGTGAAGGCGATGATTTTTACGCGTCTGCTCTACCGTCACTGGAACGCGTACAAAGAAGGCAAGCGGAGCCATCTGCTGGTGGTTCCGGCCGAAGGAGGAGTTTCGCGGGATCTGACCCCCGGCGACTACGACGTTCCACCATTCAGCCTGGGTGGGCAGGATGATTACGCTTTTTCCCCGGATGGACGAGAAATCTGTTACGCCTCCAATCACGATCAGGTGGAAGCGATTAGTACGAACAATGATCTTTTCATCGCTCCAGTGAATGGTGGCGAAGCGAAAAATATTACCGCCGAGAACAAGGCGAGCGATTCCACGCCGCAATACACGCCGGACGGGAAATACATCGCTTACCGGGCACAGACGCGACCCGGTTACGAGAGCGACCGTTTTCGGCTGATGCTGTACAACCGCAGGACAGAATACAGGAGAAGCCTGACGGAAGACTTTGACCAGTGGGTGGGAACTTACACGATTGCTCCGGATTCTTCCAAGATCTACTTCACCTCAGAAAAAGAAGGAGAAGCGCCAATTTATTCCGTGGACCTGGCCAGTCTGGTGATTAATGAGGAATCGGCGCCCGACCTGCACGTGCACCGGACGAGCACCGGGGTAAAGCAGGTGCTCGACGGCGTCAGTGACGACCTGACGATGACGCCAGACAGCAAGAGCCTGCTGATGACGCGGATGTCGGTCAAAGCGCCAAATGAAATCTACCGGTACTCGTTCGGGGGAGCGGCCGCGGGGGCAGCGTCTTCCGCGCCGGACGCGTCCAAACCAGTGTTTCCGACACAGGAGGTTTGCACCGACGCCAACGGAAAACTGAAACCAGGAGGGTGCAAGGCTCCGCCACCGGAACCGGCGAGCCTGACGCAATTGACTCACTTGAACGACACCGTCCTTGCGCGGGTGGCGATGTCTGCAATGGAAAGTTTCTGGTTTACCGGTGCGGAGAACAGCCAGGTTGAAGGATTCCTGATCAAGCCTCCGGATTTCGATTCCAAGAGAAAATATCCGGTGAAGTTTCTGATTCATGGCGGCCCGGAAGGAGCGTGGGATGACGACTGGAGCTACCGCTGGAATCCAGAACTGTTTGCGGCGAACGGATATGTGGTCATCATGATCAACTTTCACGGCTCGACCGGGTACGGGCAGAAGTTCATCGACGCCATCAATGGCGACTGGGGTGGCCGACCGTTTGTGGATCTGATGAAGGGCCTTGACTATGCCGAGCAGCATTACCCGTTTGTCGACAAAGATCGTGAATGCGCGCTTGGCGCAAGCTATGGCGGGTACATGATCAACTGGATTCTCGGGCACACCAACCGGTTCAAGTGCCTGGTTTCGCATGATGGCATGTTCAACACGGAGTCTGCCTGGGGGACGACGGAAGAGCTTTGGTTCAACGACTGGGAATTCAAAGGCCCGCTGTATGGTAATCGGGAGCTTTACCGGAAGTGGTCGCCGCATCTTTCGGCTACGAGCTTTAAGACTCCGACTCTGGTGGTGCATGGCCAGTTCGACTACCGGCTCGACGTGTCAGAGGGCTTCCAGCTTTTCACCACATTGCAGCGGGTGGGCGTACCCTCGAAAATGCTCTATTTCCCGGATGAAGGCCATTGGGTGCTGAAACCGCAGAATAGCCAACTCTGGTGGAGGACGGTGAACGAGTGGGTCGACCAATGGATTAAGAAATAGAGGCTGGTTTGCCGAGAGAACCTGGGCCTGCCGCTCAGCCACCATTTCGCGGAAACTGGCGCTTCTTTCGACAACGGGGCCGCGAACGGACTGCGCTTGAGGATCTTCCTACTGCGGTCCAGTCCACCACCGTTTGCGGAGTGTCAACTCCAGGTAAACCCAGATCGCGGGCGAGAACCGGAAGTTTCAAAGCCCCCCGGGGTCAGTTCCTGGCGGAAGCGCTTGGTTTCACCCGGACGACCGTGATCTTGGAAAATCCCTCTTCAAACGTTGGCGGTTTCAATTTGCCTGCCATACGCCGCATCACATCTTCCGGTACGACGCGCTGACGGCGCGCGTTGCGCTGCAGGCATACTTCCACCGGAACGTCAAAGAACACGGCCTGGGCTTCGTATCCATAATCTTTGGCCAGTTTGATCCAGCCGTGGCGGTCGTGGGGGGTCAGATTGGTGGCGTCGACGTAATTCATCGGACGTCGGGCAATCAACCGCGCCTTGAGCATGGATCGAAGATTGGAGAACACCAGGTCCTGAAAACGCTGCTCCGTGGCATCGTCAAACAGCAAAGCGCGAACCAGATCGCTGGAAAGCGGAGTGATGTTGTGCCGCTTGAACCAGGCGCTCTTTCCCGATCCGGGCAGACCAATCGCCAACACCATGGTTCCTTTGGGAGCGCGGGCGGGTGGTGCGGCATGAGCGACAGGAACGGAACCACCAGGCGCGTTGCCGGCTTGGGCGACGTGACCGGCCGGCTTGGCTTCTTGCGGCGCCAACTGTACCTTGCCCCCGGCTTCCGCGATTTGCGCTGGCGGTGCTACATTTCGGCTGCGGCCTCGTCCACCCCTGCTCCGGCGACGGCGGCGGCGGCGAGCATCGCCAGTGCCTTCAGCCGACGGTTGTGCGGAGGATGCATCTCCCTCGGTCGACTCCTGGGGAGGTTCCGGTCTGGGTTGCGCCGGCGGTGCTTCGACAGACTCCTCGCCCTGAGGGTGCAAAGGAACGTCATCGTAGAACGCTGGTTGAAGCGGGGCGGGAGCAGCCTCGGCGGGGCTGGTTTCACCTGTTTTCTTGCGACCCTTCAGGCGGTCGCGCATCCATTTGCGCATGCTTGGCTTGTAACATATTCGGTCGCTTGGGGGCAATGAGTGAGCGGGTTCCGGGTAGGTCGCTTTCGCCCGGGAGATCATCGCTGGCGAGGGTATTCATGGCGATTCCACCTGAGATTCAAGGGCAGAAGTACATCTGTGTGACCACATTCCCCAAGAGCGGTGTACCGGTCCGCACTCCGGTTTGGTTTGGCGAAGCGGACGGCAAACTCTACGTCATGACGCGTCGTGACTCGGGAAAGTACAAGCGCCTCCGGAACAACCCACAGGTGCGGATCGCGCCGTGCACCATGCGAGGCAGGATCACAGGCCCCGAATATCCGGCTACGGCTCGCATCCTTCCCGCAGCCGACTGGCCTAGATCACAGGCAGCCATCCGACGAAAATACTGGTTGGCACGGTTGCCCATCTGGAGCCGGCAGAATGTTTATCTGGAAATGGACGCTTCGTCAACCTGACCGCTCGCCGGAAGAGCAGCGCCGCCGGATCGCCCTTTGAGCTACGGTCATTGGCTAACCTCGCCTCGAGTCCCATTTTGATACTCGCCATCATTGCTGCCCTTTTGCTTCCCTGTTACATTTTATGTTTGCGGTCTGGATATAGAGTTATTCATTCTTTCGGAGGCAACATGGCAATCAAAGTTGGAATTAATGGTTTCGGGCGAATCGGACGCAACGTTCTGCGCGCTTCTTTGAACGATCCGAACATCGAGTTTGTTGGTGTTAACGATCTCACCAACCCAAAAACACTGGCTCACCTCTTAAAGTACGATTCAATTCTCGGTAACCTTCCAAACAAGATTACGGCCGGTGAAAACAGCATTAGTGTCGATGGAAAGAGCTTCAAGGTGTTTTCTGAAAGGGATCCCGCGAAGCTGCCGTGGGAATCGGTGGGCGCGCAAATCGTTCTGGAGTCTACCGGCCACTTCACCAATGCCGAGGACGCCAAGAAGCACCTGCGCGGACCGGTCAAGAAAGTGATCATTTCCGCACCCGCCAAGAACGAAGATGTCACGCTGGTGTTGGGCGTGAACCACGACGTATACGATCCGGCGAAGCATCATGTCATCTCGAACGCTTCCTGCACAACAAATTGTCTGGCTCCGGTGGCAAAGGTGCTGCACGATAATTTCAAGATCGTCAGCGGCACCATGACCACTATTCACTCCTACACCAATGACCAGGTAATCCTCGACTTTCCGCACAAGGATCTGCGGCGCGCCCGGGCCGCGGCCCTGTCGATGATTCCAACCACCACCGGCGCGGCGAAAGCCTTGAAGCTCGTCATCCCCGACATGGCGGGCAAGCTGGATGGTTTCGCCATCCGCGTGCCTACGCCGAATGTTTCGGTTGTGGACCTGGTAGTGTTGGTCGAGAAAAAGACTTCCAAGGAAGAAGTGAATGCTGCGTTGAAGAAGGCTTCCGAGACGGGACCGCTCAAAGGTTATCTGGGATACGAAGAGAACGAATTGGTCTCGGCGGACTTTCGCGGGGACGCGCGTTCCTCCATTGTCGACGCCCCGATGACCATAGTAGTGGCCGGTAACCTGGTGAAAGTGATTTCCTGGTATGACAATGAGTGGGGTTACTCCTGCCGGGTGCGTGATCTGATTGATTACCTCGGCAAGAAAGGACTATAGGTCTGTTCCGGCAGCGCCGGTCTCTGGCTGGCGGTAGCAAGGGGCATTGCGTCGGCAGGCTTATGGACAGGCTGTATCCTTCGCCAGGCGGGCAGGACGACCGCCTGCCAGCCGCCGAATCGGCCTAAACGAAGCTAGAAGGTGGCGCTATCTCAAGGCAACCCTTATGACAAAGCTCTCCATCAGAGATCTTGCAATCAATGATCGTCGCGTCTTCATGCGCGTCGACTTCAACGTTCCGCTCGAAGATGGCCGGGTCATGGACGATACCCGCATCCGCGAAACCCTGCCGAGCATCGAGTACGCGTTGCGCCATGGCGCAAGGCTCATTCTGGCCTCTCATCTTGGGCGACCCAAGGGCAAGCCCAATCTGAAGATGAGCCTGAAGCCTGTGGCCGAGCGCCTGCGCATGTTGCTTGACAAGGAATTGGCGCGCGGCGAGAACGTGGGCTTCTGCCCGAACTGCATCGGTGTTGAAGCCGAGGAGATGGCCGGCAAGTTGGAAAAAGGCCAGAGCCTGCTGCTCGAGAATCTCCGGTTCCATCCGGAAGAAGAAGCCGACGACGAAAAGTTTTCCAAACAATTGGCCAACCTGGCCGATTTTTACGTAAACGACGCCTTCGGCACCGCCCATCGAGCCCACGCCTCCACCGTGGGCATCACCAAGTTCGTGCAAAAGTCGGCAGCCGGCCTGCTGATGGAAAAAGAGTTGGAGTATCTCGGGCGGGCTATGCAGCATCCCGAGAAACCGTTCGTCGCCATTTTGGGAGGGGCCAAGGTCAGCGACAAGATCGGCGTGATCCAGAACCTGCTGAACAAGGTCGATACGCTGATCATCGGGGGCGCCATGGCATACACTTTCCTGAAGGCCAAGGGTGAGCAAGTCGGAAAGTCGCTGGTGGAGGAAGACAAGCTCGACCTGGCGCGTCAGATTCTGCAGACCGCAAAATCAAGCAACGTGAAATTCCTTCTGCCTCTCGATCACGTCGTGGCCGAACGAATTGATGTCAATGCGATCACGCGCATCATAAATAGTGGTCAGCCGATTCCGCCGAACATGATGGGGCTGGACATCGGACCCAAAACGATTGAGGAATATTCGGAGGAGATCTCCAATGCCCGTACGATCGTCTGGAATGGTCCGATGGGAGTTTTTGAAGTGTCTCCGTTCTCCAAGGGAACATTCAGGATCGCACGTGCGGTCGCGGACAACGCCGCAGCCATTTCCATCGTGGGCGGAGGAGATTCCGTTGCCGCGGTGCACGCCGCCGGAGTAGCCGACAAGATCCGGCACATTTCTACTGGCGGTGGCGCCTCGCTGGAATTTCTGGAAGGCAAGAGGTTGCCAGGCGTGGAAGCATTGAGTGACAAGTAGGGGCTTTTTCAGCCACGATATTCGAGTGAGCGATTTCACGTTGCGTCTTTTGCTGGATGGCGGAAAGACGGTGGAGTTTTACGGTCCCGGCGACATCACCAAAGAAACCACCGACGCGATCGTGAATGCGGCCAATTCATCTCTGCTGGGCGGAGGAGGCGTGGATGGCGCCATTCACCGCGCCGGCGGGCCGTCGGTTTTGGCCGAGTGCAAACAGATCGTGGATAAGATTGGACGCCTGCCGGCCGGCAAGGCGGTGATCACTACCGGAGGAAGACTTGCGGCGAAATACGTGATCCACACGGTGGGCCCAGTCTATCGCGGCGGCAGGCATGGCGAGGCCGCAACGCTGGCAAGCTGCCATCGTGAGTCGATTCGGATTGCAGATGACCACGCTCTGCGGTCGCTGGCTTTCCCCGCGATCTCGACGGGCGCTTATGGATATCCTATGTCCGAGGCGGCTTCAATAGCGGTAACGGCTGTTATGGATGCGTTGCCTTCGACGTGCCGAGTGAGCATGGTTCGCTTCGTTCTGTTCGATGGCGCGGCCCTGCGAAGCTATTCAGCAGCCGCCGAAAAACTTCGCCATCCAGACACTGGGCTTCCTTATCAATTAGAAAGAGACCCTCAATGAGAACAAAACTGATCGCTGCTAACTGGAAGATGTACAAGAATCCATCCCAGACGGCGGAGTTCTTCCGTGATTTCCTGCCCCTCGTAGCCGGTCAGACCCGCGACGAGATCGTGGTCTGCCCGCCGTATATCGACCTGTGCGCAGCCTCCGAAGCAGCCAAAGGATCGAACGTGGCCATCGGCGCGCAAGACCTGTACTGGGAAAAAGAAGGCGCCTACACCGGCGAGATCTGCCCAAACATGCTGCTGGACGTGGGCTGCAGCCACGTGATTATCGGCCACTCCGAGCGCCGCCAGTATTTCGGCGAAACCGACGACATAGTCAACTTCAAGCTGAAAGCCGCGCTGGAAAGCGGCCTGATTCCAATTGTCTGCGTCGGCGAAGTATTGGAAGAACGCGAGGTAGGGCTGACCGAAGATGTCCTCCGCCGTCAGTGCACGCGTGCGTTTCATAAAGTCTCCACCAAGAAGGCCGGCAAACTAGTTGTGGCATATGAGCCGGTATGGGCCATCGGGACGGGGAAAACCGCGACGCCGCAATTGGCCTCCGCTGCACATCTGGTGATCCGCGGGGAAGCTGCCAAGACCTTCGGCGAGGAATTCGCTGCAAAGCTACGCATTCTCTACGGTGGTTCGGTGAAGCCGGAGAACGCCCAAGCACTTATGGCCGAGGAAGAGATCGACGGGGCGCTGGTTGGAGGGGCCAGCCTTGATCCCAAGTCGTTTGCCGCGATTGTGAAGTACTGACGCTGGTCTTAGAAATTCAGCACGGCTTCATCCGCAATGCCGGCCGCAGCCACCTCGGAACCGGATTCCCAACCTTACCGGTCTCCCGATTGTGGAGACCGGTGCGCGTGACCTGAACTAGCGGGGCCAAAGCCAGCCAAAGGTGCCTGCGGTCAGCAAGCCGTAGATGAGTCCATCGATCACTTCCTTGATGGTCATGCTCCACGTCTGACCTTTCCAGATGCCATTGCTAATGTGTCCTAAGCCATAAGCGAGGAATGCCGCACAACCGGCCACGCGAAAGACGACCAGATAGTTCGCGCCGGGCGCAACCGTGTGCCCGGTGAGGTAGGCGACGAAGAAACTGATGAGTAAGCAATAAACGAACCACAGGCCCAGAAACTTCGGCATGGCGGGTGGACCGCTGGGAAACACGGTCATCATCCCGACCGGCCCCTGCTTGTATTTTTCCACCATCGCAGGTGACTTCATTTCCTTATGGGTACAAAAAGGGAAAATGTAGAGACCCCGCTTCAAACCAGCGGCACGCAGCGCGGCGAGGACCTTGTCCTCATCGGGGAGCGGTTGGTAATCGCTGCGGTGATACGGCAACAGCATGTGCATGATGGAACTGGCGACGAAAACAATGATCGCCGACAGCAGGATCGGAAGCCAAAGGGCAGCAAGAAAAGCCATGTGCAATCTCCTTCGGGTACGAGAATGTTGGAATTTTCTAGAGAAGGCTACGCCTAATCAGAGCTTGCCGTCAAACTGCAGACGATGCTGTTACGTCTCATCACGTGCTACCTTCTCAACTCTTTGACAATCTCTCGCGCTGCATTCGCGCCCGAGCCCCCCGTCAACCCTGCGCCTGGGTGCGTTCCCGACCCACAGAGATAAAGATTCTGGATGGGTGTGCGATATCGTGCCCAATTCAACAACGGCCGCATGGTGAAGAACTGATCGAGCGCCAGCTCACCGTGAAAAATGTGGCCGCCGGTCAGTCCGTACCTGTCTTCCAAGTCCTGCGGTGTAATGATCTGGTGGGACAAGATGAGTTCCGGCAGATTGGGCGCGTATTGAGCCAGCGTCTTTACAACGGTGTCCCCGAGGGGCACACGTTGCTTTTCCCAGTTGCTGTCCTTCAGCTTGAAGGGCGCATATTGCATGTAAATCGACATCACGTGCTTGCCCGCGGGCGCCAGTGAGGGGTCGCTGATCGAGGGAACCGCAACTTCGAGATACGGCTGTTGGGAAAAGTTTCCGTATTTGGATTCATCGAACGCACGCTCCAGGTAATCGATCTCCGGACCGATGTGAATGCGTCCAGCCAGAGGGTTGCCATTGCCCGATCCAGTCAGCGCCGTGAACTTCGGCAGGCCGGCTAGCGCCAGGTTCACCTTTGCCACCGTTCCCGGCATGCGATAGTGCTGAAGCTTGAGTTCGAAATCTGGCGAAAGATGGGTCGGGTCCACCAGCTTCAGCAGCGTGCGTTTCGGATCCGCATTGGAAATTACTGCCTTGGCGTCGATTTCCTGACCAGTCGAAAGCACAACCCCCGTAGCCACGCCATTTTTCACGCGGATTTCTATGACCTCAGCGCCGCTGCGAATCTCCGCCCCTGCCTGCACGGCTGCGGCGGCCATCGTCGCGGTGATCGATCCTATTCCCCCTTGGGCAAAACACGCCGAGCCCGCTGGATGCGCGTCTCCGGCGGCGCGAATCAGAAGCACCAAGCTGCTACCCGCGGACCATGGGCCCAGCGAAGTCCCAAAGATTCCACGCGCAGCAACAGCCGCCCGCAACAGTTCGGTCTCGAAGAACTCCGCAACCAGATCCGCGACCGCCATCGGGCCCCATCGCAAGAGCCGATAAAGATTTTTCTTGCCCAGTTTGCGAATTGCCCGTCCGGTTTGCAGCATCCCCCACAGATCGCCTTTGGTGGGATGGTCGATGTCGGGAGGCGTCCTCGCCAGGGCATCGGCGATCACATTGCCCAACTTACACAGTGTTTGCTGGAACTCCGTATACTTCGCCGCATCTTTCAGCGAGAACCTGCTGATGGCCTCAGCCGACTTCAAGGGGTCGTTATAGAGACGCAGCGCACGGCCGTCAGGCGAGAGCGCCGTCAAACCAATCTCTGGCGTGATCAGCGTCAGTCCATGCTTTTGCAGTTGCATGTCGCGAACAATCTCGGGAAGAATCGGCCCGGCAGCATGCGCCAGCGTGGAACAGCGGAATCCAGGATGAAATTCGGTGGTAATAGCGGCGCCACCAGGCTGCGGTCGTCGCTCCAGCACTAGCGGCTTGAATCCCGCTTTTGCAAGATAGAAGGCGGTGACCAGCCCGTTGTGGCCGCCACCAATGATGACCACGTCACGTGTCTCGGCCATGGCTATGCGGTCCCCTTGCTGTCCTTCAGGATTTCCAGCGCGGCTAACCGTCCCGGGCCGCCCATGATCCCACCACCGGGATGCGTACCCGAACCGCACATGTACAGGTTCTTGATGGGGGTACGGAAGGCTGCATATCCTGGGACAGGCCGCAGGAAGAACAATTGCTCCAGAGAAAGTTCGCCCTGAAAGATGTTGCCTTCGCTCAGTCCCCATTCGCGTTCCAGATCAAGCGGCGTGACCACCTGTTTGTGCAGAATGATGTCCTTGATGTTGGGCGCATACTCGGCAATCGTGTCAATCACGTTATTGCCGAACGCTTCTTTCTGGCTGTCCCAATCGAGCCCGGGGCGCAGCTTGTACGGCGCGTACTGCACGAAGCAGGACATGACGTGCTTGCCGGGTGGCGCGACCGACGGGTCCGTAAGCGTGGGGATCACCATATCGATATAGGGTCGCCGTGAGAAGTTTCCATATTTCGCGTCGTCGTAGGCACGCTCCATATATTCGACGCTCGGCGAAATCGAGATCGCCCCGCGCAAGTGTGCGCCCGGGCCGGGCATGCACTTGAAACTCGGCAGTGCGTCCAGAGCCAGATTTAGTTTTCCCGAGGATCCGCGAAATTTGTAGCGTCGTACTGCTTCCAGAAATTCGTCGGGGACATGGCCGGCTTCCATCAGATTGACGAACGTCTGGCGCGGGTCGATGCTCGACGAAACAATCTCCGCATGGATTTCATCTCCGTTGGAGAGAACCACGCCTCTGGCTTTACCGTTCTTCACAATGATTCGCGAAATGCCGGACTTGGTGCGGATTTCGACACCTGCTTCGCGCGCGGCGTCGGCAATCGATTCAGAGATTGCCCCGGTCCCGCCGCGGGCGAATCCCCACGACCGGAATGCGCCGTCGATCTCCCCCATGTAGTGATGCAGGAGCACGTAGGCAGTCCCCGGCGAGCGCACACCGAGAAATGTCCCGATGATCCCCGATGCCGACATGGTGGCTTTGAGCACGTCCGTCTCAAACCACTGGTCGAGAAAGTCGATGGCGCTCATGGTCATCAACTGCACCTGGTTGTACTGGTCGTAGCTGTCCATGTCCTGGAAACGGCGGCCGACGAACAGCAGTTTCATCAGTTCGCGCGGATTCAGAGTTGCAGGATCAGGCGGCACCATCCCCAGAATCGGCTTCACAAAGCGGCACATCGCCTGCATCGCCTTGCCGAATTCGTCGTAAGCCTCGGCGTCGAGCTTCGAATGGCGTGCAATCTCGCGATGCGTCTTGCCGTGGTCATTCACACGCCACAGGTAATCGCCGTTGGGCATGGGCGTGAAGGTGCCGTCGAGGGGAAGGATCTCCAATCCGTGGCGGGGAAGGTCGAGGTCACGAATGATCTCCGGGCGCAAAAGCGAAACCACGTATGAGCAAACCGAGAACTTGAAGCCGGGAAAAACTTCCTCCGTGCAGGCGGCGCCCCCGAGCACGTGGCGACGCTCCAGCACGAGGACTTTCTTACCCGCCCGGGCGAGGTAGGCGGCGTTGACCAGGCCATTGTGGCCTCCGCCGATCACGATGACATCATATTTGGACATTGGCTGCTGGCTCCTGGCTGCTAGCTGAGAAATCGGTAAAGCCGAGCGAGAGCAAGAGCGGATCAGAGGCCGCTGGGCAGATTGCGCCACGCTATGAGAATGCTGCGCATGATTGAGGCACCTATTCTATCCGACTGGTTATGACTTTGTCTGCCGGGGCATTTGCGGGGGCTACTTTGACTGGGTCAGTTTAGACTGGGCCGAGCCTATGGGTTACCTAGAGCGGCTCTTTCGCGAAAGAATCAAGACAATTGCCGCTGAAGGAATAGCCCCGGCAAGAAACCACGGAACGATACATACGAGCGCCCAAGGACCGTATTCAGACGAATCGGCTCCGAGCCAAACCGGAGACCCGTAAAGGCAATATGCAAAACTAAGGGGCACAATCACAACCCAAAGCCTGCGTAAGGTCATGGGAACACGGAACATAATAGCCAGACAACACCCATCGAGAGGATGGCTACCAGAATCGCTCCAGAGCCCCGGGACAATAACTCGACAAATTTCTTCATTTCGCAGTTGTGATCATACTGCGAATTCAAACTGACCCACTATTTAAATCCGTTACCATTTGCCCTGCCCCGCACCCGCTGCATATAATCCCTCGTCAAGGCCTACGATCGAATTGAGGTCATTCCCTTGCCCGTTGGAACTGCGTTTCACGAAAGAACTTTTGCCCTCTGCAACAGCCTGAACTACCGCGAGTGGTCGGGATATTACACCGTCAGCGTGTACGAAGTGCACCACGAGCACGAGTACAACGCCATCCGCAACGCCTGTGCGCTGATCGACATCTCGCCGCTCTACAAGTATCTGGTCAGCGGCAAGGACGCGACCAAGCTGGTAAACCGCGTGATCACGCGTGACATCAACAAAGTTGCCGTCGGCCAGGTGATCTATTGCTGCTGGTGCGATGAAGCGGGCAAAGTGATCGACGACGGCACCCTCACTCGCCTCGAAGCGAACAAATACCGTTGGACGGCCGCCGACCCCAGCCTGCGCTGGTTTTCACAGAACGGGAGCAACCTGGACGTTCAGATTGAAGACATCTCCGAGAAGGTAGCCGCGCTCGCGCTCCAAGGGCCGACCTCAGGGAAGCTGCTGAAGTCCGCGGCCGAAGCGGAGATCGCCAACCTGAAATATTTCCGGATGACCAGCGGAAAGATCGCCGGAGTGCCAGTGGATGTTTCACGCACCGGCTACACTGGCGATCTCGGCTACGAAATCTGGGCTCCGTGGAACGATGCGATAAAGGTCTGGGACGCGCTCATGGACAAGGGCAAGCAGTTCGACATTCACGCGGCAGGCATGCTGGCGCTCGATGTTGCGCGCGTGGAGGCTGGCCTGCTGCTGATCGAAGTCGACTACGCGAGCTCGAAGAAGGCCCTGATTCCGTCGCAGAGGTTTTCACCATATGAACTCGGCTTCGGGAAGATGGTGCATCTGCAGAAAGAGAATTTCATTGGCAAAGCAGCCATTGAACGTGACAATAAGAACGGTGTAGCGCGACAGTTCGTTGGGTTAGAGATTGACTGGACCGAGGTTGAAGCGCGCTATGAAAAATTCGGCCTGACGCCGGCTGCGCCAAGCCAAGCGTCCCGCATGGCCGTTCCCGTCCACTGCGGAGAAAAGCAGGTCGGCAAAGCGACGACGACCACATGGTCGCCGGTGCTCAAGAAGATGATTGCGCTGGGCAGCATCGATACGGATCATTCCAGGCTCGGTACCCGTCTGCAGATGGAGATCACCATCGAAGCGGTGCGGCAGAAGGTGACGGCACAAATCGTCCCGATGCCGTTCTTCAATCCCAAGCGCAAGACGGCTGTACCAGTGTAGGGGTCTCTCTCGCGGTCGATCTCTGGATTTTTGACACTCTCGAAAGCCCGCTGATAGTATCAAGTTGCCTAACTAACGTGGCAGAGGCGCCTGCCTTGCAATCGTCCCCG
>CAVWUT010000015.1:0-400614 GCA_963758285.1 Terriglobia bacterium | reverse complement strand
TTACCAGGTAGTTGGGGCCGACGTCGTAGAGGGTGCAGATATTGGGATGGTTCAGTGCCGATATCGCGCGCGCCTCGCGCTCGAAGCGCCCGCTGAATCGTTCCTGGGAAATTTTAATCGCGACCTTGCGACCGAGGCGCGTATCCGTGGCTGAGTAAACTTCCCCCATCCCGCCTGTTCCCAGCAACCCGAGAATCTGGTAGGGCCCCAGAGCTTCACCGGGCTTCAAGAGAGTGTGGGCCGCCGACAAGACGCCCGCAAGAGTCGCAGTTTGATCGACCGGTGCCTCGGTAGCTTGCGTCTGGGCCAGCAGCGATGCCACTTCCCGGCGTAAGTCAGCATCATCTTGACAGCTTGCATCCAGGAAGCTGGCTCGTTGCGTCGGATCCTGCTCCAGGGCCGAATGGTAAAGCTGCTCGATTTGCCGCCAGCGTTCGGGGTTCATGGCCCGCCGTCCGGTTGATTTGTCTCGCAATATCTTACTTCACAGCGCCCTCGGCTGGGGGATTCCTTCTGTCGCTGGGAACCAATGCACGGGGCGAACATTTTCATGAGATGGCTGGGTTTGTAGGCTCTGGGCGTATTGTCGGCTACTCGGAAGTTATCCAGAAACGGGCTTCGAGGAGATCAATGGGTATTCTCCTCGAAGCCGACTTCTGGGCCGCGTCGTTAAGAATAAGTCTTCGGGCATAACTTCCGGTTTGCCCGTCACTCGTCAGGAACTGGGGCACACTAGGAATTGGCTGAACTACTCAGCCGCAGACTCGCACTTGAATAAACGGGAATCACTAAGTCAACCTGCTCGCCGCGCGCGGAGTCTAGTTCTTCAAACCTACGCGGCGAAGAAGGCTTTGGAAACGGGGATCGGGACGCAAGGTGTCAAGCACTAAATCGGACTTCAGAGACGAGGGAATATCTAAAGACTTCTCCGAATATGCTTTTTCCAGGGACTCGAAAGCTTTGTCGTTTTCGCCGAGGCCAGCATAGATTGTGGCCATGGTGTATGGCAAAGCAGAGGTTTCCTTTGATTTGCGCTCCAAATCACGAAGGATCCTCTCCGCCTCAGTTTTCTTGCCTGCGGCTGAATAGGCGTGTGCCAGCGCCACAGCGCTCCGAGAATTACCCGAGATCTCAATCGCTTTCTGGTACTCGGAAATCGCCTCCTGAAGCTTGCCTGTACCCTCGTAACCAACGCCCAGAGTGTAATGCTGAAACCAATCTTTGGGATCCAAAAGCAGGCCCCTCCTGCTGGCTTCAATCAAGCCAGGGTAATCCCGCAGCTCATAATAGGTCTTTGATTCGGTATGCGCCGCACTGAAACCGTAGTCCAGTTGGTCAATCTTAGCGATCTCGGCTAGGGCTTCGTCCCGTCGGCCAGTAAGGGCGAGAAAGATGGCGCGATCCTCATGCGCGCAGCTGTAGCTCGGTGCCAGGGCGATGGCGCGGTTGAACTCGCGGTCGGCAGTATCCCAATCCCAGTCAAAATCCGAACTCAGCAAGCCGAGGGTGTCATGGGCTTCGCCGATGCTGTCGTCTAGTTCCAGTGCCTTGGCTAATGCCTCCTTGGCAGACTGGTAGGCCTGATCTTTTTGCAAAGCTCCTGCATACGCCAAGTAGACGTAAGTGTCTGCGAGCCCGGCGTAAGCAAGCGCGAAGTTTGGATCGTTCTGGAGGGACTCTTCGAAGTAGCGCTGTGCCTTGTTGAGGGAATGAGGTTTGGTGAACTCGTTGGTAAAGATAAGACGTCCTTTTAGATAGGCATCGTACGCTGCCGGGTTTACCGCCTGGGCACTGCGAATCTGGGCCTGCTGCGTTGGAGTAAGTTGTGCGCGGACTTGCTGCGCTATGGCGTCCGCCACTTCACCTTGTAACTTCAGAATATCGCCGAGATCGCGGTCGTACGTTTCTGCCCACAGGTGCTGGCCCGCAGGTGCCTGAACGAGTTGGGCGGTAACACGCACTCGTTGACCCGAACGGATCACCGAACCTTCAACGATGGCGTCGACGTTTAATTCGCGTGCAATTTCAGGCAGGCCCTTCTTTGCGCCTTTGTACTGCATGACGGAAGTTCGCGAGATGACGCGCAGCGAGCCGACTTTAGCGAGGTCCGTAATCAACTGGTCCGTCATGCCATCTGCGAAGAATTCCTCTGACGGATCGCCGGAAAGATTATCAAGTGGCAGGACAGCGATGGAGCGTATCGGCGGAACGGCGGCTTTCGCGTGCACGTACCGCCACATTGTCCAGGCAGCGAGCCCTAACATAAAAAAAGAGCAAAAAACAATAAAGGCCAGGCTCCTGTTTCGTTTTGGGTGCGCAGCGAGGGCCACCAGTTGACTCGTATGCTCGCCCGTCTCTGCGGCCAGCCGCAGCGTCTGAAAATCCTCTACCGGACCGATGTACCGATATCCCCGGCGGGGCAGAGTTTCGATATAGTGAGGTGTGTCAGCCGAATCGCGAAGCGCTTCGCGAATCCGCGCGATCGCGTTGTGTAGGCTGTGGTCAAAATCGACGAATGTATCGGCGGGCCACATCCTTGCCTGAAGTTCCTCGCGAGTCACAACATCGCCGGCACGTTCCAACAGGATCTCGAGCACTTGGATGGGTTGGCCGCGCAGGCGCAGCCTTACCCCGTGTTTGCGCAGTTCACCTGCACGGACATCCAGCTCGAAACCATCGAACCGTAGCTTGTCGGAAACCCGCGGCTGGGTAGCCATGGGTGGCCTCCTGCAAAGATTACGAAAGCCTACCACAGTTTCCCCGCCCATTGCAGACCTATCCATCCACGCCGGAAGAGCATTGTATTCAATGATTTAATCATGGAGAAAACTTTGGGAAGAGATGGAGGCTGCGAGGATTGACCCTCCGGCATGAATCGGCGAAAGTTCGCCTGTTCTTGGGGGAGCTTCGGAATCGACGGTGTGATTCATCTGCCTGCCGGGAGGTTCCGGAGCAAATTCCACGCACCAACCAAAGGAGAGTTAAAAACATGAAAAAGACAATGTCGTTCGCGTCACACATTCCGTTACTGTTGGTTGCCTTGCTGCCGGTTACCTCTTTTGCTATGGCTCAGCAGGAACCGCAGTCCGCGGCACAGAGCGATCGCAACAGACTCGTTCAGATCGTTCGGGACTCCACGAAGCAATACCAGAATGTTAAGAACGCTATCGCGGCTGGATACGGCCCGTTCCTCGGCTGTGTCAGCGGCTCGGACCATGGAGCCATGGGAATTCACTACGTCAATCCCAAACTGCTTAACGGAACGATTGACGCCACCAAACCACAAGCATTGATCTATGAGCCGACGGACGGCAAAATGAGACTGGTCGGCGTCGAGTTCATTACGGACGCGGCGACCTGGCTGAAGCATCATTCCAAGCCCCCCGTTCTGAAGGGTCAGACGTTCCTGTTTATCGATAGCCCGAACCGCTTCAACATACCGTCGTTCTTTGAACTCCACGTCTGGGCGTGGCGAGATAACCCGCAGGGCGACTTTGTGGACTGGAACAACCATGTAACTTGTGGAGGTGAGTAAATGGGCGCAGGAAGGGGGCACGGAGGCGGGTGCGACCCAGGCTACGCCCGTGATGATGGCGAAACGGCAGGGTGAAACGGGCGACCGGGGCGTGCATTACCGCTTGGTCGCCCGTCTCCGCTGTTCATTGCGGGACATTACCTCCAGATGCAGAAAGGAAAGAACATGCCGAAATACGTCATCGAGCGCGAGCTTCCCGGCATCGGAAATGTTACACGGGATCAAGTGCTGGCCATATCGCAGAAGTCATGCAGCGTTCTCAATAACCTGGGGCCAAAGATCCAATGGCTGCACAGCTTCGTAACGGCCGACAAGATTTACTGCCTCTATATCGCTGCCAGCGAGGAGATGGTTCTTGAACATGCGAGGCTGGGAGGATTCCCGGCAAACCGAATTTCAGAGGTCAGATTGGTGATTGATCCCACTTCGGCGGAGAATTGAAAAATTCTGCACGGGCACGGTGGTCTGGCCTAACCCTCCAAGCAAGAGCCGAAGCGGTGTATCGGCAGTAGTGCCGACGGCCTGTCCGGGGAAGAAGTTCCTAGGATTCTGGGCCGGTTTGTCGCTAGCTTTGATCGGAAACGCCTCAGAATAGAGTCTTAGGGCCGAGCAGAATCTCGATTCGAGGCGTTTTCAATAAGGAGGCTAGAAGGAAGCCGCTGGCGTTTGCGGCGGGCGCCGGGTATGCGGCTGGCTATGGGATTTGAATGGGTCTTTTTTCGCCTTTTGTTCGGTCCCAAGCGCAAATGCAGGCACTTCCAATGCTGCGGGAAAGTGCGGCAGATACCGCCTCATGGCGGATTATCTCACGCGCAGCGTCCGCCGCGCCAGCGGCTTCGTTCTTGCCGGCTAATCGGAAACGGGCTTCGAGGAGATCAATGGCGATCTCCCCCAAGCCGACTTCTGGCCGGAATAATTTCCTGTTAGCCGTCGTTTGCCAGAGACCCGCAACAGGGGCAACCTTCGAGTTGCGAAATACTGGCGCCAACGTGCGGATAATTTGAAATCGTTGTACATTGCACTGACTGCCATGGGAGGCAAGGGCTGGAACCCTACAGCAGGTCCCTGTAACTTTCCAAGGCAACCCTAACCAACTGGCTCCGAGTGCGCACTTGCGTCTTCCCAAACAGTTGCTGGAGCGTATTCTTAACCGCGCTTTCTGAGATGTCCATCCGCGACGCTATTTCTTTGTTTGCCAAGCCCTGAACGACCTGTCGGAGTACTTCCAACTCCCGGTCGCTGAGAGAAGGCCGCTCCCTTTGATCCAGCATAGCGGAACTCGACCCAACTGGGGCGGTCTGCTCCTCACTGACGTCCGCGATGATGGCAGCCAACTTTGGGAGCGTTCCTTCTTTGTAGGTGGAAAACCACACTTCCGCAAGAAAGGACTCCCCGTTGCCTCGGTGGCCCCGGCACTGCATCGACGTCCGGAACTGAGGTCCCTCTTCCCATCGCAACGCGTGATGTAGTTCAGGCAGGAATGCCGCGATCGGCTGTCCGACGAGATGTCCATTGTGCGGAGCCATGAGTTCCGTTGCCGCGAGGTTGGCTAATTCGATGAAGCCTCGCTCATTCACGGCAACAATCGCCGCTGGACTCGTTTCCACCAGAATGCGTATCCGCTCCTGGGCCTCCAGGCTCAATCGGCGGTTGCGGAGAACTTCTGAGGTCAGTAGTCCACAGCCGCAGAGTGCCAGAGCCTCAAATCCTAGCCGGATATAGGCATCCGACGGGTCGAGGTTGCTGAAACGCTCGCTCAGCAATGCGCAGGCAACCCCTAACAAAACAGTTGCCCAGCGCGGGAGAAACCCGGCGGCCAGCATGATAGGGAACAAATAGAGGAAACCCAGGGAGAAATAGGGCTTCGTCCACCAATCCACGACGGCAATTGCAAAGACGATGGCACCACTCACCAGCAGGACGGAGGTCCGGTTCCGTTGTTCCCAGATCTGCTCCAAGTAAGGCATGGGGGGATAAACTTTCGATTATCCCACGCGTGTCCCTGTTACTTAAAGCCAATCAAAAGATTTACCCGCAATATTGGCACCGGAAATCGAACGATTCTTGGACACTGCCAGGCTGCTTGGCTTGCCATCTTCCGCTCAATCCAGCGATTGGTCGATCACGCCAGCATAGGGAATCGAAATACTACCATCCGAAGCCGTTTGAGTGCCTCCCATAAGTTGCGCTTAGGAGGTACATAAGGTTCATACCCGCTACGAGGGACTTGGGGAGGAGCGTCGACGGTGGGAAATGGTAATGAGGCTTTGCGGCCAACAGCTAGGAGCACTCAGTGAATGTGGACGCACTGAACCGTTACGTCGTGGCCGCTATCGGCCTGTTCGCTGTCTTCTCGTATGTCGCGATCATATTTATGGGGATCGCTGAGTTGATTTCCCGTATGCCAAAGCGCAGCACTCGCCGAAAGCGCTCGAGGGACGGGAGCACTGCTCGCAGATTACGAAACGCGAAGAAGTCGGTCTGAGCGTGACGTGCAGTTGAACTGCAGCGTTGCTGAAAAACTGAATGACCTTCTCTAATCCAAGATCCTCCGCAGGGAAACCGATCGCTCAGGTTGTCAACTCCGGCTGCATCATGCGTTTGCGGTCGACCAAGCTCTTTTTGCTGGTCCTGTTGATTGCAGGCTTTTTTGCAAAGAGCGCACGTGCCCAGAAGCAGAGCTTCACGTGGCAGCAGATTCGGGACAAGTTCGAAGCCGCGAATCCGACCCTGCTGGCGGACAAGTTGAGTATCGACGAATCGAAGGCGGAGGAGATCACCGCGAACCTGCGCCCCAATCCCGATCTCAATCTAACGGCGGATGGGACCCAAATCGCGCCTGACAAAGGTGTCTGGCGGCCGTTGGCCGGTACTTTTGAATCGCCGGGCATCAGCTTTCTGCAAGAACGAAGGCATAAGCGAGGGTTACGCCTGGAGAGCGCGAAGAAGGGTACCTTGATTGCGGAATTCAGCCATTCCGACTTGGAGAGAACTCTGCTGTTCAACCTGCGCGGCGCATTTGTGGCAACCTTGCAGGCAAAAGCGGTTCTCCAATTGGCGAAAGACAACCTGGACTATTACGACCACGTGCTCCAGATCAGCCGAGATCGCTTCAGCGCCGGCGACATTGCGCAAATCGATCTCGATCGGCTGGAATTGCAGCGAGTGCAGTACGAGTCGGATGTGCAAACCGCCGAGGTCAATCTGCGTACCGCGAAGATCCAGTTGCTCACCCTGCTGAACGACCGAAGCGCGATTGAACAATTCGACGTAACTGGGTCATTCGATTTCAACGACCAACTCATGCCGCGCGACGAGTTTCGCAAGATTGCTCTGGACACGCGGCCAGACCTGAAGGCCGCGATTGAAGCCGTGGACAAAGCGCAAACCGATCACAAACTCGCGGTTGCCAACGGCTCAACCGATCCGACCTGGAGTGTTTGGTATACCCACAACTCATCCACCAATAACCCATTTGGCACAAATACGCTGGGCGTCGGCGTCAGCATCCCACTCCGGGTTTTCGACCGCAACCAGGGAGAGAAGCTGCGCACACAACTCGATATCACGCGCAATGAGAAGTTGCGGGACGCAGCCGAGGCAGCCGTGCTGAGCGATGTAGATTCCGGCTACGCCACGCTCGAAAGCAATGTGATTCTGCTGCGGCCTTATAAGGCCAAGTATCTACAGCAATCGGTGAGGGTGCGGGACACGATTTTCTTCTCTTATCAGCATGGCGGGGCGTCTCTGCTCGATTTCTTGAATGCGCAGAGCGAATACCGCAGCGTGCAGTTAAATTACGTGAACCTGGTCGGCTCTTATTTGACGGCTGCGGCCCAACTGAATATGGCCGTGGGCCGGGAGGTGGTCCCATGAAAACAAAACTTGAACTCATCCTGGTGGCGGCTCTTTGCCTGCCCCTGAGCTTGCTCCTGTTTGGTTGCGGCGAAACCAAAGCGGACCCGAAGGCCGAGGCGCCGCCGGCAGCCATCGTCGAGCGGGACCTGGATGCCAACAACTTTAGAGTCGACCACCCAGAACAGTTTCCCCTAGTGACAGCAACTGAGCATAAAGCGGCTCCCGCCCTGAATGCGACTGGCGTGGTGCAGCCCGACATTGCCCGTGCCGTACCGGTGATTTCGCTAGCAGCCGGTCGGGTTGTTGAAATTAGAGCCAGGCTTGGCGACGTTGTGACGAAAGGCCAATTGTTGCTGAGAGTTCGAAGCAACGACGTCTCGGGCGCTTACCAGACGTATCTGAAGGCTGTGAACGACGAACGGTTAGCGCGTCAGCAACTCGAACGGGCCCAGACGCTCTACGACAAGGGTGCTATCGCAAAAAGCGCTCTTGAACAAGCCGAAGACACGGAACAGGACGCCAAAGTCGATCTGGACACCGCAACCGAGCAGTTGCGGCTTCTCGGCGTTGATAAAGATCATCCTTCGGGGATTGTCGACGTTACCGCTCCTATCTCAGGTGTAATCACCGACCAGCAGGTTACCAATGCGGCGGGCGTTCAGGGTCTGTCTGGCCCCAATCCCTTTACCATTTCTGATCTTTCCTATGTCTGGATTATCTGTGACGTTTATGAGAATGATCTCGACGCCGTGCACGTCGGCGAGTACGCGGATATCCGGCTGAATGCCTACCCCGACAAGGTCCTGAAAGGCCGGATCGATAACATCTTGCCGATTCTCGATCCTAACATCCGCACTGCGAAGGTTCGGCTCGAAGTCGCTAACCCGGACGGCATGATGCGCGTCGGCATGTTCGTCACTGCGACCTTCTACGGCAAGCAAGCGGAAACGCACGCGGCGGTTCCCGCAACCGCCATTCTGCACCTGCATGATCGGGAGTGGGTTTACGTGCAGGTGAGCACGGGGCATTTCAAACGCCTGGAAGTGGTAACGGGAAACATGCTTTCCGGCAACTTGCAAGAAGTTGTTTCAGGGATCAAACCCGGAGATCAAGTGGTTTCGAATGCTCTGGTACTGCAAAATACCGTGGAGCAATAAATGATTCGCCGCGTCGTTGATTTTGCTCTCAACAACCGCTGGATGGTGCTGGCGATTGCGCTCGTGCTGTTTTGCTGGGGCATCGTTTCATTCCACAATCTGCCTATTGAGGCCTATCCCGACGTAGCCGACAACTACGTTGAGATTATTACGCAGTGGCCGGGGATCTCGGCGGAACAGATCGAACAGCAGGTCACGATTCCGCTAGAAATCGTCATGAACGGCATCCCGCATGTGGCGCACCTGCGGTCGTTCTCGCTCTTCGGACTCTCCGACCTGAAGCTGATCTTCGATGACGAATCGGACAACGACTGGAACCGGGAGCGGGTCCTGGAGCGGTTGAGCCAGGTGACTTTGCCGCCAGGCGTGGTGCCGCAGATGGGCACCGACTGGAGCCCGGTCGGCCAGATCTATTTCTTCACGCTGCACAGTACCAATCCGGCATATGACCCGATGGAGTTGAAGTCCCTTGAAGACTGGGTCATCGAAAAGAATTTCAAGGCTGTGCCGGACATTGTCGACGTTGCCAGCTTCGGCGGCCCCACCCGCGAATACCAGGTCCGCGTGGACCCGAACAAGCTTGTCGCCTATGGCCTGAGCCTGTCTCAGGTCGAGCAGCAACTCACAAATAATAATGTGAACGCAGGCGGAAGCTTCATCCAGGAGGGTCTGCAGCAGATCAATGTGAGTGAAGTTGGACTCGTGGATCGTGCCCAGGACATTGCGCAGACGGTCCTGACGGCCAGGAATGGCACGCCGCTTCGGGTTAAGGACATTGCGGTGGTTGCCCAAGGTCCAAAAATCCGGCTCGGCCAGTTTGCCCGAGGCACTCACCGCGAGGATGGCAAGATCGTCGACAACGACGATGTCGTGTCCGGCATTATGCTGTTGCGGAAAGGCGCAGCCGCGGACACGGCCCTGCAAGCCATCCACAAAAAAGTCGAGGAACTGAACGACCACATTCTGCCACCCGGAGTAAAGGTTGTTCCATTCATCGATCGCAGCGATCTGGTCCACTTCACTACTCATACTGTCCTGCACAACCTCACGGAAGGAATGATCCTGGTATCAATCATCCTGTTCATATTTCTCGGCAACGTCCGGGGCGCGCTGATCGTCGCGGCAACGATTCCATTTTCGCTGTTGTTTGCGTCGATTTGTTTGGACTTGAGACATATTCCCGCAAACCTCTTGTCTCTGGGGGCGTTGGATTTTGGCATGGTGGTCGATGGCGCAGTGGTCATGATTGAAAACATCGTCCGCCATATGGGCTACGCCAATGGCACGAGGACGGCTACAGAGAAGATCGGGGAGGCTTCACACGAAGTCCAGAGGCCGGTATTCTATGCGATTGCCATCATCATCACGGCTTATCTGCCGATTTTCACGCTGCAGCGGGTGGAAGGCCGCTTGTTCCATCCCATGGCCTGGACGGTCGCCTTTGCGCTTCTCGGAGCACTGCTCTTTTCCATCTTGATCGCACCCGTACTGGCCAGCTTCGCTTTCGCGAAGGGAGCGCACGAATGGCGTAATCCAATCTTGCTATTTCTGACTGAACGGTACCGCAACGCTGTGCGGTGGGCCATCCGCCGGCGAACGATGGTATTGGGTGTGGGTGTGCTCGGGTTTTTCGTAACGCTTTACCTCGCGCTCAGCGGCGTCATCGGCTCTGAATTCCTACCCCATTTGGATGAAGGTGCGCTCTGGGTCCGTGGCACGCTTGCGCCCAGCACCGGGCCGGACGAAGGTATCCGGGTATCAAATCAAGCACGGATCGTTCTTTGCTCCTTTCCCGAGGTCCCGCAATGCACCAGTCAAACGGGGCGCCCGGATGACGGCACCGATACAACCAGCTTTTTCAATACCGAATACTTCGTTGACCTCAAACCGAAAGAAGAGTGGCGGCCTGTCTTTCACGAAAACAAGGATGAATTAATCGCCGCCATGAACCGCGAACTCAACAAGATCCCTGGCGTCGTCTGGGGCTTTTCTCAGCCCATCGAAGACAACATGGAGGAGGCGGTCAGTGGAGTGAAAGGGGAGTTGGCGATCAAGGTCTACGGCGATACCTTGAAGACGTTAGAAGAAAAGAGCGCCCAGATCGCCAGCATTATGGGAACAGTTAAGGGAGTCGAAGACCTTGGAGTCTTTCATGTGCTAGGCCAGCCCAATCTGAACGTAACTGTGGACCGCGATGCGGCCGCTCGTTACCAGATCAACGTCGCGGACGTGCAGGATGCGGTTCAGACCGCGGTGGGGGGCAACGCGCTTACTCAAGTGCTCCAGGGTGAGGCCCGGTACGATCTCGTGTTGCGCTATCTCCCGCAGTACCGGAATACGAAGGAAGCGATTGAGAGTATCCGCCTGCTATCACCCTCAGGAGAACGTGTATCGCTGGCGCAGCTCTGCAAGATCAGTGTCGCCGACGGGGGCTCCGAAATCTATCGAGAAGGCAATCAACGTTATGTTGCCATCAAGTACAGTGTCCGGGGCCGTGACTTGGGCGGCGCGGTAGAGGAGGCGATGAAGAAAGTCAACGAACAGGTAAAACTGCCGGCCGGATATCACATCGATTGGGCGGGAGAATACGAGAGCCAGAAGCGGGCGGACGAGCGGTTGCTCATCGTGCTCCCCATCACCATCCTCGTCATCTTCATCATCCTGTATTCGATGTTCAAGTCCTTCAAATGGGCATTGCTGATCCTGGCGAACGTGGCGATGGCTCGCTTTGGTGGCCTATTGGCGCTTCTGATTACCGGTACCAATTTCAGCGTTTCCTCCGGCGTCGGTTTCCTGGCGCTGTTCGGCGTATCAGTGCAAACGGGAGTCATCATGCTGGAGTACATCAATCAACTTCGCGCGAGGCGCTATTCCATCGAAAACGCTGCAGTAGAGGGTGCCGTGTTGAGACTGCGTCCCATCATGATGACGATGCTGGTGGCAACTTTGGGGCTGTTGCCGGCCGCTCTGTCGCATGCCATCGGCTCCGACTCGCAGCGCCCCTTTGCCATCGTCATCGTGGGCGGGTTGATTGCCGACTTGGTGATGAGCATCTTCCTGCTGCCGACCCTATACGTGTGGATCGCGGGCGAGCGAGATGTGCTCCCAGCTGCGGACGGAAACTTTGAAGAGGGAGAGCACGTCGACTAACCCGGCAATACGCGTGCCATGAACCGTCGGAAAAGAAGCCCGGGGAGAAAGCGACGGATCGGCTTGCTGGACTTGGGGTCAGTACTCGGACGCTAACCAGAAACGGGCTTGGGGGAGATCAATGGCGATCTCCCACAAGCGGACTTATCGCTACCTATATGGCAGGTTGCCGCGCATAACTTCCGGTTAGCCGACCATGGCGCGGCGGCTCACATATAATGATGTGCGCGCATGGCCCTCACCTCTGGCACGAAACTTGGCCCGTATGAAATCCAGGCTCCGCTGGGTGCGGGCGGCATGGGAGATGTTTATCGCGCGAAAGATACGCGCCTCGGCCGCGATGTTGCTCTAAAAATCCTTCCTGAATCCTTCGCGCGCGAAACCGACCGTTTGCACCGCTTTGAGCAGGAAGCGCGGGCAGTGGCAGCGCTCAACCACCCCAACATTCTGGCGATTCATGACATCGGTCAGTACGAGGGATTGCCGTTCCTGGTATCCGAACTCCTGGAGGGCGAAAGCCTGCGTGGGGTGCTCGACCGCGGAGCGCTAACGCAGCGGAAGACGATCGAGTACGGAGTACAGATTACCCACGGGCTGGCGGCGACGCACGAGAAGGGGATCGTTCACCGCGACCTGAAGCCGGAAAATATTTTTGTCACCAAAGACGGCCGCATCAAGATCCTGGATTTTGGTCTGGCAAAGCTGCAGGACAGGACTGGCACAGAGCCGGATGAAAAGACTATGACCAGCGCGCACACATCGGCTGGCGTGGTCATGGGCACGGCGAGCTATATGGCTCCGGAGCAGGTGCGCGGCGAGGCGGCCGATCCTCGAACCGACATCTTCGCGTTTGGCGCGGTGCTTTACGAAATGCTGTCGGGCGAGCGCGCTTTCCGCCGGGACACTGCGGCCGAAACGATGACTGCCGTTTTGAAGGACGATCCACCGGATTTGTCCACCCTGTTGTCCGATTCCACGCGTCCCATCTCTCCCGCGCTCGAACGCATGGTGCGCCGGTGCCTGGAAAAAAGCCCGGAACAGCGCTTCCAGTCGGCGCGCGACCTATCGTTTGCGTTGAGCGCGCTGTCTGGAACGGAAGCGAGCGCGGTTGTTCGCGCTGCTGCGGCCTCAACTCGCCGGGTGTCTTTGCTTGCCTGGCTGGTCGTGGCGCTGGCTCTAGTCGCAGTCGCAGCGGCGACGTGGTTCGTGGCGCGGCGTCCGCAACCGGCCGCGCGCATGCAGTTCGCGCTGGCGATTCCCGATGAAATGAGCATCAGCCACATGGCGCTGTCGCCCGACGGGACCATGCTTGTGTTTGTTTCGCCGGAGGAAAGCTCCGCCTTGCCCATGCTTTACGTGCAGCGCATCGGCTCTTCCAGCGTGGCGCTTCTGCCGGGCACGCAGGGTGCAAGTTATCCATTCTGGTCTCCCGATGGGGTCTATATCGGTTTTTTCGCCAATGGCAAGCTGCAGAAAATCGCACTTTCGGGCGGCACGCCGCAGCCTTTGGCCCGGGTTCTGGCGGCGCGCGGCGGAAGTTGGGGAAAGCAGAACGTCATTCTCTACGCTCCTGACCCCGCCAGCCCCCTGTGGCGGATCAACTCCGATGGCAGTGCCGCGGCTCCGGTTACCGAGGAACTCAAAGCCGCCAAGCCCGAGCAACAGACGCATCGCTGGCCGGTATTTCTCCCCGATGGCAAACGTTTTCTATACTGGGCGGGTAATTTCTCTAATGCCACGGATGACAAAATCAGCGGTATTTACCTAGGTTCTCTCGATGACAAGCAGCAGAAGCTTGTGCTGCTTTGTCATTCCAGTTTCGGCTACGATTCCGGGCATCTTTATTACGCGGGCGATCAGAAGCAGTTGGTCAGCGTGCCGTTCGATCCCGCCAGCGGACAAGTATCGGGCAATAGCACGCCCATTGCGGCTGCCGTCGGCTTTCAGCCCTCCACTTACTGGGCCGCCCTGACGATCTCTGGCAACGGCACGCTGATCTACAACACGGGCGTTGGCGCAGCCTTGTCGGTACTCACATGGATGGACCGCACGGGCAAGGAACTGGGCCGGATCGGCGAACCGGCCATTGTTGCGAACCCGACTCTATCGCCCGATGGCAATAGGGTGGCCGTGGACATTGCAGACCTAAAAGCCAGCAACTTGGATATCTGGCTGGAGAATACCAACGGCTCCGACAATGCGCGCTTTACATTCGAGCCAACCGAAGAAACAAATGCCGTTTTCTCGCGTGACGGAAGGACAGTCGCTTACCGTTCCGTTGCCTCGGACTCAGCCGAGATACTCGTCAAACGGGCCAGCGGGCTGGAAAAGGAAAAAGTTCTGCTCCGTAAGCTAGGCGTGGCGGATGACTTCCTGCCCAACTCATGGTCGCCGGACAGCCAACAACTTCTTTTTACCGATCAGAGTCCATCTCGCGATTACCTGGCGACGGTGCCGGCTGCGGGCGGGGCGACGGTCCCCTTGTTCAACGGCAACGCCAACGAAACCGACGGACAGATATCTGCTGACGGAAAATGGGTTGCCTATGCCTCTGATGAATCGGGCACATGGGAGATTTACGTCAGTTCGTTCCCGGGTGCGGCGGGAAAATGGCAGGTCTCGCGCGGTGGGGGCAGCGAGCCGCGCTGGCGCGGAGATGGCAAAGAGATTTTCTATATTGCACCGAGCGGCACGTTGATGGCGGTACCGGTAAACGGCGGGACGACTTTCGTTACCGGGCAGCCCGCCCCTCTGTTCCAGATTCACGGCCGCGCACCTATCTCTTCGACCGACATTTTTACGTATGACGTGGCCAAAGATGGCAAGCGCTTTCTGGTAAACCGTTACGTAAAACCGGAACACGTTCCGCCGTTGACCATCCTGCTAAATGCCGCGAAGAGCGACCAATTCCCTTAGAACTGAAAAATCGATGTTGCCTGGCCCTCTAGCGCCGAGTGACGACTTACTCGCGAGTAAAGTTGAGTTGTGGATTGGTACCGAGAAACGGGCTTGGGGGACTTCAACGCCGATCTCCCAGAAGCCGACTTCTGGCCCGCGTCGTTGAAAGTTTGTTCCGGGGCATTACTACCGGGTTGCCCGTGACTCGGGCGCAATCCCGAGGCAGCGATTATGAGTTGCGAACGGGGCCTTCTGGCATTTGCAGACACTTTTCCCCGTGTTACTTGAGTAGAACCAAATCGCGTGGATCAGATCCCCGCCTCCTGGCTGAAATACTGGTAATCCTCTCGCCAGCCGCCTTGGCCCAGGCCGATGGTTTTGTAACACTCGATGAACTCAATTGCGCGGATGTACTTCACCATCGTGAATCCAAGCTGCGTTTCGACGCGAAGTCGGAGCGGTGCTCCGTGCAAAATCGGCAGTGGCTGGCCGTTCATTTCGTAGGCAAGAATCGTTTGGGGATCTTCCGCCAACTCCAAGCGAATCGTGCCGTAGAAGTACCCCGGTCCTTGGGCATGTGGCTCCGATGTGGATTTATTGTCGAACGCGTAGAAAACGATGTAGCGGGCGGAGGGAAGCGGATGGCAAAGTGCGACGATGTGATACAGAGATACGCCGCCCCACTCCGCAACGCCCGACCAGCCCTGGATGCAACAGTGCTTGGTAATTTGAGTTTGTTTCGGCATTGCGCGGAGATCCGCCAGCGTTAGATGCAGCTGCCTTTCGACCAATCCGCCGATTTCCAGGCTATAGTTCGCAAAGTTCTCGCGTACCATCGCCAGAAAATATTCTTCTTTCGGCGGCCGGCCGTTCACCCAGACGTGTGGCGAGATGTCCGCATGTGAGTAATGCTGCGCGGACATTTCGTGGCCGAAGAGCAGTGAGCGCACCGGATCGGTGATCAACTGAGTGGCTTTCTGGACAAAGCGCGGGCGACGACGCGAACACACGGTTGTCACAGTATGGATGACCACTATGCCGGTCAACCCGGACAGCCAGACCACAAGAGCAAGCGTCAACTGCGCATCGTGCGTCTGTCCCAGAACAATAAGCGCCAGCTCTCTCCGAAAACCATGCAGAGCCACGATCGTGACGTGTCCAATGAAAAATACGATGAATGAACAAAGAGCCAGGAAATGCAGACTCCGTGCGCCCTGCCGTCCGTGAAAGATCCTGATATACGACGGGAAACGAGCGGCGACGGCTGGGGACATCGCCACTCCCGTCGCAATGCTGAACGGCGCGAGCAAGAATATGACTGCCGCGTAGCTCAACTCTTGCAGTGCGTTGTATCCTCCCGGGGTTTCCACGACGTGAAAACTCAGATAGCTGAGCATTGCATGCCATGCGTCCGGGACAATCTGCCAGGAACTCGGAATTAGCCGATGCCACTCCGGCGTGACGAAGAGCATTACCACGTATGTCAAACCTGTCAGCAGCCACGCGAAATCCGCGAGAAAGTGCCAGTGCCGTCCGAGACCTAGATTTTCGTGGCCTGGCAGGGCAATCACGGACGGGAATGAACTTTCCTCGTCACTCGCCGTCCAGAGTCGGTCATCAGGTCTCTGCTTCTTCGTGAACTTGAGCCATTCACTACCCGGAGTGCAATGATCGTTCCAGTAAAATCTCGGATGTGCACTCAAGATCTCGAGACCACTGCGGATGAGAAGCGAGAGGAGAAGAAAATTGAAGAAGTGTGCCGCCCGCAGCCACAATGGATAATCAAGAGGCATCTTTGATCACATTCTCAAACCTTGATTTTTCGGTTCTTTCGTAATCTCCCTCGACAACCAACTGGAGGAACTCGCCCCGCTTCCACGATTCCCGGCCGGGTACGTGATGCGATCACCTTGGACACGTGCAAAAGGAATGAGTGCATGAACTTGGGAACGCTTCATGCTCATAATGTCGTCAACCCGAATCCTGCGAACAGTCAGCGCATCGGCGATAAGGGAACGGTGACAACGCCATGGAACCGCTTCCGCACACATAATCGCGCTCCGCTTCTGCCCGGCCAATTTCAACAATTGGAGTAACCCTGCCTCGAATTCCGAGGTCTGCATATAATCAGCAAAGCCACGAAATGAAGTATTGCGCCAGCCCAGGTTCGTCGAATCGCGTCGCGCATGGCGTAAGCCCCCGAGCTTTCGCAAGTGCACGTAGCCGATCCTCGCGGCCCGCAGCTTTTTCGACAAGGTCTCCCGGTTGAACTGAGGGTTGTGTCTCGATCGCGGGACACTGCGTACGTCGATGACGCGCTCGACGCGGTGCGCCCGCAGAAGATCGAGGAACGCTTTCCATGTGCGGGTCGAATGCCCAATGGTCAACACAGCGGGCATTTCTGGAGCTTTCATACAAATCAAGTCCTCCGGTCCGCGTCGCTCACGACCGGATCATCGTCAGCAGCATTTTGAATCTACTGAGGGCCTTCAGAGAGTGAGGTTGATGTGCTGGCATGAGAACCGCTTCGCCTGCCGTCGTCCGTAGTGGCTTGCCAGAAACCGCAATTTCCGCTTCGCCCTCCAGCAGATGTGTCACTGCGTCGAAAGGAGCGGTATGCTCGCTTAAGCCTTGGCCCTCATCGAAGGCGAACAGCGTGACTGTTCCTGTCGCGCGGTGGACTAGCGTCCGGCTGACAACGGCTCCTTCCTGGTAATTCACGAGGTCGATCAAGCGGACGACTTCCGCGATGGGCATTTCACGCCTACTCTGCTCCTGCTGCGCACTCATCTTTGGTGACCTCCACTGCCGCCACTGTCTCGTCTTACCGGCCCGCTTCCATCAACGCTTGCGGCATTATCCACACCGTAACCTCGGTTTTCCGCTGGCCCTCACGCTTATTCTTCGAGGCGCACCCAAACTCTTTGAATGCTCGCCTCTCGCTTACTCCGGCCTGGCGGACCAAGAACTAGTCCAGGAACTTCAAGACCGTATCCTAGTTAAAACCCTGGGAAAAAGCGCTTCCGGTCAAAAAGAAACACATTTGGATTTCCAGCCCTAGGCATGACTGTGGAAGTATTGTCGGCTAACCCGAAGCTATCCAGAAACGGGCTTCGGGGAAATCGATTGCAATCTCCTCGAAGCCGACTTCTGGCCCGGAATAACTTCCGGTTAGCTCGTAATCCAACCGGAATCCGGCTCAATGTTGCTGAGTGAGTTGGCGATTTGGCATACTTTCAGAAACTAAGCCCACAGAAACCAACGACGACTGAAGAGTGTGCGTTGATGAAGACCGGCCTGCGGCCCTTGGTCTGCCTCCGCAAAAGGTCCGTGGATCTTTGCGGTGTGACGGGGTCACTGAATTCGTCGCACGGCTGAGCTAAATAGGACATGTCGTTCCCCGAAGAGCCTTTCCCTTCACCTGGTGCTGGCCCTCCGCTGAATCGACTCGGAGTCTCGTCATGGCATCGCCATCAGTCGCCATTGAGTCCACCATTCCCCAGGCAGAAAACGAATGGATCCGGCAGTCCTGCGGATTCTACGCATGCCCTGCATGCAAGCAAGATCTGGAACCGGTGCACGACGGGCTTTCCTGCCGTGTCTGTGCGCGGACCTACCCCATCCTGAGCGGGATTCCCGACTTTATCCTGGTCAACCTCGAAGAAAGCGGCAACCGATCCCTGCGCGTAGTCGGAAATTGGGACTCTCGGGCCCTGTTTGATTTTCTGGCATCCGTCTATGAAACCTGCGTGTATCCGGCCGTGTGCAACCTGTTTGGCGGATGGCACAGCACGTCCTTAGAACAGCTGGCACCTGACGTCTCCGACATTGTGGGATCGCGTGACGGGGTCATTCTGGACGCGGCCTGCGGCCCGGGAACCTACGGGCGCCGTATTGCTTCTGAATCAAGGACCGTTCTTGGCATTGATGTCTGCATGAGCATGCTGCGGCGGGGCGCCCATTATGTCGAAAGTGGACATATTCCCAACGTTCACTTCGCCCGTGCTACGGTGGAGACGCTGCCGTTTCGGGCTGGCCTGTTCGACGCCGCCATCTGTGCAGGATCGCTGAACCACTTCTCCGACACGGTCCTCGCTTTGCGCGAGATCAACCGCACCATGAAAGTCGGAGCGCCGCTGGCGGTGATGTGCTTTGCCCTCATCAACTCTGGCCTCTTCAAATACAAATCGATGCGCGACCGCGTGGAGAAAGGCGGCAAGCGCGTCTACAGCGTCGCTGATCTCGAGCGCTATGTGGTCGAAGCAGGCTTTGAGGACTTTCGCCCCCACGCATACGGCTCTGTCCTGGTATTCAGTGCCCGCAAGAGGCCGGCAGAGCATTAGCCCGAGTAGCCAGGCGGGCAGCCCCGCGAGAATGGCTCGGCATGATATGGGTACGATAAGAGCAACTATTGCATCGAAAGACGAAACCGAAACGTCACAAGTCGAGTTGAATCGGGGTAATGACCCTCACGCCCCAGATTCCCGCTGGAATTCGCTCTACAAAGTTAGTGGCGCGGCCGCCCTCATCGCGGTACTAATCTTCAGGAGATGGCTCGGGGTGGAATTCCTGTTGATGAGGATGCTTGGGATCATCCGCTTCGGACCCAGCACGATGCCCAGTTCTGTGAACGAATGGTTTACGCTGCTTCAGACTCACCGGCTCGTTGGACTCACTCTGCTCAACGTCTTTGACATTCTTAACTATACTCTTGTTGGGTTGATCTTTCTTGGCCTCTACGCTGCCCTCAGACGAGCGAATAAAAGTTACATGACGCTCGCCGCGGCGCTCGGCTTCTTAGGGATTGCGTTGTACCTCGCCTCGAATCAAGCCTTCTCCCTGCTTTCCCTCAGCGATCAATACGCAGCCGCGACCACAGATGCGCAAAGGTCCATGCTCTTGGCAGCCGGGCAGGCGCTGCTTGCGATGAGTAATCCTAATGCTCTCGGCCCGGGCACTCTAGGTTTTCTCCTCGTAACCCTGGCGGGTCTGATCATTTCAATAGTCATGCTACAGACCAGCATCTTCGGCAAAGTGACCGCCTACGCAGGAATTCTGGCAAATGCGTTCGGTTTGGGCTATCCCCTTGGAATAGCCCTCGCGCCGAAGACGATGGTCATTCCGACAGTCGGCATTTCGCTGGCTACGTCGGCGTGCTTCTTGATGGTTTGGTACGTCTGCATCGCCCGAAGGTTCATCCAGCTAGGGTATGGCAAGCCAGGGGTGGGCGTCGTAACGAGTAGATGACGCATCTGCTGATGAGGCAATCAATGAACAACACCGAACCCGGCCGTTGGGCACTATGGCTCAGCTTCCCGCTGACTGTGATTCTCGCGGTTGCTTGTCTCGGTGGACTGTTCCTTTCGTCCACGTATGCGCAGGAAACCCGTATGCAGGCTGCCCTAGGCATCGGAAACGACGCGGGAAACCTGGCGATCATCGTGCCCGTTCTGGTGATCGGTGCCATTCTAGCTCTTCGCGGCTCGGCTCCGGCACGACTGGTGTGGATGGGAACCCTCGCCTACCTCGTCTACCCCGGCACGGCTTCGCAGCGGGTCATGCCCGGTGCGCCATCGGCTTGGGGATTGCTGCGGGCAGCACCGTCCTGCTGGCTCTCTCTTTGCGGGGAGGTAAAGCGACTTTGCAACCGGTTGAAACATGCTAATCGCCGAACGATCAGCTCGATTCTCGCACTATTTGGAGAACTCAAATGTCCCAACCGGAGCTGAAGCAGGTCATTGAGGCCGGAACGGCAGAGTCCGGCTGGAAGAGTCTGTACAAAGTCGGCGGAGCCACGGTCCTGATTGTGTTCTTGATTCCTCTCGCCGAGGTCGGCATTAGTTACCTCCCGGGCGTGGCACATGCGACGCAGGGGACAGTAACCGTAGTCGACTGGTTCACACTCTTTCAGACCCATTGGTTTCTTGGACTCCGCAATCTCGGTTTGTTGAATCTCATCGGAGCAGTGCTGCTAGCCCAGTCGGACGTGTAAGATTACGGCGTCAGATCATGCCGGAACCAACAACGATTCGCAGATCCCGGTGGACTCGCCCTGCTCTGTTCTTCTTGGCGGTAGTCTTCGCCGCCGCGACGATTCTTTACACCGCCCTTTGGATGTACGCCGTACGCTGGGTTCCAGATGTCGAGCTTGGCTTTCAGAATTCGCCGTCTCTGTTGGTGACGGACGTCTACAGGAATAGCCCGGCCGAGAAGGCCGGACTGTTGGCTGGCGATCACATCCTCGCTATCGACGGAACCCGCTTGGAGAGTGAAGCTTCTCTGTACAAGTTGTACAAACAGCATAAGCCCGGCGACACGGTTCGGTTGACCGTCGAACGGCCGGGCCAGACTTCCGCGGTCGTCCTCACAGCGGTGTTCCGCCGACGCCTCTCCCGGCCCGAGGAAAGAGGCTGGACAGAATACTTCGCCGAGGAACTCCGCAATTCCTATCCCGTGCCCTTCGTCGTGGTGGGCCTGGTGGTCTTGTTTCTTCGATTCGAAGACCGGAGGGTCTGGCACCTGGCTCTCCTGTTCGCAAGCTTCACCCCGGGGCCGAGCGGAATTCCGAATGAATTCGTCGCCGTGCCTGCTGCATTACGGCCATTTGCCATGGGCTATCAGGTCCTTGGCCAAGGCATGCTGGCTCCGCTCTTCTATTGGTTTTTTGCCGTGTTCCCGACGCGGTCTCCTCTGGACCAGCGTCTTCCGTGGTTGAAATGGGTATCACTGGCAGCGCTGCCGATCGGGACACTGTCCTTGGCACTACCTCGATTTCGCTTGGGCGGATTGCGGCTGCCCGCCTTGCCCAACGTCTTCGGGGAGACCAGCCAGATGCAGATGATTTTCGTGTGTTGCATCTTGGGGTTTGTGGCACTGGGAGTGGTGTCACTGGCTTCCAACTTTTTCCAAACAACCGACCCTGAAGCGCGACGCAGGATTCGCGTTATCTTCTGGGGTACGACAGTCGCCCTTGCGCCGATTCTGGTAGCCGCAGCAAGCCATTTCTTCGTGGAATATCAGGATCCTGCCTGGCTAAACGTCGCGTTAATCGTCAACGCCTTCCTCTTTCCGTTGTCGTTTGCCTATGCCGTGGGCAAGCACAGAGTGCTGGAGATTCCCGTACTGTTGAAGAGAAGCGCGCGTTACTTGTTCGTGCAACGCGGATTCACCGTTCTTCTCACTCTTCTGAGCATCGCAGCCACCCTGCTTTTTGCCTCCTCATTTACGCGCTACCTTCGTCCGCTGATGGAAGTTGCGCAGCCGGCTGGCATAGCCCTCGGTGCGGTTTTCGGGACGGTGCTACTCTGGGGCGGATCGCAGGTCCACAAACGCGTAAGCGCGAAGATTGATCGCGCCTTCTTCCGCGGCGCGTATGACGCTCGGGTGATTCTCGAGAAACTGGCGGAAAAAACACGCATGGCAACGGACCGTGTAGAACTTGCACAACTATTGGAACACCACCTCAAACAGGCCCTGCAACCGAGCTCTCTTATCGTCTACTTCCAGGAAAGCGACGATTGTCTCAAGGCGTCTGACATCGTGCCGAAAGAACTTAGTACCATTTCCACAAAATTGCCCATCCTGATCGAATTGGCCCTGCGGGGTCGGCCGTGGGAGTTTCCACCGATTGATGAAGAGGCCGCGGAAAGCTTAGGTCTGCTTCATCCCGAGTGCCTGGTGCCGGTGATGGGGCGCGGCCACGGCTTGGTGGGCCTGCTGGTTCTGGGTCCGCGGCTCTCGGAAGGACCGTACTCGGGCGAAGACAAGCGCCTGCTGGCTTCCATTGCCGGGCAGGCTGGAAGCGCCCTGGAAAACATCCGGCTAGCGGGAGAGATTGCCGATCGAATTGAGGTCGAGCGGCGGGTCGCCCGCGAAATGGAAATTGCCAAGGAGGTGCAATCCCGGCTTCTTCCGCAAGAGCCGCCACGTCTGAGGACTTTGGATTGTGCGGCGCAGTGCATTGAGAGCCGCTCCGTGGGCGGCGATTATTTTGATTTTCTTGATCTGGGGCGAGACCGCGTGGGATTCGTACTCGCTGACGTTTCCGGAAAGGGTGTACACGCGGCGCTGCTGATGGCGAATCTGCAGGCTTGCCTGCGCAGCCAAAGCGGCATTATGCCCCTCGACCCCGCGCGCTTGCTCCAGCAGGTCAACCGCATGTTGTGGAAGGCCACCGACTCCGAACACTTCGCGACTCTCTTCTTCGCGATCTACGATGACAGCACGCGTGAAATGGTCTACGTCAACTGCGGTCACAATCCTCCTGTATGGCTACGCGAGGACGGAAGCGTGCAGCGCCTGGCGTCGACCGCGACCGTGATCGGCCTCTTCGAGCAGTGGGAGTGCACCGTCGAACAAATACGTCTTGCTGCGGGAGATCTGCTCGTCATATTCAGCGACGGCGTTACCGAGGCAGCTCGGAACGAAGAAGAATACGGCGAGGCTCGCCTGATTCACGAATTGCAAGCGTGCCGCCACCTGCCGGCGAATGAAATTGTCCAGGCTGTTCTTGCCAGCGTGCAGGCGTTCAGCGCAGGAGCTCAGTCAGATGACCTCACCTTGTTGATCGCGGAAGCTCGCGCATAAGGAACTTAACCGAAGCACTCGATCCTTGTTTCGAAGTCATTATGTTTTCCTTTCCGTACGCATGTCCCAAGATCGCCACGCCCCAGGCACAAGCCGGCGATTAGAGCGTTTGTTCTTTGAACTGCGGGGGCCGGGGTAGCCGACGCAGGCGTTGAACGTTCGTAAGTAATAGATTCACATTCATAGCTCAGCTCTCCCTTGACGAAGAACTGGCTTCCTTCAGCTTCTGGGCGCACTCGTCGCAGCACACTTCGACCGTTTTACCGCCGATCTTGACCTTGACGACACCCTCATCCAAGTTGAAGTCGCACGCTGCACAAGTTTTCTCGGCCATGATCTGTTTCCTTCTAAATTTCCCAAAGATCGGTTGAACTCAGTAGGCCACTGAGGGCGAGAGAGCCGCTATCAGGATCTTTAGCAATTTGGTGGAGACCCGATCTAGGTGGATGGAGGTTCAAGAATCTCGTCCTTGTCCTTCGGTGAGTAGCAAGTGGATCGTTGCCAAAACCACACGCTGTCAAAGCCCGCGATCAAGTGTCGCATCCGCTCCGCCGTGACTCAGGCAGAAGCAACAATCGCCACCTCTCTCCATCAGTAAACACTAGCCGACTTCGCGATACTCATCGTCGGAGCCATGCCTCCGAAAGGGTGGGCCAGTCCCCGGGGTGGAGGCCATCCAATGCCAACAGCACCCCTGCCTTATGAAGGGATTCCACGTGTGAACCCTTTCTGAATTTCTATTTTTGGCCCGGCGGGACTTAAGGTTTGCCGCTGGGTCTTTACATGCTCGGTGCCGGCGTTCCATCGGACCATTTGGCTACTCCTACCAGGAAGACTGACAGTGGTGGGAAGGATTTGAGTTGTGGGTAGGCTTCGGCGGAGATGTACCAGTAATTTACGGCGAGAACTGGGGAGTTTGTGAGATTTGCGCCCCAGGCTGCACCGTCTTTCGCTGTTTCGTAGAACATCATGTGCGGGGCGTTGTGGCCGCCGTAATCGCTGAGATACGAGTCCTTCGACATCATGTGGGAGACAGTCCCCTGCTCCAGGGCTGGTAATTCTTTTTTGTCTATTGCGGCTTTGATTGCGGCGATGACTTCTTGTTTGGAATGGCCGGCGAGCAGCAATTCGGTGCGTTTGTAGGCATAGGGCAGGACGGAGCGGACGGCTGGTGGATTGATGCATTCTGCGGCGCGGACTTTTGGATTCCAAAACTCGGGATGATCGAACATGCCCATCCATCCGCGTCCCACCCAGCATACCCAGCCGTTCTTGCCTTCCACCGCGGTTTCGTAGCCGTGGCGGGTCAGGACGATCACTGAGGCGTCGTGGGAGATGGCGTCTGGAGCGGCGCTGCGGGCGAGGGCGATTTCGGCGTCGCGATCCATCAGATATTGTTCGATTGGGGCCATGTTGGGATACGGCTGTTTTGCATCTTGTGCTGCGACGGGCCGGGATGCGATCAGAGCGGCGACGAGTGCGAATCCGCTCAGCAAAGTGACGCGTATTTGATTTCGGGTCATTGCCTTCCTCCGTAATTTTTCGATTTCGTACTTATCCATTCACACTTCGACCGAGTCGACCGAGTCGACACGATTGTATTCTGTCAGGCGAGCTTCAGCGGGCAGTCTTCTGCCGGCGCTGCTCGCTGGCCTTGATGATTTCATTCATGTCTCCCACCGGCCGAATCTCCCAAATGTTGCCGTACTTCAGGGACGGATGCTGTGCCATGAGCTGTACAGCATGATTCATGTCCCGCGCCTCAAGCACGCCAATGCCGCCGAGTTGCTCCTTGGTTTCCGCATAGGGACCGTCGGTCGTCGCGACTTTCCCGTTCCTCCAATACAAGGTCAACGCGTTTTCCGGACCCTGAAGTGCTTCTCCACCAGCCGAATACCCGTTGGCGCGAAGATGGTCGTCGTATTCAAAGCATGCGTCGAACATGGCGTTACGCTCGGCCTCAGTCATGCCATCGAATTTGTCTTTGTCGTAGTAGCCCAAACAGACGTATTTCATGGTTCTTCTCCTATTCCGGGTGGGAGCCATCCGCGTAGCTCAAGCAAATGTTGCCGTCACGGTTTCAAGTAACGAAGCACAACACATCCTGATTTGAAGACCTTTGTCTCAACAAGTCTTAGTTGCAGTCTCTCCGGCAGGCTGACACCGTCAAACAACCGTCTTCCTTCTCCCACAACGGTTGGCCCAACCGCAAAACGAAATTCATCCACCAGACCAAGCTGTATCAGTTGTGAAGGAATGTCCACGCCGCCGACTAAAATGTTTTTGCCCTTCTCTTGTTTCAGTTTGAGTATTTCGTCGTGAAGTTTGCCACGAACAATTCGCGTATCGCTGTCTTCAACACTGTCTAAGGATCGCGAAAAAACAACTTTGTTTGTGGAGCAAAATGCCCGGGCAAATTCGGTATCGGCCTTTGTCTCACCCGGATTTTTGAGGACATCAGGCCAATAGGGAACCATCAATTGATAAGTTTTACGCCCAAAGACCTGCAGGTCAACCTCTCGCGTCAGGTGAGTAAAGTATTCAAGTTTTTCTTCATCGACAAATTGTTTGGTGTGGTCGCAGCAGCCATCCATGGTGATGTTGATTGCGAAGATCACATTTCTCATTGATTGTCCTGACCTCCTCTTTTGTACCAGCGCTTATGAGAGTCTGAGGTCTTGCGCACTCGATCGTTCATCCTCTCGACTGTTCATCCTATAGTCGTCGCGCACAGAAAAAATCGACAGCCGCTCCATTTTTATTTCAAAGTTGTTATTTCATCTGCCGAATCCGCTCTTGCAGGAATTGCCGCTCCGGTTCCTGTTGGGTCAGCGCCAGAGCTTTCTCATAAGAAGCGCGGGCCTCAGCCGTCCTGCCGAGCCTGCGATACATATCTGCACGAGCTGAATGCGCCAGGTAGTAATTTGCCAATTCGCCATGTTCCAACACCGCGTCGATATGCGCCAGACCGGCCTCTGGACCATCCCACATGGCAATGGCCACGGCGCGATTGAGATGGACAACCGGCGAAGGCTGAATCCGTACCAACTGGTTGTAAAGCGCAACAATCTGCCGCCAGTCGGTCGCGCCGGCCGATTCCGCCTCCGCATGAACGGCCGCAATCCCAGCCTGCAGTGTGTACGCACCGAAGCGGCGGGACCTAAGGGCTTTCTCCACCAATGCCACTCCCTCCGCGATCTGCCCCCGGTTCCAGAGCGAGCGGTCTTGATTTTCCAGCAAAATCAGCTCTCCGGCCGGAGAGGTTCTCGCCGCGCGGCGGGATTCCTGCAGCAACATCAGAGCGAGCAGCCCAATGACCTCCGGTTCTGGCTGGAGTTCGGTCAGCAGCCGTCCCAATCGAATCGCCTCGCCGGTCAACTCGGCCCGCGTTACCTCCGCTCCCGCCGCAGCCGAGTAACCCTCGTTAAAAACGAGATAGATGACCTGAAGCACCGCGTCCAGTCGCTCCTGCAACTCCTGCGGCGTCGGCACCTCGTATGGGATCGATGCCTCTCGAATCTTTGCCTTGGCGCGCACAATGCGTTGGGCGAGGGTTGCCGGCGTAACGAGAAATGCGCGGGCAATCTCCTCTGTCGTGAGGCCGCAGATTTCGCGAAGAGTGAGTGCAACCTGTCCTTCCGGAGGCAGAGCGGGATGGCAGCAGGTGAAGATCAGACGGAGACGATCGTCTTCGATCTCCTCGTCATCTTCATCTACACCGAGGGAAGCTTCGTTGATGCGCGCTTCCATGTGGAGCGCAAGATCTCTCTGTGCTCCGTCGAAGCGCGCGCGCCGGCGCATCCCATCGATGGCCTTGAAGCGTGCCGTCGAAATGAGCCATGGTCGCGGGTTGTCCGGAATGCCAGTCTGAGGCCAGGACTCCAGAGCGGCAGCGAACGCCTCGTGCATCGACTCTTCGGCCAGGTCCAAGTCTCCCAGTAGGCGCACGAGCGTCGACAGTACCCGGCCCGATTCCGAGCGGTAAAGAGTCTCAACGGTTCTGCTGATCTGTTCGGGCACAGGCGGCGGCATCTACGCCAAACTAGCAAACGGAATGGCTCGACACAACTGCGCTCGGGCTTCCCCTGCCCACAATTTAGTAGCCCGCCATTGCGCTGATCGAGGGTTTGCAAGGGGACAACAGCATAGGTCCTCGTAAACGCGCTAGCAGTGATCAACCGATTACTAGCGGGAATCCGACTTCCCGGTACCGATCTGGCGCCCTTCCCAGAAGTCCGTTTATGGATAATTCCGGTTTGCCGACAGACCATCCAGTATCACCGCATGCGCTGCAACATGCTGCACAGGCTATAATTGCGCGCACGGATGGCGCTCACCTCTGGTACCAAACTCGGTCCCTATGAAATCCAGTCGCCACTTGGCGCGGGTGGAATGGGCGAGGTGTATCGCGCCACCGACACGAAACTCGGGCGCGACGTAGCGCTCAAAGTCCTGCCCGCCGAAATGGCGCGCGATCCTGACCGGCTCGCGCGTTTTCGTCGTGAGGCGAAGGCCCTCGCCCAACTCGACCATCCAAACATCGTTACCATTCACTCGGTCGAGGAAGCCGACGGCGTCCACTTCCTGACCATGCAGCTCGTCGAAGGTCACCCGCTCGACCGGCTCATCGGCACAGGCGGACTTCCTCTCGAACAGATCGTCGAGATTGCCGGTGCTCTGGGCGATGCGCTGTCGGCGGCACATGAAAAAGGCATTGTGCATCGCGACCTGAAGCCCGCCAACGTCATGGTCTCGAACGAAGGCCGCGTCAAGGTGCTGGACTTCGGTCTGGCCAAAGATGTGCGTGGCTCCAACCTCGGCGACGCTACGATGACCTCGGCCAGCCGAACGGAAGTGGGCGTGGTGATGGGGACGCCCGCCTACATGTCCCCCGAGCAGACATCGGGACGCCCGCTCGACCACCGCACCGACATTTTTTCGATGGGAGTTCTGCTTCACGAGATGGCTACCGGGCGGCGGCCGTTTGAGGGGAATTCTTCCGCCGAGTTGGTCTCCGCGATCCTGCGGGACAATCCACCATCGGTGACCGACGCACGTCCGGATCTGCCCAGCGATCTGGCCCGCATTGTCCGACGCTGTTTGGAGAAAGACCCGCGGCACCGCGTGCAGACCGCGCGCGACGTAAGCAACGAGTTCCGCGATCTTGCACGTCAGACATCCCAGAAAACGGCCCCGGCAACAAGTCCGAACACGCGCACTGCGGTAGGGTCCGACTCCGGTGGCACGCGCGCTGCCGAAGGCTTCTGGGTCGCGGTGCTGCCCTTCAAATACAGCGGAGGAAACGCCGACCTTGCCGCGCTAGCAGACGGTCTGACTGACGACATTGTTACGAACATGTCGAAGTTCTCCTACTTGCGCGTTGTGGCGCGCGGATCGACGGCGCAATACGCGCAGCGCACGATCGATCTGCGCACAGCCGCGAAGGAACTCGGCGCCCGCTATGTGATGGAAGGCAGCATCCGGCAAGCCGGAACCAAAGTTCGAATCGCGGTGCACTTGATTGATGCCAGCACAGGGGCGGGCCTTTGGGCGGAAACTTATGACCGTCCGTTCACTCCGTCAGACACGCTCGATGTGCTCGACGATGTCGTGCCGCGAATCGTGGCCACGATCGGGGATGCACAGGGCATTCTGGCGCACAGCATGACCGAAGCGCTGCGCCATCGTGATCCGGAATCGCTCACACCCTACGAGGCGCTGCTGCGCAGCTTCGGATTTCATCAGCACGTGAGCGAGGACGAACACCTGGCGGGAATTACGGCGCTGGAAAGTGCAGTGAAGAAAGCTCCAGATCACGCTGATTGCTGGGCGATGCTGTCGTGGCTCTATCGCGCGGAATACACTCATGGATATCACGCGCGGTCTGATTCGATGGGTCGCTCGCTGACGGCGGCTCGACGCGCCGTGAACCTCGCGCCTTCCAGTCAGTTGGCGCACGCCGCGCTGGCATCAGCCCATTTCTTCCGTAGGGAACTGGGCGAGTTTCGCGCGGCGGCGGAGCGTGCCTTGGCGCTTAACCGCATGCAAGGATACACCACGGCTTTTCTTGGGCTGCACTTCGCATATTCCGGCGACTGGGAACGCGGTTGTGCGCTGGCTGAAGGTGCGACGCAACTCAATCCCAACCATCCCGGATGGTACTGGCTGCCGATGGTCATCGATGCCTATCGCCAACTCGACGGCGAGCGGGCCCTGCAGCATGCGCTCAAGATCAACATGCCTGGCCTGTGGACGTCGCAAGTAGCGCTGACGGTCGTGAACAGCCAGCTAGGAAAGATGGATCAGGCACGCAGTGCGCTCCGTGCCTTGCTGGCCGCCCGTCCAGATTTTGCGGCACGCGCACAGGAAGACCTCAGCATCTGGTGGCAGCCAGAACTGGTGGCACAGATGCTCGGCGATCTGCGTAAGGCGGGGCTGGAGGTCGTAGATGATCGAGCGAAGCCTTTTCCCGCGTGTTTAGTTTCGGCGGCCTCAGCCGGATCCGGCGCAACTCGCGCAGACGAAGGCTTTTGGGTCGCGGTGCTGCCGTTCAAATATACGGGCGGTAACGCCGATCTGAAGGCTCTCGCCGAAGGATTGACCGAAGAAGTCATCACTGGACTCTCGCGATTCTCTTACCTCCGCGTAATCGCCCGCGGATCAACAGCGAAATATTCGAGCGAGTCGGGAGATGTGCGTGCGATCGGAAGAGAACTCGGCGCGCGCTACGTAATGGAAGCCAGTCTGCGCCAGGCCGGGAGCAAGCTGCGTTTGGCAGTGCAACTGGTGGATACTGTCTCCGGCGCCCACCTCTGGGCAGAGAACTACGAACGCAGCTTCAGTCCTGAAACGGTCTTTGAGATCCAGGACGACCTCGTTCCGCGGATCGTTTCCACCGTTGCCGACGCATACGGCGTCCTGCCGTACAGCATGAGCGACGTTGTCCGGAGTAAGCCCCTCGACCAGTTGAGCCCCTATGAAGCGCTTCTTCGCGCCATTGGCTGCGGCTATCGGCTAACTCCCGAGGAATATGCCGTCGCTCGGACTTGTTTGGAGCGGGCCGTCCAGCAGGTACCGGGCTATGCAGACGGATGGGCCATGTTGTCGATGCTGTATGCGGACGAGTACGGCCTTGAGTTCAACACCCAGCCAGACCCCCTCGGGCGCGCGTTGCAAGCCGCACGGCGCGCAACGGACGCCGCGCCTTCGAGTTCGTTTGCGCAAAGCGCTCTGGCCAAGACTTTGTTCTTCCGCAAAGAATTTCAGGCGTTCCGGTCTGCGGCCGAGCAGGCCATCTCGCTCAATCCTATGGATGGGGCCAAGCTAGCCCAGTTGGGCGGCATACTGGCTTACTCAGGCGACTGGGAACGGGGGTGCACCTTGGTGGAGCGGGCCATGCAGTTCAACCCACGCCACCCCGGATGGTACTGGTTTCCTCTCGCCTGGAATGCGTACCGCAAAGGCGACTACCGTGGCTCACTGAACATTGCGCTCAAGATCAATCTGCCCGGTTTCTTCCCTACCTACGAGGTTCTGGCCGCAGCTTACGGCCAGCTTGGGGAACGGGAGGCAGCCAGCGAAGCCCTAAATGAGATGCTGAAGTTAGTACCCAACTTCGGAGTGATCGCGCGCGCCCTGAAGGCGAAGTGGTTCGCTCCCGAAATGGTGGAGCACGTGCTGGACGGCCTGCGCAAGGCGGGGCTGGAGATTTCGGGAGCCGGAGCGACCGCGAGCCAGAAGAGTGCAACTCAGCCAACCTCTTCGACGTTGCGTACCGGAGCTGTCCCAGATTCCGGGGCCGCACGCGCCGACGAAGGCTTCTGGGTCGCGGTGCTTCCGTTCAAATACGTGGGCGCGAGGGCTGAACTGAAAGCACTCGCGGATGGGCTGTTAGAAGAAATCGTCACCGGCTTGGCGCGCTTCTCCTACTTGCGTGTGATCGCCCGAGGCTCGACCGCGAAGTATTCCGGAGAGTCGGGAGATATTCGCGCAATCGGCAAGGAACTCGGCGCGCGCTACGTCATGGAAGGCAGCCTGCGGCAGGCTGGGACCAAGCTTCGCCTCGCTGTGCAGTTAGTCGATGCCACCAGCGGCGCTCATCTGTGGGCTGAGAACTACGAACGCCCCTTCCAGCCGGATGCCATTTTTGCTCTGCAGGACGACCTCGTCCCCCGCATCGTTTCTACTGTCGCCGATCAGTACGGCGTCCTTCCGCGCAGCATGAGTGAGGCACTCCGCAGCAAGAGCGAGGACCAACTCACGCCGCACGAGGCCGTGCTGCGCACCTTCAGCTACTTCACGCGTATCACATCCGAGGAACACGCCGCAGTTGGGAAGATTCTCGAACGCGCCGTCCGCGAGGCTCCTGATCATGCTGATAGCTGGGCCATGTTGTCCATGATCTATCGCGGCGAATTTGCGCAGGGCTTCAATGCCGGGCCCAACCCGCTGGACCGCGCTCTGGCGGCCGCCCAACGCGCCGTGGATCTGGCTGCTACCCATGCTCTCGGCCACTACGCGCTGGCGACGGTCTATTTCTTCCGCAAGGAGATGATCCCCTTCCGCGTCGAGGCAGAGCGGGCCTTGGCGCTCAATCCGCTGGATGCCTCAGTAGGAGCCTATCTAGGCTTGCTGATTGCGGCGGCCGGTGAGTGGGACCGTGGCTGCCAGATGGTAGAGTCCGCAATGCAGCTGAATCCCAACTGTCCGGGATACTTTTATTTCGCCGGATGCTGCAACGCTTACCGGCGGGGCAAGTACGAGGAAACAATCGAGGCCGTGGCTCGGATCAATATGCCCAACTATTTCCATGTGCCGGCGCTGCACGCGGCGGCGCTCGGTCAGTTGGGACGGAGGGGAGAAGCACAAAAAACGGTTCAGCATTTGCTGGCGCTGCGTCCCGATTTCGCCTCGGCGGCGCGGCAGGAGTATGCCAAGTGGTATGACCCCCAGCAGGTTGAGCATCTCATCGACGGCCTGCGCAAAGCCGGGCTGGAGATTCCGGAAGATGAGAAAACGGTTTCCAAGAGCACTGCTACGGTCGCTCCATCCATCGCCGTGTTGCCTTTCGCCAATATGAGCAATGACAAGGAGCAGGACTACTTCAGCGACGGCCTTGCCGAAGAAATCATCAACCTGCTGGCGCAGATTTCAGGCCTGAAGGTGATCGCACGGACCTCGGCGTTCGCCTTCCGCGGCAAAGAGCAGGATATCCGTGGGATCGCTGAGGCACTTGGCGTAAGCACGGTTCTCGAGGGCAGCGTGCGGCGCGCGGGTAGCCGCATTCGCGTAACGGCGCAGCTGATCAACTCAGCCGACGGGTCGCATCTCTGGTCCGAGCGATATGACCGGGAACTGAGCGACATCTTTGCCGTCCAGGATGAGATCTCAGCGGCGATCGCCAAGGCTATGCGGGTTAGGCTTTCACGCGAGGCTTCTCCACAACGATATACGCCGAAGCTCGCAGCCTATGAGGCTTATCTGAAGGGCAAGTATCATCAAGCCAAGGTTACGCCGGAGTCACTCGAACTGGCCCGGCAATCCTATGAACAGGCGAGCAAGCTTGATCCCGCCTTCTCCATGCCTCATGTTGGGCTGGCGTTTTATTGGCATTGCCTGGCGCATTTCGGACGGGACTCTGCACATGAATGCACAGCGTCGACGCGTGCCGAGATCAAGCGCGCCCTGGAGATTGATCCATCGCTTCCCGAGGCACATGCGGTTTTGGGTTACGTCGCGGCAATGTATGACATGGATTGGACTGCGGCCGAGAAGCACTTCGATTATCCAATGGCCAAAGACGCCGGTTTTGGGCTCATCCGTCCTCTATATGGATGGTTTGAGTTTTGGCGGGGGAATGTGGAGCAGGCCATCGCACTGGCCCAGCGCGCCATTGAAGAAGACCCCCTCGAAGTATGGACACGGATGAATCTGCATGCCTATCTACAGGGAGCTGGCCGGAATGATGAAGCCCTTGAGCAGTTGAAGAAGGTCGTGGAGTTGGACCCGAACCAGGTCGTGGCTCTAGTGTCAATGGCGATGATCTATGCCGACAAAGGTGACCTTCCCGAGGCATTGAAGATCGCGCGCCGCGCCTATGCGATTGGGCCTTGGTCTCCCGACACCATTGGCGTGCTCGCCGGACTCACGCGGCGCAATGGGGAAGAAGTCGAATCATCTCTTGCGAAGGCGCTTGGTTCCGGCGAGGTGATTGGCGATGCCCGTGCTCACGCACTTTTTTACCTTCTCTGCGGCGACATAGACGAGGGAGCCGATTGGGCCGAGAAGGCGATCGAGGAGCGTGACTGCTCCATGATGGTCTACCTCCGCTATGTAGTTTCGAAACGCCTGAGAACGAGCCACCGCTGGCCGAAGATTGCGAAGATGATCAATCTGCCGGTTGTAGCGCACGCGCAAGCGTACACCCTGCGCGCGGAATGACAGAACAGATACACCCTTCCCAGTCACGCCATAGTTCCCTTTGGTCGATAATTCGGGGTGGGTTACGACTTTTTGATTTTGGGGCACGCATTGTTAATACGGGCCAGAAGTCGGCTTCTGGGAAGTTCCACTACATAGGTAACGGCAAACGCCCTTGCGGCCACCGAACTATCCACTTCTATTACTTGGCCAGAAACGGGCTTGTGGGAAGTTGTCAGACTAAGAGGAACATGGGTCTGCAGAGCGTATCCATACCATCCATACCACTGGAGCGGAAAATCTAGACATCCACAGTCGATAGAGTGGAAGTAGTTGAAACTGTGGCAACGGCGCAAGTGGAGCAAATGAAAGCGCATATCGCAAACTCCTTTCATTTGCATCAACATCCGAGGAATCACCAGGCAGAATCCCACTCTCTCCGCCAGTTCTTAAAATCACCAATGAATATGCGGGTCCCGTGATCTGGTTACTATTTTTAACCGATTCTGGTTACTATTTTTGACCGATTCCGGCTCCTGAAATCGTGAAATCTCCTGCCATTGCGTATTAAGAAACAGGAGATTTTGTGTCGCACCAGACCGCAACCCTGTACATCCGCGTCACGACCGTAGACGGGAAGAGGCCGTATTGCAAACCTGTTTACCTGTCCAAGGGACGTCTGAAACCGCTGTTCGCGGTGGTGAATCGCAAGCCTGAGCACCACCCCGAAGGCGTCTATTACCTTCGCTTACGGAGGGCGGCAAACAGACGTTCGTTCCCGTGGGCAACGACCCATACGTCGCCTTGGACAAGCTCGCAGAAAAACAGCGTTGGCTGCGAGATCGGGAGCGTGGCGTTGCTTACCCGTCCCCAGTCACCCCGAAGCTTGAGGGTAGTCGACTGAGAGTCGATGAGGCTATCGAACAGTATTTCAAGAATCTCCAGTCACAGGGCAAAGATCGGAAAACCATTCGGGCGTACAAGCTGGCCATCGAAGAGTTCCGCCAGTCGTGTACCAAGAAATTCATCGACGAGATCGAGGCAGGACTTGATCGACTTTATGGGATGGCTGCGGACAAAGCCTCCCAAACTGCGAAAGGACGGCTCGCCTCGTAAACCACGGAGATCAGGAGACGCCAATAGAACCTACTTCAACAAGGTAAATGACATTGTGATTTTCCTCAGTGCACACGGAATCAACCGCCTGCTCAAGAAAAGCGAATACCCCAAGTTCGCCGAAAAACCTGTGGTCTATTACGACGCCGAGCAGGTCAAAGCTCTGTACGCGGCGGCGAAGGCCACTCTCTTTTCGCTGGAATTGAAGAGTTGGTCAACCAGGTCCTCCTCATAACGGCACCAGCGGTCTCCCCTTGGGTGAAGATTCCTTGTCTCCTCGGGAAAAGCACGAATTTCCTGCCCTCGCGGGTGGTTGCGAGGAATGCATGGGGATCGAAATCGTGCCTCTTCTTGGCCGCTACCCTTGAACTGATGGCATTGCGCTCGGTTTGCAGTGTCTGGACAGTGAAAATGTCCAAAAACCTCTGCCTCCCAGGGATTGAGCAATCTTGCTCAGACGAGTGTTCACGTAGAGTGCTAGCGTCTGAGGTGTGCTTCCAGCCGAATCGCCGAGGAGCCGGAAAGTCGCCTGCCGCTTTGCAGGACCGAACTATGGTGAAGCGAATTGCACCAATCCGGGTCATTTCTTTTTGTCTGTTGGCCACTTGCGGAGCATTGTGCCAAAGCGAAACTCCTTCGCCTGATTTGCTTCAGGGGGACGTGGCAAACTCAGCCGAAGTGCAACGCCAGGAGATGCATACGTGGAGATCACTTCCTGATGCTCCGTCGGTACAGCCTCCAGCGCAGGCCGGGAAATTTCACACGTTTGTCAATGAAGCACGCTCGTCTTTGACACTTCTCGGGGTTGGCGTCAATGCGGGCGGAATCCGCGGAACAGAACTGGGACATGTCACTCCCGGATCGCAGCCCCGCTTAACCGCCCTCTATCAGCAGAACCTGCGTTATCGCCCTTCGACCAGCAACAGCTTGATGGGCCGGGCTACTTACGCAGCTTCGAGTATTTTTGTCACGCGTGACGGCTCCGAAAAGGCGAGGCTGAACACCTCGTATTTCCTCGGGGTGCTGACTTCGGTTGCTTCCGACACTGCTTACCGTCCATATTGGGCGCGATCCACTTCGGCGACATTCGACAATTTTGGTACGACGATTGGCAGGGACGCGGGGATGAACGTCTTTCACGAGTTTGGGCCTGGCATCCGGCAAATGCTGCAGGGCCACACACCGAAGTTCGTGTCTAAGATCAAAGCGCGCATCACCCACGACCACACCCCGAGGGAAGTCGTCTCCAGCCTAGCCAGATAGTGTTCTCGTCGGTCAGCCCATTTCACGGCTGACCGGGAATGGCGCCCGGCGGAACGCCCCTCATTTGGGTGCCAGAGGGATTTCAACCCTCCTGAGCAACACGCTGCTCAGCGCACCCTCCCGTTATGCCGACCTTCGCGGCTGGAACAGAAGAGCAAATCGTGAACTGATCTGCGACAGCAAAACACAGAGTAATGGGCCTTTGCCCTCCTACTCGCTACAGTACGGCTGTGTTTGCTGTATTCGTGCTCTGCGGAATTGCGCGTCAGGGCGTGATCTCCCAGATGACACCATAGCCATTCGCTCCGCCCTGAGAGGCGGTGCCGTACAGATTGCCTTTCGCGTCAATGAGCACGCTGCCGTACGGAACTGCTCCCTCACTGCCGCTGGCGAAGTCGTAAAGCTCGGTTTCCGTCCAGCCGCCGTCGGAAAGCGTCAGCTTGAAAACCGAACCCGCTCCGCTAGCGCCGTCCTTGGTCGTCGTGCCATAAAGATTGCCTTTCGCGTCCATCGTCAGGCTGCCATAGGGGCCTGGCAGGTAGGCAGACCCATTAAAGCTGTAAACCACGCCGAAGGTCCAACCGCCGTCGGAGGGCATCAGTTCGTAAGCCGTGCCGCCGCCACCCGGCCCGCCGCCACTGGTGGCTCCGTACAGATTGCCCGCATTGTCAAACACAACACCGCCAAATGGGTTCCCTCCGTCACTTGAGCTTTGAAACGCGTGCAAAGTGTTCTCTTTCCAGCCGGATCCAGAGGACCTCAACTGGAAAACTGTCCCATACCCGTGGGCACCTCCGGCATAGGCAGTGCCGTAGAGTTTACCGGCTTTATCGAAGATCACGCGGCTGTATGGGTTTTCGCCATCGTTCCCCCCTGTGAAACGGTAAAGCGTGCTCTCCGTCCAGTTGCCATTGTTGGCGGTAAGTTTGTACACAACCCCTTGGGCGTTGTTGCCCCCAAAGAACGTTGTGCCGAAGATGTGGCCCCGGTGGAACGTAAGATCGCCATATCCGGGATTTGCCCCATCGGCGGACCCACTGAACGAGTACACCACGGTTTCCGCCCAGGAATTGGGAGCGTTCCTGGAGGTTGTCTTTTTCAGGTTGAACACCGTGCCGCAGCCCTCTCCGCAATTGAAGCCTCCGAGTTCGGAAGTGCCGTAAAGACTCTCGTCCGGACCGAACACGACTCCCGCGAGAGGCCCACCACCGTCTGTCTGTCCCTTAAAGCTGTAGAGCGTGCTAAACACCCATCCCGAGCCTTTGCGGGCGAGCTTGAACACGGTGCCGCGATTTAAAGTCCCACCTTGATATGCCGTGCCGTAGAGGCTCCCTCCCTTAGCAAGCGTTAAGCCAGCTGTAGGATATGCGCCATCGTCGCCGCCCGTGAAGTTGTAAAGCACATTGTAGGTCTGGGCCTGTGCCGATTCTGTCAAGACGACTATCAGTACCGGGATCATGAACACTAGGGCGGTTGCCTTCCGCAAACTTACGCCAAACCTGGAACTACGATCTTCTTGGTGCGACATAAGAACCCCAATTTCCTTTCTGGGCTGGCCTCGAGAACGGCAGTCATTTTACGCCCGTTTCGTCTGTCCACAAAGAAACCATCTGCGGCGCTGGCGGAAGTACCTGCAGAAGGCACTGCCCATCTGTTCATGTTGACCCGCAGGAGTACCTCTCGGAGCCCAATCGGGCTAGTACGCGCTCAGGGTCAGACAAAGCCAAGTGCCCTGCTTCAGCTGAGCGATGGCCGCGCCATGTTCGATCGAGTCGCAACCGCGATCGAGCGCGCGGTGCAATCCGGCCCGATTGTCGAATCGGCTGGCGCCTCCCGCCCCGGATTCCATTCAAACGATTCCCCAACGGGAACCATGTCAGCCCCCGCACGGCGTTCAACCTCGGATTCATCGTTCGACATATGTGCTCCTTTCCACGATCAAGGTGTCACCGTCTACCGGCAGACCCTACCGTGAACCCTGGCCTGCCTTTTCAACCGCCAGTATCAAACTCTGGGCTTAGGAAACTTGGTCAGAATTGATCGTCTTGTAAATTAGGGCTATGGCCGTTAGGCGACTGGCCTGAACCGCGCGGCTGGCGCGGAGCCAGGTCACAAAGTCGGAATTCAAGTTAGTTTGGTCGTTAGGGCCGTGTAACCGCATTCTGTTCAAGAGAGACCGCAGTCTGTGCTAACAGTCTGCCGTTTGCCGATGCGCCCGTCTTCATGGCGATCTTTACTTTGGCCAGTATTACTCCTTCAAAGTGCGCAGTCGTTCCAATGGCCACAGCGCCGGCAGTCTGCCAGAAGATGTTCTTGGGCCGTGCGCCGCCCTTCAAAATCACCCGCGTAGCGTTGGCTTGAGTAAGAGTTCCCGCTATCTGGAATATCCAGACAGCGTCTGGACCACCCGAGAGCGTGACATTGGTTGATATTAAGACACCGGTGTCCCATTTGTAGAGGCCGGGAACGAGAGTTAACCCGCCAATCTTTCCGGCTCCCAGATTGACAAAATTTGGAAATTTTCGTCCGGCGGCGTTGGTGTATGCGATCTCCATGTCACCTACAGCCTTTGTAAGTAAGGTCGGATCAGTCACTCTGCATGGGAGAGGCCCCGCCTTATTAACGGAGTAAATTGTCCCGGTCATCATTTCTACACATCGCACATGGATAGCAGCTCCAGTGATTGGACTAGCTCCAACATCCCCATTGATCGCAGACGGGTAAACGTCTGTGATTCCTGATTTGGTCAGAATCGCGAAAGGGCCCGCTGTTCCAAGGGGTACCGGTCTCTGTCCGGTAAACTCGACGGCGTTGGTCGCGAATGTCCATTCAATGGGATTGCCCATTGCAACTCCAGCTGCGTTCGTGGCCGCCGTCGTAACCCTGGCGGTATAGCTGGTATTCGGGTTGAGAGCGGACGAAATTGGCGTAAAGGTTGCCAGAGTGTTTGCGTCATTCATGACGACGGTACCGGGGACGTCGTTTCCGTTTGTCTCCGTGACTGTGAATGTGAGCAAATTTCCCGGCGAGGACGAGTTAATTGTTTCCGGGTCCATCGGCTGACTGAAGGTTGCCGTCACTGCGATGCCAGTTACAACGTTATCCCCGGCATTTGTGCTGGTCGGTACGTTCGTGGCCCGGTTACTTGGGCTTGACGAAATCACCGTGGGTTCTGTAGCTGCGCCGACAAGAATGCCGGGGGCAACGGTGACACCGTGGGCGACGGCCGCGGAGACCCTTCCGACTCCGCTACCTGCAAGCAAGGCAGCGAGTAGTAACGCCATAAACATCGTTGGTTTGTATGAGCTTTCGAATCTGGTCATTTTCTTTCCCTCTTTCAGGAGCAGGCCGAGTTACTTGACCTTGCCAGGTGAACACAGTTCGAACAGAAGATGTGGCGCAGCGGATGGATGAGCTAGCTTTCCTGTATACGAATATACGGCTGCGCCACCAGAGGAACACGACGACCGTGGTCGCATAGTTCCTAAACATCTCCTAACAAATTACACCGGTAGCATATGTGCTGACTGCTCACAATTGCTCAGGTTTCGGAATATAGGTGTCCACCGGTTGTAAGGAAAAGGGAATATACTTCTTACTCGGTTTTTTGCTCGCCAGCAGTCTCCTCTTGCTGTTCCTCGGCCTTTTGCCAACTGGAATTGGGGTTGTAATCCTTTATGGCTTTGGCGAGAGCATCAGTTTTCTTGCCGAGATCCTTCTGATACACGACTCCATCCTGGTTAACGACGAATGTCATCACGCCCGACGACCTGTATTCCGCTGGATAGGCCACGAAAGCGAAACCCTCGGTCATTTTGCCGTTTACGATGTAACTTTTCGCGCCGCCTGGGCCATTCTTCCCCTGACGCGTCAGAATGAGGTAATAGTAACCGCGATAGGGAGTTGGAACGCCTTCTAGGCTTTTGGGATAGCCCTTGGCGACGGCCGATCCCACCAGCGGCCCGATGGGGCTCCGGGGTTCGCCATCCGCAGCCTTCCAATAAAGGCCATTGTGCTGCCCTCCATCACTGAAGATTTTCTGGGCGTACTCATGGTGCTCGGTCGAGTATTCCTTTTGGGCCGCCGCCAGCTCCTGGCAAACGCGAATGGTCGATATTTCATTACGGCCAATTCGTCGGTACAAAATTTCTTTCTTGCCCGCTTCGGTGTCGAAATACCACGAACTACTATTGTTCACGAGCGGTATAGGCGTGGGCCAATTCTCCGCGCCGATATACAAGGTAGTGGTTCCATCTGGTTCTTTCACCAGACGGTGCATTTCCTGATATTTCTGCACGAAATTAGCACGGCTCTGGGCGTCCTCAGTTTCATCTCCCGACCGGACAATTTGCTTTCCGTCTGGTCCGAGAATATCGAGCATCGCTTTTTCGTCGTTGTTCTGCGTTGCCGTGACCAGTGCATTGCTCGCATCTTCCGGCGATGAAAACGTTCTCTGGCCCGGTTGCTGTGCCATGGAAAGGGTGGAGATACACCCCGTCAAAAGGATAGCGATTGCGGCCAATCCAAGAATATTTGCCCAATGAAATTTGTTGAAGCTGAACCTCGTTCGCCGCATATGGCTTCTCTCCATTTCTAGATTTCACGATCTACCAGGAACACATGACGGAACTTGGATCACCGCCGCCCGCCACCACCGCCGCCACGCGCTGCGCCGCCACCCATGCTGGCGCTTCCGCGTGATGAAAAGCTCCTGGCTTGTCCGCCATGGTCGTAACCGCTGAAGGCGCCCGAGCGAACGCCGCTTTGACCGCGGGGTGCAGCGTATCCTCGAGCGGCCTGGCGGTTTCCGTTGAAAGGCGTGGCCGTTGCGCCAGGACGGTTGTAAACTCCTCCGCGCGCGCCGATGTTCCCGTTGGCGGGTCTATTCCCTGTGCTGGCGCGAGCTTGAACTCCGCCTCGGTAGCCATTGACTCCGCCGCGCGCGCCTGCTCCTCGGTAGAAATTGCTCCGGTTGTAAAACGTTCTGCTCCCAGAGTAATACCTGCCGTGGTTATACATTGCATAGTGGTTGTGCCAATCGAATCCCCAGTGACCCCAGCCCCATCCAAAACCGCCGAACCAGCCGATTCCGAAGCCGAGTCCGAACGAGAGGTACGGGCCGCCAAACCAAATCCCGGGGTACGGGTACCACCCCGGCCACGCCACGACGGGACCTCCATAAACCAACCACGGATCATACGCGGGGACGTAAACGACATCGGGACTAGCGGGCTCAATGCTGATGTTCGAGTCTTGCGTCGCCACGGTTTGCTGCGGCGTGGTCTTAAGATTGCCGGCTTCTTGTGCCCGCCGCCGCATAACCTGTACGGCGTCCATCACATCCTGTTGCTGGTTGTAGTAGGCATCGCCTAGAGATGATGTCCAGGAGAGGTTCTTGTCCATATTTCCCAGGACCGATGGAAATGCAGCCAGCGCCTTCACGCTCGGGTCCCAGGGTTGTTGGTCCACAGCTTTGCCCAAAGCGTCGCCCTTCAAATCAGGATTTGCTTGCACCCATCGGTCGGCCTCGACGACTTGTTCGGGAAAAGTGGACGCGGCCAGGATCTGCGCCACCAGCGAATCCGGATACAGCGCAATCGGCGCTACGAGCTGCTGCAACTGGTCGGGAGTCTGTTGTGCGTATGGCGGCGCCTGCGCCTCTTGCGCTGGGGCCTGGGCGTCCTGCGCCGGCGCCGGTGCGTTCTGCGCCGGGGTTTGCGCATCTTGATAGGCCAATAGGTTCTGAGGCCAAGTCGCGAACAAGAGAGCCAACGACAACAGGGAAACCAAGCTCTGCCTGCCCAATCCAGGTCTTGAGGACCCTGCGGCACGTCCGAAAACGTTCATGTTCCTAAACCTCCTCTGCAAAAACCTATGGAACCCGGCGCCATCACCCAGCAGGCGGCAGAGTCCTTACGCTGCCGTCCCGCTACGCCACAGATAAGCCGTCGGTTCGGCGAATGCATTAATGTCTGCGGTACCCATCACAGTTGCTCAATCCTTTTCGAAATACTGTGCAGAATTGCTCACTTCGGACAATCGCTGAAGCAAGGGCATAAGGCATCACGATTGCGAGTTGGAATCCCTTTTCTACGGCTATAATTTTGAGCGATTCGGAGCCGACAAAGGAGATCCCTTTTGACCATTGACACGAATGAACAGCCTTTCACCGAGCGTGGCCATCAACTCCCGGCTCACGATTCGGCATCTCATCGACATAAAGTAGTGCGGGTCGGCATATGGATTGTGTTGTTGCTCGTCTTTGTGCTGGCAGTCGTGCTGGTATGGCGTCACCACGAGGAAGCGAAAAAGGTCGCGCCCGCGCCGCCGAAGATCGCGGTTACGACCGCGACGGCTCAGAAGGGGGACATCGGCGTCTACCTTGACGCAATCGGTACGGTCACCCCGGTCTATACCGCTTCTATTGCCAGCCAGGTGAATGGCCTGGTCGTCGCCGTGCACTACAAGGAGGGTCAGTTGGTGAGTAAGGGCGATCCCCTGATTGACATCGATTCACGTCCGTACCGAGCAATGCTTCTGCAAGCGCAAGGCGCGCTCGAGCGAGACCAGAACATGCTCGCCCAAGCACAGATGGACCTTGAACGCTACCGTACCGCGTGGGCACGCAACGCCATCGCGAAGCAAATTTTGGATGACCAGGAGAAGCTTGCACTGCAGGACGAGGGTGCAGTAAAGAACGACCAGGGAACTGTGCAGTTTGACCAGATTCAGGTCGACTACTGCCATATCACTGCACCCATTGCCGGTCGCGTCGGTCTAAGGTTGGTGGATCCGGGCAACGTAGTGCAGTCTTCGGGAACTGCAACCCTCGCGGTCATTACGCAGTTGGATCCCATCACTGTAATTTTCACAATACCGGAAGACAGTCTCGGCCCGGTTGAGGCCCGCCTCCGCAAAGGGGCCGAGCTCCCCGTCGATGCCTTTGATCGCACTGCGCAGACGAAGATTGCAAGCGGAAAGCTGTTGACGCTCGACAACCAGATTGACACGACGACGGGGACAGTGAAAGCGCGATCTGCCTTCAACAATAAAAGTGATGTACTCTTCCCGAACCAGTTTGTTAACACGCGGCTGCTGGTGAATACGCTGCAGGGGGTGACGCTGATTCCAGCTTCAACCATTCAACAAAATGGCCAGGCATCGTTTGTGTATGTGATTCAAAACAACATCGCTCACATGCGCAGCATAAAGACGGGAGTTACAAATGGCGGTATAACGCAGGTTGATGGCATCAATCCTGGGGACGTGGTCGCCAACAGCAGCTTCGATAAGTTGCAGGACAACGTCGCAGTCGTTGTTCCGAACCAGGTTTCGGCCAAGCCTGTCCCCGCCAACACGACCGGGAGCAGCGTCCCGTGAGTCCATCTCGTCCGTTTATCTTGCGGCCAGTTGCCACTTCTTTGCTGATGGCTGCAATCCTCCTGGTCGGTATTGTTGGCTATACACAACTGCCGGTCTCCGCCTTGCCGCAAGTCGACTATCCGACCATTCAGGTGCTCACGTTTTATCCCGGAGCAAGCCCGACGGTGATGGCGACGACAGTAACGGCGCCACTGGAGCGCCAATTCGGCCAACTGCAGGGTTTGAGCCAGATGACCTCCACCAGTTCCGGCGGAACTTCCGTCATTGTGCTGCAGTTCAACCTCACTCTGAATATTGATGTAGCTGAGGAAGAGGTGCAGTCTGCCATAAACGCGTCGCAGAGTCTGTTGCCATCCATCCTGCCCGCGCCGCCGATCTACAGTAAAACGAACCCAGCCGATGCTCCTGTGCTCACCCTGGCCATCACCTCAAGTTCCATGCCGCTTTCTCAGGTCGAGGACCTGGTGGACACGCGCCTTGCGCCTAAGATCTCGCAGCTCAACGGGGTCGGTCTGGTAACCATCAGCGGCGGTCAAAAGCCCGCAGTCCGCATTCAAGCCAACCCCACGGCGCTGTCATCCTACGGCATCAACCTGGAAGACCTGCGCACGGCGCTGACCCAGGCCAGTGTGAACGCCGCCAAAGGAAACTTCGATGGGCCGCGTCAGGATTACCAGATCGACGCGAACGATCAACTGGTCACCAGCGACGACTATCGGAAGGTTGTCGTTGCATACCGTAACGGTGCGCCTGTGATGCTGACCGACGTAGCACAGGTGGTGAACGGTGTAGAGAACAATAATCAGGCAGCGTGGATGAATCAGACGCCCGCGGTCATTGTGAATGTGCAACGCCAGCCCGGGGCCAACACCATCAATGTGGTCAAGAGTATCAAGAAACTGATGCCGCAGCTTCAGGCCAATCTGCCCACAGGCATTCAGGTGACCACGCTCACCGATCTCACAACCGCCATCGAAGCATCCGTTTCCGACGTTGAGTTTGAATTGCTGTTGACGGTCGGGTTGGTTGTGCTGGTCATCTTTCTCTTCTTGCGGAGTCTCTATGCCACCATTATCCCGAGCGTGGCTGTGCCGCTGTCGCTGGTTGGCACCTTCGCGGCGATGTACATCCTTGGTTACAGCCTGGATAACTTATCGCTGATGGCGCTGACCATCTCCACTGGTTTCGTCGTGGACGATGCTATCGTGATGATCGAGAACATCTCGCGCTATATTGAAGCGGGCGATCCACCCATGGAAGCAGCGCTTAAGGGGGCGGAGCAAATTGGCTTCACCATTCTCTCGCTGACCGTGTCGCTCGTCGCCGTACTGATTCCGCTGTTATTTATGGGCGACGTGGTGGGGCGCCTGTTTCGCGAGTTTGCCGTCACCCTTGCCGTCACGATCATCGTCTCGGCAGTGGTTTCCCTTACGCTCACCCCCATGATGAGTGCGCGCATCTTGCGGCACCAGCCAAAAGAACAGCAGGGACGCATCTATCAAGCCTCGGAGCGTGCTTTTGCGGGGATGATCGCGTTCTATGGCAGGACGCTGAAGTTTGTCCTTCGCTACCAGACGATTACGCTGTTGGTCGCGGTTTCCACCCTGCTGCTTACGGTTTTCCTTTACATCATCATCCCCAAAGGGTTTTTCCCGGTGCAGGATACGGGCGTCATCCAGGGTATATCGCAGGCGCCGCAAACGATTGGCTCCAAGGCCATGGCAGAGAAGCAACTGGAGCTTACAAAGGCAGTTCTGGATGACCCGGCGGTAGAAAGCGTTTCGTCGTTTATCGGCGCCGACGGAACGAATACAACGACCAATAGCGGCAGGATGTCGATCAATTTAAAGCCGCTCGACCAGCGCAAGATCAGTGCGTCAGACCTGATCCGCCGGCTCAACTCCAGATTGAACCAGGTTCAGGGAATCCAGCTGTTTATGCAACCTGTGCAGAACATTACCGTGGACGATCGGGTGAGCCGCACGCAATACCAGTACACCCTCGAGGACCCCGACGCAAACGAACTAAATGACTGGACCAACCGCTTCGTCGACCGGCTGAAGCAGCTACCGGAACTGGAAGATGTAGCCACCGATCAACAATTGGGTGGGCTGGCCGTAACCTTGGTGATCGACCGGGTCACCGCCTCGCGGCTTGGGATCGCGCCGACGACCATCGATAACACTCTGTATGACGCCTTCGGCCAGCGGCAGATTAGCACGATGTATACGCAGGTGAATCAGTACCACGTTGTGCTTGAGAGTGAACCGCAATTTCAGAAGGACCCGAACAAGCTGAACCATCTCTATATCCAGTCCAATGCGTCTGCCGGCGCAACAGGTACCGGAGCCTCTTCCTCATTCGCGTCCTCCGGATCATCCTCCGCGGGGTCCAATGCGCTGACAGCTTCAGCCCTGTACACTCCCGCGGCAAACACCCTTGCTCCGCCAGCGAATGCACTCTCGACGAGTGCTTCCACCGCCTCGTCCAGCAAGGGAGCTACCTCTGCGGGCGCCACCAGTTCGGCCACAAGCAATGCCGTGCCGCTGAGCGCTTTCTCGCATTTTGAGAAGACGACAGAGGCGCTCTCCATTAACCACCAGGGTCAATTTCCGGCTATCACCGTGTCGTTCAATCTAGCGCCCAGTGCGGCGCTGGGGGACGCCATTACTTCGGTCGACAAAACGCAGAAAGAGATGCACATGCCTCCCAGCCTCCAGGCCGGTTTTCAAGGCACCGCGGCATCATTCACGAATTCGCTAGCCAATGAGCCCTTGCTTATTCTGGCCGCGCTGGTCACGGTGTACATCGTGCTGGGTGTTTTGTACGAGAGCTTTATCCACCCGATTACGATTCTGTCCACGCTACCGTCAGCCGGCGTTGGCGCGTTCCTCGCGCTGCTTCTCTTTCGCCAGGATTTGAGCGTCGTGGCGATCATCGGCATCGTCCTGCTAATCGGTATCGTGAAGAAAAACGGCATTATGATGGTCGACTTTGCGCTGGAAGGTGAGCGGAAGCACGGGAAGAACGCGACGGATGCAATTTATGACGCCTGTCTGCTTCGCTTCCGCCCCATTATGATGACCACCATGGCCGCGCTGCTGGCTGGGCTGCCGCTGGCGCTCGGAACTGGTTTCGGTTCCGAGTTGCGTCGGCCGCTGGGCATCGCCATGGTGGGCGGACTGCTGCTGAGCCAAGTGCTCACGCTTTACACCACGCCGGTCATCTACATTTTTTTTGACAATCTGGCGCAGCGCTTGGCGCACAAATCGAACCAGCCGGAAACCGGTGGCGCAGAACTGGCAGGGCCCGCATGATCATCTCCGCACCCTTCATTTACCGGCCGGTGGCTACGACTCTGCTCACGGTAGCGATTGCTCTTGCCGGGGCGATTGCGTTTGAGGTGCTGCCGGTGGCGCCCCTGCCGGAGGTCGACTTTCCGACTATTTCAGTCGGTGCAGGCTTGCCAGGAGCGAGCGCCGACATTATGGCATCGTCCGTCGCCACTCCCCTGGAGCGGCAGTTCGGTCATATTGCAGGGGTGACGGAGATGACCTCGGCCAGCACGCTCGGCAGCACATCGGTCACTATTCAGTTCGACCTCAGCCGCGATATTGACGGCGCGGCGCGCGACGTGGAGGCCGCCATCAATGCGGCGCGATCCTATCTGCCCGCCAACCTTCCGGGCAATCCGACCTATCGCAAGGTCAATCCCGCCGACTCGCCGATCATGATCCTCGGCCTTACATCGGACAAATACGGTCCCGATAAAATGTATGACGAAGCCTCCACCGTCCTGGCGCAAAAGCTGTCGCAGATACAGGGTGTAGGGCAGGTCTCTGTGGGGGGTGGGGCGTTGCCGTCTGTGCGTGTAGACGTAAATCCCACACAGTTGGCCGGCTATGGACTTACCGTGGCGAATTTGCAGTCCGTGCTGAGCCTGCAGAACGCTGACCTGGCCAAAGGCCAACTCCCGGATGGCATGCTGACCGCGGACATCCTTGCCAACGACCAGATCTCGCACGCCGACGACTACAAGCCGCTCATCATCGGTTATAAAAACGGCGCGGCGATCCGCCTGTCCGACGTCGCTCAGGTAACAGACTCGGTGCAGAACGTCCGTGCTGCCGGCTATTTGAACGGCAAGCGCTCGGTTACGGTCATCATCTTCCGCCAGCCTGGCGCCAACATCATCGAAACGGTCGACCGCGTACGCGCGCAACTTCCGATTATCAAGGCATCCATTCCGCTCGGCATCGATACCACGATCGTTCTGGATCGCACCATAACCATCCGCGCCTCGGTCAGCGACGTCGAGAGGACGCTCCTCATTTCCATCGGGCTCGTCATCGTCGTGGTGTTTGTCTTCCTGCGCAACGGCCGCGCCACACTCATTCCGGCCGTCGCCGTGCCGGTCTCGCTGGTCGGTACCTTCGCGGTGATGTATCTGTTCGGATACAGCCTCGACAACCTCTCGCTGATGGCCATGACCATTGCAACGGGATTTGTGGTCGACGATGCCATCGTGGTGATGGAGAATATCGCGCGCCATCTGGAAAACGGCATGAGACCCTTTGCCGCGGCGCTGAAGGGCGCGGAAGAAATCGGCTTCACCGTCTTCACCATCAGCATTTCGCTCGTTGCCGTCTTTATCCCTCTCCTGTTGATGGGCGGAATCGTTGGCCGTCTCTTCCGTGAGTTTGCCGTCACTCTCTCGACGGCCGTTTTCGTCTCGATGCTCATCTCTCTGACCACGACGCCGATGATGTGCGCCTACCTGTTGAAGAACGAGCGCGCGGAAAAGCATGGCCGCATCTACATGGCCAGCGAAAAGGTCTTTGACTGGGTGCTGTCCGTGTATCGCGGTAGCCTGCATTGGGTGCTCGAACATCCGATTCTCACTCTGGTCGTGCTCTTCGTCACCATCGCGCTCAATGTGGTGCTGATCGTCGAGATTCCCAAGGGTTTTTTCCCGACGGAGGACACGGGAGCGATCACCGGTAGTGTACGCGGCCCACAGGATGCATCCTTTCCGGCGATGAACGATTCCATTCAGCAGATCGGCCGCGTGATCAAGAATGATCCTGCCGTCGAGAATGTGATTGCATTTACCGGCGGCGGTGGGGCCACCAATAACGGTTCCCTCTATATTGCGCTCAAGCCGCTGGCGGATCGCAAGGTCAGTGCCGCTCAGATCATCGACCGCCTGCGCCCCCAATTGAACCGTCTGCCGGTGGCTTCCGCGTTCCTCCAATCCGTGCAGGATCTGCGCATTGGAGGCCGGTCCAGTAATGCGATGTACCAGTACACGATCCAATCCGACACCGTGCAGGATCTGTCCAAGTGGGGACCGATCATACTGAGTGCGATGCAGCACCTGCCCGGTCTGCAGGACGTGAGCTCCGACCAGCAGAATGGCGGTCTGGATGAGCTGATGAACTATGATCGCGTGACTGCGGCCAAACTCGGCCTTACCGCACAGTCGCTGGACTCGGCGTTATACGGCGCATTCGGCCAATCGGAAGTGTCCATTATCTACACCCAGTTGAATCAGTATTACGTAGTGCTGGAAGTTGCGCCCCAGTATTGGCAAAGCCCGGAAGGATTGAAAGACATCTACCTGTATTCGTCCGGCAGCGGTAACATTCCGCTGCTCGCGGTGGCCAAGGGCCAAGCCAACACGACCCCGCTGGCCATCAACCATACCGGCTTATTCCCCTCGGTCACCGTATCCTTTAACCTGGCGTCGAACGTGTCTTTGAGCGACGCCACATTGGCCATCGGCCAGATGCAAAAGCGGCTGGGCGCGCCTTCCACGCTGCAAGGCTTTTTTGCCGGCACGCTGCTGGCCTACCAGCAGTCTCTGGGCACTGAGCCCGTGCTGATTCTGACGGCGCTGCTGGCGGTGTACATCGTTCTCGGCATTTTGTATGAAAGCCTGGTTCATCCCCTGACGATCATTTCCACTCTGCCGTCGGCAAGCGTAGGCGCGATGTTCGCCTTGCTCCTGTTTAAGCAGGACCTGAACATTATCTCCATCATCGGCATCGTGCTGCTGATCGGAATCGTAAAAAAGAACGCGATCATGATGATCGATTTCGCTCTTCAGGCAGAGCGCCAAGATGGAAAAAGCACAAAGGACGCGATTTTTGAAGCGTGCATGTTGCGCTTTCGTCCAATCCTGATGACAACGATGGCTGCGTTATTGGGCGCGTTGCCCTTGGCTTTGGGGACGGGTACGGGGTATGAGCTCCGTCGGCCCCTTGGAATTACGATTGTGGGAGGGCTGATCTTGAGCCAGTTGCTCACGCTCTATACAACGCCGGTCGTCTATTTGGCGTTCGACCGGCTGCGGCTGCGCATGGAGTCGAAAACAGCGCGGCATTCTTTTCCGGCTCCGGAGGCCGGCTAGCAAGGTGCACTGACATGAACGGGTGGTTAGGCAGAAACGTTAGGAAGATCCTTATGCGAAAACCAGTGAACGGCATGATTCGGCTGTGTGCAGCTGCGCTCTTGTTAGTCCTAGCAGGCTGCGTAGTCGGACCGAAATACCATCCACCTTCGCCGCAGCCACCTGCGGCCGTCTACAAGGAATCGCCCACCCAGTTCAAAGAAACTGAAGGCTGGACGGTTGCACAGCCCGCGGATGCCAAGCTGCGCGGCAAGTGGTGGGAGATCTTCGACGATCCCGAATTGAACGCCCTCGAAGAACAACTGGACATCAACAACCAGAACATCAAGCAATACTTCGAGAACTTCATGGCAGCCCGTGCAGTGGTGCGCGAAGCCCGCTCGCAATTCTTTCCCACGCTGGCGACTGCCCCTTCGTTCAACCGCTCGCGAACCTCGGGGAACTTGAACACGACCCCCGTCAATACCTCCGGCACGGGCACCGCTGCCAAACAACTGCAAAGTACCGTCTACTCTCTGCCGCTCGAAGCCTCGTGGGAGCCCGACATTTGGGGCAAGGTCCGCAACACGGTTCGCCAAGCCCACTACGCTGCGCAGGTCAGTGCGGCGGATCTCGAGAACGAACGTCTGACTGAGCAAGCCAGCTTGGCGGAATATTTCTTCGAGATTCGCGGCCAGGATGAATTACAGAAAATCTATGACGACACCGTTGCGGCGGACCAGAAGGCGTACGAACTGACCCGCACGCTCTATGAAGCCGGCATCGACGACCAGGTCTCTGTGGTGGAAGCCGAAACCACGCTGCAGAGTGCGCAGGCGGGAGCGACCAATGTCGGGATCGCGCGAGCGCAGTATGAGCACGCGATCGCCGTACTCATCGATAAGGCTGCCTCCGATTTCTCCATTCCCGTGAAGCCGATGACCGTTGCTCCACCGCCGATTCCGGTCGGCGTGCCCTCGGAACTGCTCGAGCGCCGGCCCGACGTCGCCGCCGCCGAGCGCGCAATGGCCGAAGCGAACGCAGCGATCGGCATCGCTTACGCGGCCTATTTTCCGAACCTGACTTTGAGCGCGGAGGGTGGCTTTGAGAGTTCATCCTTCAGTCATTGGCTCTCCTGGCCGAGCCGTTTCTGGTCCGTGGGCGCGTCGATCCCGGAAACCATCTTCGACGCTGGCTTGCGCCGCGCCACCGTCCAACAATACGTAGCCACCTACAATGCGGATCTGGCCAGCTACCGGCAGACGGTGCTTGCCGCATTTCAACAGGTGGAAGATTCTCTTGCCGAAGTTCGCATCCTATCCAAGGAGATCCAGCAAGAGCAGCAGGCAGTGAACTCAGCTCAAACCTACCTCAAGCTCGAACAGGCGCGGTACGAGACGGGCGTCGATCCCTACGTCGACGTGCTGATTGCCCAGACCACCGTGCTGGCGGACCAGCAGATTCTGAATACTCTTCAGGTGCAACAGATGACCTCCGCTGTGGCATTGGTGGAGGCCCTGGGCGGTGGGTGGGATCGTTCGCAATTGCCGAGCACGCAGCAAATGACACGGAAGCCAGCGAAGTCGGAGACGACCATCGAGCAGTAGGACGAAGAGACTCGGGCACGGTTGCCTGGGCTATAAGGCGGGAAAGCGAAGAGTCGCCAATTCCCTTTCCGTGGCTTCCTGAAGTCCGCGTTGGATGCTTGGACGTTTTGCAGCGGATGCTCCGTGGTTGGGGAAACGCCGCGCGGGCAGGTTGCATCCGATTTGCGAGAGCTCTTACGAAGGCCCGCATGTAGGACTGTGCTACCCGGGTCCTGACCATGTGGCGTGCATAGAGGTAGGCACGTTTTCGCATCGCCTGGCGGGCCGCATGGTTGTCCAACAGTTCAATTGCCGTATCTGCATGGCGACCGAGTCCTCGAAAGGGAACCAGCGCCCCGCGCCCGTCGTCCAAGAATTCAGCGGGGCGTGCCACTACGGAGTCGACATGATCGCCTTTCCGGCGCCAGGAGGCTACACCCGAGCCTCCTAGTGCTGAGCTTGTACTGACCCTCTTCAAACCGCGGTTCGCCGTCCACTCAATAAGTTAATGATCAGAACCGCCAACGCCACAATGAGCAGCAGGTGGATCAGGGCTCCGCCAAAATGCAGACTGAAACCCAAAAGCCACAAAATCAGAAGAACAACGAAAATAGTCCAAAGCATGTCAACCTCCTTTGCTCATTCGCGAGCCCCTTAATGTGAGTCGTATCCAAACGTTCGCAAGAAAACCGCTTCGCGCGAACGGATAGAACAACAAATGATGGATTCTGCACGCGCTCGAATACGCAGGCGCGGGCCGTTGACAAACAACAGCAGAGGTCGGGTCCAGAAGCCTTACTCTTTGTTGACTCTGGCCTCAGCTTTGGCTCCGCGAACCTCCGCAAGGAACGGCTCGGCTGCAGCTGGAACCGGCACTCTGCCCAACAGCAAAGCCCGAGTTGTGACATTGTGCCCGTATATCGCACGCCGGGAATCATTGTCTTGGCGGAGCGACGCACCTTCCAACGTGAGCCCGGCGAACGCACCCTTGGCACGGGAGTAGGTCAGGATCTCTGTATCCAACTTCCAATCCGTACCCGCCTCGGCATGCCGTCCAACTGGACCCGCTGCCGCGGAAGCGTCCCCTCCAATTTGGAAGTTGCTCGAGAGCAGCCTTTGCATCGCTTTGTCATTCTGAAAGATCATTACCACGTCCACCGCTTCTACGCCGATCTGCAGGCCCCAGCTTCCACCCGAAATCGTAATAAACGCCGGCGCACTCCAGCCATTCGCCGTACGGCAGGTGGCTACGCCCTTGCCCCCTTTAGCTCCGAAGACAAACCCGCCTTTGACCATGTGCGGAATAACGGCCACGCACTTTGCATGCTCCAACACTTCTTCCGGGATTCCCTTGTCGGGCATCCCCATAATTTCGTGCATCACGCTGGTGGCGTTGTCGAGCCGGTCGGTGGCATCTTCCCGCGCCGACCCCGCCCAGCACAGCGTGCCGAGACCAAACATCGCAAGTACGAAGATTACTTTTTTCATGGAACACCCTCTTTTCTGTTACCTCTGCGCCGCTTCTCCGACTTCGTGCTGTGTCTTCGGCACAAATCCAGGAGGAAATTCGGGCACACCAAGGTCAATCCGACCTTAGCAAATCAGGATTAAAACGGTCTGAGCAAAAATGCTCACACTTAGCACACGGAAATTCCCAACAAATGACGCAAAAAATCTACCTTTATTTTGTTCGGATGAAGCCGAGGCACGTCCAGAGGTGGTCAATTCTGCTCAGACCTCGGAAAGGCGAGAGATTAAAAAAGTGGCAGCCCTCAAAATGGTTTTCGAAAGCCACCAATCTGCGCTTTGCGAGGGTGAAGGGGGAATATGAAAAACAGCACGAGAGACAAGCTCAAAGGCAGCTTCCACGAAGTGAAGGGAACAATCAAGGAAGAGGTCGGAAAAGTTACGAGTGACCCCACTCTGAGAGCCAAAGGGAAAGCCGAGAAGAAGGCGGGCAAAGTTCAACAGCAAATAGGTGATGCGAAAGAAGTCGTCGCAAACTTGAAAGCAGAGCTCGCAGACCTAAAAAAAGTTGGATAAGCCGTTCGCACCTTTACTCGCCTAACGGTGGTATAGTTTGAAGAGACTGGTTTTGCACAGGGGAGTGCCTATGTCTCCTGCTCGCCAACCCAACAGTTCCCCAGCAGCACGGAAAATCGCGCGCCAGACCCCAATTGTATCGCCATTTCGAGCAGACAACAGTGGCATCGGCCCAAGCCTAGTTGCCAAGAAGAAACCTGCTTTCGATCCTCATGCCTTCCTCGCGACCATTGGCGAGGGCAGGAAATCTGTGCTTTTCCAGAGGAAACAAGGAATCTTTGCGCAAGGGGACACCGCTGATGCAGTGTTTTATATCCAGACGGGCAAGGTAAAACTAACCGTGGTCTCGACGTTCTGGCAAGGAAGCAACAGTCGGCATACTGGGTGAGGGAGATTTTTTCGGTGAAGGTTCGCTTGCGGGCCAAGCTGTCCGCATGGGCTCTGCGACCGCAATGACGGATTGCGCCGTACTGCGAATCGACAAGAAGGCCATGATGGAAGCGCTTCATCGGGAGCATGAATTTTCCGACCTGTTCGTGGCTTATTTGTTGTCGCGGAACATCCGCTACGAAGAAGATCTGGTGGATCAGCTCTTCAACTCGAGTGAAAAGAGGTTGGCCCGGATCCTCTTGCTGCTAGCTCATTTTGGCAAGGAAGGTAAACCCGAGAGTGTAGTTCCCAAGATCAGCCAGGAGACGCTCGCAGAGATGATCGGCACAACCCGGTCGCGGGTCAGCTTTTTCATGAACCGGTTCAGGAATTTGGGGTTCATTGATTATCACGCTCGCGATGCATTACAGGTTCACAGTTCCCTTCTCAACATCGTTCTCCACGACTAGAACCTTCTTCCGAAAATTGCGCCAATGGTCTCGCGCAGACATAGCCACCCTCGGCTTCGCCATTTCCTTGATGACTTCTGCGAGGGTCGCTTTGGCCGATAGTTTCTTTATCTTTCTCTTAGCCATAGACCCATGGTCTCACGAGTCTTGGGGTGGCTGCAGGTCAATTGTGATCACTCGTTCTCCTTCGGACTGCTATAATAAGTAATGAGGCGGTTATTACCTTCTCCTCTTTCAGGTTCCCTGAACTAAGTCAGCCCATCTGAAGTCTTCTCTCCTTAGGCTTTCAAGAAAGCCGCGTACCTCATGGATTCGAATGCGCTCCTGAACGAAGTTCAGCAACTCTACAACGTGAGTGACCGTCTTGACTCGCTGGCGGGGCAACATCCCCTCGTCTCAGAAGCACTCATCGGCATCTCTGGAAGCGTTCGTAACACGGCCACCTTGTTGGAAGTGCTGATCGCGACGAAAATAACGCCCCTCTTCGGATTAGATCCAGCCAGAGCGTGATTGGCTCATCGCCGTCTTTGAGCTGTGCTTTTGGATTTCCGGCGTGGGGCAGGAGTGCGCTTGAATTATTCTGAGTTTGCGCTCATGGTTCTTGGGTTATCGGCGTAAAACATGCAATGTGAACTGTTTGTCCCGTTGCAACTCAAAGTTCCGCATCATTTCATCGAAAGACTTGCAGCGCGCCAGAAGCGATTGGAGACCCAGGTACATTCGGACCAACCAAAACCCAAAAAAACGCTGCTGTTCCGCCGTTCCTTGCCTGAAGACGACGTTCAATGTCACCCCCGCATTGAGGGAAGGCCAGCTTTGGTTATAGGCATTCTGCTGATTTCTTAATGGTCAAGACTGCTTAGTGGAAGGAATAGGGTCGAAAGGCGTGCTCGATCGCATCTCCACGGCGGGGGACATCACTCGATCGCTTAAAGCCGGAAACGAAATAGCGCGAGCCCAAGGAGTGGACCCGCGCCAATGTAAGAGTTAATCGACTTTATTATAACTCGAGCAGCCTGGCACAATACGTCTTGGCCAAGTCGCTATTTGCGAGGCCGTTCTTCCGCCTGGGGAGCTTCCTTCGCAGGATGCGGTGCAGGCTGTGCACGAGCTGCAGTTACCGGGTGCGGCGCACTCTGCGCACGGGTTGGGGCCTCAGGTCGGGGTGCAGTCTGGGGACGAGGGGCAGGCTGCGCATGAGCTACAGTCGCCGGACGAGCCGCTGGCTTGGGTGCAGTCTGCGGACGAGGGGCAGGCTGCGCATGAGCTGCAGTCGCCGGTTTCGCCGGCGCAGGTTTTGCATATGACGGACTTGGCTTTGCCGCCTTCTGCACAGCTGCCTTATTTTCGGCTGCCTTGTTCTGAGCTGCCTTGTTTTCGGCAGCCTTGTTCTCAGTGGCCTTGTTTTCCGCTGCCTTGTTCTGAGCTGCCTTGTTTTCCGTGGCCCTGGTCTCAGCTGCCTTGTTCTCAGCCGCTTTGTTTTCCGCTGCCTTGTTCTCGGCTGCCTTGCTTTCGGCTGCCTTGGTCTCGGTGGCCTTGGTCTCCGCTGCCTTGTTTTCGGCTGCCTTGTTCTCAGTAGCCTTGGTCTCCGCCGCCTTGTTTTCGGCTGCTTTGTTCTCAGTAGCCTTGGTCTCCGCCGCCTTGTTTTCGGCTGCTTTGTTCTCAGTAGCCTTGGTCTCCGCCGCCTTGTTTTCGGCTGCCTTGTTCTCGGTGGCCTTGGTCTCCGCCGCCTTGTTTTCGGCTGCCTTGTTCTCGGTGGCCTTGTTTTCGGCCGCAGCTTCCTTGGCTGCTACCACGCCCTTGCCGCTAAACTCTCCCGGTTTGGATGTCGCAGCGATTGCCGGCTTCCCATGGTTCACCGACGCCAGGAGTTCATGGTTGGTGCTGGCGGCATGCACATGTGCGGTTTGCAGCCCAGTCGGCGGCACGTGTCGCTCATGTGCCGCTGTCTCTTCTGCTGCGGTCGGACGGGCGTTGATCCCACCGTTGCCGCCGTTATAGCTGACATTGTTTATGGTGGTGTTGTTAATGACGGTCTTGTTGTAAACATTGTGAATGTTCGTGACGTCCACGTTATTCACCGAGCGGTTGTAGTTGAAGGCGCCGTTATTCCAATATCCGCCTTCATAGCCGACACCGCCATAGCCGAAGCCGTAGTTGACGCCACCGTAGAAGCCGACATGCGGACCCCAGTAGCCTTCATTCCAGGCGAAGGCATTGCCGCCCCAACCCCAATAACCAGGAGTCCAGAGGAAGCCAACCTGGGGAGCCATCACCCAGGTACCCGGCACCCAGAAGTAGCCCTGGTCGGAATAGGCCCAGTAGCCGGGCGTCCACAAGTAACCGTCGGCCGGCGCCATGGGTTGTTCGTACACCGGTAGCGCGGGGGGAGCGATCGTGACAGCCACGCCGAACTGCGCGAACGAGAGGGCTGGTATGGCCAGTATCAGAAGTGCTAGCAATAGCAAACGGATAGTACGCATTTTGAATCACCTTGCCAGATCATCCTTCGATTACCCGGTTGAACTTTGCAGCTGCGGGTTGCGCGGATTAAGAGGCTGCGCGTCATATGCAAGGATTTCACGAATGCACTGCCACGTCTGAGCACTACGGCTCACTTTCGTGACTGTCGAAATTAAGTCCACTAACTCGATTTCCCGACGATAACCATGCCGTTGTCGGAAAGAAAGCGGCGCGAGCCCAGAGAGTGGACCCGTGCTAACAAGAGTTTAAGCTGGTTGCAAGCCTCCAAAAGCCGCTCTGCATCGAGCGTTAGAACACATTAATTACGATGCGAATGCCGGGATGCACGGGATTGTACAAATAATACCCTCCATCAACGTAGTCGACGTAAACGTTGTCCGTGTAGCTCCAACCCATGGGCCACGGCTCACCGAATCCAAACCAATAGCCGCCGTACTGGAAGCGCGGCGCGCCCTCGACAATTACACGGTTGATGACGAACACGTGCGTGCTGCCGAAGTTGGCCCGGAAGTGGTCTTCCGGAATGCGGCCGTTGTAATGCACCTGTTCCGTCTTGGTTTCCTGGGTGTGTTGCTGCGTTGTGCGCTCTTCCTGCTTGGCGTTCTTGTCTTGCTGCTGCGCGGTTTTTTCTTCCTGCTTGGTGTTCTTATCCTGCTGCTGTGCAGTTTTCTGTTCCTGCTGTGCGTGTTTCTCTTCCACCTGAGCAGACTTGTCTTTCTGTTCCTGCTGCTGTTCGTGCTGCTCCTGTGCGTATACCGGGGCAGCGATCCCAAGGGTCAAAGACAGAACGGCGGTGCTGATAACTCCAACTAGTTTCATGTGTGTTGCCTCCATTATCGATTCGTTACGTGCGCTTGCTCTACTGCAAACTTCCTGTTGTCGCGTTGACCGGGCTGCCAATTGCCTCACCGGAAACGACCAGTTCAACTCTTCGGTTCTGCTGCCGTCCCGCGGAGTTGTCGTTTGAGGCTACCGGCAGAGTGTTGCCGAAACCCTTTGCGCTGACTGAATTTGTCGCCACGCCTTGTTGCACCAGGTAATCGCGCACCGAATCGGCACGATTCTCTGACAGTGTTTGGTTCATCTCATCGCCGCCGACGTTATCCGTGTAGCCGCCGACTTCAATGTTGAGTCCAGGGTAAGCGAGCAGAATACCGGCGACTTTCGCCAGCTTCTCTCTCGCGCCCGGTTTCAATGAATATTGGGCGGTGTCAAACAACACATCGGACATGCTGACGATCAGCCCGCGTGCGCTGTCGCGAGTCTGCAGAATGGAATTCAACTGATCCGACAATCGCGTGCGCATAGCCGCTTTGTCGTTTTCCGCCTGTTGCGCGTTCTGTTGAGCCTGCAGTGCAGCTAAACGGGATTGCTCTGCATCCGCCTGAGCCGCGGTGACCGCCGCTGCCGAGGCTGCTTGGCTCGCGGCCATATCGGATTGCGCCTTTGCCGCGTCTGACTGAGCCTGTTCCTTCTGCCGAGTTGCCTCGTCGGTCTGGGCTTGCGCCTGGGCCTGTGCGTCGGTCGAAGCCTGGCGTTCGTTGGCTTGGCGCTCCACGTCCATGTTCTTGACCGCGATCGCCCGCGCATCTTCGGCAGTTTGTACTTCCTCACGGGAGACCGCTATCAGCGGCTTTCGGTCGATGTGCTTGCTTGTGGCATATTCATCGGCATTGTTCATCAACTGGACCGCGTGCTGATAGCTGTCGCTGGCATAGGTCTCGGCTCCCTCGGATTGCGCGATGCGCAGCGCATTCCGCGCCTCGAAGAATTCCAGTGGCAACCTGGCATTCAGGACCACCGGGTCAAACTTGTAGCCGGTGGGAATGTAGCCGCCCCGCTCCATGAGTTCATACTTTGCGTTCACTGCCTCGGTCGTTCCCTTAGTGTCGGCGCGAACCACGTTTTCGAGGACTACTACGTTGCTGGGCTGCCGAACTGCATAGTAAGGTTCCGCGGTAACAATCAGGGCGAATGCCTGAAGGTCCGTGGTCACGTCCAGTTTGCTGCGATGGTTGCCGCCGACTAACACTTCGCCCAGGTTTACCGCCCGGCCTTCGGGCGAAATTGCCCATAGGATGTACGTCAGATACTCGTTGCCAAACGTTGTGGGGTTCTGCAGATTGCCAAATTCCACCTGGATCCCAATGGATCCACGCTTACTTTCTATCTTGGCTTGACCGTTCGCTGAAGGCATCAGGTCCGTGCCCGCAAAATCCAGCTTGGTAGATCCGCTACGATGCTGATAGTTGACCGCCTGGACCGTGCGGCTGATTACGTTGACGTGGAAGGTCGGCGTCGGACTCATGGGTTCGCCGGCGATGGTGGTTTGAGAATTGGTCTGAGCCAGTGCGCTAAGACTCAGTGCGATTGTCACCTCTAACAACAGCTTTATTTTCAAAGTATCTCCTTGGGGCAGATGTCTGCCGGGTAATGTTGCCTCCCCTTGCGTCGGCGGCCTGGGTTTCCTGGGGCGATTCGCTTGCAGGGTTGCTTATCCCTTGCCAATGCGGACATTGGAAAGAGAATGAAACAGCCCAAAAACGTTCAGCAGCCAGAGAACGACAGCGATGACCACGACGCCATTCAGAATTGACTTGATGGATGACTGCATGGGAATGAATCGGTTCACCAGCCACAGCAGAACACCCACCACGATGAGAACTTCCAGTAATTGAATTAAAGGCATGATCTTTGACCTTTCTTTAGGGGGCTAACACCTCTCATCCGTTGGGAGTGTTGCCGTAATCTCGAGACCTTTTGGGGTCGGTCGTGTCTGCCGGAGCTTCCGTGGCATACACACGGGTGAGAAACGCCAATCAGCTGGATGTGGTCGCTTCGATGTTGAGTGGTTGCATCTCAGCCGGAGCAACCTAAGAATGGGAGCTGCGAATCAGCGGTCGTCGCTCTCTCGACACACTCAGGAGAATAGAGAATGACAGATCCAGACTTTCGTGTCTGAGCAAGATAGCTCACATGTGAAGAATTAGGGTTGCGAGATGGAGTTTCATAAATCTGAACTGGACCGCTCACGTGAGGCGGCCTTGGGATGCTTGTTTTAGATGGCCCTCGTGAGTCGGCTGGTCAGAGCCGGTAACTCGAATTCCCGTCCACAATCGACACAAACCCGGTACGTCCGGTGTTTAATGGTGAACACGCGGCTCATGTGAGGGTGACGGCACCCAAAGGTAAATTGAAAAATCCATAGAAGCGGGTTCACTGGTCTCGCTCTCGCCGGCGCTCGCAGCTTCCATGGGCGTCTAGCCAAGTTAGTAGAGAACGAACGCTAGCCCGAGCCAGAGCAATCGAGCAATCAGCCGCCCCGTAGTAGACATTGATCGTGTCGCCATCAGGATCCATCGTATATCCGCACGGGAATACAACATCATTGACATCGCCGCGGCGCTCGTACTCGGCCTCTGGACCAAAGATCCAGGAATCGCCCCGCAGCAAGCACTTTTCCGGATTCTCAAGATCGAAGAGAGCCAAGCCCAGTCGATACAGACAACCGGAAGGCGTGTGCCGCACTCCGTGGTAGAGTACGAGCCAACCCCTGGAAGTTTCGATAGGCGGCGGCGACAAACCGATCTTGTTTGCGTCCCACCAGGCTCCGCGGCGGGCTTCCAGCATGAGTCGGTGCCTGCCCCAGTGGCGGAGGTCAGGAGAATAGGAAATCCACATGTGCGTTCCGAGTGTGGTCATGGGCCGATGAATCAGCGCCCAGTAGCCGCCGATTCTCCGAGGCAAGAGCGCGGAGTCTTTGTCATCGGGTGGCATGATTACGCCGTACCGCTCGAAACTGCGGAAGTCTTTGGTCAGCGCCAGAGACACTCCGGGGCCGCCGCGCGAATAGGAGGTGTAAGTAACCACATATTGCTGTAGTTCGGGCACGAAAGTGATTCGAGGGTCCTCAATGCCCCAGATTTCCTCCGGATACTCGGTGGGGCTGGGCATTAAGGTAGGTTCGCTGTCAATTTGCCATCCATCTACCCCATTTAGAGAGCGTGCGGCGCAAAGGTGTGACAAACCGCGTCGATCTTCCACGCGGCAAAGCAGCAGGGTTGAGCCATCTGCGAGCAGCGTTGCACCCGCGTTGAACACACTGTTAATGGAGTATGGCCAGTCCTTACTCGTCAGGATCGGGTTGGCAGGATACCTGAGTACCAGCGGTTCGTAGTGAGTAGTCAGAACGCTCACAGGTGCTTGTGCGGGGATGGTCACGATGGGATTTCCATTTGTTCAGATTTTTGCAGCGAGCGCATTTCCAGGAGGGCCATCCAGAACGACAGCGTCGATTCCGCTCCCTGGTTCTCATTGGCGCGGTCGGGATGCAAGCCGTCCCGGCAGCCGCCCGAAACCGAATCATAAAGAGGGAGTTGCAGATCGTTGTCGCCCAAGAACCAGTTGAAAGCCGACCAGGCTTCGCGTTGCCAGCGGTTATCATCGGTTATGCAGTACGCTTGCAGACACGCAGAAACCGTGCCGGCAGCTTCGATCGGCTGTTGATCGAAGCGGGCCTTTTCTCCGTTCTTGCGATAGAAACCTTGCGACCCGATCGGTACGAAGTGGCCATTGGTTTCGCAATGCTGCATTTTCAACAGCCAGTCCAGGGATTCGAGACCGGCGGAAATCATACGCTCATCCGCGCAAGCTGAACCCACCAATAGCATGGCTTGCGGTAATCTCGCGTTTCCGTAGGCTAAGACATCTTCAAACCAGCTCCAATCCGGGCTTCGGATCGATTCATACATTTCGAGCAATCGCCGACTGAGTGTCGACCTTACTTGTTGCGCGTCCCGGTCTCCAGGATAGGAGTCGAGGTATTCTTGAATTCCGAGCAGGGTGTATGCCCAGGCGCGAGGACTGCGGAATTCCACCGCCGCGGGTAGGGAGAACTCGAACAAACGCCCCGCAGCGCATCTTAAACCCTGATCTTCCGACCGGCCCAGAACCGTTCCCAGTGCCCACAATGCACGCCCATGACAATCGTCCGAGCCCTCCGCTTCGTTCCACCGGCGATCATAGCCGAGAAAATTTCTGAATCTACCGTTCACGGGATTGAAGGCATGCTCCAGAAACGCCATATATCGAAAGGCCGAATCTCGGATGGCAGAACCGGAAATCGGCGAGTCGCGTTTCACAACTTGTTCCTTAGCCGGTTGCTGCAGCAACACTGCAAAAACGAGTGCGCGAGCATTGTCGTCCGTGGTATATCCCTCTCCGCGGTTCGGGATGGTGAAGATCGAGTGCTGCAGCATCCCCGTGTCGTCGGTCATTCTCTGCAAGTGATTCAGTTTCAGCTCAGGCAGCCGGTCCAGCGATTTTGTAATAACGCGGGCCGAGAACTGAACTTTCGGATTTTCCATGCGGTCGCTGCGCACTCGCGCGAAACTTCCCATGTAACCCTGCGCGACTCTTTTCCATATCATCTCCCGAGCAAACAGATAAGCGCGTTTGCGCATGGCATGGCGTATCGCGGGCGTATCCAGAAGTTCGATCGTCTTTTGAGCAATGGCGCCGGGATTCTGGAAGGGGACCAGCGCGCCACGGCGGTCGTCCAGCAACTCGATCGCGTGCCAGTAAGGAGTCGAAATGATCGCCTTGCCCGCACCGAGTGCATACGCGAGCGTCCCAGAAACCACCTGCGCCTCATGGCGATAAGGAGTGATATAGATGTCTGCCGCGCCAATGAATTCAACCATCTCTTCGGGACTAACGAAACGGTTATGGAAAATCACCTTCGACTCCACTCCTACTTCCTTGGCTAACGCCTGTAAGTACGATCGATAGTGATCGCCCTCACGGCGGAGAATGTGAGGGTGGGTCGCGCCGGCGACGATGTAAACGACGTTCTTGTGTTTTGACAAAATGTTCGGCAGCGCCTGGATGACGTTTTCAATTCCCTTGTTCGGAGAGAGCAGGCCGAACGTGAGGAGGACCGCTTTCCCTTCTACGCCGAATCGGTCTTTGTAGAAATTGGGATCCAGAAACGGCAGGTCTGGAACGCCGTGAGGCACCATGTCGATCTTGCTGCCAGGCACTTTGAAGATCTCCTGCAAGAACTGGGAGGACAACTCGCTCATTACGATGAGGCGGTCGGAAAGCTCCGCGATCTCTTCCATGACCCGCATTTGGTCAGAACTCGGCTCGCGGAGAACCGTGTGCAAGGTAGTCACAACGGGCATCTTCAAGCCACGCAGCAGATGCAAAATATGGCTCCCGGCCGGACCGCCGAAGATTCCGTACTCATGCTGCAGGCAGACCATGTCGATATTGTTGAAGTTGAGGAACTGAGCGGCTTGCTCATACGAAGACAAGTCGTCCTGGGCAAGAGCGAGCCTTACTCGCTCTGGGTACGCATACCCTAATTCCGTGTCACTGACCGGCACAGCGAACAGTCGTGCCGCGCCGCACTCAGTGGAAATCGCGTCGCACAAATCGGTGGTGAAAGTCGCAATCCCACATTGCCGCGGAAGATAGTTGCCGACGACAGCGATGCGGCTCGGCAGGCCTGCTCCCGATTGCAGCCGAATAGACGCCGTGGGCGCTTGACGGTATGCCATAGGGCGGCTGCTGACCAGCCCGAGTGTTTCGATCGAAGGTGCTGTTCCAATGACTGACATCAGTGTTTCGGTTGCTTAGAGCGGTTGCGTCGCTTCGCAGGTAGTACCGGAATCTTTAGTATCGGCTTGTTAGGAGAGGAGGAATGGTCAAAAGTGAACATCTTTCTGCTGGGTAAGCATGCATGATGTGGTCATGAAGGTCAGTGAGAAACAGGCGCTCGCGGTGCGGTGCCCCACTTGTGGAGCGAAGCGTGGGGAAAAATGTGAGCTTGGTACAGGACAGCCACGCACCGAACCCCACCGAGATCGGCGCCTGGTAGCTTCGGAGAAGTAGATCTGCGTGCGGGTGCACCTCGCCCGCATAAGCATGCCTCTCTTGGAATTTGCGCCGGTTCGCTCGTTTTTGGAAGATCCGCGGGACCCACCGCCATGGCATACACGTCAGTACGTCGTAATGGCAGCGAATGATTGCGTTGGAACTGCTGGTGTGGGCTCGGCGACTGCTGAGCCGACGCGGTCGCAGGCTTCCCGCACTGACGCGCCCGCTGCTGTGCTCTCTTCTTCGGTGGGCACTGTAACCTGGAGCAACCCCTGTCGGCCAAGGTTTGGGGGAAGAACAAATGCGTTCTGGTTTTGCATCACAACTTCCAAAATGTGCGCCAGACCTGCCGATTTGTATCCATTATCGAAGTGGGCGCCAGTGTCGTGAAACTTGGAAGCCGACATCCAGTATGAGCAAGCCAAAAGCCAATAACCACGGGTTATGGATGACCAGACCTGCAAACAATCCAGAGTACCGCTCGGAGCGAAGCCATATTCAATGTGAATCACACCGCTCTGGGCACCGCGCATCAGCTCTGTCCAGTTCACAACAACTCCAGACTCGAGGACTTGCTCGAGGTCTTGGTTCACGTCAATTTTCATAAGTTGACTCCGCGGGCCGCTCAACCTCTGGCCCATTCTGCGTCGTGTTGGGACGCTCGCCGGGCCTCGTCGCCATCCAGGCAGCAGCTTTCCTGGATGTGTCGCGAGTGTGCCGAAACCACCGCATATGGCATACCGAAGAAACTCTTAGCAACGATTCCAGTTACTTCGAGGCTGTTGAAGTTCTGGCGTTTCACCTTCGCCAGGATTCGTTTCAATGCGTTCTGGATCTTCTTCGCTTGAAGAACACCAAAGAACATCACCTTGACTTCAGCCGCCATAAAGAAGAAGTTCCATTTCGCGGCACGGATCTTGCGATCCACGCCGAAGCCGTCGAGAGATTCGACCACTCCCCAGTTCTTTAAATAAGGCTCGCTCTCCAGCCCAAGGAGTTTGGTCATCAGGGGCGAGTTTTCGATCAGAATGGTACCGACTTGAACAGATTGTGGCATAAACCTCCAGAGAAGTGTGGCCCGTGGTTAGCCTCGCGCGAGCGCAGCCCCTACCACCAGCAACAGCGAAACGAATATCAGCCCGCCGCTTCCCAGCAGCACGATTTTGCTAAACAGGTCAGGCTTCATTACATCTTCCGGGTGCATTTTATTCCCCCTCCTCGCGGAGGCGTGCCATCGTGGCCGGCCCTGACGGGGCGCCCTCCACCGGAAGGCAAATCGGTTGCGGGTTCCGGCGGATGAACATCCTGCAATGGCCCGCGAACCACTTTGTCTGGGCAAGCTACTGCCTTCAGAGGCAGGCCGTCTGGTTTGACGGATCCGCTGCTCTCAGGAGGCATTTCCAGAGTCGCTCATTTCCTTATCGAAATACTGTGCAGAATGGCTCACTTTCCGAAAACTGGCTGGGACGAGGGCAATTTTGGCTATATCCAGGTCGTCACGATTTACGCGAATTGGACCCCTTCTGCTGGACTATAATGGCTCAGGATGAGTTCTATTACGGTAACCAAGAAGAACGGCGAATTCGACCCCAAGACTTTCCTGGCGACGATCGGCGAGGGCAGGAAGATCTTGTCTGTTCCGAAAAGACAAACCATATTCGCCCAAGGAGATGCGGCAGACGCTGTCTTTTATGTACAAAAGGGCAAGGTGAGACTCACCGTGGTATCCAAGATCGGCAAGGAAGCCACCATCGCCATAGTTGGCGAAGGGAATTTCTTTGGCGAAGGAGCGCTGGCCGGTCAGGTTCTTCGCATGGGATCTGCGGCGGCAATGAGCGATTGCGAACTTCTGCGGGTGGAAAAGAAGGCGATGATGGAGGCACTACACCGCGAACATGCGTTTTCCGATATGTTCGTGGCGTATTTGCTGGGGCGGAATATCCGGTACGAAGAGGATCTGGTCGACCAGTTGTTCAACTCCAGCGAAAAAAGATTGGCCCGCGTCCTTCTATTGCTCGCTCATTTCGGCAAGGAGGGCGTTCCAGAGACCGTGGTCCCCAAGATCAGTCAGGAGACCCTGGCCGATATGGTTGGAACCACTCGTTCGCGAGTGAGCTTCTTCATGAATCGGTTCAGGAAACTGGGCTTTATTCAATACGCGGGCGGCTTAGATGGTGGTTTGCAAGTTCACAGTTCGCTGCTCAATGTTGTTCTCCACGACTAGCCCTCACATTCTTCCAGCACAGTAGACATATTATCTGCCTTGGCACCAGGCAGGTGTTCGTAGGTTTGCCGGGAAGACGAGTCCGCTTGCCGTTGCCAGGTGGGGCGGCGCGTCGTTTCCTCTTCGCGGCAGCGAGGAAAAAGGCCGAACTCGTGCGAGTCCGGGCCTCAAACGCGCGTATCGGAGTACAGTACCGTGACGTAGTCGTGAGGGTCCGGATGTTTCCGACACCAACCAGAGTCCGCTCTGATTCCTCTCACAAAGCCTCCGGGATCATCGCCTAGCAAGAGTGTTGCAGAAGAAAATAATGTGAGCAATCTTGCACAGTTTTCTGAGCCGGAGTGTTGAAAATCAGTGGTCTGAAGGTGAACCATGCCCCTATCGGTTTATCCGGAACGCCAAAGCGGAGTGCTGCTTTGCATTGACGATGACGAGGAAGTGCTGGAATGCGAGAAGTCGTTCCTCGAAAGTTTCGGGTACACGGTTCTGACCGCTCCCAGCGGCGGCAAGGGATTGGAACTGGCCTCCATCTACTCGTTTGACATCGTAATTGTTGACTACCTCATGCCCGAAATGAACGGGGAAGAGGTTGCCATCAAAATGAGGCGGCTCAGGCCGCAAGCGCCAATTATCATGCTCTCCGGAGCAGTGGATGTTCCGGAGGGGGCCTTGAATCTGGTAGACGCCTTCGTCCCCAAGGATCGTCTGGCCAGCCAGTTGTTGCCGGCGATTGCGCAATTACATCATCCGGATGTGTCCCTCATGCACGCTGACCCTCGTGTGTACATGGCATAGGACACATGGAGGAACCTTTATGAAAATGCTGCTGTTTGCAGGCGTACTCATGGTTGTGCTCGGTATCGCATCTCTGGTTGTGCCGATTCCCCGCAGCGATACGCAGGGCATCAAAATCGGGGAGACGAACATCGGCGTGCAAACCAGTTGTCAAGGGCGGACTAAAAGTAGGCCGCAGGAGCGGAAGGAGAGTAGGCCACTACGCCTTTCCTGAAAGATCCATTCCCTCATAGCGGAGAGGTGTTCAGAGCGACCCGGAGCAGTCAAGGGCGCGTGCCTTTCGCGGCGTAGCGAACCCTTGACGGCGAGGACCGCTCTGAAAGAATGCGGCGGGAGGGAAAGGAGTCGCGCAGCAGGGGCTTTCCCAACCTCAAAGGGACCGAGCCGGGTCAGGAGTTCGAGGGCGAGCCGTGCTTGCGCTTGCTCTGTTTGAGGCGATAGCTCTCGCCGTTCATCTCCAGGATATGCACGTGGTGGGTGAGCCGGTCCAGGAGAGCGCCGGTCAGTCGCTCCGATCCCAAGACCTCCGTCCACTCCTGGAAAGGAAGATTGCTGGTCACCAAAGTCGAGTTGCGCTCATAGCGCTGGCTGAAGACTTCAAACAGCACTTCGGCCCCGGTCTTGGAAAGCGGCACGAAGCCCAGTTCATCGACGATCAGCAGTTCGTAACTGACCAACTGTTTCTGAAAGCGCAACAGACGTTTCTCGTCCCGTGCTTCCATCAGCTCATGCACCAAGGCCGCGGCGGTGGTGAAGCGAACGCGATGGCCACGCTGGCAAGCCACTAACCCCAAAGCCAGTGCCAGGTGAGTTTTTCCCGTGCCCGAGTTTCCTAAAAGCAAGACGTTCTCGCGGCGCTGCAAGAACTCGCAGCGCGCCAACTCCAGCACCAGGGTTTTATTCAGCGAGGGAATGGCCAGAAACTGAAAGCTGTCCAGGCTCTTGACCACGGGGAAACGTGCTTGGTGAATGCGCCGTTCGGTGGCTCGGCGCTCGCGGTCCACCAGTTCCAACTCCGTCATGCGCAGCAGATAACGCGGATAGTCCACGCTCTCGTCGGCGCACTGCCGTGCCACCTTGTCGTACTCGCGCAGGAAAGTCGGCAGGCGCAACAGCTTCAGGTGATGTTCCAAAAGAAGCTGCGGAGTGTCGTTCGTGACCGGAATGGTTGGGTTGCTCATGAGCCCACCTCATTCAGCAACGTCATGTAATCGACGGCCTGGGTGGTATGCACCTGGGGCAGCGGCAGGTAGGGGTACTGCAGGAGATCCAGTCGCGGCGGACGTCGCTCGATCCGGCACAGCAGCAGATGTTTCACCGCATCGAAGGAAACGGTTCCCAGATGCAAAGCGTCCTGGATCGCCTGCCGGACTTCCTCCCGGCGGAACGTCTCCAGCAACCGCAATACCTGCACGTACTCTCGCTTGCCCGGCTTGCCCAGCCGCGCTTCCAGCAGCCGCCGCAGTTGGGCAAAGCACTCCGGCAACTCCCAGCCGGCCAGCGGAGCGGCTTGGTCCAAGGCCCCGGTCTTCTCCTCCAGCAGTGCCAGATAGTGCAGCGGATCGAAGATCATGTCTTCCCGTTCATAGCTGCGGGGATGCCGGGCAATCACTTCGCTGCCGCAGGCAATCACCACTTCATGGACATAGCCTTTCACCAGCACTTCGCGATGCCCATAGGCGGTGGGCACCGAGTAATCGTTGGCTCGGTAGCGCACCAGAGATAACGAGCTGACTTTCGCCGTGCGCTTTTCACAGGCTTCATAGGGCACGGTCGCCAAAGGCAACAGCGCCGCACGATCGCGCTCGAACCGCTCCGCGATGGTCTCCTGGTGTCCCCTCATCCGCCGCTCTCGCCGTTTCCCGCATTGTTCCAGAAGGTAGGCGTTCAGTTCTTCCCAGCTACTCCTATGCGGCACTGGTACCAGAAAGTTCCGCCGGGCATAGCCCACCAGTCCTTCCACCGCTCCCTTGTCGTTGCCCTTGCCCGGACGCCCGAACTTCTCCGCGAACAAATAGTAGCTTTGCAACTCACAAAACGCCTGCGTCTTCTTCCGCTGACCGTCGCCCAGGATCTTGGCCACCGCCAGTTTCGTGTTGTCGTACAAAATCCAACCAGGCACTCCGCCGAAGTAGTCGAAGGCCCGCACATGCGCGTCCAGAAACGCCTCCGTGCTCTCGGCGGGATACGCCACCACGAAGCAATCATCCGAGTGCGGCAAATCCATCGCGAAGTAGTGTGCTTTCTGCTTCGCCCCGGCGATCACCACCCAGGCTTCCCCAAAGTCCGCTTGGGCTTCTCCGGGAGCATGCCGCAGCGGCACAAACATCTCTTGCTTCCGCACCTTCTGTCGGTGCACGTAGTCCTTCACCACGGTGTAGCCCCCCGGATACCCATGTTCTTCCCGCAAACGATCGAAGATCCGCTTCGCCGTGTGTCGTTGTTTCGGAGGCTGAGTCTTATCCTCTTCCAGAATGGCGTCGATCACGCCTAACCACGGCCCCAGCCTGGGCCGTTTCACCGGTTGTTCCCGCCGGTAGCCCGGCGGCACTGCGTAACGCAGCATCTTGCGCACGCTTTCGCGGGCGATGCCATACTCCCGCGCTACTGCTCGTTGGCTCTTCCCCTCGACAAAGACTGCTCGCCGTACACGTCCATAGAGTTCCACTGGGTACATCCCTCCGGTGTTTCACGACTCCTGTCGTTCCCACAACAGCAGCTCGTAAAACTGAAATCCGGCGGTTGGCCTAGTTTCCCTCCGCCGCATCACGCTTCCGCGGCGTGATGTGGCCTAGTATTGCAGCGGCGCTCTCACCGCCTCTGGGAAGTGGCGGTTACGATCGGGAATCCCGCAGTGCTATTGACTCGCCATTTAGCGAGGCCCGGTGAGCAAAGTCACAACCTCCTGTAGTGTGAGTCACAGCCAAGACGTTCGGGTGAGCGAACACTAGTGTGGTGACGCGCGTCACAGGCGCCCGGACCGACGGGGGCGCGCTGGCCGGAAGACAAGCGTCACCGGAGGTGATTCGTGCTCTCACCGTACGGTCTGGATATCATCGAAAGCTGCCTGACCTGCAAGACGCGCTCTGAGCGACTCTTTTGCAATCTGCCTGGCGAGGCATTGCAGGCGTTTGAAACCATCAAGTACGCGACGGCGTATCCCAAGGGGGCAGTGTTGTTTGTTGAAGGGCAGGTGCCACGAGGTATATTTGTCTTGTGCCAGGGACGAGTCAAGCTCTCCCTTTGCGACCCCGACGGCAAAACGCTGATCACAAGAATTGCCGAACCGGGCGAGGTTCTGGGTCTGAGCGGCACGATTTCCGGAAAGCCCTACCTGTTGGCTGCGGAAACCCTGGATCCGTGCCAGGTGAATTTCGTGAAGCGCGATGATTTCCTGCGCTTCCTCAAAGAACACTCCGAGGCGTGCTTCAAGGTCACCGAACAGTTGAGCGAGAAGTACAACACCGCGTGCCATGAAATCCGCGCGCTGGGCCTTTCCCATTCGGCTGGGGAGAAGCTGGCGAAGTTACTCCTGGAATGGAGTTCGAAACATGGGGAAACCGCCAAACCGGAACCACGGCTGAGATTGGACCTTACCCATGAACAGATCGCGCAAATGATCGGGACCTCACGCGAGACGGTGACGCGCATGTTCACGGATTTCCGAAGGCGGCAGATCGTGCAAGGCGCGGGTTCAACGATCGTCATCCGCAACAAGGCAGCGCTGAAACGGATTGCGACGAATAATTAGTGCGGTCAGGATGGAAGGTGACTCCACCAGATCCCGCTGATGTGCCCGCCCGAACCCGGCCCGGCAATTATTTCCTCCGCTGGGGAAAAGTAAGGTGGAGATGACGAAGGCGGACCTCGTCACCCTCGGTGAGATAAGGATCCTCCCGGGAGATGGCGCAGACTGAGCCTGCCCCTACCACTGCTGTCGCAGCTACACCAGGAGAATAAGGAAATCGGTGATGCCGAAGTTGGGCATGGCCTTATTCTGCCAAGCGAATCGTACCCATGGTACACACTGCACAACCTAAAACGGGGCCCGCGTAGCTGGTACGGCTTTGTGCGAGCTGCCTGCGTCGGCATCATCAGGCGCGGATCGTAGGGGATGTGCCATAGTCACAGGCCCTTATGACCGACATCACAGACCGGTGGGTCATTCGACGGCACAATTGGAACGACCACCTCGCAAAGGAGCAAGACCATGGCCTCCACTGCCACCCCCGTCAAGCCGGAATTGCCGCGGACACTTCCTTCCGACGCCGCGCGCCAGATTCAATGGCGATTCGCCGACCGTTACGACCTGCAGATGCTGGTGCAGTCGGCACGATCCGTCGCTCGAGGTCCGGTGGCGCGACTGGTGGCCAACGGTGGCCGCAATTCCCATGATTGGACGCCAGCCAAGGCGGAACTGCTGTCGGCGTTCGATGAATCCGGGATCACCGCCGTCTTCATGGAGCCCGAACAGGGTGGATTCATCGCGGGCCCGAAGAACCTGGCGCTGGCGCTGGTGGCGTTTGAACTCGCCTGGGTGGACGGTGGGGCTGCAACCGCAAGCCTGGCAGGCTGTCTGGCCCTGGCGCCGATTCACGAGCGAGGTACGCTGGAGCAACAAGAAAAATACATGCGTTTAGCCGCGCCGCCCCAGGCAGGAGAGGATCGCAAACCCTGGCGGGGAGCCTTCTGTCTCACCGAGCCCATTCCTTACGTCGGCGTGGATACCGGCATGCTCAATGGAAAGATCCGCATCGCGGAGTGGAAAGAAGGAGAAGAGCCGACTCTGCAGGTGGAAAAGCGCGGCCGCTTCATCACCAACATCGGGTTTGCCAATTTTGTGACGGCGGCGGTGGATTCCGGCGATGAGCGAATCAAGGGAAGCTGCATGGTGATCCTGGAAGAAGGGGATCCCGGCACATTCGATCGCGGCACGCCCACGCGAAAGCTCGTGCATCAGCTTTCTTCCACCGGCGATCCGATTTTCAGCTTGCGCATTCCGGCCAGCCGAATTGTCGGCGGCTACGACGTGAAGGATGGCATCATCGTGCCGCGCTACAACCACGGCGAGGTCATTGAAGCGGTGTTCCGCCGAACCCGGGTGACCGTGGGCATCATGACCGCGGCGAAATTGCTCTCTGCAGTCGAGCCCGTCATCCGGTATCAGCGAGGGCGGTTCCGCGGCGCCGAGACAGCAACGCCAGGATCGGTGCGCTATGAACTTGGGTTGCAGGCTCGTCAAGACGCGCTGCACCGACTGGTGGACATCTGGGCGACCGGCGAGGCTAGTGCAGCGCTTGGATTTGCGGCGGCGCGGGCCTTTGATGAACTGGATCCGCTGGAGCGTGAGGCTGACCAACTGCTGATTGCGCAGGGAGTCACCAATGCCAAAGCGCGCGCCAAACTGCAACGTGAAGCATCGCAGCGGGCGGCTGATCTGCTCCGGCTGCCGGTCAGTGATCCCAATCGAACGCAATTGGAATCGGATCCGCTGCTGCGTTTCGTTCTCTTGGATTCGCTGGCTGACGTCCTTTGCCCGGCCACCAAGCTGTGGAACACCGGTTGGGGCGCGCAGATGATGCGTGAGGCAGTCAGCCTGATGGGGGGGTACGGCATCACGGAAGACTGCCCGGGCTTCCTCGGCAACAAGTGGATGGATGCACAACTGGAAGCGACCTACGAAGGGCCGGAAGCGGTGCAACGGCGCCAACTCTCCATCACCATGACCAGCCCGCTCTTCGTGGCGCAGTTCCAGGCGTGGATCAATGAAATGCGTGGTATCGCGTCCAAGCGTCCCGGCACCGGCGCATGTACGTTGGCCACGGCCATGGGAATGTGGCTGTGGACGTTGGATCGTTTGCAGCGCTCGACTGATGCGGACGGTGGCCGTTTGTACCAGAGCTCCCGCCAGGGTGTGACGTTCCCGCTGGCCGACGCGCTCTGCTGGTTGCTGGCGGTGCGCTGCCAGATTCTCGATGTGATCGAACTGGAGCAGCGTGGGGCCAGCGATCCGGCCGTGGCTGAAGGGCTGCCGGGACTGGTGAATTTTATGACCGACCTGTGCCACGTGCAGTCGGCGCGGGCCAGCGGAGAAGTGGCCCGCATCTGTGCCGAGTTGGTGTTCGGATACAACCGTCACCCGGCGTGGGACGAAGCGGGATACCGCGGCTGCTACCAACAGGACGAGCTGGATTCTTTTGAAGGCATTATTCCGGGCATTGGCTCCTACGGTCTGGATGTCATCGGAAACAACGGCTCCCATCCGGGCAAGGCTGGACCCTGTGCGAAGTGCAACGGCGCCGAGCAGTTTCTCACGTTTCAAACGAAACTCGCTACCTGCCTGACGGGCTGCCGGCTATCCAAGGACCGGGCTGCCGAGGCAATTTCGAAGCTCATGATTCCGGAGGCGCTGGACTACCCCGCATGAGCATGCCTCCCCTAGAACAAGCCGCCATCGATCGGCAACAGATGACGGTCGATATCGCCTGCGTAGGCTTCGGTCCTGCGATGGGCGGCTTCCTGACGACGTTAAACCGAAGCTTGCTGAATCCGGATGGGTCGGTGCGACTGGAGAGTGCAATGTCCCCCGGCCTGCCTCTACAAGTAATCTGCTACGAGCGTGCCGACGGGCCGGGGTTCGGCGTCTCGGGCGCGGTGACACGCGCTCGTGGGATACGCGGCAGTTTTCCCGACGTGGATCTTACGCAGATTCCCATGTCGACGCCGGTGAAGAAGGAGAAGCTCGTATACCTGCTCGACCCCGTGCGCGCCAGCCGGCGTTCTTTCGCGTTCAGGGCTGCCGACCGCGTGCTCCGCTCACTCGGCTTCGTGTTCGGTGTGAAGCATGAGGCATTCGAATTGCTATTGACCCCGCCGTTCATGCAGAAGCATGACGGCCTCGTGCTGTCACTGGGCCAGTTCAACCAGTGGGTCAGCGATCAAGTTGCGGCGTCTGGTGTAGTGCAACTCTGGCCGGGCGTGCCTGTCGCCGAGCCTCTGATTCAAGGAGATGCCGTTGCCGGCGTGCGGCTTGCCGATCAGGGAACCGATCTTCAGGGGCGTCCCGAGCCAGGTTTCATGCCGGGCATGGACCTGCGTGCGGCGCTGACGGTGGTGGGCGACGGACCAGTGGGAGCGATTGGACGCAAGATCGACGCGCAACTTGGAATGCCGGAGGGCCATCAGTTGCGCGAATGGGCGCTCGGCATGAAGATGGTGATCGAACTCCGCGAAGATAGCGGGCTGGAGCCCGGCACGGTCTTTCACACCATCGGGTTCCCGGAGCCGGAAATTTTCGGGTTCCTCTACGTCCACCCTGACCGGCTGGCTTCGGTTGGCATTTTCGTTCCGTCATGGTTTCGCAGTCCGGTCCGCACCGCATATCGTTACCTGCAACACTTCATGCTTCATCCCTATCTGTGGCGTTATCTCGAGGGGGGAACCCTGAAGTCGTGGGGAGCCAAGTCGCTGCAGGAATCGGGCCGCCACGGCGAGCCTTTTCTGGCAGGCAATGGCTATGCCCGCATTGGCGAGGGCTCGGGGAGCACGAACGTGCTGGCGGGATCAGGAGTGGATGAAGCCTGGACCACAGGTGTGCAACTGGCGGAAGCAGTCATCGAACTCACTGAACAAAAGCGTGCGTTTACTCGCGAGAACCTTGAAGCAACCTATGTGCGTCGCCGCCGGGAGAGTTGGGTCGATGAAGAGTCGAAGATCGCGGCCGACTCGCGCAACGGATTCCAGAAGGGCGTGTTCACGGGAATGATCGGTATGACCATCGCGGGCTTGACGGGCGGGCGCGTCACGCTGGCCGCGCGTTCCGTGTCGAACTCATTGCCCTCGCTGGAGGGTGTTTACGGATCACGGATTTCGCCGGCCGAGCTCAAGCAGATACAGGAGGAATGCGCCGCCAGGGGCACCTCGCTGCACGACCGGATCATGGATCGTTGTGGTTGGCCGCAGATCCCGATGGATGGCAAGCTGCTTATCTCACACCAGGATGCTCTGCTCATGGGCGGCGGTGTGCAGGCGCCGCCGGGCTATGCGAATCATGTGAGCTTTCGTCGTCCGGAACTCTGCCGTGCCTGTGAAACCAAGTTGTGCGTGGAAATGTGCTCGGGGCAGGCGATCACCGGCGGCGAAGATGGAGTGCCGGCCTTTGATCGTGAGAAGTGCGTTTACTGCGGCGCCTGCCTGTGGAATTGCGCGGCCGATGGTGACGGTGCGCAGGGCAACATCGAGTTCGGCTCCGGCGCGGGAGGACTACACTCGGCGCTGAACTGATTGAACTCAATTGTCAGGACTCGAATGACAAACGGATATCACATCGTGGTGTGCGGCAGCATTGTGCCGGACCCGCTGCAAACTCTGGAGCCGATCCAGACCCCAACCGGGCCGGCGCTGAAGAATGAAATGATGCTTCCCGCCGTGCTGGATCCATGGGCGGCCCATGCCTTGTACGAAGCCGCCAATTTGGCATCGAAAGTCGCCGGCAGCAAGGTCTGGCTGGTAAGCGTGGGACCAAAAGCAAAACTCCAGCAAGTGATGATGACGATTGCCCAGAAAGTGAGTTTTGAACTGGTCGCGGTCGATTCGAGCGCCAGCGGCTTTGCCGATGCACACGCCACGGCCGCGCTGCTGGCGGAAACCATCCAGAGTATCCCCGGTCTGGATCGCTCACGCTTGCTCGTGTTTGGTGGTTGGGAGTCGGCTTCGCGAGGCGCCGGGGCCACCATGCAACTGGTGGGAGAGCGGCTTGCGATCCTCGACCAGTTTCAGGGCGTCGACCAACTCAGCGTTCAAGCCGACGGGTCGTTCGAAGTTCTGGAGCGGATCGAGGGTGGCCGTCATCAGGTTTCGGTCTGCCCGGGTCCGCCGGCTTTGTTCGGCTGGGCCACCGGGAATCTGCCGGAGCCGCGCAACAATCCGCAGGTGGGAATGGCGAATATGCGCACGGTAATGCCTGCGCTGCAGCGGGCGAAATCGGTGGCGCTGCCGGCTGGTGGATTGCACTACCTGAGCGCGAGCCCGCCGAAACAACAACGCCAGACTCGCGTGGTCAAAGACCTGTCACCTGACCAGATTGCGCACGAGATCGCGGAATGGATTGGCAAGTAGCCTTCAGAATTGTTATCGCGAGCGGGGCGAGGGATCTGCCGTTTGCGAAGAAATACCGGAGACCAAGATTCAGATGTCACAAAGCATCCTATTTCTAGCTCACGTTTCGGAAGCCGGTAACACGCTTCCCAAGGCAGCGTATGAGGTTCTGGGCGTTGCTCTGGCGTTGACCAGGCAGTTCGGCGCCCGCTTGACCATCGGTTTGATCGGTTCGGACGTGGCTGCGGCGGCTGAGACGGTTACAGCGGCCGGAGCTGAACGAATCCTCGCGGTGACCGGCCCTGATTTCGCCACTGCTCGCTACGCGAGCGATGCGGCGGCGGCTGAAGCACTCTGCCGATCAGCGGGAGCCGAACTGATTCTCGCGCCCGCAACCTCACGGTTCGCGCGCGTTCTGGCGGGCGTGGCGCATCGTTTGAACGGATGTGTGGACACGCATGTCACCTCGTTGAAAACTGTCGATGGCGAACTGTGTGCGACGCGGTGGAACTATCGCCAGCGCATCGAAGGGGTCATTCGCCGCGATGTCCGGCCCTTGATTGTGTTGCTCGATTCTGGTTGTGAAACTGCATGGTCCGGCGCGCCCGGCGCAGCCCAGGTCGAACAGATTTCCGTGACCCTTCTGGGGGCGGCGTCGAGAACGGTCGTCAGCGGAATCCGCGCTCCGAAGAGCGACGCGCAAACTATCCGGCCCGACGCCGGCTTGCTGTTTGTCGCGGGCGCGGGCTGGACCAAGAAGCAGGCCGACGGAAAGACCCATGTCGATCAGGCTGAAACGCTGATTCTTGACTTCCTGAATGCCTCGGGCGCATCCCTGGGTGGCAGTAAATCGCTGGTCGATCAAACCGGAGAGAGCCAGGCGGTGCTGCGCTTCATGACCCATCTGAACCAGGTCGGCCAGACGGGATCGACGCCGCGCCATCCCAGGGGGTTGTCCGCGTGTTGCCATGGCGAGGAGCCCCACGTGGTGGGCTGGCGGTTCATCAACGAGCGGCGCGCAGTAAACCTCGACCCGAACTGCGGATGGGCACGAGGAAAAGCAGACGTGCTTTACGTGGCCGATGCGTTTGAAGTGCTGGCAAAATTGAACGCTCTCCTCGCGCAGAGAAACCGAACCCTCCCCGAAGCTGCGCTTCAGGGGGCCTGACCTACGCAATGTGGCTAAAGCCCCGGGCCCTCCGGATACGCGGGCAGGTCGGGAGGGCGAGCCGGCAATTTCATGGGGTGCTCCTGGATTTCCTTCATCACCAACTCAATCGCCTTTTCCAGTTGGGGATCATGCCCTTCTCTCACCAGGTCAGGACGGTTATCGACCTCAATGTCAGGCGCGACGCCCCGGTTTTCGATCAGCCATTTGCTGTCCAAGCTGTACAGCGAGAATTCGGGACGCGTGATATAGCCGCCATCGATCAGAGGAATTTCTCCGCGGATGCCGCGGACGCCGCCCCAAGTGCGCTCCCCAACGAGCGGTCCCAGTTTGTAGGCCTTGAAAAAGTAGCTAAAGAAATCGCCATCGGAAGCGGCATAGTGATTGGTGACGCAAGCCATGTGCCCATAGAAGACGTTGTCCGGCAAAGTGCCTGCATTCCAGTTGCGGGCTGATTCCATGCCGGCCAGCACGCGCCGCAAGCGCTCAAAAATGATCTGGTCGACGAAGCCGCCGCCGTTATAGCGGACATCGAAGATCATTCCTTCTTTGCGAATCTGCGGGAAATATTGTTTCACGAACTCGTTGAGCCCACTTGCGCTCATATCGGGCAGATAAACATAACCAATCCGCCCGCCGCTGGCCTGCTCCACTTTGCGCCGGTTGGTCTCGATCCAGTTCAACTCGTGCAGACCGAACTCGCTTGGGATTGGCCGCACGACTACGTTGTGCGCCCCCTGCTCGGTGGGCTTGCTGTTGATCGAGAGAGTAGTGGCCTGATTTACCGTGTTGACGAATAGTTCGTCAGGATTCTGAGGAACCCGTAACGAACGGCCATTCACGGCCAGCAGATAGTCCCCCTCTTTCACCATCACACCGGGCTCCGTGAGCGGAGACCGCAGATTGCGATTCCAGTTTTCCCCGGGATAAATCTTCGCCAAGCGGTACATGCCGCTCTTTGGGTCGGGCTCAAGATCGGCGCCCAGAAGGCCGACGTTGACCGTGTCGATCTCGGGGTAGTCACCTCCCCCGACATAGGTATGCGAGTTGGAAAGCTCGCCAATCAGTTCGCCCAAAACGTAGGTCAAACTCAATCGGTCGGCCACATAAGGCAGCAGTTGCTGGTATTTGTCGTGCTGCTGCTGCCAATCTACGCCGTTCATTGCCGGTTCGTAGAAATAATCCCGCTGTTGGCGCCAAACCTCGTTGAAGATTTGTTTCCACTCGGCCGGCGGATCCACTTCCATTCGCATCGCGTCGAGCTTTAAAGCGCCTTCCCCTGCATGAACCAGAGGTTTCGGTTCACTCTCTTTTTCCCCCTCAGGCACTTTCACGTCGACGATCCCATAACTGTGCTCGCCGCCCTCACCCTCCGTAGCTCCTTCGCCGCCCTTGGGCGTTCCGTACAAGAGTTTCTTGCCGTCAAAGGAGAGCGCGTACTGGTCGGCTCCTTCCAGAAAGATATGGTCCTTGCGATCCTTCAGATCATAAGCATGGACGGCGGGAGTTTCGCCCGGTAGTGGCCCGGACAGGCCTTGCACGGGAGCGGATATATAGAAGATCACGCCCTTTGCCGCACTCAGGGTTTGCAAGTTACCGGGCGGAATCGGCAGCGCCACAATCCGATTCTGAATTCCATCGAGATCGATACGGAAGTTCTTCAAGGCGGGTCGAGTTCCCGGTTTCTCTTCTTTTTCCGTCTCGGCGGCAGGTTTTGGCTCGGCTGCTCCGGCTTCCGGTTTGGAAGCAGTTGGAGGCTTGGTCTTTTTCGGCGGCGTCTCAGGCGGCTTTTGGCTTGGGGGTGGTGTTCCCGGCGCAGGCGTCAGCAGCACGTCCGGCGGCTGGTTAATCGTCACTTCATCGCTCAGCGGGGGGAAAGGAGAAGGCTCATCCGCACGCAGGGTCGCAACATACACGCGGCCCGCCTTCGGATTCGCGAATTCAAAGTCGTACACGCCGAGTACTTCATTGAAATCACGGTTGGAAAGGAAGTAAAGATACTTGCCTTCCGGATCAAAGTATGGCGCCGAACTGTCGTTGGCGTCGGTAGTCACCGCCGTGATCTTCCGGTCGGCCAGGCCATACAGGTAGATCACACCGTTGTGGTTCTCCCCTGCCTTGGAATAGGCCACCCAGTCGCTATCCGGCGACCAGTTGTAATCGGTCAAGTCCGCGTATTTGCCCTGATCAATCTGAACCGGCTTCTTGTCGTTGATGTCGACGTAGAAGAGACGCACGTTCTTGTCGGCAAACAACAGCATCTTGCTATCCGGAGCCCAAACCGGGGGCAAACGAAACACCTTGCCGTCAGAAGTAATCCTCTGCTCCTGCCCCAAGCCGTCTTGCGGAGCGATGTACAGTTCATCCTCACCGGTGCGGTCCGACATGTACGCGACCCAACGGCCATCCGGTGACCAAGCTGCGTATTTCTCACGAATCCCTGGAGTCCGCGTGAGATTGCGGATGCTGCCTTCCTTCGCGGGCACGGTGAAAATATCACCGCGGGCTGAAAACACTGCGCGCTTTCCATCGGGCGAGATATCGAAATCCGTGATCACCTTGCTGACATTTGCCCAGTGTTTGCGGGCCAAATCGCGGTCCCCGGGAACGTAAATCGTGAGTTTGTGTGCCTGCTGGGTGTTCAAATCGAACAGGTACAGATAGCCAGCATTCTCGAATACGATCGCGTCCGGGCCGAGGCTTGGCCAATTCACATCAAAATCCGTGAAGTGGGTGAGCTGTTTGATTTCGTGTGTGGTCAAGCTGTAGCTGTAAAGATTCAAGCGGTGTTCCGGACCACGATCGGAATCAAAATAAATCGTGTCGCCATGCCACATGGGAAATGTGTCGGTCCATTCGGTGTGCGGCATCTGCTCAATGTGGTTGGCCTTGAGATCGTAAATCCAGATATCCTGCGCCATGCCTCCGGTGTAGCGCTTCCAGGTGCGGAAGTTTCGGAAGATGCGGTTGTAGGCAATACTGTTTCCATCCGGAGAGAAAGATGTCAGGCCGCCTTTGTCCAGCGGAAGCGCCTCGGGCTGACCGCCGTCGATGCCCACGCTATAGAGGCGGCCAAACCAACCATTGAATGTGTCACGCCGGGTCAGGAAGACGATCCGCCTGCTGTCCGGCGTCCAGGTGATGACCTGATTATGGATACCCATGCGCTCGTTGAGATGGTCGCCGCCGGGATGAAAAGTCAACTGCTTGGGATCGCCACCTTCGGCGGGCATGATGTACACATTGTGGTTGCGGTCGTACTGGCCGGTGAACGCGATCCACTTTCCGTCGGGAGAAAATTTCGCAAACAGCTCCTGACCGGGATGGCTGGTGATTCGCTGTGCGACCCCGCCCTCCCTCGAGACCAGCCACAGGTCTCCGCCGTAACTGAAGGCGACTTTGTCCCTGGACACATCCGGGAACCTGAGCAAACGGCCCTCGGGCAAACTCTGTGCAAGCCCCGAGGTGGCAATACTCAAAAGGAGAACGGCAAGAATGGCAGGAATGGAACGGAATGACATAGGACTTCCTCCTTGAACGCGGAAAACAACATATTGTACGCCGACACTGTTGCACACTTCTCTCCCGCGCCGGACATCGGGAAGAAGTGCTCAGGGGATCAAGTATGTGCCCGCTGTGTTCGTGCCGCAGATAGGAGGCAGCCAGCCGGCTCGGACGACAGCGAGGTTTATGCACTCGGGCGGAAGCATGGTCGAGAGTGACGTGATCGAGAGAAAGCGGGGCGGCTTCGGACCGCCCCAGACTTGCCGGTACGAGCGGACTAGCTCTTCTCCTCGTGCAACTGCTGCGCCAGATAATTCTCGATGCCCATCTCGCTGATCGAGTGCAGTTGGCCTTCGAGCCAGTCGATGTGCTCTTCTTCGTCGGTGAGGATTCCCTCGAGCAGATCGCGTGAGCCGTTGTCGCCGGCTTTCACGCAGGTCTCAATCCCTTCATTGAGCCGCTTCACGGCGTCATACTCCACGTGGAGATCGTTTTCGAGTTGCGCCTTCACGTTCTGCCCGATATTGATCTTGAAGTAGTCGGTCATATTGGGAGTGCCGTCGAGATAAAGGATGTGCTCCATCAACTTCTCGGCATGTTGCATTTCCTCGATGGACTCCTTGCGGGTGTGCTTCGCCAGCCGCTCGTAGCCCCAGTTCTCACACATTTCGGCATGCAGGAAGTACTGGTTGATGGCGGTCAGTTCGGCCTTCAACACCTGGTTCAGTACTGCAATCACTTTCGGATCACCTTTCACGATTCCCTCACAAAAGAGCAGTCAGTTCTCACATTCTGTATTCAGACAGCATTTCCGCATTCCGTGCACCGCTGGCCGCAAGCAATCCAACCTGCGGGCGGCTTATCGCGGAATGCTGTGTGCTGGACGCTGCAGAAACTATAACACTGCGGCCACTGCGGCGATAGTCAGGGAATTAAGAAGGCTTGTTGGGGTTGAGTGCAAGTCCCGAAGTTGCAGCAGCCGAAGCAGCCGCTGCGGCGCCATTAGCAGGTGCAGGGGGCGGGATCGCAATGCTTTCGACGGAGGTGGGCTCGCGATTGTCTGCGGTTTGCGCTTCAACCACGCGGTTGTTCAGGCAGAAAAGCGCGAGTTCCAGGCGGTCGGCGACCCCCAGTTTGTCGTAGACCTTGCGGAGATAGTTCTTCACCACCTGTTCGGTGGTACCCACGCGCTGAGCGATTTCCTTGTTCTTCATACCCTGGGTTACGCAGGAAACGATCAGGGACTCCTTCGGGGTGAGGTGAACCTTGGTCCGAGCCGCACTGGCAGACGATCCCTGGGAGCGGTAGGCGGCGAGCACCCAGTGGATTCCACGGCTGTCGAGCCAGAGCTCTCCCTTGGCCACGGCGCGCAGACAATCGACCAGCAGTTCCGGTTCGATCTCGCGCGACACAATGGCATGGGCGCCGCGACGGAACAATTCCAGAGTGAGGTCTTCTTGCGGCTCCGGGGTGACGACCACAACGCGCAGCGTTGGATTCTGTTTGAGCAGCTCGGAAACCGCGTCCACTGGATTGGGCGCCAATTCGGCTTCGAAAAGCAGAATGTCCGCCGAAAACTTCTTGGCGGCAGAAAATGCCTGGGCTACAGTTTCGGCCTGCCCCACCACCCGGACATCGTCTTCCAGAGCAAAGATCTTGCGCAATCCGGCGCGGAAGATGGCTTGGGTATCAGCGAGGATCACACGGATGAATTGTCCGTTACCCTCCCCTTCGTGCGGCTTGCCGGTATTTTCTTCCATCCCCACCGGAACGCTTGCCATCGTTGCTCGCCCCTCAGCTGCGGTCAAACCGGTATTCGTCGATCACCACGCCAATTCCCTTGTGCTGTCCCTCGTCTGCGCTTCGTACCACCCGGCCCCGGCACTCCACTTGCACATCGGATTCGGATCCAAGCACCTCGGCGGGAAGCGAAATGGTAAAGCTCACGGTGGATCCCAACGGCATATCCGATTCCATCTGGAACAGAACACCGTTGGCAGAAATGTTCTCGGTTTCCGTGCGGCTCTCGCCGGACGTGGACTTCACCGAAATCGGCAGTTTTATGGGGAAACGTGTCGCGCCTTGCATGTCCTGATAGCTGGCGCGTGCGACCTTGCTTTCACCGGTCTCGGTAGTGGCCGAGGGTGAAGCTGTCAAGGCGTCGTTCTCCTGCGAATCCCCACGTTCCGTAAATGGGCCCGTATTCGACATCACGCCCGCAGCTTACACCCCGGAATTCCCCTTGGAAAGTTACCGAAGTCATGGAAAGGTAAATCACTATAGCACTATGTTATTCCGTGACAAGGTAACATCCCAAGAGTTGTGGAGGCACCGATATGAAGGACCGTGTAACTGGCGAATGGATTATCGCAACTGACGAGGAAATTCAGAAAATCATCAATCAAATGCCCGGCAAGTGGCAGCTTGCCACACGTATGCTCGCGTTGTATGGAATGCGAATTAGCGAGCTCCTGGCGCTTACGCCGCAAAATATTCTTTACGAAAATGGCGAGCCAATTCTGGTTTTCGCGTGCGTGAAGGCGGGCTGTGCGAAGGGCAAGAAGGGCAAACCAATCATTAGAAGGCAGGCAATTCCGAAATCTATCCGCAAAGAGCTGCTTGCCCACATAGCGAATACGCAGCCTGATCAAAGACTGTTTCCTTGCCATCGCGTGTACTTTTGGCAAATCATGCGGCGGGCCGCCTATCGTGCGAACGTGAACCCAAAAGTGGCGCACCCGCATTCGTTTCGGCACAATCGTGGACGGGCTTGGGCGAACGTGCCGGGTATTAACCTTTTCCAACTGCAACAGCAGATTGGACACAGAGGCTTGTCAACGCTACACGCTTACATGACGCTGGCGGCCAGCGTGGAGGATAGCAAGAAGTTTTTGGAAAGGTAACCTACACAGAATCCGAAATCGTGAAAACCACAGAGCCTTTTCTACTTTCTCGCGCTGTTGGTTGTATCTTGCCCGCCTGCACCAGCGCGCTCCATGCGCGGTTGAAATCGCTATAGCCGCCGGGGTGGCGCTCTGGGCGCACTTTGTTGATTACGATAGCTTGCGTTTGCGAGCCGTGCTTTTCCAAGAATTTGATGATGCGGTTTTCAAAAGCTTGCACGTTGCTACTTGTGTCACCGGAGCAAAAGCGATTCTTAAAAGCGATCTGATAGTCGGCAAACGCCAACCCAAGCGACATGGCCTCCTCGTCAAGCACGGTCAGACCAGTTGTGGCGGCAATCAAAAGCGCAAACCGTTTCGCCATGTCCAAAGCTCTGGTCGGTAATTCCTCGTCGGCACGCCAATTGGAAAGCTGATTCATAGCCTCAGAGGAAAAAACCAAGCGCTTTGGGGCGCTGGCGAGCGCGGAGGATAAGGCCGCCTGTGCCGCCGCGATAGCGGCTTCGTCGTTGGCTTTCTTGTTGCGCGGCGGTATCCTTTCCGAATAGGAAAAGACAAATCTTGAAAGCAAACCGCTGGCGACAGCGCTGGTACCGCGCCACATGCTGTCGAAACGCTCTGTTGTTGCGCTACCAATGATGGCAAAGTGTGCGTTTTTCACTTCAACAAGTCCGCCTCCGGCTTGTGTCTTTTTTGTGCGGTTGGCTGTTTCGTTTCCTTCGTACAGCCTAAGAAATTCTCCGAAGAGCGAGTTGCGCCCGCCCGTGCTGGTTTTGGCTTTTTCAAACTGGTCGGCCAATTCATCCGGCGCAAGAATTATGCGCGGCGTTTCGTCAAGAGCTTGCACAAGAGCTGGCCCGCTGTCTATCGACAATTCAACCTTAACCTCGCCGAAAATATCAGCCACGGCGCGGCGTACTTCCATATCCGGCGCGGATTTGCCGCTACCGGCTGTTCCAATCATGCACGAATAGAAACGTGTCTGGAGCCAAGGATCGGTAACCAACGAAATCCTTTTAGAAAAAGCAACGCCAGCATAGGTTAAGGCCGCCAGTGCCTTGTGCTCGTACGGTAGGTCGTCCGTGATACCTTCCACAAGCTGTCCAAGTGGCCCCGGCAAAACAGGAAAAGGCGGCAAGGATTCCTCTGCCTCGGTTATTTCCGCTAACTCCACTGTGGGCAGCTCCGATTTCTTAGGCTGGCCGGTAGAAACAGGGCCGCCAAATTCTCCATCCCTGCAACGTTGCAACAAGTCCTCCAATTTCTTTTGTCGATTTGGAATTTCGCCTGTTGTGCCGTACACATCGCCGGTAAGCGTAAACAGCCGATTCTTGACGTTGCCCGATTTCAACTCTACAGGTACGCCCTTCGTGTGCCCCGGCCTTTCTGGGTCGGGATAGTCCTTCTGATAGTCCTCCGGCAACGTGCCGCGTGCTACCAAGTGGAAACCCTTACCGCTGGCAGACACTTCAGTGTAGGTATCCAGCTTTTCGATCAATGTAATGGCCCATGCTTCTGTTATCGCGCCGGTTTCCGCATTGCGAACACCATCCAGATCGACAAAAACAAAACCCTCCGCCTTATCTATCAACCGCGCAAGATTTTCCTTCGGCCTTTTGTTTTTCAATGCCTCTGGGAACGGTTTCATGTGGGCTGCTTTATCTTCATCGGTTGCGTAGGTTTGAATGGCCTTCTTGCCGTTGGCACGTATCCACAGCCCGGCGCGCAATTCCTCTGGGATATTGTCGTAGTTCATCGGTTGTGCCTCCGCAACGTTTCCGTTGCCTTGAGATCGGCAGGCGTAAACTGGCCCGGAAATGGCCCGCCGCCCCAAAACGTGCGTAGCGCCGCTTCCACAATCGCGCGGCATGTGATTGGACGGGGATCGTGCTCCATTACTTCATCGCGGTATGCGATCAGCGCGTCGGAGATGTAAACCGGCAACGCACGTAACATCGTCTTATCCCTTTTGTCTAGTTCCTGTTTGCTCTGAAGCATGGATTGCTCCTCCAATGTACGCATAACAAGTGCTTAGTGTAACAAAGTACGCACTATGTACGCAAGCAAGTTTCGTTGTAGCTTGCGCGAATGTACGCCAGCACCCCGCGTACATTGGGGAAATGGCATGATTTCCGAGCCGGTTTTTGGCCAATGTACGCGACTCCATGCGTACATTGGGTGGCTGTAACGCATTGAAACATAGGATGCTTACGAATGTACGCATGTACGCACGTAGTATCTAAATGGAGGAAAAATTGTGCTGACGTGAGAGATACATATAGTCTAGGCCCGCGTATCTGCGTACATTCGTTTTCCGTCAGAGTAACACGCCCCGGCCAGTGTATGAGCGACGAAATCAACTGGCGTGAGATCGCAATGGCCACATATCCGGGCTACCCGATTGTTGGCAGCAAAGGTCCGTTCATCGCGTACGACAAGGCCACGGGCTGCTTGCTGCTATCCGATTTCCGGCTGGAGTTGGTTCAGTACGGCAAGGTTGGACAGCTACAACTGCCAGCGCCGCGCCCGCGCGCCCGCCAAATTCACCTTCGAGACTAGCCATGCAATATTTGGACAAACCGCACCCTCTGAAAACTGTTTCCCTTTCTTGGCTGGCCAACCGGAATGCGGCGGCGCTTTCCAGTGATAATCATCACGTGCATCGAGCGACGGTTGAGAAATACAAGAAACTGACCACGCCAGCCCCGCCGATCCTAGTGGACGAATCAGGACGAATAATTGACGGATTGCACCGGACGAAAACTGCGCTCGAAAAAGGCCAAACAGAAATCAGCGCTCACATCCAGCCGCAACCCGCGTAACAGGCGCGTGGGATATTGCGACAAGCAATCACATGCTTGAAACCCGGCGGCACGTATCTGACCCCGACAACAGACGGGAGTAAGGCGTGGCCGCCGGTCCCCTTGGAGAAAACGATTATGTTTAGCGATCAGGAAATTGCTTTGGATTATCTCGGCAAAGTTGGCAATAACGCGGCGCTACCACCTCACTTGAAAGCCGCCTTACCAGAAGCGCCGGAAGCCACTCCCCAAGATTTGGCAGCGTGGCTTGCTGAAAACATCAGCGATGACTAAATGCAAACGCCATACGAAAAGTACGTTGCTTTCTGTAATCAGGTTGGCACTGCCCCGCTATCGCAATACGAATGGGAGAAACGCACGCAAATCTCCATCCATGACGACCACCTGGAAGTGATGACTGACTATCGTGCCCGCATGGCACAGCACCGCCGCACTCACAGCTAATCCGCTTTCCGGCCCGTCCACATCATGCCAGATACCGGCAACCCCAAAAACGCTTGAGATAATCCGCCTCCAGACCAATCAATAACCCACACAACGCCACTATAGGCATAAGCACTGTCCAACGTGTCCATACTACCTTGGGCGCAAGTGCCAACCCGGCCCGTCCAGTTGCTACAGGGCCGCCCAGCACGCGCGCGCCGGGTATCTGTGCCAGCACATGGCCGGGGCCGCCGGGCGCGACAGCGCCCTGTTATCCCACTTTGCCAAACACATGGCTGGAATAGTGCCCCAGAATACCCCCGTTCTTCGTGTGTCTTGATGCTGTTCTGAATCGTTTATCCCCTGTTCCAGTGCGTTTCCACACATGGCCGATACGCTGGCTAAGTGGGATAGATTGGGCGCAATAACGGAGGCATCTGTATTCACTGTAGGCTATAGATGACAAAGGGGATAGGGGGCTCCAAAGTGATTTCGACCCAAGTCAAACCGGCGCTCGCCAGAAATGTACATGCCTTCGCCTTGCTTTTAACTTGATTTCCCAGCCTCCGAGTACCACTTTAGCCTTGATCTCGCCTCTTCTTTCCCACTTTACGGTTACATTCGATCCGCTACGGCGGCCCGCCCAGCGCCGCCCACAATGGCCCGGCCCAGACTCGTCACACTAGCTTGTTAGTACAGCAGGTAGTTTTTCCAAGGAGCACTTGTATGGACATTGTGGAAGTAGCACGCCGGGGCGGCCTAAGCCGCTCGGAAAAGAAGCGCGCGGCCTCCAGCCGCAATCTGGCCAAGGCCCGCGCCAAAACCGCCGCTGCACTAGCGGCCTACGATGCAACACGCGGTGCTAAGGAATTTTATGAGCTAGAAACCGCCGCCGCTGCCAGCGGCCAAAAGCTGCATGTCGAATTTACTGATCTGCATCCGACTTTCGTCCCAACATTGTTAACAGGAAATGGGAGCAAATAATGTCCGCACAGTTGCCCGAAGAATTTCACAGGTTAAAAGGCACGCGGCCCACGCGCGCGGTTCAGCGTGAATCTGGATTCACTGGCGGGCGGCCCAAGATGCCAAAAGATCTTCCCACGGCGGGCGTGGATGAATGGAAGCGCTTATGCAAGCAACTTGCCTTGCGCGGCACTCTAACGAAAACAGACGCAAGCGCAATGGAAATTTACGTGCGGATTTTCGCTCGTTGGAAAGCCGCGTGTCTTGAATGTGATTCTGGCGGCGCAATGATAAACGAAATCACGCTGGATAAAAGCGGGGCCGCCCACACGGTTCGCGTTGTAAATCCGTGTTACAAATTGGCCGCGCAATTAGAACACTTGCTGGCCCGGTATCTTGCCAGTTTTTCAGCCACGCCAGCCACTCGGGAGAATACACGGCCCGCCGCCGCCCCGCCGCCCAGCAAGAACGAATTGGTTGAAGGAAGCAAAGCGTGGCTGGAAGAACAGCAACGGTTAGAACAACTTTCTTATGGCGAGGATGAAACCCCGCCGGTACAGGAGGAAACAAGTGATCCGATCACTACAGATTGAACCGGGCCAAGCCCCGCGCGATTTGGCTTTGATCAAGGAACGCCAACCGTACTTTTTTGCCGTGGGCATCAATGCGGAAAAATACACAGCGACGGCGCTTTTCTATCTGGCCCCAATCATCACCGATGATCCCGCGGTCCAATTGTGTTGGACAAATAAAGTGTCGCAATGGCGGCGATTGCAACCGCGCCCGGCTGAGGATGATTACAGCTTGGAAACGATGCTGGCGTGTGTACCGCCTAAGCGACTGTTGCTGGAAGCTATCCGCGAACTATCGCCGGAACGGAAGGCGGAAATCCGCCGTGCGGTTTTGGAAAAGAAGGAGGCCCTTCGTGCCTAACCAACCACCGCATTCTTGCGGTAACAATGCTTGTAAGACGCCAGCGCCCGCCGGGCAAACTTATTGCGATGCCTGTCAAGCAAAGCGTGGGCCAGCCACACGCCAGCGTGATCCTGAAATTGAAAAGCTGTACAACTCCAAACGCTGGCGCGAAACCAGCCCGCTTGTTAAATCTAAAAATCCGATCTGCCAGCGGCTTGACGATTCCGGCAAGCAATGCACACACGCAAGCGCCGTTGTGCACCACCTCGTTGACCCCAAGGATAACGCCACAATTTTCTTCGATTGGCAAAATTTGGTTGCGGTTTGCACTCAACACCACGCGGGCGGCCAGCCCGGCGCAGCGCAAGGCGAAAAGTATTGCCACACGCTGGGCGTTCTTGATTCCGTTTACAAGCACGGGTACCTGTGGCCCGCGTGGCATAAAAATTATGAGCCGCCGCCAGCAGATCAACCGGCGTTGGTCTCGGTTTTTACATCGGCTGTGGGCGCGGCTGCTATTGCGCGGGCGCTGGCCTTGTAACACGCGCGGGATTAAGTATGAGGCGGCAGGTTTCGGATTTACCGTAAGGCGGCATCGACGTATCAGGTTTCACGTCGCCTCAAATCACGCGGCCCACAAGGCCCAAGCGCCCGCGCACGCGGGCCAAAAGGAGAAAAACAATGGCAGATTTGCGCGTACTTTCTACTGGCCGTGAATTTCGTCGCATCGACGAAGGCACGGCAAAACTACTTGAAGAACTTTTCCCCGGAAACTTGGAAAGAATCAATCCAGCGCCCCAGCGAGCCGGCCTGACTAGCGTACTCGCCAATGCTGAATCGGCTAACATTCCGAACCATTCTGCTCCCAGATGGGGAATCTTTCGCGCGCCCCGGACCGGCAAGCCTTCGATTCAGTGTGAGTATTTGCGCGGCGTTACCTACTACGACGGGCCTGCTGAAAGGGCTGATAAATTCCGCGTTGGAACGCACACGCCGCCGCCCGAAATTATAGCGGCGTACATACGCGCGCTGGCCGGAGAAGACCTACCCCGCGCCAGCAACAGCGAAACAGAGAGCGCCAAGCTGGCAGAGAAACTTCAGGCAAACGCGGACGCGGCCAACGCGTATTTGGAACCATTACTGCCGTGGAAAACGGATTCTGAGATTGAGGCGGAACAAAATCGGGAGGGAATATGAAACGACTTGATGAATTTGTGCTCATAAAGTACCGGGGAGCACTGGAACCGATTATGGTGCCGCCACAGCAAGCAGCCACCGCAATCGGGGCCGGTATCGCGGAGGCCGTAACGTGGGAATCGCGCCCAGATTTGGCGGCACAGAGTGACTGACGAACAACTCATAGCCGTGCTGGCAGCAATCTTGGCCGTGGGCAAGAAAGAACCGCCTGAGGACTTCCTTCAGGAAGCAATCAACCTTTCTGTTGCCGCGTGCCGGGCGGTTGCGGATTCCAAAAGGACCACAAGGCTCAAGATCGACTTTGAAGTAGCAACTGGCGTAACACGCGCCGGTTGAAAGTGAGGGTACTTTTATGAACAAACCACAACATGGCACTGTCGAAAACCGCACAGCGCTGGCCGGGTCTATCCGCGCGGACGAAAGCAAGTTCCAAATCTCTGGAATCGCGGCCAGCTACAACAAGCTGTCCCAAAACCTTGGCGGATACATGGAAAAGATCGCGCCCGGAGCTTTCACGAGGTCACTAAAAACTGGCGCTGACGTTAGGGCGCTGTTCAATCACGACCCATCCAAGATTTTGGGCCGCACGAAAAGTGGAACGCTTGTTTTAATTGATGACGACCTCGGTTTGAAGTTTACTTGCCAGTTAGATCGCGGTAACACGGATCACGTCAATATCTATGCGGCAATCAAGCGGGGAGATATTTCGGAATGTAGCTTCGCCTTCACCGTGCCGGAAAACGGCGATAGTTGGGAAAATTCCGACGGAACAGATCCCAAGTGCATGGCAATCAGAACGCTCCGCGATGTTGACCTTATGGACGTGAGTGCGGTGGCTTACCCGGCATACGCCCAAGGAACTGCCGTGGGCGCGCGTGCAAAAGCCGCCGCCGCTACGAAATCAAAAAGGTTTGGCTCGCACATTTCCGTCGAGGCCGCTGACGGACTTCGCAAACACCAGTGTGCCGTCCTTGGCGCACAAATTGCCGGGGATGCGATCCGGGCACTTACTCAAGAAAATGTTTCCTCGCTCGTGCGCGATAAGCTGACCGATTGCTTGGCCAGCAAGGGCCACAGCTACGTTACGCACAGCGACGATTTCGTTTATTCACTACCCAAGGATATGGCCGATCCTGACGAGAATTGCCGGGTAGCCAAGTGGCAATACTATGTGAATCCGCAAGGCCAAGTGGAACTGAAGGCGGTCCGCTACGACGCCGAATCCCAGCCGGAAGGCCCGGATTCTGATTTGGAAGTGAAGGCCGCGCCAGTGCGTGCGGCAATCCGGGCGGACGCGCTTCTGAAACAGAGGATGCGCCAAAGCGCGGGCATCTTTACGAGATAATCATGGCCGAATTTGTCAACACGAGGCGCCTCCCAAGCAAAGGCGTTGTGGGGTCGGTTTACCGCGATTCCTTCAGCGGGAAGATGTTTCTTTCCGTTGCGGACGGTACCTTGGTCGCTTTGGACGATCTACTTTCGGAACGTGAGCGCGTGCGGGCAGTTGGCCCGCAAGGTGAAACCGGACGGCCGGGCGCTGATAGCCAACTACCGGGGCCGCCGGGTCGTGATGGACGCGACGGTAAGGATTCAACCGTTCCCGGTCCAAGTGGCCCGAAAGGCGAGCGTGGAATTTCTGGCGTTTCGATTAAGGGTGATAAAGGCGATAAGGGAGATTCAATCGTCGGGCCTGTAGGCCCACAAGGACAACGAGGCGAAAAGGGTGAACGTGGCGACGTGCTTTACGTTGGCCCGCCTGAAATGGAAGCAGCAACGAAAGCCGCACGTTCTGCTTTGATAGATCAGCGCGCCCGGTTTATGGCCGCAATCGCGCAAGCGTTACAAGATTCTGGTTGTATCCAGCACGAACAGTACCGCTATTGTTGCCAAAAATTGATTGAACAAGTGCGGCGCGATGCAGGACTTTGAAAAAGGAGGCAACAAAATGCAACTAACCACACACATTGGCGGCGGGCACTACACTTCGCCGGAAATAGAACAGCGCCGTGCCAAAAAGGAGGCGGAGTGGAACGCCTACCAACAGCAATTGGCAGCGGAGGTCGCCGCAAGGCCGAAAGCAACTCCAATCGAAGGGCGACACGTTTTCACGCCGCAAGAGCTACAAGACATTCGTGAAGGCACACCCGAAGCGCGGGCTAAGTGGCCCGCCATGTTTGCCCAGAATCTTGGGCGCTAACTTTTTTCCGCCCGCTTCGTGGATGTTGCCGGGTAGGAAACACGGCCAGCCGTTGCGCCTTCCACGCCACGGCTGGCTCTTGATTTTTCAACAGCCCAAGCGCGCCGGGAAAGTGCGCGTGCCAGTCTTTGGCGTACTAGGCCTCCAGCAAATCGCCAGCTTGGTCACTTAGCAACGTGACGCTTTTTGCCTTAGCCGGGCGTTGGTTACTCACAGCGCCCGGCCTTTTTGAAAATCTTATGACCAGCACTGCCTTAGCAAAAATTGAAGACCGCGGATTGGTCGCCATGCCTAGCAGGCGAAAACTTTCTGATGCGTGTATTCAACGCCATGTGAAGATCATGGAGCAATTGGCTGTGGTACACGGCGGAGTTTTGCCGCCACAAAAGTGGCTCAATCGTCACGGTTATTTTACGAGCTACCAAGCCATGTTGTGTTATCCCGCCGCCTTTGCTCACCTAAAGCGGGAAATGGATAAGAAATACGAGATATATCAAGAGCACATTTCCGGCAAGCCGGAAATACTTGCGCCAGCAAACTACAAAAGCATTGCCGATTATGACGTACCCGGCGCACGCCTATCGCCAACCGAATTACGGATCAACGAAGGGGCCAGCGAACAAGAATGGATGGCCATAGGCCGGGCGCTGGCGCACGTGTGCATGTCAACGTACTGGTGGCTTGGCGATTTTGTTGCTTACGGTAAGCGCCACTATGGCAGCAAGGTCAGCTACGACCTTGCACAACAGGCCACGGCTTTTTCGCGAGGGCTTTTGTATTCATGCGTCTATGTTGCAAAACATTTTCCGCCGGAACGGCGTGTGGCGGCTTTGACGTTCTACCATCATTGCGTGCTTTGTAAATTCCTTCCAGAGTTGGCCGATAAGCTTTTGGCTGAAGCTGTGGAGTATGGATACACGGCCCGGCAACTTCGTGCAATGGCCGACGAGATAACCGGCAAGAAAAAGGAAAAGCGCGGCCACAGGGTTGTGTTCTTTCTATCGGATGATTTGTACGACGAGCTCCAGGAGCGTGCAACCGGAGAACTGAAGTGGTATGTGCCGCAAATCGTAATCAGGGAATGGCTCGCATCAACGCGCGCCGATTTTCTAAAGCGCAAGGAGGAAACAAAATGAGCGAGCACGATATTCACCACGCCGCCGCATTTCACGCGGCCCAAGCCCCGGCGGAAATCAGTCAAGGCCAACTCTGGCAACGGCTCAAGATAACCAGCCCGGCGGATATGGTTGGCAATGCGGACGCTCTGTCAGAATTGAAGGGCTTTAGGTCCGGTTTCCTTTTGCTTCATGGCCCGATGGGCTGTGGCAAAACATCGCTGGCGCTTGCGCTGTGCCACGCGAGGACAGGGATCCGACTAGAAGAAAACCAAACCGTACACCACATGGGTGACGCTTACGCCAGCCACGTACACGCCATCGACTTCGACCTTGGCGAGGCCACGAAACCAAAATTCTTTTTCTATATGCGCGACCGTGTTTTCATAATCGTCGATGAGGCACAATGCCTTACCAGTATCCGGCAACAGACGCGATTGAAAACCTTACCGGCCCGGCCAGATTTGACCCTGTGCTTTTGCACCACCAACCCGGAAAAGTTGGACCCGGCGCTGTACGATCGTTGCGTGAAAATCCGGCTTGGCCCGTTATCGGCTCGTGAAGTGCCTGAACTGGTCAAGAAAGCTTGCGCCGCGCGCGGGATACCTTTCGACGCCGAAATCGTAAAGGCACTTAACCGTTCCGGGATCTTTCGGCCCAGAGCAATAATCAGCGCGGTTGATGCCATCGCGGCTGGCAAGTCGATTGTTGAATCCGTGGCTGGCCAGCACAAGTAAAAAAGCCCAGCCCGGCGGCTGGGCTCTGAAACCGGGCACGGGCCTTACCAGTGCAACAAGGTGGCCAGCGAAACCAGCACCAGGCCCGCTACAAACGGAAACGCCAGCATACCCAACAAAAAGCCCAGCGCCGTGTTGCCATGTGCGCTGTCACTGCTTAGGGCGTGCTTTGGGCATGGCTGTGGGTGGCGGCGTGGTTGCCGGAATGCGGCCCACAAACAGCGCGTGCAAATGAAAGCGGCTAGGTACCTGAAAAAGTATCTCATAGCTTATCCAGTGGCACGGTTGTAAAAGGTTCCGGCCTTACGCGCCATTTGTTCGGTGGGGCAAGGCCGATAGTTCCATCCCACAATTCATAGTGCAGCCAACCGGAAGGCGGTTGCGGTTCGGCGGTTGTACAGGTGCGCCACATTTTGCCTTCGCGGATTTGATAGTAGATTCGCTTTCGAGATATATTTTTTTCAACCATGTGTTGCCGACCTCCAATCGGCCCGTGGTTAGGTCACGGCGCTGGTTAGTGGCCAGCGCTGTGGCCGATTGTGTTTTACGCCTTAGCGATTTCAAACCGCACGCCAACCATGCCGCCTTCCGCGTATGCCAACCGGGCTGGGGCCGATAGCATGAAATCGCCCGCCGGATTGGTCAGCTTTTTCCATAGCTCATAGGTCACAAGGTAGCCTTGATCCAATTTTCCACCCACGCGCACAGCCAGTGCCATGTACAGCGGTAGTGATTCGGCCTTGGCAAATTTCTTGCAAGCTTCCATTCTGGTTTCCGAAAGGGCAACGCCGTCGAAACGGTGCGAGGCTTCCTCGCGGTTTCTTTCTTGGAAAATAACCACGGCTTTGCGGCCCTGTATCTTCGCCGTGTGTACTTTCAGCCCCGCCACGAGCTGCAAGCTTACCGGGGTAGTAGGGGCTACCCGATTCGGTATTTCGTTGCTGGCGGGCCTGTCAGCGGGCTTCTTCTTGGCCTTTTTGGCTAGCTTGGCCGGTTGTGGCGCTGGCGCTGTGGCTTCTGCAGTCTGGGCCGGGGCCGCTGCTGGGGCTGGTATTGTGTTGGCTTTCAGTGCGCGCCGGAATCGTTGAATTGCTGATTTGCGCGTTAGGCTGTGCTTTTCCTGTAGTGCGGCAATCTCCGCGAGGTTTTCTTGTGTCCATTTCATTGGTGTTTCCTCCCATGTGCCGACGGTAGCGGAGCCGCTCGGGATGGAGCAACCTCTATGAAGTAATCTCCAGTGCGAGTTACTTTCGGGGCTGTGGGGATTGTCCAAATCCGGGCTGGCGAGGTATTCTTTTCCTTCCGAATGGCCAACCTCATCCTGCCAGCGCCGCTGGACAAAGACGGATTCAATCCCAAGGCTGCCATTCCGTTTGGGGTTACTACCGGCCACGTGCGGGCGGCCATGCAGGATTTCATCGAGTTTCTAACGCTGATTGATACCCAGCTTCATGGCAAAGAAATGGGCACGCTGGAAGGCGTGATGCAGCAAGCAAGCTTCAGTAATCTTGTCAGCGAAATGATGGTGGCTGGAATTCCGAAGCATTGCAAAACAGTTGTCAAGAATCGCTATCACAACGGCCATCCTGACATGCTGCCCGCTGGAAAATATGCGAAGGATGAAGCGCAGCACGCGGGCGTGGACGGAATCGAAATCAAAGCCTCGCGATACCTGCAAGGCTGGCAGGGCCACAACGCGGAAGACGTTTGGCTTATGGTTTTTGTTTTCCAGAGCGGGCGGTTGGGGCCAAAAGTGAAAGGCACGCCAGCATTCAAGTTCCTGCTCGTGGTTGGGGCACAACTGACAAAAGCTGATTGGCTGTTTTCGGGTCGGTCTGAAACCAGCCGCCGCACGATAACGGCCAGCGTTACGAAAGCGGGTGCGGCCAAGATGCTGGCCAACTGGATTTACAAAAGCAAAGAGCTACGCGAGGGTAAGGGGTAGCTGGTCGCGCCCCACAACTACTTTTGAAAGGCGGTCGATAGATTCCGAGGCCGCTGCGAAGTATTCGCTGTTCTTTTCCACGCCGATGCAATGAATGCCCAAGGCGTTTGCAGCCGCAACCGTCGATCCGCTGCCCATGAAGCTGTCCAGCACTACACCTTTTCCCAGCGGCAGCACAGCGTAAACCAGTTCACGCAATAATGCTTGCGGTTTCAGGCTTGGGTGATTTGCATGGCCGCGTTCTTCGCGAGGCGTACGTCCGGCCTGTACCAAATCGGAAAATGGCAACCCCTCCGGTAAACGTCGCAGCCCGCCCGTTTCAAACTGGCGCAAGCAATCGGAAACCTTCATCCCGGCTGGTATTGCTTTACGAAGAATGGCCCACGGTTCATATGCGCCGCGTGGCAGGGAACACACGTCGGGAAATTCCGCCTCCGCATTCTTAGGCCGGTCGCCGCCGCGGAGTGTTTGTACGATGCGTATCAGTTGACCCCGAAATTCCAACCCGCCAGAAACAAGGGCGCTATAAACCAGTTGGCACAAAAAGCTGTTGCAGGCAAGAAAGACGTGCCCGCCCGGCCTAAGCACATGCACAGCAACCTTGGCCCATTCGTTGAAGAACTCGGAAAGCTGCTTGCGCTCTTTAGGATTCAGCGCTGTGAAACGCGGCAAGGGCTGGCGCACGGAACCGTCAAACGACGGCGGTATCCGCCAGATCCCTCCATTGCCATTGGCCCGTTTTTCAAGCTGGTCGAACTCGTATTCCTTGACGCCGTAAGGCGGGTCGGTCACGATTCCGTGGATGGAATTTTCAGGGATGCGGCCCATCCATTCTAGGCAATCGGCGTGAATGATGAGGGATTTGCTTATAGATTTGTGCTCGTAATCCAGCGCAAGCTTGGAAAGTTGAAACATTTTCTGTACCGGCAGTATAAACAGGAAAACGGATTCCTACCACAGAATCCGGCTTACACTTTCACTTTTACACCTGGCGGGGTCGGTAAGGCCATTCGGATTTTCTCCTCCACGGTTGCGGGCGGTATTGTTTCCGAACCAACGGGATCTTTTTCATGTGGAGTCTGTTCATTGAACATATTCCGCATCAGGTTGCGAATCGCAATGGCGCAAGATTGTGATGCCTTTTCCACGTGTAGGTGGTTAAGTTCTCTCATTTTCCAGCCCGGCAGTTTTCCTAATTCGCCGGTTATATTGCCGACCATAACGGCGAGTTGTTCGTAAACAGGATCGCGATCACCTTGCATATCAAAACTGACCGCAAAGGCCAAGTAGTCGTTAACGTGTTTCCTGATTGCTTTTGCGATACCGGCGGCCCCCTGAAAAGCTGATCGGCGGCTGGCGGCCATTGGAACCTTGCCCTGTGCCAGCCTCATACAATACGAAACGCGCGATTGCGTCAATTTGTGCTTTTGGCACCAGTCTGTAAAAGAACCGTGCATGTATCGCAGCGCGGCCCGCAATTGTACCAGTGCATAACCAAGCTCCTTGGCGTGGCTGTCATCGGCTTTGTACATTTTGAGCGCGTGCGTTTCCATCGCACGCACTTGTTGCTTTGTGTATCTAGGTTTTTTCTTCTGGCGTGGTTTCTGTTTCATACAATCCCTCCCTTTGAAAGTTTGAACCGTTCAAAGTTTGGGGCACGGCGTGCCGGGCGGGCTAGATTACCGCCAACCACGAAAGGGAGGGGATGTGTGCATTACCTCGTTGCGGTATCTTATCGGCCCCGGTAGGTCAGCGTCTTTGGTAGGTGTGATTCTGGTTTGCACTATTTCTGTTGCATTTGCTTTAAAAATCACGAGCCTTTAGAATCAACGCAACCTTACCGTTGTCATGGAACTGTAAGGACTTAGGCCTTATGCGCCATCAACTTGCGGGAACCGTGAATCCGCTGGGGGAGAGCGATCCCTAGCATCTGCATCCCTACGGGGAAGCAGGCTTCTGCAACGGCTGCAGAGAGCACAACCATCGCCATCCACAATTCGCGGATGCTGTAGACTTCCGGGGTGGCAAACTGGCGAGTCTGGACCTATCTGCTGGCGGCGGCGATCCTGGCCGGAATTCGGTTTCTGCTTGCCCGAGCGGCTCGGCGCGGTGCTCCCTTCTTTCAACCGGAACTGACGGAGCGGAACACGTGGAACTTGGGAGGACTCCTTCTCGGCAGCTTTCTGACGCTATTTGCTGAACTGGCGTTCATCCGATGGATCGCAGTCGAGGTCATGGTATTCGCCTATTGCAAGAATCTCGCGCTGTTGCTGTGCTTCGTGGGCTTCGGCCTGGGTTGCGCGCTGGCAAGGAAGCCGGTGCGCTGGTTGACCGGCATCAACGCATTCTTCGGATTGTTGCTGGTGATTCGTTTGCCCTGGGCCAAGCTAACCTGGGAAAAGCTCTCTCAAAACCTTGGGGCCGGGGCGGACGTCGCCATCTGGGAGGCTGGCGGCGCCTGGAATTGGCCGAACTTCCTGGTTGCGGCCCTATTGGCCGCCGTTCTGTTCCTGCTGCTGGTGTGGATATTCATACCTCTGGGGCAGATTGTCAGCCAACAGATGAACCTCGCGCCCAAGCCATTGATTGGTTATTCCTGGAACCTATTCGGGAGCCTGGCGGGAATTCTCGGGTTCCTGGCCGTAAGCCGCTTGATGCTTCCTCCCTGGGTTTGGATGGGAATCGTGCTGGCAGGATTGGCGCTGTTGCAGTCCACAAAACGAGAACGGACGCTGGTGCTGAGTCTGACCGTTCCCCTGGTGTTACTGCTGGCGGAGCCGTCGACCCGCGACCACTACAGTCTCTGGACGCCATATCAGCAAATCGAATACACCCAGTCTTACGTGCCTCCGGGAGAACTCCTGTTTGGTTATGTGCAGGTCAATCACACGGGTTACCAGTCGATTGTCAATCTGTCCGGCGATTTCCTGGACCGCCATCCCGGTTTGCTGAAGGAAGCCAGAGACGAGAATCCTTACAATCTTCCTTTCCGTTTTGCTAACGCAGCGCCTGCTGTCTTGATTGTGGGATCAGGAACCGGCAACGATGTGGCCTCAGCCTTGCGCCACCAGAGCGCCTCGGTGGATGCGGTGGAGATTGACCCCGCGATCCTGGCAATCGGCAAGCAACGCCATCCTGAGCACCCTTATGACTCTCCGCGCGTCTCGGTGCACCTCACGGACGCACGCGCGTTCCTGAAACGCACTCCACAGCGGTACGACCTGGTGCTGTTCGGCCTTCTGGACTCCCATACCCAGCTTTCCGACTATGCGAACATGCGGATCGACAACTTCGTTTATACCCGTGAGTCGTTCCGCGAAGCGAAGGCCCACCTGAAACCCGATGGCGTGTTGTTCGTGAAGTTTCAGGTGAACCAATCCTGGATGGCGCGGCGCTTGTCGGAGATGTTGCAAGATACCTTCGGCAAGCCTCCCGCGGTGTTCGTTGCCAAGTCCAGTTACACTTCGCCGGCAATGTGCTTTGTGATTTCTGCTTCGAACCGCGTCGAGGACGCATTAGCGGCGGATCCGCGGCTGCAAGAATTAGTATCCGTCAGCCGCATTGTGCCGTCCGGGCCCGAGGTTCCAATCACGACCGATGACTGGCCCTATCTCTACCAGGAGCAAAGACGGATTCCACGCGCGTATTTTTCGTTGGCGGTGATCGTCGCCCTGGTGGCCGTGGGTCTTTACTGGCAGCTTCCGGAAGTTGGCCGCAAGCCGCCTTCCGTATTTTTCTTCAGCATGGGTGCGGGTTTTCTTCTGCTTGAAACCCAGGTCATCAGCCGGTTGGCGCTGTATTTCGGAACCACATGGCAAGTCAACGGCATCGTAATCTTCGCAGTGCTGGCCGCTCTGCTGATCGCGAACGTGGTGGTGGAGCACACTCGCGCGGAGATTTCGCGGTTCTGGAACGTGATGGCTTTGCTGGCGGCGCTGCTGGGGCTGTTTTGGCTTCCGTATGGTCGAATCCCGGGCTCGCCGGCGATGGTAGGCACGGTTCTCGCTGCAGCTTTTGCGGTGCCTGTCTTCCTGGCTGGCTTGCTGTTTTCCTCGGAGTTTCGCAATGTAAAATCGCCAAGTGTCGCGCTCGGAGCCAACATCCTGGGGGCGGTGTTGGGAGGCTTATTAGAGAACCTCTCCTTGATGGTCGGGATGCGGGCTCTCTTGCTGCCGGCGGTCGCTCTGTATGGCATTTCCGGGATCGCGCTGTGGCGGAGGAGGACGGCACACACAGCCGACGCTGCGGTTTAGGTGGCGGGCGAGTCTTTCGGCTGGGTACGGACGGCGAGATGCCGCTCGTTCAGAACTTCGTCACTTCCGTAAAGTTGAAGTCCCTCACTTTCATCGGAGGGACGACCATGTCAAAGGTTTCTTCTCCGCTGGCGCGAACCGGGGTGCCCATCGCCTGCACATTCGAAAGCATATGAATCAGACTTTCGTTGAAACGGAAATTGAGAATCCCATGTTTCACTTTTCCGTTTTCCACGTAGAACGTTCCATCTCGCGTCATCCCCGTCAGAATCTTTTCGTAGGGATCAACTTCTCGGATGTACCACAGCCGCGTCACCAGCACCCCGCGTTCGGTCGAGGCAATCATCTGATCCAGAGTCTGAGGATTCTCTGAACCCCCAAACACGAGGTTCATGGGCGCTTCGCCGATTTCATTCGGAAGTGGAAAGCCGTGCCCGGTCGGCTGGATGGGGCCCACCTTCTCTTTGTGCTCGGAGTTCCTCATCTTCTCCGCACTCGCCCGAGCGTAGACTAGTCGCTTCACCATGCCGTTCTCGACCAACTGTACCTGCTGCCGGCGCACGCCTTCTCCGTCAAACGGCGCACCAGATTGCAGGGCATGTCCGGCATCGTCCCAGATATTGATTTCATCCCCGAACAGCTTCGCGCCCACGCGGTTATTCAGGAACGATCGTTGATCGAGCACTGCCAGCCCGCCAAAGTCATAGAACATGAAGCCAACCATGTCGAGCACGGCGGCCGGTTCGAGGATAACGGTGTACTTTCCTGCTGGAATCTCACGCGGCTTGGCCGAGGTCAGCGCCTTTTCCGCGGCGATTTGAGCGAGGGCTTCACCATCGAGGTTGTCCACATTCGGCGAGTTGGATTTCTGCCAGCCGGACGAATCCGGCGCCAGCATGGTGATCGAAATCTCTGAGGACGTCTGATTGTGACACGCGGCCAGTCCGCACGAATTGAAGACGGCTTCGACCGTCTCGGAATTAAAGAAAATGCCGGCGGCGGTGAGGTTGTGTTTCCCGGCAACCGAGACTATCTTCTTCACGGTTTCCGCCCGCTGTTGGGGCGCAATCCTAGCGGTATTTTCGAAGTGCCGGCTCGGCGTCTCTTGTGCAGAGACCATTGCTTCGCCCGCGCTCGGCACGGGCAGCAGGTCGGGATCGGGCTGCTGCACTTTGGCGAGTCTCTCCGAAGCTTGCACGACCCTCCGCAAGCTCTCGTCGTCGAGTTTGTTGGTCGCGGCCCGCGCCGTTCGGCCTCCGAATACCGTGCGGACCGACACCAGAAGATTCTCCTCGGCAATATTCTGGTGAATCACGTTGTTGGCAAAGCGAGTGAGCGCGTTGTCCGTTCCGGAGATCAGCACTTCGACTTCGTCCGCAGTCGAATGCTTTCTGATGCGCTCGAAAATGTCAGCGGCTTGGGTTTGAGTGAGCATTCAGCATTCAGCACTTAGCAATCAGCAGTCAGCAATCAGCAGTCAGCATGAGAACGGTCCGACTCGATCTTTCGTATTAGCGAAGCGAGCATGCGCTTAACTTCGTTATTCCCTGATTGAGCTCCGCATAGTCAGGATCGTTCAGGATATGGAGATCTCGGGCGAGCAGGAACTGATACTCGAGTTCGCTCGCTGACCCCGCCGCAATATCCAAGTAGCGCTGGAATTCCGCATTCCCGCGCTTTCCGCATCCCTCGGCGATGTTTGCTCCGATGGAAGCGGCGCACCGTCTGATCTGGCTGGTTAGTCCGTAAGCCTCTTGCTTCGGGAATCCCTTAGTCACTTGGTATGCTCGCAAAGTAAGCTCATGCGCCTTTGACCAAACCTGTAAATCTCGGAAAGTTCTTCACTGGGCAAGCCTCCCCGTGGCTGAATGCTGACTGCTGAATGCTGAATGCTACAGCCCAGCCAGTCCTGCCCATTGTGATACCTGTCACGTCCCCCGATACGCACTTCCCACCTTGACCTTCGCAAACCTTGCTGGACTCGCCCCGTGTCCCGTGCCCATGACCTGCGCCGGCTGTCCTTTGCCGCAGTGCGGCACGCCCCACAGAACCCACTCGTCGCGGGAGCAGATCGCGTTCATGGAGTTCCAGAACTCCGTTGTGATTCCGGAGTATGACGGATTCTTCAACATGCGTGTGCGCTTGCCGTTCTTGATTTCCCAGCCGATCTCGCAGCCAAACTGGAAGTTGTAGCGCTTGTCGTCGATCGACCAGGAGCGGTTGGTCTCCATCTCAATGCCATGATCCGTGCCGGAAATGAGCTGCTTTCGGGTAAGCGGTTTTTCTCCGGGAAGAATGCTGACGTTGGTCATCCGGATCATCGGCAAGCGGTTCCAGGCTTCTGCGCGCAAGGTTCCGCCGGAGCGATTCAGGCCGATGGTATGCGAGGTTTCGCGCGAGCTCAGATATCCCGTGAACAACCCCTGTGTAATGATCGGGATGCACTGCGCCGGAACGCCCTCGTCGTCGAAAGCGAATGTGCCAAGGCCGGGGCCGTGCTCCTGGCGGGCGTCGGCGACGATATTCACCAGGTCGCTGCCGTATCGCAACTTCCACAGCTTTTCCAGCGTGAGGAACGATGTTCCGGCGTAGTTGGCTTCCATCCCCAAGACGCGGTCCAGTTCAATGGGATGGCCGACCGACTCATGGATCTGCAAACCCAGTTGAGAACCGTCGAGGATAATGTCGAACACACCCTCCGGGCATTGATCGGCCTTGAGCAGCGCAACCGCTTCTTCGCCGGTGCGGCGCGCGTTCTCCACCAGTTTCAGCTCATGGATGAGCTCATATCCTTTGTTCTGCCACTGCCCGGCAAAAGAATTCGGATACGAGCGCTTCTGAATCTCGTTTCCGGCAAACGCATACGCGGTGTATCCGGCGCCCACGGTGTACTTGGTCTGATGGATGTTCGCGCCTTCTGACGAGACGAACCAGATCTCCTCACGGCGAAAATTCATGTTAGTTTCCGCCAGGGTAACACCCGCCGTCGAGCGCAGTTCGGAGTCAATCTTCAACAGCAACGCAATGTTTTGCTCGACCGAAGTGGTGAACGGATCGATCTGGCAAGGGCTGGTCCACTCGGCCGTGGCCGCTCTTTCCGAGGCAAGTCGAATGTCGTGCTGTTTGACTCGTGCCGATGCTCTGGCAATTTCAACCGCCCTGGCCGCGGTGGCTTCGACGGCGGCGCGGCTCAGATCGTCTGAGGCGGCAAATCCCCAGGCGCCGTCGGCAATCACTCGAATGCCAATCCCGAGCGATTCGGAATCCGAAGCGCTGCCGACTTTGCCATTTTTGGTGGAAAGCGCCCGGCTGCGGTCATCGGTGATGCGCGCGGCGGCGTAGGAGGCTCCGCGGAGGGCGGCAACGTTCAGGGCCCAGGAAGCAATCTCTTGCATGGCTAGAAGTTAAATCTACCACGGCGCGCCAGGGCAGTGTATAGATCCTTCGTCGGAAGCTGCGCTTCCTCAGAACGATGCGCGCCTCACCCTCCCCTGTGATCCCCGGCACAGACCCGCAGCCAGTCCTTAGGCTCCAATAGTAGGTTGGACAATTATCCGCGGACGGAGGACTCCGCCCGCCAGGAGATAGTCATGAGCACGCTTGTTCTGGACAAGAAAGCCGATCTCGCCGGTCCGGGGATCGGCGACTACAAAGAACTGGAAAAGATTCTGCCAAAAGACTACCGATCCCTGCTGAGCCCCAAAGAAACGCAGCAGGCCATCTTCCATGTGAAGCGCTACATTGAAGATCATCTTTGCAAAGAACTCAACCTGACGATGGTGGAAGTTCCGCTGATCGTCGATGTGGAAAGCGGCGTCAACGACATGCTGGACCGCGACGGCTCGCGCACTCCCATCCAATTCCACATCTCGAACGACCGCAATCTGCATCCCATCGATGCTCAAGTCGTTCAAGCCGCCACCAAGTGGAAACGGGTCGCGCTCAAGCAGTTTGAATGCAAGCCCGGAGAAGGCATCTGCACCGACATGCGCGCCGTGCGCAAGGACTATTTCCTCGACCACGACCACTCCGCTTACGTCGACCAGTGGGATTGGGAGCGCACAATCACTGCCGAGCAACGCAATCTGGACTTCCTGAAGAATATTGTGCAGAAAATCTGGAAAGTCTTGGTGGGTGCGGAGAGATATGCGCAGGGAATGTTCCCGCAGCTGGCTGACTACCGCTATCCGAACCTGCCCGAGCAACTGACCTTCCTGCACGCGGAAGAGATTCTCGACATGTATCCCGAACTGCCGCGCAAACAGCGGGAGACCGAAGTGCTGCAGAAATATCCGGCGGTGTTCATCATCGGCATTGGCTGGCCGTTGAAGGACGGCTATCCGCACGAGATGCGCGCCGCCGATTACGATGACTGGGTCACCGACACGCACGACCAGACCGGCAAGGAAACCCACGGGCTGAATGGCGACATCCTGGTCTGGAACCATGTGACCAAGCGGCGCCATGAACTGACGTCGATGGGCATCCGCGTGACCGCCGAGACCCTGAAGAAACAGTTGCAGCTGTCCAAACAACTCGACTTCATGAAGCTGCCCTATCACCAGGCGATCTTGAACAACCAGATTCCACTCTCGATCGGCGGTGGTATCGGTCAATCGCGCACCCTGATGGCGCTGCTGAGAAAAGCTCACCTCGGCGAAGTCAGCGTCACCGTTTGGCCGAAGATCCTGAAAGAAATGTGCGCGAAGAAAAATATTTTCGTGCTGGAGTAGTTAGTAGCTGGTAGCTAGTGGCTAGCGAAGGGCCGGCGACGACGAGGGTGTTACACCCTCGTCGCGTTCTTGTTGCGCGGAGTCCTTTCGGAGAAGACCTCCACGAATGGCAAGCATTAGAAGCAAAGCTTAAAGAAGGACGTCCCCACACCTCTTCACAGTCCAACATCCGCGGGCGAGGGCGCCCGCGCCACATAACCTCGTCGCACTTCAGTGCGAACTTGGGTCATCTACATTGCGCCACGAGTAACCTGCCTCGCGGTCCCATCCGTTACTTGCTCACTTACCTTCCCAAGGTCCATTCTTCGGAATGTGGGAAAGATCAAAACTGCTGTGTGGCGACCCGCTGGAATGGAGTGCTGGTTTGGCCTGGGCAGAGGTTGCAAAATCGTTTCGCACAACAAAGGGGGATTCGTGAAGTCAATGAAGATATTTTCTGTGTTGGCAGTGCTGATGTTGCTGGCGGTGACGCCTGCATTCGCGGCTCCGGTGGGTGTTGCCACAATGAGCGGGGTCTATTCGTTCCAAGTCATCGGCGTGTCGCCGCAGTATGGCTACTACAGCGGCAGCACCTGGGTGAACGCCAACGGCAACTGCCCCAACCCAACATCCAAGGGTGGTTGCATCAACCTGTCGTTTGCCAAGATCAGTGTCGGAACTATCTCTTTTGACGGAAAGGGCCATGCGGAATTTCTGACCTTTGCCAACTATGGCGAAGGTGGTAGCGGCAGCGGTGGCCCCAAGGTTGGTGTGTTGTATCCGTATGCGGTTTCCGGTCAGACAGGTACGCTAACGGTCACGGGGACAAACGGTGGCGTTGTTTCCATGACACTCGGCAGCTTCAACCCGGCCGGCATCGCGACAGTGGTGCAGTTCTTGATTCCCGATACCAACCCGAGTATTGGCACAGCGGTGTTGAAGTAGAGCTGGTTCCATCGACCGGCGAGGGGGAGCCGCAGCGATGCGGCTCCCTTTACTTGCTGCTAGGTTCCTTCCGACCAGCCGGCGAGGTACTCTTCCTGTTCGGGGGTGAGGCGGTCGATCTTGATCCCCATCGACTCCAGCTTCAGCTTGGCCACACGCTTGTCGAGCTCGTCGGGAACCTTGTGGACCCGCTTCTCCAGCGTCATGGCGTTCTTCACCATGTATTCGACCGAGAGCGCCTGATCGGCGAAGCTCATATCCATCACCGACGGCGGATGGCCCTCGGCGGCGGCTAAATTGATCAGACGACCCTCGCCCAGCAGGTTGATCTTGCGGCTATCTTTCAGCGAGTATTCTTCCACGAAGTTACGGGTGGTGCGCTTGGAAGAAGACAGCTTTTCCAGGGCGGGGATATCGATTTCGACGTTGAAGTGGCCGGAATTGGAAATGATCGCGCCGTCCTTCATAAGTTCGAAATGCTCTTTGGCGAGCACGTTCTTGTTGCCGGTCACGGTGCAGAACACATCGCCCATCTTGGCGGCTTCGGACATCGACATCACGCGGAAGCCGTCCATCACCGCTTCCAGAGCCTTGGTCGGATCGATCTCGGTGATAATGACCTCGGCGCCTGCGCCGCGCGCGCGGCTGGCCAAACCGCGTCCGCACCATCCATAGCCCGCGATCACGAACTTCGATCCGGCAAGGAGGAAATTGGTCGCGCGGATAATGCCGTCGATCGTGGACTGGCCAGTGCCGTAGCGGTTGTCGAACAGATGCTTGGTGTCGGCGTCGTTGACGGCCACGATCGGGAAGCGCAACACGCCTTCCTTCGCCATGGCGCGCAAACGGATCACGCCGGTAGTGGTTTCTTCGGTGCCGCCGATCACGTATTCCAAGGCATCTTGCCGCTTGGTGTGAAGCACGGTCACGAGGTCCGCGCCATCATCCATGGTGATGTTCGGCTTGTGGTCCACGGCGGCCAGGATGTGGCTGTAGTAAGTTTCGTTGTCCTCGCCCTTAATGGCGAACACGGGAATGTTGTGATCGCGCACCAGGCTGGCGGCAACGTCGTCCTGCGTTGAGAGCGGATTCGAGGCGCAGAGCACAACTTCCGCGCCGCCATCGCGCAGAGCGATTGCCAAGTTGGCGGTCTCGGCGGTAATGTGCAGGCACGCCGAAACCCGGGTGCCGCGAAGCGGCTGGTTCTTGATGAATTCCTTGCGGATGATCTGCAGGACCTTCATCGACTGGTTCGCCCACTCAATGCGCTTCTTGCCCAGATCCGCCAATTCCAAATTTTTGATGTCGCAACTTACTTGCGTCGGTGTGGTTGCCATACGTCTCCTGTGGCGCTAGTTGATCGAAATCTTAATTCTGGTTGTTTTCCGCGTTATGCCTTAAGCCCGGTTAAGATTTTGTGCACGGGCGTGTTGTCCGCATAGACTCGCCACTCCCCGAGCTGCCCGTTCCTGACGGTTGCCATCCATGCGGCAGGAATTCGCCAGCGGTTCTCCGGCTTCAACTCACCCTTAGCGGCAATGGTACCTCCCGCAGAACCGAAGACCGCAACAATGTCGCCATGAGCAAAAATCTTCTCGTGCGAGACCGTGTAATCCGGACACATCTGAAAGTACGCTTGCCAGCCTGCCCGCAGGTTTTCGCGCCCTTGCAAACGGGTTCCCAGAGAATCCACCAGCGCATGGTGCTCGGACATGAGACTTACCAATCCATCAACATCGTGCTGATTGATCTTCTCCAGGAACTTCAAAACAAGCTCGACTGGGCTTTGCAATGCCGAATCCCCTGCGCCCGCTATTTGCGGACCGCGTGTGGGACTGACTGATGCAGGCCGGCGTCGCTGGCCAGCTTGGCCGCCTTGTCGGTCAACTCCCAGGTGAAATCGGGATCATTACGGCCAAAATGCCCGTAGGCCGCGGTCTTGCAATAAATCGGTCGCCGCAACTTCAGGGACTCGATGATGGCCTTGGGCGTCAGCTTGAAATGCGAGCGCACCAGATCCGGAATGATCGCCTTATCCACTTTCTCCGTGCCGAACGTGTCGACCAGCACACTTACCGGCTCAGCCACGCCGATTGCGTATGCCAACTGCACTTCGCAGCGGTCGGCCAGCCCCCCCGCCACAATGTTTTTGGCAATGTGCCGCGCCATGTAGGCCGCGGAACGGTCTACCTTGGTCGGGTCCTTGCCGCTGAAGGCGCCGCCGCCGTGACGACCCATGCCGCCGTAGGTATCGACGATGATCTTGCGGCCGGTCAGACCGGTATCGCCCATCGGCCCGCCAATCACAAAGCGTCCGGTCGGATTGATGTGATACTTGGTGTCTTCATCCAGCAGATGCGCCGGAATGGTTGCCTGGATGACGTGCTTGAGAATGTCGCTGCGGAGTTCGTCGTTGCCGACCGTTTCCGAGTGCTGGGCCGAAACCACCACGGCATCCACGCGCACCGGCTTGCGATGCTCGTCGTATTGAACTGTGACCTGGGATTTGCCGTCGGGGCGGAGGTAGGGAAGTTTGCCGTGCTTGCGAACTTCCGAGAGGCGCATGGTGAGCTTGTGCGCCAGCGAGATTGGAGCCGGCATCAGTTCCGGAGTTTCGTTGCAGGCGTAGCCGAACATCATGCCCTGGTCGCCCGCGCCGCCGGTGTCCACTCCCATGGCGATGTCGCCGGACTGCTTGTTGATGCTCGAGATCACGGCGCAGGTGTTCGAGTCAAAGCCGTAGAGGGCGTTATCGTACCCGATGGATGAGATGGTGCCGCGCACCAGGGTCTGGAAGTCAACGTAAGCCTTGGTCGTGATTTCGCCGGCGATGACGACCAGGCCGGTCGCGGTCAGGGTTTCGCAGGCTACGCGGCTGGCTGGATCTTCGGTGAGGCAAGCGTCCAGAATGGCGTCGGAAATCTGGTCGGCGATCTTGTCCGGATGTCCTTCGGTCACGGACTCGGATGTGAAAAGGGTGCGGTTTTTCGTTGACACTGAAGCCTCTCCTTAGAGAACTAGACTGCAAACCGGGCGGGGCAAATCCAGACTACGGCGTGCATAATGAACTGTTTGCGGTCTTTATAAAACTACCAGAGAAGGTGGGTGCGTGCAACGGCTTTACGGGTGGGAGCGGGTTCCGGCAGCGAATGGAGAGCGGCGAGAGTTAGACGGGTTTGGGGAGGGATTGGACGGGCAAGGTGGAAGGTGATTGTGGCCTTTGGGGGACTCGCGACCCAACAGATTTATTGCGGCGATGGGGTTGCCTCCGTCACTTCTAGCCCATCCGCGCCAAAGACCAGCGACTTGAGTTCTCCTGCGGCTCCCTGCGGCGGCAATGGTTTGCCGTTGAACTCAAAATCCAGCCCGCCGACATTGCCGGCTCTTACCACGATCTGATTATGGGCTTTCACCGCTTTCAGGGCCGGGGCGGCGAAGGTTCCCTGCAAGACCGTCTTTCCGTCCGAACTGATCGACAGCCAGGAATCCTCACGCACGTTCACCCGAACGCTGAAGTAAGGGCCAGCCGAAGCGGCGGATTCCGGAGCGGCCGAAGCGGTTGCAGTTCCCGCCTCTCCCGGACGCACTTCCTTCTTTGCCGCAGCAAGAGGATGATCCTTCCCGGAAACAGCAGGAACTGTCTTGCTTGGAAGCGACTGAGGTAAAGGCTGAGCCGGCACAAGGACGGATGGGTTGGCAACTGGGCTGCGCGGCGGCCGGCTCGTCTTGTGAGACTCCTTGGAATAAAAGCCCCAAGCTGCCAAGGCTACCGCAACCGCCACCAGCACAAGAGCGAACAACCCCCACGGAAGATCCTCAGGGGCACGGCGTTCCCGGAGTTCCACGACGCGATTCAGGAGCTCGCTGTCATTCTGGGGTTCGGGTTGGCTGGGCTCGGTGGCCGCGAGATATTCGGCAATCGCCTTCTCATCGTCGACTCCCACGGCTCGCGCATAGGCGCGAATGAATCCCTTGGTAAAAATTCCGCCGGGCAACTGATCGTAGTGGTCTTGTTCGAGAGCGAGCAGCAAGCGGGTACCGATCTTGGTGGACTGGGACAATTCCTCCAGGGTGACGCCGCGTTGTTCCCGCGCTTGCTTCAACTCCGCGCCCAACGATGCCATTCGACGGATCCTCCGACCCGATGGAATCTGTACAGGCTAGTCAGAAGTTCGCAGCATAAAGAAAATCGACGGACACAGCGCGAAGCTGCTGAAAAAGCAGGTCCCTGCGCTTCGCTCCGGCCGGGATGACAGAATCATGCATGGAATATCCGACTCAGGACACTAGCCGTTCCCATCAAATATAGGGGATAGACCCACTGCGCGGCGATGAAATTTTCGGCTGGCGACAAACTCCGGCGTGTACCCCAGTTGGATTACCACAAGCCCCGCGAAACACGTGCCTTGCGGGGTTCGGGTTACCAAGGTTTGGTGTTCGGAGGATGCAAAGGCCGTATAATTTTAAGACTCCGGAAGAAATTCTAGGGTTGAAGTTCATGAGCAAAGCTGTCTCCGCCGACCACAGCCGGCTGACCCAAGAACTCGCGATTTTCCATGACGTTGCCAAGGCACTGACGTCTTCCTTGGACCTGGATTCCATTCTGCAAACCATCATGGAAAAAGTGGCGGACTACTTCCGTCCCGACACCTGGTCGCTGCTCATGGTGGACGAGGAACGCGACGATCTTTATTTTGCCATCGCCGTGGGAAGCGCTTCCGAGGCCTTGAAGGACGTGCGGCTGAGGATCGGGGAAGGCATCGCCGGTTATGTCGCGAAACACGGGGAAAAGCTGATTGTGCCGGACGTGTATTCGGATCCGCGTTTCGCCAGCCGGATCGACGAAATGACGCAATGGGAAACCCGCTCCATTATCTGCTTCCCGCTGCAGTCGCGCTTGCGGGTGCTGGGCGTCATTCAACTGGTCAATGTGGACATGGAGCAATTCGGGCAGCAGGGAGTGTTTTTCCTGCAATCGCTCTGCGACTACGCCGCCATTGCTATTGAGAATGCCCGCGCGGTGGAAAAGATTCAGGAACTCACCATCACCGACGACTGCACCGGGCTGTACAACGCGCGGCATCTGTACAAGACGCTGGAAACCGAGGTGTACCGTTCTTCCCGCTTTGGCTATGAGTTTACGGTTCTGTTCATTGATCTCGACTATTTCAAGCAGGTCAATGACACCCACGGACACCTGATCGGGAGCAAGCTGCTGGCCGAGATCGGATACCTGATCAAAGCTCAACTTCGCCTGATTGATTTCGCCTTCCGGTATGGCGGCGATGAGTTTGTGGTCCTGCTGCCGCAAACCGGAAAAGATTCTGCCCTGGTGGTTGCCAAGCGCCTGCGGGACAGCCTGCGCACCAGCTTGTTCTGCCGGCAGGAGGGACTGAACCTGAACGTGCGCGCCTCGATCGGAATTGCCACCTACCCACACGACGCCAAGACGCCGCACGACATCATCCGCCAGGCTGACGGAATGATGTACATGGTGAAGAACAGCACCCGCGACAACATCGGCGTGGCCCAGCGCGGAGTGATGAAGTAGGAGAGGCGGTTCGTACCGGCAGACTCACGATTTTTTCCCCGGCGCTGTTTAGCGCCCGTTTTCAGAAACAACCGCGAACTTCACGCCAAGGGCGTGCAAAACAGAATTGATGGTCTCAAATCGCGGGTGTGCGCCTCCACTCAGGGCTTTGTACAGGCTCTCGCGACCGAGCCCCGAGTCTTTGGCGATCTGCGCCATGCCTCGCACTTTAGCCACGTCAGCCACGTCGCCGAGCGCTGCGACGAACACATCGGGGTTGGAGTCTTCGGCAGCCGCCGAAAGATATTCCGCAATGATCGTGTCGTTATCGAGATACGCCGCCGCGTCGAATGCCTTGTAGGTTGTTTTCCTTTTCATCGTTTCGTCCTCTTGAGTTGGCGAGCCATTGCCTTTGCTTTGATAATGTCTTTCGTTTGCGATGCCTTGACGCCTCCAGCCAGCAAAACATAGACGGTTGAGCCCGTTCGCGTCTAATAAACTCGATATCCTGCTCCGACATGAATGCGCATCTCGGAAACGCCATCGCCGACCGCTTCACAATCACCGAAATTTCCAAATGTCGCACTGCGAAGGCGCGCTAAGATTCTGGCTTTTGCTTTTTGGTCCGCCTGATTGGATAGCCACGCATCGAAATCGGACGACCGGACAAAGGCATTCACGTCCGCTAATTGTATCCGAATGGATACTTTCCTGCAAGCGATTCTGTTCGCCAGGACTTAACAATCGTCTGCTTCGACGCTTATGGCCGATTGGATGACCGTGACGACTCTCTGCGAGCGAGGAGACTTGGAAGCGTTCAAAGCGACTAAGGCTCGGAGGAAAATGAGCGCGACGGTTATCTCGTCAGCCCGAGTCTCCCACAAACGACATCAATCCGCCGACAGGACCGCCGGCTTTGCAATGGCCGCTTTGCGCGACTTCACCGTGCGCATGGGCTGAGGCTGCGACCATCTGCGAATCTCGGGCAACGCTGCCCGAGTAGCCACTTCGCCGGCATGCACCAACTCTGCCGCCCGATCGAAAGCATCGTATTTGTAGCCATCCACATCGGGCTCGATCACCAGGTCGGCGGCCTGTTTCCACACGCTGCAATTCATTTCCTGCGCAATTGCGAAACACTGGCCGATCACATCCAGCAAGTGGCGCGGGCCATTCTCCCGGGTCCACTTCCCTTTCAGATGCACCGCCAGGACACGCTCCGCGCCCAGTTCCCGCAGTGGCCAGGTCGGCACCGCGTGTGACAACATGCCGTCCACCAGCAGTCGCCCGTCGATTTTGACCGGCAGGAACATGCCGGGATACGCGCAACTGGCGCGCACCGGATCCACCAGCGGACCAGACTGGAAAACCACGCCTTCCCCGGTGGAGAAATCGGTTGCGGCGACGGCGAGGGGGATGCGGAGTTCCTCGAAGGTCTTCACTTTCAAAACGGAATTCAAGAATCCGATCATGCGGCGGTTATCGGCAATGCCAAAGCGCGAAAGCGTCCAGCGGGCAAAATGCTTGAAGCGCACCTGGGTGGCGACCTCTTCCAACTCGCTGGCCGAAACTCCGCTGCAGTAGAGGGCACCAATCAGCGCGCCCACGCTGGTGCCGGCAATGTAGCGGATCGGGATATTCTCCGCTTCGAGAACCTTGAGAACGCCGATGTGCGCAATGCCGCGGGCAAATCCACCGCCCAGCGCCACTCCGATGGCCGCAGTCTTCCCCCGTCTTGGCTGGGCAGAGCTGGCGGTGAACTCACGGCCAAAAGCCCGCACGGAACGAATAATCTTGCCTAAGTGTCTCATCGGCCACCCCACATTGGCCGGGGGAGTGTGCTTTCCTCCCTCGACCCCATGCAAGTAAGATGCCAGCCCTTGCCTCAGATGACTGCTCATGTACGTTTGGATGCAGCTATGGGCGGAAGCGTGTCGCACTTTTGGGGCAGCGTGACTTAACTCGCTTGCTCCTGATAGTTTAGGTGCATGGCACGTGAGGTCTCGGCGGGCGGCGTGGTGGTCCGTCGCCTTGCGGAGGGGTGGGAGATTGCCGTCATCGAGCCGCAAAAGGAGCCGCCACCTGCATCCGCAGTCACATCCAAGAGGAAAATACCGCAAAAAACGTTACTCGCGTTGCCCAAGGGCCTGGTCGACCCGGGAGAGACACCGGAGCAGACCGCACTCCGCGAAGTCCTGGAAGAGACCGGTGTCGTGGCTTGCCCCATCACCAAGCTCGGCGATATCAAGTACGCATACGTGCGTACATGGGGAAACCGGGAGCGGGTATTCAAGATTGTCAGTTTTTACTTGTTACGCTATGAATCGGGCCGGATCGACGAAATCGCTCCCGCGATGCGTATCGAGGTTAAACGCGCACTGTGGATACCGCTTGAGGATTCCGTCCGCAGGCTTGCGTATCGCCGGGAGAAGGATATGGTTCGCCGCGCCCAGGCCTATCTGCGAGAGGGGGCGCTGGGAAAAAAGGGGCTGGAGCCGGGTTCCGGGATGTCACGCTGATAGGTGATCTACGTCACTGCAATTTACTTTTTCTTGTGATCCAAAAATATTCCTAAAGTGCTGAATCTAAAATATTTTTCTTGACATCCAGGCCGGGGGAATCTAATCTGTCACTAACTTAATAGGGCGCATGCCGTTGCCATCCTCACCCCACATCTATACGGCATGCGCCCGTGTCGTTTTTGGGGCGTTGTTGCCGGCATTCTTCGGGGGCACCTGCGGAGCCGCCATCTTGGCCCGCTTGAAGAAGTCCACCGGTGTTGATCGTGGTTGCTCACACATGGCTGTGATCACAGTGGCAAAGACAACCGCGCGGTAGATAAACTTCCTTAGCAGCTACACAAGACCCATATCATGACATCGCCGGGACGTTCGCAGGGTCCCTGGCGTGACGGAGCTATCACGCATGAAGCGCATTCATAAGGTTGCCATTCTGGGGGCCGGAACCATGGGCGCCCGTATCGCTGCCCATTTTGCCAACGCCGGTGTTCCAAGTTATCTGTTCGACATCGTGCCACCCGATGTGGACTCCACTGCCCGCAACCGGATCGCGGCCGCCGGGCTGGAAGCCGCGAAGAAAGCGAAGCCCGCGGCGTTCATGGAGGCTTCGCTGGCCCGCCTGGTCACCATCGGCAATTTCGAGGATGATTTGGGCAAACTCGCCGAGGTCGACTGGGTTATCGAAGCGGTCGTCGAGAACCTCGAAATCAAACGCAGCTTGCTGAAGAAGGTTGAGGCAATCCGCAAGCCGGGCACGATCATCACCACGAACACCAGCGGTCTGCCCGTGGCCAAAATCGCCGAAGGATTTTCTGACGACTTCCGTCGCGCATGGTTTGGCACGCATTTTTTCAACCCGCCGCGCTATATGCGGCTGCTGGAGATTATTCCCACGCCCGAAGCCGATCCCGGTCTTATCGAAGCTGTCTCGCATTTCTGCGATATGCACCTTGGGAAGGGCGTGGTCATGGCGAAGGACACGCCCAACTTCATTGGCAACCGCATCGGCACATTTTCCGTTCTCAACGTCATGCGTTTGATGCAGGAGATGGATCTCACCATCGAAGATGTCGACGCGCTTACCGGCCAGGCCGTCGGCTGGCCGCGCTCGGCCACCTTCCGCACGATTGACTTGGTTGGTCTCGACATTCTCGGACACGTCGTCGGCAACATGACGCAAAACGTGCACGATGAACGCAGTGATCTCAAGCTGCCGGATTTCTTCCGCCAGATGCTCGAACGGAAATGGCTCGGCGACAAAACCCATGGCGGTTTCTACAAGAAAGTCAAAGGAAGCCATGGGAAAGAGGATGAACGCCTCGCGCTCGACTGGAAAACGCTGCAATATCATCCGCGTCAAAAACCTAAGTTCGCCGCTCTTGACATGGCCAAGAACGTCGAAGAGACGGGAAAACGTATCCGCATGCTGCTCGGCCTGGATGGAGGCGGACCGCAGAAGGGCGACAAAGCGGGCGCGTTCTTGTGGTCGGCGTTGAGTGATCTTTGGACGTATTCTGCCAACCGCATTCCGGAGATTTCTGACACGGTCGTCGAGATCGACCGCGCCATGCGCCTGGGCTTCAACTGGGAACTAGGCCCGTTTGAGTTGTGGGACGCGGCCGGAGTGGAAGCCACCGTGGCCCGAATGAAGAAAGACGGTCATGGCGTCGCGGCCAACGTGGAGAAGTTGCTGGCTTCCGGGCAAAAATCCTGGTATGCCGATGAGCCTAAAACCGCGTCCGGCCACAAGTACTGGGCACTGGGAACCGGAAATTGGGAGCCAGTCAAGGTTCCCGCTGGCGTCTGGTCCGTAGGGGTTGCAAAGAAATCGAATGGCGTGGTGAAAAAAAATTCCGGAGCTTCGGTGATCGACCTTGGTGACGGCGTGGCCTGCATCGAGTTCCACTCCAAGATGAATTCACTGGGCGCGGACATTATCCAGCTCATCACGCAAACCCTCAAGCTGGGCGGACCCGGGGATAACTTCGAGGCGTTTGTGATCACGAACGACGCGCAGAATTTCTCCGTCGGGGCCAATCTCATGCTGCTGCTCATGGCAGTACAGGAGGAAGAGTGGGACGATGTGGACCTGGTGATCCGTCAATTCCAGGGCATGACGCAGGCCATCAAATTTTCTTCCAAGCCGGTGGTAATCGCGCCTTTCGGCCTCACGTTGGGCGGAGGATGCGAGATGTCGCTGCATTCGGCGGCGCGCCAGCCTCACGCCGAACTGTACACCGGGTTAGTGGAAGTTGGCGTCGGATTGCTTCCTGGTGGCGGTGGTTGCAAAGAGATGCTGCTGCGGGCCGTGGATAGCGCCGCGGCGGCGCGCGGCGGCGGGGCTAAAGACGCGCTCGCCGGCTCGGTCAAAATGATGGAAGCCATGAAGCGGGCATTTGAAACCATTGCGACGGCCAAGGTCGCGACTTCAGCGCACGAAGCGCGGGGCTTGGGATTTTTGTCGGAGTCCGACCGAATCACGATGAATCGGGAGCGCGTACTCACCGACGCCAAAGCCCGGGCCCTCGAACTTGTGCGGGCCGGATACGAGCCGTCCATCCCACGTACCGACATCCCAGCCCCCGGCGAAAATCTTCTAGCCGCGCTCAAGATGGGCGTCTACCTCATGCGCCAGGGAGACTTCATCACCGATCACGAAGTGAAGCTGGGCACAAAGATTGCCGAGGTATTGTGCGGCGGCAGGGTCACGCCGGGCACGCCGGTGAGCGAGCAGTACATATTGGACTTGGAACGGGAGGCGTTCAAATCGCTCTGCGGCGAGAAGAAGACCCAGGAACGGATTCAGTACACGCTGAAGACGGGGAAGACGCTGAGAAACTGAAGGGAAAGCATAGTGTAAGGAGAGGCATTGCTTCCCCCCTTGCATGGTATATATTGTTAGTATATACTACCTGAGAAGGATGGAGCCGGGAATGGCAAAGACTGACATTGCCAAGCTTTTCCAGAACGGGCGCAGCCAGGCGGTGCGGCTGCCGCGGGAGTTTCGCTTCGAAGGCGACCGCGTGCGGGTCCGGCGGGTAGCTCAAGGCGTGCTTCTAGAGCCGATGATCCCAGAACCTGCTCGATGGTTCGAAGAACTGGACCGGCTGAACTCCGAGCCCTTCCTGTCCAAGGGCCGTAATCAACCAGCGACTCCGAAGCGCAGAGTCTTCAAGTGAAATATTTGCTAGATACGAATGCCTGCATCGCCTTGATCAATGGCAAGCCTGCATCGGTCCGAACTCGATTTCAGAAGACCACTGATGCGGGTGGACAGGTTTTCGTGCCCAGCATTGTCGCGTTTGAATTGTGGTATGGGGTTGCGAAAAGCTCGCGGCCGGAGTTTAATTCGCGGCGCGTCGAGACTCTTTTCGCTGGTCCGATTGCGTACCTCGCGTTTGAGGACGAAGATGCAAGAACAGCGGGCTCGATTCGAACCGCTCTGGAAATGGCGGGCAAGCCGATCGGAGCTTACGATGTTTTGATTGCCGGACAAGCGTTGCAACGCCAAATGACGCTGGTTACGGCGAATGTGGCCGAATTTTCAAGGGTGGAAGGCTTGGCTTGGCAGGACTGGGCCAAGGGATGAGCCATAATTCATTGAGGAGTTTCCCATGCGTGAAGTCGTAGTTACATCTTCGGTTCGCACCCCCGTGGGGCGCGCCTTCAAAGGCACGCTCCGAGCTACTCGGCCTGACGAACTGGCGGCCGTCGCCATTAAAGGCGCGCTGGAACGCGTGCCGCAACTCGATCCCAAAGAGATTGAGGACGTCATCCTGGGCTGCGCCATGCCTGAAGCCGAGCAAGGGATGAACGTAGCTCGCATCGCCTCGCTGCGCGCCGGTTTGCCGGTTGAGATTTCGGCGCTCACTATCAATCGCTTCTGCTCGTCGGGCTTGCAGGCAATTGCGATGGCCGCCGAACGCATCATGAGCGGCGGGGCGGAAGTGATTGTCGCGGGAGGGACCGAGTCCATGTCGATGATCCCCATGGGCGGCCATAAGATTTCGCCCAATCCGTGGCTGGTCGATCACTACCCCGACGCTTATCTGTCAATGGGCCTCACGGCGGAGCGGGTTGCGCAGCGCTTCGGCATCACCCGCGAGCATGCCGATGAGTTTTCATACCACAGCCATCAGAAAGCGCTAGCGGCGATTCAGGCGGGAAGGTTTGACGAAGAAACTGTGCCGGTCCCGGTGAGCTTCACCACTCCGAATGGCTCCAAGCCCAAGAAACACGAAATCACTTTCAAGATCGACGAAGGACCCCGCGCCGACACCTCGCTGGAGGCACTGCTATCGCTCAAACCAGCGTTCCATGTCAAAGGGACAGTGACCGCCGGGAATTCTTCTCAGATGTCGGACGGCGCGGCCGCAGCGGTCGTCATGTCGGCTGAACGGGCAAAGGCGCTTGGCATCAAGCCTCTGGCACGTTATGTTTCCTTCGCCACGGCAGGATACAAGCCGGAAGAGATGGGCTTGGGCCCGGTGTTTGCCATTCCGAAGGCGCTGAAGCTGGCAGGGCTGAAGCTCAGCGACATTGACGTGATCGAACTCAACGAAGCCTTTGCCGCGCAGTCGCTGGCGGTGATCAAAGAAGCGGGGCTCGACCCCGAACGCGTGAACCCGAACGGCGGCGCGATCGCACTGGGACATCCCCTGGGCTGCACCGGCGCCAAGCTGACGGCGACTGTCATCCGAGAGCTGAAGCGGCGGAATGGGCGCTATGGCATGGTGACGATGTGCGTCGGCGGCGGCATGGGGGCGGCGGGGATTTTTGAGAACCTAGCATAACCGCCTGGCGTCTACGAGAAATCGCACAGGGTTCTAAGGTAACTGGCGAGAATCCAGGAAAATGAAATAATCGCGTCAGTGTCTCCGTGACCATGACGGAGCCTACAATTGAGGACAATTGATGGCGACTACGATTGCATTTCCCAAAACTCGAATCTCTGGCGGCAGTTTTCTTCTTGAAGAACGCCGGCCCGACGAAGTCTTCACTCCGGAAGATTTCACGGAGCAGCACCTACTCATCGGGCAGACGACCGAAGAATTCGCGCTGAACGAGATTGTGCCGAACATTGAGAAGATCGAGCACAAGGACTTCTCGATCACGCGGGACCTGCTGAAGAAAGCGGGCGAATTGGGGCTGAGTTCGGTGGAAATTCCGGAAGCCTACGGTGGCCTCGACATGGACAAAGTCACCGCCGCCGTGATCGCCGACCATATCGCGAAGTACGCTGGCTTCGCCACAACTTGGGGCGGACACACCGGGATCGGAACGCTGCCTACCGTGTATTTCGGCACGGAGGAGCAGAAGAAAAAGTACCTGCCGCGGTTGGCCAGCGGCGAGATGGTTGGCGCCTATGCGCTTTCGGAAGCTTCTTCCGGGTCCGACGCCCTCAACTGCCGCGCCCGCGCCGAACTGTCGCCCGACGGCAAGCACTACATCCTGAATGGCGAGAAAATGTGGATCACCAACGCCGGCTTCGCCGACCTGTTCACGGTCTTCGCCAAAATTAACGGCGAGAAATTTACAGCGTTCCTGGTGGAGCGCACTTTTCCCGGATTTTCGGTCGGCGCGGAGGAGCACAAGCTGGGCATCCGTGGCTCTTCGACCTGCCCCATCATTCTCAATGACTGCAAAGTTCCGGCCGAGAATCTGCTGGGCGAAATCGGCAAGGGACACGTCATTGCATTCAACATTTTGAATGTGGGCCGCTTCAAGCTGGGCGCCATGTGCGTGGGCGGAGCACGCGTAGCCATGGGAAACGCGATCGGCTATGCCAAGCAGCGCAAGGCGTTTGGGAAAGTCATCGCAGACTTCGGACTTGTGCGTGAAAAGCTGGCTAACATGGCGATGCTGATCTATGTTGGCGAATCGCTGGTCTATCGCACCGTGGGCATGATGGATGTGGCGCTCGGCGCAGTCGACAAGTCCCGCGCCGACGCTATGAAGGAAGCCCGTAAGGCTATCGAAGAGTATGCCGTTGAGTGCTCGATCATCAAGGTCTGGGGATCGGAGATGGTCGACTACGTGGTCGATGAAACCGTGCAGATCTACGGAGGATACGGCTTCGTCGAGGAGTATCCGGCGGAGCGCGCCTACCGCGATGCTCGCATCAACCGCATCTTCGAAGGCACAAATGAAATCAACCGGCTTATCATTACCGGATTCCTGCTGAAGCGCGCGATGAGCGGCCAGCTACCGCTCATGGCTGCCATCAAGAAGCTGATGGATGAAGTACTGTCCGGCCCGTCCGCTGGCGATGAGATCGAAGGGCCGCTAGCCGAGGAACGCAAGCTGGTTGGGCAGGCCAAGAAGCTCGGCTTGTTCGCGGCGGGAGCGGCCACGCAGAAATACATGCAGTCCATTGAAAACCAGCAAGAAATCATGGGCGCCATCGCCGACATGGTGATTGAAACTTACGCGATGGAATCCGCCGTGTTGCGGGGGCAGAAGATTTCCGAAAAGCAGGGAGAATCCGCCGCCGTGCTGCCGATTGCGATGACTCGCGTTTATCTCTCGCACGCGATGGAGAAGGTTGAATCCGCGGCGCGGAAGATCATTGCTGCTGTGGCGGATGGCGACATGCTGCGCACGCAGTTCGCGATTTTGCGACGCTTGGCCAAGCACGAGCCGTTCAACACGATTGAGTTGCGCCAGCAGATCGCAGAAAAGGTGATTGAGCGGGGAAAGTACACGCTGGCGTAGACAAGTTTAAACCGCCCGAAGCTGACCTTCGCAGCTCGGGGACGGTGTCTGCGCTACGAAAGCCTTTAGTTCCGCGCCGTGACGTGCTGTTGCCAATTCTTGTCCATCGCCAGGCACGCATCCTTTACCGAGTTACCCAGCAAGAGTGAGTCGCCGGAGGCGATCACGTCCCCGTTTCTATCGGAAACCGCCCAGCGGTTGCCCTTGCCGCCGCCGTGCTGCAGCAGCAGAAAGTAATCCGCTTTCTCTTTGATCATGTTCTCAGCAAAGGGCTGGCATTCCTTCCGACGCTGCAGTTCCTGGTAGATTTTCGCCACCTGGGGCTCCTTGCCATTGTGCGAAGAGTCCACGACCACCTGCGAATTATCGCCCGGTCCGGGATTCGTGACCGCATTTGGCATTACGTAGATGATGGGACGGTGTGTGCCTGCAGAGTTGCCATCTGCGCTTGATGGCGGCTGACTACCCGGAAACGCCCACAACTGGAGCGCGAAAGCAACGACAAAGAGAAGCACGCTAACGCCAGACCGCTTCATGACTTCCTCCTGGGCCATAGAATCGGCAAATGAGATGTTCTCCATGAAATTGGAACCTCTGTCGGTGGGCAGAGGTTGTCCGCGATGATGTATAGATTTGTGGATCCGAACCCAGTTGTTATGAAACATACAGTGCAAAGCGAGCCTGCGTGGGGATGCGCCCTAGGGCGACTGACCTTCGTGCTTCAGTTCTTCCATCACGCTCTGGATCAGTTCTTTGGCGTCGGTCAGGTTCTTCATGATGATCTGGATGTCCATGACCGGCTTGCCGGGCCAGCGCTGGCTTTGACAATAGACCCCGTGCTGTCCGACCAGCGCCATGGCGTCGGTGATCATGTCCATGGTGACGGCGAGTCTCCCACGCGGCACGCCCATCATGAACTCGTAACGCTCCAATTCCTCTTGCTTATCGTCGAAAACGGGCATTGGGCGATTGTAACTCGGAGCGGTCAGCACTCGGCATTTAACAGTCAGCCCCGCGACCGTCTCTGGCCGTGGATGAAGTTGCTAACGGCAGAGGCTCCTCGATAGTCTGATCTGGTGTGTGAAAAGTCCTTCGCGGGACTGCCCAAAGGAGATACTCATGTACAAACGCATCGTTATTTCAACAACCCTGTTACTTAGTTTGTCAGTTGTTGCGTCCGCCCAGATGAAAGACAAATCGCAGCGCCCCAGCCCGCCCGCTAAAGCGCAATGCAAGTTTTCCGATGGCAAAACCATCACCGTTGATTACTCCAGTCCCCGGGCGAAGGGCCGCAAGATTTTTGGCGGTCTCGTGCCCTACGGCGAGATCTGGCGCACCGGCGCGAATGAAGCCACGACTTTTGTTACCGATGCGAACCTGATGGTTGGCGGCAAGAATGTCCCGGCGGGCAACTACACCATCTTCACCATCCCCAGCCCGGACAAGTGGACGCTGATTATCAACGAGAAAACCGGGGAATGGGGCATTCCTTACAAATACGAGTCCGATGAATTCGCTCGCGCGGACATGCAGGTCTCAAAGACCTCCGCTCTAGTGGCAAATTTCACCATCTCGTTTCATGAAGTGGGCACCGGCTGCCATATGTATCTGGACTGGGAGAACACGCGGGCCACGGTGCAAATCGCCGAGAAGCAGTAAACACGTTTCACCGAAACCAAAGGGGGCCGGACGCGGTCAGGTGTCCGGCCTCATAAAACACAGATTTTTCCCTTCCCTTGCGTTAGAATGCAGCCGTCGGGAGGGTCCTATGCCCGTTTACGATTACATCTGCCAGGACTGCCACAGGTCCTTCGAGTTGACTCTCACATTGAAAATCCACGACACCGAAAAGGTGAAGTGCCCGAAGTGCGGAAGCACCAACGTAATACAGGAGGCTGCGGAATTCTTCGCAATGACAGGCAAGAAAAGCTAACAAGGTTTGTGAACTTCATCGCCGACGCGAGCAAGGAGGTATTGCCGCGTCGTGTCAACGCCCCTCAGAGAGCGCCTGAACTGCCTCCTGTGCTGGCTTGAGATCGGGAAAAGTTTTCAGTGCCTGCCGGTAAACAGCGAGTGCTTCCGGCTTTCGTTGATCCTGCTCCAGAGCGTGGCCCAGTCGTAGATATCCTTCCGCCGTCGGAGCAATCTCCACGGAACGAGCGTAGTTGGAAATCGCATCTTTCTGTCGCCCTTGCGCTTCGAGCAGGATGCCCAAACCCAGCCAGGCATTGAACTGGCGGTCGTTCAAGCGCAAGGCTTCGTCATAACTCTGGCGCGCTTTGCCATACTCCCCGAGGCCGCGGTACGCGGAGCCCAAATTTGCATAAGTGGAGGCGAGCAGCCCGCGATCCGACGTCAGGCTGATCGCAATTTCGTCCTGCTTTATGGATTCGCTCAGCCGTTCATGCTCCAGAAGATACGCGCCGAGATTGGAATGGCTCATGGGGTCGAGCGGGTTGATTTCGGCTGCGGCCTGAAAATGCGGGTAAGCTTCGTCGGCCCTGCCGAGCAGCACCAGCGCACCTCCCAGATTGTCCTGCGCGATGTAGTTCGCTCCCGTGACCGACAGGGTATGCGACCACAGATCATAGCTGCTGGACCAGTAGGCCAACTGGCGCTCGGTCGCAACACTCAGCGCCAGAAGAACACAGGCAACCGGTATGGCACGCACCGTGAAGTTGAGTTTGAGAGCATCCGCCAGATCGGCGAGGCCGAACGCAGTCATGACGAACATTCCAATCAACGGAATATAGGCGTAGCGGTCCGCCATCGCCGCATCCCCTACCTGGACCAGTCCGATGACCGGAACCAACGTTCCGAGAAACCACAGCCATCCCACGATCGCATAACGCTTCCATCGCAACGCGAGCACGGTCGCCGCGATGAGCACAACCACTCCCGCTATCACTTGCCAGGCGGCCAACGAGTTGCCGGGGTACGGATAAAGCGGCGCCAGACGTGCGGGCCACACCGTCTTCCACAAGTACATTGCATAAGCGACCACGGCGTTTTCAAGCCGCACGCTGAAGGGAAACTGTAATGTGGAACGTATGGCACCGCCCGACCGCTGGGCTCGTAGGGTGATGATCGAACTTGCGGCGGAAAGCAGAAACAGCGGCCACTTCTCTATCAGCAAACCGGAGAACTTCCTTTGTGGTGCCTCGAACGTGGTCGGAGGACTGCCTTCCATTCGGCCCAGTGGCCAGTAATCCAGCAGAATCAGCACGAACGGCAGCGTGACCACCATGGGTTTTGACATCAGCCCGCAGACAAAGAGCGCGACTACGCTCGCGTATCGCCGCCAGCCTGGCCGCAACGCGTACCATCCGTAGGCTCCGATGGCAGCCAGAAAGAAAAATGTGCTCAGAACATTCTTGCGCTCGGCGACCCACGCGACCGACTCGACATTGATGGGATGAAGCGCAAACAGGCCGGCGGCAAGTAAGCTGGCGCCGGCCCGGCCCGTGGCGCGAGCCAGCAACAGGAACAGCAGTACTGCGCTGAGGGCATGCATGAGAAGGCTGGTGAAGTGATGTCCTGCGGGATTCAGTTGAAACAGAGAGCAATCCAGCGCGTGGGAGATCCAGGTCAGGGGATGCCAGTTCGCCTGCTCGGTCGAAGTCATTGCCCAACGGATGGTGTCCCAGGAGAGGCCCGCGCGAACGCGGGGATTCTCGGTTACGTAGCGGTTGTCGTCATAATTCACAAAGGGATGACGGTTGACCGGGTTATACAGGATGAGGGTCGCGGCGAAAATCAGCAGCGCAAGAAGGAGGTTCCGCTTCTCCGGCAAAGTAAACAGGCCGCCGGAGTTCCGCAGAGACACGCCGCGTTTTGTCGCGGGAGCTGTCAACAAAGGGATTTAACCACACCGGCTGTGAAGCGCGCAGAAGAACTCATTCCGGATTACCAGCAAGGGCACTAGAAAGCCGGTTGTCGCGTTCTACGGCAAAGTGCTCTCAGCAGCTCCGCAGGCTGGCTGGTTGGCGGGAAATCTTGAATCCATCATGGGTTGCCACCGTCGCCACAACCGCTGGGGCCAGTCGCGGCGCATGCACGGCTTCTCCAGCAGGACGAAATACGATCCGCAGATCAGCACAATGGGGATGCTGATCATCACGAACTGCACCGAAAAATAGACCCAGTAAGGGTTGGCCGCAGCGATGTTCCTGGTAAAGCGTCCCGCCGCCGAGATCACCTCGTAGTGGATCAAGTACGTGGAATAGGACATCCCGCCGATGACCGTGATCCAGCGATTGGAGAACACTCGGCGGGCCCCCGCACCCCGGAACGCGGCGCAATAAAGAAGTAACACTGCGAACGGGAAGACCCAGCCGGCAAACCAGTCGAAACGCAGCATGGTGAGGAGCATTGGCCAACCGGCCAGCGCAACCGCGTCCCAGTAGAGCTTGGGCGGGGGCGCTTCCGCCCAGTCAGTGAGGAAAATGTCCGCCAGCAGAAATCCCGCGAGGAAAAATTGCAGATATGCCGGGATTGATAGGGAGCCGCGGCCACCCGGAGGCATGAAAATTGCCTGAGCCGCCAGCATGGCAAGAATCAGTCCTGTCAGGACGAAACGGCGGAGCCATTTTCGCTGAATCGCAAACAGCCAGGCCAACAGCGGCATCAGCAAATAGAATTGGACCTCGATTTCAAGGGACCAGGCAACCCCATTCGGAGTGCCGTAGATCAGGCTATGGGAGTAGAGGAAGCCGGCGGCAAGGTGCGGCAAAAGCTCGGCTGCACTTTTTCCCTGGACCGCGACCGCAAGGGCAAAGAGAACTATGAGGGTTACGAAATAGGATGGTTCAAGGCGGGTCAGGCGGCGAAGGTAGTACTGGCGCAGGCGGACCGGAGCAGTTCCGCGGAGGTGGTGGGCAGCAAAAGGAAGCGCCAGGATGAACCCACTAATCACAAAGAACAGTTCGACCCCATGAAAACCCAGCAAGGCAACCTGTGCCAGCCAGCTGGATTGGGGCAGCGATCCTGCATGGTGCAGCGGCCATCTCGCCGCCAGGTAGCCGTTCAAATGAAAAAGAATCACGAGCCCGATAGCAACGAAGCGCAGCCCATCGATTTGTGGAATGAAGCGGCCGGACGTGGTTTCACGAGAAAGCCGGCCGCAGAAACGGTCCACCGCTGGAGGATAGCGAAACCAGCCGCGAGTTCTGCTCGGAGCCGCAGCCACCACCGCGGTTGCCACGGACATATTCGAGCCGACCGCCTGCCCGGGATCCGATCTTGGTGCAAGCTGCATGATCGCTTGAAGCTTCCTGCAGGAATGGTAATCATCCCGCTGCCATTGCCCGAATGACTGATAAGGTACCTGCGGCCTCCGAATGCCGGATCGCGGCGCTCTACTGTCACCCGATTAGCCGTTGGCAAAGTCTGGACCGGCTATTGTTTCTAACTTCGACCGGGGTTATGCTTTAGCCAATGACCAAGAAAAAAGCCGTCCACAAGCGAACTGGTTCGCGGTCGAAGCGACTCTGCAAGGTCCACGGGAGGCCGATCCGGCCGAGCTACTGGCGTGCCGGCCATCGCACTACGGGCTGCGCCGAATGCTATCGAACCACCGAAGTACCACCGCCCGGGAAGCGGCGCTGCAAAAGCCACGGGCTTCCGATCCTGCGGAGCCGGTGGTGGTCCGGATACCGCAATAAGGGTTGCGTGCTTTGCTTCAAGGTCCCACCGCCGTCGAAGCGGCTGTGCCAGAAACACGGACGCCCCATCTCGCCCAGCACCTGGCGGAACGGGCGCCACTCCAGCGGCTGCAGCCTGTGTCACAACAGTCGTCCAGGCTATGCTGAGGCCAAGGCACGGTATCGGCAGCGCCTGCGACAACGGCTGGCTCGCGCCAAAAAGCGCGGGGCGCGGCGTAAGACCAAGCGCTAGCAGAACTGAGGAGGCCCCTGTGGCGCCTCCGACTATTGGAGACCGTTCTGAGTCAGCTTAACGGCACAATAAACTCCTGTACCGCAGGGAGTGGTCCCTCCGCTAGGAGGCGTGTTTAAAGTGCCGAAATAGATGCTGGTGGTCTGGGGATCGGGGCTGACGTTGTCCACACTAAACGCGCTGGTCCCACCCCAATAACCCGAGGCGGTGGCATTGGGGGTAGTGCTGCTCGAAGTAATACGGGCCGTCGTGTTCCATTCCGTTACGAGGTTGGCGCCAGTAGTGGCATTGTAGCTTCCCGTCCCCACAAAGAGCCGATCGGTGGTGCCATCGAAAAAGTCGAGCAGAGGGGAACAACTTCCGTTCGGATTGCTGGCACCGTTGATGTTCTGGTTGTTGGACAAGACCGGGGTGCTGTTCATGATTCCATCGGGAGATGAGAAGGAAAACCCGTAGAGACCGGGCTTTGCGCCGGCCCCGGTCTGAGCGCCGCAGACGTATACGGTTCCCGCGCCGGAATCCGGCCCACTCGTAAAATACGCGTTATCAAAATCGCCATCGAGAATGAATGGGGTGCCAGTCGGGCCGATCGCGCCTTGCACCTGGGAAGTGAGAGCAAGGTTGATCTGGGATATGACGGAGTTGTTCTTGTTTGTTCCAGATCCATTTGCCGAGAAGACGTAGACGAACCCGTTGGTGGTGTCGACGATCGGAGACAAGATCAGGGGATCGGTGCCGGTGCTGGCCACAACGATGGATCCTCCGGCGGTGAAGCTGCTGGCGCCGGGAGTGTAGGAGTAAACCGACAAGCCGTCGGAGACGAAAACCTGGTTTGTGATCTCGTCGTATACGGGAGAAGTCAAGTCTTTGTTCGCCTTGACGGTGATGCAGTAGGCGACGGTCGGCGTACCTTTGAAGACGCCCGTGATGCGGTAGAGAATTCCGTTGTTGGCGGCGATATAGGCCGAATCGCTGCCGTAGTCGATGTACGGCGATGAGTTGCTGTTTCCCGCGCTGGCGTTGCACCCGGTCGCTGCCGATGTGGTGTAGCTTAATCGCACCAGCGACGAGCCTCCGCTGCCGGGCACAACCGGATGAGTGGCATCAGTGCCCTGTCCCGCAACCCAGGTCAGAACGTCAAAGTAAGCCGGGGTGGAGGTCTCGATGAAGGCAACTTTCGTTCCGTCCAGAGAAAGCGTGGGCGACAGAGCCGACCCCGCACTTCCTGCCTCGTACGACCACAGGAACGTCGGTTGGGTGTAGTCGGTTGTCGGCGGAGTTTGAGGTCCATAGGGGCAGGATGAAGATCCGGTGCCGGTATACAGATTGTTGAAGGCAACGACATTCGCTTGCCCTGCCGCCGGCGTAGCGTTGATGGTGAAAACCGCAAAATCGTTGGCGCAGCTGTAACTGGTGGTGCTGAAACTGTATTTCGCAGGGCTTTCGCCGAGCGGCATGCCGCCGTTGCCTCCGGCGGTGCCGGGACCGAGTGACATCGCCCAGTCCACTTGAATGTGCGTACGCCGCCTGGATGGAGGCAGCGGCCGTTCGCCGGGCCCGCGGGCGATGATGCGGGAACTCCGTTGCAGCCAGTTGTAATACAGCCGAGGGTCTCGAGAAGCCGCAGCAAAACTCTCGGGCGAGGCGTGGTTGGTGAACAGTATGTGCCGCGAACTCCAGTCCACAGGAAAGCCCACATGTTCCGGCGCCGGTTCTTGGGCCAAAAGGGTCATGGAGAAAGGCATCATGGCAAACATCAGGACAGTCAACTGGATGCAGAAGAAGAAGCGCATCCGCCCTGAAGGAACCGCCGGGGTTGCGATCATGAGTTCACCTCTCGCCCTAGAAGGCTTTTCCAAACGGTCACACACCACGACCCGTGATTCCTATTCTCCCGCAAATTTGGGAGAACGGCTCTTACTTTGGTAACCGAGGTTGATGATTCGGGTTCATGTGGCTGGTAACAGGGACGAGACGTGGCAGTTCGATCCCTCACTGCGCGGGAACCTGAATCTGGACCAGCTTCGGGGCCGCTCCAGCGAGCATTCGCAATGACCTGGCGGCGCTCGGTATCCCGGTTCGCTGAAACGACTTCTCACAATCGGCGCTGGAGGGTCCGCGCATATTGCCTTCCATGTATGCCAGTCCGGGACAACGGGTGCAGGTGCCGACATGGGCGCAACTGGAGCAGGTGGGAAGATCTCTGGCGCGGATGGACCTTACTTCGGTCAGCTGGCTTGAGTTACGCCAGATATCCAGAAAGCTCTGACGCCGCACATTTCCGCTGGGCAAGGGGAACTGCACGCAAGGATAGACATCGCCGTAGGGAGAGATGTAGCACGAGGTGTGTCCCGCGCTGCAAGGATAGCCGTCCATCACGTCTTCGCCGGGGGGCGGTGGGGGGGCGCAGAACTCGGCGACGTTGGTCACCAGCCGCTCATCCCGAAATACCTGGTGAAGTTCGGCGCCCGGAATGCGCAGAGCAAGATTGGCTGTGTCTCCGTCGATCTTGGGAGTGATTGTTGGGTCGAGCGAATAGAAGGCGCCCAGTTCCCTGGCGAGGGCAATCACGCCGGCGTTATCGAAGGAGTTCGCAGTCATGAGCACGTTGGCGATGGTCACCTTCAGGCCGTGCGATTTCAAGCGGCGAATCGCTTCGATCGTGCGCTTCAGTGAACCTGGCAGCTTGGTGATGGCGTCGTGAATTTCAGGACGATGCGAATAGACGCTGATCTGTACCTGCTCGACGCCAAGCTCGCGCAGCCGCCGGGCTTCCTTGTCCCCGATCATCACTCCGTTGGTTTTGACTTTCAGGTTGAAGAGCAGGCGGCGCGCGAATTCGACCAGATGGAAAAAGTCGCGGCGCAGCAGGACTTCTCCGCCGCTGAAGGTGAGAAAGAAGACGCCCGCATCGGAAAGTTGTGTGAGCACATTCCCGATCTCAGCGGTAGTCATCTCGCCATGGTCGTCGTGGTCGAGATAACAGTGGATGCAGCGCTCGTTGCAGCGGTAGGTCAGGTCGAGGTGAACGCTCAGCGGAATGCCCAGAGCCTGGGCTTTCTGATTCATCTCATAGAGCAGGCTCATGGAGTACTCACCGCGGGTCTGGTGGAATTGGCGAACGGCTGCTCAGACAGCAGGAGGATGCCGTGCTGAGAAAGTTCGCTCACGAACTCGACGGCATCGCGCTCTGCCTGCTCGGGAGAAACGTCGAACTCCGGGCAGACGCGCTGGGCGACGATTTCCGAAAGCGGCGTCTGACCATCCGCCGCCTGCCAGATCAGCGTTCCGATTTCGTTGAGCGTGAAGAAAGTCGAATCCACCGCCGACATGATCATCATTTCGCCGCCGATGAGGCGGGCGGCGATGGCGGAACTCCTGGCGATGTACTTTTCGCGGATGGTTGCGGTCTCCTGGTTCAACCTATGATCGGTCAGCCTATTATCTCCCACACCCGGCGGTCGGGAGTGAAACTTAAGCGCCGCACCGGAACCACATCTGCAAACCGGCATGCGGCCTGGAAAACCAGCTTGACCATTTCCGGATCGACGGCAAAGAACAGAATATGCCTCAGCAGCTGGCGAACCGCGTCGGCTGGGTCGACGCGGTCGATGCGGTTTTCGGCGGCTTTCTCCAGCAAGAAAAGAGTTCGAATCGGCGCGGTGCAGTTCTCGCCCAGTCGTGCCAGTTCGCCAGCGAATGGCGTCCCGCAGGCCCAATACTTGCCATCGTCGCAGCGAATGTAGGAAATTTCGTCGGTAAGCAGTCTTGCGTCGGGTGGGGCGAGGCGCGAAATCGTGGTCTTGCCCGCGCCCGAGGCCCCGGCAAACAAGAACGCATGACCGTTGCGAATCGCGCTTGCGGCATGAACCAGGAAGCCGCCTCGCGTGGCCAGAATCAACGTGTGCACAATGCGCAGAACGGAGTCGATGGCGTAGGGACTCTTGGCCTGAAATACCTGTCCGCGGGTAGTGCGCGCGTTCCAGACGGCGCGAAAATCACCACGTTCCAGTTTCCAGTCTTCTCCGCGCCGCGTTACCCGGAGTTCTTCGTCCGCATTGATCGGCGCGGAAGGCTCGGCCAGTTCGACGTCGAATTCAAAATCCGCATGCGAGGTCGGCACAACGAAACCGGAATAGCGCGCCAGCAGCATGTCGCGGAAAGCAGCGTCCTGACTCCGGATGCCGACGGAAGTTCCTCCAATCCGGATGGTGACCGGGGTTGCCAGTATGGGTTGGGCCTGCTGGCTCATTCTTTTGGGAGATTCGCAACTGTCGAAAAATGGGGAAAATCGTGCCTGGGCGAGCCTCCTGAGCCCGCGACGCTCAGTTTCTGGCAGGCTGAATGACAGCGCAATGCCAGATCGCGCACGCAGTCTGAGTGCTGAAGCACCCACGCGAAAATTCGCACTGCCAAAGACAGTTTGCATCGCGGAACCAGCGTTCGCCGTCCACGTGTGATGCCGGAAACGCGGCCAATGACATCGCAAGACGCCACGGGAGGATCACACTGCGGCAGGGAGTCTCCGCGGGTGACCCAATCCGCCGAACCCGATCGGCTTCCACGCTGGGTCAACCGATGGATAAAAAAACGCCCAGCGCGGTGAGTGAGCACGATCGCACCGGGAAACAAGCCGGCCGCCGGCGCCGCCTCAATTGTGAGCAGATCGCCGGGCCACAGGGTTGGTAGCATGCTGGCGCCTAAGGCACGCAAATGAACCGTGCCACCGGCGCACAGCAAGTCGGCTGCGAGGTCTAACTTGGCGTCCTGCGAAGTCTCGGCACTCGGCTGGGTCATGGGGAGGCTAAGAATTCTTTCGGTTGAACCGGCATTGAAATTCGGTAGGGCTGATTTTCCCGCAAGCCAGCGCCATCGTCTCAAATACGCGCTCGAACCGGAACGAGGGCTTTTCGTATTTTTTCCGGCGGACGGGACGGGGCTGAGATGAGCCTTGCTCGTCGGGTTTGCCCTTTTCCTCGGTCATGACTTCACGCACCCGCCACTGGCGGCCGCTTTTGAACTCGCGCGGAATCGCACCTGCTCGGCAGTGTACAGCAAGAGACTGCCTAAGTGGTTGTGTTTGCTGGTACTGCAGCATATATGTGGACAATTGCCGTGCCTCGGCCGGAAACTCCGGAACAGCGCTGACAGAGTTGCAGAGACACCGAGGTTAGCGTCTGGAAACCAGGTATCTCGGTTCTTGATGGCCGTTCGGGGCGCGAACTTGGGATACCCTCGCCACGCCTTCACTCCAACGTTATCCCCCTCCCCCCTTTTGGCATTTTGGCAAGCTATAGAAAACAGGCCGCTTGCTGTTTTGGTGCTTCGTAAAGTCTAGAAAACAAACGTCGTTTGTGAGGCCCGTTTTCATGCCTTTTTCGCTCTGTTTTGCACTAACAGCCGTAAGATATAGATTACAAAGGATTTATATCATAATATAGAAAGCAAAGGAGTTAACTGCCCGGCCGGTGTTCTTGCTGGCTTTGGTTCGGCCCCGACGATTCTCGATGCGCTCGCCATACTTTGGCGGGGGTCTGTCCTTGTAGATAACTTAGTTATTTGTTGGATATCTTTTGGATATTGTGCGCTTGGGATGCGGTCTTGTCAAGTGCGCCTGGAGTGCGGGCTTGTCAAGGAGGGGGATCACGGAGGCGGGCGTGGCGGGGGCGCGATTAAAAACCCCAGGCTCCTAGACCCAGGTTAGCGTCCCAAGAACGGATGTCCAGTCTCATGACATCCCAAGAACGGACGCGAACCTGGGCCACTGGCCACGCAAGAAAGCCAGAGAATGAAAACGATAGCTCCGAACGACACACGAGCTACCGTCGAACTTTTTGTCTTTCTCATTGGTTTGCTCCTATCTGTTAGCTCTTCAACCGCCGTGCGAACTGTTTTTCTCTACGGGCTCACCTCGAATACGGTGCCGCAGCCGCCTTGGCAATTCGTGCCGGTGCCGCCGTAGATCGTGGTCCCAAAGATCGTGCTCGCTGTACCAAAGGTTATGCCGATCGGATCGTACCCATCGGGCGAGCCCTTGAACTTATAGATCAAACCAAGAGTCCAGTGCCGGTGCTTCCGCGTCGGCGGGGTCATTCGGATTATGGGACCCGAGGCAGCATAGAGGGCCCCCTTGGAATGAAAGGTCAGAGCCGACGGCCTGCAGCCATACTCACCGTTGCAGTTCTGAAATTCTATAATCAAGGATTCCTGCCAAGGGCGTCCGCGCTTCGTCGGCGCCGCGAGCTTGAAGACCGCGCCGCTGTCGCCGCTGAATCCCCCCGTTGCTGTCCCGTACAGACTTCCTTTCGCGCCCCAGATGACACCGGCGTTCGGAGTATTGGTATCTTGCTGGCCACCTCGGAAGACATGCAGCAGCCTTTCCCCCCATGCCCCCCCTTCGCCGCCCTAGCTAGCTTAAAAACCGTTCCGCAGCCCGGTTGCGGATTGCATCCCTGATTACCGCCAGTAAAAGTGGTGCCATAGACCGCCCCTTGACTGTCGAGGATCAGACCGCCGTTTGGGCTGGCGCCATCACTGCCGCCTCCGAAGCTGTGCAGCACTTGCTCCGTCCACTTGCCGCTCTTCTGCTTCGGCCGGCTAAGCTTGAACACCGTCCCGCAGTACTGAAAGTAAGGATTGCAAGTGTTCCCTTTTCCACCGCCGAACTGCGTCGCTCCGTAAAGGTTTCCCTTCGCGTCCCACGTCAGGTTCCCCCACGGAAAATACCCGTCGTTGCCGCTCTTGAAGCTGTACAGCAAAGTCTCGGTCCAGGGGTCGCCTTTCTTAGCTGGCGGCGAAAGCTCGTACACCGTACCGCAGCCAGCTTTCGTCCCCAAGAGCACACAATCTCCCGTTCCACCATAAGCGGTCGTGCCGTACACGTTGCCAGCGGCATCAAGGGCGACTCCGCCCGCTGGGCCACTGGCATCGTTGGAATCCTCGCCCTTGAATTCATACAAAATGGTCTCCGTCCAGGGATCGCCCTTCTTGGTTGGCGGGGACAGCTCAAAGACCAGGCCACACTCGTTCGCAATCGGGCCACAGCTGTCCGATCCCCAACCGGTGGTCGCGCCATACAAGTTGCCAGCCTTGTCGAACACTACGCCGCCTGCAGGATCGAACCCATCGTTCGTGCCACCTTGGAAGCTGTATAACACCTTTTCCTTCCAACTGGCGGCGGAGGCGTGACAGACGAACGCCAGGAGCACGACCAAGAACCATCGGGTGGCGTGAGGGCGTTGGCTCGTTTTCATACCGGACTTCTCCATCGAGCTATGCCCGTCGGGAGCGGCGGGAACAAACGAGAGTTCGATTTTACACCCGTCTCTCCCTGTTTCAAAAGCAACGTCAAAGGCGGCGGACAGAAGTGTCCGCCCTACACGGCCATCCCGGAACTCACTGAAAACAGTCGCTCTGGCAAACTTCAGGCCGCCAGCTCCGATCCGCCGAAGAAACACTAAGGTTACGCAACTCATTCTCCAAAGCGGGGTTCATACCTGTAGAGTAAGTAGGGGGCGCTGTGCTTCCCCGGGCGCAGATGCCCAAGAACATCGCGGTAGCTGACGGTGTTCCAAGGAGACGGGCCATGAAGTATCAGGCGAGATTATTGATAGTTGGCGCATTAATGTTGTTGTTGGCGGCTACGGCGGCTTGGGCGGAAGACCCTCCGGGCCGGGTGGCACGTCTTGAGTTCATGAGCGGATCGGTGTCGGTGCAGCCGCGCGGAGTTGACGACTGGGTGCAGGGGTCGGCCAACCGTCCGCTGACCAACGCGGACAACATCTGGGCAGACAAGGATTCCCGCGCGGAATTGAACGTAGGCACCGGTTTGCTTCGGATCAACTCCGAGAGCAGCCTCACGCTCACCAACATCAATAATGACGTAGTGCAGGTGGAGTTGCACCAGGGCACTCTGAATGTCCACATCCGCAAGCTCTATGGCGGCGAGGTATATGAGATCGATACACCCAATCTGGCGTTCACGGTGAAAAAGTCGGGTGACTACCGGTTCGACGTCGATCCAAATGGCGACTCCACGACGGTCACGGTGTGGAAGGGTGAAGGCGAAGCGACCGGACAGGGACCGGCGGCAAAAGTCCGCACTGGCGATCAGGCTCACTTCAGCAATGGCACGTCGCTCACGCATGAGATGCACGCGGCGGGAGCGCTCGATGATTTCGATGACTGGTGCCGGGTGCGCGATCAGCGCGAAGACCATTCGGTGTCGGCGCAGTACGTAGCTCCTGGAGTCGTGGGGTCGGAGGATCTCGACGACAACGGAACCTGGCGCAACGATCCGCAGTACGGCAACGTCTGGGTTCCCAATGACGTGGGGCCCGATTGGGCTCCCTATAGCGACGGCCAGTGGATCTGGGTCGATCCGTGGGGATGGACCTGGCAAGACGCTGCTCCCTGGGGATTCGCTCCCTTCCACTATGGCCGCTGGGTCTATGCCGGCGGGTATTGGGGATGGGCCCCGGGCCCGTACTGGGTGCGGCCATGGTATGCGCCGGCGCTGGTGGGATGGTTCGGCGGTCCGGGATGGGGAGCCGGATTTGGATTTGGTGTCGGCTTCGGATGGGGTTGGTGCCCGCTGGGCTGGGGTGAGCCGTTCTTCCCATGGTGGGGCGGATTCAGCCACGGCTACTTCCGCAATATCAACATCAGCAATACGCGGATTACGAACATCAACCACATTACCAACAACTATTTCAACCATGCCGGGACTGGCGGATTCTATGGGAACCACGGAATCGCGCCCATGCCACGGTATGCGACGTCTCACAATGGACTGTCGACTGCCTCAAACAATGCGCTGCAGCACTCGTTGCCGATTTCGCGTGGCAACATGAATAAGATTCCGGCGAGCGCACTGCACAACCTGGCAAGCGCTCGCGGACCTTCTTCCGTCAGCCCGAGCAATGAGAGCCGGCTGGGAGCTAAACCCGCTGCGGCGAGACCTTCTTCTGCGGCAGCTTCGCGACCGACGGTCAGCCGCATGAAACCTCCGGCGAGTCCGGCTCGGGTTAGCAGCCCGGCAGCGTCAATGGGTGCGCGGGAGAATCCGGGTGCTCGTGGTGCAGAGCCGTCAAGTGCACGCAATGTTCCGAACTCGTCCTCGACACGCGGTGCGGAAACACGTGGCCCGCAGAGCACGTCGGCTGGAAATCATTCGAGCACGCAGAATCCGACTTCGGGCGGACGATACGTGCCACGTCCACCGCAGGGCAGCTTCTCAAGGCCGGCGGAAAACACGCATAGCAATGCTTCGTCTCCGGCGAGCGCACCGCGCTCCTATTCATCTCCCAGCGCGGGACGCAGCGTGCCGCGGCCTTCAGGTCCGGTCAAGCCGGCGCCGCGTGATTACGCGTCGGCTGGCAACTCAGGACGCTCGTACGGCGGCTACGGCGGCGGATCGAACCCGTACCGCGGATACGGGGAACGTCCAACCTATGATTCGGCGAGGGGCGGCGGTAGTTCCTACGGACACTACTCTGCGCCATCGCATAGCTCGGGTGGCTATCATGGCAACTCCGGCGGAGGCTTCCACGGAGGCTCTCATGGCGGAGGCGGAGGTTCACACGGTGGAGGGCACCGCTGATGTAGCCTGACGTTTTATTACTAACCAGACGCCGCCTGGAAACGGGCGGCGTTTGCTTTTGCGCGCAGAACGCAGGTTCAGGCAGAAACACCGGCGTGCTTGACCGGCGTGCTTGTATACTGTCTCTCCAAGAAAAGGGAGACTGATTGAAGACGTTTATTGTGGGTTTAGTGGTCGGTGTGTTGGTGGTGCTCGTCGTAATCTACACGTACTTCGCCACTGGAATGGCGCCCGTGGCGACCTCAGCCTCTGGGATGCCTTTTGAAAAAATGCTGGCCGACAAGGCTCTGAACGTTCGCCTTGAAAAAGAAATGCCGAAGTCGGCGCCCGTCGCGGCGAACGAGTCGAACTACCTGGCTGGAGCACAAGTGTACAGGCAGAACTGCGCATTCTGTCACGGATTGCCTTTGGACGCTCAGAGCGCCGCTTCCAAAGGGATGTTTCCCAAGCCTCCGCAATTGTTTCGCGGCAAAGGCGTGACCGACGACGAACCCGGCGGGACTTACTGGAAGGTGGCGAACGGCATCCGGCTCAGCGGAATGCCCGGATATTCGCAGTCGCTCTCCGAGACGCAGATGTGGCAGGTGAGCTTGTTGCTGGCCAACGCCGACAAGTTGCCCGACTCGGCGAAGCAGGCGCTGGTGGCGACAGCGAGTCAGACCCCGGCGGCCGGAGCGGTAGCGCCAGCGGGTCAAGCGCCGGCTCAGCCTTGACGAGTTTCAATTGGGTTCCCGCACGGGCGGGGACACCTGTGCCTACATCGACGGCTGGAAAGTCAAAGCGCGGCGACTCGCCGCTGCAGCAGCAGAAAGTATAGAGCCATCAGAATCAGGAGAGCTCCGTTCACCCCAAGCACCATCGGCGCAGTAAACATGGGAACGAGCCATCCCGAGAGCAGGTTCCCCATCGGCATGCCTCCGCGGAAGGCGCAGTTGTAGACGCTCATCACGCGTCCGCGCATTTCGTTGGTGGTAATCAACTGCACCAGCGATGTTACCGTGGCAAACACCGCCATCATGGAAGCGCCCACCAGCACCAGCATGGCGTAGCTCAGCGGCAACACTTTGGAGAGGGAAAAAACCGCGATCCCTGCACCCAGGCTGATCATCCCTGTGAGGGCGAAACGCCCCTTGTGACGTATGTGGCCCAACCCAGCAACCATCAGAGAGCCGCAGATGGAACCGATTCCCATCAGTGAAAGCAGGTTCCCGTAAGTCTCCGGCCCGCGATGAAAGATGTCTTTGACGAATACCGGAATGTAGGTGCGCATGGGCATGCTGAGCGCGGTCATACAGAATGCGAGCACGATGAGCGCCTCCATGGATCCCTGCCGGCGAACAAACCTTATGCCTTGCTTCAGGCTGCCGAAGATCGATTCGGTGGTTTTCTCCGGCAGGTAGCGGGCTTTGATGATGGAGAGGGAAACGACCGGCGCAAGGAAAGAAAGGGCATTCAGTCCGAAACACCATTGTTCACCCAACCTCGCCAATGCCAGCCCAGCGAGGGCGGGTCCAATCGTCACCGCTGTGTTGAACTGGATCGAATTCAGCGCAATAGCATTCGGTATGTCCTCTTTGTCGACGAGAGTCGGGATCAGCGCCGAGTACGCCGGCCCGCCAAAGGCCTGGGCGAATCCGGAAACGAACGAGAGACAGAGCATATGCCACACGTGAATTCGGCCGGTCACGATTAGCACGGTAAGCACAGTTGCGCATGCCATCTGAACGTATTGTGAACCGAGGAGGATCTTCCGGCGCTCGGCCCGGTCCGCCACCACGCCGCCAATCAACGAGAAGAGGAAAATAGGAATGCCGGCGAGAAACTGATCGAGCGCAAGCAAGAAGGCCGAATGGCTTAGCCGATAGATCAGCCAGCCTTGCGCCACGATCTGCATCCAAGTGCCAATGCTGGACATGCAGGCGCCGAACCACATCAGGCGGAAATCTCGATAGTGAAATGCTTTGAATACCCTGCGAAAAGTTGCCGTCATGCGCTCCAACGCGTGGCCGGTGGCCGGGTTCTATCTTCGCACGAGCGAAAATTCACTGTTTTCGGGAAGGTAGTCAGTAGCCTGGCATAGGTTGGCCTGGGACGCGCCATGCAGCATTGATGCCGTATACTTCCGGCTTGCTGCTTTAATTTTGGTCATCGGCGCAGCGCATGTCTGCTCCTCCATCATCGCGGCTGGCATACATCGACTGGATGCGCGGGCTGGCTTGCGTGTTGATGTTTCAGACGCACTGCTACGACTCCTGGCTGGCGCCGCCGACCCGCAAGACGACATTCTTCATGTGGTCGCAACTGGGCGGTACGCTGCCTGCGCCGTTGTTTTTGTTTCTCGCCGGAGTTTCTTTCGCGCTGGTCACTGACAAACTGCGACTGAAGGGTTTGCCGGCAAACCAGATTGCCCGCACCACGATTCGCCGCGGGGCTGAGATCTTCGGGTTTGGTCTTCTATTTCGGCTGCAGGAATTTCTCATTGCCTGGGGATGGGCACCGTGGAGCGACCTGTTGCGCGTCGATGTGCTTAATGTAATCGGGATGTCGATGATGCTGATGGGCGCGGTTTGCTGGATGGTGCTGAGGGTGACTCGCGGGCCGAATGCCAGGTTCACTCTGGCAGCGAGCGCGGCTGCGGTGGGAATAGGGATTTCTTTGCTGACTCCTCTGCTGTGGACGGTTTGGCGGCCGCGCTGGCTTCCCTGGCCGATTGAGTCCTACATCAACGGCGTGCATAACCTCGGTGAGCCACAGGCTTGGCTTTTTCCCATCTTTCCCTGGTCGGCATTCGCGTTTCTCGGTCTGGCGCTCGGATTTTTCTTGCTAAACGATTGGGCGCGCCAGCACGGGGCTACTCCGTTTCTGTTGGCAGGCGCCGGCGGAGTTTGCTTGATTCTGGTCGCCCGCTGGCTGGATGCGCAGCCTCGACAACTTTATCCGGTCTATGATTTCTGGCACACCAGCCCAAACTTCTTCTTGATCCGTGTTGGCCTGCTCTTGCTGATTCTGTCCGCAGTTTATGGCTGGTGTCGCTGGGGGGCGGGGCAATGGGGCTTCAGCCCGCTGATCCAATTGGGACAGACTTCGCTGCTGGTCTATTGGGTGCATATTGAATTTGTCTACGGCCGATTTTCTATCCTGGCGAAAAGGGCGCAGGACATTCGTTCCGCTTCGCTGGGGCTGCTCACAATCTTTCTTGCGATGCTGGCGCTGTCGCTGCTGCGCACCCGCCTGAAAGATCGCGGCGGTGAGGCTTGGGCGTGGGCAACGCGGACTCTGCGGGCGCGGTGAAGGCTCGCGTCTGCAATTTCGTGCGGTAACTGCCGGGCTTTGCCCGGCTGGACAGCCGAGGGCGGCTGTCCCCACGGAACTTCAGAAGCGCCGCAGGAATTCCAGCACCTGAGTTTCGGCCCAGCGTCCGTCGTAACCCGTGCCGTCGGCTTCGGCGAGGAACGAACAGTGGCCTCCATCTTCGGTTTCATGGAAGGTGATGTTGGGGTTGGACAGGATCTTCTGCCGGGTTTGAGGAGTGATGCGGATGAAGGGATCGTTGGCGGCGTGCAGGACCAGCGCCGGGACCGCGATGTGGTCCACCACGTTGGCGGCGGCCGCGCGGGCGTAATAATCCGCCGCTCCGGCAAAGCCGGAGTAGTAGGCGGTTACCTTGTCGTCGAAATCGCGCAGGCTGGTGACGCCTCGCATGCGCGCAGGATCGAACCTTTCCGGGAAGAGGCGCGCCTTCGCCCGCAGCCGGCGGCGCAGCTTCCACAAGAAGTAATACTCGTACAGGCGGTTGCTGGGCAGGTGAAGCGCATCGGCCGAGGCAGCCAGGTCCACTGCCGGACAGACAGCCGCTACGGCACGAAACTGCGGAGGGCCTTCCCTGCCCCACTCTCCCGCGAGTTTCAGCACGATATTGCCGCCCATGGAAAAACCGGCCAAGGCCAGCCGTGAAATGTGATCGTGTTCGATGAGGTGCTGAGCAACTCTGGCCACATCCTGCGAACGTCCGGAATGATAGAGGGTTGGAGAAAAGGCGTCGGTTCCGCCGCAGTTCCGCTGGTTGAAGCGCACCACGTTCATGCCCAATGCGATGCCCTTGGTGGCCAAACCTAGCATGTACTCGGAATCGCTGGAGCCTTCGAGGCCGTGAACCACGATCACCGTCATTGCATTCGCGCGGTCGGGCTGCCAATGGCAATGACAGAGAACTTTCACGCCGGCCTCAACTTCAATCAGACGCTCTTCGCATGGAGGTAAAACCAGGCGGCGTGGCAGAAAAAAACTGGCGATCGTCTGAACGTGTCCGCCACGCAGAAAGTGATGCGGCACGAACGTTGGCGGTTTGATTTGCGAACTCCCCACCATCTGATTTTAAATAAGGAACGACAGCGAAGCGTTCCGCAGGAGAGGCCATGCCGATTTTCGAGTACGTTTGCGAAGACTGTAAGCACGGGTTTGAAGCCCTGGTCTACGGCAGCCAAAAGGCGGAATGCCCGAAGTGCCATAGCCGGAAACTGGCGCCGCAGCTTTCGGTGTTTGCGGTATCGAGCAAAGGATCGGCTACGTCTCCAGCTCCGGCGGCAGGCGCATGCGGCAGTTGCGGCGATCCGCGCGGCCCGGGCGCTTGCGCCATGCGCGATTTCGACTAGCGCCGGCTTCGCCCTCACACCAAGCGGTCTGCTTTCCCACGCCTTTTCAAGCTACCCTTGGGTCACCGAGGACATGTGACTGGCGTAAGTTTTCTTCCCCTCTAAACCGTCCTACCATCCCAACAGTCCTTGAAAGGCCATCTATGGATCGTCGTCGGAACCGGCGTGTGACTGCATTGCTGCCCGTGCGGATTTGGGGTGTGGACGGCGAGGGTCTGCCCTTTTCGCAAGTCGTCCGCACCAAGAACATCAGCAACAACGGCGCCGTGCTCCAGGGGATGGTCCACACCATGAAGGCTGGCGAGTTGCTGCAGCTTAAGCTCGGCCAGCAGCACACGGAATTCCGCGTGGTCTGGGTCGGCAAGCTGGGTACGTGCCGGCAGGGCGAAGTCGGCATCGAGGCCATTCGTTCTGAACCGAACATCTGGGACGTGAACCTGTTGCAATGCAGCCAGTTTGTGGGTAAAGGGTGAGAAGGAGTAGCTAGGAGCTAGGAGTCAGGAGTCAGGGCTGGTTTGCGATCGATTTGTTCTTCCTCTATTCTGGCTGGTCACGAACCACCGGAGATCGCAGCTTGCGAACGATTGTTTTTCTTCTCGGAATTTGCTCTTTCTGTCTTTCTCTTTCCACTGCTCAAATCCTGCCGCCGATGCTTATGCCCATGCCGGCGAGCGTGCAATCCGGTAGTGGCCAACTCGTCATCGATCAGTCATTCTCGGTGAAGCTCGTTGGGATCCGCGACTACAGCGTGCGTTTCAGCGCTACCTTGATCAGCTTCGTCGGCAAACCGGGATGCCGGCCTCGAGCCTGAAGCTGGCGAGCGGCCCCGGCGGAACGCTGCAAATCACTGTGCAACATCCGAACCGGGAAATTCTGGAACTCGGCGAAGATGAGTCCTATTCGTTGGAGATTACTTCGTCGGGCGCGAAGCTGGAGGCTGCGACTGCGCTCGGCGCCATGCGGGGATTGCAGACTTTCCTGCAGTTGGTTGAGACGACTTCCGCTGGCTTTGCGGTTCCGGCCGTTGTCATCCACGATCAGCCCCGTTTTCCATGGCGCGGCCTGATGATCGATGTCAGCCGCCATTTCATCCCGCTGGATGTGCTGAAGCGCAACCTCGACGGCATGGCAGCGGTCAAGCTGAACGTTTTTCATTGGCATCTTTCCGACGACCAAGGATTTCGCGTCGAAAGCAAAAGATTTCCCAAACTGCAGGGGATGGGTTCCGATGGGCGCTACTACACGCAGGATGAGGTGTGCGACCTGGTCGCCTACGCGCGCGATCGCGGGATTCGGGTGGTGCCCGAGTTCGATATGCCCGGGCACAGCACGGCGTGGTTTGTGGGATATCCAGAACTGGCCAGCGGGGCGGGGCCGTACCAGATCGAGCGCCGATGGGGAGTCTTCGCTCCGGCGATGGATCCAACCGAGGAACGCACTTACAAGTTCCTCGACAAATTTGTCGGCGAGATGGCGCGGCTGTTTCCGGACAAGTATTTTCACATTGGCGGCGACGAATTAATCGGCAAACAATGGAATGCGAATCCCAAGATTCAGGCTTTCATGCGCGCCCACAGTCTGAAGAATAACCAAGATTTGCAGGCGTATTTCAACACCCGCTTGCAGAAGATCGTAAGCAAGCACGGCAAGATCATCATCGGCTGGGATGAGATTCTGCGTCCGGACCTGTCGAAGGACATTATGGTGCAGTCGTGGCGCGGGCAAGCCTCACTGGCGCAAGCCGCCACGCTGGGCTACCGGGGACTGCTTTCATCCGGCTATTACCTCGACTTGATGTGGCCGGCGGGGCGGCACTATGCCGTGGATCCGCTGGAAGACGGTGCGACGAATCTCAGCCCGGAGGAAAAGCAACGCATTTTGGGTGGAGAAGCTTGCATGTGGTCGGAATATGTCTCGCCGGAGAATATCGACTCGCGCATCTGGCCGCGTATGGCAGCGATCGCCGAGCGGTTGTGGTCGCCAGAAAACGTGAAAGATGCGGATTCAATGTATCAGCGCCTGGAAGTTACCAGCCGCTGGCTAGAGTGGCTGGGGCTTACTCACAACACAAGTTATGAGCCGATGTTGCGGAGAATCGCCGGGGCCGACGATATTTCTTCTCTGCGAACGCTGGCCGATGTCGTTGAACCGGTGAAAGATTATGTGCGGGAAGAAGTCGCCAGGACCGAAGCGACGAGCCTGGCGCCGTTGAATCGTCTGGTGGATGCAGCGCGGCCCGAGAGCGTGACGGCGCGGCAGTTTTCCGGCATGGTCAACGCATGGCTGGCAGGAACGGCCGATGCCGCGACCAAGGAAAAAACAAGAATGTGGCTGATCTGCTGGCGCGACAACGATGCGAATTTGCGGCCCCTCGAATCATCGTTCCTTCTGCAGGAAGATGTCCCGCTTTCGCAGGAGTTGTCGGCCGTGGGGGCAGCGGGGCTGCAGGCACTGGACTATCTGGATCAGGGCGAGCGCGCTCCGGATGCGTGGAAATCTCAGCAGCTTGCCATGCTGCATGAGGCGGAAACGCAGAAGGCACAACTGCTGCTGATGGTGGTTGCGCCGATCGAAAAGCTGGTGGAGGCCGCGAGCGGCGTGACCCCACTGAAACCTTGATTCACGACAGAGGCAAAGCTCGATCCGGAATGGCTGTTCCTTCGCTGGGATCGGCGGATCGGGATGCCCAGGGAAAGCTACTTCCACCAGATCGCGGTGCCGATCAGGGCCGCGACTTCCAGCGCCGCCAGCGAGATCCACACCCTCTGACGAAATGCGGAGCGGCACAGGTCGCGCTTCAAATCCGCCTGAAGCACGTGAACGAACTCGATTTCCGCAGGGCTGGGCTTCGCCTTGGGCGGAGGGGGCCGGACCGGTGCAGACGCATATTCCGGCTTGGGCTGGTCGGGCAAGAACACTTTGGGGGTGCTGATGGTCGCCGACCAACGGGGAAGCGACATGGAACCGGATACTCCTCCGGGATCCATGGGGCGCGAAGTCAATTGGAGCGCGGGTTGATGCTCCGGCGCCACGGCGTCGGCGAGGTTGCGCAGCAGGGATGTCCACCAGGGATGAGCCGTCTGGTCGGCGATCAACTCGCCCACATCCACCGGCCGGGATTCCAGTTCGAGGGGCGGCAGCGTCTCCGGCGAGATTACGTCGCCGAGGTTGGTGAAGACGGTGCGAAACCAGGGCAGACTGAGCCGGTCACCCGCCAGCATGCCAACATCGACGGGCCGCGATGTAAGCCGCAATGGGGGCAAATTTTCCGGCGCGATCCTGTCCTTCAAATTGCCCAGCAGACGCTTCCACAAAGGATCTTCCCAGCTGTTGGCCAAGAGGAGTTCCGGGCCATCGTCCGCCGCCTTTGGATTTTGCGGCTCGACAGCTTCCTGATCAGGATAGTCCGGTGATGAAGCCATATAATCTATGATGCTCCCGAGCGCGGAAGGTGGCTAGCTCTTGGAAACAATTACCCCCAGAACGCGGTCGTTGGCGGCGTCCGCAAGAGCCGTGGCCTGCTCGATCGTGCTTCCACTGAGCAGCTCAAATTCAAGGGTCATGCCGTCCAGAAGCTTTACTGTGTTGTGAAACAGCTCGATCTGGACAGTCGCTTTTCCGTCTGGGCCCTTCACCGCTTTGAATCGACAACTTCCGCGCTCAACCTGTGCCATAGGGAATCAGGTGTCACCATCTCCAGTTATAATGTCCAGTCCCTGACTTATAAGGGAAACGATGTTCACGAATCAAGCCATCATGCTGGTCTCCGCCCAGAAACGGAGCACAAATTGAACCCCGCCGGGCGGAAGGGTATCTAATCGAAGGTGGCAGCCGACCATAAACCGCCCGGGAATTCGCCCGTGCCGCGCCCTAAGTTTCGTGCCGTGCTTCCCATGGTGTGGGAACTTATCCGCCCGCGGCGTGGACTGCTTGCGCTCGGCTTTCTCTTGATGGTGATTAACCGGGTCGCATCGCTGGTGCTTCCCTACTCTACGCGGTATCTGATCGACAGCGTCATCATCAAACACAATGTTCAACTGCTCAAACCGCTGGTGCTAGGCGTGCTTGCCGCGACTGTGGTTCAGGGGATTACGTCGTTTTCACTGACCCAGTTGCTTTCCAAAGCCGCGCAACGACTGATTGCAGAACTTCGACAAAAGGTGCAGGCTCACGTGGGCAGGCTGCCGGTCGCGTTCCATGACTCGACCAAGAGCGGCGTTCTGGTGTCGCGGATCATGAGCGACGTCGAAGGCGTGCGCAATCTGATCGGCACCGGCCTGGTGGACCTGGTGGGGGGGTTGCTGACAGCGACCATCGCTCTGGTGGTTCTGTTTCGCATCAGCGCACTGATGACGGCACTTGCCTTCGGCTTCCTGCTTTGCTTTGCACTGGCATTGAAGAATGCCTTTCAGACGATCCGGCCCATTTTCCGCGAGCGCGGCAAGATCAATGCAGAAGTCACCGGACGCCTGGCGGAATCGCTCGGCGGAGTTCGCGTGGTGAAGGGCTACCATGCCGAGGATCGGGAAGAGAAAGTTTTTTCGCGCGGAGTCCTGCGGCTGCTGGACAACGTCATGCGCACCTTGACCGCAACTTCAGTCATGAGTCTTTCCGCAAGTGTGCTGCTGGGCGTAGTCGGCGCCGTGATCATGTTTGTGGGCGCGCTGCAGATTCTGGCCGGATCACTGACCATCGGCGGCTTTTTCACGTACACGCTGTTTATGGGATTCCTGATTGCGCCCATCATGCAGATCGTGCAGATCGGGACGCAACTGACGGAAGCGATTGCCGGCCTGGACCGCACCCATGAAATCCTGAGCGAGAGTCCGGAAGATCGCGACCCCAAGCGAACGGTCACGCTTTCAGAGATTGTGGGCAACATCGATTTCGAGAATGTCAGCTTCAGTTACGACGGCACGCGGCAGGTGTTGAGCGAGGTGTCATTTCATGCCGGCCCGGGAACGGTGACCGCGTTGGTCGGCTCGTCGGGGTCGGGCAAATCGACGACCATCGGACTGATCTCCGCCTTTTATGTTCCAAGCCACGGCCAAGTTCTGGTGGATGGCATTGACCTGAGCACCGTTCGGCTCGATTCTTACCGCACTCAACTTGGTGTAGTCTTGCAGGAATCCTTTCTGTTCGATGGAACCATTCGCGAGAATGTCTCGTTCTCCCGACCGGATGCGAGTGAAGAGGCTGTCATGCGAGCCTGCCGCATTGCCCGCGTCGACGAATTTGCGGAGAGCTTTGCCGACAAATATGACACGATCGTCGGTGAGCGCGGCGTCAAACTTTCCGGCGGACAACGGCAGCGGATTTCGATTGCACGAGCCATTCTTGCCGGGCCGCGTATTCTGATTCTTGACGAGGCCACATCCAGCCTGGATTCTGAATCCGAGCAGATGATTCAACAGGGGCTCTCCTACCTGATGCAGGGCCGAACGACTTTTGTGATTGCGCACCGCTTGTCCACGATTCGGCGCGCCGATCAGATCTTGGTGATCGAGCAGGGCAGAATCGTCGAACGCGGCACTCACGAAGAGCTGTACGCGCTGGGAGGCCGCTATTACGAGCTCTATACAAAACAGCACGGGCTGGAGAGTAATCTTTTCCTGGCGCCGGGTGAGGGCGACGCTGCGCTGGTTCCGGACGATGTGGGCACATCCAAGTCAAATGGAAACGAGCATGGGATGGCCGATGCGCTGCGAGTGGTTCGAGGAGATATCGGCTAACCCATGATGCTCGCAGCCAACGAACCCAGCCGCGCGACTGCGATTCGCATCCAAAATCTTTGCCGGCATTACCAGATGGGCGAGGCGCTCATCCGGGCGGTCGATGGCGTTTCGCTTGAGGTTCAGCCGGGCGAATTTGTTGCTCTTCTGGGCGCATCCGGTTCTGGAAAATCCTCGCTGCTGAACCTGATTGCCGGACTCGACCGGCCAACTTCCGGGACCGTGATCGTTCAAGGCAGCGACCTGGCAGCGCTTTCTCGCGATCGCCTGGCTCATTATCGCCGGTATACGGTAGGCATGGTGTTTCAGTCTTTCATTCTGATCCCAAGCATGAATTTGTTTGAGAATGTTGAACTGCCATTGCGCTTCGCGGAAATCGATCGCGGGAAACGCGAAGGGCTAGTGAAGCAAGCGCTCGAGCGGGTTGGCTTGGGTGGCCGCATGCACCATCGTCCGGCAGAACTGTCCGGCGGCGAGCAGCAGCGGGCATCGCTGGCAAGAGCATTGATCAATCAGCCGCAGATTCTTCTGGCCGACGAGCCCACCGGCAACCTCGACAGTCGCACCGGTACGGAGATCATGAACTTCATTCGTGAGTTCAATGAAGGTCTGCAGATGACCGTGGTCATGGTGACTCACGAGCGTGCCTTGGCCGAACGCTATGCCCAACGCATGATCTTTCTGGCGGACGGCAAACTGGAAGGCGATCAGCCGAACCTCACAAGCGAAAGCGCCGTCAGTCACGGAGACCGCCTATGAAGGGTTACAACGTCACCGAACTGGCGATCCGCAACCTGCGCGAATCCTTGCTGCGCAATTCGCTGACGACGATCGGGATTTCCGTCGGTGTTGCTTCACTCGTGGCCATGCTTTCTCTGGGCATCGGCTTGCAGCAACTTGCCGGCCGGCGCCTGGAAAAGTCCGGGCTGTTCGATGCCGTAGTCGTAACGTCACGGCGCGATCTGCGCGGCTTTGGCCGCGAGCAGGAACAGAACGGCCCCTCGCCCGCGGAGAGCCCGGCGCTGACTGAAGATGCGCGGCATGTCCTCGAGCAATTGCCTAATGTGGTCGAGGCTTATCCTGACATCCGGTTTATTACCGAGCTTCGCTATGACGACAAGCCGCACCTGACCATGGTCGCCGGCCTTCCTTTCTCGGCAAAGAGCAATGAAGCTTTCGAAGGCATGCAGGGCAGTTTCTTTTCTTCTGACACAGCTCCAGAGATCATCCTGCAAAAGGCGTTCGCTGCGGAACTGCTGGGCAAGAAACAGAACGCGGCTGATGACAACGTGAATGTCTCCGATCTGGCAAAGCCCCTGCTCGGCCATGAGTTGACGATGCGTTATGCGGAGCGTACTGCGTCGCCGGACGCCAATTCCGATGCGGCGAAGCCATCGAAAGCCCTGTCCGACCAGGGAATCGCAGGTGCGTCTTACTCGGTAGTCTCCCGCGAGCAGAAACTCAGAATCGTGGGAGTTTGCGATCTTGACCCGGACAGCATGCGCGGTCAGGCGCGAGCCCGCTTGTTTATCCCGTTGAAGCTCGCCCAGAACCTGCACGTGATGCAGCCTTCCGATTTGCGCGACACCACCAACCTGATCGGTGGCACCCAGACCTACACCGCGGTGGAAGTCCGCGTGAAGAGCCCGCAGTATGTTCCATCGGTCGAGGAAGCAATCAAGAAGCAGGGCTTTAATACGTTTTCGATTGTTGATGCGACGACCAGCCTACGCCGCTTCTTTGCGGTGCTCGATCTGTTCTTAGGAATTTTTGGCAGTCTCGCCCTGGCGGTTGCCTCCATCGGCATCGTGAACACGCTGGTGATGGCGATTTTGGAGCGGCGGCGCGAAATCGGCATCATGAAAGCGATTGGGGCCAGCGACGCCGATGTGCGTGGACTGTTTTTTGCGGAAGCTGGAGCCATGGGCATCTTTGGTGGCGGGCTCGGCGTGGCCCTGGGATGGACGATCGGACGCGTGATCAACATCGGGACGAACGTCTACCTGAAGCGCCAGCACTTTCCCCCCGAACAGATATGGTCCGTGCCGTGGTGGCTGGTCGGCGGGGCTATCGCGTTTTCCATCGTCGTCAGCTTGCTGTCGGGCCTGTATCCGGCCAGCCGCGCCGCCCGGCTCGATCCGGTGCAGGCGCTGCGTTATGAGTAAACTGGGTTCATGCCTCGTTGGCTTCGCTTTTTCTTGCTCTTCTGTCTGTTCGCGGTTCCCTCCTCGGCGCAGAGCCGGGTGGAATGCAGCGCGCTGATTAGCCGCATTCTGTCTGGACAAGTTCGCTATTGCATGTTGCTGCCGCCCAGCTACAACACCGTCGATGCCAAGCACCCGGCTCAGCGTTATCCGATTCTGTATTTCCTGCACGGGCTCGGCGACAATGAGCAGACGCTGTTCAAAAGCGGCGGGCTGACGGTGATTGATGATTTCCGCGAGCAACACAAATTGGGCGACTTCCTGATCGTCACGCCGGAGGCCAAGGCCACCTTCTATGTGAATTCCGCCGATGGCAAAGTCCGTTATAGCGATTTCTTCCTTCAGGAATTCATGCCTTACATCGAAGGCAAGTATCGGGTCCGCCGTGAGCGGCAAGCGAGAGCGATCACCGGGATTTCCATGGGAGGCTACGGCGCGCTGCGATTTGCTTTCGCTCATCCCGAGCTATTTTCCGCGGTGAGTGCGGAGAGCGCCGCGCTAATGACCGAAGCGCCGAAGCAACTCGATGCGGCCTTTCATGCCGACGCGTCCATGGCGAACCTTATGGGACCCGTTTTCGGCAACCCGGTCAACGCGACTCACTGGGACAAGAATGATCCGATCCAGCTTGCAAAAAAGAATCGGATCGATATCCAGCGGCTCGCGATTTATTTCAATTGCGGTGATCAGGACGAGTACAAGTTTGAAATCGGCGCGGAAAAGTTACATCAGCAACTGCAAGCGGAAGGCATCAAACACGAATTTCACCTTTATCACGGCAATCACGGTTTTGGGTATTTTCTCGCTCATCTGGGAGAAGTGCTGGAGTTTCACGATCAGGCGTTTAAGGATGGGAAATAGCCAGATGGTTTTCGTCCCGGATCGATGCAGGCACGTGCCGGCACGTGCGGGGACGCTCGCGCCTACATCGGAATCAGGCAAACCTGAGAGAAAGTTGCCACAACTTACCGCTTTTTCTCTTCTGGCTTCGGCTCTGCCTCCGCGGGCTCTTCCGCGCCCGGCATCAGGTGCTTGAGCGGGGCGGAACGTTGCTCTTCGAGTTCGGGATGCGGAAGCGGCTTACGCGGCAGCATTTGGTCGCGCATGGCGGTGTTGTAAACGAAAATCGCTTCCACCGTCGCCGCCTGGGCCAGGTCTCCGGGTTGCAGGTGCTCATAAACGTCCTGGTTCGAGTGGTGAGTGCGCGAGCCGTAGTCCAACGGATCCTGGAGAAACTGAAAGCCCGGGATGCCCACCGCGTCGAACGATTCGTGGTCGGTGCCACCGGTATCACGCATGGTGAGGGTGGTGACTCCGAGGTCTTTCAGCGGTTCGATCCACTGCTGGAAAATCGGCAGTTCGGACGCGTTTTCCTGCAGGTAAACACCGAGAATTTTTCCGGAGCCGTTGTCCAGGTTGAAGTACGCCGAAATCCTTGGCTGCTCGGGTTTGAGTTCGAGCGGACCCGCCGGTTTGCGAAGCCACTCGGGCATCTTGAGCTGGTCGGGCGCCGTGGAAAGAGGCACCTGTCCGAAATGCTGTTTCACGTATCCAATCGAGCCGAAAAGCCCCTGTTCTTCGCCCGTCCAGAGCCCGATTCGGATGGTGCGCCGCGGCTTGACGTTGAGCGTGCGGAGGATGCGCATCACTTCCATGGATACGACCGTCCCAGCCCCGTTATCTGTCGCACCGGTGCCGGCGATCCAAGAATCCAGGTGGCCGCCGAGCATCACGACTTCATCCTTCAGCTTGGGATCGGTTCCTTCTATCTCCGCGATGGTGTCGAATCCGTGCTCATGATCGCCAAAGAACTTAGCGTTAACGTTCATCTCCATCGTCACCGGCACGTTGGCCTTCAACAAGCGGTACACGCGCCCGTAGCTTTCAATGGCCATCACAACGGTGGGAACGGGCATGATGTGATCGCGCTTGTAAGTCTCGCGGCCGAGTCCACGATCATCGAAAATCGTTCCGCCGGAACCGCCGCCGTTCTTGCCATCGCGGCTCGGCATGACCACCGCCAGCGCGTGTTCAGAGGTGAGAAAAGCCACGAGCTTCTGTGCCAATTCCATTCGCTTGGCGAAGTCTTTCATGTACTGCTCGTACTCGTGCTCCGGCGTCAAAGGATGCTCGGCGATTCTTGCCAGTTCCTTGTCGTCGTCGCGGTCAAACAATGGCTTGTCGAGCGACTTCACCTCACGCATGTCGCCGTACAGCACGATCTTGCCCGCCAGCTTGCCTTTGTACTTGTCGAAGTCGTCGTCTTTCTTGATGTCGACCCACACCGCCGGCCCGCTCACTGCCCCGTTGGTCGAGGGCGACCAGGGTGAAGCCTGCGCGATGAACACCGCTGTATCCGGCGACACCATGCGCACCCAGGTGTTCAACTGCTGCCAGCCCATGCCGAATTCACCCCAATCTTCCAGATGGGCGTTGGTGCACCCCATGGCAGCGAGTTGATCGCGGGTCCATTCGTTGGCACGCTTCACATTGGGTGAACCGGTAAGGCGCGGGCCAATGCCGTCCATCAGGGCCGAAGCGTACTCCATCACATGTGAGTGCCCAAGACCTTCCTGGCGAATACGCTGATACATGGTGTAGTCCAGGCTCTCTTTCGGGGGCTGGGGCAGTTCGTAGGACGGTATGACGCTATCGGCCGTGGACGTGGACGTTTTGTCTTTGTGCTTGTCAGCTGCTGTCAGAAGAGATGTGGAGACCAAAAGAAAACAGGCAATGATCCTAAGAGACGGCTTGCGCAGGCGCATGTGTGAATTCCTCATAAAAGCAGAAGTAAACGCAGCGTAACAGATTGTTGTTACGGCTTACAAACGGATAGCGAACCATCCCGGAGATTGTTGCGAGGCACCCGGGTCCCCGGCTTTTACCGCAGGCCTCAGCCGATCTTTCGGCCAACCGCCGGGGCGATGATTCGCAAGGTGTCCATGAGTTCGGCGAACTGCTTGGGATAAAGCGACTGGGCACCGTCTGACAATGCTTTTTCCGGATCGTGATGGACTTCGATCAGCAAAGCGTCGGCTCCCGCGGCCACCGAAGCTCTTGCCATGGGAGCAACTTTGTCCCGCAGTCCGGTGCCGTGGGAGGGATCAGACGCGATGGGCAAGTGAGAAAGCTTGTGGATAATGGGGATCGCCGAAATGTCCAGCGTGTTACGAGTGTAGGTTTCAAAGGTGCGAATGCCCCGCTCACACAGAATCACGCTGTAATTGCCGCCGGCCAGGATGTACTCGGCCGACAGCAGCAGTTCTTCCAGGGTCGCTGCAATGCCGCGCTTCAGCAGCACCGGCGTCTTCACCTTGCCCAGTTCGCGCAGCAGGTTGAAGTTCTGCATATTGCGCGCGCCTACCTGAAAGATGTCGACATAAGGCTGCATCAAAGCAATCTGCGAAATCTCCATGACCTCGCTGATCACCAGCAATCCGAAACGGTCGCCCGCCTCGCGCAAAAGTTTCAGCCCCTCCAGACCCAGCCCCTGGAACGAATACGGAGAGCTGCGCGGTTTGAAAGCCCCGCCGCGAAGCGCTTTGGCGCCGGCTCTCGCCACCGCCTCGGCCACGGCGAACAACTGATCGCGGGATTCAACCGAGCACGGACCGGCCATTACCACAACCTCTTCTCCGCCGACTCTCACGCCGTTGGCGAAGGTAACCGTCGTGCCCTGGGGGCGAAAACTTCGTCCGGCCAATTTGTAGGGCGCGCTGATGCGGTGGACTTCGTGGACCCCGGGGAGAACTTCGAGGTCACGAATGTCGAAGTCGGCACGAGCGCCCACCGCGGCCACCACGGTTTGCCGCGCCCCGGTGCTGCGGTGAACCGCGAAGCCCATCCCCACCAGGTGTTCAATCACCTGCTGGATCTGCTGCTCGGTTGCCGCTTCTTGCATTGCGACGATCATAGAAACTCAGCTCTTGGCTCTTAGCTCTTCGGTTCAGTCGTTCACGTCCGATTCCAATTCTGTATCCCCGCCCTCCTGCGCAGGCTTTCGTGGCGCGATCTCTTCCTGCTGAATCTGCCGCATGATGTCCATGATTCGCTCGTAGATGTTCAGCAGGTCATGATCGGGCAGAGGCCCCGGATTGACGCCGCGCACATGATCAAACACGGCGCGCTCGCGGTCCGGTTCGTAGATCGGCATGCCCAGATCCCGCTTCAGCCTGCCGATTTCGTGCGCGGCCCGGGCACGCTGGCTGAGCAACTCGACCAGTCTGCCATCCAGTTCGTCAATTTTCTTGCGCCAGTCTGAGATGTCCATAAGAACAGTAGCTAGGAGTCAGGAGTCGGTAATCAGTCGCTGTCGCTGACTCCTGGCTACTGACTCCTGACTACTAGCCTTCTCACAAATTCTGACACAGCCCGTGCTTCTTTGCCCGGGTTTCGTTCGATGATTTCGACGATCGCACTGCCCACCACCGCCGCTTCGGCAAATTTTCCCACCGCCGCGAACTGCTGCGGAGTTGAAATGCCAAAGCCCACCGCAATGGGAAGCTTCGAGTATTTTCGCAAACGCCGCACTAACTTCTGCGCGTCGTCCGGCAACTGCTGTCGCGTCCCGGTTACTCCGGTCCGCGAAACCGCATACATAAACCCGCTCGAAACCTCCGCGATCGCCTTCATTCTCTCATCCGTGCTGGTGGGAGCAGCGAGGAAAACGGTCGCCAGTTCCCGGCGGCGCATCTCGCGCAAATAGTCTTCCGCTTCCTCGACCGGCAAGTCGGTGACCAACGCTCCGTCAATACCCGCGTCCTGCGCCGCGGCGGCGAACCTTCCCAGCCCCATGCGAAGGATGGGGTTCAAGTAGGAAAAGACGATAAGCCCAGCCGAGGATCGTTGGCGGATTTCTCTCGCCAACTGAATGACCTGATCGATGGTTGTGCCCTTGCGCAGTGCCCTCTGGCTGGCGCGCTGGATCACTGGCCCGTCCGCCAGCGGATCGCTGAACGGGACACCGAGTTCGACTACGCCCGCGCCCGCGTCGATCGCGGCGAGCACGATCTCACGGGTCGTGGCGAGATCAGGATCGCCGCAGGTGACGTAGGCGACTAGCGACGGACGGTTTTCAAAAGAAAGAGGCACGGCCTATTGAATCATCCGATCATTGAGTCATTGAATCAATCGTGCAATGACTCAATGAATCAATCCAATTTCAAATTCTCCCGCAGAATCCCGACATCTTTGTCGCCGCGACCGGAAATATTCACAATGACGATCTCCGACTTCTTCATCTTCGGAGCGCGCTTGATCGCCTCGGCCACGGCATGGGCCGATTCGAGAGCCGGAATAATACCTTCCATCCGGGCCAGCGTCGTGCAGGCTTCGAGCGCTTCGGAATCCGACGCAGAAACGTATTCGGCGCGGCCCGTGTCTTTCAGCATGGCGTGTTCCGGCCCGATCGAGGGATAATCGAGCCCCGCCGAAACGGAGTGAGTGTTGGCGACCTGTCCGGCATCATCCTGCAGAAGATAGGAGTAGGTTCCCTGCAGCACGCCGGGCGAACCACCGTCAAATCGAGCCGCGTGCTCGCCCAGGGCATGGCCGCGTCCGCCCGCCTCGACGCCGATCAACTTCACACGCTTTTCCTTGAGAAACTCATGGAAGATCCCAATGGAGTTGGACCCTCCTCCGACGCACGCGATAATGGCGGCGGGCAGTTTGCCCTCGGCTTTGAGGATTTGCGCGCGGGCTTCGAGGCCGATCACTTTGTGAAAGTCGCGGACCATGGTCGGATACGGATGGGCGCCGAGCACGCTGCCCAGCAGATAATGGGTTGTCCGGACGTTGGTCACCCAGTCGCGCATGGCTTCGTTGATCGCGTCTTTCAGCGTGCGCGAACCGGACTCAACGCCGCGCACCTCGGCACCCAGCAAGCGCATGCGGAAAACATTCAATTCCTGGCGCCGCATATCCTCGGTGCCCATGTAGACGACGCAGTCAAAGCCAAACAATGAACACACCGTAGCGGTTGCCACGCCATGCTGGCCGGCACCAGTTTCGGCGATGATGCGTCGCTTTCCCATCCGTTCGGCCAGCAACGCCTGTCCGAGGCAATTATTGATCTTGTGGGCGCCCGTGTGCAGCAGGTCTTCACGCTTCAGATAGATCTTCGCGCCTCCGAGTTGTTTCGTGAGACGCCGCGCAAAGAACAGTGGCGTTGGACGGCCCGCATAGGTTCGGAGCAGTTCGTCGAGGCGGCGTTGAAAGTTGCGGTCGCGCTTGGCCTTTTCGTACTCGCGCTCCAGTTCTTCCAGCGCCGCCATGAGCGTCTCGGGGACATAGCGTCCCCCGTAGGCGCCAAACCTTCCGGGCACGTTCCTGGTTTTCGTGATTAATGCCGTGGCCATGGTCTAGTGTACTTTGTCCGCCTCGCGCACGGCGGTGACAAATGCTTTGACTTTCTCCGGATCTTTCTTGCCTGGCCTTGCTTCCACGCCCGACGCCACATCGACGCCCCAGGGGCGGAGGAGAGCCAATGCTACTCCCACGTTCGAGGGGTTGAGACCGCCCGCTACAATAGTCGGACGAATGGCATTCATCGCCGGCATCACGCCACGTGTCCTCGTCCAGTCAAACGGTCGACCGGTGCCTCCCGGATGCGTGTCCGAACTGGAGTCGAGGAGGAGAGCAAACAGAATATCCCTGAAACCCGTTGAGATGCCCCAAAACCCGCTTACCAGATGAACTCCTCCCGCGTCAGCAAACTGGTCGCCTGCGACCACAAATATGATCTTCGGTGGACGTTTGTTGGATAATTGCGGCCACTCCTCATAGCTGGCGATGGCCTCTGCACATTCCCTCTGGTAAAGCTGCACCGCGGTCAGTCCTGTCCGTTCCACAATCTCGCGAACGCGTCTATCTGGTTCATCGACAAACACTCCAACCTTTTCGACTGAGGCTGGCAATCTCTCGACAATCTGCCGCGCTGTTTCGGGATCAACTTTTCGCGGACTCTTTTCGTAGAACACAAAGCCGAGCGCATCTGCACCGGCATCGACGGCAGTCAACGCGTCCTCCAGATTCGTGATGCCGCAAATCTTGACCCAAGTCATAGGGCTCAGTTGCGAGTACCCAGTACCGAGTACCCAGTGGGGTTTTACTCGGTACTCGGTACCCGGTACTCGGTACTCGCTTCCGCGATCAGCGCATGCAGAGCTTCCCCTGGCGATTTCGCCTTCATCAGCGATTCACCGATCAGAAACGCCGTATAGCCCGATGCCCGCAGCCGCGCGATGTCCGCCCCGTCGCGAATTCCGCTTTCCGCGACACGGACGGCGTGCTTCGGGATCAAATCTCCCAGACGAAACGCCGTCTCCAGATCCACCTTGAAAGTTCGCAGATCGCGGCTGTTCACCCCGATGAGGTCGCATCCCGCATCCACGGCGCGGTTCAGTTCCTCCTGGTCGTGCACCTCGCACAAAACGTCCAGCCCCCACTGGCTCGCAGATTTCGAAAGAGTGGCCAGTTCTGATTGAGACAATGCCGCCACGATCAACAGGACTGCGTCCGCGCAGTTGGCTCGCGCTTCCACGATTTGAAATTCATCAACGATGAAATCCTTCCGCAAGCACGGCAGCTTCACGCTGCCCGAAGCACAGCGCAGGTTCACGAGCGACCCCTGAAAAAACTCCTCATCGGTCAACACTGAAAGGGCAGTCGCTCCAGCCTCTTCCAGTTCCTTCGCCAGGCTTCCCGGATTGAAGTCGCTCCGGATCAGTCCGCGCGAGGGAGATGCCTTCTTCAGTTCGGCGATCACCGCGGCACCCTTTCGGCTGGCGGTTTCCAGGCTCAGCCGGAAGCCGCGCGGAACATGGGCTTCCGCGTTCCGCTCGAGTTCGCGCTCATTGGCAGCAGATCGATCCCTGGCGATCCTTAAGCGTGCAGCAGCCACGATTTGGTCAAGGGTAGCCAGCATGAGGGTGCTGAAAGATTATAGACTGAACGCCCAGGAAGCCTTCACACCGGAGGCCGGCGCAGTACAAAAACCACACAAAATTGTGGGATTTCATTTCTTCCGTTAACAAACGAACCGGACCTCTCGCCAGAATTCAAGAACGGCGGGAAGTTGGATTAGGGTCTTTCGACCCCAATGCCAGGAGTAGTTGCCTATTGAACACCCCAGCAAATAGGAGGATAATCGTTGCTGCGCCAGTCTTGGAGCCTTCTGCTCCCTCTGTAGACGAGCCGAGGACTTCATTTCGTCTCTCGGCGTATCCGGCACGGAAACTCTAACTCAGAGTCCGCAATTCGCCGACTGAAGTCAGTTCTTGAGTTCACTTCACTGCAGGAGGAAAAAACGATGAAAAGCTGCAAAGCAATCTTGTGCGCACTAGGGCTTGTGCTGTTGTGCGTAAGTGCGGCTACTGCCGCCGATCAACTAACCTTCAAATTCAAGTCGGTCAAGGTGCCTGGGGCAGTCTGGGAAGAGCCAGCGGGCATTAACAATAAGGGTGTTTCAGTCGGGTTTTACGTGGATTCGAGCGGCACCCAGCACGGCTATATTCTCAATGGCAAGAAGTTAACCACTTTGGATGATCCGAACGCAGCGGCAGGAACCACCTCCGGCAGCAACCTGAATCCTGATGGCGCGGTTTCGGTGGTGGGTTTCTACACAAGCAGCACAACGGGCAGTGCCGTGGGATTCCTTTACAAAGGCGGTAAATTCACGGACATCCCTGGTCCCAGTGGCTCGTTGGGCACCTACGCTTCTGCGATCAACGACAGCGGAGCCATCGTGGGCTACTACGTTGATTCGGCCGGTTCTGTAGATGCATTTGTATTGAAGGGCAAGACCTACACCACTCTCGACGTGCCTGGCGCCTCCGCTACTTACGGCACCGGCATCAACAAGAGCGGCAACCTCACCTTGTTCTGGGTCGATTCGAACGGCATTGTTGAATCGTCGGTTTACAATGCTAAGACCAAGAAGTACACAACGATTGACGTCCCGGGTGCAGCAGACTCATACGCCTTGGACCTGAATGCTATTGGTGACGTTACTTATGAATGGGTAGATAACAGCGGCGTCATCCACGGTGCCCTGCTTCATGCCAAGAAGTATTACAAGTATGACTATCCGAAGAGCACAGGAACCTACGGTGGCGGGATCAATGACAAAAGCAATATCGTAGGCGGCTACCAAACATCGGCCGGTGGCAGTGACTGGTTCGCTTTTGAAGCGACCTATTAGCAAGTACGTGTTTTAGGACGCGTGCTTTCCCCTTGATGTGCTAAGTGGGGGAAAGCACGCGTCTGCAACTCATCTTGATCGCTTCGGAATCGGGAAGATGCCCGAAGCACACGACAGGTTCTACAGCAATTCCCTGAAAAAACTCCTCATCAAAGCTTCTGGATCGTGGTGCCGAAGAAGGGACTCGAACCCCCACACCCTTGCGGGTACATGGACCTGAACCATGCGCGTCTGCCAATTCCGCCACTTCGGCAAAGTGAGTTACGCCGCGAACTCTGGCGTTCACCTTTCAGGCGAGAACTACACTACTATTCTACAGGGGTGCCGTTGGCTGTCAACGCAGCCGCCACTCAGCCTTCCAGCTTGGCATTCATGGTGATGTTGGCCTTGAGCACCTTCGAGACCGGGCAGTTCGCCTTGGCATCCGCAGCCAGCTTCTGAAAGGTGGCGTCGCTTGCGCCGGGCACGCGTCCCACGACGTCCAGGTGCACTGTGGTGATCGTCCAACCGGACTCGAGTTTCTCCAGACTCAAGGTGGCGGAGGTTTCTATGCTCGAAGGTGTCAGGTTTGCGCCCCCTAACTGCGCCGACAACGCCATCGAGAAACATGCGGCATGAGCCGCGGCAATCAACTCTTCCGGATTGGTCCCCGGCGTATTCTCAAACCGTGTGGCAAATGAGTACGGCGTGTTGTTGAGTGCTCCGCTGGTGCCGGAAACTACGCCCTTGCCATCCTTCAACCCACCCTTCCAGACTGCGCTGGCTTTGCGTTGCATTGCTCTCTCCTCAACTATGAATTCGGGAAACTCTCTCCATTGTAGATGGAAGAAGGAAAACGCGTCAGGGGAGGGTGGTCGCTGAATATTCGCGACCTAGGGCTCCTTGGGCTCGGGCGGCTGAGGGAGATCCGGGATCTTGGCGATTACGGCTGGGTCCAGCGGTCTAAGCTTGAGCTGCTCGGTGAGGAAAGCGATGCGGTCGCGGCGGGCTTCGGCATTGAGGGCATGGGGCGCGTCGTACTCCTTAAAGCGCTTGGGTTCGCTCACCAGCGTGGCATACTGGCGCGCCCGCTCAGGGTTAAGGAATTCTTCCTGGCTTGCGTACTGCAAGAAGACATATGCTGGCGCGGAATGCGAGACGAACTTACCGGGATCGAGCCAGCCATTCCTGGCGACGAAAGCATCGAATTTCGCCGCCCCAACTTTCTGCCGGTCCTGCTGCACTTCCGCGGACTTAAGATCGTCCGCATCCGACAAGGCTCCGGCCATCAGAACGAAAGCCCGGAAGCGCTTGTCGATGCCGCTAAGGAATCCACCAACGCTGGCGTTATAGCTGTGACCGACGAAAGCGAGGCGCTGGGCATCAACGTCGCCGCGAGCCAGCAGCAGGTCGGCGCCGCGCCGCATATCCACAATGGATTGGATCAGGTCGGTGACCTGTTGCTGACTGAGAGGATCAGGATCCTCAACGCGTCCGGGGCGGGCGATGGGGCCGTCCGGCAGCAGTGAGACCACGCCAGCCGAGGCCAGCGCTACAGATTCGTCCAGGAACTCCTTGCGGTTGCGGAACTCGGAATTTTCCCAATACCAGTGTCCCCAGATCACGGCAGCAAAAGGACCTTTGCCAGCGGGCACAACCAAGTAGGCAGGCACGCGGCCGCCCTTCGGGCTGGCATAGGAGATGTCGTGGATGGAAACGTCGCCACGCTTTTCGACCCTGGATTCCTTAACGTCGAGGGCGGCATTTCGATCGTAGTCAAGAGTCTTGAGCGCGTCGGTGCCTTGCCCGAAGCAGAGAATGGCAGCCAGCAGCGCTGCGGCCATGAGAATGGGCGCGGTAAACAGGTTTCCTCGAAAATCAGACATTGGGTTGTCGAAACTCCCTAAACTCCGGTAGAATCTAGCTTTGCACTTCAAGATCTAAACCCATCTGGAGCAGTCATGGCACAAGTTTGTGATATCTGCGGCAAAGGGCCGCAATTCGGCAATACCATCAGCCACGCCCACAACACCTCGCGGCGGCGCTGGAACGTCAACCTGCGCCCGGTGCGAGCCAAGGTGAAGGGCACCACCAGGCGGATCCGCGTCTGCACTAGCTGCCTGCGCAGCGGCAAAGTGGTCAAAGCGTAGAGCATCTCACCGCAGAGATCGCCGAGCATGCCGAGAACCGCACCCTAAACCTGAAACACCCAGTGCCTTCCCTGCGCTCTCGGCGTCTCTGCGTTGGATGTCCCTACTTTATTCCCAGCAATTCCACGTCAAAGATCAAAGTCGCATTCGGTGGAATGACTCCACCTGCGCCGCGGTCTCCGTACCCCAACTCTGGCGGAATACGCAACTGCCGCTTGCCGCCCACTTTCATTCCAGCAACTCCCTCGTCCCAGCCCTTGATGACGTGGCCGGCGCCCAACTGGAATTGGAAGGGCTGTCCACGGTCGACCGAGCTATCAAATTTCTTGCCGTTGGTGAGCCATCCCGTGTAGTGTACGGAGACATCCTGACCGGCCTTTGCAACCGCCCCCGTACCTTCCTTGATGTCCCAGTACTCCAGACCACCCATCATGGTTTTAGGTTTGCCCTCTACCTTGGTCGGGCCCTGCGCAAACAGAGCTGTACCAGCCAGGAAGACGAAGGCCATGAACAATGCAGTTTTCAGCATGAAGCGGACTCCTTGAACGATTCTGGATTTTGAAGCTGCCCTTGAATTCTAATCGAAAACCAACGAGATGCTAACTGGGGTCTTCCTTCCGAGCTACGCCAAAGCGATCACGTCGATTTCAACCAGGACGTCCTTCGGCAAGCGGGCTACCTCCACCGTCGATCGCGCGGGCGGCGCCGAAGTGAAATACCGGCCGTAGACCTCGTTCATGGCCGCGAAATCGCCCATGTTTTTCAAGAAAACGGTCGAGCGGACGACTTTGTTGATGGAGCTGCCGGAGGCGGCGAGGATTGCTGAAAGGTTCTTCAGTACTTGATCGGTCTGGACTGCGATGTCGCCAGCGATCAACTGCTGTGTGGCCGGATCGATGGGAATCTGTCCGGAGGTGAAAATGAATCCGTTGGCGCGGATGGCTTGCGAATAAGGGCCGATGGCCTGAGGAGCATGTTGGGTGGCGATCACGTCGCGCATAAAGCCTCCAGGGGCAGTAGTTAGGAGTCGGTAGTCGGCAGTCGGCGGATAGTGGTTACCGGCCGAAGCTCTGACTCCTGGCTACTGACTCCAGACTTTCAGACTTTCTGCAACCTTTGCACGTCGTGCACCCCGGGAATTTTGCGCACGCCGTTGATGATGTTTTCCAGATGCTTGAGGTCGCTGATGTCCATAATAACGTCGATGTTTCCCTGTCCGTTGCTGGTGCGGGCCTCGATGTTGCGGATGTTGGTCTTGGTGTCGCTGATGACGGAAGTGATCTGCTTCAACATGCCGAAGCGGTCATCGCAGAAGACGGTGATCTTTACCGGGTACGAGCTGGGCGTGTCATCGTCGCGGGCCCATTCGACGTCGATCCGGCGTTCGGGCTCATACAACAGGTTGACCACATTGGAGCAATTCACGGCGTGCACGGCCACGCCTTTGCCCCGGGTCACGTAACCTACAACGGCTTCGCCACGAATGGGGTTGCAACAGCGAGCGCGGTAGACCAGCAGGTCTCCCTGACCCTTGACCCGGATGGCGTTTTCGCTGTGATCGCCGCCGAAAACGCGGCGCACCACGCTGGCCAGGCGGCCGGTCTTGTCGCCTTCGGCTTCGGCCGGCACGGACGCCTCGGAAGCCGGGACCAACCGCGCCAGCACCTGGCGGGCTGAGTATTTCCCGTAGCCGAGGCCCGCCATCAGATCGTCGGCCTGGCCGAGGCCATAGTCGGCAGCGATCTTGCGCAGTTCTTCGTCCTTGATTTCCTTGAGCGATATCCGGTACTTGCGGGCTTCTTTTTCGATCAGCTTGCGGCCGATTTCAACCGCGCGCTCGCGCTGATGAATGTTGAGCCAATGCTTGATCTTGTTGCGCGCGCGCGAGGATTTGACCACGGCCAGCCAATCGCGGCTGGGCTTGTGCCCGGGCTGCGTCAGGATCTCGACAATGTCACCGCTGTGCAGTTTGTGACGCAGCGGCACCATGCGGCCGTTGACCTTTGCCCCTACGCAGCTGTGGCCGACTTCGGTGTGGACGGTGTAAGCGAAGTCGATGGGAGTGGATTCGCGCGGCAGAACCACGACTTTGCCTTTCGGCGTGAAAGTGTAGACCTCTTCCGGATAGAGATCGACCTTGAGGGTGGAAAGAAACTCGCTGGGATCGGAGACATCGCGCTGCCACTCCACCACTTGCCGCAGCCAGGCCAGGCGCTGCTCGTCCTGCGCGGAAACCGGCCCGTCCTTGTATTTCCAGTGGGCGGCGATTCCTTCCTCCGCCATGCGGTGCATCTCTTCGGTGCGAATCTGGAGTTCGAAGGGCGTGCCATCTTCCGCGATCACCGAAGTATGCAGCGACTGGTAAAAATTTGGCCGCGGCATGGCGATGAAATCCTTGATCCGGCCGGGCACCGGCCGCCAGATGTTGTGAATGATGCCGAGCACCGCGTAACAGTCCGGCAAAGAGCGGGTGATCACCCGCATGGCGCAAAGGTCGTACACCTGGTCAACGCTGATTTTCTGCCGCAACAGCTTCTTGTGGATGCTGTACAAACGCTTGATGCGGCTTTCCACCTTTGCCATGATGCCCGCTTCCTTGAGCTTGTCGCGCATGATCTGCTCGACCCGGGCCAGGAAGTGCTCGCCCTGTTTTCGGCGGGCTTCGACGGAGTCGTGAATCTGCTGGTAGGCGATGGGGTCAAGGTAGCGGAAGCCCAGATCTTCCAGCTCTCCGCGAATTTTTCCCATACCCAGGCGGTGGGCGATGGGGGCATAAATGTCCAGCGTTTCCTGGGCAATCTTGTGCTGGCGTTCCGGCGGGAGATGCTCAAGGGTGCGCATGTTGTTCAAGCGGTCCGCCAGCTTGATCAACACGACGCGGATGTCGTCGACCATGGCCAGCATCATCTTGCGCAGGTTTTCGGCTTGCTGCTCCTCGCGATTGACAAAGTCGATCTTGCTGATTTTGGTGACGCCCTCGACGATATGGGCGACCTGCTCCCCGAACTCGTTGCGAATCTCCACGATGGTGATGGAGGTATCTTCGACGGAATCGTGCAGAAGACCGGCGGCCACGGCGATGGGATCAAGCCGCATTTCCGCCAGAACCAACGCCACTCCCAGCGGATGGACGAGGTAGGGTTCGCCGGAGGCGCGAGTCTGGCCGGAATGATATTTCTGGGAGAACTCGTAGGCTTTCTGGACAAGCTCCAGATTGTCGCCGGGGCGGTTGGCGCGCATGGTGCGCAGCAGCTCGCGGAACTTGGTGACCGTGAGGGCTGTGGTCGCGATCTGCTCGCGCAAAGTCGCCATGTAGGATTATAACGCCGGAAGCCGACGGCTGGGGCAGGGTTGCGACTGGCGGGGCGCCGGGATCAGCAAGATGGCAGAGGGGATCAGGGCGTGATCTTGAATACCGAGCCGTTTCCGAGAGTGCCACCGTAATAGGTTACACCGTACAGATTTCCTGCAGGATCGCGAACCAAGCTCCCTGAAGGGAACACTCCGCCAGGCCCTCCGGCGAAACGATGCAATATCGTTTCCTTGCCATGCGGATCAAGTTTGAACGCCGTACCCCAGAAGGTCAGACCGTAGAGGTTGCCGTCAGAGTCCCGGATCACTCCGCCAGGAAGTCCTTCATTCTTCGCCGGGCGGAAGCGGTATAAGACATCCTCTCTGCCGTTGGAGTCCACCTTAAACACTGTTCCGCAGCCTTCTGAGTCGTCATAGACGTTGCATCCTTGCAACCCACCGACATTTGTAGTCCCGTAAAACTCGCCGGCGGCTCCGGGAACCACGCCTGCCTCAGGAAGAGCGCCATCGGGGTAGTCAAGAAAGCGGTAGAGGATAGTCTCCACGCCTTTCTTGGTCACCTTAAAGACGGTCCCGCAGCCATCCAGACGCGGTCCGGCGCCGCCCTCATAGGTCGTGCCGATCAGGTCTCCCGCCTGATCCATGATGAGCCCGCCGTCGGGATAGAGTCCGTCAGGCGCTCCGTTGAAAGAATGAAGAACGGTCAACTTGCCAGCAGGGCTCAGTTTGAAGACCATTCCAGTATCGATCTCGCCAGCGGTGCCATAGAGGTTGCCAGACTTGTCCAGCACCAGGCCGCCAAGTGGAAGCGAGCAGCACGGAAAGGTGTATAGAACGGTGTGCTGGCCGTTGGGAGCGACCTTGAATGCCGTTGCTCCATCCCCATCCTCCCCGTAGGTGGTGCCATAGAGGTTACCCGCATCATCCCGGGTCAATCCTGCCTGCGGGCTCACCCCATCGCTCCCTCCAGTGAAGGCATAGAGAACCGTTTCGGTGCCGGTTGGATCAACTCTGAAAACTGTGCCGCACCCGTGGCCGGCATTGCAGCTTAGATCACCGCCCTCTTGTGTTGTGCCATAAAGGTTGCCGGAACTGTCGAGTATGAGATTCCCAAGGGGATTGCCTCCATCGGTGCCGCCATGGAAGGAGTAAAGCGTTGTAAAGCTGCTTGCTTTTGTCGATTGGGGGGTTGCCGACACGGACATCAGCACAAGCGCTAGCGCCAGCGCGATACGTGAGGCGGCTTGCATGCAAGATTGCTTGTAGGATATTTCTCCGCCGATCATAAGTGCCTCTTAGCGAAAGCTGACCACCTTCATCCGAATGCTACCGCTTTCCCCAAGCCAGTTCTCCCAGCGTGGCAGAACCTTTCCTCTTGCCAGTGATGATCGCTTTGTTAGCAACCGTTTCGTAAGCGTATCCGGTCAAAACGGCACTTATTTGTGCGTGAGCAATACTTACATTCAGGCGCGCCCACCCGTAATGGGCCTTGCCGTTGATCAGAAATTTCAGCCCGAGGAAACGATTGGTAACGTTTTTCCACAGACCGCCGCTGGTTGTTCCCACTCCTGCATCGCAAAACGCCATACCGGCGCGCCCGGAGGCAAAATTCTTCTTCACGCGTGGACCCACTCTTACTCCCGCCCGCAGCGCTAAGGCGGAGTTCTTGAATCCTCGACTTGTCCGTTGGGCCCAAATCTGGTTTCCCGAGTTTAGTGGGTCTGCGTACACGTTGTCCCCATAAAAGGATTCACTGTCGAACGTGATGTTGGTGACGCCAAAGTCGTGAATTCCATCATGGTTGAGGTCAATGGGCACCGTGCGATTAAGGCCGACCTTCGTATGGGCCGGGGTATAGATAACCTTGGCATCGGCTGGCTGGGCCAGGGCAAGGACCCCAACTCCGGCTGCACTGGCCGCAAGCGCATACCAGTTGAGGTGACCCTGCAAGGCTTGCGCCAGGCTGGCGGCTGTTCGAGAAGCGTGGGCTGGCTGCTTCATTGGTCCCTCCCGCAGAAATCTCCGTCCCCGCAAACGGCGATTCCGCGTCGTTCTTCTGAACTCCCACACTATACGCCCGCTCCATCCCCTTCGCAATGACTGTAACCACCTTAGTCTCAAGCACAAATCGCTACCCAGTTTGATGACTCCGGTAATTTGATCACCGCTCCATCGCCTCATACCCTGATTCAATGGACCGCAACCTGTTCGGCAACCTCACTGTGAGACGCCGCATCCTCGTGCCCGCGCTGTTGTGCCTCGGACTAGCCAGCATCGCCAAGTCCCAAACGACATCGACCACGACTGCTCCGAAAATCACCTCGGGCGAAGACTTGCCCGTACCTGGCAAGCCCGTCGCCGCGGACCACTCACAGCTTTCCGAGCACAACATCGAATGGATGCAGACCCAGCCGCCCCAGGTGGAGGCGGAGTTTCTTCTCTCCGCTGCCATCAATCACGATCACGGCGCCACTGATTGGATCAACAAACTGGTTGATGAGTGGCACGGCAAGTTGCACGTCACCCAGCGATGGCAGGACTTGCAGGACACGGCGCTCTACTCGAACGATCTGCGGGTTCGCGCCGCCGCCATTGAAATCAACCTGGCCGTCTACAATCTCGCCAAAACGTCGGAGACCGCCCGACCTCCTGATTCGTTCCGCTGAAGATCGTCCCGGCAATCGGCCGTTTGCCGGATGGGAACTCGGCATGTTGGCCAGCCGCGGCGTCGAGCCGGAACGGATTCACGAAGAACTGGTGAAGTACATGCACGATCCGAACGAGCAGACGCGCCACTGGGCGGTCGAAGGCGATGCCCATCTCGGCACCGACGAAACTATCAAGGACTTCCTCGAAGTTCTGCGCAGCGACGCTTCCATGGAAGTGCGTGAACGCGCTGGCTGCAGCCTGGCAAAATCCGGCATGTTGACTCGTGCTCAACGCATGAAAGCTGTGCCTGGGCTGATCGACTTGGCGCAGGACGATTCGCTGAACGCCATCACCCGTACCTGGGTCTACCAGGCGCTGCGCGAAATCACCAATCAACCTCTACCCAACGATCCCGGAACCTGGCGCAGTTGGTACGAGAAGTCCGGAGCCCAAAGAACCCAGGAATTCCGTCAAGGCGACCAGTGGGCCGTGCTGGGGAATAACTAGTATTAGGGTGGCGCGGACCTGCCCTGAGCGCAGTCGAAGGGGCTCCTCGCCCGCGTGTACGCCTCGCCCGACCAACACCGATGGGTGTCCCATCCTTGACGTTCTTTGTCATGGGTGGGATTCCACAAACCTCGACGTATGAGATTTTGGTTCTCCTGCGCGAGCGTTCGCGTGCTCGCAATGTCGACAATCCGAGATGGAAGCGTCAGCCGATCTGGTACAAATAGAAAAACCAACGGGGGATTTCGATGGCTGGCAAGGTTCTGGTGAGCGGCGCTTCCGGTCCGGTTGGCAACGCGGTACTGCCTGCGTTCGAACGGCGGGGCTATCGGGTCTGGCGGTTGGTGCGTAGCGCGCCCACCGGGGCGGACCAGGTTTTGTGGGATCCTATGCAGCCGCTGAGTCCGGAGACGGTATCCGGGTTTGAAGCGGTTGTCCATCTCGCCGGGGAGTCGATTGTCGGAAGGTGGAACGGGGCGAAAAAAGCGGCGATCCGCGAAAGCCGCGTGCTGGGAACACGGCACCTGGCAGAGGCTTTGGCGAAAGCGCCGCAGCGTCCGCGAGTGCTGGTTTCGGCTTCGGCGGTCGGATACTACGGCGACCGCGGCGAAGAGGTTCTGCGTGAGGACAGCCCGGCGGGAAAAGGTTTTCTTGCGGATGTATGCCGCGAGTGGGAAGTCGCGACAGAAGCTGCCTCGCAGGCTGGCATCCGTGTGGTGCAGGTGCGAATCGGCATGGTTCTAAGTCCCAAGGGCGGAGCTTTGCAGGCCATGCTGACGCCGTTCCGGTTGGGGGTGGGCGGCAGGATTGGCAGTGGCCGCCAATGGTGGAGTTGGATCGATGTGCACGATCTGGCTGAGGCCATCCTCCATGTGGTGGCAAACGAATCTTTTCGCGGACCGGTCAATGGCGTTTCACCCAATGCGGTGACCAACACGGAGTTCACCAAGACGCTGGCATCAGTTCTCTCCCGGCCGGCGATCTTCCCGATGCCCGCGTTCGCAGCGCGGCTGGCCTTGGGCGAAATGGCGGATGAACTCCTGCTGGCCAGCCAGCACGTCGAACCGGCTCGCCTCAAAGCCAGCGGATTTCAGTTTCGCTACGGTGAGCTGGCGGCGTCTTTGCGGGCTAATTTGAAGAAGTAGCCCTGGACGTCAGCCTGTGACCCAAGTCACTGACGAACCAGCAGAAAGCTGAGAAGCTAATCTGTGGGATTGAATTGGTGAAACGCAGATTCATCGCCGCGCTGTTGCTGCTCAGTCTTGTCGGTTGGGCGAATTCGGCGGCCTTCTGCCTGTCGGCCTTGGCGAGGATGGTGACCCACGTTGCGATCACCGTGGCCGCCGATTCCCACTCCCCACATCATCCGTGCTGCCCTCGCGTGACGGCGAAGCCGGCGGTATGGGTATGGGCGCCAGCCACGGAGCCATGCCAGAACGGCCACCGTTGCTGCTTCGTGCAAAACCCGCAAATCCCTTCGAACCTGCCAGGGCGTTCAGAAACTTCGCGTGCAGACAGGCAGATGATTGCCGCTGCCGACGTGCTCCGTCCGGATGCGATTCTGGCCGGAACTCTTGTGACGCCGCAGGCGGGCATGCTTCACTCGCCCTCACTGCTAAGCACCGTCCTGCGAATCTGAGACTGCATCTCCTTACACCACCTACATACCTGTGGCAGTTCGTTTTAGACTGCTGTGCGAAACATGAGAAACAGTTCTGCAGTCATAAGGAGATAAAAATATGAAATCTGCATCAAGGTTCATGCTGATGGTTCTGGCGCTGGCGTTCGCTGCCTGGGCGCAAAGCGCATCCCAAAACCCAACGAGCCCTAACGATGCTCAGAAGGCTCCAGCAGCACAATCGGAGACAAAAGCCGAATGTCCCTGCTGCCAGAAAATGGCGGACGGCAAGGCCACGATGTCATGCTGCGCCCGCCACAAGCACGACCAAGGTGCGAAAGAGGGAATGTCCTGCTGCGGCGGGAAAGACGGTGAGTCGTGCATGAAAAGCGATACGTCGGCAAAAGCCTCGTGCGACGATGGAAAGTGCTGCAACGGCGACGCAAAGTGCTGCAAGGACAAAGACAGCAAGGACTGCTGCGCCGGATCCGACAAGGGAGACAAAATGGCAATGGCCTGCTGTGGCCACGGACAGTGCGGCATGGGCCATCACGACCACGGAACCATGGACAAGTAGCGAAGAGTATTTTTGACGGGCCCCGGCGCAAGCTGCCGGGGCTTATGTCTTTCAGTGGATCAATTCGCTCCTGGCGGCTTGTCCTCGCGGTGCATCTCATCCAGCAGCTTGGCAAGAACCTGGGCGCGTTGATCGCTGTTCAGTTCACGTTTCAATTCTTCCAGAGCCACGGCCACGATGTGGTAGTGGTGCGCCCCAGCAAGCCTGGGGTCGGAGGTTATGTCGAGCCAGACCTGGTGCATGAGTTCCAGGTCCTGGGAGCGGAGACGCGGGGTGTGCGGCCCGAGCATGTAGTCATGCACGCTGCCAGTCGGGGTGTGAATCTCGATCGCGAGGCGGGGCCGCGGCTCCGGCAACCGCTCCCAAGCATCTCCGGTGAGTTTTCCCTGCTCGTCCGTGGTGAGTTTGTTGGAGAGGCCGCAGACAATGCGGCTTGAATCGAGGCGCTGGGCGGTCACCACGATCGCTTCGAACACATCCGTTGCCGGGACTACCAGCAAGGAAACTGGCTTGCCTTCCTTCTCCGCGACCGCGACGGCGGCGGTGAAAAGTTCCTGCTCGTAGTGATCGAACACCTGCGAAGCGTCGATCTCCGAACTGCCGCTGAAACTGTGCTCGCGATGGTAGAGCCGCGCCGTCATCACAACTACGTCCTGGCGTGTGGTGTCAGTGTTGCGGAGGATGTCGCGGAGATAGTAAAGGTTTCTGGGATCGCGGACAGCCACCAGGATGTTTCCGGGACGAACCCCCAAGGCCCCGCTGCCCAATTCCTGGTTGCCGTAAACCCGGAATTGATCGAGGTTCTCCGGCTTACCGTGCCGCTCCTTTGCCACCCGATGTTCGGAATAGGTGAACACGGCGAAGAACGCCGCACTGAAAGCGACTCCGGCAATCGTAGCCTCTGACTTAGTCAGCAGGTTGACCAGCGCCGTCATCAGCAGCACCGCCGAAATCACGATGAGGCCGAGCGGGACCTCTTTGCCCCCAATATGCAGGTTGCCGGGCACTTTCCATTGGCGGTTCTCCGGCTCGGTATAGCGCAGCACGAGCACGGCCAGCGATTTCAAAGCGAAGCTCCAGATCACGCCGAAGGCGTAGAGGCCCGCCAGCACATAGACGTTGCCCTTGCTCAGGACGATCGTCAGCAACTGCATGCCGACGATCAGATTGATGATGCGATAGCTGGTGCCATACCGCTTCTGCGGCTTCTGGAACCACTCGGTCAGCACCCCGTCTTCCGCAACCCGGTTCAAAACGCCGTTCGCCCCCACGATCGATGTGTTCTGGGCGCCCGCCAGAATCAGAACGCCGACCAGCACCACAAAACCGTGAAACACAAGTTTCAGCGGGGTCGGGCCTACCAGGTACATCGTGATGCCGCCGATCAGGTTGGAGAAATAATCGGGCCGAACCTTGTCGGGAATGATCATCACGGCGAAGAACGAGACCAGCGACGTGAACAGCAGGCTGTAGACAAAGATCACCAGGCCGGTCTTCTCCAGGTTCTTCAGCTTGGGATGCTCGATCTCACGGTTGACCTGGGCCAGCGTCTCTTCACCGCTCATGGCCAGCACCGAGTGGCCGAAGCCGACGAACATGATGATCAGGGTCAGGCGGCTGATCCAGGTGCCATGCAGCCAGCCCAGCGATTCTTTAGTGAGCGGGATAACTCCCGGATGCAGAGGATTTGGAGGTGTCTGAATCGGAACCCGGAACACCGTAATGGTGCACCAGATGATCAGAATGACGACCATGACCGTGGTGACGATCATGATCTGCAAGGCCTTTTCGCTCGACTCGTGAATGCCTTGGGTGTTCTTCCACCAGAAATACAACACGACTAAAACGGCAAAGAAGGCCGAGAAGTGATCTTCCGAAAAAACCAGGGGATGATGCAGGTATCGGCCGATGTCCTCGATGAACCCAGCCAGGTATTGTCCGGCGGAGACGGCGCTGATCGGGCCGGTCAGCACATAGTCAAAAAGCAGTGCCGAGACGGAGAATTTGGCCAGCGTGCCTCCCATGGCCTCTTTCACCACTCGGTACACGCCGCCACGCACAAACATGCTGCTGGACTCGATATACAGCGCCCGTACCGCGTAGCTGAACAACATGACCGCGAGGATGAACCAGGGGGCGCTCTTGCCGATGACCTTCTCGGCGTCGCCACCCGCGTAATAGGCGGAGGAGGCCAGATCCGCCAAAACGATCGCGGCCGCCCGCCAGAAGGAAATGAAGGTGAGCATCACCGTGGTGGCGACGAAGACCTTGGCAGCCGGACGCCGGATGTTTTGAATGGATGAGGACATGCCGAACTGTGCCCGAGAGCACAAACCTAGAAATTTAACACAGTAGCGGAGTTGGGATGTGGTGGCGCAGCCAGAACGGCAGTGCTTCGCCGCGCTTCGGTTCGCCGCAACGTGAGGCTCAGCGCGCTTCCGGCGAGGCGACCGGGCTGGGTTGCGGAGATCGACTGGAGGCCATATAGGTCCGAGTGATGCGGTCGTGCCAGCAGAGTTGGTCTTCGTCGAGGAAGCACCAGGCGTATCCCAGAGCCAACGAGAGCAGGGACAGCACCGAGGCCAGCACGCGCCACCGGCGAAGTCTTCGCGGAACCGCTGTGCCATCGAACCGGCTGAGGTGAAGTTTCGCCACCTTCAGACCGGGAGTTGTGCCAGAGTACACCAGAAACAAGTATTGATAGGCGGCCCAGAATGCAGCCATGAGACCGGCTGAGATCTCGACCGCTTGCTTTACGGGCGGTATAGCCCCGGCGATTCGGAAAAAGACATAAGCGAAGGCGGTGAACGAAACAACTAGCAGCCATGCGTCCATAACTGCAGCTGCCAGCCTCCGCGACATGGGTGGAGGGCTGAGTGGGAGTTCGAATCCCGGTCTTCGTTCAGCGGCGGGTATCTCCTTGGGTTCAATAAGCATGCCGCCGAGCGCGGGAGGCGGCGGCAACTGTTCCGGCACTTCCAGAATTCTCGGACGGTCGAAAATCGGTTCTGCAAGCTCGTCAAACGTGAGTTGCGGCGTGGCAAAGAAGCGGGGAAACTCGATGATTTTCGCGCCGAGGTCCGTTGCGGCCGGGTCCGCAGCGCTGGACTGTTCCACTATTGGTGACACTGGCGGAGCAGCGACATCCTGCGTTGCTCCGGCTAAGCGACTGTCTGAGGCAACCCGAGGAGACAGGGGAGGCTCGCCCCAGGAAGCGTCCGGAGTTTCAAATCGAAGCTGCAGCGAGGGGTAACGCGGCGCTCGCACCCGCTTGCGGGCGCGGTACTGGTTCAGCTTGGCAGCCACTTCCTGCCGCCAAGCGCCGTCGGACGAGAGCAAACCTGGTTGCTCCGCGGGATGTGCAGCGACGGAACGGCAGTCCGTTTCTGCTATTGAGGAGTGGTCTGGTATGGATGGATTAAAGCTTGGCAAATTTTGACCAAAAGCTTCTTCGGAAGCCAGATTTGAGACCGGATTCCCACCGTCCAGAGCAAAACGCCGCCGACGCGGCACGCGTCTTGAGTCCAGGCTGGCGGCAAACCGCTGCTCGCTGGCATCATAAGGTTCAGAATCCGCGAGCGTTTCCAGTATGGGTGCGGGTGCGCCGGGAACATTCTCGGGTTCAAATCGCGCTTTCATTTTCACAGAACCAGGAACCACAAAATCTCCGGAGCGCTTCTGCGGTACCCGCAGCGCGGCTGGAATTGCGATTGGAGTGTCAACGATGGCGACAGAGTCGAACCGCAACCGCAAGCACCGGGCGAGCATGAGCTTTGCCTGTAAAGCCAGCGGCGTGCTAACGTCACCTTACCCGGGCTTAGATACCAGCTTCGGGAAGCTCGTGCGCTTCCGATGAATTCCCGCACACGAATCCTTATCACGGCGGCCTTCGTTTGTCATCTGCTACTCGCACCTGGATTGTTAACCAGCCAGTTGCCGTCTGCCGCGGGCAACCGGCCGCAAGCCTTGCCCAACGCCCCTTCCGCGTTGAACGAAGAAGACGTCACCATTAAGGCACTCAGCCAGGAAAAGATCGGGCCGATTTACAAACTCCTGGGCCAGGCGGAGATCCACTACGGCGACTACATCCTCTACGGGGACGAAATTACTTACAATTCGGATACGGGCGATTCCACTGCCGACGGCCATGTCGTGCTGGACGGCAGCATCAACGACGAACACATCCAGGCTAGCCACGGAACTTACAACGTTCGCAGCGAGACGGGACGCTTTGAGAACGCGGTGGCCACGATCGGGGTAAAAGCGCATACGCGGCGCCTGCTTCTAACCAGTTCCAACCCTTTTTTCATTAACGCGAAAGTGGTTGAAAAGACCGCACCGGATCACTACATGGTGTACGACGGAACGGTCACAACCTGCGAGTTGCCGCATCCCAAATGGCAGTTTAAGGCCCGCGAGATCGTGGTGGAGGTGGGTGGAACCGCCAAGATCTATCACAGCAGGTTCGGAATCCACGGAATTCCCATCCTGTATTTTCCCTTCGCCACACTTCCGGCACAACGTCTACCGCGGCAGACTGGATTTCTGATCCCCAATCTTGGAACCTCCAGCATAAAGGGCACGATTCTGGGGGAATCGCTGTTCTGGGCGATCAACCGCAGTGTGGACGCGCACGTTGGCGCCGAATACTATTCGGCGCGCGGCTGGGCTCCGCAGGGCGAACTCCGGGCGCGGCCCAGCGATACGTCGTTTTTCGATCTCAATTATTCCGGCGTTCTCGACCGCGGGATAGGCAATCCCCCGGTGAACCAGGGCGGATCGGACGTGCGGCTGAATGCAGAAGGGTCTTTTGCCGACAACTTTCGAGGAGTCGCCAACGTCGAGTATTTGAGTTCCTTCGTGTACCGGCTCGCCTTCAGCGAGGTCTTCACGGAAGCGGTCAACTCGGAAGTGAAGTCGGCTGCTTTCCTCTCCAACACGACGAACAACTACTTTACCAACGCCGCCATGCAGCGATATCAGAACTTTGAGAGCACCGAGACTAGCGACGTGATCACGATTCTGCACGCTCCCAGCTTCGAGACGTCGACCGTGGACCGGCAACTGGACCATTCGCCGTTGTTCTGGTCCTACGACGCGGCTGCGGAGGGTCTCTCACGGAGTGAGCCCGGCTTCAGTACGGCTCCCCTGCTGGGCCGGTTTGATCTGGCGCCGGCACTCTCCATGCCTCTGAAGCTGGATGGTTGGTCGCTTCGCCCTGAACTTGCCCTGCGCGACACGTTCTATACCCAGCGCCTGGAGCCTTCCAGCAACGGGATCGGAGTAGCCGTTTCGGATTCCATCAACCGCAAGGCGCTGGAAGGTTCCGTCGAACTGCGGCCACCGGCGCTGGAACGGCTTTTTAACCGGGAATGGCTTGGCCGCAAATGGAAACACGTGGTTGAGCCACAGGTGGTCTACCACTATGTGACTGGGGTGAACGACTTTGGCAATATCCTGCGTTTTGACGAACGCGATCTCCTCACCAACACGAATGAGGTGGAATATCACGTGGTGAACCGCTGGTACGCCAAGAAAACCTCGGCGAAGCCCGAAGATTGCGGCCAGCCCGGGATGCCGTTGCTGTTCGTCGGCGGGGCGGCTCCGGCCACGCATGTTCCCTGGGAGCGGCAACTGCAGCCACAAGACGCGCCCTGCAGCGCCAGTCCGCAGGCGCGGGAGATTGTCACCTGGGAACTGGCGCAAAAATACTTTATCGATCCCACCTTCGGTGGGGCATTTCAGCCGGGCCGCGACAATATCTTCGAAAGTACCGTGGAGTTGACCGGAATCTCATTTCTGACGGAAGCGCGGCATCTTTCGCCTCTGGTCTCGCGCCTCCGCTTCCAGCCCAGTTCGAGAACGGACATCGAATGGGACCTGGATTACGATTTCAAGCTGGGGCAAATCAACACCAGCACGGCGTTCGTGAACTACCGCATCGGCGCATTCACCCTGGGTGGAGGAGATGCGTTTCTGCGAGTCCCGGCACAGGCTGTGGGCTTCATTCTGCCGCCGGAAGAGTTTAACCAGTTCCGGCTGTTGCTGGGGTATGGACACACCAACAAAGCCGGGTTCAGCGCCGCGACCAACGTGGGATTTGATGCAACCCTCGGATTCCTGCAGTATGCGGCCGTGCAAACCACGTATAACTGGGATTGTTGCGGGGTGAATGTCGAGTTCCGGCGTTTCGCGCTGGGCTCCGTGCGCAACGAGAACCAATACCGCTTCACCTTCGCCCTGGCGAATCTGGGATCGCTGGGAAATTTGCGGCGCACGGAGCGACTCTTCTAGCGAGCCCCTGAGTAAAGTGTGGCGCGGGCGCCCTCGCCCGTGTGGGGCGGACACTCCTGTCCGCCGCCTTTGGCGTTTCTCACGCATACCCTATGATCTGCCATTCCGAACGAAGAGAGGAACCCCATGTAAGCCTGCATCACCGGCGGCGTCCAAGGGAGTTTCCGCCAACGCGGGTGCCCCGGCCTTCCGCGCACCTTGCCGAGGCTGGGGGTTTACAGGTTCAAGCCACCTCTCCCGCCCACCAAATCGGCTCCCCACACGCCCCAATCGGGTGTAACATCGAATGCGCGCACTATCCTCCCTCCGCCGAGAGCCCAAGGAGGCTCTTCAGAACGATGACCCTAGACCTACATTTCCGAAGGGCCGGCTGCCCGTGGCTTCTGCTGACAGCTCTCGCAATTTCCCCGTCTGCGCTCGGAACCAGTTGGAAAGAGCAGGTGCTGTATAGCTTTCAGGGCGGAAGTGACGGCGAAATGCCTGCCGGAGGAGTGGTTTTCGACAAGAGCGGCAACCTGTACGGGACAACGGTCGGGGGCGGAGCCGATAATTGCGCTCCCATCGCCGCCTGCGGCACTGTCTTTGAGCTTTCGCCGCCCGCCAAGAAAGGTGATCCTTGGACTGAGACGGTGCTCTATGTGTTCAAGGGCAAAGTGTACAACGACGGAGATACGCCCGGCGGCGGTCTGGTTCTGGATGCAGCGGGAAATCTCTATGGGGCGACGGAGTACGGCGGAGCCGGAGACTGCGTGCTTCTGGGAACGAAGGCGGGCTGCGGTACTGTATTTGAAATGTCGCCTCCATTGCAGAAAGGCGGAGCTTGGACAGAGACGATTCTGTACAGTTTCCAGAGCGGCAACGACGGATACGCTCCGCTGGGCAATCTCACATTCGATAAGTCCGGGAACCTTTACGGAGCAACCTACTTTGGGGGAGGAAAAGGAAACACCTGCAATCCGTACTTCCAGTACTGCGGGACGGTGTTCAAGATGAGCCCGCCGAAACAGAAAGGCGGTGCATGGGCCGAGAAAGTGTTGCACAGCTTCGCGGGCGGCACGGATGGAGCGGATCCAAATGGCGGCTTGGTTCTAGACAGCAAGGGTGCGATCTATGGCACGACATTTTACGGGGGCAACGAAAACGGCGAATGCAATGGCGGCAGTGGAGGAACCGGTTGCGGGACCGTCTTCAAGTTAACATCACCAACCAGGAAGGGCGGAGCTTGGACGGAGGGGATCCTAAATCGATTCAGCGGGCAGGACGGTGCCACGCCCGCGGCAGGGGTTATTCTCGGGAAAGACGGCGACCTTTATGGGACGGCGTTCGCCGGGGGGAACCACGGGAACGGAGGAATCTTCGAACTGACGAAGCCCGCAGGGAAATCCCGCACATGGACGGAGAAGGTGCTGTATCTCTTTAACGGCGGGAACGACGGTGATAACCCCATGGCCGGCCTGATTTTCGGTGTCAATGGTGACCTGTATGGCACAGCTTACGCTGGGCAGTCCGTGTCTGGCACCGTGTTCGATCTGACCACCGACAAAAGAAAAGGGACTTGGACTTACGGCGTACTATACGGATTCGGAGGTCCGCCCGACGGTGCGCTGCCTGCAGCCAGTCTCGTTTCCGATGGCGCTGGTAACCTCTACAGCACAACCCAGAACGGCGGTACGGGCACGGCTTGCGGATTCGGATGTGGCACCGTGTTCGAAGTTAGCCCGTAGAAGGCCGGTGGCCCACTCAAGCCTGCCTTTGGCTTGAGTGGGGCAGTTCCGCGCGGCTTGCACACACGCGCCTCCGTGATCTCGCTCCTTGACAAGACCACACCCCGAGCGCACAATATCCACAAGATATTAAATTTAATGTCAAGTTATCTCCAAGGACAGGCTCCCACCAAGAACATGTGGGCGCATCGAGGATCGTGGGGAGTGAATCAGGACACCAAGAAGGCCGGACTCAGCCCGTCAAGTCCTTTGTTTTCTATATTATGATATAAAGCCTTTATAATCTATATTTTGCGGATGTTAATGCAGAAACACTCAAAAAAGACACGAAAACAGCCTCCTCAGCGATGTTTGTTTTCTAGACTTTACAAAGCACCAAAACAGCAAGCCACTTGTTTTCTATAGTTTGCCAAAATGTCAAAACAGGGGGAGGGGGTAACGCTAGACTAGACGCCTCGCCCGCCGCGCCGATGGCTACCGAGAGGCCCCGGTTGAAGGCGTCGACGTAAGGCGCCGGAGCCCTGCACGCCGCGACTCCGCTCAAAATTTCCAATTTAATCAGAGTCTCCTTGGGACTCTGCCCTTTCCTTCATTGAAGACAATCCTTCGTTCCCTGATGCACAATGGAAACTGTGCCATTGCCTCTAAGCCCCGATCTCGATCGTAAGCGCACTGCTCTCGATGACTTCATCCGCTCGCTCGGCCGCGCGCTTCTGGCCTACTCCGGAGGAACCGATTCGGCTTTCCTAGCCTGGGCAATGCACCAGATATTGGGCCCCGATATGCTGGCCGTCATCGCCGACTCTCCCAGCCTGGCGCGCGTTCAACTCGCCGACGCGATTGCCTTTGCGCGGGAGCAAGGCATTCCGCTCGAAGTGGTTACGACTTCCGAGTTCGAACGTCCGGAGTATGTCCGCAACGACGGCTTCCGGTGCTTCCATTGCAAGGACGAGTTGTTCACTGTGATGGAGAAAATCCGCCAGGAACGCGGCTTTGACGCGATCGCGTACGGCGTGAACGTGGACGATCAGGGAGATTTTCGTCCGGGGCAAAGCGCCGCCCGGCAGCACCAGATTGTCGCTCCGCTGCTGGAAGCCGGTCTCACCAAGCAGGAAATCCGGGAACTGGCGCGGGAAGCGGGTCTACGCATCTGGGACAAACCCGCGTCGGCTTGTCTGTCCTCGCGTCTGGAATATGGCCGACCAGTGACTTCTGAGGCTCTGACCGCCGTCGAGAAGGGCGAAGACGCGCTTCGGGACCTGGGGTTTCGCCAATTCCGGGTAAGGCATCATGGGGAAGTGGTTCGCATTGAAATCGCGCGCGAAGAGATGGGACGCGCGTTCTCCGCGGAAATGGCGGCTGAGTTCACGCGCATCTTCAAGAACCTGGGATTCAAGTTCGTGACCCTGGACCTGGAGGGTTTCCGTTCCGGATCCATGAATACGCTTCTCCCGCTGGACCAACTGACCCGCGGTGATTGAACTGCCCCAGTCAGGAATGCGATCCTGGCGAGGCTTCATGGCCGCGGCCTGTGATCCCGGTATGAGATAATTTGATCTCTACTTCCATGTACAGGCGGTTTCTAGTGAGACTCTTTCGACGTTCGTTTGTGGTCCTTTTGCTGATTTGCCTGGGCTGCGCGGCGCAGTCAACTCCATCCGAGATCACGCAGAAGGTGGAGCATCAGGTCCGCGCTTTCTACAACATTCCCGCGGAAGTAACGCTCGATGTGAGCGCGCTTCGGCCCAGCGACTTCCCGAATTACGACGCCCTCACCGTTACCATGGACGGCCAGGGCAAGAAGCAGACCTACGAGTTTTTGCTGGCGAAGGACCAGAAAACACTGTTGCGACTCATCAAAATCGATATGACCAAGGACCTCTATATGGAGGTCATGAAGAAGATCGATTTGACCAACCGCCCGACGCGCGGTAATAACGACGCCAAAGTCGTGGTGGTGAATTTCGACGATTTTCAGTGCCCGTTTTGTTCCCGCATGCACCAGACGCTGTTTCCGCAGATTCTCAAGGAGTATGGAGACCGGGTAAAGTTTGTCTATAAGGACTTCCCTCTTTCGGAAATGCATCCCTGGGCAATGCACGCGGCCGTCGACGCCAATTGCCTGGGCGCGCAAAATAACGACGCGTACTGGGATTTTGCCGACTACATCCATAGCAGTCAGCGGGAAGTGAGCTCTGAAAGATCCCGTGAGGCCCAGTTCGCAGCCCTGGATCGCATTACCACGGAGCAAGGACAAAAGCACGGTGTCGACCCGGCCAAGTTGCAGTCGTGCCTCAAGGCGCAGAAGGATGAGGCGGTGAAAGCCTCCATAAAGGAGGGTGAGGACATCGGGGTCAGCGCGACTCCCACCCTGTTCATCAATGGCCAGGAGGTCGATGGTGCAATGTCGGTGGAGCGAATCGAGTCGATGCTCGATGCAGCTCTGGTTCGTGCCGGTGTGCCGGCGCCGAAACATGTTGCAGTCGCGCCTTCGGCAGGGGATGGAAAGCCCGCAGTCAAATAGGTTTTGCGGCCGGCACCTGGCCAAGTACGTCGATCTTGCAGCCGAGAATTACGGTCGCACATGCATCGTGCAGAGAGGACCGAGTGAAAACTGAATCGCCGAATGTTCTGAATATTTGGTTGGCCGTTTTCTCCCTTACCCTGGCGGCCGTGCTGAGTGTCGGCTGCGGCAACAAAGAGGGTGGCGGCGACGTTGTGGCCACGGTGGACGGACGCAAGATCTATCGCGCCGATGTCGACAAGTATTACGAGAACCAGACGGCCGGCTCCCAGCAGCAACCCGTGGGGGAGCAGGTGACCAGCTTGCGCCTCAGCATCCTGCGCGAACTGATCGACAATGAAATCCTGATGCGCCGCGCCGAGAAGCTGGGACTTCTTGCCGCGGATGACGAGGTCGAACGGAAGCTCAACGAGATCAAGTCGCCTTACACCAAGGAAGAATTCGACGCCCGCCTGAAAGAAAAAAAAATCACGCTGGATGATTTCAAGCGGGACCTTCGGCGTTCCTTGACGGTCGATAAAGTCCTGAACAAGGAAGTGACGTCGAAGATCAATATCTCCGATAAAGACATTGCAGACTATTACAACGCGCACAAAGCGGAGTTCAACCTGATTGAGCCGCAATACCGTCTCGCACAGATCTTCGTGACGACGACCCCGAATCCGCAAGTCCATAACCTGAAAAACGACAAAGCGCAGAACGAAGCGGAGGCGCGCAAGAAGATTCAGATGATCTTGAACCGTCTGGACAGCGGAGACGATTTCGGCACTCTCGCGATGAATTATTCCGAGGACCCCGAGACCGCGGGTAATGGCGGCGACCTGGGTTTCACGCCGGAATCCTCGCTGCGCAGCACTGATCAGCTGACCCGCGAGACTGTGGAGAAGCTGAAGCCCGGGCAGTACAGCCCCATCATCCCAGTAATGAATCCGATGACCAAGCAGTTCGTGGGTTTCCGGATTGTGAAGCTGGTGTCGAAAGAGCCGGCGGGACAACGCGAGTTTTCCGACCCGCGGGTGCAGGAGGCGGTACGCTCGCAACTGCGCGACCGCCGCGAGCAGTTGCTGAAGGCGGCCTACTATGAAGTGCTGCGTGACCAGGCTAAAGTGGAAAACTTCTATGCTGAGAAGGTGCTGCAAGGGAACGGGAGCGCACAGTAGACGCTGAACGGCACCTAGGTTTCCGCGTGCGAGTTTACGCAACGATTGCCAGCACGTCTGCTGGATTTACGCTGTCTCCCTCCCGAACCACGATCTTCTGCACTGTGCCTTTTTTGGGAGACTTGATTTCGTTCTGCATCTTCATGGCCTCGACGACCATGATTCCCTGGCCGGCTTCGACCTCCTGTTGTTCAGAGACCAGAACACGAACCACCTTGCCCGGCATGGGAGCGATCAGCTTCTTGGGACCGGCATCGTCGCTTCCCATGCTCTTACGGCCTCGCAACGAACGCGGATCACGCAACTCAGCGGCGTAGCGAACCGGGCCAACCCAGAGATGCAGATCGACCGCTGTGCGTTCCCGTTTGATCTCGTGGGCCTTCCCCTCGATCAGCACCGAAAGCACATCCGGACGCGTGAGCACAGCATCGATCTGCACCTCGCGACCGTTCAAGTGGCAGAGCCAACCTTTCTCGTTTCGCTCTAGCTCTAGCCGGTACTGGTTTCGGTCAACCGTGACTTCGTAGATCATCAATCCTCAGTGGGGAAGGACTTCTTCCCGAACGGCCATCATCCCCGCAATGCTTCGATTCTGGACGCCCGCTTCCACCCGTTGCCCGAGTCATTGGTGGTGACGCTGGCGCCGCTCAGCGATGCTTTTCCGTTGCTGCCTGCGCCCGCGGGATCGAGAACCGCAAAAATTCCCGCGGCAATGGCCGCGACTTCTGTGTCCGCTTTGTTTTCCTCGGGCGCCGGACTCTTCAACAAGCGGTCCAGATAGCCGGTGTCGAATCTGCCGGCGTGGAAATCGGGGTCCTTCAGTATCCGTCGGAACAGAGAAATATTCGTTTTGATCCCGCCCACGAAATATTCGTTCAATGCGCGTACCAGGCGCGAGATGGCCTGCTCGCGGTCAGTACCGTAGCCGATCACCTTCGCCAGCAAGGGATCATACTCGATGGGAACCGTCCAGCCTTCATACATACCGCTGTCGCGGCGAATGCCCGGCCCCGATGGAGCGAGCAACAGAGATATCCTGCCGGGGCTGGGGAAATAGTTGTTGTCGGGATCTTCGGCGTAGATGCGGCACTCGATGGCATGGCCGCGGATGCGCACTTCTTCTTGGGTAAACGGCAGTTTTCTGCCTGCTGCAATTTGAATCTGCAAGTGCACCAGGTCAAGGCCGGTGATCAGCTCCGTCACTGGGTGCTCGACCTGCAAACGCGTATTCATCTCCAGGAAGTAGAAATTCTTCTGTGAATCGACCAGGAATTCGACGGTGCCGGCGTTGGTGTACCCGGCGGCCCGGGCAACCCGCACCGCGACTTCGCCCATGCGGCAGCGCATTTCCGGGTCTACAACAATCGACGGAGATTCTTCCAGCACCTTCTGATGCCGCCGCTGAATGGAACATTCCCGCTCGCCCAGATAGACGGTGTTGCCGTGCTCGTCCGCGAGGATCTGCATTTCGATGTGACGCGGATTGATTACGGCCTTCTCGAGGTAAACTTCGCTGTCGCCAAACGCCCGCTGCGATTCACTCTGGGCGGATTCCAGGGCGGACTTAAGGTCCTCCGGGGTATGCACCAGACGCATGCCTTTGCCGCCGCCGCCCGCCGCCGCCTTCAGCATGATGGGATAGCCGATCTTCGCGGCCACCTGCTGTGCCTGCTCGGCAGATTCCACGCCCCGAGTGGTGCCCGGCACAAAAGGTACACCGGCTATTTCCATGTGCTGCCGGGCGCGCGTCTTCGATCCCATCATCTCCATCGAAGCCGCGCTGGGACCGATGAACTTGATTCCTGCATCCACGCAAGCCTGGGCAAACTTCGCATTCTCGGAGAGGAAACCGTATCCGGGATGAATGGCGTCGGCACCGGAAAGCTTCGCGACGCCAAGAATCTTGGAGAAGTTGAGATACGACTCAGTGGCGGAAGCTGGCCCAATGTGGTAAGCCTCGTCAGCTTTGCGCACGTGAAGCGCGGCGCGATCCACGTCGGAAAAGACGGCGACCGAGGGGATTCCCAGTTCGCGGCAGGCACGAATGATCCGCACTGCGATCTCCCCGCGATTGGCGATAAGGATCTTCTTGAACATAAGAGGCGTGGAACCGAAGCCGTATTGTACTCTGGAATGGCCGTTTGAGGCCGTGATGGGCCTTGTTTTCGGGAAGTCAGAGGGAATTCGACTGGCCCCAAGACCTCGGTCGGACAGGGGTTCTCATCCTCCCAGCTTTTTGGCCAGAAGCTCATTCACCATTTGCGGGTTCGCCTGGCCTTTTGAGGCTCTCATGACCTGGCCTACGAAGAAACCGGCGAGACTGGTCTTGCCGCTGCGGTATTGCTCAAGCTGCTTCGGATTCGCGGCGATCACCTCATCGACGATCTTCTCGATGGCCGACGAGTCCGTGAGTTGCTGCGGCTTCTCCTGCTCGTAGACCACGGGGAAATCCTGGTGGCGCTCGAAGCACAGATCGTAGAGATCCTTGAGCATCTTGCCGGAGATCGCGCCGCTCTCGACTAAATCTGCGGACATGGCTACACCTTTCATCGAAATGGGCGATTGCTCGATCTCCAGGCCTTTGGCTTTGAGCCGGCCCTGCAACTCGCTCTGCACCAGGTTGGCGACGCGTTTGGGATTCCTGGCAGCCTTGGCAGCTTCCTCGAATTGATCGGCCAGAGCCTTGGTGGAGGTGAGCACTTCGGCGTCTTTCTCCGTGATGCCATAGTCAGCGACCATGCGCTGACGCCTGGGTTCGGGCAGTTCCGGCAGCCGTTGGCGGATCTCCGCCTGCCAAGTCGCGTCGACTACCAGCGGCAGCAGATCGGGTTCAGGAAAGTAGCGGTAGTCGTGCGCTTCCTCTTTCGAGCGCATGGCGTAGGTCTTGCCCTGGTTCGGGTCGTAGAGGCGTGTTTCCTGGGTAATCCTGCCGCCGGATTCGATCACGTCAATCTGGCGACCGATTTCATACTCCAGCGCATCGCGGATGAAGCGGAACGAGTTCACATTCTTGATTTCGGCTTTGGTGCCAAGCTGCGGGTCTCCGCGCGGGCGCACGCTTACGTTAGCGTCGCAACGCAGCGAGCCTTCTTCCATGTTGCAATCGCTGACGCCAGTGTAAAGGACAATCTCGCGCAGGCGAGTGAGGTATTGGTAAGCCTCATCGGGCGAAGAAATGTCGGGCTCGCTGACGATCTCGATCAGCGGCACACCGGTGCGGTTCAGATCGATGGCGGTCGATTCCGCGGAGTCCGCAAAACCTTCATGCAGGCTCTTGCCAGCGTCTTCTTCGAGGTGAATGCGGGTGATGCGAATCTTCTTGGTGCCCGCTGGAGTGGGGATTTCGATGGATCCGAACTCGGCGAGCGGCTTGTCGTACTGCGAAATCTGGTATCCCTTGGGCAGGTCGGGATAGAAATAATTCTTGCGGGCAAAAATGGAGGTTTCGTTGATCTGGCAGTTCAGGGCCATGGCCGCGAGGACCGCAAACTCCACGGCTTTTTTGTTCAAAACCGGGAGGGCTCCGGGCAGGCCCAGGCAGACCGGGCAAACATTGCTGTTTGGCGGATTGCCAAACCGGGTCGAGCAGGAGCAGAAAATTTTGGTGGCAGTCAGGAGCTGGACATGCACTTCCAGCCCGATGACCGGCTCGTACTTGTCGCGCACGGTTATGGTCTCGGACGTGGCCACTGTGAACGACGATTATAGAGTCTTCTCAGTTGCCGGTTGCCAGTTGTCAGTTGTCAGTGGAGAAACCCTCGCTCCCAAAATGGGACGGCGCTTGCTGTTAACTATTGAGTACTCCCCCTCCCCCTCGGTCTAGAGGAATCATCATGTTACGGAGATTTTGCCGGCAAAATCTAGACAGTAAAGGGGTTGCAGGCAAAATCTAGAAAACATGGGAGTTACGCCTGTCAGCGATGGGCTTGCGGTTCCGTTTTGGAACTGGCCGGCAGTCTGACAGGAGCTGATTGTCAAAGAGCTTTCGTTATCTTTTGGATAACATATGCTACTCAATATTATCTCCAAAGAAACGTGCGGTCAACGGGAAACTGCGCGGCGGGGAGTTGGGTTTTTGAGTCAGCGGACAGCGTCGGTTGCTTGGAGGTTGCGACTGAGCACCGGCGGACGAACAACCGGACCCGCGAGTGTCCCTTAACCCAGATTAGCGTCCAAGAACCGGACGCGAACCTGGGCCACGGCGCACCCTTTCCGAGTTGGCGTGGACGGCGAACCACAAAGCTTGACAGGACGGGGGACGGGGAGAAGAATGGTCGGCAGGCTGAGTATCGCTCCCTCTCCCGCCGTCTCAACGGTATTTGGTCTTCGAGGTTCCGGCGTCCCGAGAACGATCCCACACCGTCGGGAGGAGACAACATGGCACTCATAACAAGGATGGATTCACTGAAGACCGGGAAGCGGTTGGGTACGGTGTACTTTGTAATTTTCCTCCTGGCAGGATTCTGCGTTGGCCAAGCTGGGAGCTCGCAGTCGCCCTCAGGCGGCCGGCCCTCGACCCATGTCCTGACCAAATGGAACGAGTTCCACTTCAGGACGACGGCACACGCTACAACCCGTATGAAAAGTTTCTCACCGTCCACGATGTCAGGAACCTACGCGTAAAGTGGAACTACACCACTGGCAGCGCTGTATTCGGCTCGCCCGCAGTCGTGAATGGTGTGCTTTATATAGGATCGGACGACTGGAATATTTACGCATTAAACGCTCACACCGGTGAGAAGCTGTGGAGCTATGCTACCGGCTACTGGGTGGACTCCTCGCCAGCGGTGGCCAATGGGGTGGTGTATGTCGGCTCAGACGACCAGCACGTTTACGCGCTCAACGCCCGCACCGGTGCCCTACTGTGGAGCTACCTTACCCAGAGCTATGTACTCTCCTCACCTGCCGTGGCGAATGGGATAGTGTATGTAGGCTCGGAATACCCTGGCGACAGTGTGTCCGCGCTCAACGCCCGCACCGGTGCCCTACTGTGGAGCTACACCGCAGGCGACTATGTGGACTCCTCGCCTGCCGTGGCGAATGGCTCGGTGTATGTGGGCTCGTGGGACGGCAACGTATACCGGTTAGACGCCTTCACGGGGCCGTGCTGTGGAGTTACAGCACAGGGCGCTATGTGCGATCCTCGGTAGCTGTAGCGGACGGGGTGGTTTATGTGGGTTCGTCTGACGGCACGCTTTACGCGCTGGACTCCGGCACTGGTATCAGGCTATGGAGCTATGCCACCGGCGGCGAAGTGTGGTCTTCGCCAGCGGTGTCGAATGGTAGGGTTTACTTCGGCTCGGAGGACGGCAACGTGTACGCGCTGAACTCCCGTACCGGAGCGAGGTTGTGGAACTACCGCACCGGAGACCAACTGTGGTCCTCGCCCGCGGTAGCGAACGGGGTGGTTTACGTCGGCTCCTCTGGGGCAGCCTGTACGCGCTGAACGCTCGCATTGGCGACAGGCTGTGGAGCTACGCGACCGGTGGCTATGTTGAGTCCTCGCCCGCAGTCGTGAATGGGGTGGTTTATGTCGGCTCGTGGGACGGCAACGTCTACGCCTTCAGCCTGAAGCATGGGCGGGGGTAGGCGAGGGCAGCTTTCAATCGCGCCGACCTGAAGCACGCGCGAGGACGCGCGCGCCTACATCGACGGGTTGCGACCCGGAAATCCAGGCGGTCGGTGACCGTGGAATCCCACCTTTGACAAAGAACGTCAAAGATGGGGCACTCTCGGACCGTGGTTGCTGACGAGTTCGAAGACCAACGTCGAAGGCGGCGGACAGGAGTGTCCGCTCTACACGGGCGGCTTTTCGCGGGCGAGGGCGCCCGCGCCACACTTGATTAAAGTCTGCTCAGGAGGTTTTGCCGAACACCAGCGACCTGCTTAGACCGGCGAATTGAATTTCCAGCAGGGTCTTCGATCCGTCGAGATTCCTTCGGTACACGAACGCATCCCGCCTGTACTTGGAGTCGTTCTTTTCCCATCTTCCATTGGCGGTAGTGACCAAGAGGTGATCTTGCAGAACCTTCACCACGGTACCCGTGATGTAGGTTTCCCAATGGATGGTGCAATCGCCGCCCGGAATGCGCTCGCCGTTCAGCGTCAGCCCAGAACGCAGGGTGATGTCCCGATTGCCTCGCTCGAAAGGTCGCGGCCTGAAATCGTGAGCCAGCAAAGTCTTGCCGGCTTCCGCCGCGGCATCTTCATCGGCGTATGGACCGACCAGCACGAGGTAGGAATTCGACCAGAGACGGCTTTTTTGACTGATGGACGAATGAAATCCGAGTTGCTCGAGCTTGTCCGATATCTGGTGAGCCTCGAGCGAGTCCTTGGATCTGCCGACTTCGAAGTACATCTCCGGCGGCGGGCCCACGCTGGCTTTCGCAGACTCTTCCCGCGCAACCTCCACACGGTCAGCCGGATGGTTTGCAGCCGCTGGAGGGTTCGTGGCGGGCGGAGGGGTCGCGGCCGCAAGCTGAGGAAGCGTCGCGGACTTACCCGAAATCAGGTCGGAACTGAGTGGAGGGGTGGTTGACGGCAACGTCGGAGGAGCCGCGGAAACCTCCGGAGCGTCAGAGCTCGCAGGAGGCTTTGGGGCATTGGCCGGCACGACCACAGCGGTGACCAGCTTGGCGGGCGCAGGGTTCTCCTGCACAGGCTTGGCCGGAGTTGCTGCAGGCTGCGGCAAAGGCCTCTCGGGCTGTGGCGTGGGAGCCGGCGATACTGCACCAGGCGCTTGGGGCAAAGTATGCTGTGCTGGCGGTTGACTCTGCTGCACTGACGACCCGGAGGGCTGGGGCGATGGCGCTGTCTGTTGCGCTGACAACACCGCTGGCTGTAGGGCCGGCGTTTGCGGTTGCGGTTTTGCGGCAAATCGTTGTCCGACCTGGATGAGCCACTCCCCGATTTCCTGGCGGTAAGCATGAACCGAGAATCCGGCAGCCACCACAACCGCAACCAGCAGCCCGGTCAACAGGCCACGGGAGAACGCGCTCAGAGGCATCGATTCCCTTGGCATTGGCGAAACTATGGCCATGGGGCCGGGACCACCGAAGACGGCGGATTTCTTGTCCGGCCTGCTCCCAAGGGCAGAAAACACACGCGGCTGTTTATCCGCTGCCAGGGGCACGGCGGGCAGGCTCGTCCACCTATGGATGTGTTCCCGAGCTTCTGCGGACAGCGAGGTAAATCGTACTCCCCCGGTTTTTTGGGACTCATCCATCCATGCCAGTTCGCCCACCCCTTCGATTCGCCGGTCCTGTTCCGAGAACCAGAAGTGGATTGCACGATCGCGCGGAACCGGAGCGATGGAGTGAAAGCAAAGCCCTCCCTCAGAGACATCCAACACGCTGCCTCCGTTATTGGGCTCGATATTGATGTAGGCGAACCCCTCCACGATCATCCGCGGACTTTGGCGGCGTTCCAGCCTTGTGATTGGCACACTCATACGAGTTGAGAGAGAAGGTTACCGGATCATTGGCAAAGCGCTGGCCATCGAGGATTGTCGAACTAACGGCAACCTGTCTGTGGCGGGTGGCCGTAAATCAGAACCCCCATCCTGATTGCCGCTTAATATACACCGGACCGCCGCTGCACACAATGCTCTCGATCAAAGAGAAATCGGAACACGGCAAATCAAAGCCTTGACTCGGCTTGGCAGCACGTTCAAAGGGGAGCCGCAAGGGCTATAAGTGTGTACGTGAGAACTCGTCTTTCGCCCCTCCGGGGCTGGCTCATTTCCCACTGGGACCCACGGCTTGCGCCGTGGGCTTCACTCTGACGCCGCTCTGCGGCTAAGAAACTATATGGTCCACTCCACCGCGACGCCGAGTTCTGAGTTCTCGGGCACACGCTACATAACCCCTTCATAGATACTGTAACCCGCCTCTTTGCGTTGGCGGCGAACACTTGGCGAACTTAGCCGGTCAAGTTGCTGTGGCTAACGCAGCAAAGCCCATAACTGCCAGAGGATGACCTGCGACTTACCTTGCGGCGGGTGCGCTGAGATACTTCTCCAGCGGCACTTCAAAGTACATCAACTCGTTGCCTTTAGCGTCACGAACGCCGGTCAGGTAAAAATTCGCGCCGGCCAGCGGGGCCGAGATTCCGGAGACATCGAAAAACATGAATCCGGCCTGGGTATTGTGTGGTTCCACCGCGCGCGCCGCAAACCGGGAGTCTTGCATCTCTTCCTGAGCATCTTGGCTAACGCCGTTCTTCACCTTCTTTTTCGGCCAGGGCAGCGGGTTGGGGGCAGTGCTGATCGAAGGATTGGCCAGCCTCCGGCTGATGTCCTCTTCGGTCGCGGGAGGAATCTTGGTGCGGTTTACCGTCACCAGTTGCGCGGTCACTCCGGCCAGCGAAATTGGCTGGTCGCTGTCATTGGTGATGATTACAAAAATCGGCATAAAGCCAATATCGCTGTAGTGAACAGCAAAAATGCCTGCCTTGTCGGCCATGTCATAGGGGTCAAGCGCGAGAGTCACTTTTTCCGTGGGATGCTCATCATGGGCCGGATAGGTTTTGGCCGACTGCGGCACCGGCACCACAAAGTGTTTGGCAGCCAGACAAAAGGTTGCAGAGAGAACGACTGCGCAGAGCGCGGCGAGGTATAGCAGGGGCGAATAAGGTCGATAAGATGACATGTTGTTTGATTATAGGATGCGGTGTGGCCGCGGTGGTGGTGCCCTCGGGCGAGAATTCCTAGTGCCTGACGTGTTAAAGCGCGGTCACGTGCCAGTGGAAGGTGTGAAACTCGGCGAGCCGACTGAAGTCTCGCTGGTTGGCTGTGATCACTCTGATGCCCAGTCGCCCCGCACTGGTCGCGATGAGTGCGTCATTGGTTAGTCGTCCCTGACCGATCTGTTCGTAATGATATTTGGCCGCCAGGCGAGCAAGGACTCTGCCGGCCTGCGCCCAGTCGCTGAGATTTGCCACCAGGATTCGCTTCGCCCGGTCAAAATCCCGCTCCAAGCGTTCCACAACCTGACGATCACGGTCGGCTGCGCCGGCATAGAGTTCTTCGAGCACCACTGCACTGAGCCAAAGTGGTGCATCGGCAGTGAATCGGCGCAGCGCCAAGGCCGCACCGTTGCCTCGGCGCAATGCAGCGATGTAAACAGAAGAGTCGAACAGAGCGGGCTGCATCTAACCACCCAGCGTGCCGTACACGTCCTTGATATCAATGCCGCTCTTGACGAAACGCTCAGTGGCTTCGAGAACCAATCGGTTTCTCTCGTGCTCGGCAATTGCCAAATCCAACGCAAGCTCGATGGTTTCAGTTTCGGTTTTCGCTCGCAAAGCTTTTTGAGCGCGTTTGATTTTCACCGAATCCAACTGAAAGTGCTTGTGTGATCGATTCCTTGCCGTGGCCACGAGTACCCCCTCCCGCTTAGGATAGCACCGAATGTACATATATTCTATTCTTATGTACATGCTTAATTCATCATAAGATTAGAATGTCCATTCCTCCATGTACCTGCTCTACAGTGCGCTGCTGGCGGCTGGATTGCTTCTGAGCCTGCCTTACTGGCTGCTGCAAAATCTGCGCCATGGGAAGTACCGCGCCGGGAAGGACGAGCGGCTGGGGAGAATTCCGCGGCGGCTGCAGATGGGCGGGCCGCAGCCAGTGATTTGGGTTCACGCTGTGTCGGTTGGAGAAGTACTGGCCGTGAGCAGACTGGTTGCGGAATTGAAAACGCGTTTGCCGGAGCACAGAATCGTTGTCTCCACCACGACTGACACGGGACAGAAGCTGGCACGGAGCCGCTTTGGAGACGAAAATGTGTTCTACGTTCCACTGGATTTTGGGTTTGCCATCCGGCCGTATCTGAAGCGGCTTCGGCCTGAGTTGATGGTTGTTGCCGAAACGGAATTCTGGCCAAACTTGCTGCGACTGGCTCACCAAAAAGGAGCGAAGATCGCGATCGTAAACGCCAGGATTTCAGACCGGTCCCTGCGCGGGTATCTGCGGTTTCGGCCGCTGCTGTCTCGAGTCTTGTGTCACGTTGACCTGTTCCTGGCACAAACCGAGGAAGACGCGCAACGCTTGCAACAGGTGGGCGCCCCGCTGGCGCGCATCCAGGTGAGCGGCAATCTGAAATTTGATATCGCTGTGCCGCCGGCTCCGGCCATTGTGACCAGCGCGCGCGAGGTGCTCCATGAGTCCGGAGCTGGCCCCGTTCTGGTCTGCGGAAGCACGGTCGACGGCGAGGAACCTCTGCTAATTCGGGCTTTCGAGAATGTGCTCGCAAGTCATCCCCGAGCCGTGATGATCCTCGCGCCACGGCATCCAGAGCGCTTCGACAGGGTCGCCGAACTATTACAGGAGCTGGGAATCCGATACTGGCGGCGGTCTCTGTGGAACGGAGATCGAATGGTGGGCGGAGTCCTGCTGCTCGACACCATCGGCGAACTCAGTGCGCTCTACGCGTTGGCGGATATCGCGTTCGTGGGCGGAAGCCTGGTTCCGCGCGGCGGGCACAACATCATCGAACCGGCCCAGCATGGGGTTGCGATCGTGGTGGGCAATCACACGGAGAATTTCCGCGACATTGTCGGACTGTTTCAAAGCCGCGGTGCAGTGCGCGTGGTAGAACCAGCCGAACTTCCGCTGCTGTTCCTGGAACTGATCGCCAACCCGCAGGAGCGTGCAACACTCGGACGGCGTGCGGCCGAAACCTTAGAGTCGCAGAAAGGCGCGACCCAGAGAACGGCAGACGCGCTGGTGAATCTGCTGGCCGGAACTGCGCAGGGCCGCGTTACGAGCGTGGTCAGGGCATTGCCATGAATCTGCTCAGTTCGCTTTATGGGTGGGGCGTGAAGGTTCGCAACCGGCTCTACGACCGCCAAGTCTTGGGCACCAGAAGGCTCAGCGGAGCGGTCATCAGCGTTGGCAGTTTGTCGGCCGGTGGCGCGGGAAAAACTCCTTTTGTGCTGTGTTTGGGAGAACTGCTGAAGCAAAGGGGAATTCCGTTTGACATTTTGTCTCGAGGCTACGGACGCCGCACGAGCGGAGTTGCCCAGGTCGATCCTGCTGGAACTGCGCGTGAGTTTGGCGACGAGCCTTTGCTGATGGCTCGCCGCCTAGGGATTCCGGTCCTGGTTGGCGAAAGCCGGTATGAGGCTGGTGCTTTGGCGGAAGCGAGATTCGGTTCGCAGCTTCATCTGCTCGACGATGGCTTTCAACATCGTGCCCTGGCCCGTGATTTTGAAATTGTTCTGCTCACCCCGGAAGATGTGACCGACCGCCTGCTTCCGGCGGGGCGGCTGAGGGAGCCGCTCACGTCTTTGGCTCGCGCGGACGCGGTGGTGTGGAGCGGCGGCGCTTCCGCTGACCTGTCTGATCTCAACCTGCCTGCGGTCGACCGAAAGGTGGTGTGGCGGATTACTCGTAGCATCGTGCCCGGAAAAGTGCCCAGTCGACCTGTTGCCTTTTGTGGCATTGCGCGTCCGCACAATTTCTTTTCCCAGCTAAGGGCCTCGGGAGTCGTGCCGATCGCTGAATCTATCTATCGTGACCATCACTCCTATAGTGAGCAGGACGTTGACAACTTGCTCAAACTGCGCGAGCGGAACCACGGCGAAGGCTTTGTCACCACGGAAAAAGATGCGGTGAACCTCGGCGGCCTGCTTGCCCGGCTCGATCCAGTTACCGTGGTTCCGGTCAGAATTCAGCTTGAGAACGCGGCTAACGCCCTGGATACCATGCTGCACACAATTCGAGAACGAAAGCAGAAGGCGTGAGAGGATTCTTCTTACCTTCATCATGAAGCACCTCAAAGAGGCCGAGAGGCTAAAGAAGATTGTCCAGTCGTTTCCCAAGGTCACCATCACGGTGTTGGGTGATTTCGTGGCCGACGAATTTGTTTTTGGTGAGATTTCCCGAGTTTCACGCGAGGCGCCGGTGCTGATCCTGAAGCATCGGGAAACGACAGTGGTGCCGGGCGGGGGCGCCAATGCCGTACAGAATCTCGCGGATCTGGGCGTGAACGTTCTGCCGGTCGGGGTCGTGGGCGCGGACGAACCCGGGCGCATGCTGATCCGAGCCTTCCGCCACAAACACGTTGCGATCAGTGGTGTACTCAAGGACAAAAGCTACCGGACGGTGACCAAAACCCGCATTTTAGCCGGCATGGCCCACACCGCCCGACAGCAGGTGGTACGAGTGGATCGGGAGCCGGAGGCAGAGCCGAGCGCGCACTGCAAGCGCGAGCTGATCCTGGCCGCACGCCAGTATGTGCGGGCCTCGGATGCGCTCCTGGTTTCGGATTACGGTTATGGAGCGGCGAGTCCGTCGATTGTCAATGCGATCCAGCGGAAAGGAGAACGAGTGCCGCTCATTCTGGACTCGCGATACCGCATGCTGGAGTATTCCGGCATTGCGGCGGCCACGCCGAATGAACCCGAAGTCGAAGCCGCCCTGGGCATGCAAATCGGCGATGACTGGAGTCGGCTGTGTGCGGCCGGGGAGGAGATCATGTCGCGCATGAAGCTGCAATCGTTGGTAATTACGCGCGGGCGAGACGGCATGGTGGCGTTCTCGGGCAAGCACTCGCCGGTGGACATTCCGATCTTCGGTTCGGACCAGGTAGCCGACGTTACCGGCGCCGGCGATACCGTGATTGCAACCTTCACCGCTGCCTTTGCCGCTGGAGCGAGTACCGTAGAGGCTGCCCATCTGGCAAACTACGCCGGAGGCATCGTGGTGATGAAACGGGGAACAGCAACCGTTTCGCAAGAGGAACTTTTGGACGCGCTCGATCAGGCGCCGCCGGCTACGCGGCCGCGGTGACGGAAATCATGACCGTTGAAAAAATCCTGAGCCGCGGCGCATTGAAGAACAGGGTTGCCGCCTGGCAGCAGCAGGGCGAATCCGTGATCCTGGCGAACGGGTGCTTCGATCTGCTGCACGTCGGGCATGTGCGCTACCTGCGTGCCGCGAAAAAACTGGGCGGGCGATTGATTGTGGCCATTAATTCCGACGAATCAGTACGAGCGCTGAAAGGCGAAGGGCGGCCACTGATGCCGGCGGAGGAACGCGCCGAAATTCTTTCGGCGCTGGCGGACGTAGACGCTGTGGTGATCTTTCCCGAACCCGATGTGCGCGCGCTGATTCGCGAAATTCGCCCTGACATTCAGGCGAAGGGCACCGACTACACGGCGGAGTCGGTTCCGGAGCGCGATGCGATGGGCGAAGTGGGAGGCCGCGTGGAAATCGTGGGCGACCCTAAAGACCACTCCGTCACAGGGATCATTCAGTCGCGCATGAGGCCAGAGCGCCCGTAAGCATGGAGAGCGCCGCCGTGTCTATCGAGACTCCAGCAACTTTCGAGGAACCTGAACGGCTGCTGATCGTGCGGCTGGGTTCCATGGGGGATGTCATTCATACGCTGCCCGCCGCCTCGGCTCTGCGTCGGGCCTTTCCTCAAGCCCAGATCGGGTGGATAGTGGAGGAACGTTGGGCTGAGTTGCTGTGCACGGTTTCGTATCCGAAGTCCGGAGCACGGTCGCCGCAGCGTCCGCTAGCCGATCGGCTGCACCTGGTCAATACAAGAGCGTGGCGGAAAACGTTGTCATCCGGCCAGACCTGGCACGCGATCGCCGTCGCGCTGAGCGATTTACGCGGACCACAATATCAGGTGGCCGTGGATTTTCAGGGGGCAATTCGTTCCGCACTGATTGCCCGCTGGTCGGGCGCAGCAATCATCTATGGGGCCGCACAGCCACGGGAGAATGCCGCCAGCATGTTCTATACACGGCAGGTGATCACCCGCGGAGCCCACGTGGTGGAACAAGGCTGGTCGCTGGCGGAGGCGGTTGCGCACGGGAGGCTGGGGCCCTCTCCGGTACAGTTTCCCCATGACGCCGCCGTTGAGCGAAGGGTGGATGCCCAGATCCGTCAGTGGGGTACGAGCGATTTCAGTCTGCTCAACCCCGGCGCGGGTTGGGGAGCCAAGCAGTGGCCTGCGGAACGCTTCGGAGAAGTAGCAAGAGGTTTGGCAAAGCATGGATTGCATTCGCTGATCAACTTCGGCCCCGGGGAGGAGCAATTGGCTAAGGCTGCCGAGGAGGCCAGCGGCGGCGCGGCGCGGCCGATTTCGTGTTCCATTACCGAGTTGATCGCGTTCACGCGCCGGGCGCGACTGTTTGTCGGAGGCGATACGGGCCCCATGCACCTGGCAGCAGCTCTGAGCATTCCCGTGGTGGCGATCTTCGGCCCTACCGATCCCGCGCGCAATGGGCCGTACGGGACTCGCAGCATGGTTCTGCGCAGCGCGTTGAGCAAAACATCGCACGCCCGGCGCGCGGAGCTTGATCCCGGATTGCTTGAAATCAGTTCTGACCAGGTCCTGGCTGCGGCGCGAAAGCTGCTGGAGATTTCCCATGGCTAGCTGGGCGGACTTCGCCCGCCGAATCCGGGTTCCGTCGGGCTTTGCCTTTGCCGTGCTGTACCTGTGGTTTGCCAAACCGTCGTGGAGTTGGATGGCTCTCGGGGCGACGTTGATCATACCCGGGTTGCTGATCCGGGCTTTGGCGTCCGGTCATGTGGAGAAGAACGAGCAACTGACAACCACCGGCCCGTACGGGTACACCAGGAATCCGCTGTATCTTGGGTCTCTCGTATTAGGGGTCGGCTTTGCGGTGGCCGCGCGAAGCTGGTGGATCGGTGGGATTCTGCTCGCGATGTTTTTCGTCATCTACTTGCCGGTCATTCGGTCGGAAGAGGCGTTTTTGCGCGACCATTTTCCTGAATTCGACGAATACGCGCATCAGGTGCCCCGGCTCTTGCCCCGGCTGGGTGCTTTCCGAAGCAATGGCGGCGCATTTTCCTGGCAGCTTTACTGGAAGCATCGCGAGTACAATGCCGCTCTGGGCACAACGGCGATGATGGTAGCGCTGGGGATGAAACTGCTCTGGGTGGCCCAGTGAAGGAATGAGATCCGGAGCGGCGGGAAGCATAATCGAAGGGTTGGATTGGCCGTCTAACTAAGTATGCCTGCGATTTTACAGTTCGGTCCACGATGGTTGTTAGCTCCGGCGCTTTGGTGTGCGGTGCTGCACGCGCAAGCACACCCAGTCGAGCAGCCCGGCCAGCAACCGCCGCAGCCGCAGGTCGCGACCATCGGTTCGGCGCCATCGGCACAGATCGTGCATCCTCCTCCGAACTACCGCTACCCCAACGGCCAGGCCTATGTTTATTCAGTGGAATGGCATCTGTTCAATGCCGGCACGGCAAAAGTGAGCATCGACTCGGGCGGGAACCAGGAGCACGTGACTGCGCTCGCTGACTCCGCCGGGGTGGTTAACGCCCTGTACAAAGTGCATGATCACTTCGAAGCGTTTTTCGACCCGCACAACTTCTGTTCACTGCGAATTTCCAAGCAAACCGAAGAAGGGTCGCACTCGCGGCAAAGCGAAGCCAACTTCGACTACACCCGTCACAAGAGCGGTCTCGACGAGAAGAACCTGAAGACCGGCGAGACCAAGCACGTCGATGACGACCTGCCGGCTTGCGTCACGGATGTGATCAGCGGGTTCTACTACCTTGCGTCCTTGCCGCTGCAGATCGGGAACACCGATGTTTTCCCCATCAGCGATGGAGCTAAAACCACTGAAGTCACCGCCCACGTGGAGGCCAAGGAGCAATTGAAAGTTCCCGCGGGAAACTTCCAAACCGTGCGGGTGAAGGCCGAAGCGAGTTCCGGTTCGCTGAAAGGCAAAGGAACCGTGTGGGTCTGGTTCACTGACGATGCCAACCGCACACCGGTGCAAATGCGATCGAAACTGGGATGGGGAACGCTGCTGTTCCGATTGCAGCGTATCGACAAACAGTAAGGCGCTGGGGTCCTTCGTGGGTTCGCCACTCCGCGCGGTGTGACGAATCTGATCGCGTCAGGCGTTCAAACGGGGGAGAGGGGGTGTTGCAAAAATCAACAAATCGGGCGAAGTCGCCATTGCTGGTGCGGATCGCATTCCGATTCGGGGCGCTCCAGATGACACATTGTCGAGAATGGCGGAATAAGAAGTTAGGAACATTCCGAAGTGTTGCTGACATCCGCATTTCTACTTGACATGTTTTTTGGGCAGGCTATAGAGTATCTCAAATCTTTTACCTCGTTCTTACTTACTTTACTCGGTTTCGCTCATTCGGACAGGACATGCTGGAGCAGTGAATCGGTCGACAAAAGAACTGTCGCGGCCGCAAAGGGAATCGTCACGCCAATGAGGGGAAGCTTGTGAACATTTACATCCGCTGCTTATCGCGGTGGTTGAAGTCAAGAAAGAGATTTCGGCTTAGAGCGCTGGCGATGCTGTCTCATCGGCACAACTGGCTTGCGCTGGCGTTTCTGCTTTTGCCCTGCATGACTGTTGTCGGCAATTCCGATTGTCTTGTCAGCGCAACTTACCGCAGCACTGCCTCGGAAGTACGTGTCTCGTTCTTTGCCACCGACGAACACAACCGTTCTGTCGACAACCTGAACCAGGACGATTTCGCCGTAGTCGACGATGAGATAGTGGTCCGGAAGTTCCGCAGTTTTTCCCAGTCTCAGGAAACGGCGCTTGATCTCGTCGCCGTGGTGGATTCGAGTGAATCGGTTGCACCCCGCTTCCGAAGCGGCATGCACGATGTGCTGCAACTGGTTTCCGAGAAGCAGATGGTTTCCGACGACAGCGTCTCGGTGCTGTCGTTCAGCGGAACCCAGCCTGCCATCATCTGTGCGGGCAACTGCCGCGGCTCAGCCGCTGAGACCAGGCTTCTCGCCCTGCATGCCGAAGGAGCGACGCCCCTGTTCGATGCCCTCGCATTCGGCGCAGATTTCATTGCGCATCGCCGCACCTCAGGCGTGAGACCGGTTCTGATTCTATTTTCCGACGGCGATGACACGATCAGCCGGACCTCCGCCGCCGACGCTCTGGAAGCGGTGGTCGCCAGCGATGCCCTGCTCTACTCGGTCGATCTGGGCGATCCTGAGAAACTTTCGGAGGGGAGCAGAATTCTTCGGCGAATGTCGGAGGCTACGGGCGGCCGGTACTTTCCCAGAGGCGACGGTGCTGCCAATGTGCTGCAAGCCGCGGTCGACGATCTGCACGCGTCCTATGTTGTGACTTACCGGCTTCCCAACCACCGGGCTGGGGTGCACTCGCTGCGCATTCTCCCTACACACAATCTGAACCTGAAATTTCATTGCCGGAATGGTTACTCCTATGAAAACACGATTCGCTAGTTGGAAACCCACGAACCGCACTCTGTCCCTTGCCCTGTTGGTTTGCAGCCTGCCGGCCTTTCTGACGGCGCAGTTGGGAATTTATCAGCACGGAACCGTGGTCAGAATGCGGATGAGCGATTGCCTGCTGGTTCACCATGGATTCCTGGCGGCCATGGGCGGCGCGCCCATCCAGGCGACCGAAGATCTCTGCCCGGAGTACACCCTGGTTTCCGACAAGGTGGTGTTTATCATTGTCGGAAAATCGTCCAACCAGATGGTGCCGCTCGCCGAAGTCATCGACTTCCGCTTCCATAACAACGAACTGGCGGTGCGGGTCGATGATGCCAAGCACGAAACCAAATTCAACATCAAGGAAATGATGCTTCGCTCGCAATGGGAACTGGTGCAGAAGCATATCGAGGAACAGTTGAGTGCTGCCCCTCGCCAGGAAGCCGAGGCTGCAATGGCGGCGAGAAACCGCGAATAGAGGACGTGGATCCAAGCGCCTGCATCAGGCAGAACTACTCATACGCCAAAGCGTCAATCGGGTCCTTCTGAGCGGCTTTGTAGGCTGGGTAAAGGGCCCCTGCCAGGGAACCGAGTATTGCGATCCCGGTGGTGCGAAGAACCCAGGTGTTGCTCCAGAAAAGACGTTGCACCGGCCGGGCGTGGATGATCGTTTGCCGGGTCAGGAAGCTGACGACCACTCCCAGAACAATTCCCAACACCGCCAGCAGCAGGGTTTCCCGCAGTACCACGTTCACGATGTAGGTCTTGGATGCACCCAGCGACTTCAGGATGCCGATCTCGCGGGTGCGCTCCATGACCGCGGTGTACATGGACTGAAAGATGGCCAGGAATCCAACGATGACCGAAATTCCGACCGCAATCTTAATGGCGATCTCGAATCCGGGGAGATTGCCCGGCGTCATCATGGACAGGTATTCCTGCATGGAGCGGACGGCATAGGTCTCCATGCCAGGCACCTGTTTGATTTCGTGCACCACCAGGTCCGCGTTGCTGGGATCGTCGAGCTTCACATAGAACACCGAAGCGCGGTTTTCTGCTCCGATGAGTTCCTGCATGGTGCCCAGGGGAAGAAACTTGCGGGCGCCCTTGCCGTGGGCGACGATGCCGCAGATGCGAAACTGGTGATTGAGGATCTCGAGCGGGTCGCCGACGTTCATGTGCTTCATGCCGGCAAAAAAGTCATCCACGATCACTTCCCAGGGTCCCTGAAAAGGGCCGCCGGCAAGATAGCGGAACGACGGCTGAATGCTGTCATAACTGGGCAGGTCGATGCCGTAGATGATCTCCACGGTAGGGCTGGTTGTGAGTTCCCAGATGACAGGCGCGGCCACCGCGACATGAGGCAGCTTGCGAAGAATTGCCCCGACTTTCACCGGAACCGGCGCTCCTGTGACGCCCACCAGCGCAGACGATCCCGGCGGCTGCACCATAATATCCGCGCCGATGCCCAACTGGCTCTCCTTGGAGCCGTTCAGGTAGCCATAGAAAACGGCCACGATCATCAGAATCAACGTGACTTCCAGGGCAACGGCGACGATGCTGATCAGAGAGCGCACCGGACGGTGGGCAAGGTTGGCGAAAACCATCTTGTTCATGATTTCGGACTCCTGAAGATTCTACCTGCTGGAGCCGCTTGCCGGAGACTGCGATGAACTGGACTGTGGGTGGTCGAGGTGGATGACCGAGACACCGGGCGGCTCCTCGAGGACAAACTTGTCGTCCGGGAGCGGCTGGTTTAGGTCCAGCTTCACAATGTTAAGCGTAATGTCGTACTCCTCCTGGGGGCGGGCAATTTCAATCTGCCAGGGGAACTGCACGCCGCCCGCTTCCCTGTAATCCTGGTAGCTGGCGTTGGTGGCCACATTCCCGGTCTCGTCGTAGAGCAGCTGGCGGTGAGGCATCAGGTCGGTTCGGCTGAAAACCACCTTGCGCGAGAGATGCCAGCCGCGGTCAGTCCTGGCGATTACGTCGATGATGTACTCCGCCCGGGGGGCGATGCGGCTCTTTGGATCGGTGGGAATTTCGGTGGCGTTTTCAAGGACGGCAATCTCGTTCTGAGGATCGATGCTGCGCAACAGCAAAGCATCATAGATGTACTGCGGGCGGAGATTTTCCAGCGGCTGCGCGAGGTTGCGAGTCTCGACATCGTTCCTTCCCACCACAAAGCGGTTCTTGGAAGGAATCCACAGCTTGAACACGGTGCCGTCGCTCACCATGTCGAAGGCTTTGTTGCGGACAATGGGCGTCAAGCCAATCATGCGCAGCATGGCGGGCTTGCGGGCCAGCACATATCCGCGGATTTCCTGGTAATCGGTGACCTTACCCTTCTTGACGCCGCCGACGGAGGTGTCAATATCGACCGTGGCTTGCATGCTTTGAATGAATGAGGCCTGGGCGTTGATGTAATCGACAAGCTCAGACCGGCTGGCGCTCTTGAGCTGGCTGATGTTGAAAGGCTGCTCAACTTTGCGGGAACGAAATAGACAACCACTCAGAGGAATTACCGCCAACAACACAAGTATGGCGCGGTATCGGGTTGACAACCACATTCGGGAGCGTGCAATCCTCGGGACCTATATGAGTATAAGCGATGGGACAGTACCGCAGTGTCACGGCTTCCTAGCGGTGGCACATCAGTTTCCGGGTAGCCACGCCCGGGAGTTATCAGATGATGGCTCGAATCAAAATGCGTGTGGCCACTTCTTCCTGCAGATTCAGATAGATTATTGACAGCGGGGAAGTCAAAACCGAAATCTGGGATGATTAAGAGGAGGGGTAACTTGGTCAAACCTAAGCAGCGGAAGACAAGAGTTCTGAGGACGTTGTTGTGCCTGATCGGTTCTGCCTGGCTGTTCGCAACCGCTTCTCCGCCTTGCTCGGCGCAGTTCAAGGCCTGGGTCATGGCCAAACTCCCCGACACACCGGAAGGTCTGGGAGTCGACTCGCATGGCAACCTATACGCAACCCTGATGCATATTGGGGAAGTCGTCATGCTCAAGGATGACGGCAGCTACGATCACGTCGCCTGGGTGCCATCGAAGGAAGAGAGCGGCAGGGGAGACCTGATCGGGCTCGATCTCGATAAGGCTGACAACATCTACGTCGCATACACCGGCCACTCGAAACATGACTTCAGGAAGGACTTGGGAAATCCGTTCCATCCTGCTTGCCGAGACGCGACCGTGACCCGCTCCGGAGTTTATAAAATCGACGCTAAAACTAGAAACGTGACGCCCCTCGCGACGAAAGCGGAGGGTTGGCCATTCTGCTACCCGGACGATGTTGCGATCGACTCGAAAGGTGGACCTGTGGTCGGCGCATCCTCTGCTCAACTGGTCCCCTAAGCCCTATTCGGGATATCCCCTCGGCGTCAATGATCTGGTGCTCGAAAAGCAACAGAAGAACATCTATGCCGTGACCGATGGAGACCCGATGGTTCTCAGGATCCCAATTAAGGACGATGGGATGGCCGGTGAACCTATCGCCCTGCCTTACGGGTTTTCGGCATTCGATGGGATTGAGGTGGACGGCAAAGGCAACATCTACGTATCCGAGATTTTGCTAAACCAGATCTGGGTCCTTTCGCCGGACGGTTCCCAGCGCATCCTGATAGCCACAAAGGGCAACGCGCCGCTGGACAACAACACCAGCCTAGTTATGAAAGGGGACGTTCTTTGCACGGCTAACCTTGGTTTCACCCACGCCACACCGGAGGAGGCAGACCGCACGGTGGTCTGCATGAAGGGTTTCCCACTACCGAAGTAGTCGAGCAGAACGTCAAGGCTCTTCAAGAAGCGTCCCCCGGACAAAAGCAACATCAAATTGTGGCTGTCCTGCTTTTGCCCATGAGTGACGCGCCACTCGGACAGTATCGTGCTTGCCGACGATTCCGGACGGATGACGGGCTACCGGGAAGCTGAGTGGCTACCTCTTGCTGTCGACAACCTTGCGATAAGCGGCTACGTTGCGATTGTGTTCCTCAAGACTCCGAGCAAAGCGGTGGTGACTGTTACCGTCGCTCACGAAGTAGAGAAAGGGTGTCGTGGCCGGATGCATGGCGGCAGCCAGCGCGCTCTTGCCCGGATTGCCGATTGGACCCGCGGGAAGACCGGCGTGAGTGTAGGTATTGTAGGCAGAATCGAACCGCATGTCGTCGTGGTGTAAAGCGCCGGTGTAGACGCCCTGCAGAAGTTCGGCATAGATCACGGTGGGATCAGCCTGCAAGGGAATATGATTCGCCAGGCGATTGTAATAGACGCTGGCAACCTCCGGACGCTCCTCCGGGACGGCGGTCTCCTTTTCGATGATGGAAGCCAGGGTGACTGTCCGCTGGAACGTCATCGGTCAAGCCGAGATCGCGGGCGGTCTGGCGGAACTTCCGCACCATAGTAGCTGCCATGTCTTCCATAGTCTGGGTGCGGGTGAACTCGTAGGTATTGGGGAAAAGATAGCCTTCAAGAGAGGTTGCCTCGGGAGCAAGGTCGGAAATGAGTGCGGTATCCGAAGCCGCGACCTTCAGAAAACCCTGGCTCGGTCCCAGCCCCGCGTTCTGGATGGCTTCAGCGATTTCGAACATGTTGAAGCCTTCCGGGATGACAACCGTATGCACGTAGACATCGCCCCGAACCAGGCGGTTCTCAATGTCGAGGGCGGTCGCGGGCTTCTCAAAGAGATATTCACCGGCTTTGAGCGAGCGCCTGCGATGGAGGGAATGCAAGAGGATGAAAGCGTCCGTGCTGCGAATGACGCCCACGGATGTCAGTTCGTTGGCGATGCGGCGAGTCGAGTAACCAGCACGCAGCAGAACGAACTGCTGCCCGGCAGGAGTGACCGGAAGCAGCACACTCCAGGCCAGCCATCCTGCGATGGCAAGAACAGCCAATAACAGAATTGTGAAAAACGCGCGCACCAACATCAGTTTAGATGAAGAATGGGGAGAACCCGTTCACACCAAAGTCATCAGCGATTTCACTTCGGTTGAGGACGGGGCAGGTTTTGAAGCGTTCTTACGGCAGGAGGAATCTGTAGAAAACATGAAAGCCATACAAGTGAAACAAGTTGGAGGTCTGGAGGCGCTGGAAGTGGTTGAGTTGCCAGTGCCGCAGCCGAAGGCGAACGAGGTGGTGGTAAAGCTCGCCGCAGCGGGCGTGAATTTCATCGATGTGTACCATCGTGAGGGAAGATACAAAGCACCTCTGCCGTTCGTGATCGGGCAAGAGGGAGCGGGCACGGTCAGCGCAGCCGGAGCAGAGGTCAAAGGAACCAAGATAGGAGACAAGGTCGCGTGGACCGGCATTATGGGGTCCTATGCCGAGTATGCCGCCGTGCCGGCAGATCGAGTGGTGCTGATTCCAGCGGGGGTAAGCGAGAAACAAGCTGCGGCCACCATGCTGCAAGGCATGACTGCGCAGTATCTCAGCCATGACACATATCCGCTGAAGCGCGGCGAGACAGTGCTGGTGCATGCGGCAGCGGGCGGCGTGGGACTTTTGCTCGTGCAACTGGCGCACAACCTTGGTGTCCGGGTAATCGCCACGGTTTCCACGGAAGAGAAAGCCAAGCTTGCGCGCGAGGCCGGAGCGGACGAGATCATTCTTTACACGCAAACTGATTTTGAGAGCGAGACCAAACGCCTCACCGCGAACCGCGGGGTAGACGTCGTCTATGACTCGGTGGGCAAAACGACATTCGAGAAGGGCCTGAACGTGCTGCGCCCGCGCGGCATGATGGTTCTGTACGGCGGATCGAGCGGGGCGGTGCCACCATTTGATTTGATCGGGCTGACGCAGAAGGGATCGCTGTATGTGACGCGGCCGTCGTTGGGGAATTACATCGCCAGCCGGGAAGAGTTGGTGGCGCGATCGAATGCGGTATTCGGAATGATCGCGGCGGGCAAACTCAAGTTGCGGATCGAGCATACGTACCCGTTGTCAGGGGCACAGCAGGCGCATCGGGATTTGGAGAGCAGGAAGACGACGGGAAAGCTGCTGCTGATCCCGTAGGCCGGGGCTGCCAGGCGCGTTACTTCGCGCTGCGTGATTCATCGCGCAACTCTCGTAACCACGCAGTGATTTCAGCACGTCCGCCCGGAAAGGTGCCAAGTGCGTTCCGGTACCTTTTGAATACGGTCGCTCCGGCCCGCTTTGGACGTATGAGGATTCGCTCGCCATCGATCAGGAAATCCACCCAGTGCCCAGCAGAGAGTCCCAGGCGCACACGGATTTCCTTGGGAATCGTCAGCGGCCACCGCTGCCGATTTTGCTCAAGTATTTCATTCAGATTCAGGATACCCGGTCCCGGGCCTACCTGACACGCGAATAGCGCCGGGCGTACTCCGGCACTTCGACTGTTGCGTCCAGGCGTGGGTCGTTAATGGGAGTCTCGGCGACTGTCTCCAGCGGGATCACTCCGGCCCAAGCCGGAAACGCGTAATCCTCCTCGTCGTCGATCGGTGGGCCCTGGCGAACTTTTGCAGAGAATTCGTTGATCGGCAGACGGAGAACGGATGTCGCTTTCAGTTCTCTTTCGTTCGGCTGGCGGGAATCCTTCCAGCGGCCGGGAAGAATGTGGTCGGACAGAGCCCGAAGCGCTTCCAGCTTCTCTTTCGGATCTTCCACCGGAACCGCGTTCCCCAAAATCACCACCGAGCGATAGTTCATCGAATGATTGAAGATGGCACGGGCGAGGACGAGTCCGTCGAGAAGAGTGACGGTTACGCACACAGGCAGACTTTGCTCGAGGTGCCGCAACATGCGGCTGGCAGCGGATCCGTGGAGGTATAAGTTGTTTCCGGATCGTCCGTAGCTGGTGGGGATGACGAAAGGCTGGCCATCGGAGACGAAACCGACGTGGCAGATGAACCCTTCGTCGAGGATCTTGTAAGCGGCGTCGCGGTCGTAGACGCCGCGTTGGGCTTCGCGCACCACGCGTGTGCGTGCGGTTGGGACGTTTGGATCAGACATTCTTTGGATGACTCCCAGGCTATCGTGAAGGATGAAATAGTGTAGCAGGAGAGGCGGAGGGAAGGCTGCGGCGGCAGTGGGCAGCGGAGCTCGAATTTAACCACAGAGGGCATAAAGGGACAAGAAGGAAGTCATCAGCTTTGTGCGACTTCGTGGGGGCCTCAGTTCGACAACGACGTCGGCGTGCCGAGCGGACGATACCGGATTTCCCTATACCGCAGACTGAAAATGATCGCCGTTACCAGCAGCGCGATCGGCGTAAAAATGCTGGCCTCAGGCCCCACGGTACCGCCAGTCAGCCAACGGGGGCCACTGAACGATGAGTTGAGCAGGTTGTGATAGGACAGAAGGCCGCTATCGGGCACGCCGTACAGGAAGGTCTGACCCCAATCCCATCCGGCATGGAATCCCACGGCGAACCACAGGTTGCCGGTGCGGAGCAGGAAGAGACAGAACAACATGCCGAAGACGACCACGGAAAGAAGACCAAAAATAGTCTCACCTTTGTTGCCTGTGTGGGCGAGTCCGAAGAGCGCGGAAAACACAAACGCTGCGGGCCAGAATCCGATGCCGCTTGCCAACGTGAACTGAGGGTAGCCGCGGAAGGCAAATTCTTCTGACAGACCGACGATCAGCATGGTGACGCTCCATGCAGCCGTGGAAGCGAGAATGGTAGTCCCGTGGATGGCGAGGCCGGTAATGCGGAATCCGTGAAATGCAAAGATGGTCAGCAGGGTTCCGCTGACCGACAGAAATCCCCAAATTGTTCCCTTCCAGAAATTCTTGCCCAAAGCGCCGGCAAAGGGAAGTCCGTATTGCGAGAACTTGCGGCGCTCGATCTTGGCCATGATCAAGGCGGCAATTCCGGTAAACAGAAGAATGGTTCCTTCCGTGATGCTCAGTGAGAAAGGCGTGAGCTGTCCGGTGGCGGCCTGGTTCCTGCCGCCAATGTGCAGAACGCGCAGCACACCGCCCAATACGACAAAGAGGGCAAAGATGATGGCGAGGAAAATGAGCAGCCGCCAACCCGCTCGCAGGCCGTTGGGCCCGAAGAAGATGGTGCGTCCCATCGATCTTTCAATAGGTGCGGGCGGCAGATGAGTCTCCGGACTGGCGCTGGAGGGTGAGGCAGAGGAAGCGGGAACGTCGGTCATAGGTGGTTCGACGAATTCAGACGGCAAAAGTTTCCGCCCATCTTTGTAATGGTGTACGGAAAAACCCCGCATGCGTCAGATGCTTGCGCCCGCCCTTTGTTTACCTACCAGTTCAGCTTCATGGCGAACTGGAACTGCCGCGGATCATAAGCGGCGGTGGGCTGGCCAGCGTTGGCGAGCAGAAGGCTGACCGCGGACACGTTGTACTTATTGGCCAGGTTGAACGCATCCGCAATGAGATCCATGTTAAAGCGTTCGGTAAAGTAGATACGGCGAGCTACGCGCAGATCGTTGAATGCGGTAAAGGGTTGCAGACCGGCGTTACGGCCCAGGTTTCCATCAAGAAACGTGAGAGCGTTGGGCTGCGCAAGCTGGGCTGGCGTGATGTCGGCGAAACAGACTTCCTGCAGGTAACCGGAGGGTGAAAACTTGGACGCCACGGTCGGGTAGCCGCAAGCATTGGTGGGAGTTCCCGCAGCCACGATGTTAGGCCGCGCGCCGCTGGGGTCGAACTGGAAATTGTCGCTGGTGCCGGTAATGATGTTAAAGGGGCGACCGGAGCCGATGTCAACAATCGGAGCCACGGTCCAGTTGCTGAAGAACCTGGGGACAAACCCATCGCCGGAAAGCTTGCCGCTTTGATAAACCGCACTGAAAACGATGCGGTGGCGCTGGTCAAAGAGCGAGTTCGAGCGCTCGCTGTTGTAGTAAGGATAGAAACTATCCTGGGGCGCAAGCGGAGACTGCAAGTCGGTGGAGTCGTCGATGGCGTGCGAATAGGTATAGGACGCCAGAAACTCATAGTGCCGGTTGAAGCGCTTGCGCAGGTTGGCAGTCAAGCCGTGGTAGACGGAACTGCCATTGGAGTAGTTGGCGTCCATGTCAGTGAAGGGGACGCAACCCGTCAAGCCCGACACGGGCGGGTCGCAGGCCGCGTTAAGACCGGCGGCCTTAAGGTCCATAATTGCCAGAGGGATGCAGGGAGCCAGGGCTCCGCCCGCCAAAGATGGATTCAATCCCGATGGCCGGAAGAAGTTCACCAGCGCGGCAGGAACGTAGAACGGGAGCGGGGATCCGGGTATTAGGTTTTTGCCGCACGGCGGAAATGCTGTCGAGGTCCCCACGGACAGGGGAATGCTAGGAAAGTTCGGGTTACCAGGGAGAATCCCCGCGCGTTCCGCCGCCAGAACAGCGCCTTGCCAGTTGGCGGTCAACAAATCTCCGCGGGCGGTATTGGCGTTGATGGGACGGTTAAGATGGTGGCCACCGTTGAAGTTGTATCCCAGACTGAGAGCAAAGCCGCCTCCGAGGTCCTGCTCAAAAGTGAGGTTCGCCTGTTCGGCGTAAGCATAGACGAAATTCTTGGATTGCGGATAACCGAAAGGCTGGGATGCGAGAGGAACTCCGTTGGCGATATAGCCCTGATTGAGAAACAGAGAGTTGGGATAGAACGCGTTGAACTGCTGCTGATTCGCCTCATAACCGAATGCCGAAACAGCCTGCGGGAAACACACTCCCGCCAGACCCTGAAAGATGTTGGTGGCGCTGAGGCTCAAAGCGGCAGGCGCGGTACATCCGGGATTGCCGCCGAAAAACACCAACTGGCCGCTTTTGGAGCCATCCGACGCATCCCCCAAGAAATAGAGACCGAGCAAAGGATGGTCATAGAACATGCCGTAAGAAGCTCGGAGGACGCTCTTGCCGTTGCCTTTGGGGTCCCATGCGACTCCGATTCTGGGTTGGACATTGTTCGTGTCGGTCTGAATTCCCTTCTGAATGCCGAGCTGGTTATAGGCGGAAAGAGCGAGGCCGGTCGGGGGAGCGAATTGCGGCGGAAATTCGATGTCGTAACGTACGCCGTAATTCAGCGTGAGGTGGGGAGTGGCGCGCCAGGAATCCTGCCAAAACACGCCGAGGGGTTTGTTGCTGAATGAGTCGTGCGGGTTGCCGATGCCCTGGATGAAGTCCTGCGGGATGCCCGCGCCGTAAGCCTGCACGGGGTTGAGTGAAGGCAAGCCTGCGACTGGGGTGATGCTGCCGAAATCATAGACTCCGCCGTAGTTCACGGTGAAAGTCGCGGTGACGGGAATGTAATTGAAATCGACACCGAACTTGGTGTCATGGCGGCCCATGGTCCAGGAGAAATTGTCGGAGATCTGGTAACGCTGCTCGGTCCGCTGAATGTAGGAGTAAGGTTCGCGACCGAAGAAGGCGAATCCGTAGATGTTGATGGCCGGGTCCGAACCGCCGGGTGCATCCGAGTAGTTGTAGAGCAGGCCGCGGCGGGCATACTGGAAGCGCAATTCATTGACTTTGTTGTTGCCCAGAGTCCAAGTGTCCTGGGCAGCGACGGTAAGATCACGATAGGTCTGCAGGGAAGTGCGGTTATAAGCATTCTGGCCGAATGCCTGATTTTCTCCAGCCACTTCAATTCCGGTAACGGTGCTGGGGCTCACGTTGCCACGCAGGGTCAAACGATTCCTGTCACTGATGTTGTGATCCAGGCGCAACGAGTACAGGCTGGTTCCTTCAAACACGGGGAAGTTCCCCACCTGGGCTTGCAGAGTCTGGTAGGACGAAGGCACGAAGCATGGGCCGGGCGGCCCGCAACTCGTGGGGAAACCAGAAAAAGTCGAGAGCAGCCCCTTGGTGAGTCCCTGCACCAAACCCGCTGGCCACAGCCCATTCACGGCCATGCCTGACGATCCGCCGATCAGCGCCACATAGTTGATGAGTCCCGGAACTCCCCCGAGAGCACCAAACTGAGCTGGGGTTAGATCCTGCAGAAAGGTGGCTTGCTCCGAGGTGGCCTGAATTGTTCCGAACGGCAGCCCGAAGGGGCCGCCGCCGATGTTTGCCGTGTTGAAAGGAACCAGGTCGAAGTTGTCCTGGCCGATGCTGGAGAAACCGGTCTCGTGCCGGCGGGTAACCTCGTACGCGAAGTAATAGTAGGTCTTGTCCTTCTTGATGGGACCGCCGAAAGCGGTACCGGCCTGCACCCGGGTATATGCCGGATTGGGCACCGTGCTGAACGGATTCACGGCCTGAAAGTTCCGATTGCGCAGGTATCCGTAGGCGTCGCCGTGAAACTCGTTCGAGCCGGAGCGAGTAATGATGTTGACCACGCCCCCTGAGGCGCGACCATATTCCGCGGCGTAGCTGTTGTTGATGATCTGAAACTCCTGCACGGCTTCCTGGGAGACGGTGGAACGGACACCGTTGGTGGAGTTGTCGATGGCGTCGGCGCCGTCAACGTTGACCAGGTTGGAGCGCGCGCGCTGGCCGCTGATGTTCAGCCCCGAAGTGGGCGCGGCGCCGATGTTGGGGGCATTGTCGCGAGTGACCTGGGAATCGGTGAGCGCGAAGTTGATGTAGTTGCGGCCGTTGATGGGGAGATTGTCGATCCGGCGCTGGCCGATGGTGTCCGTCGAGGAACTGCGTGAGGTCTCGACCAGTTCGGCCTGGGAGCTGACTTCCACGACTTCCTTGCCAGTCGCCACAGCAAGGCTGACGGGCAACTCCGCCACTTGGCCCACGGTGATGGAAACCGCAGGAGCTTCGGCCTTGGCGAAACCAGAGGCCTCGACGGTCACCGCGTACGTACCCGGAGGAAGAAGACGAACGCTGTAGCCTCCCTGACTATCTCCCGTGCCCATGCGTTCGAGTCCCTTCGCCACATCGCGTACCGTAACCGTGGCGGTGGTCACCAGACTGCCCTTTGGATCCTTCACCGTGACGTGCAGATCGCCGGTGGCAACGCCTTGCGAGAAAGCCAAGCTGCACATCAGGACCCACAGCAGCGCGAGCGAGACGAGCGAGCGTGTTGTCATATAGTTTTCTCCCGGGAGTGTTGAACAAGATTCTGCGCGCGGCACACTGCAACTCGTCCGAGTTGGCCAGCACGCTCAAAGGACACATATGTGGCGAGTAAAGGTCGACGGCAGGTTTTTACATCATGGATGGACAGAAAGCAAGTGGATTCCTTGAGACTATCGCTTCAGGTTACGGGGGAACTCATGAATTGCGAGTCACTCCCGCAGCTTCGTGGTGCAAAGTTCTGGTGGCCCAGGCCATGCGCGGGGTGTTGTGAAAAATTCCGAAGCGGCCGCGCGCGTCCAGAAGGATGATGCCGCCGTGGCCGTGCACCCGGGATTCCAGGTAGTGGATGGCCTCGGCAGCGGCCCACTCCGGCAAACTGCCGGAAGCAACCCGGTCCGCGGCCCACTTCGCCAGTACCAGTTTCATGATCGGTTCGCCCCAGCCGGTGGTCGAGACGGCAGCGGTCTTATTGTCGGCGAAGCAGCCACAACCGATCAGCGACGAATCTCCCAGCCGCCCGGGAGCTTTATTGAGCGTGCCTCCGGTCGATGTGGCCGCGGCGATGTTGCCGTCGCGATCCAGAGCCACGGCGCCGACCGTATCGTGGGAAATGGCGGGCGCGAAAAGATTAGGCGCTTTCTCACTGGCGTGAGCCTGATATTCACGGAGCCGCTCAATCTCGCGCGGGATGATCAGGTCCTCGTTGTGGCACAGGGCGACGCCGTGTTCGGCAGCAAAGCGCTCGGCGCCTTCGCCCACAAAATAAACATGAGGACTCTCACTAAGGATTTTGCGGGCGGCACGAACCGGATTGCGCAGCCGTTCCACGCAACCGACGCCGCCGGCGCGCAACGTGCCGCCATCCATGATGAGCGCGTCAAGCTGAACTTTGCCGTCGCGGTTCAGAAAACTGCCGCGACCGGCGTCAAAGGTCTCGTCGTCTTCCATGACGACGACGGCTTCCTCGACGGCATCGAGCGAAGAACCGCCGCGGCTAAGAACCTGCCATCCGGCGGCCAAAGCGTTGCGCACTCCGTTCAGATGGGCCTGGACCGCATCGTCGGGCATGGCCCACGCGCCGCCGTGGACAACTAGAACCGGATCAATGAACAAAGGGTCCTCTCCCCGGAGGTGACGGAATAGTCTAGCATCCGCGGCTAGCCGTTCGCCGTTGGCCCCTGGCAGGAGCCACCCGGGGACGCAGTCCTCCGCCTTCACGGAAGATGAGACGGACGAAAGGAAATGAGATTCCAGGGTGCCACGCTGGCGGGACGCTCAAAGCCGCTGCTTCCAGTATCCGGGTTTTCGGCTGGTGTGGGCGACAGCTGAATGCTTCCGGCAGGTACCTCCCGGTAAATCAGGACAAACGGAAACTGTCTGAGCAGGAACCTGCGAGTGTTGTGCAGGCCGGCAGCCCAACGCCCGGGAGCTTGGACAATCTGTGCAAGCGCGCGTTCGACTTCGGCATCGAACTTGAGGGCGGAGTCCGGACTGCGGGACAGATAGCAGTCAAATGCCGCGTCATATTCGGCGGCGGCCTCCTGATGAAGGTCAGGAGCATTACTGTGCATGGGGCAGCTTCTTCAAATTGCGCGCGCGAACTTCCGTCCAAGAAATAGTTTTCGCTTTGCCGGAGTCCACGTCGGCGATTCGCTTCCCAATCTCGGTTTCCCAGGCCGCCTGCAGGTCCTTGTCGAGCTTTCCGCCGAGGTTGGAGATCAGGGAATCAGCGAGGGCTTCCTGTTCTTCTAAGGAAAGCGACAGCGGCCGTTCGAGCAGCTTGGAAACCTCCGGTGTCATCTGAGCCACAGCCACCTCACACGATTCATTCTACCGCAGCGGCCGATAGAAGATTGCCGGGCGAGGGCGCCCGCGCCACACGACCTTATTCGGGAAAATCCCCCTACGCGGCTTGGATCGTCTTTGGGGCGGCTCGGTCTACCAGGGCGGTCCGGGTGTAGGTGTAGCGCATGCGGTGGATTACGGTGATGGTCGACAGCACTGCGATCAGCCACAGCACTGGCGCCATGCGGTTGAACAAGGCTCCGATGATGACCAGCACCAGGCGTTCTGGGCGTTCCATGAAACCGACACGGCAGGAGCCGATGAGGGATTCGGCGCGGGCGCGAGTGTAGCTGACCATGATGGCGCTGACCATCACAAACGCGGTTAGGACGACGTAGGAAAAACGCTCGCCGCGAGCGTAGTAGACCAGCAGTCCCAGGAACTGTGAAGCGTCGCTGTAGCGGTCGATGACGGAATCGAAGAAGCCGCCGAAACGGGTGACCTGGTTGCTGGCGCGAGCCACGGCGCCGTCCACCAGATCGAAAAACCCAGAGCCTATGATCACCAATCCGGCGAGGCGGAACATGCGGGCCTGGTTGTCGCCGTTGGCGTAGCCGAACAGGCACGCCGCAATGGTGTTGACCACCAATCCCATGAATGTGAGGACGTTGGGGTTAATGCGAGCCAAGGCGAGCCAGCGGACAATGGCGTCGAGCAAGACGCCGCATGCCCGGCCGAAGGCGCTGGTCCAGGTCATACCGCTTCGGCCTCGTCATGAATGGTGGAAAGGCTGAGCACTTCGAGTTCGCGGTTGCCGTTGGGCGACACGACGGTGACGGTGTCTCCAACCTTTTTGTTCAGCAAGGCGCGGCCGATGGGAGAGTTGGTGGAGATTTTCCCCGCGGCCACGTCGGACTCTTCGCTGGTCACCAGCTTGTATTCGACTTCCTCGTTCTTGCTGTTGTCGTAGATCTTGACGGTGGAACCGAGGCCGACCTTGTCCCGGGGAATGTTGTTCATGTTGACCATGGAGAGTTCGGCGATGCGCTTGCCGAGTTGGCGCATACGCGCCTTGACGAATTCCTGGCGCTGCTTGGCCATGTGGTATTCGGCGTTTTCGCTGAGGTCGCCCAGGGCAGCGGCTTTCTTGATTTCCTTGGGCAGATCGTGCACGAGTTCGCGCTCGAGCGCGTTCATTTCTTCCTGCAGCTTTCGCTTGATTTGGTCAGTCATGCTTCGAGGGATTATACCCCTGGAATCGAACGGGTGCCCAAACGATCCGAAATCCCGGATGAACCAAGATTCACGAGGATTAAGCCTCAAATTCGGAAGCTTCCGGAAAGCGCAGATTGGACTTGGCGAGCGCTTTGGTCAGAAGCTCCTCTATGTGAATGTCGGCACAACCTTTGGACATCGCCAACTCGCTGACAAGCAGGTAGCGGCAACGTTCGAGCATCTTCTTTTCCCGAAATGAGAGCGGTTTGGATTGGTTCAGAAGGAGCAAGCCTTTCAGAACGGCGGCAACGTCCAACAGAGAACCGGTGCGCATGCGGTCAGAATTCTCCCGGAAGCGATCCTTCCAGTCTGCGCTGTTGCCAATTTTGCCGTCTTCCAGAAATGCAAGGATTTTGGGGATTTCTCCGTTTTTGACCACGCGGCGCAGGCCCACGGTGTTGACGCTGTGAAAAGGTATGGTCACGGTGGCGCTGGACGACTTGATTTTCAACAGGTAGTATCTTTCGACCGTCTGACCAATGGTTCGGCTGCTGATCTGCTCGATGGTTCCAACACCGTGGTTGGGATAGACAACGCTTTCACCGATGTGGAAGTTACTGCCGGCGTTCAGCATAGATGGTCACCTGGACGAAGGGGCTGAATCAAGAGGAACCAAGCCTGGTGCCAGTTTAGCTCAGGGAAGGGTGGAAAGGCAATTTCGAGGCGAGCGCTTCTATGTGGGGCCGGCAGGGAATCCTTTGTAAGCCGTTTATTCACATTAGGTTGGCTGGAGGCTAATCAGCCGGTGTGCTAAGTCAGATCCGCGGAGTTCGGAGGCGCCTGGCATAAGTGGTCCTATAATGGGAACCGTGTATACCGGAGCAGATGAAGATTCGGTGCAGTCGGCACGGCATCGGCGTGTGCTGGGGTTGGACGTTGGAGCAAAGCGGATTGGGGTTGCTGTGTCTGACCCGCTGGGGATCACGGCGCAGGGACTGGAAACCATCCAGCGGAAGAACAAGAGATTCGATTTGGAGCAGCTTGGGAAAGTGATCCGGGAATATGAAGTTTCGGAGATTGTGGTCGGATATCCGCTGCGAATGAGCGGGGCGGAGGGAGTGCAGGCGGACAAGATGCAGGTGTTCGCCGATGGGCTGCGCCAACGCTTTCAAGTGCCGGTGCATCTGTGGGATGAAAGGCTGACCTCTGCACAGGCGAACCGGGTGCTGCGCGAGACGGAGATGTCGATCCGGCGCCGGGCGGAAGTGGTTGATCAGATGGCGGCGGTTCTGATCCTGCAAAACTGGATGGAAGCTCGGCGGGTGTAGGACGCGGGAGACTTTTCACGGTATTGCCAAGGCATGAGCCACATGGCGGGAACCGGAGTAACCATTCCGCGTAATACCCGGGACCGGTTCCAAAAGTAACTCTGGCCACCGGGATTGCCGGTTGACCCGTCAAAATGAGGGTAGTAGCATAAGCTGGGTTTGTGTAAATTCGTGGAGCAGTTGCGGGTAAGTTGTAGATAACGATGAAGATTGCAAAATATCATCTGGCCACTCTGGGCATGGTTCTCTTGCTGGTCGGCAGTGCATGCCAGACTGCCCAGCGGCCAAACGCGTTGCTGCCCGCTCAGGCGACTGCCCCAGCGGTTGCCCCCACTCCCGTGTCTACCCCAGCTCCAGAGATGCAAGCTGCAGACCCCTCGCAGTCGCAGCCCGAGGCCAAACCAGATCCGGTAGGTGAACTCATCGGACAAGTAGAGAAGGAATACCAGGCTGGACAGGATGAGTATCTGGCCGGACATCTGGAGTCGGCGAAACAAAATTTTGATAACGCATTCAACCTGTTGCTAAGCAGTGGGATCGATGTTCGCACCGACGATCGATTGCAAACGGAATTCGACCGGGTTACGGAGGGTACAAGCAGCCTGGAAGTGCAAGCCTTGCAGCAGGGGGACGGCTTCAGCGAACAGAAATCCGAACCGGCGCCGATCGACGAAGCTAATGAAGCAACTTACTCGGTAGACCCAAATATTCGGGCAAAGGCAGAAGCGGAAATCAAGGCGACACACTCGGACCTGCCTTTGATGATGACTGATCCGGTGGCCGGCTACATCAATTACTTTTCCACCCGCGGGAAAGGAACGTTGGAGCGCGCGCTGGCTCGCAGCGGACAATACCGGGAGATGATCCAGCGGATTCTGCAGCAGGAAGGCGTACCCCAGGACTTGATCTATCTGGCGCAGGCGGAATCGGGTTTCCACCCCCTGGCGCTATCGCGGGCTGGGGCGCGAGGCATTTGGCAATTCATGGCGAGCCGGGCGACGGCATACAGGCTGGAGCGGGACTGGTGGGTGGATGAGCGTCAAGACCCGGAGAAGGCGACCCGGGCGGCAGCACACCATTTGAAAGACCTCTATGCCGAGTTTGGGGACTGGTATCTGGCGATGGCGGCGTACAACTCCGGTCCAGGGACCGTGCAGAATGCTGTGAAGCGAACCGGCTATGCGGACTTCTGGGAGCTGTATAAGAGGAACGTGCTCCCGAAGGAAACCCGGAACTATGTGCCGATCATTCTGGCCGTCACCATCATGGCCAAGAACCCTGAGCAATATGGATTGCAGGATGTGATTCCAGAAAAACCGGAATCCTTTGAAACGGTAAGAATCGACTACCCGGTCGATCTGAGGTTGGTAGCCGAATGTGTAGACTCAACCGCCGCTACCTTGCAGGAGCTGAACCCGAGCCTGTTGCGACTGACCACGCCGAAGGATCAGCAGTTCGAACTTCATTTGCCAGCCGGAACCAAAGACCGCTATCTCCAAACGATTGCCGAGATTCCGCCGGACATGCGAGTGTGGTGGCGCTACCACAAGGTAGCCCCCGGGGACACCTTGAGCACCCTGGCACGCCGCTACAACACTTCCAGACAGGCGATTGCACAAGCCAATCACCTTGACGGAGACAGCGATTTGCAGCTGGAAAGCAATTTGATCATTCCTGTCGCCGCCGGCAAGCATCCCTTCGGCGAGGACGTGGTGAGCTACTCGCGGCGTGCTACGGCGTACAAAGTCCACAAGGGGGATACGGTGGAGACCGTGGCGGACAATTTTGGCGTTCCCGCGTCGATGGTCCGGCGATGGAACCACCTGAAGGGGAGCAGCCTGAGCGGGCGGCGGGTCTTATACGTGCATCTGCCAGTGTCCCCCAGCCTGCGCGAGCCCAACGTGGCGGCTTCTAAAGCCAAGCATGGAAACAAGTTGCGTGCGGAAAATGCCAACAAAGTGGTGCGGCATAAGGTGCAGCGGGGAGAAACCTTGTACTCCATTGCCAGCAACTACAACACCACCGTAGCCGCACTGAAGGAAACCAACCGCAATGTGGCCGTGCTGCGGCCGGGAATGATTCTGCTGATCGGCACGCCCAGCCGGTAGGCCCAGAATTCAGGAGGCAGTAGCCGGTAGTCAGGAGTCAGGCCCTGCGGACTGTTAATCACTGGCCACGGAGTGCTGACTTCTGACCCCTGACTGCTGACTCCACTTTTTTGCCTTGTGATCCCCTTGAAAAAACCTTGCTGCTCGGATTACTGTTACTGCGGAGCGAAAAACTGCTGTGCTATAATCGCGGCCTTCTGAGGCGAGTGCGGTAAAGTTTTCGGTTGTGTTATTGAGTGCGGGACAGACGGGCTGCGCGGTAGCAGCCCAAGCGCAGGGAGAAAATCCAGGAGGAGAAATGAACTTTTACGAAGCCCTCTACCTAAGAGATGACGAAATGGACGAATTTGGAGAAGGCGCTGGCTTTAGCGAATCACTTGAGGAAGACTACGACGAAGAAGAGGAAGAAGAAGCAGAATTGCCTGGCGTGGTAGGCGAGTTGGACATCGAAGTGGAAGCACCGGCACCGGCGCCGGCACCGGCACCGCCGGCAGCAGCCGGAGGCGGTTCTTCGTCGGGCGGGAAGAAGCCGGCGAAGAAGGCCGCGAAGAAAGCGGCTCCAAAAAAGAAAGCGGCCAAGAAGGCCGCGAAGAAAGCGAAGAAGAAGGCTGCTCCGAAAAAGAAAGCGGCTTCAAAAAAGAAAGCGCCCAAGAAGGCGAAGAAAAAAGCTGGCAAGAAACGCCGCTAGTTGGGCTCAGCCTGATCGTGACGAAGCCGCAGTCCGCCACGGGCTGCGGCTCTACTTTTCGCCTTGCACGGCCTGCCGGCACTTGGCGTAGAGCACGAGCAGTTGCTCCGCGTAGTCTTCCGGCTTGGCCGCTGCACCTCCGCCCTGAAAGCCAACGCCGGTAGAGCTCGTTCGGCCATAGCCGGTGGTCATGGCGACAAACTTCATGAGGTCGAGGGCGATGTCCTCGTTACGGCGCGCGCCCGTTGGAGTGGCCGGTGTCTCGTTCATGAATGCCTCCCTGGGAAAAAATTCCTTTGGAAGTCTCGATCATAGCAAAGAGCGCGGGGATTCACCCGGTTCCGGAGGGTGCGGTAATTGTGCATTTGCTTTTCTGCTGTCATGGCGATGCGCGCGAGATCCCCCTCGGCGCGCTGCGCTTGCTCGGGGCAGGCTCTCGCTCCGCCTGAAGAACGGCTCTGCTCGGGATGACGTCAGCAAGGCAATCAGGTGACGGGCTGCCTTCACGCCGCGCGTTTCACTTCGCTCATCAGGGCGAGCAGATTATTTTCGGAATCGCGGAAGAAGGTCATCCAGAGATCGTGGTCCGGCATTTTTGCGACGAGGTGCGGCTCGTCCTCGAATTTTACCGCGCTCTGTTGCATCTGCCGGTGCGCAGATTTGATGTCGGGCACGGCGAAGTAGAGAATCGAGCTGGGATGATCGAACTCAGGCTTCTCGGGAGTGTCGAGCATCATGCGGACGCCGCCGCAGTTGAAGAAGGCCAGCTTGCCGGCGGTGAACAAGAGCGGCAGTCCAAGGATGTCGCGATAGAAGTTGATAGCCCGTTCGATGTCATGCACATTGATGGCGATCTGGCCTAGGTTGGTGATTCCAATGTTTGTGGCAGGGATGCTCATTGGGTTGCCCCCAGTGGAATTCTAATCCCCTAATTAGGTTGGCGCCGGCAAAAAACAACTTGACCGCCAAGTGCGCTGAGGTCTAGCAAAGATCGCCAAGAGGAACAGGTGGCAGGCGCAGCCGGAGGTTGGCACGGGACACGCCCTACTCAATCACCAATCCGCCGGTAAGGCTGGCCAGCTTCTCCACTTTGTGGTCCACGCACCAGGTCTCCAGTTCCTCCACGATCTTTTCGGTGGCGCACGGATCCCAGTAACTGGCGGTGCCGATCTGCACCGCGGTGGCCCCCGCCAGCATGAATTCCACCGCGTCGACGGCAGTGGAAATTCCGCCCATGCCGATGACGGGAATCTTCACCGCTTTCGCCGCATCGTAGACCATGCGCAGCGCGATGGGCTTGATGGCAGGACCGGAAAGTCCGGCGGTGATGTTGGCGATGCGGGGCTTGCGGGTTTCGGCGTCGATGCCCATCGCCAGGAACGTGTTGACCAGGGAGACCGCGTCGGCGCCGGCCTCCTGCGCCACGCGCGCCATCTGCGCGATGCTGGTGACGTTCGGAGAAAGCTTTACGATCAGCGGCCGCTTCGCCGTGCGCTTGGCAAGGGAGACTACTTCGTCGAGCAGACGGGGATCGCTGCCAAACTGTATGCCGCCCTGAGCCGTGTTGGGGCAGGAAACGTTCAGTTCGTAGGCGGCGATGCCTTCGCCCTCATTCAGAATCTGGATGGTGTGTTCGTAGTCTTCGCGCGTGTAGCCGAACACGTTCGCGAAAACCACGACGTCTTTGAGTTCGCGCAGTTTGGGCAATTTTTCGTCGATGAACGCCCGCGCTCCGATGTTCTGTAAGCCAATGGCATTCAGCATTCCGGCGGCAGTTTCATAGAGCCGCGGCGGCGGGTTGCCAGCCATCGGTTCGCGGGAAAGGCCTTTCACTACCAGGCCACCCAGTTTGCCGAGATGGACGACATCTTCAAACTCGATGCCGTATCCGAAGGTGCCGCTAGCGCCGATGACCGGGTTCTTGAGAGTGATTCCGGCGAGGTTGACACTGAGATCGGGATTGCGGCTGCTTGCGCGAGAAGCGGTCATCGCGAATGTAGTGTATCGCGGGCGAGGGGAAGTGCCAAAACGGAGGGCTGAGATTTGAGAGCAAAGGTAAGTTATGTGTTCCGATTTCGCCTGGAATCCGGCAACTGTAGCAAAATAGGTCCATGGGAAACGTGCGGATGGACAAGTGGCTTTGGGCCGCAAGATTTTTCAAGACGCGAGCGCTGGCTGCTCGCGCCTGCGAGCTTGGCAGAATTCAATCCAGTGGGCAGCCCGCCAAACCTGCCCGCGAAGTTCGGATTGGAGACATGTTGAGAGTGGTAAATGACGGCGGCGAGTTTCAGGTGGAAGTCCTGCTTCTCAGTGACGTACGCGGCCCGGCTTCGGTTGCTCAAACCCTTTACCGCGAGACGGATGCAAGCCGGGAGTTGCGCACGAAGGTGGCGGCGGAGCGCAGGGCAATGAAGCAATTCGAAGAATTACCGGCAGGCCGGCCATCCAAACGCGATCGCCGAAAAATCATCGAGATTCGAGGAAGAATCTGATTGCGAGGGCTGCCGCGTGCATCCCGCCCCTGTTTTCGATAGAGTAGTTATCTTCCATGCTTGATCTGAATTTTGTTCGTGACCATGTGCCACTCGTCGAGGAAAAGCTGCGCCAGCGCGGCATGAATCCTGCGGAGGTGCTGAAGGATTTCGTCCAGGTCGACGCGCAGCGCCGCCAGGCCATTACCAGCGCTGAAACCCTGAAGGCGCAACGCAATCGTGCCTCCGATGAAATTGCCAAGCTGAAAAAGTCCGGGCAGGACGCCAGTTGGCTGATCGCGCAGACTAAGGAATTTCGCGAAAACATCCAGGAACTGGAAAAGGCAGCCGAAGAGTATGACACTCGTCTGCAGGAAATTCTCACCGGGATTCCCAATCTTCCCCACGAGAGCGTTCCGGTGGGAAGCAGGCCAGAAGATAATCTCGAAGTCCGGCGCTGGGGCGCCCCGCCGAATTTTGACTTCACTGCAAAACCGCACTGGGAACTGGGCGAGCAACTCGGTGTGCTCGATCTGGAACGCGCAGTAAAGCTGACTGGGGCGCGTTTTGCGGTGTACTGGGATTTGGGCGCTCGAATGGAACGGGCGTTGGCCAACTTCATGCTCGATCTGCACGTTGGGCCGCAGGGGTATACGGAGGTCCTGCCGCCGTATCTGGTGAATTCGGATTCGATGTACGGCACCGGTCAGCTGCCCAAGTTTGCGGCTGACTCGTTCCGAGTGCCGCACGGCGAGAAAGATTTGTGGCTGATTCCGACGGCTGAGGTTCCGGTGACCAATATGTATCGCGACGAAGTGCTCGACGCGGCGCGGCTGCCGATTTCGCTGACCGCGTACACTCCGTGCTTTCGCAGCGAGGCGGGATCATACGGGAAGGATGTGCGCGGCATTATTCGGCAGCACCAGTTTCAGAAAGTCGAGCTGGTGAAGTTCTCGAAGCCGCAGGATTCATATCAGGAACTCGAGAAGCTGACGCATGACGCGGAAGAGGTTCTGCAGAAACTCGGGTTGCATTACCGGGTCATGGCCCTGTGCACCGGAGACATGGGACCGTCGTCGGCGAAAACTTACGATCTTGAGGTCTGGCTGCCGGGGCAGCAGTTGTTTCGCGAGATTTCTTCGTGCTCGAACTTTGAGGCATTCCAGGCGCGGCGGGCGAACATCCGTTATCGTCCGGAAGGCAAGAACAAGACCGACTTCGTGCATACGCTGAACGGCAGCGCTTTGGCCGTGGGGCGAACTTGGGTGGCGATCATGGAGAATTACCAGCAGGCGGACGGTACGGTATTGATTCCAGAGGTGTTGCGGCCCCATATGGGGGCGGACCGGATCACTCCCAAGAAGTTCTGAGCAACGAAATGTCGCGCATTGAAAATGTGCTGCTTGGGGAATCCGATTATCATCTAAATTGCCAAGACGAGGAGCAGCGCATAGACCTTGAACCGGGCAGAAGCCAACCCGACAGTCGCGACCGTTCCGGCCGCGCCCAGGAATGGAATATGGAGCACCGTCCGCGATTACATCCTGTGGTCCCATGAGCGGGGAACCATTCAGTATGACGTGATGGTGACCCTGATCCTCGTTTTCGTGTTCCTGTCGCCGTACTGGATCAACTTCAAGGACAAACCGGTCGAACACAACCCGCATCGGACCGGAGTGGTCGTCACTCCCGATGAAAAGGGCGGGTTCATTTACCAGGTCGAGGCAAGAGCGGTGGATGGCAAAGACGATGCTGCGATTCGCGCCCAGTTGCTGAATGTCATCGAGCCGATTTCCGGAGAAGTTACCATTTCACATTATGAAGCAGTTCGTGATCCGTTGGGGAAAATCCTGGCGTACAAAGTATGGGTGCAACGGTAGCGAGGGAGTGGCGCTGAACCGGCTTCTGCAAATAGCGGCCATCGGGTTGGGTTTCAGTGTCTTGCTGGTCCACTCTGCCTCGGCTCAACAATCACCCTTGGACCAGATCGTCCAGAAGCTGGACCAAACCGCTGCCAACTTTCACACCACCGAAGCGAGTTTCGTCTGGGACCAATATCAGAAGGTGGTCGACGAGACCAACACGCAGGAAGGCAAGGTGTACTTCCGGCGAACGGGGAACGGAATTGAGATGGCCGCCGACATCACGTCCCCGGCACCGGAACAAGTGGTTTTCACCGAAAGCAAGGTGCAGGTTTATCAGCCAAGAATCGATCAGGTCACGGTTTACAAACCCGGGAAGGACAAAGCCGCAGTCGAGAGCTTCCTGGTGCTTGGTTTCGGCGGCAGTGGGCAAGACATGCTGAAATCGTATGAGGTGAACTATGTTGGCCCGGAGAAGGTTGGAGGAACGGATACCGCGAAGCTGGAGCTGGTCCCGAGATCGCAGAAGGTGAAAGACAATTATGTCAATCGGATCCTGCTGTGGGTCGATGTGGCGCGCGGTATCTCGGTGCAGCAACAGCTCTTCTTGCCCGGCGGGGACTACAAGCTGGCAAAGTATTCAGACTTCAAGCTGAATGAGAAGATTTCCGATGCGGCTTTCAAGCTGAGAACTACGTCGAAAACCAAGGTGGTTACGCCGCAGGGGTAAGCGTGCATGACCGGGTTCGAGTGTCCAATTTTTGGGCTGAAAAAGACACCCCTGGGTTATACTGCAAAAAGAATCACAAACTTGACAAGAAAACGCACTCATCCGCAGGAATTCTAGACTTACATGGCGAAAGTTTTTACCATTCCGGTTCCACCCAAGATTCAAGGACCCAAGCGGCGCGAACGCAACCCTGACCCACGCTACGTGGACGGGCAGAAGATGCTGGTAGAGGCGATGAAGTACCTGACCCGATGCGATCCGGTTTCCAATCGCCCGGCGATCGAACTGCTTTCCGAGCACGTACGAACGCGTTTCCGGATGACCGATTCACCGCTGGTTCGAGATCTATAGCGGCAGCGCTCTGGGTGCCCGTCGGGCCGTTCTGCCACAGTTGCAAAGTTGCGTCTTCCCCGGCGACAATCTTTCCGTGCCTCCGACAAATCCAGCCGAGTTGAATCCTACGGGCCGCGGTCCGTTCCGACCCGCGACCATGGTTGTGGTCACGCTGGGGAATCCACGGGAAAAATTCTGGGGCGCCATTCTTGCCCTGGCTCCGGAAGGACTAAGCCTGGCGGGAATTGAACTGGCTTCTTTTGAGGACCTGGTGTTGATGGTGAAGGACGCGGAGCCCTTTTCGCCGAGTGTCGTGTTCTTTCCCATGCACCGCATCGAGCGCATCGAACTCGACCTTCCCGACGGCAACATTACTTCGCTGTCGCAGCGCTTCCAGAGCAAAACCGGCCAGGATCCGCTGACTCTGCTGCTTCGCCAAACGGCTGCGAACCTGCAGCCCAGCGAGGAGCAGCATTGAAATTTTCTCAACTCCTGACCGCGCCCAACCAGCTCACGCTGTTGCGGATGGTGTTCCTGCCATTCATCATCATCAAGCTGGTGGAAGGCCGCTATTCCTGGGCGCTCGCGCTGTTTGTGCTGGCCGGACTCAGCGACGGGCTCGACGGCTTGCTGGCCCGCACGCTTCGGCAACAGACAGTTCTGGGGCAATATCTGGATCCGATTGCCGACAAACTTCTGCTCAGCACCGTGTTTCTGGTGCTTTCGATTCTTCACAAAATTCCCTGGAAGTTCACGGTGCTGGTGTTCAGCCGCGACATGTCGATTCTCTGCGCCAGCGCCGTGCTGTATGCCATTGCGGGGCTGCGCGACTTCCGGCCGAGCATCTTTGGCAAGGCGAATACGTTTGCCCAAGTGGCGGCGGTGTTCTTTGTGCTGTTGCTGGAAGTGGATCGGACTCGCTGGGTGTCGATTGCCCGGTTGACTTTTTTGCGGGCGACCTTCGCCTTCACCATTATTTCCGGGCTGCACTACGTTCTGACTGTGGGGCAGCGCTTGCGAGGATCCAGCCACGGCTCGACGGCCAGTTCGGCTTAGGGAGCGTAGCTGTGATGCCTCGCATTTGCGGCTGCGCTCTAATCCTGCGTCGAGGCACTTCGTCCCGCAGCCGCAGAACGCGAAAACACCGTCCCGTGCGGGTAGGCGTCGCCGTGGAAGCCGTGCGGCCAAGACTTGCCATCCATGCTGACGCCGGGCTGGTCGCTGCCCGCATCGCGGAAACGCCCGTCGAGCGCGAGGACGCCGGTTTGCAGATCGAAGTTCACGATGAACAGGCGATGATCGGCATATTCGCCCGAGTTCAGCACGATTCGGCGACCGTCCTGGTCAGCGGAAATCCAGTGCGGCTTCTGCTTGTCGTCGAAGGTGATCCGCGACATCTCGCGTATGTGGGCCAGATCGGAGATGTCGTAGGTTGCCAGCGCGTGTGCCGAGGACAGCGATTGAAGCCAGTAATGACCGATAAGCAAAGGGACATCCGCTTGATCGCCATCAAACGTCTTCAAGTACCGAGCGGAAGGGTGATCGGTGTCAATGCCGTCCAGTTGATACAAACCGCACCCAAACGTGTGGACGAGCACAGTCTTGCCATCAGCGAGCAGATGCGGTTCCCCTGGATATTGCTGCTCCGATCCGCGGGGCCCCGGTGGCAGCACCAAAGTCCGCAGCAGCTTCAAATCCGAGAGCCGCCACACCTGCACGGTCCGGGTTGGTCCGTCTTTGTCATGCATTGCAGTATTCGTGCTGACGATGCGGTCGATCGCCGGAACGACCACCAGGCTGTAAGGGCGAATGAGTTCGTCCTTCGCTGCTGCGTCGAGGGCGCTACTGCTGCGAATGAGATGCCCGCGCTCATCAAATTCGACGAGACCGCCCCCATCCGCCTTGGGATCGTGTCCGCCGTGATACTGAAACGTCGCGAGAACATGGCCGTTCGCCAGCCGCACGTAGGTGTGCGGGTGCATGTATCCGTCCAGATCACCGAACGAGGTGGCCAGGGACGGGCGCAGCGGGTCGCGCAAGTCGAACAGCAGGGTGCGCCCACTCTCAAACGCGTTGGCCAGGAGAAAGCCGTCCGCTGGCATTTCCAGTTCTGTGTGATGAGGCGTGCCAGTCGGGCCGGGCACGGCGACTGAAGCCACTACTTGGCCGTAGTGTGGGGACTTTGGGTCGGCGTCCAGCACCGCGAGGAAATCGTTGCTCTTTTTGGCATCGTCGCCCGCCCATACGAACAGGTAAGAATTGGCCTGGGCGCATCCACTGACGGTCCAGAACAGCAGCAGAACGAAGCAGCAGAGATTGCGCATAGGCCCAGATTGTCGCCGCGGGGGAACCCGGTGTCAATCGGAGCGCGAAACCGCGACACTCCGATTGGGCTCCAGGACGAACTTCTCATTTGGCCCTAAATTTACAAAACTTTACTTTACAAAACTTAGGTTGACACCATGGGGGTTGCGAAGGATAATGTTGTCCACTAAGTTTTCCGCTTTACCCCCCAAGCGGTAAGTCGTCAGGTTCTTATATTCCAGGCGCTGAGGAGGTCCCCACATGCGGTTGATTCGCGCGCAGGCTGTTCTTGTGACTTGTTGGTTATGCAGTGTAACCGCGACTGCTACGCAGCAACAAACGACGCTCGGCAGCTTGCCTGCCGCAGCGCAGTCCAGCATCTCCGGAGTACTGGGACGGGAGATTCCGGGCTACAGGGCCGCGCTTGAGCGTGGCGGCTATGGGGCTGCGAATCCGAAGCAGGCTCTCACGGTCGATTTCACCTCAGCTGGAATTCAGGTACATAGCGGGCCTGCGCAATGGGGACTAGCACTGCGCGGTTACGGCCGGGGCAGCACGCTGCAGCGGGTCCAAGAGGTTCATCCCATTGCCAGCAACAACCGAGTTGAATACCGGCGAGGCGCCTTGACCGAGTGGTATGTGAATGGCCCGGCCGGGCTAGAGCAGGGATTCACCATCGATCACGCTCTGATGAAGGCGAATGGCCAACCCCTCACACTCGCACTGGACTTTTCAGGCCACGTGGCGGCGACGTTGGATGAAAACCAACGCGGCCTGGATTTGCGGCCGGACCATGGTGGCACAAAGTTCCGCTACGCCGGTTTGAGGGCCAATGACGCGGATGGCAAGGAAATCCGGGCATGGCTGGAACTGCACGGGCAGGAACTACTGCTGAAGATCGAGGATGCGCAGGTTCGCTATCCGGTCGTGATCGACCCGTGGGTGCAGGCGGGAGAGCTGACCGCTTCCGACGGGCAACCCGCTGACAACCTGGGGATTGCGGTAAGTATTAACGACAACACCGTGGCGGTTGGGGCTCCGCAGGCCGTGATCAACGGCAATGTTGCGCAAGGGGCCGTCTATGTTTTCGTGGAACCCTCCGGGGGCTGGGAGAACATGACTCAGACTGCAAAGCTGACCGCGTCCGATGGAAGCGCCGGCAATTTCTTAGGCCTATCCGTCTCGATTAGTGGGAACACGGTGGTGGCTGGCGCACCCGGGGCGACGGTGGGCAGCAATGCGCAGCAAGGCGCTGCCTACGTGTTCGTCGAACCCTCCGGTGGATGGACGGACACCAACGAGACCGCCAAACTGACGGCCTCGGATGGAGAGTCCCTGGACGCTCTTGGCAGTTCCGTATGGATTGATGGGAGCACGGTCGTGGCCGGGGCGCCGCAAGCGTCTGTCAAAAACGATGACTACCGGGGTGCAGCGTACATTTTTGTAGCGCCCGCGAACGGTTGGACTAGCACGACCCAAACGGCCAAGCTGACCGCGTCCAAGGGCGCGGCTGGCGACGGCCTGGGTACTTCCGTCTCGGTCAGCGGCAACACGGCAGTCGCCGGCGCGCCCGGCACGGCCATCTCCTCCCGAGCCAATCAAGGTGCGGCCTACGTTTATGTCGAGCCCGCAAACGGCTGGGCCAACATGACGGAGACGGCTCAACTCACCGTCTCTGCCGGGAAGGCCAACAACAACCTGGGTCTCTCCGTGGCCATCAACGGCAATACCGTTGTGGCGGGTGCGCTCTACGGTTCCGACCAGACTTACGGTTCGGCATTCGTCTTTGTCGAACCAGCAAAAGGATGGACAACCACCTCAACTTCCAATGCTGAACTGACCACCCCATCCGCGATTCGGCAGGAGGATGATTTCTTCGGTCAACAGGCTGCGATCAACGGAAGCCTGATCGTGGTGGGTGCGCCTAATTCGGTGGCGAATCTCAACGAGAGTCAGGGAGCAGCGTATGTGTTCACAGAACCCAGCGGGGGTTGGAAGTCGAGCTCACAGGGCACCAAAATCTTCGCTGTTAATGGAGAGCCAGGCGATGCGTTTGGGACATGGGTCGCGACGGACGGCAGCGTGGTGGTTTCTGGAGCTCAAGGCAGCAGCACTGCACAAGGCGCGGCTTACGTCTTCACATCGCAGTGAACCAACAAAGGCCGCATACAATTTTGCGCTTGGTGCGGATGTGACTTCGGACGACGATCCAGTGAACTGGCACGGAATGTATCGGCAGATTGAGTTTTACGAATGGGGAATGCGCGAGGAGTGTTGATGCGAAATACGAGTCTGATTTGTTTTTTGGCGCTTTTATTGATTTTTTGTATGGGCGCTGCGCCGGAAAAGCCAGCGAGTTCCATCTCGCCCTTTGCCGATGCGCATGCGGACAAACACCCCAGAGGCGCTCAGGCCGACATCCCGCCGACCGGCGCCGGCGTGATTCAACATGTGGTCATCATCATGCAGGAGAACCGCTCCCCCGACAATCTGTTTCATGGCTTGCCGAATGCCGACATCGCCAATAGCGGGCTGGACCACAAAGGAAATCGGATTACCTTGCAGCCCGAGGCCCTAGCCAACAATTACGACCTGGGACACAGCCACAATTCCTTCGTGGTGATGTATGACAATGGCAAGATGGACGGCGCCGACAGGATCGAGCAATTCTGTGACCCGATCAGTCCGACGGCATTGTGCGTCAACGCAGGTTCCTACCCGCAGTACAAGTATGTGAATCCGTCGGATGTAACAGCCTATTTTCAGATGGCGGAGCAGTACGCCTTTGGCGACCGGATGTTTCAAACCAACCAAGGTCAAACCTATCCCGCACATCAATTTATCCTGGCCGGCACTTCGGCTCCCTCGCCCAAGAGCGACTTGTACGTGGCCGAGAGTCCCCAGGGGAACAGTTTTCCTGGGGTGCACACGGGATGCGCGGCCCAGCCCATTCAAACCGTGGCGCTGATCGATCCCCAGGGCAAGGAAAATCTGAAGATCTACCCCTGCTTCGAACATGCCACTTTGCCGGATCTGCTCGACGCCAAAGGGATCAGTTGGCGGTACTACACGCCCACTGCTGGGGGTCTGGGAACTGGGCCCAACTCCATCCGTCATCTGCGCTTTGGGCCGGATTGGGACGAAGATGTGGTTCCAGATCAGGTACAAATCCTGAGAGACATCGCCCAAGGGCGACTCGCGGGCGTAAGTTGGGTCATCCCCACTCGTGTCTCTTCCGATCATCCCGGAACTTCGGACGGTTCAGGGCCTTCCTGGGTCACATCTATTGTCAATGCCTTGGGGAACAGTCCCTACTGGTCGAGCACCGCGATTTTCATCACCTGGGATGACTGGGGAGGCTGGTATGACCACGTCGCCCCCACCATCTACGATTCCTACACCTACGGTTTCCGGGTACCGCTGATTGTGGTTTCCCCGTATGTCGTAAGTGCGGGCTACGTTTCTCACGTCACCCACGATTTTGGCAGCATTCTGCATTTCACTGAGGAAGTGTTCGGGTTGCCTTCGTTGGGGTACGCGGATTCACGAGCCGACGATCTTTCCGATTTCTTTAACTTTGGCAATCAGGCAAGGACGTTTCACCCCATCCCGGCAAAGTACGACCAGAATTACTTTTTGAATGACAAACGCAAGCCGATGGATCCGGACGACGACTAGGCGAGGGTTAGAGCAGTGAGGATACCGATGATGAGAAAACTGTCAGTTGCAGCGATGATGATCGCGGCGCTGGCTCTTTCTGCCGACGCGCATGGGGACAAGCGCGCCCATTCTGACATGCCGCCGACCGGCGCTGGCGTGATTCAACATGTGGTCATCATCATGCAGGAAAACCGGACCCCCGACAATCTGTTTCATGGCTTGCCGAATGCCGACATCGCCAATAGCGGGCTGGACCACAATGGGAATCGGATCACCTTGCAGTCCCAGCCCCTGGCCATCAATTACGATTTGTCACACACTCACGGTTCCTTCGTCCTTATGTATGACAAAGGCAAGATGGACGGGGCGGATAAGATTCCGGAATTGTGTGATCCGGTTCGGCCGATGGCAGTGTGCGTCAACGCAGGTTCCTACCCGCAGTACAAGTATGTGAATCCGTCCGATGTAACAACCTATTTTCAGATGGCGGAGCAGTACGCCTTTGGCGACCGAATGTTTCAAACCAACCAAGGTCCCACGTATACCTCGCATCAGTTCATCCTGGCGGGCACCTCAGCTCCTACGGCCAAGAGCGACTTGTACGTGTCGGAGAGCCCCGGAGGAAACAGCTTTCCGGTGCTGCGCACCGGATGTACGGGACAGCCCGTTCAAACTGTGCCGCTGATCAACCCCCAGGGCCAGGAAAAGCAGCGTATCTACCCTTGTTTCGAACATGCCACCTTGCCGGATCTGCTCGACGCCAAAGGGATCAGCTGGCGGTACTACACGCCGGACCCTAACGGCCTGGTAGCTGGACCCAACTCCATCCGTCATCTGCGTTTAGGCCCGGATTGGAACGAAGATGTGGTTCCGGATCCGACGCAAGTACTCAGGGACATCGCGCAAGGCCGGCTCCCGGCGGTAAGTTGGGTGATGCCCTCTCGCCTGTCTTCCGATCATGCGGGAAGTGCGGACGGTTCAGGGCCTTCCTGGGTCGCATCTATTGTCAATGCCCTGGGGAACAGTCCCTACTGGTCGAGCACCGCGATTTTCATCACCTGGGATGACTGGGGAGGCTGGTATGACCACGTCGCCCCCACCATCTACGATTCCTACACCTACGGTTTCCGGGTACCGCTGATTGTGGTTTCCCCGTATGTCGTAAGTGCGGGCTACGTTTCTCACGTCACCCACGATTTTGGCAGCATTCTGCATTTCACTGAGGAAGTGTTCGGGTTGCCTTCGTTGGGGTACGCGGATTCACGAGCCGACGATCTTTCCGATTTCTTTAACTTTGGCAATCAGGCAAGGACGTTTCACCCCATCCCGGCAAAGTACGACCAGAATTACTTTTTGAATGACAAACGCAAGCCGATGGATCCGGACGACGACTAGGCGAGGGTAGAACAAGTGAGGATACCAATGATGCACAAACTGTTATTTGCAGTAATGATGGTCGCGGCGCTGATGCCCCTTGCCGCCGCCCAAAGCTCCGATCCAAGTTCAAAGCCTGGTCCTCCTGCGTACTGTAAGCCCTGCCTATTTTATGGCGGCGACTTCTCTCCCCAGGCGCCCAAGGCCAATGCTCTGTTCAATGGATATTCGGAAGTGGCCGAAGGCCAGGTGTATGTACCTTTCACGGTTCCCACCGGCCATACCTGGACGGTTACGGGAGCGTTGGCCAATATTCTGACCAATGCCACTTCCCTGCAACCCGTGACAACGCCGTGGTCCATATGGACCGGCTTGAGCCAAGGACAGGCTGGAACTCAGGTGGGGGGTTGCCGCAACAATGCGACTATGAGCCCCACTGGCCGCACCGCGTTCGGGTACAAAGAGTACACGATCCTGATCAAGTTCACCCAGAGCTGCACGGTGCAACTCACCGCCGGCACGTACTGGCTGACGCTCATGCCTCAGAACACGGTGAACTATTTTCTTTTCTATCTGAGTGACGTGGAAACCAAACCGGCGCCCCATCAATGGGGGCCACCGGAGCCGGTCGACCTGTCGTTCGCGACTTCCCCTTCCTTCGGGACTTACTACACGCCGGCGTGGGGCCAGGACTTCGGGGGTTGCGCAGGGGACGGTTGTGACAGGTTCTCCGTGGGAATACTGGGGACTTCAAAGTAACCACAAATGCAACAAATTCGGCAGTGCCGGTGCAGATGGCAGAACGTGAGTCCATTCCAGATGAAAAGAGTTTAGGCAAAGCAGCGAAGCGGCATGGACGATACCATGAGCGCCGTTTTTGAAGCCAAAAGGGGAGTCTGATTTATGAAGAGCATCTCGAAGTATCTGCTGTTGGCCACCACGCTTAGCGCAACCATTGCCTTGGCGCAAAAGCCTCCAACGTTTCAGCATGTGATTGTGATCTTTCAGGAAAACCGCTCGACGGACAACATGTTTGGCAGCAATCCAACCTTCGAGAGCGGAGTAGATATCATCACTCCGAACGATTCAAGGATTACATGCCACGGCACGCAACAGCAGATGACCGCTGTGCCGTTGGCTTACTGTTACGATCTGGACCACTGGTTCGCGTCATGGCAGGCCCAGTGCAACCTTGACTCCAAGACCGGTGCTTGCCAGATGGACGGCGCCTGCGACGTTGGGTACACGCCCTCCTCCAAGTGCCAGGTTCAGGGCTACCCTGAGTACAAGTATGTCGACAACTCCCAGCACGCCATCGACCCCTACTTTGCGATTGCCCAAAATTACAGTTTTGCGAATTACATGTTTCAGACCAACGAAGGGCCGAGCTGGCCGGCGCACCAGTTCATTCTGTCGGGGACGTTGGCACCGGTTCCGCCGAACGACAAGTCAGGCCTGGGTAAATGGTTCGTCTCGGACGACCCCTGGGGGCTTGCGGCCTACGGCTGCACTGCGCCCAAAGGAAAAGGAATCGCGATTGTCGATCCCAAAGGTGTAGGGGGTGACACTAAGACATGCTACACGGACCCCAAGGGGAGCCATTGCTACGGGCCTCCCTGCTTCCAACACAATACGCTTGCCAACGTGCTGGACGCTGCCAAGCTGACCTGGAGGTACTTTACTCCGACGCCTCCAGGCTCACCACCCATCATTAACGCGGCGATGTCGAGCAAGAACCTCTGTGATCCGGTCAAGGGGGTATGCAAAGGCTCCGACTACCTCAGCAAGGTGATCATAGGCAACCCGGCCCAGGTGTTTAACGACATGGGCCTGGGACCAAAGAAAACCTGCAACCTCCCTAACATGACCTGGTTGATTCCGGATTTCCGGTGGTCGGATCACCCGCTGCAGGGGGACTCTTGGGGCCCTTCCTGGATCGCGGACATCATCGACGCGGTGGGCGGCTATGACAACCAGGGCAACAAGATCAATAACTGCGGCTATTGGGACAATACGGTCATCATTATCACCTGGGACGACTGGGGCGGTTGGTACGACCACGTCGCGCCCCAAGTCATACGGGACGGCACGAGTTGGGGATCGGGCTATGTGTATGGCTTCCGTGTGCCCCTGATGGTGGTGTCTAAATACACGCCTGCGGGTACCGTTTCCGGACCTTGCAACAGCGACGGCACTTGCACGAACAACGTTCCGCCGCATGTCCACGACTTCGGCAGCATTCTCCGCTTCATCGAGAACAATTGGGGGCTTGATTACATCAATCCCAACCCGCCGTACTATGCGGATGGCAATGCGTCCGACGACAACGCGGCAAAAGGATATTACGCGCTGGGTGACTTCTTCTCGTCGCAGGCGCGCGATTTCACTTTGATTTCGGCCCCGGCCAACATGAACTACCCCTTCTTCCAGGGCCAGAATGGCTCTTTCGCCCCGGACGACGACGAAGACGGACCGGAATAGAGTGCGCCAGCCGGGGCTGGTGCTGGCTGACCGTCTGCCAGCGCTGGCGGCACCGGCCGCAGATTTCCTCGAATTCGGCGACCGGATGTAGTAAGGAAGACTCAATCCTGGAACGCCTGGCAGGGGTATAAAGCCTGGCGTTGAACGGTTCCAGACCCGGCTAGTAGTGCGCCCTGAACTTCAGACTGCGATAGGCCTGGATGTCTGCTTTTCGGGCGACAAAGACCCTGGCCGGGTGTATACTTCGGGCGTGAGGTCAGGCTGCTCCCCCTGCTCGCCGTTTCTCACGATCCGCAATTGACCAGGCCAAAACCTGCGATGGAGTAGAAACCATGAAAGCCTCAAAACTGTTCTGCGTTCTCTTGTTCAGCATATTTGTTTTCCTGATGAATCCCGCTGGTTCCGCCGGCCAAGTGGCGCAAACTCCGCCGATGGGCTGGAATAGCTGGAACCATTTCGGCCTGCAGATTACAGATGCCATCGTTCGGGCGCAAGCGCAAGCCATGGTCAGCAGCGGCATGCAGGCCGTGGGCTACACCTATATCAACCTTGATGACGGTTGGCAAGGCCAGCGTGATGGGAACGGAAACCTCCAAGGAAATTCGAACTTTCCGGATATGGCGGGACTCGCGACCTACGTGCACGACTTGGGTCTGAAGATCGGTATTTATTCCTCACCCGGTCCAACCACCTGTGGAGGAAACGTAGGCAGCTATGGGCACGAGCAGCAAGATGCCGACACCTTCGCGTCCTGGGGATATGACTACCTGAAGTATGACTGGTGCTCGTGTGACTACGGGAAACATGTTTGTGGCACGCAGCAGCAGGCCTATTCAAAGATGCATGACGCGCTGAAAAATACCGGGCGACCTTTCTTCTACAACATTGCCGATGTGGGCGTGGGCAAACCGTGGACGTGGGCTGCCTCCGTAGGCGGGAATTCCTGGAGGACGGGACCCGACACTGCAGACGATTACTTCACCATGGGCGAGGAAGGGTTCGGCAACATGGGGCTGCAGAGTTTTGCCGGCCCGGGACACTGGAACGATCCCGACATGCTCGAGGTCGGCAATGGGGGAATGACCGATGCCCAGTATCAGACCGAGATGACCCTCTGGTCCGTCCTGGCCGCGCCGTTGATTGCAGGAAATGATCTGACCAGCATGGGCAGCGACATTATCGCGTTGCTCACCAATTCTGAAGTCATCGCGGTGGATCAGGACTCAAAAGGACTGCAGGGTACCCGGGTGTGGCAACAAGGGCCGCAAGAGATCTGGGTGAGGCCACTGGCCGATGGCAGTAAGGCGGTCGGTGTGTTCAACCGCGTGAAGGACCCAACCGCGATCGCGCTGAACTTTAAGGACATCGGGGTGACTGGGAAGGTTGAGGCCCGCGACTTGTGGTTACACAAGGATCTGGGAGTGATTCCGGACGGCTATAAAGTATCCCCGGTGGGCTATGGTGCGATGTTGCTGAAACTAACTGAGAAGAAATAGGCGCTTCGAGCCGTCGGGAAGCGAGTAGATCACTGGAGGCAGCCCATGGCTGCCTCTGACTTTTTTTGCGTTGCCTTGCCTCCCCTGCCGACCAACGTCGGAGCCCATTTTGGCTAGGAGTTTGGAATAGTTCATCAGCAGAGTTAGCGCTTTCGTGCAAGGTGTAATCTCACCGGCTACCGGCGATTCTTGCGGCCCCCGGACTTGAAAGACCTTCCCTTCTTCTCGGCGGCTTGCTGGCGGCGTTTGAGGGCCTTGGCGCGCCGTTCGATTTCCCGCTCCGAATACATGCTGCCCCGGCAGTTCTTGGCTCCGCATGAGCACAGGGCCAGATCATCCAGATCACCATCGTACAAGTTGTAGTCGTAGGTGATTTCCTCGCCGGGCTCAATGTCGCGAATCGCGGTGATGTACACACGCCCGTCCACCTCATCCACTTCGCAATTGGGATCGCAGGAATGGTTGATAAATGCCGCAGCGCCTTCCCCGTCGATCACGTGCTTTCCGTCAGTAAGCCCGAACAGATAGGTTCGAGGATGGTTGTCATAGAGTACGTCCGCCTCCTTAGCAGTCATGCGGGTTCCGGTATATTCCGCGACGAACTCGCCCTTCTTGATGAGCGCGGTGGTGCAAACCCCTTCCGAATCGATGGTGGAATGGCTGATGACGAGGTGCGCGGGGCCGGCTGCCTTGCGGCGAGCCTCACGGTTTCGGGCCTGCGGTTGAACTGGGGGCGGCGTAGCCATAGGTGTCGCGGGAGTTTTCCTTTCGAAAATCGTGTGGACAGAATAGAGTCCATTTCAGACTTCTGGCAAGTGCGGAAAAGTGGAACCTACGCTCTTGGGGAATCGACGCAGATGGAAATGATCGGCAGCAAGATTGGGCTCGGGGAGAGCGTGACCTTGAAGATGACCTCGGAGCCTTGAGGTGGATGGACCTCAAGACCCCGAGGGAGGGTGCTCAGGAGGAAGAAGTACTCTCGAAAACGGTTGCAAACTGGCGGCTTCCTCCGCCGGTTTAGCGGCTCCAATTCTCAAGCTCGACAGACGCCCGACAAAAGCCAGTCGCGCGGAATGGATTGGAAGACCAAGTCGTTGCCTGAGGCGGTGAACTCATGACCGCACTGATCGCAGATGAACTCGCAGGGAGCTCCAATCCTCCGCGTGATTTCGTTGATGGAGTCGGCAGGCCGGTATGCGATCACCAGCGACCCACAACCCGGCACCGGACAAACCGCCCCAGAAGCTCGAACATCAATCCGCTTCCACCGTTGGGCACGAATCATAGCAACCTTCCTTTCAAGGCGAATTTCGGACAAGCGAGCGCGAGCGCTGCTAACAAAGCACCAATTTCTCCAGAGCAGCCTTGTCCCGAATCACCAGAGTCGAGCCGGTAAGTTCCAAAACGTGCTGCTTCTTGAAATCACCCAGGGCGCGGGTGACACTTTCGCGGGTGGTGCCGATTAGTTGAGCCATTTCCTCATGGGTAAGGGCCAGCTTCATGCGGATGGCGCCATCGCTGACGCGGCCGTCGGAAGACCATTGCAGCAAAAGGCGCGCCAGCCGTTCAGATACAGAATGGGAGAGGCCGATGGAACGGATCACGTCGTACGCAGACTGGCAATCGCGGGCCAAGTGCTCCGCGGCGTGCAGACAGGCGTCGCCGTTCTCGGAAAGAAAGCGCAGGAAGTCGTCTCGGCGAATGAAGACAAGTTGGGAGGGCTGCAGAGTTTCAACCGTCACTTCATGCAGCCGGCCGGTCACTGCGGCATGCAAACCGAGAATTTCACCGGGTTGGGCGATCTTAAGGATCAGGCTCTTGCCGTCGGCGTTGGTGGTGAGCAGCTTGGCCCGGCCCTGGCAAAGGATGTAGACACCGCGCGGGGCTTGTCCTTCCAGGAATACCAGGGAACCTTGTGGAAGGCAGTTCACGTGCTTGATGCGCTCCAGCGAGTCCACCGCGGCTTTGGAAAGCGAGCAGAAGAAGTTGTTCCCGTTGCGCAGTTTGCAGGTCAGGCAACTGTCGCTAAGCGGCAGGCCATAGGGCAAATGGTTGGCACTTTTCCTTTCGGCTAGGGGAGTGAACATCGGAAACTCAGCGTTGGCTACGGCACTCACCATTGAACTTGCCATATACTCAGTTCCTTTCGCGCGCAGAAGCTATCGCACCCCACTTCCACGATGATTCGACTCTACGCTGTCGATAACCGGGCGCATACTAGGGCAATCCCTAGTTTCTTGGGAACCGAGAAACCCAGGTTACGGAGCGAGTTACCTCAGATTCACGCAATGTTGTCGAACAGTTCTGGAACCAATATGGGCGGGGTCAGTCGAGGAGACTTGGGCGCTGAGGCCGATTGGCCGGGCATTGCCGGCTTACAGTTGAGGAGAGAAAAACGGATTTCCGGCGAGCACGCTTGCGATGGCTAAGGGCAATTGCTCGGTAGTGTAGACCTTCAGCACATAACCCGCCGCGCCCAGAGCCCGCGCTTTCCGCAGGTACGCGGCTGACGATTGAACCGTAAGGAATATCAGCTTTGCGGAAAGCCCCAGGTTGCGAATCTTCGCGGCAGCCTCAAATCCATTCATTTCAGGCATGCTGATGTCCGAGATGATGAGATCCGGGTTCAAGTCACTGGCCGCTTGTACCAATTGCTTGCCGTCCTGCACCGCGCCGACGATTTCGTAATCCTTATCAAGCAGAGCGCGGACTTCATCCAGCATTTCGGCGTGATCATCCGCCAGCAGAATCCGCTTGCGGCTCACGAAGTTTCCTCGGGCAACCGCGAAGCAGCCAGGATCATAGGTAGTTCCATCAGCCATACGAACGACGTGCGGGCATAAACTTTACCAGTGGCAAGCCCCAATCAGCAGCCTACACAAACTCGCACACCTCTGCGACTAGGGTTTGCCCTAGTTTTCTTATTCTTGGATAAGTCCTTGCTGGAGAGCCACTTTGGTGAGTTCAGCGACGGTTCGTACGCCTAATTTCAACATAATTCGCGCACGGTGAAACTCGATGGTCTTGACGGAAAGATGGAGCACGTCGGCAATCTCCTTGTTGCCACGGCCTTCGACGATGAGTTGCACAATCTCGCGCTGGCGCTCGGTGAGTTCCTCGGATTCGTTGGTGACCTCGCCTGACCGATTCCAGAGTCGAGACACGACCTCGTCGCCAAAAGCCGGCGTGATGTAGGTCTGGCCTCGCAACACCTTGGAAATGGCCTGTTGCAACTCTTCCGTCGCGCCGGATTTCAGAACATACCCGGAGGCTCCAAGCTTCAAAGCATGTTTCAGATAGGCAGGGTTGAGATGCTGGCTCAGAAAGATCAGCTTGGTGGAAGGCAGCGCCTTCTTGATCTGGAGCGCCGCTTCGAATCCATTCAGCAGCGGCATGCTGATATCTGTAATAACCAGGTCAGGCTTCAGGCGTTCGGCAGCTTGAATCAAAGCCCGGCCGTCTTTGGCCAGACCCACAATCTCGTATTGGGACTGCAGCGTCGCCCGCAGGCCATCCAGGATCAGCCCGTGGTCGTCGCCCAGCAGAATTCGCGCCTTCATGCCAGTGGACTCGGATAAGAGTGTATTATGTTGGCAAAGAAACCTGCCATTTTAGTTTGGGGTGAACCGTGCAAGGCAAGAATTCGGTGAACCACGAAAACTCGGTCGAGAGACGGTCCCTGGTCTGGTTTGGTGTGAGTCTGGGGATGTTGGTGGTGATCGGCTCGATTGCAGGCTGGACCCTGCGCGGGATGGGCGAGGCCAGCCGATGGGTTGACCATACTCGAGAACGTCATTCGGCAAACCGATCAGTTGCTGGCGGCGGTCCGGGGTGCCGAGAGTGCGCAACGCGGGTATCTTCTGACCAACGACACCAGTTATCTAAACTCCTACGAATCCTTCAGCGCGGCTACGCCTGAGATTCTCCGCACCCTGAAGCAGCTTACCGCTGACAATCCCCAACAACAGGCAAGGTTGAATACCCTTCAGCCCCTTATCGCCGCCCGTCTAGCATCGCTGGATGACGTGATTCGCGCACGCCGGGAATCGGGCGCTGAGGCCGCCCGGCAGATCATTCTCACTGGGGCGGGCAGAAGGTTAATGGAGCAGATTGATGAAACTGGGGAGCAACTGGAAAGCGAAGAGTACCGGCTTCTCCACCAGCGCTCGCAGGCCCGCCGGTTCCGCCTGAGGACGGGCTTTGCGGCAACTCTTGCCGTATCTCTGCTCGCGCTGTTGGCATTGGTCTCCGCCCTTCTTGACGTCCGACGGGCCGTAAGTCAGCGCATCATTGCGGAACAGACCGGGCACGAGAGCGAAGCCACGGCACGGGCATTGTTTGAAGCGGCGGCGCAGGGGATTTTCATGGTGGACCAGAGCGGAAAAATTGTGATGGCGAATCCCGCAACCGAGAGGCTGTTGGGATACTCGGTAAGCGAACTGCTGGGCCAATCCATCGACATTCTGGTGCCCAATGCGGTGCGTGGCATTCACGCGGAACATAGGAAGTCATACTTTGAAAACCCGAAGAATCGTCCGATGGGTATGGGACTGGACTTGCAGGCCAAGCGAAAAGACGGATCCGAATTCTTTGCTGAAATTAGCCTCAGCTATGTGGACACCGCCCGCGGGATGATGGCGGTGGCTTTTCTGACGGACATTTCCAAACGCAAAGCTGACGAACAGGCCATCCAGCAGCAGAAGGACGAACTGCGGCTGCTGGCCGGCCGGCTCATGACCGCTCAGGATGATGAGCGCCGGCGGATTGCCCGCGACCTGCATGACGATCTGAGCCAGAAACTGGCGTATCTCGCCATGGACATCAGCAAACTGTCCGGCAAGGCCCATGCCGAGGCGGTGCAGCGCGACTTGCGACCGCTCCAAATGCAAGCCGCGGAGGCGGCGGAAAGTGTGCGCAAGATTTCTCACCAGTTACATCCGTCGATACTGGACGACATTGGGCTGGAGGCGGCATTAGAGCAATATTGCGAAGAGTTTCAGGAGCGGTCCGGGATTGCAACGCGCTTTGAGAGTGTGAATGTTCCCGAATTCCTGCCGCGGGACGTTGCCAGCAGCGTGTACCACATCTTCCAGGAGTGCCTGCGCAACGTCTCCAAACATTCGCAAAGTGAAGAAGTGTTTGTGAGGCTGGATGTGACGGAGGGCCACCTGCGGCTCACGGTAAGAGACGAAGGAATTGGGCTGGCAGAAACGCCCCGGCAGCCGCAGGGTAACATCGGCCTGGTGGGCATGAAGGAGCGCGCTCACCTGATCAACGGGAGTCTCAGTATCCACTCGCGGATCGGCGAGGGCACAGAGGTCACGGTGAAAGTGCCTCTGCCCAGCGCAGCGTAGGTCGAGATAGGTGCGGAAACCCGCCGCGTCACGGGTAGCTTTCAGCCGCTAAGGATCAAGAGCCGCGCCATGTTTCCCGCCCCGTTCTACGAAGGCGGCCCTACTTCTCATTCAGGCAATATTCCCCGGTCTTTTGACCCTGCTCGGGGTCCTCGCTTTGCGCATACAGGTCCACGTTCGCGCAGTCGTATAACCCGTAGTTCTTGGGGAGCCGAACCATCCAATAGGTACCCGCTGGCGGGGCTTTGCAATTGGGAGCCGACTGCGTGCATTGCAATTCGAAGGACTTTCCTTGCTCGCTGATGTTCACGAGGATCACGCCGTTGCTGGTTGAAGTGTTCTTCACCGTCACGGAAGACTTGTCCAGCGCAAGCAGCGGTAACGTTACCAACAGCAGGACGACGAACAGTATTCTTTTCACAGGAACCTCCTGCAGGTTCGAAGTCGATACCTGACTTCATTATCAAGCGCGGTTCCGGCAGATTCTGTGACTAGCGTCACAGGAGGGGCGGGCGCATCCCACACGCCGAAGGCCGGACCCGTGCTGCGCCGATCACACCCCGTTGTGATTAGCAGCACAGCCCACCCTTCCGCGAAGGACGAAGATATGAAGGTAAGTAGACTCAGCGGAGGGTATTCCATGAAGCGGGTCCTGATTCTTGGCGCGGCAGGCAGAGATTTTCATAATTTCAACGTCGTATTCCGCAATGATCCTGCATTTCAGGTGGTCGCCTTCACGGCCACGCAAATTCCGGACATCGCCGGCCGGCGCTATCCGCGGCAGCTTTCCGGTCCTCTTTATCCCGACGGCATCCCGATTTTTGAGGAAAAGGATCTGGAAACGCTGATCTCCGGCCACAAGATTGACGTCGTAGTTTTCTCGTATAGCGATGTCGCCTATTCAACGCTCATGCACGTTGCTTCACGCAGCGTGGCTGCCGGGGCGGATTTCTGGCTGCTGGGCGCGGAACATACCCAGATCAGGTCGACGGTGCCAGTGGTGTCGGTGTGCGCGGTGCGGACCGGTTGCGGGAAGAGCCCGGTCTCCCGCCTGGTGGCCGCACAACTACGAACCGAAGGATGGAAACCGGTGGTCGTCCGGCACCCCATGCCGTATGGAAATCTGGCCAGCCAGGCGGTGCAGAGATTCGCCACCATGGAGGATCTCGACATTCAGCAATGCACCATTGAAGAGCGCGAGGAATACGAGCCGCATATCCGGGTCGGAACGGTGGTGTATGCGGGCGTGGATTACGAGAAAATCCTGCGGCAAGCTGAGAAAGAAGCGGATGCCATTCTTTGGGATGGGGGCAACAACGACACTCCGTTTTACGCCTCCGATTTGGAAATCGTGGTGGTGGATCCGCACCGGCCCGGCCATGAGCTTTCCTACTACCCCGGTGAAGTCAACCTGCGTCGCGCGGATGTGGTTTTGATCAACAAAGTCGATACGGCGGAGCATCGCAATGTCGAGACCGTTCGCCAGAACGTAAAGCTGAGCAATCCGACGGCAAAAGTTGTCGAGATGGCGTGCCGGGTTTGTGTGACCGCTCCGGAAAAAATCAAAGGCAAGCGGGTCCTGGTGGTCGAGGACGGCCCCACGCTCACCCACGGGGAGATGCCCTACGGAGCAGGCGTGGTGGCAGCCCGCCAGTGTGAAGCGGCGGAACTGGTGGATCCGCGGCCGTTCGCCGTCGGCTCCATCCGAAATACTTATGAACGCTACCAGCATCTCACCAACCTGCTGCCGGCGATGGGCTACAGCACCATGCAGCGACATGAACTGGAAGAAACCATTAACCGCACCCCTTGCGACCTGGTCGTGATCGCGACTCCGATCGATCTCACCCGGGTGATCAAAATCGACAAGCCAAATCTGCGGGTCACGTACGAAGTGGAAGAACTCACAAAGCCGGGGCTGGCCGAAGTGCTGGAGCAATTCGCCCATGAACACGAGCCATCACTGGCCGGGGCCACACGATGAAGGGCAAAGATTTTCTTTCGATCAAGGGCTTTTCGCCGGCGGAAATCCGCTATTTGCTAACCCTTGGCCTTCAGATGAAGACCCATCCGACCACCTACGGCGATGCTCTCAAACGGAAGACGCTGGCGCTGATCTTCGAAAAACCTTCTCTGCGGACCCGAGTCAGCTTCGACGTGGGCATCCAGCAACTGGGGGGATTTTCGATCTACTTGTCGCCGGCGGAGATCAACCTGGGCAAACGCGAGTCGGTGTACGACGTGGCGAAGAACCTGGAGCGGATGGTGCAAGGCATCATGATCCGCACCTTCGCGCACGAGATTGTCGAGCAGATGGCGGAGTACGCCAGCGTTCCGATCATCAATGGGCTTACGGACTACAGCCATCCCTGTCAGGCCATGGCGGATTACCTCACCATGTGGGAAGCCAAGGGCAGGCTCGAAGGCCTGAAGGTTGCCTTCGTCGGCGATGGCAACAATGTCGCGCACTCCCTGATGTTTGCCGGAGCCCAACTTGGCGCGCACGTGTGGGTGGCAACGCCGGAAGGATACGAACCGAAGGCGGAAGCTCAGCAATGGGCCAGTAAGCGCGGCAACCAGACTGACGGCACCTGCACGATTACCAACGATCCGCTGGAAGCTGTCAGCGGAGCGGACGTGGTTTACACCGACGCCTGGGTCAGCATGGGGCAGGAGGCGGAAACCCAGAAGCGTGACCGCATCTTCCGCGCCTATCAGGTGAACGCTGACCTTTTCCGCCACGCTAAACGGGACGCGATCTTTCTGCACTGTCTGCCGGCTCATCGCGGCAAGGAAGTCACCGACGAGGTGATCGATTCACGCCGGTCGCTGGTGTTCCAGCAGGCGGAGAACCGATTACACGTACAGAAGGCGATCCTGCTGGAACTGATGAAGGGCGAGTTCGTGAAACTGCCGGGGCTGGTGGAGTTGCAGGAGTTGGTGCATGTGTAGAGGCGAGTAGTTAGTAGTCAGGAGTCGGGGTCAGGAGTCACGCGTCAGAGCAGGAGCTAGGAGTATGAAAGGGCACCGCAATTTGGTTGTGTGGCAGAAGGCGATGATCCTTGTGACGGAAATGTATAGAGCTACGCGTGATTTCCCTAAAGACGAGATCTATGGGCTAACGTCGCAGCTTCGGCGTGCGGCAGTTTCCGTGCCCAGCAATTTAGCGGAGGGTCATGGCAGGAATTCGCGAAAAGAATTCCACCATTTTGTCGGACAAGCACGTGGCTCACTGACAGAAGCAGAAACACAGTTGGAAATCGCAAGCAATCTCGACTATCTGTCAAAGAACGAAGCTCTGGAATTGCTCTCAAGATCGAGCGAGATTGGCCGAATGTTGAACGGGCTGCGGGCCTGGTCGAAGAGCGCTGACTCCTGACTCCCGACCCCTGACTACTCTTACTTATGAAAACCATCCTCCTTGCCGTTGGCGGAAACTCCCTGATTCGGGCGGGGGAGAAAGGGACTGTCGCTGAGCAATTGGCCAATGCGCGGCGCACGGCGGCGGAGATCGTCGGGCTGATTGCGGACGGATACGGCATAGTGCTGACTCACGGCAACGGCCCGCAGGTAGGCGCGGCCCTGCTTCGCTCAGAACGAGGCGCCAGCCAGGTACCGGGTCATCCCCTGGATGTGTGCGACGCTTCGACGCAAGGTGAGATCGGCTACATTTTGCAGCAGTCGCTGGAAACGGAGTTGAGGCTTGCGGGCCTTCATGTGCCGGTAGTGGCATTGGTGACGCAGAGCGTGGTCTCCCTTGATGACCCCGCGATGAGGCATCCCACCAAGCCCATCGGGCCGTTTTATTCGCACGCGGACGCCGAGGAGCGCAAGCGGCAACTCGGCTGGGAAATCGTCGAGGATGCGGCTCGCGGGTACCGGCGGGTCGTGCCGTCGCCCGAACCGACGGAGATTGTTGAACTGGAAGTGATCCGGGACCTGGCGAATCGCGGAGTCCTGGTGGTAGCCTGTGGCGGCGGGGGGATTCCGGTGGCGTGGCAGGACGGAATACTGCGCGGGGTCGAAGCGGTGATTGACAAAGACCGGGCCTCTGCCCTGCTGGCCTCGAAGCTTGGGGTGGAACGGTTCGTCATTTCGACGGATACGGAATACGTCTATCTCGACTACAAGAAGCCCACGCAAAAGCCTCTGACCAGCGTGCACGCCGCCGAACTGGAGAAATATCTGGCCGCCGGGCACTTTCCTCCAGGAAATATGGGTCCAAAGGTCCAATCGGTATTAAGATTCATTCAGGACGGCGGGAAGGAAGCCGTTATTACTTCTTGCGAGAATCTGAGGCTGGCTGTGGCAGGAAAAGCGGGCACACATGTTCTTCCGGATCATGGAGCCCAGGGAACCGGGAAACATTCGCAGTTCGAAGTTCCAGTGGGAGGGCGATGACCATGTCACGATCGAGCGCATCACTCACCAGGCCGCCAGAGGGCCATCGCGACGAACTCCAGGAACGGAAACCGCGGCACGTGGTCGAGTCGCAACAGTTTACGGTTCCGCTGCTGATGGAGCTTTTTGACCGCTCGCGAGGCATGGAACGGGTGGTAGAGCGGGGCGGATCGCTGGACTATCAGAACCGCATCATGGCCACGCTGTTCTACGAGCCATCCACTCGCACGCGGTTTTCCTTTGAGGCCGCCATGCATCGCCTGGGCGGACGCGTGCTTTCCACCGAGCATGCTTCATCATTCTCTTCGGAGGTCGAAGGCGAGCAGGTGGAAGATTCGATTCGGATCATCGGGGGTTACGCGGACGTCATTGTGATTCGCCACCACGAAGAAGGCGGAGCCAAGCGGGCTGCCCAAGTGTCTCCAGTGCCGGTGGTGAATGCGGGCGACGGAAACGGCGGGCAGCATCCCACGCAGGCGTTGCTTGATCTTTATACGATTTACCGGGAGCGCCCGCTAGACGGCTTGAGCGTTGCCATGATCGGCGAGCTCGACAAGGGGCGCACCGCGCGATCTCTGGCCTACCTCCTGGCTAAGTTTGAACGGGTGAAGATGTTTTTTGTGAGCCCTCCAGAGCTGCAGATGAAGCCCGACATTCTGGAGTATCTGGACGAGCACGGCGTGCGCTACGAAATCGAGACCGATATCCAGCGGATTGTGAGTGAAGCGGATGTGGTCTATCAGACCCGGATCCGGCCGGAACGGGTGCGCGACGTGGCCAGCTTGAAGCATTTCGCGATTGACTCGGCGCTGGTGCAACGCATGAAGCCGGATGCGCTCATTCTGCATCCGCTGCCACGCACGGTGGAACTGGATAAGTCGGTCGACAACGATCCCAGAGCTTTATATTTCCGCCAGGCAAGAAATGGCCTGTTTGTGCGGATGGCGCTGTTGACGATGCTATTGGACTAAAGAGTAGTCAGGAGTCAGGAGTCAGGAATTCCACGACAAGCTGACTCCTAACCCCTGACTACTGACTCCTAAGAAAGGACGGATATATGCCCGTTACTGAGGCAATGATGCGTACTCAAACTTTTGTTGAGCTTGAGAACCAGTACGGGGCTCACAACTATCATCCACTCGATGTGGTCATCGAGCGGGCGCAGGGCGTTTGGGTTTATGACGTGGAAGGCAAGCGTTATCTCGATTGCCTGGCCGCCTACTCCGCGGTCAATCAGGGGCATTGCCATCCAGAAATTCTGAGGGCTTTGAACGAGCAGGCCCGCAAAGTCACATTGACCTCAAGGGCATTCCGCAATGACCAGCTCGGTTTCTTGTACAAGGAATTGCATGACCTGACCGGCTACGATATGGCGCTGCCGATGAATTCGGGGGCCGAAGCGGTCGAGACTGCGGTGAAGACGGCTCGCAAGTGGGGTTACAAGGTCAAAGGCATCGCCGATGGCAAGGCCGAGATCATCGTTTGTGCGAACAATTTCCACGGCCGGACGGTGACGGTCGTTGGTTTCTCGACGGACCCGCAGTATCGTGACGGATTCGGACCGTTTACACCAGGCTTCAAGATTATTCCCTTTGGCGATGCGCAGGCGCTGCGCCAGGCGATCACGCCCAATACCTGCGCCTTTTTGGTTGAGCCCATTCAGGGCGAAGCGGGCATTGTCATTCCGCCTGCTGGATTCTTGAAACAAACTGCCGACCTGTGCCGCCGGAACCGCGTTTTGCTGATGCTCGATGAAATTCAATCCGGCCTGGGACGCACCGGAAAGCTGTTCGCGTGCATGCATGAAGGAATTACCCCGGATGTGCTGATTGTGGGCAAAGCACTGGCTGGCGGATTCTATCCGGTGTCTGCGATTCTGGCTTCGAAAGAGATCCTTGGGGTTTATCAACCCGGCGATCATGGCAGCACTTTCGGTGGGAACCCGCTGGGCTGCGCCATTGCCCGCACCGCTCTGCGGGTGCTGGTGGAAGAAAAGATGGTGGAGCGTTCGGCGGAGCTGGGCGCGTATTTCCTCGAACTGTTAAAGACCATGCGAAGTCCCGATCTGAAGGAGGTCCGCGGAAAGGGCCTGTGGATCGGGATTGAGCTTCACAGTCCGGCTCGGCCGTATTGCGAAGCTTTGAAAAATGAAGGAATTCTCTGTAAGGAAACGCACGACAAGGTAATCCGGATCGCGCCTCCGCTGGTCATCACGCGGGAAGAAATCGACTGGGCGTTTGCGCGGATCAGGAAGGTTATCGAGAAGCACTAAATCAGGGGGCTTGGCGCCATTTGCGCGCAGGAAGCCCTAAGAAATCATCAGGAGGAATTATGGCTATTCAAAAGCAAGAAGCACTGGATTACCACGCGGGGACACGTCCGGGAAAAATCGAGGTCACACCGACCAAACCGTGCCGGACGCAACGGGACTTGAGCCTGGCATACACGCCTGGCGTTGCTGTGCCCTGTCTTGAAATTGAGAAGAACCCGCACGACGCTTTCAAGTACACCGCCAAGGGAAACCTGGTTGCGGTAATCAGCAATGGCACCGCCGTGCTGGGACTCGGCGACATCGGCGCACTGGCCGGCAAACCCGTAATGGAAGGCAAGGGCGTTCTGTTCAAACGGTTCGCGGACGTGGACGTGTTCGACATTGAAGTGAACAGCCACAACCCCGACGAAGTGATCAAAGTCTGCCAGTTGCTCGAACCCACGTTCGGCGGAATCAATCTGGAGGACATCAAGGCGCCGGAATGCTTTTACATCGAAGAGACTCTGAAGAAGACCATGCGCATCCCGGTGTTTCATGATGATCAGCACGGCACGGCGATCATCTCCGGGGCGGCATTGATCAATGCGCTGGAGGTTGTGGGCAAGGACATTTCCAAGGTCAAAGTCGTTTTTAACGGGGCAGGGGCCTCGGGCATTGCCTGCGCCGAGCACTACGTGCGGCTGGGCGTGAAGCGGGAAAACGTCTTTGTTTGCGATACCAAGGGACTGGTCTACGAAGGGCGCACCGAAGGAATGAATCCGTACAAGCAGCGGTTCGCAAAGCCGAGCAAGCTGCGCACCCTGGCGGAAGTGGTAGAGGGCGCGGACGTGCTGGTGGGATGCTCGGTCAAGGGCGCGTTCACGCCGGCCATGCTGAAATCCATGGCGGCACGGCCCATTGTGTTTGCCATGGCCAATCCTGACCCGGAAATTGCTTACGAGGATGCGAAGGCATCCCGGCCGGATATCATCATTGCGACCGGCCGTTCCGACTATCCGAACCAGGTCAACAATGTTCTGGGATTCCCGTTTATTTTCCGGGGAGCTCTGGATGTGCACGCCACCGCAATTAACGAAGAAATGAAGCTGGCCGCGACGCGAGCCTTGGCTGCACTTACCAAGGAAGACGTTCCCGACTCGGTGTGCCGCGCCTACGGCGTCGAGCGGCTGCACTTTGGACCGGACTACATCATTCCCAAACCGTTTGATCCGCGCGTCCTGGTCTGGGAGGCGTCCGCTGTGGCCCGTGCGGCCATGGAAAGCGGGGTCGCACAGGAACCGGTGGACCTGGCCGAATATCGCGAGCAACTGGAGAAACGTCTGGGGCTGGCGCATGAAGTGATGCGGCTCATCATTCACAAAGCCCGGGCGAAACCGAAGCGGGTAGTTTTTCCCGAAGGCGAAACCGACAAAGTGCTGCGCGCATGTCACATCCTGGCGGACGAACATATCGCGCGGCCCATTCTGCTGGGCGCCGAAGATAAGATCCGCGCCCGGGCAGCCGAGCTCGGCATTGATCTGGAAGGGATGGATGTGGTGGATCCCAAGACCTCGGAGTGGCGCGAGGTATACATCCAGGAACTCTACTGGCTGCGGCAGCGCCGCGGCGTGACTTTGAGCGAGGCGCGCAGGCTGATCGATAACCGCAACTACTTCGCTTCCCTGATGGTCCACATGGGCAACGCCGATGCGCTGGTTTCCGGAATCACCCAGCTCTATCCGGACACGATTCGCCCGGCGCTGCAGATCATCAAGGTGCGCGAGGGAGTGCACAAAGTGTCCGGCCTGTACGTTCTGGTCACGCGCAAAGGAGACGTGTATTTTCTGGCGGATTGTGCCGTCAACATTGATCCTTCGGCGGAGGACCTGGCGGAAATTGCCCTGTGCTCCGCAGAAGTGGCGCGGCGCTTTGACGTGGTCCCGCGGATCGCTATGCTGTCGTTCTCGAACTTTGGCGCCATCAGTCATCCTCAGTGCGAGAAAGTGCGGCAAGCGGTCGAACTGGTCAAGCAGCGCGATCCCTCCCTGGTAGTAGACGGAGAGGTCATGGCAGACACGGCAGTCAATCCCGAGGCCATCGAGCAAGACTTCCCATTCTCCACCCTGAAGGGTGGCGCCAATGTGCTGATCTTCCCCGACCTGGCAGCCGCCAACATCGCTTACCGGCTGCTGGGGCGCATCGGCGGCGCGGAGACCCTGGGTCCGATCATGATGGGCATGAGCAAGCCGGCCTACGTGTTGCCGCAAGGAGTGGAGGTCGAGGACATAGTGAACATCGCTGCCTTGGCGGTGGTCGAGGCGGAAGGAAGCAAGGCCCCGGTAGAAAACGGGCGCACGACAGTGGTGGCCGGTTAGGAAGGGCTGCGGCTGGCTGTGCCTTAGACAATTAGGCGCGTGCGGTGCTTTGCATGTCGCGTTGTGAGCGAAGGTCTGAGCAACTCCCAGTGCTCAGACCTTCGCCGTGCTGATTTCAGGTTCCCATTTCCCGGGTTTCTCCCAAAACTCGTTGAGGGGACGGGCCGAGGTTGATTTCCGCAGCGGTTTGGCGTACCCGGATTTTGGGGTTGACAGCCACTTTTCTATATGCAACAATGTCTATCAAGTTAGTATAGATATCCTCCCCCCATTCGCCGGATGTTACTGGTTGCGGTCTGGCAGTAGTTCAGATGAGTCGTGGCGTGCCCGCCCTGCCCTGGCGGTGACAGTTCCTCCTGGTTTCGCTTTGCGACAGGGCGAGGCGCGCCGCCAAACGCTTGCGACCGTTTTTCGGGCTCGCAGTGGCTTAGGTGAGAGGATTCAGCCATACAATACTTCCAGGAGCATACTGTGAAAATCGCAAAAGATGTCACTGAGTTGATCGGCCGTACTCCCCTGGTGTACCTCAATAAAGTTACGGCGGGAAGCCAGGCGCGGATCGCCGCCAAACTGGAAAGCTTTAACCCATGCGCCAGCGTGAAAGACCGCATCGGGGTCAGCATGATCGAAGATGCGGAACGCGCGGGCAAAATCCATCCCGGAAAGACCGTGCTGATTGAGCCGACCAGCGGCAACACCGGCATCGCTCTGGCATTTGTGGCCGCCGTGAAGGGCTACCGCCTGATCCTGACCATGCCGGAAACCATGAGCCTGGAGCGCCGTGTGCTCTTGCTGGCTTTCGGCGCGGAGATCGTGCTGACCCCTGGGCCGAAAGGCATGCCCGGCGCTGTCGCCAAGGCGGAGGAGATTCTCAAGCAAACGCCCGGCGGCTACATGTTGCAGCAGTTTGATAACGCCGCAAACCCTAAGATCCACCGGGAAACGACCGGACCGGAAATCTGGGAGGACACTGAGGGCCAGGTAGACATTCTGATTTCGGGCGTGGGTACCGGCGGGACTCTGACCGGGGTCAGCGAGTATATTCAGCCCAAGAGGCCAAGTTTCAAGGCCATTGCGGTTGAACCCACGGAAAGCCCGGTGCTCTCGGGAGGCAAGCCGTCGCCGCACAAGATTCAGGGAATCGGGGCGGGATTTGTGCCTTCCATTCTCCGCACCGACTACATTGAAGAAGTCGTGAAGGTCTCCAGCGAAGAAGCCATCACAATGGCACGGCGCCTGGCCAAGCAAGAGGGTCTGCTGATGGGCATTTCCTCGGGAGCGGCGGTGCAAGCTGCCCTGGTGGTCGGCAGCCGGCCGGAGAATGCGGGAAAACTGATTGTGGTGGTGCTGCCCAGCTTCGGCGAGCGCTATCTCAGCAGCATTCTGTTCGAGCAGCTTCGCAAGCAAGCGACGGAGATGACTGCGGTTCCGGTGGGATGAATTGACCAGCGGGTGAAGCGCGCAAAGGGCGTTCACTCATAGCGCAGGGATTCGATGGGGTCGAGATTGGCGGCCTTCCAGGCGGGATAAATCCCGAAGAGCAGCCCCTCGACCGCGGCCGCGCCGAAGCCGAAGCTTGCCCAGAAGAATGACATGCGAGCGGGCAGCGAGCTCCAGATGGCGGGGATGGTCCAGGTGATGATCGCCCCCAGGAGAACGCCCAGAACGCCGCCCATCGCGGTGAGCGTGATCGCCTCCAGGGTGAACTGCAGCAGGATGTCCCGTTTGCGCGCGCCGATGGCTTTGCGCACCCCGATTTCGCGGGTCCGCTCGGTCACGGAGACCAGCATGATATTCATGACCCCGACGCCGCCGACGATCAGGCCGACGCTGGACACGGCGAACATGAAGATGAACACCGCGCCGGTGATCTGGTTCCAGACGTCGGAGAGGGAATCCTGGGTGAAGATTTCGAAGTTGTCGGGCTTGTCCGGTGGAACTTTGCGGCGGCGGCGCAGCGTCTCGCGCATTTCATCCATGGCTTTGGGCATGTCCTCGTGGGATGTGGCCTTGACGCCGATCCAGTACTGCTTCAACTCGGGATGAAGTTTACGGAATACCGACAGTGGGAAAATCACCCGATTATCGTCCGGATTCTTGCCGCTGGAAAACACGTTCTTGGCCGGTGCGAACACGCCGATTACGGTGAACATGTCTCCCTCAATATTGATTTCCTTGCCTAAAGCGGTCTCGCTGGGAAACAGTTCGCTGGCGGTGTCACTTCCGAGCACGATGACCGGAGAATGGTGTTCGTCGTCGAGGTCACTGAACCAACGTCCGGCAGCGACCGGCAAGTCATAAACGTCTTTGGCGGCCGCCATGTCTCCTTCGAGGATGGTGTTCTTGGCGCGGCGGTCCTGATATTTCACCACGTAGGTGCCCTCGCCAAATTCCTGCTGCACATACTGAAGCGTCGGCGTCGCCGCCTTGATGTGCGGCAAGTCTTTCATGGCCATGGCATCGTCGAGGGTCAGTTCGCGGCGCTTGCGCATCTCTTCCGTGGGACGCCCGAACGTCAGAGGCAGGTGAAAGGCGAAGATCACATCCGAGCCGATGCTGCTGATCACATTGCGAACGTTGTCATTCAGCCCGCGCACCACGGAGGAGATGCCGATCACGACGGCCACGCCAATCACGATGCCCAGCACGGTGAGGGAGGAGCGCATCTTGTTGTTGCGGATGGTGTCGAGCGCCATCTGGACGATCTCGGCATAGTCGCGTCTGCGCATCATAAGAATTGAGCCATTTGGTAATTGGGTAATTTGGTAATTTAAGAGCAAAAACGCACACGGGTTTCCAATTATTCAATTATCCGATTACCAAATTACCCAATTTCTTACAGTTCGAATCTCAGGGCTGCGATCGGGTCCAGTCGCGCGGCCCGTCTGGCCGGGTACACACCGAAGAAAACACCGACGCTTCCTGAAACCAGCAGTCCCGCCGCGACCGCCCACAGTTTGATGGCAGAAGGCATGCCGATGAGCGCGGTGATTCCCTTGGCAACCCCGATCCCAAACAGCACGCCCAGAATGCCCCCGATCAGCGCCATGGTGCCGGACTCGATCAGGAATTGCAGCAGCACATCCTGCCGGCGAGCGCCCATGGCTTTGCGGATACCGATTTCCCGAGTGCGCTCGGTGACCGAAACCAGCATGATGTTCATGATCACGATGCCACCGACCACCAGCGAAATTGCCGCAATCGCAATCATCGCGATAAAAAAGGTCTGCGACAGACCCGACCAGATACTCAGAAAGCCCTCGTTGGTCTCGGCGACGAAACTGTCGGGCGCGCCCGGGGCATCGTGGCGGCGAGCGCGCACAATGACCCGCGCCTCGTCCAGCGCCGATTCCAGTTGGGAGCCGACGCCACTCGCCTTGCCAAAAATCCGGATGCTGCTGTGCGTGCCGAACTGCTTCAGATAGGTCGTGATGGGGATCGCAACGTATTTGTCACGGCTTTGGCCGAGAGTCTTTCCCTGTTTCTTGCCCACTCCGATGACCGTATAAATCTGGCCTTCCACGCGAATCTCTTTGCCCAGAGGATCCACTCCCGGAAACAGGCTCTCGAGCAGATCGGTTCCGATGACGGCCACGTTGGAACGTCGCTCCTCATCGTTTTCGTTCAGCATGCGCCCGGCATCGAGGTCGAGGTCGAGAATGGCGGTCATGGATGGCGTGAATCCACGGACCCAGCAATCTGCAATCGATTGTTCTCCGTATTTCACGTGGCCGTCCGTTTTGATGGTGGAAGCGCCGGCCATGGAGCAGTCGCGGCAAGCGTCGCGCACCGCCTCGTAGTCGTCCAGGGTAAGGTCCTTACGCCTTTGTCCCTCGAGAAACTGGTCGATGTTGGTGATGACCGGCGAAACTTTGCTGATGATGAAAACGTCGGCGCCGAGATTGAAGATTTTTTCCGCGACGTAGCCGTTGATTCCGTTCACGAAGGTCACGACCGCAATCACGGCAGCGACGCCAATCACAACTCCGAGCAGCGTCAGCACCGAGCGCAGTTTGTTCGCCCACAGCGACTGGAGCGCGATCTTGATCGCTTCGAGAATGTTCATTGGCTGGCGCATCTCACCGCAGCCCTGGCACTGCGGGAGGGGAACCTTCCCCAAGTAAGTTTAGCAGCACAAGGCGGGCGGGCCCACGGCGGCGGCCTTCACGGGGCAAGCGTGTTATGCAGGGAAGCAGGTTAGCGTGGAAGCCGTCTCATTGCCTGCCGGACGCAAGGCGCATCGAGACTTTCACCGACACCCAGGTCGCCAGCAGCGCCAGCACCATCCAACTCGTCGCCGCAGTCGCCATGTTCCGATGGAAGATGGGCGTCAATACGGACGGCAAGGACATGGAAAACTGCGGGGTCGCTGACGATCTCCCCAACTGCACGATGGCCACGACTACCACAACCAGAACCAGTGCCAGTGCCAAACCTGCAGCCACCAGGCCGGGCAGGGCGCGCTTCCACGGGAACGGGATCGGCGGTGGGGCTGCAGCCTCGCGTCGGACCGCATCCATGACAGAGACGGCGAAGCCCGACGAGGGAAGAATTTCATCCTCCCGGGAAAGAATGCGATCGACCTGGTCGTGACTAATCAAGTGTCTCATCAAGCCTCCTTCAGGCGGGTCACCGCCAACAACTGCGGAAGTTTACTACGCAGGATTTCGCGCCCGCGAAACAATCTCGCCTTGACCGTACCCTCGGGCAGACCGAGGCTGCTCGCGGCGGTGGCGACGTCCATGTCGTGAAAATAAAAAAGAAGCAATGCCTCGCGATACTTCGCGGGCAGAGCAAGAACCGCGCGCCGCACCGCCAAATCCCGATCCTGGTCTTCGAGGCCTCCGTCAGTAACCCGCGCGTCCGGAGGCTCGGCAATGCCTTCGAGCGAAACCGTCCGCGCCGGAATACGGCGCAGTTCCGAACGATAGAGGTTGGTCGCCAGGGCGAAGAGCCAGGTGGAAAAGACCGCGTCCTTGCGCCACTGGCCGAGCCCGCGGTAGGCGCGCAGAAAGGCTTCCTGAGCCATATCTTCGGCTCGGCCGCGATCATGGCAGAAGCGGTAGGCCAGATTGACGAGCGGAGTCTGCCAGCGCTGGACGATCCCTTCAAAGGCGGAAATCTCGCCCGCCAGGACTCTTTCGACATCGGCCTGATCGTCGTTCGCGCTCACGCTGGACTTTGCCTCAAAGGTATGACACGACACCGTTACGGACGGTTGCATTATTTCAGAAATGGCAATGGGACGAAAAAAGTGCAACCGGAACTGGGGAAGGCCGGTCTGACCTGACGTAAGCGGAAAATTGCACAAGGAGGCTCCAATGGAACCCAATCTCGGAGAGAGTGTCGTAGGCGTCGCTGTCTTTCTAGTCCCGATCGTCGGGAGCATAGCCCTGTTCTCGTTTCTGGGTGTGGCGGCATGGTCTGAGGCTCGCCGCAAAGAGAGAGAAGCGTACTACACGAGCGACACCCTGAAAAAAATCGCGGAGAGCTCAGGAGAGGGAGCCAGAAGCGCGCTGGAACTGCTGCGCGAGCAAGAAAAAAACGCTGTAAAACGGCGCATCGAAGGCATGAAGCTAGGCGGCTTGATTACGGCCGCCGTCGGCATCGGTGTCATGGTGTTTCTGCGCGGGATTGTACGCGACGAGCCGGTTTACCTGGCCGGACTGATTCCATTGTTGATTGGCCTGGCCCTGCTGCTGTATCCGCTCCTCCTCGCGCCCAAGGAGTAGGAGAGCAGCCCACCCATCCATGCAGCGCCGCTGGCACGATCTGCCTGCACTATAATGAAGCTGTTGGCAGCTGGGCCGGACGGTCGCTGTCGCAAGACAGAGGAAAGTCCGAACTCCGCAGAGCAGTGTGCCGGATAACGTCCGGGAGGGCGGGTTCAAGCCCGTTCGACGGAAAGTGCCACAGAAAATATACCGCCCCGCCGTTCTGGTGAGGTTTCGCCGCGCCGACGAAGGCCGACCAGAACGGCGGGGTAAGGGTGAAAAGGTGCGGTAAGAGCGCACCGCCGCGTCAGTAATGCCGCGGGCAGGGCAAACCCGACACGGAGCAAGACCAAATAGGGAGGGATCCGGGGCTTCGGTTCCGCACGTGCCGGCTCGGCGCGTCACAACCTCCGGGTAGGTCGCTTGAGCCGCGCAGTAATGCGTGGCCCAGAGGAATGGCCGTCCTGCCGGAGCAATCCGGCAGACAGAATTCGGCTTACAGGTCCGGCTGCCACAAGTTCTGTTCTTTACACCGCTCGCGGCCTTCTTACCGCTGCGTGCCATCACTGCAGAGGCCGGGGACACAGTGGAGAATTGTTCTAGTCCAGCCTAACCAGAAAAATCGATCCTTCGTCAGTGTGGGTCTCGCGAGCCACTTCTTCGGCTTTTTTGCGGCTGTCGTCCTGCACGCGCACCCGCACCCACCAGTCTCCTACCGGACTACCGAAGCAGAGCACTTTGGCAGTGTGGTAGCGGTGCGAAAGGTGCCCGGCCATTTTGTCCGCCGCATGCTGTTTCTCGAATGCGCCAATCTGCACCGCCCAGCGTCCGCCGGTTTGTAGCGGAGCCGGAGTGTACAGAACTTCCATGCGGACTTCGGCAACTCCGGCTCGCCACACATCCACCTTCTTGGCGGCTGCCAGCGAGAGGTCCAGAATGCGGCCCTCCACAAACGGCCCGCGGTCGGTGATGCGAACCAGAGCCGAGTGTCCCGTTTTCTCGTTGGACACCCGCACAATCGATCCCAGCGGAAGCGTGCGATGGGCGGCCGTCATGGCATGCATGTTATAGACTTCGCCGTTGGAGCCCCGATGGTTGTGATACGGCGGGCCGTACCAGCTAGCTAAACCCGTTTCCACCAATACCGGCTTGGTGCCCGCAGGAACGGATAACGCCTCTTCTTCGGCCTCCCTGGGCGCGCTTTTGTGCGGGGAAGTTTCTGAATCCGTCTCCGCGGATGAGGTTTCCTCTGTGGTTTCAGACGCTGTGATGGCGGGCGCAGGTGGGACGCTGGCCTTGGCCTGCTGGTGAGCGCCGCAGCCGATCAGCAAAATCAAAACAGGAAGGAATACAATCCAAGCCGCCCGAAGCGCTACTTCTTGGGGGTGGGGTGCTGCTCCATGTAGTCTGCCAGATGGGCCAGCTTTTCCGCGGCGATGCGCAGCGCTTTGGTGGAGTGCTGGCGGACGTTCGGCACCACTTCGCGGTTCAGATATTCGATGACCTCCGTCACTTCGGTCTCGATGCTGGCGGTCGCCTCGGCAACCTTCTGATTGATGCGCGCAGACGCATCCTCCACCTTGCGGTTGAAATCGGTCATAGTACTCCTTCGGTCCTGTGAGCGCGAAGACGGCCACTCCTGAATTTGCGGACACCAGAGTTTCCATTATTTCCTGCTCCCAGGCCAGGGTCAACCAGGAGGCATCCCGTAAAGCACCTCTGATAACAGAGAATGCCGTTGCTGCTTGGAGCAGGTATGCAGAGGGAAGGTTGTACGATACCCTCATCCATACCATGGCATCCAGAGGGACGTTAGCGCCGGAGGGCCCCGGCAAGCGCCGCTTCCGCCGACTGCTGCTGGCCTGGTTTGATCGCCACCAGCGCGACCTGCCCTGGCGTGCCGACCGGGACCCCTACCGCGTTTGGCTGTCGGAGGTCATGCTGCAACAGACGCGGGTCGCCGCCGTGGTTCAGTACTACAAACTATTTCTCCGGCGGTTTCCGACTATCGAGAAACTGGCCCGGGCCCGTGAGTCGTCGGTGCTGGCCGCGTGGAGCGGCCTGGGATACTACCGGCGCGCTCGCATGTTGCACGCGGCTGCAAAGAAAATCGTGAAAGAGCGTGCGGGGAATTTTCCGACGACGGCTGAAGAACTCCGTACTCTTCCGGGCATTGGCCGCTACACCGCCGCGGCGATCGCCAGCATCGCATTCAGCGAACCCGCCGCCGTGGTCGATGGCAACGTCGAGCGCCTATTGCGGCGCGTGGCGGGCGAGAATCTCTGCGATAAATCGCTCTGGCAGCTTGCCGGGCAACTGCTGGACCAGAAGCGTCCCGGGGACTTCAACCAGGCCATGATGGAACTAGGCGCCACTGTCTGCGTGCCACGCCAGCCTAAGTGCGGGCTTTGCCCGGTGAACGCGCTATGCGCTACGCAAGGGGAGCACCCGCTTCCGCGAGGCGCGAACCGCCAGCGCAAACGGGAGATACACTATGCCCTGAGTATCCGCGGCCGTTCGATCCAGCTGGTGCAGCGTTCGTCCGACGCGTCGCTGATGCCTGGCATGTGGGAGCTGCCGGAAATTCCTGCCCTGAACGGCGCTGAACCTTGGCTTACCCTGCGCCATTCCATCACGGTGACGGATTATCTGGTCAGAATCGTTCGGGACGCTGCGCCAGCCGATATCAAGGGTCTATGGATACCGCGCTCCCGACTTGCCACTTTGCCTCTCACGGGCCTGGCTCGCAAAATCCTTCGTGCGGGCAAGATCATCTAAGGATTGGTACGCAAAATAACCGCCGCGTAAAATGAACGCGTTCAGCTAGTGAAGTTTTTTCGCAATCTTTTCGGAGGACGTAAAATGCCGGCACTTACCCCTGGAGCAAGCGCGCCCGACTTTATCATGCCCGCCATGGACGGCAAGCAGTTTTCGCTTCATGAAGCACTCGTTCGCGGACCGGTAGTTCTTGCCTTTTTCAAGATCTCGTGCCCGGTTTGCCAGTTCGCGTTTCCCTTTCTTGAGCGCATCTACAAGGCATACGCAAACGACAGGCTCACGATTGCCGGGATCTCTCAGAACGACCGCAAAGAGACGGCGGCTTTTCTCAAGGAATATGGTGTGACGTTTCCGGTGTTGATGGATGACACCAAGGCTTACCCGGTCTCGAACGCCTATGGTCTGACCAACGTGCCCACAATCTTCTGGATCGAGCAGGATGGCTTGATCGAAATCTCGAGCGTGGGCTGGTCGCACAAGGAAATCGACGAGATCAACGATAAGGCGGCCATAATCGCCGGCCGCACGGTGACTCCGGTTTTCCGGGCGAATGAGGACATTCCGGAGTTTCGTGCTGGTTGAGGGTCCAAAAACTAGCCCGCGGTCGCGGGCTGCCCCACAACAGCAAACTAGGAGCCGTCCGGCCTCCTGGTCAGAATGCAAAGATCGCTTCCAGCATTCCATTCCGGGAGTACTTGTCCGTAAATTACTATGGCCTTGGTACTACCGTGTCACCGCGGCGGTCGCACTCTCCAGTTACTATTCTGTACAAGCGGTTTCGTTTCCAGCGTCAGTCAGGAGCCTTCTCAACATGCGAAAGAGCGCAGCTGCAGTTTGCGCCGTGCTTCTTGTATTTCCGGGGGCTGCTGCCCCCCAGCAGCACAAGCGGTCCCAAGCGTCTTCTGCTTCTGTTCGCCTGCCCGGAACGGCCATCGCGGCGATGCAGAAGATTGATCCGGAGCGAATCCGCGCCCACGTGCGTTTTCTTTCCCACGATCTGCTGGAGGGCCGTGGCACGGGCCAGCGCGGAGGCGACATCGCCGCCGAGTACATGGCCACTCAGTTTGCGCTTGACGGCCTGAAGCCCGCGGGAGACAACGGCACGTACATGCAGAAAGTCCCGCTGGTGGGCATTACGCCCGATCCTGCGACCACATTTTCGCTGGTTCCCACGAAAGGCTCCGCGATCGACTTGAAGCCGCTGGACCAATATGTCGCCTATGACCAGACGCAGCAGACGCAATCCGACATTGAAGCGGAAATCGTCTATGTGGGCTACGGCATCCAGGCCCCGGAATATAAGTGGGACGACTATAAAGGCGCCAACCTGCGGGGAAAAGTCCTGCTCATGCTGGTGAGCGAGCCGCCCTCGGACGATCCCAATTTCTTCAAGGGTCGGGCGTTGACCTACTACGGGCGCTGGACCTACAAGTACGAAGAAGCGGCGCGCCAGGGCGCGGCCGGCGCCATTCTCATTCACACCACCGAGATGGCGAGCTATCCCTGGGAAGTGGTGCGCAATTCCAACTCCGGCGAAAAATCGTTCCTGCAGCTCGATGGCACTCCTAAGCTGAAAGCCGCTTCCTGGATCACGGGCGATGTTGCCCAGCAGATCGCTGCCTCCGCCGGGCTCAATTTGGACAAGATGATTGATGACGCCCGCGCGCGCGACTTTCATCCGATTACGCTGCCGGTCAAGCTCAAGGCGCACATGGCCAGCAAAGTCCGGCGGTTTTCTTCGAGTAACGTGCTTGCGATCCTGCCGGGGTCCCATGGCTCGCTGAAAGACGAGGCGGTGATGTTCACCGCGCATTATGATCACCTGGGCATCCGCCCCGATATGCCCGGCGACAACATCTACCACGGCGCTGCCGACAATGCCACCGGCTGCGGCATCGTGCTGGAACTGGGGCGTGCCTATACCGAATCCCCGCAGAGGCCGCGGCGTTCCATCCTGTTCGCCGCTGTGACCGCGGAAGAACAAGGGCTGCTGGGCTCGGAGTACCTGGGCAAACACCTGCCGGTTCCGGCGGCAAGAATCAGCCTCGATCTGAATTACGATGACCTACCCCCCCTAGGCGCGCCGCAGGAAGTCGAGGTCTCCGGCTCCGAACGAACTACGTTTTATCCGGTGGTTCGGTCGCTGGCGGAGACGTTCCGCCTGGCCATCCGGCCCGATTCTCATCCCGAAGCCGGCCACTATTACCGCTCCGATCATTTCAGTCTGGCGCGCGTGGGGGTGCCATCGTTCTCGATCGCGGAAGGCATGAAATACAAAGGGCACCCAGCTTCCTGGGGGATGCAGCAAGCCGATGAATACACCGCCAAGCGCTATCACCAGCCCAGCGACGAGTACCGCGCCGACATGGATTTTACGGGCGACGCCGCCATGGCTCGCTTCGGATTCGCGTTGGCGTGGGAAGCTGCCAACCAGGCCACACTCGTCCAATGGCAAAAGGGCGATGAATTCGAAGCCGCCCGCGCAAGAAGCGCCTCCGGCAGCGACTAGCGGACCGCCCAGACCGTGAAAAGCACCCTCGCGCCGCCAAGTTGCTTTTTAGGCTCCCGCCCCGGCCTCACCCCTGCATGTGACCTACCTCACTGCGATTCCGTTCATTCCGCGCGATCATAGAGTTAGAGCGAACGGCCACCCCCTCGGCCGATTCCCGCCGTGTGGCTCGTGCCGCTCCTCCCGGAGGTGCCTTATGGCAGCGAGCGCAACCGAAATCGCCATCGGATTGCAACGAATCCTGGTCGCCACCGATCTTTCGCAGGCTTCCGCCAACGCCGTCCGTTTCGCGCTCGATCTGGCTCGTGCTTACCATGCCAAGTGCTACATCTTCCACTCCGTTTCTTCCGTGGGATTCACCCTGGCGGGCACTGAAGTGGAATGCCTGGCAGACGAGGTCGCCAGCCGCGATCTCCACGATCTTGAGGCCAAACTTGAGCGCGCCGGCGATCTGAACGATGTCACTCACGAGTTGGTGGTTCGCCAGGGCGACGTTCGCCACGAAATCGAAGCGGTGATCCGCGACGAGCGCATCGATCTGGTGGTGCTGGGCACGCATGGACGCACCGGCATCGGCCGCCTGGTGCTGGGCTCGGTGGCGGAGCAGATTTTCCGCGCCGTGGCCTGTCCGGTGCTGACCATCGGTCCAGGGGCGCACTACCAACATCCGCCGAGGTTGCGGCGAATCCTGTTTCCTACCGACCTGAGCGAGAGTTCCCGCAACGCCCTTGCCAGGGCAGTCACCATTGCCAATCAGAATGATGGCCAGCTGATCCTGCTGCATTCGGTCATGCCGTTTCCGGTCGCGGATCCTGGTCCGGGCTGGTACCTCGGAACCGACGTCAGTGAACGCCGTCAAAGTGCGCGGGCCGACGTTCTCGATAAATTGAAAAAACTTGCCGCCGGCGGGGTCAAGCTGCTGCACGCTCCCGAATATGTGGTGGAGTTCCAGTATCCTGCGGAAGCCATCTGCGAGGCGGCCGACGCCTACCGCGCAGATCTCATCGTGATGGGCGTAAAGCACACCTCAGCGTTCCGCGCCGGCCATATGCCCTGGGACACGGCGCATGAAGTGGTCTGCCGGGCCGGGTGTCCCGTGCTTACGCTGAGGCGCTAGCGCCGCGGGCCTGTGGCGGCAGCACAGGATACGGGACAGCTCTGACCTCAGGTCGGACTTGAAAGGGCACGGCTTCAGCCGTGTCGAAAAGATCGAAAATCAAAGCACGCCCCGCATGGGCGCCCATGCATTTGCACGTGCGCTGCACTTCCCAGAAGCATGAACTGTCGTTCATTCCCACGCTTCGAAAACCGCGAAGGATGGGGCAACCAGCGTCGTAATCAGCTTCTGAGAGGTGGTATACCCCCCCCGCCGGTCTAGTGGAATCATGAAGTTACGGACTTTTTGCCCGCAAAATCTAGATGCCAAAGGGCTTACGGGTAAAATCTAGATTCCTAAGGAGTTATATGTCGTCACTTGACATTCTCTACCGGATATATATTGGTGATGACACTTTGCCGGCGTGGGTTTTCCCCTTCTGGGCGCGGTTGCCTCCTTAATTTTCGCTCTCGCCGATGAGGTGAAATATGGGTATACCCCCTCCCCACCGGTCTAGCGGAATCATGAAGTTACGGACTTTTGGCCCGCAAAATCTAGATTGCAAAAGGCTTACGGGTAAAATCTAGATTCCTAAGGAGTTATATGTAATCTCCTTTCGTTCTCTGTAAGATATACATCAATGGTGACGGTTTGCCGGGACGGAGTCAAGGGAAAAGTGGGGGGGTGGAATTCTAGGGACTGCTCAGTCTGACTTCCGTGGGGTCTTTGACCTTGCGTGCAACAAAACTGCCGCCGCTGGAGTGGCCGGAGGGAAGTTCTGGTTCAAAGATGACTGAACCGTCCTAGGCTTCGCACTCAAAAGGTCAGGCTAAGTCGCCCGCGGTACCAACATATGGCCTTTCGTAAGGTCGCGGACGTTTATTATAGTGAGTAGATTCATTTAGGCAGGCCCGGCCCCAGGAGAAGAATGGGCAGTTCAGTGCGAAAGAAGCGAAAACCGAGCCGGAAGCGGGCGCTGAAGCAGATGGCGCGCCTTATCGAGGAGCACCTCTCGCAGTTCCCCGAAAAGGAAAGGGACTCACGGGTCAGCGCTTTCGCGAAGTGGGCTGCCAAGAAGGCTGCTGCTCCCGCCAAATCTCGACGATCGCCTCCAGGCGGGGGTCGTTCCGCCCCATCGAGAAGTGCTTCATAGCGCCGGCGCGCAGCGTCTTTTCATCGGCGGCATTCAGTAGTTTGCCGATGCTCGCCATTAGCTTCCTCTCACGCCTTCGGGCTGACGCGCGCGGAGTTCGATACTTGCCGCTCTCCATCGTCGCCGCGAGATCATTTCGGTCATGAGGATCATCGATCGACATAGAGGGTTTCAGCGCCTCAAAGTATGACTCCTTCCACTCTCACCGCCTTCTCCCGCGAACTCTTGTGGCCACTCCTGCCGCGCGAACGTGTTAGCGGTTCCTGCCGGAGGTCGTAGCAGAGCCCGCTGATTTCTTCGATTTCTTCGTCCGAAATCTCGCCGTTGTCGATCAGGTATTGCAATGGCACTCTGGGATCGTGGACCAGGTAAAACTTCTTCCCCATCGCGGTCCGCGTGCTGATGGCGCGCTTATGTTCAAGGGCCTTCAGGTGCGGAATAATGTTCTTCCTTCCGCTGAGCCCAATTTCGAATGCCATCTCGTCCAACGTCGGAAAGCAGATCCCGTACCTGCTGGCGCGCAGATGAAGGTACACGAGGATTCTGAACTCAGGTGCGTTGAGATGGCGCATCAACTTTCTCAGCAGAATTGGCAAGGGGACGAAGCCCCTGCGGTTCGTGTCGAAGACTAGCCCCTCAGCGCCGGGGAAAAACTTCTTGCGATAACGGAGGTCGCGGGGCTCGGCGAAGTCCGTGGGGGGAGTCGGTGTTTGCGTCTCGCTCATCAATGGTCCCTTTACTCCCCCTACTTTACGCTGTTACGATTTTCTCCGTCAAGCTTAGGTAACGTCCAGCATATCTCATGAAATCGTGACCTATCCGAGAAAGATGTGTTTTCGATATATTGGATGTTAGGCTATGCTAAGTTGGTTATTTATATGCATATAGCTAGAAACTGAATCGTGTGGCGCGAACCAGGCGTGAACCGGCTGATGCGAGTCGGGCGCTAAGCCACGTTAATACCGTTAATGATCAGTTTAATATAGGGTAATACACGCTGCAGTCTTATCGATGTTCTATAATTACCTTATTATCAATCATGTATAAATTATCATTCGATCATATAACGTAACCTTTTCATCCTTAATCGATGTGGTAGCTGGATGCTAGCGGTGCCCTTTGTACGAGGGCGAAATCTTGTGTGTAACGATTCCGCGTGCACACCACGGCGAATGGGATCCGCGATACAAAAAGGGGTGCACTGTGCGGTGGGAGGGGTTCAAAACGGACGAGCGCCGTCCCCCAAATTAGGTCGTAATCACTACTGAGCTTCGCTCGGCGTGGGAGAGCGGGGGCGTCCGCCCGTGCGTCGAATCAATCGTTTAGGTCGATCTCAGTACGGCGCTCAGCGCGGCTTGCGGCAGCTTGATCGGAATGAAGTATTCCTGCGGGTACAAGTGGTCCTCGCCGGATTCATCGATCACGCGCATCTGGCCGTGCTTGGACGCCTGCTGGTCGGCCAGGACCTCGTAAACCTTCCGCCGCTCCAGCGACGCCGGATAGTCCTGGTTCTCGACGCAAAGCACGAAGCGGGCCTCATTCCTCTTCATGTCAATCGGTAATTCCTCAGCGGCTAAAACCGTCGAGCCGAGTTTCCTCTGAATATTACCTTTCCCACCCTAGCGCAAATTGCGCGCTAAGATGGGGCACCCTCGGTTTCTATGCTGCCGGCATTCGCGGGCGAGGGTGCCCGCGCGACATATACACATCTATAAACCTGGCGGACAGGAGTGTCCGCCCCACACAAGCACAGGCACACGAAGCTACGAACACCCGCTGGTGCTGCCGCAGCTCATACATCTGTAGCAGCTGCCGTTGCGGGTCATGATGGAGCCACAGAAGCTGCAGGTTGGGGCGTCGCCCAGGTCGACGATTCCGGCGAGGGCGTCGGCGGCGTGGATTGAACCCGTCGTTGGTCGTTGGTCCTTGGTCGTTAGTCCGGCCCCGGACATTCCGTTCACGTCATTCATCTCCGGTTGAGAGTTCGCTGACAGCTTGGGTCGCAGGTTCTCGAACAGCAATTGCTGCTGGCCGGTCAGGAAGCGCATGTGCAGCCAGCGGAAAATGTAGTCCATGATCGACTTGGCGAAGCCGATCTCGGCGCTGCCGCTCCAGCCGCTGGGCTCGAAGCGGGTGTGGGCGAACTTTTCGCAGAACAGCTTGAGCGGCACGCCGTGCTGCAAGGCGATGGAGACGGCCAGGGCAAAGCTGTCCATGAGGCCGGAGACGGTGGAACCCTCCTTGGCCATGGTGATGAAAATTTCACCGGGGCTGCCGTCGGGATAGAGGCCGACGGTGATGTAGCCTTCGTGGCCGGCGATGTTGAACTTGTGGGTGACAGAAGCGCGTTCGTCCTGCAGTTTATGGCGCACGGCACGCGGCGGGGCGTTGAGATCTTCAACTTCAGCGGGCGAGGGCGCCCGCTCCACACCGGCACTTTGGGCGGTCTTGGTGCCGGCGGCGCTGAGCGGTTGCGACTTTTTGCAGCCGTCGCGATAGACTGCGACCGCTTTCAGGCCAAGCTTCCAGGCCTGGAGATAGGCTTCCACGATGTCTTCCACGGTGGCGTTCTCGGGAAGGTTGACGGTCTTGGAGATCGCGCCGGAGATGAACGGCTGCGCGGCCGCCATCATCTTGAGATGTCCCATGTAGTGGATGGAGCGCGTGCCTTTGGCCGGCTTGAAGGAGCAATCAAAGACGGCGAGGTGGTCGTCTTTGATATGCGGCGCGCCTTCGATGGTGCCGGTGGCGTCGATGTAGCTGACGATGGCGTCGGCCTGCTCGTGCGTGTAGTTGAGCTTGAATAGTGCCGTAGGCACTGTATTGTTGACGATCTTGATCATGCCGCCGCCGACCAGCTTCTTGTACTTCACGAGCGCGAGATCGGGCTCGATGCCGGTAGTGTCGCAATCCATCATGAAGCCGATGGTTCCCGTGGGAGCGAGCACGGTGACCTGCGAGTTGCGGTAGCCGAATTTTTCGCCGTGGGCGAGAGCCTCGTCCCAGCAGGCTTTGGAAGCTTCGTAAATAGAGGTTGGAACATTGTTCTTGTTGATGTTGTTCACCGACGCGCGGTGCATGCGGATGACGTTCGAGGAACGGTTCGCGATTGATGTACCAGCCGGGGCAAGCGGCTCCGGGCATTACGTTCGATCCCAGATTGGTTTCGGCGAGACTCTTCTGCGTGGGCTCGGTGGCGGGCACCAGCGGCTGGCAAAGTTCGGCGATCTTTGACGACTGCAGATAGGCTTCGCCGCACATGATGGCAGTAACGCAGGCGGCGTAGTCGCGTCCGGCGTCGGAGTCGTAAGGCAGACCGGCAGCCATGAGCAGCGCGCCGAGATTGGCGTAGCCGAGGCCGAGCGGACGATAGTCGTGGGAATTCTTGGCGATCATCTCGGTCGGATAGCCGGCATTGTCTACCAGAATTTCCTGGGCGGTGATGAGGACGTCCACGGCATGACGATAGGCTTCCACGTCAAAGGTGCCGTTGGGCGCGAACTTCAGCAGGTTGAGGCTGGCCAGGTTGCAGGCCGAGTCATCGAGGAACATGTACTCCGAGCACGGGTTCGAGGCGTTGATGCGCGCCGTGTTCTTGGAAGTGTGCCAGCGGTTCACGGTGCTGTCGAACTGCATGCCAGGATCGCCGCACTGCCAGGTGGCTTCGGCAATCTTCTTGAGCAGATCTTTGGCTTTGTAAGTGTTCATCACCCGGCCATCGATGACTGCCTTGGTTGAAAAATCGGTGTCGCGCAGGACGGCGTACATGAAGTCGTCGGTCACGCGGACGGAGTTGTTGGCGTTTTGGAAGAAGATGGACGAATAGGCGTCGGAGTCGGGATGCGATCCGTCGTACCCCATCGCGACCAGGGCGTGGGCCTTGGCTTCTTCCTTGGATTTGCACTCGATGAACTCGATGATGTCGGGATGGTCGACATTAAGGATGACCATCTTGGCAGCGCGACGGGTCTTGCCGCCGGACTTGATGACGCCGGCAAAGGCGTCAAAGCCTTTCATGAAGCTGAGCGGGCCGCTGGCGGTGCCGCCGCCGCTCAAGCCTTCGGTCGAAGAGCGCAGCGGAGAAAGATTGGTGCCGGTGCCAGATCCCCACTTGAAGAGCATGCCTTCGGTCTTGGCCAGAGTCAGGATGGAGTCGAGAGAATCCTTTACCGAGTTGATGAAGCAGGCCGAGCATTGCGGCGTGCTGTAGCCGGTGACGCTGAATTCGACGCGCGCAGTCTGTGCGTTCCAGTGCCAATTTCGGGCGTCGGAGTTCGGTTCGATGCGGTCGCATCCGACGTTGAACCACACCGGCGAATTGAACGCGGCATATTGACGAAGCAGGATGTGGGCGAGCTCGTCGTGGAAAATGGCGCCGTCTTCGGGAGTTTTGAAGTAGCCCTGCGCCAAGCCCCAGTCGCGGATGGTTTCGGCAACGCGAGTCACCAGCTGACGGACACCGGTTTCGCGCTCCGGCGTGCCGAGCGTTCCGTGCAGATATTTCGAAGCCACGATGTTGGTCGCGGTCATTGACCAGTCTTTGGGAACTTCAACGTCTTTCTGCTCGAAGATCACGGTGCCTTTGGCGTCGGTGATCTGAGCGGTGCGGCGTTCCCATTCGAGCTCGTCATAGGGGCTCACGCCGGTTTTGGTGAAGAAGCGGCGGAAGGCCAGGCCAGGGGCTTTTTTTACGTCGGTGGCGGCGTTCGTCGAGGACACGCTGGACGCAACGGGATTCTCGGCGGCTTTGGGGGCTCTCTTCTCGGTGACCTCTGACATTTCTTCTCTCTCCCGCGGAGTCGACGCTCCGCTCATTTCGTGTCGGCTTCTCAAGACGCAGAAACTACGCCTCTACATGATGACTCCGCTGAGCTTAGAACAACCTCAAAAACCAGAGGAAAACGCCTCTGGCGGCCCGTTTCGGGCCCTATTATTGGATGATCCGGGGGCGGGGGAAGCCTCCGGAATAAGCGGATTCGGCGCGACTCCGGCAATGCCGGAGACTGCTTCCACCGAACCGGACAACCAGGCCTGAAAAGCTGCATGGGCGGACTCGCGCTGAGCTCCGTCCTCGATCACAGCGTAACGTGCGAAGCACTTGCCGCCTTCCAGACGCTCGCGCTGTGGCGAACGCGGCAGGAACAGCCTTCCGAGCGCCATGCCGAGATCGTCCGCTTTGGCTATTTCGAGCAGCGCCAGCATTCGCTTGCCGCCGCCCGTCGTGGCATCGCCGAGCGCAGTCAATTCTTCCGCCAACGCGAACAGGCCCGGCTTGCCGGGTGCCAGCAGCACGCTGCGGCTGTCTTCGATGCGAAACCACCTCGACCACTGCACCCGGCCGGGATCAAAGCTGGCTTCGACGCCGTGCCGGACGAGAGACTCGTTGACGAGTTGTGCCAGATCCACCATCAGAACTCCGTAGACTGCACTCGACCCAGCGCCTGCCGATCTCTCTGGCCGAGGGATTTCAACAAGACATCTCAAAACCCGTCGTCCCCCCTGGGGTGACGTCCGTATCACCAGACCGCCAGAGGGGCACGGTCACCGCACTTGAAAATCAGCCTTTGGCCATTTGCTCTTGGCTTTTGGCTAACAGCTAAAGGCCAAAAGCTTTACTTTATTGGCGGGACGGCGCGGGTCACCTCGGGCCGGCAACCGTCCCTGTTTCTTAGCTCGTTCCTTGCATCGCATCGTCCCGTTTCCGGGACGATTACCTCTCTGGGATCGCAACACTACTCCTGCCAGTTGTGGCTGTCAAGAGAAAATCACTATATATTGTATACCTAAGCAATTACAGTGCGGATTCGGGCCTGGAGATCCGTTTTCCATAGCTAATCTCCAGACTGCCTAGGCTGTAGCTTGAGTACGAGACACAACGCGACGGCGAACCGGGACCTCGCGATCTGCCGGAGGCCAAGTTTGTTCCGCCGAGTCCATTGCGACGTAGACATCTTCAAAGATGTGGCGGGGAGCAACCCGACGGCTGCCGTCCGACCACTCCACCAGGTAGTCCCCAGCCTGACCACTGTGTTTCCGACCCAGTCGGTCGATGAACCAGATGGGCTGGGTGAGTTGCTTGGCCTTGACCAAGAAACGGGTCCGATAAATGTTCCATTCCGTAGACAGTTTCTTCACAGGCTCCACCCCTGGGGGAGGGAGGGTTGAAGTTTCAGTTTTTCGAAATTGAAACTAATGAACGCGTCTTCCTGCTGCAACCCGGTTTCTTTGCGTGAAACCGGGAAGGCGCGTGACTGAACTTTTCTTGCTGAGGGTGAAACGACTGTAATCGCCCGGAAGCGCCTGGTCAATTCCATAAAAGTTGTGCAGTGGAGAAAAAGCAGTCACGGACCTTTACGGATCGGCAGCGATGCAGAGCATTCGGAAAGACGCGCTGCGAGCGGCGTTTTGCGCGATGGCAGTTCCGGTGGATCGCATGCTGCCAATTCTGTGGTGCGCATGGGGCCTGAATTTCCACAATGCATCACAGGCAACGAGCTCGCCAAGAAGGGGCTTGAGCATTTCCCGGCGAGCCACACCCCACCACTGAGACACCGACGCGCCGAAACAGCGGATGGAGACCCATCCCAGCGGAATTGGTTTCAAGAGGCACTTTCCCGGTCCCGAAACGCGACCTTCGGGGGTGAAGTAGGGGGTACATGAAGATGCAGACTATTTCACACTGTTGCTTTCAGAGAAAGGGACGTATACTACCGCGAGTAGTTTTTTGGTGTCAAAGGCACTCCATCCCCATGGGTTTAATTGAAGCACGGGTAGCTTTTTACTTTTTATTGGCGGGCATTCTGGTTAGCGCGGGCTACGCGCAAGAATCTCCCAGCCCAAGCTCTGCGACATCATCAGCCGGCTCTACCGCTACACCGGCAACGAAGGCGGCCCCTTCAACCGAACGAGTGATCCTCAAAGTGGGGGACACGCAGGTGACCCAAGAGGAGTTCGAGTCGAGGATCGGCAAGTTGGAGACGCATGGCCAGGAGGGCCCCTCGGATAAAGATCGTCGCAAGCTCGGCGACGACTACGCGTCGGTGCTCATGCTTTCTCAGCAAGCAGTTGCCAGCCACCTCGACTCTTCGCCCGAGGTTAGCCGCGAGTTGGCCGTCGCCCGCATGCAGGTGCTGTCCGACGCGGAATTCGCCAGTTTGATGCGTCTGGCCGATCCGACGACGGAAGAAATCAGCAAGTATTACTCCGATCATCTGTCCGACTACGACCAGGTACACGTTCGCAGGTTGTTCATTTGGAAGCGGCGAGATAACGCCAAAGAAGGCCCGGTCTTGAGTTCACAGGCTGCCAGCGCACGCGCCGACCAGATTCGTCAGGCGTGCGCTTCAGGAGCTGACGTAAAGAAACTGTCTGCGGATCTCAGCAAGTCCGGCGAAGGCATGCTTGATCCCGAGCCGCTCACCTTTTCACGCGGGCAACTGTCGCCGCAAATGGAGAAGGTGGCGTTCGCGCTCAAGGAGGGGGAGTGGTCCGAGGTGGAAGATACCCCGGCCACCGTTCTTCTCATGCAACTGGTTAAGCGGGACCGTCGCCAACTCGGGCAGGTGTCTTCGCGTATCGAAAAGGAGTTGCAAGGGCAGAAGTTGCAAGCACTGTTGGACGATCTGAAAAAGAAAGCCGGCATCTGGCTGGACGAACAATATTTTGGGACTGCGGTGGCTCCTGTCCCGGGCGAGCAGCGGAGTATTTCCAGGCCACCATCTGAGTTACAAAAATCAGCAAAAAAAGGGGAAAGCAACAATGAAAACGAAACACAGAAATAGAATGCTTTACTTTGCGCTGCCAACGCTGTTGCTGGCGGTGTGTGTCCTTCAACCGTCGCCGGCCATCGCCCAAATGACTTCGGTCGGGGTCGACTGCTCGCAGATCAACGTCCGGTCGCTGCTGGTGCAGGATAATATGCGCGCCGGCCGGATCCTAGTTGAATGCGGAATCATGCAAGGGGGGCAGCCGGCGGGGGGTGCGTATCACAAGCCGAGCGCTCCTCCTAACATCCTGGTTAGCAACGGATCCGATTGTTCGTCCGGCTCGGACGTGTGTGGGAGCGAAAGCATGGTGGCGGCCAGCACCGCGGACCAAGGCCAGACCATTGTAGTGAACTATAACGCCAACTACGACAATGGATCCAGCTATACGGGTACGTCCTACTCCAGCGATGGCGGGGGGACCTTCACGGAGATTCAACCTTCGCCTTTTGAAAGCGGGCACGACACCAACTATGGGGATCCGCTCGTCGTGTTCAACTCCAAGTTGGGCAAGTTCTTCGGGGGCGACTTGGTGACCGGATGCGGTGGTCAAGGCATCGGTTTGTGGACCTCTACTGATGGCAAAACCTGGGCCACTGGAGCCTGCGCACATAACGGCAGCTTCGATGACCGCCCGTCGATGTGGTCAGACAACGAGCCGACCAGCAGTACGTACGGTCGCATGTATGTCTCTTGGAATGACTTCGATGTAAGCTGCGGAGTGGGTGGGTGTCTGTTCGTTACCTACTCGGACGACGGCAAGTCCTGGAGCACGCCGACGCAACTCAACACTGGCACCTTCTTCCGCAACGTGCAGATCACCGGCTCTCCGCGCGGCGCCAAGTTGGTTGGGAAAAGCAGCACGGTATTCATTGCCAGCATGGATGAGGGTGGGGGAGGAAACGCTACCCGCCAGAACCTGATGTACAGATCAACCAACGGCGGCAAAACTTGGAAGGAAGTGGTTATGGGTCCGCGATACAATCCAGTCGGGGATGAGACCTGCGGATACTTCTATCAGGTCAATCCCATCATACGGCACATGGGCTGGGGGGAACCGGCAGTTGGCCCCAAAGGCGTGGTCCACTATGACTTCGCCGGGGCAGGGACGAACGGCGACCACGGGGACGTCTTTTACACCCGCTCCACCAACAACGGAAAGACTTGGTCCAAACCCGTCAAACTCAACACCGACAAGGACGCTGCGAACAAAACTCAGTGGATGCCGTCACTCTCCGCCACTTCGGATGGCTACGTCACGGCCTCTTGGTATGATCGTCGCAAGGCCACGAGCGCGTGTAACAGCGTTGGAGATGCGGGATGCAACTATGAGCGCGTGGGCCGTCAGTCGAAGAACAATGGCGCTTCCTGGAAACCAGAGGTCACAATCAGCACTGAAGTGATCACGCAGCCAGCCCAGGACGACCCGTACGTTGTGTCCTGCTATGCGGGTGACTACGACTACAACATGGCTCTGAACGCGGCTGACGCGGGCAACTCTACCGGGTCTGCCTATATTACCTGGACCGACGGTCGAACCAAGGTTGGCGGCGTAAACGTGCAGAACGTGGACTTCGCCACGATCGTCGAGCCGTAAATCGACCGTTGAACGGATCTCGAAAAAAGAGGGCAGCGAAATGTCTGCCCTCTTTCTTTTTTACCGGCGAACCGGCATTGGCTGCAGCGTTCCCAGCTTACCGATGGGCGAGCGCCGGCTCGTGGTGTGACTTGAACGTTGCCAGGCGCTTGTTGATCTCGTCCCAGTTCACCACATTCCACCAAGCTGCAAGGTATTCCGGACGGCGGTTGTTGTACTTCAGGTAGTAGGCGTGTTCCCAGACATCGTTGCCAAAGATGGGGAACAGTCCCTGCGAAACGGGATTGTCCTGATTGGGGGTGCTGATGACCTGCACTTCCCCGCTGGGCTTGCCGGCCAGCCACACCCATCCGCTGCCAAACTGCTTGACGCCGGCATCGTTGAACTTGGCTTGAAAGTCCTTGAAGTTGCCGAAGGTCTTGCTGATCACCTCGGCGATCGCGCCGGTGGGATCGCCTCCTCCATGAGGCTTCATGATGGTCCAAAACATGGTGTGGTTGACATGACCGCCACCGTTGTTGCGGACGGCGCTACGGATGTCTTCAGGGACCGAGTTCAGATCGCGCAGCAGTTCTGCCGCGGGTTTCGACTGCAGGTTAGGATACTTTTCCAGCGCCGCATTCAGGTTCTTCACATAAGCCCCATGATGCATGTCGTGATGCAGTTTCATGGTCTGTGTATCGATCACCGGCTCGAGTGCGGAATAGTCATACGGCAGGGGGGGTAGTTCATGCGCCATAAATTCTCCTCCAGACTTCACAAGATGATTGGTTGAACACGAAAGATTCAGCGTGGCAGGCCAAAAATGCCATCCCATCATCGGACATTGGTGCACAAGCCACGCGGCCCACTTACCGAACTATTCTCTACGAATCGCGGCAAGATTGCACGCCGGGCAGGATGCAGCCTCGCCGAAAGTCCCGGCGGCTGCGTTTTGCGGGAAGGAGCAGGGCTGTTGTACCCGCTGGTACATTGCACCAGAGGGCATTGAGCATTGGCCGTCGTTGAACGAGAATCAGACTGGCCTGGTTTTGTTCATGGAGGCGGCGTGCACGTGCGACGGATTTCTGGAGCGGTGCTTGCAGTCCTGTTGTGGACGGGACCCGCTGCCGCCCGCGATTTGGCGGTCGTAGTCCATCGGGCCACTCACGTGCAAGACATGACAATGCCGGATCTGGTGAAGATCTGCAAGGGTCAAACCAGCCGGTGGCCGGACGGCAAGCCGGTCAGCCTGGTGGTGCGGGATCCAGGCCTGCCGGAAATGAAGCTGGCACTGGAGAAAATCTACGGGATGTCGAAAGAAGAAGTGAGGACCTTGATGGTGAACGTCAACCACGGTCGAGGCGACCGTCCCATCATTGTGATTGCGGATTCTGACGAGGACTTGGTGAAACGGGTGGAGTCCGCGCCCGGAGCGGTGGGACTGGTGGACGTCTACTCGATTACCAGCGGCGTGAGTGTAGTAAAAATTGAAGGAAAGTTGCCGCTGGAGCCGGGATACGCCTTGCATGGCAACACAAGATGAAGAAAGCCACGAACGCCATTTCGAATTCTGAGGCGACAGCGCAGTCGGCGCGGCGCTATCCCCGGTACACGGTCGACGCCCGCCTGGCGGTGCAGGTCTTCCGCGGGGGCCAGACGACTTCCCTTTGGGGACGTTCTAACGAACTCGGCGAGGACGGCGTAGGCGGAACCCTGACGGGCCCGGTGGAGCCGGGCGAAGTGGTCTCCATGGAATTGACTGTTCCGCTGGCCGCTCAGCCGATCAAGCTGCGCGCGCTGGTACGGTACCGCTCGGGATTGCGCCACGGATTTGAGTTTCTCGCGGTGACCGGCCAGCAGCGCGATCTGCTGCGCCGGGTCTGCGACATGCTGTCCACGCACGCCTAGGGGCGTCAAGGATATTGCGCCCATCGCGAATGAGTTGAGACAAAATCAAAATCCTATGGGTCGGGGTTGGTGGAACCCCACCCTTCGCAAAGTGCGCGAAGGATGGGGCACCCAGCGCTCTTTGTGGGCCTTACCTTACGTAGCGCCGGGGCACGCGTTTGGAAATTCCGCACAGGATCTCGTAAACCACCGTGTCGGCCAATGCAGCGTGTTCATGGGCATCGACGCTGAGGCCGTTGAGGGAGCCGAGCAGAATGGCCTCGTCGCCGACCGAGATGCCGGGCAGACCGGTGACGTCCACCAGAGTGAGGTCCATGGAGATGCGGCCCACGATCGGCGCGTAGTGCTCTCCGATAATCACGCGGCCGCGCGAGGAGAGAGCGCGATTGAAGCCGTCGGCATAGCCGACCGGCAGCGCCGCGATGCGGGAAGGAGCCTTGGTCACGTAGATACCGCCGTACCCAAGCGCCTGATTGGCGCCCACGTCGCGCAGCGAGAGAATGCGGGTCTTCCAGGTAAGGACGGGCTTCACCGGCAGACGAAGTCCGGTGCCACTCACCTCGCGGCCGGCGCGCTCGAAGGGCAAGTGATATCCGAAGAGCCCGATGCCGGGGCGGACCATGGTGTGCAAGGATTCGCGCCGCGAGATCACGGCGCTGGTGTTCGCGGCGTGGATGAGCGGCGGCTCGATGCCTTCGTTCTTGAGAATGCGACGCACCTTCTCGAAAGATTGCAGTTGCTCTGGTACCGAGGGTGCGTCGAGCACTTCGGACGACGCCAGGTGAGTGGAGAGCCCTTCCGCCAACAGGTGCGGCGACGACTTCAGCGCGGCGCAAACTTGCGGCAGATCTTCGGGAGGGACTCCGAGACGTCCCATGCCCGTATCGACCTTAAGGTGAACGCCGTGGCGGGCGACTCCAACTCGCACGGCGGCTTTTTCCAGCAACTCGATCTGGCCGACTTCCCAAACCGTCGGAGTCAGGTCGAGGCGGACGATCTCTTCTTCCTCGCCGCGCCAGAATCCGGTCATCAGCAGGATACGCCCGCGAATTCCCGCTTCGCGGAGCGGAATGGCTTCGTCGAGCGAAGTCACGCCAAACCAGCGGGCTCCATCCTGCTCGAGGGCGCGGGAACATTCGACAGCGCCGTGTCCATAAGCATCGGCTTTGACGACCGCGCAGATGGTCACACCGGCGCCGATCTGCTTTTGCACGATCCGGAAGTTCTGGCACAAGGCTCCGAGTGAAACGTCCGCCCAGGTAGGCCGCGTCGCAACCCGCTTCGCCAGTTCGATAGTAGCCACTTCGCTCGATTATAACGGGGATGAGCCTGCTCCCCACGTTACGGGTGTACTAGAACGAGTCAACAGTTCGCTTCGATGGAACATGGCTTCGCAGGCTGCAGAAAAAGTCTGCCTTGTGATCTCAGGCGCTAAAGCGCGTGGGGAGTATTGAGCAGTTAGCGCAACGCTGGAAGTGTGTGCGTGTAACTCGTCTTTCGCCCCTCGGGGACTGGTTCATTTTCCACTTGGACCCACGGCTTGCGCCGTGGGCTAGACTCTGACGCCGCTCCGCGGCTAAGAAACTGGTGGTCCACTCCACCGCGACACGAAATTCCGAGCTCCCACGCACACGCTGAAGCGCTGCGCCAGCTAAAATCAGCTTTCGGCGCGGCTGAAGCCGCGCCCTTTCAAAACCACAAATTGGGTAACGCAGTCTCCGTTAGCCCCCCGCGAGCGTGAAGTTGACTGTGACTTGGGTCTCGACCTCGACCGGCTCATTGTTCAAGTAGTAGGGGCGATAGCGCCACTGGCGGACTGCCTCCACAGCAGACGGCACCAGCATCGGGTGGCCACTGACAACTTGCAGGTTCTCGATCTTGCCATCCCGGCTGATGAGGGCACGAAGCACCACAGATCCTTCAATGCGGGCCTGCCGCGCCAGCGCTGGATATTCGGGCTGCACGCGGTGAATGATGTACCCCTCCATGATCTGAGAGAGGCGAAGAGGCCTGGCAGCAACCGGCGGTGGCGGAGGAACGATCGTGTTCAGTCCACTTCCAATAGAACTGAGCACGCCGTTTCTTGCCATGCGGTCGCCGGTGCCGCCCTGTACGCCGAGTCCGCTGATGTCGACCGGAGCAGGAGCGGATTCATCTGTGATCTGCGCCACGTGGTCGGGGATTTCGCGAGGAACAATGATCCGGCCGTCCGAGTTCACGTTGCTGGCGGACGGCTGAACCGGATGGGCGCGCGCTTCGGCAGGCGGCAGCCCTGGGGGCGGCGCCGGCAAAACCAAGGCGGCCATCCATTGCACATGCGGCAAACCTTGCAGGTAAAGAACGGGCATCAGCAGCAACCCGCCAACCACCAGCGACTCCAAGGCGAACGAGATCAGGGTAGCGTAGCCTCGGCGGGAACGATCGGTCCACGGAACATCTAGAACAGAATCGGCAAACATGGCGTCCTCCCGGTGATGGTGCGGTTTGGGAAGGAAGCGAGCCAGACGCGCGATTGTTGTGTCGCAAGAACGCGACACGTCGCGCGGCTCGCCCAGATCCTTCGCAGCGCAAGAAACGCTTGCTCAGGATGACAATCAAACCGCACCACCACCGTCCTCCCACAATCAGGTGCTTGCTTCTATTGACACCAGGGAGTGAGGGTTCCGGCGGACGAATTTTCAAACTTCAGGAACAAAAAAGGCCGCCTTTGAGGCGGCCTTGAAGGAACTTTTTGTGGAGCTGGGGTGTCGCGCTATTTCGGCGGCTGGGCGCCGGCGCCCGTCGCCGGCTTGGTACCCGTGGCTGGAGCTGCCGGCTTGACCCCGGTTGCGGCAGGTTTCGTGGTTACCGGTCTGGCGGGAGCGGGCACGCCGGACTGCAGGTTGTACGCGTCGACGATTGCCTTAGTGATGTCAACGCGTGTCGGGTCGGCCCAAAGCACCGGGCCCTGCGGCCAGGGATTCGAGGTGTCCAGGATGAGCCCGAAACTCTTGTCCCCGGCATACTTCACGATGATGGGAGCCATTTTCTGCAGGATACGCTGCGCGATTTCGTTCTGCTGGTTTTGCGCGTCGTCACGAGCATCCTGAACCGAACGCTCCAGCGATTTCTGTTTCTGTTCGATTTGCTTGACCAGAGTGGCGCGAGCGTCTTCATTGAGCTTCTCGCCTTGAGTGTTGAGCTGTTTCTTCAGGCTCTCGACCTCGTCATTCATGTTCTTGAGCTCGGTCTGTTTGGGCTCCAGCTTCTTGCTGAGCGCCTCGAAATCACGCTGGCCTTCGTTGCTGGCGAAGATCGCCTGCTCGATGTTGATGGTACCGACTTTGGCGCCTGTAGCCGTGCCTGCTGCATCGGGTGCGCCCGGGGCTGACGCGGCGCTGGGAGCGGCGGGAAGGGCGTCAGCGTTGCCGGCCGCCTGCGCTAAGGCGGCAGCGGGCAGCGTAAACAACAGGGCCAGAAGGAAACGGCGCACGAACTTGTTTGTCATGAGGGTAATTTGAACTCCTTGCATTCGGTCCTGGAATTTATGTCCGATCTCTTCTCACGGAAAGCGCCGGACTCCGCCTAAGACCGTCCAGCCGTACGATCGAACCAGGAGGGCAGGCCGCGAATCCTAACGCACACGCCCGCATTTCGGGCGTGATGACCACCCATCCTATTCAACTTTCCGGGTGTTGATCGATTCATTATAGGAACAGCAACGGCCCAGCGTCAAACTGCAGTAGCGTCAGCAGTAGCGTCAGCAGTCAGCCGGAACAGGTCTTGCTGAGTGCCGGATGCTGAGTGTTCAGCCAAGTAGCGACACGGAATTAGCACCACCTGAGCTACAGATCTGGCGAAGGCTGTCTGAATAAGGGCTAGAAGGTGGTGGCCACGGTAAAGCGAAAGGTCTTGCGTGGTTCGCGCAGGAGGTATTGCGGCGAGTACGCGTTTCGAGCCAACTGAAAGGTGTAACTTCCGGCCGCGCCCAGGGGAAACATGCTGCGGGTGATGGGAATCGGCGAATTGGTCGTGGTATCGAGGCGGAGCGGATTATAGGCCCAATAGACGCGGAATGGAGCATTGACGACCGGCAGGAAAACCTGCACCTCGAGGCCGGTGGACATCCTCGGAGTCCAATCCGTGCTGCTCAGAGGATGGAGGTATTGCGAGAACGTGATCTTGGACCCTCCGATGCAGTTAAGACCGATATCCAACGCGGGGCAACCAAAGGACGTGTTATTGATCAGATTCAACTCGGAAGGATTGATTTTCAGCTGAGAAGTTCTGAGAATCGGTTCGACTCCGGTATCCACAAAGGGGGCGAGCGAGACTGGCCCAGCGATGGTGATGCGGTATTCGAGGTTGCCGACCAGACTGAGGTCGCCGCCGGGGAACACGATCTGATCCAGGGGGACCGGGATGGTGTAGGGGCCTTGCTGCGGGTTGGCAGGATTCTTTGGGACGATCGAGCCGTCCGGGTTGTGCAACGAAATGCTGGTGGTGCTCGGCAGGAATGCCACCGGTGAAACCGAGCGAATGTCAAAACCGCGGAGATCATTCTCGCCGCCGTCATAGAAGCGCTGGAAGGGTGGAGGCACGAGGCCACCATAACCGGTAAGAAAAGATCCCTGGAAGTTGTAGCCAATAGTGTTGCGCCGCTTTTGCACCGGGATGAAGTGCTTATAAGAAATAACCGGGCGAACAGTTCGGACCGTCCCGCCCAGGCCGGCGATCTCCGCCCCAATGTATAGGCTGCTGCCTTTGTGCGGAAACAGGGCGCGATCCAGGGTGGTTTTGGAGTAACTGGGAATGATCTTGCTGGTGACGATTCCGTGCAGGGCGTTGGGGCCGCTGATTCCGCTAAACGCCAGGTAGTTGAACAGCGTCTGGGAGGCAGTGGTGAGCGCGACGATGGAAGAATCGTCGAGCGCGTAAGCAATCCCGAATCGCTTGAACGAGCGATGCGGCTGGTAGCCGAGGTTTACCGAGAAGCCCTTGCTGGATTGGGTGTAATTCTGCAGGTTCTGCTCCAGAGCGAGTGGCAGGGTGACTTGCTGTCCGCTGAAAATGGCGGCTTGCCTTGCCTGATCGTAAATGAACTTCTGTCCATACACGGTGAAGCCCAACTGCAAAGGACGGTCGAGGAAATAAGGCTCGGTAAAACTGAAGGTCAAGGCCCGCTGCAGGTTGCCGAGATTGGCCTGAACGCTGAGAGTTTCGCCCAGGCCCAGGAAGTTGTTGGTGCTGTAACTGAGCCCGATGAAAGAGCCCGCCAAACCGCTGACCCCGCCGGTCAAGCCGATGCTGTTCTTGCCTTTCTCTTTCACTTTCAGCAGGAGATCGACGGTTCCGGCTTTTTCGTCGAGGTGGCGTTCGGTGACGCTGGGATCATCGGGCTTGAGATTGTCGAAGAAGCCTAACTGGTTCAGCCTCTGCAGGCTGACTTCCCAAAGTCCCTGGTTGTAAACCTGGCCCTCTTCGAGCAGGATTTCGCGGCGGATGACTTTGTCGCGAGTGGTGGTGTTGCCCTGGAACTCGATCCGGCGCACGTAGAATTGCTTGCCTTCGTCCACGTCAATGTCGAGCGTCACTTGTTTCTTCTGCTCGTCGAAGCTGGTGTTGGGAATCGAGGTAAAGTTGATGTAGCCCAATTGACCGTAGGCTTTCTGCAGGTTTTCCAGACCTTTGGCAATCTTGCTGCGGTCAAAGGTATCGCCGTCCCGAATGGGGAAAAGAGAGCGCAGCACTTTGGGGTTGCTGACCGCTTTGTTGTTCTTGAACGTGATTCCCCCCAGTGTGTATTTGTCCCCTTCCTCAATGGGCATGGTGATGTACACGGCTTTGCCGGGGCCAGACTGGAGCAAGGGAATGTGGGCGCCTTTGTGCCCGGTATCGTGGATTTGAGTTTTGGGCTCCTCGACCAAGACTTTAAAATAGCCGCGGTTCTGGAATTCAGCACGGACCCTCTCGGTGTCTTCTTCCAGCTTGGTGGCGTCGTAGGTCCGGGCAAAGATGTTCTCCAGGAAAATCGAGTGCGGAATCCCGATCGGGCGAAGGTTCTTCATCGCTCCGCGCAGAATGCGATTGCTGACGTGCTTATTGCCCTGGAAACGAATCTTGCCCACCTTGACTTTAGGACCTTCTTTGACGACAAAGGTGATTCCAATGGCTGCGGGCGGAATGGGATGAATTTCGGTACGAACCGTTGAAAACTGGCGTCCGTGCTCGGCCAGCAGTCCCCTAATCGTGACTTCCGCCTTCTTGACCTTGGTGGGATCGTATTGGCTTTCCACCGAGAGGCCGACTTTGGCTTCCTTGAAGCGGTCGAGAACGTCGCTTTTCGAAACCGAATTCAGGCCGACGTAGTCGATCTCGCGAATGGTGGGCCGCTCCTTGACATAGATATGAATGATCCATCCCTTGGCGGTTTCCTCGCGCTCGATGCGAATGTCTTCGAAGTATCCGGTATTCCACAGCGAGTTGAAGTCGCGTTCGATGGCCGCTTCGTCGTATACGTCGCCGGCATGGGTGAAAATTCGGGCCTTGATGGTCTCGGCAGGAATGCGCCGGTTGCCATGAACTTCGATCCCGCTGACCAGGTCCTGCTGCGCGGAAGCCAAAGGAAAAAGCAGCCAGAGGCTGATCAGGAGGGCCGCCACCGGGCGCCGGGCGGCGTGACAATGGGTTGCGAATGAGCGAATTGCACATTCGCAGGACGCTCGGTCCCGGAGAACGCGGCTGCGTGGAGCTGCCTTGCCCGCATGGTTGTCCTGATAAGAGCGAAGAATCGCCACTACCTCGGCTAATGGGAGTATGGAAAACCGCAATTATACGGTAGAGCAGTAGAGACCGTCCAAGAACGTGCGCCCCGACTGCCCTCAAACCACAGGTTTGGAAAGCTCCACCTCAACAAGGACGGAATAAAACGTTGCGGAGTTGCCCATGTCGCTAAGTTTTTCGGAAGTGAGCACGTTGATGTTCTGCCGTTGGGTGGTCAATTTTGCCCAGTAGAGCTTGGCACCCAGCACGCCGGGTTGGACCGCGCCGTTCACCTTGGCGGTCAGAAACATCTCGCCGCGGCGGTTATAAACGCGGACCGTGTCGCCATCGGCAATGCCGCGACGCCGGGCATCCACGGCATTCATCTCGAGGAGACCCACTTGCTCCATGGGTTGGATGGTGGGGAGATTCGAGAAGCTGGAATTCAGGAAGTTATCCGCTTTGCGGGCCAGCAGTTCGAGTGGAAAAGCTTTCACAGCCGGCGAGTGACGAGATTCCGCCGGTGGAGTGAACTGAACTACCGGATCGAGCCCTTGGGCTTTGAGCGACTCACTGTAGAGTTCCGCCTTTCCGCTGGGTGTGGGGAAATTGCCGCGCGCAAAGGGCAGGAATGGGTCCGACGGAGCGCCAGGACTATGCTCGGCCTGAGCCGCGGAGTTGTGTCCAAAGTTCAGCCTGATGTGCCCATCACCTTCCAACCTTATCCGGTCAATTCCCTTGAGCCAGGGATTGTTCGTTGTCAGGGCCGTGTCTATCATCTCGTCGACCGATTCCCGGAAGCAGGCGTCCTCGAATCCCATTCGTTGGGCGACACTGCGAAACATCTCAACATTGGAGCGGCACTCCCCCAGCGGCTCGATTGCCGGGTTCGACATCTGGAGGTAGTAGTGGCCATACGCGATCTGAAGGTCCTTGTTTTCCAGAAAAGTGGTTGCGGGTAAAACGATGTCGGCGTAATCGGTGGTGTCGGTGAAGAACTGCTCGTGGACCACGGTGAAAAGATCTGGCCGTCGTAGACCGCGAGTGACCTCGTTGTGATTGGGACACACCGCCGCCGGATTTGAGTTGTAAACAAACAGAGCCTTTACCGGAGGGGAATCCAGCGTATTTAGCGCTTTTCCGAGTTCCACCATGTTCACGGTGCGTGCCGGGCGGCCGAGCGGCGTCAGCATCAGGTCAGGACGCTCAAGAGCTTCGCGGTTCAGGCCATAGGCGCCGCTGGTGGAAAGCTGGAGCCCGCCGCCAACTTCTTTCCATGATCCTGTAATGCAGGGCAGCATGGCGACGGCGCGAGTGGCCATGCCTCCGCCTTCGCCGCGCTGTACGCCGTAGTTCAAGCGAATGACGGCTGGCCGCGTGGAGGCGTATTCGCGCGCGAGCTTGACGATATCCGCGGCCGAGATGCCCGTCCACTGCGAAACTCGCTCGGGAGGATACTCCTGCGCTTTGGCGCCCAATTGACCGAAACCGACCGTAAAGCGCGCAACGTAATCCGCGTCGTAGAGCTTCTCGTTGATGATGACGTGCATCATTCCGAGAGCCAGCGCTGCGTCCGTGCCCGGATTGATGGGCAGATACCAATCGGCACAAGCAGCGGTGCGCGTGCGGTAGGGATCAATCACCACCAGCTTTGCGCCCTGGCGGCGGGCCTCTTCAATGAAGGGCCAAAGGTGCACGTTGTTGCCGTGGATGTTAGCGGCCCAGGCGATGATGTAGCGCGCGTGTCGGAACTGCTCCGGCTCGGTGCCCAACTTCACGCCGATGACGGACTTCAGCCCCGCCTCACCGGCAGCTGAGCAAATCGACCGCTCCAACTGCGAGGTGCCGAGACGATGAAAAAAGCGACGATCCATTGAAGCGCCATTCAAAGCGCCCAGCGAACCTCCATAGGAGTACGGAAGAATGGCTTCGCTGCCGAATTCGGCGATGATGCTCTTGAAACGGGCGGTGATCGTGTCGAGTGCTTCGTCCCAGGTCGTGCGCTGCCAAGGAAGAATCGCTTGGGAGGGATCTCCGATCCGCGGAGGCTGAACCGGGCTGTGCAACGGGGCCGCAACGGGGCCTTTCGGTCCAACTCTGCGCATCGGGTACAAAACACGATCCGGCGAATACACCCGATCCAGATACTTGGCGACCTTGGCGCAAAGAAAGCCGCGGGTCACCGGATGCGCCGGGTCTCCCTGGACCTTCGTGGCCCGGCCATCCTGAACTGTGACCAAAACTCCACAGGCGTCAGGACAGTCATGGGAGCACGCTGCATGGACAACCTTCTTCATGCTTCAGAGATTATAACGAGGATCGGTCTGAACGAATGACCGAATTTGAATCAACGCGGAGAATTACTTGGCGTGCCAGTGGCGGGTTGCGGGCTATAATTGAGGCCGCTTTAGGAGGAAAGAATCAATGAGATCTCCCCTACCTGGAACCGGGAACACGGCCGGATACGATGTTGGGGATGCCACGGTGGCGAATGGAATCGTATTCGCAGCCTCGGGTGACGGCCACTTATACGCCTTCAATGCGGCTACGGGGGAAGAACTTTGGAGTTATGCAAACTCCTTTGAGGGTGGGCCCACCGTAGTAAATGGCAACGTGTACGAGGGCGGCGATTCCGGGGTTGTCTATGCTTTTGGTTTGAGGTGAGGATTGGATTTCCTAGCGCGAAGTCATTCAATCCCTGCTTCCTCGCTTGGCGTTACAATGCCTTCTTCCAGCAAGGAGGCATTGTGACCCGATCTTCTCGGCTGTGTGCTTCTATCTTCGTCCCTGCTCTCGTCACGTTCGTTTTGAGCACCGAGGCTGCCGCGCAATCCAAGCTTAGCGCCGAGCAGCGCACGGCGCACGAACTGGAGTCGATTCGTCACCAGCCGTCCATGCTCCTCGCCTTCTTGCGCGAGATGCCCAAGGGCGGCGATCTTCATAATCACCTTGCGGGTGCGATTTACGCCGAAGATCTGATTGACCTCGCAGCCGACAGCAATCTTTGCGTCGATCGTACTACGTCGATTCTGATTGCCCCGCCTTGCGACGACTCATGCGAAAAGTTCACCAGCAAGCCGGCCATCCGCTGCGCCTATGGCGATCACATTCTGTTCAACTCCATCGTGGACGCGTGGTCGATGCGCAATTGGGAGCCGGGCAGTGAAAGCGGGCATGATCATTTTTTTGCGACGTTCGACAAGTACTCGCTGGCCTCGCACACTCACGTCGGGGAGATGATCGCCAAAGCCGCTTCCCAAGCGGCTGCCGATCACGTTGGGTTTCTCGAACTGATGCACACGGCGGACGGCGGTCAGTCCCTGCAACTCGGCAAAAAAGTTGGCTGGGACGAGCGTCTTTTTCAGCTTCGTGACAAGCTTCTGGCTGCGGGATTGAAAGACATCGTCGCCTCAATCAGCCGTACCCTCGACGCCGACGAAGCCAAGATGCGCGCCCAACTGAAGTGCGGACTTCCGGATGCCGATCCGGGCTGCGAGGTAACCGTCCGGTATCTTTACCAGGTGTTGCGCGGTCTGGCTCCGGAGCAGGTTTTTGCCCAGATGCTTAGCGGCTTTGAGTTGGCGCAATCCGACTCGCGCTTCGTCGGGGTTAACCTCGTCATGCCCGAAGACTGGTACGTGCCCATGCACGACTTCGAACTGCATATGAAGATGCTTGACTATCTGCACGAACTTTATCCGAGAGTCCACATCACGCTGCACGCCGGCGAACTGGCTCCCGGCCTGGTTCCACCCGAGGGCCTGACCTTTCATATTCGCGATTCGGTTGAGCGCGGCCATGCGGAACGCATTGGCCACGGCGTGGACCTGGCCAACGAACACGATCCGATCGGCTTGCTGCGCGAGATGGCGGCGCGCAACGTGCTGGTGGAAATCTGTCTCACCTCGAACGACGTAATCCTGGAGGTGAAGGGCGACGAACATCCTCTGCCGCTCTATGTGCGCTACGGCGTGCCTGTGGCCCTGGCCACGGACGACGAAGGCGTATCCCGCACCGACATGACGCATGAATATCTGCGCGCCGTCCAGACGTATGACTTCGTGACCTACCCATTGCTCAAGCGCATGGCGCGCCTGAGCCTGGAACACAGCTTTGTGCCGGGAGCCAGCTTGTGGGCGGAGACGAAGACGTTTCGTCCGGTCAGCGAGTGTGCGGGAGCTGTGGCGGGGACACCGTCATCGGCATGCCAGAGGTTTCTCGATTCGAGCGAACGGGCGCGTTTGCAGTGGAAGCTGGAAGAGGAGTACGCCGGGTTTGAGAAGAAACACTAGACTTTGATTACCGCGAGCCAATGAGCGTAGCGCCAGAATCTTGCCGGCTGTCCCGAGGGCGTCTCGCCCTCGGAGCGGCGGGCGCGGACGCCGCTCCGGACAGCCGCCGGGACGGCGGCGCTACACGAATCCATTGCAGCAATCTTCAAGCGGTCACGGTGCCTGGAACTAGACGTGAACTCTCCGGGACCACCACTTTGTCCTGCACCCTCGCCTCACCTTAATAGCTGCTTTTCATGGCCTTAGTCCGGATCAACGGCCAAATCCTTCGGTAACTTGATGGGGACAGTGGTACCCTGTCACTCTGGCCTCCGATAGCATTCCTTTGGTCGGGGGCGAAATCGAATCTATGAGTCTAAGCGCGAGCAATTTCGTGAATCGTAAGTGGTTGATGGCATTGACAATTGTGGTGTTCTGCGGGGTAGCGTGGGGGGGACAGTGGACCTCGATGGGGCCGGACGGGGGTGATGTTCGCAGCCTCAGCTACAACCCACAGAATCCGGATGTGATTTATCTGGGCACCAGCACCGGGTCTATTTTCCAGTCTACGGACGGCGGACATAGCTGGGTGCGGTTTGCTCACCTCGGCAGCGGCAATGATTACGTGATCGACCACCTGGCGTTCGATCCGCAGAATCCGCAGACGATTTATGCGGCGGCCTGGAGCGTTGAGAACCAGCAGGCTGGCGATCTGTTCTTTACTCATGACGGCGGGAAGAATTGGGGCGCGGCACCGGCGCTGCATGGCAAGTCGATCCGGGCGATGACGGTGGCAGTTTCGGACCCCAAGGTGCTCGTGGCAGGAGCACTGGATGGCGTTTATCGCAGCCAGGACGGCGGCAGCAGCTGGCGGAAGATTTCCGGGTCCAACTCGGAGATCCATGACATCGAGTCGATCGCGGTCGATCCCAAGAATACGGATGTGGTGTACGCCGGAACATGGCACCTGGCCTGGAAGACGGAAGACGGCGGAGCCACCTGGAAGCATATCAAGAACGGCATGATCGAAGACTCGGATGTGTTCTCGATCATCGTCGATTCGACGAATCCTTCGGTGGTGTTTGCCAGCGCCTGCTCCGGGATTTACCGGAGCGATAACGCCGGCGAGTTGTTCCACAAGATTCAGGGCATTCCGTTCTCGGCGCGGCGGACTCGCGTGCTGAAACAGGACCCGAACCATCCCGAGATCGTTTATGCGGGAACCACGGAAGGTCTGTGGAAGACGACGGATGGAGGCAAGACCTGGAAGCGGGTCAGCAATCCGGAAGTGGTGGTGAATGACGTGATCGTGGATCCGCGGAACTCACAGCATGTAATGCTGGCCACCGATCGTGGCGGCATTCTGGCAAGCGAGGACGGGGCACAGAGCTGGACGGCCTCGAATCACGGCTACACGCATCGTTATGTCACGGCAGTTCTGGCGGACAACAAGAATCCGGACACCATCTACGTTGGGGTGGTGAACGACCGCGAATTGGGCGGTGTATTCGTTTCTCACGATGCCGGGCAGCACTGGACGCAGAAAAGCTCCGGCCTGGATGGGCGTGACGTGTTCACTCTGAAGCAGACAGCCACTGGAGAACTGGTCGCAGGCACGAACCGCGGCATGTTCGAACTGGCGCACAACGGGACGGAATGGAGTCCGATCAATAATGTGGTCGAAGAGAAAGCTTCCACCCGGACGGTGAAAACCAAGTCCGGCAAGACACGCACGGTCACCGGCAAGACGGCTGCGAAATCGGTGCTGACGGCGCGAGTCAACGACATCGAGATCACGCCGAAGCGCTGGCTGGCGGCGACCTCCGCTGGCCTGTTTACCAGCACCAACGATGGCAAGAGCTGGAACGGCGGGCCGGTGATGGGCCAGACGGATTTCGTCTCGGTTCATGCCACGGGAACGACGCTGGCTCTGGCGACGCGCAACAGTGTGCTGGTTTCGAAGGATAGTGGAACGAGCTGGCAGGCGTCGGCAAACCTGGCGACCTATGTCAGCAACATTCGCAACGTGACCATCACGCAAGAAGGCCAGATTCTGGTGGCTTCGCGGGAAGGCGCGTTCCGCAGTCCGAACGCGGGCGCAGGCTGGGAGCACGTGCAGAACGGCCTGCCCGACAAGAACATCAGCTCGATCAGCTATGACACCAACCGCAACCGGCTGCTGGCTACCAGCACGGCAACCGGCGTGGTCTTCGAGAGCGAAGACGGCGGGCAAAGCTGGCGTCGCGGGCCGGATGCCGGATATCCGCTGCGCAGCGTCAGTCTGGTGCATGGGCACTTCGTGGCGGCTACGCCGTTTGACGGAGTGGTGATCCAGCCGGAGAGCGATGACCGCAGCGCTGCCGCCGATGTAGGCAGCTCCACCAACTAACGGGACAGAATCTCTCTTCCAAAGGGACCGGCGATGTCTTGCCGGTCCTTTCTTCTTTGGGCGTCATTTCCGACATTTGCTGACCTGCAAGGCAGACGACGATTTTTTTGAAAAGTCTGTGAGATCAGGGTATACCCCCTCCCCACCGGTCTTGTGGAATCATGAAGTTACGGACATTTTCCCGCCAAAATCTAGAGCCCATTGGGGTTACGGCTAAAATCTAGATTCCTTTGGAGTTATAGGCGCTTAGCTTGACTTTATTTGCCAGCTATACATGGGGATAATGGGGTGCTGGTCTGGGGGCGAGGACAAAAGTGAAGCGTGGGACGAAGTGGAGATTTCCTGCTGAGATGATCGAACTCCGGTCTGCGGTAATGCCATGGACGGCCTTGCCCACCCTTCGAAAACCGCGAAGGGTGGGGCAGCCATGGTTAGCGATGTTGGAAGCCGAAAGCCCTTGCGCCCCCGACCAGTCCAGGAGCGACAAATGCAATGTTTTGAGTATTGACAAGGCTGGGGACGCGGACAAGAATGGTCGCAGGCTGAGTACCGCTCCCTCTCCCACCGTCTCAACGGTATTCGGTCTTCGAGGTTCCGGCGTTCCGAGAACGATCCCACACCGTCGGGAGGAGACAACATGGCACGCATAACAAGGATGGATTCAGCGAAGACCGGGAAGCGGTTGGGGATGGTGTGTGGCGCAATTTTCCTGATGGCGGGATTCTGCTTTGGCCAAGCTGCGAGTTTGCCGTCACCGTCGGGCGGTCGATCCACGACCCATATCCTCACGACGTGGCCCGAGTTTCGTAGGCACAACATGACGCGCTACAACCCGTATGAGAAATTCCTCACGGTCAACAATGTTGGGCAACTCGGCGTGAAGTGGCATTTCGTTACGAACGGCTGGGTGCAATCCTCGCCTGCTGTGGTGAACGGGGTGGTCTATGTCGGCGGGGGCTACGCCATCGTCAACATATACGCTCTGGACGCCCACACCGGCGCCCAGTTGTGGAGCTACCCGACCGGTGGCGAAGCGTTCTCATCGCCCGCTGTCGCCAATGGGGTGGTTTATGCCGGCTCGCTCGACGGAAACGTGTACGCACTCGACGCTAAGACAGGCGCGAAGCTCTGGAGCTACACGACCGGCGCCCGTGTGTTCTCCCCGCCCACCGTGGCGAATCGAGTGGTTTATATCGGCTCGGAGGACTACAACGTGTACGCGCTGAACGCCAGCACCGGCGCTAAGCTGTGGAGCTACAAGACTGGCGGCGCGGTGGAGTGCTCGCCCGCCGTGGTGAATGGGGTGGTGTATGTCGGCTCGGAGGAGTATGTCGACTCGGAGGGCAAAAACGTATACGCCCTGGACGCCAAGACCGGCGCGTTGCTGTGGAGCTACAGTACCGGCTGCGATACTGATGGTAATTGCGGCGTGGGATCCTCGCCCGCGGTTGCGAATGGGGTGCTGTATGTCGGTTCTGAGGACACCAACGTGTACGCGCTAAATGCCCGCACCGGCCACAAGCTGTGGAGCTACACCACTGTAGCGTATGTGGACTCCTCCCCCGCCGTTGCGAACGGGGTGGTTTATGTCGGAGGGGGAGACGGCCGCGTCTACGCCCTGGACGCCCGCACCGGCGCAAGACTGTGGAGCTACGACACGGAGGCGTATGTGTTTTCCTCGCCCGCCGTGGCGAATGGCGTGGTTTATGTCGGCTCGGAGGACAGCTCTTTCTACGTGCTGAATGCTCGCACCGGCGCTAAGCTGTGGAGCTACGCCAACATGGGCCAGGAGGACTCCTCGCCTGCTGTCGTGAACGGGGTGGTTTATGTCGGCTCTTATCAAGGCCTCTACGCCTTCAGCTTGAAGCATGGTCGGGAGTAGGCGGGGGCAGGTTTTTCAAACGATCAGGATGTCTCGGCCAGACACACCGTAGGAGAATGACGTGCAACCCGGAGAAGAGATGATTCGGAATGGTCCCCGCCGGCGAATCGGTTTGGTGTGCGTCGCAATTCTCCTGCTGGCAGGATTCTGCTTTGGCCAAGCCGGGAGTTCGGCCTCAGCTTCGAGCAGGCGGCCCGCGACCCATGTCCTCACGAAATGGAGCGAGTTCCACTTCCGGCACTACGGCACGCGCTTCAATCCTTCTGAGAAGTTTCTCACCGTCAACAACGTTGGGAATCTTGGGTTGAAGTGGAGCTACGCTATCGGTGCCAGAGTGTATTCCTCGCCTGCGGTTGTGAACGGCGTAGTCTATGTCGGCTCGTTCGACGACAACCTGTATGCGCTGAACGCCCACACCGGCGCCGAGCTTTGGCACTTCAACGCCATCTACAACGTCTGGTCTTCGCCCGCCGTAGCGAATGGAGTGGTTTATGTGGGTGCCGGAGACGGGAACCTGTACGCGCTGAATGCTCGAACCGGCGTTACCCTGTGGAGCTACTACACCGGCTACTCTGGGGTCTCCTCCTCCCCCGCTGTGGCGAATAACGTGGTCTATTTCAGTTCGGACCGGGGCCACGTCTACGCGCTGAATGCCCGCACTGGTGCCTTGCTATGGAGCAACTCCACAAGTGCTAATTTCACATCCTCACCCGCCGTGGTGAATGGGGTGGTCTATATTGGTTCCGTGAGTAATACCGTGTACGCGCTGAATGCCCGCACTGGCGCTCTGTTGTGGGGCTACAGCGTTACGGACTATGGCGGTTTTTCTTCGCCAGCGGCGGCTAATGGAGTGGTTTATTTTGCCTCCGAAGACGACAACGTATATGCACTGAACGCCCGCACCGGTGTCAAGCTCTGGAGCTACAACACCGGAGGCGAGATCTACTCATCACCTGCTGTGGCGAATGGCGTCGTTTACGTCGCCTCGTTAGACTACTACCTGTATGCGCTGAATGCCCGCACCGGTGCCAGGCTGTGGCGGCAACCGATCGGCCAGTCGGAGTCCTCACCGGCAGTGGCGAATGGGGTGGTCTATATTGGTTCCATAGATGGTAGCGTGTACGCGCTAAATGCTCGCACCGGTGCTCTGTTGTGGGGCTACGCTACAAGAAACCCCGTTTTTTCTTCACCCGCCGTGGTTAATGGGGTGGTTTATGTAGGCTCGGACGACTACAACATTTACGCCTTCAGCCTGAAGCACAGCCGGGAGTAGGCAGGGGCAGCTTCCAAACACGGCGAGATCCCTTCCATCCAGTAGTTTTCGGGATTGAAATCCAAATCTGTACAGTTTTCCACAGCCTTTCCGCACAGCGTCAGACCTCGTTCGCGATGTCGCGGAGCCTCGCCGCATTTCCTAACTCGGGTTTATCTGCCTTATCTGCCAAGGATTACGCGGATTGAATCCATGTGTTCAGAATTGACGGACATGATGTGATGGCAGTCCTAAGCGGTTTGTTCCGCCGCGCCTAGACTTCCCAAATAGGGAGCACCTGAACGAGAGGCCAGCGAGTTCCGTGATGATGGACCTCCTCTCGACGGGCCAAATGAATTCCGCATGAGCGTCATTGCCGAAATCGAACCGAAGTTAACGCCAGCCATCGACCCGCTCGTGCTGTGCGCGGCGGTGGACGCTTGTCCTGATCCGTTAGCGGTGACTGAAGTTGGCCGCATTGCCTACGCGAACCCTGCTTTCGGACGAATTCTTGGAGGTGCGAACGGATCGGGAGTATTAGGGAAGACACTGGATGAGCTCGATCCGGAGTCCGCCGCTGATCCCGACAGCCCGGTGCGGATCTCAACCCGGCAATTCTCGGCGAATGGGCATGATTATCTGGTGGTCAGCGCGCGAGCGGTCCGGCCAGTTGAAATGCCCGACGTGGAACTGCGCCGCTCACAAAAGCTGGAGGCGGTGGGCCGGCTGGTGGGCGGAGTGGTGCACGACTTCAACAACCTGCTCACCGGAGTGGTGCTGTGCTGCGATCTGCTGCTGGCGAAGCTGGAGAAGAAAAGTCCGCTGCGCCATTACGCGCAAGAGATGCGAAGTGCGGGAGTGCAGGGAGCGGTGCTGATCGAGCAGTTGATGGCGGTGGTGCGGCAGAGCCAGGTCGAACCCACGCTGCTCTCCTGGAACGAAGTGATCGGAAACATGCAGGAGCTGCTGGCGCGGCTGATTGGGGAGAACATCGAACTTACGGCGGAGCTGGGCAGCAACCTGCACCTGGTCAAGATGGACGTAGCCGGGGCCCAGCAAGTCGTACTTAACCTGGTTTTGAATGCACGGGACGCAATGCCGGATGGCGGCCGAATCTCGCTAAGCACCCGAAGTTGCGTCCCGGCCCCCCCTAGCACCGAGGAATCCGGCGGGCACGGCGCCGCCAGAAGCTGGATCGAGCTCGAAGTCGCTGACACTGGCTGTGGGATGGATAAGGAAGTTCGGGAGCGCATCTTCGAGCCTTTTTTCACCACCAAGGAAGTGGGCCAGGGCACCGGCCTGGGTCTGGCCACGGTGAAAAGCATCGTGAAGCAATACCACGGAACCATCGACGTAGACAGTCAACCCGGCCAGGGGACGCGGGTCACGGTTCGTTTTCCCGGCGTCCAAGCTGGACAGACCGACAATTCTGCACTGCAACGAGGGACAAGCATATGACGGCTGCTGCTGCAACTGCACTCCACCTGCCGCCCGAGGCGGTGAACTATCTGAACCTGGCAATTGTGGATGACGAGCAATCCATCCGCGAGGTCTGCCGTGAAGTGGCGCAAACCATGGGCTTTCACGCGGTGGTGGCCGATTCGGCCGAGCAAGCTTACCGGGTGCTGGAGTCGCAGGCCATTGACGTGGTGCTGCTCGATTTGAAACTGCCGGGCGCGGGCGGATTGGAAGCGCTGCACCGCATCAAGGAGCGGCGGCCGGATGCCGAGGTGATCGTGGTGACCGGCTACGCCACGGTGCAGTCGGCGGTGCAGGCCATGAAGAATGGCGCTTATGACTACATGACCAAACCCTTCAGCATGGACGAGCTGAAACTGGTCCTGGAGCGAGTGGCGGGGCATCTGAAACTGAAAACCGAGAACCGGATGCTGCGCGAGAAGATCCGATCCCGGGAAGGCTATGGGGGGATCGTGGGCCACGCGCCGGAGATGGAGAAGCTGTACCGGATGATCGCCAAGGCCGCGCAGAGCAATCATCCGGTGCTCATTCTGGGAGAAAGCGGGACGGGCAAGGAACTGGTGGCGCGCTGCATCCATTTCTCCGGGCCCGTCCATGACAAGCCATTCATTCCGGTGGACTGCGGATCGCTGGTGCCTACCCTGATTGAAAGCGAGCTGTTCGGATACGTGAAGGGGGCATTCACCGGCGCCGGCCAATCCAAGGATGGTCTGTTGACCATGGCGGAAGGAGGCACGGTGTTTCTGGATGAGATCGGGGAGATGCCGGTCGATCTGCAGGCGAAACTGTTGCGGGCGATCCAGGAAAAAGAAATCCGGCCGGTGGGGAGCACGAAACGGGTCAACATCAATGTGCGGATTCTGGCCGCCACCAACCGCGACCTGGAGCAGGCGGTCGCGCAAGGCGCATTCCGCCGTGATCTGTACTTTCGCTTGAACGTGCTCAATCTGAGGATTCCGTCGCTGCGCGAAAGGCGGCAAGACATCCCTTTGCTGATCGGTTATTTCATGGAGCGGGTCTCGCGGCAATCCGGCCGGGCGCGCTCCTTGAGCGATGCTGCCATGAAAGTCATGCTGGCCTTCGATTGGCCGGGGAACGTGCGCGAGTTGGAGAATTGCGTGGAGCGGGCCTGCGCGCTCAGCAGCGGGCCGATACTTCAGCTGGCCGACTTGCCGTCGTCACTCACCGGCGACGACGGCCACACGCCGTCGAACGGGGATGGCTCAGCCAAGATTCTCTCCATGTCGGAAGTGGAGAAAAAAACCATACTCAATACGATCACCCAGCTCAATGGCGACAAACTGCTGGCGGCGCGTCTGCTGGGGATTGGGAAGACGACGCTTTACCGCAAGCTGAAGGAGTACGGCTCGCAGGCGTAGGAGCAACGATCTCTACGGCTCGGCTAGGGCACGGTGGACCAAGTGGACAGCTATCGCGCCTTCGCCCACGGCCGAGGCCACGCGCTTCACGTTGCCCGACCGAACATCGCCGACCGCGAAGACAGCGGGAAGGCTCGTTTCCAACATCTGTGGACGTCGCGCAAGCGGCCACACGTGCGATGGAACAAAACCCGCAGTCGCGTCCAGATCTCGTCCGGTGAGGATGAAGCCCTTGTCGTCGAGAGCAACGCAGCCCTGGAGCCAATCGGTTCGTGGAGACGCGCCTGCCATGATGAACACATGGCCGATTTCATGAGTTGAAGTTTTCCCGCTGTTTTTGTCCAGCCAGGTGACGCGTTCCAGCCGCATGTTGCCGTCCAGGCCAATAATTTCAGTTTTGTAATGCAGTTCGATCGCGGGGTTGTCAGTAATCCGCTGAATCAAGTAACGGGACATGGTGTCGGACAGGCTTTCCCGGCGCACCAGGATGTGTACTTTGCGCGCGGTCTGCGAAAGGAACACAGCGGCCTGCCCGGCGGAGTTGCCTCCACCCACCACGATCACATCTTCCCTTTCGCACAGTTGCGACTCGATGTAGGTCGCGCCGTAGTAAACTCCCTGGCCTTCGAATTTCTTCAGATTGGCGATGGGCGGCTTGTTGTACTGCGCCCCGGTCGAAATGACAACGGCGTGCGCGGCGATTGTGCTGCCGTTATCCAGAACTACCTGGTACGGACGACGTTTACAGTCGAGGCGCACCACGCTGTGCCCCACCATCATTCTTGCCCCGAATTTCTGGGCTTGCGCGATTGCCCGAGCCGACAGTTCCTGTCCAGAAACTCCGGTGGGAAAGCCCAGGTAGTTTTCTATCTTGGAGCTTGATCCCGCCTGGCCGCCGGGCGCTTCATTCTCAATCACCAGCGTGTCCAAACCTTCCGATGCCCCGTAAACCGCGGCTGCAAGGCCGGAAGGGCCGGCGCCGACGATGACCAGATCGCGCACCAGCGACGAGTCAATACTGACGTTGAAACCCAGGCAGTCCGCCAGTTGCTGAGTTGAGGGGTTCCGCAACACGGTGCGGCGGTTGCAAATGACGACTGGAACTTCGTGCGTTTTGACTTCAAAACGGTCGAGCAATTCCTGCGAAGTCTTGTCAGTATCCAGATCGATGTAGGTGTAAGGATATGCATTTCGGCTAAGAAACTCGCGGATTCGCAGAGTACTGGCACAGTGGCGCGAACCCATCAGGATGACGTTGCCGAGGCCGCCGCTGATGAGGGCGAGCCGCCGCAGGATGAACGCCCGCATGAAAATCTCGCTCAGCTCGGCGTCTCTGGCGACAATCGACCTTAGGCCGTCCGCGGTAATTTCCAGAAACTCACCCGCCTCGGTCACCCGGCCGCGCACCAGGCAGCGCTGGCCTGAGATCATGGTGATTTCGCCGGTGAATTCTCCCGGACCGTGGGTCGCAACCGGGCGCTCGCCCGCAAGGTCCGGCTGCACGATCTCCATGCTTCCGGAAAGCAGAACAAAGAAAGGAACGCCGGTATCATCGGGCTCAAACAAGATCTCGCCGGGCGCAACGTTGCGCAGCTCGCCGCCCGGACGGAGACGAGCGATCTGGGCCGCGGTCAAGACCGGAAAGGCTTGAGTACGGGCGTCGAGCGCGCTAGGCACCGGCCAAGGCAAGGCAGACATGGTTTCATCCTAGATGCTGGAATCAAGGCCGGGATGCAGCATTTTAGCTCAGTCGGTTTTGGGGCGGCGCTATCGCAACGAGAGATATTGCTGATGCCTTTTCCTTGATCGCTGCGACGATGCCGGTGGCGACCGATGCAATCACTGAGCAGCCCCCTAATGTCGGTGCCACGGTGCTCGTGAAATCTGTGACATGATGAATCCGGTATTGATACTGAGTATAGCTGCCAATCGCGGCCCACATCCCAACCGTTATCGCTAGTGACAGGATGCTCCTCTTGTGCCGTCTAATCATGCGGCCACCACCGCAGCGTCCCCTTCATCCACGTTTGACGAGCCGATTACCATAGGGTCAGATTTCAAGACAGCCTGTCACTGGGCAGGCTGGGCATTCTTCAGGGCATCGTCCAGGCCTTGATTGGTCTTGGGCATTGCGGCTTCCGCCACTCGCCATCCGTCGTCGTAAAGGCGGAAGGTGACGGTCGATTTGTACTGTACATCGCCGGCAAAGAGTGCCTGACCCGCTTCGTTGAGCGGAACCCACTTCCACAGAAAATCGACATCGGCCACAGCGCCGTTCTTGCTGATCCCAGTGACGCCGGTAAGCTGTCGGCGAGCCACGGGTACGCCGAAATATTGAGATTGAACCGTGTTGGCCGGGATCAGGTCGCGAAACACGCCGACTCCAAGCGGAGTGAGAGCGACATCCCAGCAAGGCGGTGGCGCCACGGCAGGCGGGCAAGCGACGTTGGCGGCGGTGATCCAGCCACGGTGCTGCAGAACGAGGTATTCAGGAGAGAAATAGTCCTGGTTCGATGTGGTTCCGGTGCGCAGCCAGAACTTCTGGGTTGCTTTGAACGTGTCGGAGCCGGCAATCAAGTCAGTCGCGAGCCGGCGTGTGAGGAAATCCCGCGGCGAGCAGGCCGCGTTCAGACACAATAACGCCAGTGCGGATAAGATCCGCAGGTTCCATCCAGAGCCAGGGCTTGCTGCGGAATGCGGTGAGAGTTTGCGTCGCAACGGTTGTTTGGCTCCTCGTGAGCGCGGTCGGTTCTCGCTGACGATTGTAACCAAACCCAGGGCTGCGACGCAGAGCCAGGTATTACTTCCCCACACTTGTGAAGCGGCTTGCGCGCAATTTCGATTGCACCAGTGCTTTGACGTCCAGCCTCCCGCGCTTGTCTTTGTCCAATCTGTCGAACTCCGCTTCCATGAACCTCATGAACTCGGCTTTGGAGATCTCGCCGTTCCTGTCGGCGTCATCCATCATAAGCAGCAGCAATTGCTTGACCTCCTCCTGTCCGAGCGCCACTTTATCCTGCGGCTTAGGAACAGATGCCTTTTGTGCGACCCCGGTCCCTGGCATGGCCAAGATCGCTGCGATAAGCACCAATACGATGTTCGTTCGCTTCAACATTGTTGACTCCTGTACTTAAACTGCCCCACAGCCGAGCAAGCCGTGAACACAACCACGATTGCAAGGCCTGCAAACATTCCCACGAATCTTTACCCTCTCCTCCGCCAGAGATACGCTCTTTGTCTTCACTCATGAGCATCTCTGCCGGAAAGAGAATCTATTTGAGGCTGCGTTAAATGGGCATAAAGGACCCATAAAATCTTCGTTAGGAGTGCTAAGGCATTTCTTCAGAAGAGGTTATGCAGCTTAACTCCTTGTAGGCGGAGCAGATGAGACGATGAGATGACGGCTTCTGTGGGTTCATCCTGACTGAGGACGGTCGTCAAAAGTCCGGTTGGCTGAGGATGGTGACTAAACTGGAGCGGCGGCGGGGCGAGAAGGGACGGTCGGTAATTTGCCCGGCAAAGTTTGCGGCCCAGCGGCCAGGGATGGCGGCCTTGCACGATGGGCAATGGCCGTCTGTAGTCAGACGGTAGTCTTCGATGAAATAGCCGTAGCGCTTGATGACGGTCTGGCCGCAGCCATGACACTTGGTATCTTCGAGGCCGGCGACCATCCCTGGCAGATTGCCCGCATACACGTAGCGCAGTCCGGCGCTTCTGCCGATCTGGGCGGCTCGCAGCAAGTCTTCAGGCTGCGTGTCGTCGGGGTCGTCCATTTTGTAATCTTTGTGGAACGCGGTCACGTGCCAAGGAATGTCGGGAGAAATCCCGGCAAGAAAACCGGTCAGGCGTTTCAGTTCGTCGTCGGAGTCGTTGAAACCTGGGATGAGCAACGTGACAATTTCCAGCCAAATGCCCATATCGTGCAGGCGGCGAATGGTGTCAAGAATCGGCCCGATGCGGCCGCCGAGTTCGTGATAGCGATGGTCATCGAAACTCTTCAGGTCAACCTTATAAAGGTCCGTCCAGGGCCGCAGATATTCGAGCACCTGCGGAGTGCCGTTGCCGTTGGAGACGAATCCGGTGACCAGTCCAGCCGCTTTGGCTTGTTTGAAGACGGCCACCGCCCATTCGCTGGTGATGAGCGGCTCGTTGTAGGTGCTGACCAGAACCTTGGCGCCCTGGCGGAGCGCGTCCTGCACCATCGCTTCGGGAGAAGCGTGGTGCGGCGGCGAAACTGCATTCGGATCGCGCAGGGCTTGCGAGGTCACCCAGTTCTGGCAATAAGCACAGTGAAGATCGCATCCCAACATTCCGAAGCTGTAGGCCAAGGCTCCTGGATAGGCGTGGAAGAACGGTTTCTTTTCGATGGGGTCACACTGCACTCCGGCGGCATAGCCCCAGGGTACGTAGAGCGTGCCACCGCGGTTGTAGCGGACTTTGCAGACTCCGGGCTGGCCTTCCGGGATGGGGCAGCAATGGCCGCAGGCATAGCAGCGCACCCGGTTGCGGTCGAGCTTCTCGTAGAGCTCGCCTTCGCGAACATGCTGATAGACGACTTCGCGCAGGGTGGACACGGACACTTCACCTATATTCTAACCCCGCTGGTGTCAACTGCCGTAGGAGCAACTGCGGAGCTTCGCTCCGCCGGGACAGGTGAGACACCTGTCGCTACGTAAGCATAGGTGTGGCAAAGGACGTTTGTCCCTACGCAAACCTGGCTACTTGGGTCGAGAGGAAGCCACGGCTGGTGGAGAAGATTCGTGCTCCTTGATCCACTGATTGGCTTGCTGTTGCGCGGCCACGATCTGTTGGCGGCTCATGCGGGAGGACAGAAGCACGACGCGGTACTTGCTGGCGTCATCTCCTCCGGTTTGGGCCAGAATCGCCCAGAAGTATGCCTTGGTCAGATCCTGAGGGACGCCGCGGCCCGACCAGTAATACGCTCCCAAGGTCGCTTGAGCACCGACGTGGCCCTGTTCCGCGGCTTTGGTGAACCAGCGCACGGCCTCGGCGTAATCCTGCGGCACGTCTTCTCCAGTCGCGTAATGCGCCCCGACTGCGAACTGGGCGGCAGCATCCCCTTGCTCGGCTAGTTTACGAATTCCGGCGAAATCCTGGGGACTGTCCGCCAGGGGTGCGGGTTTTGAAACCACTTGGAATTGGGCTGGGCCACGAAGTCCGCTGGATGCGCCAGCAGCTTGGGGATGCCAGGGTTGGAGCAACCAGACCACAGCCGCAACCACGGTGAGCGCGGCCGCGATCAAAAGAATTTTCTGAACCGTGGAAAGCGAAGAAAGAGGAGACTCGGCCTGAGTTTCGGCGTAGAGTTCATCGTCCACCACCGGCGCAGCGGTTCGCGACAGGCTTTCTGCCTCCAACCCAGCCCGGTGCACCGATCGAGAAACCATTTCGGCCAGGCGTTGCAGCACAGTTTCATCCTGAGTACCAAACGCCGCCGGCTTGGGAGAGAAAATCTCCAGCAGTCCGATGATGGACTCGCGAGAGCGGATGGGAACGGCGACCATGCAGCGAACTCCAAGAGCGCGGCAACTTTCCTTGTCCACAAGCGGATCGGTTTCGCTGTCTTCGCAACGCAGCGTTCTGCCCGTCCGCACGCACTCCCCGGAAAAACCAGCGCCAATGTTGAACCGAACTCCCAAGCTGGGAGCGTCCGGGCCAGCGCTGCCTCGGCAGACCATCTCAGGCCCGTCAGTGAGCGCGACGGCTGCGCCGGTGGCGTGCGTGAAGGCAATGGCCCGTTCGGCAACCAACCGAAGAGCTCGGTCAAGATCGCTGCCGAAGGCCGCAACCTCCCCTTCGACTGCAGCCAAGGCGGCCAGGGTTGAGGTGTAGTCGGCGGGAAAGGCGGATTCGTTGGCCTTCTGCGGCGCAACGGATGTGGGTGTGGACGGCGGGATGTGCACTGCGGCCCGCGCTTCGGCTTCGGATTTCTCCTCGGCCGCGCGATAGACGCAAGCCAGAGTGGTATTCACAAAGAGCCACTCTTTCACCTGGCCCTGCGCAGCGGACGACATCGCCGAAAAACATATCCCGGCCTTGCCTTCGTTCAGCCAAACCACGCGGCCAGGATTCTTGATCTTTACTCCAGTCTCTGAGAGATCGAGGCACAGATCCACCGTCTCGTTCAGCGTGAGCGGAGCCGAAGTCTGGATGGCGAGGCCGTCCTCGCTGATGTTGAGTACCTCATGGAGTTCGAGCGTTCGATCCTCACAGGAGCTGTTCAGGGAAGCGTAGGCTGGGGTGTGAACCTTGTGGCGCACTCGCCGGCGGCGATTGGCTGCGGGAGAAGTGAAATCCCGAGTGGCACCCGCCGAGTTGGTCGCGAGGTTTTCCATACTCCAATTCCGCCCAACATTACTCTACTCCAGAGCGGCTGGAGTCGGGCAGCAAAAACTTTAGAGGAAGTATGAGTGCAGCTGGGTCCCGCACGGGCGAGAGCCTGCCCTGAGCGAAGTCGAAGGGGCGCCCGCGCCTACATCGACGACTTTGGTCGAATGCTCCCTAGGCATTGCGGCGTTGGTTGGTGAACTGCAGATTGGAGAGCCGGGAAATGGCTGCCACCATCAGGCTGGAAAGCAGCTGCATGGTCGCAACATCCCGGCCGTCAAAGGCATAAGGCGCATTGGAGAGAACCTCGAAAACCCCCAAGGTGCGCCGGAAGTGGCGCAGTGGAGCGGCCAGGATGGAGCGGGCACCGAGCCGCCGGCAGGCTGCCAGATCGACGTGCGGATTCCGGTCCGCGTCATGGCAAAGCACAACCTCTCCGGTACGGACACAGTCGGCAGAAATGCCGGAATCGGTTTGCAGGCGCATTCCCAGATCCGGGGCAGTCCGGCCGGTACGGGCGCGGCACACGATTTCGTCGCCATGGCGCAGGGCAATCGCCGCCCCGCTGGCGCCGGTCAAAGCCTGGGCGCGCTCGGCAATCACGCTGATGGCAGGTTCTAGGTCGACGTCCTCCGTGCAGATTTCGCGCACCAGCCTGGAAGCATGCACCAGCGGGCGTCCGTCTGAAGGAGTTGCCCGAGCGTGGTGACGAGACGGAGCCAGCGTGGCAAACGATGCGGGCAAACGTTCTTCGGATTGCGAAATTGGAACGGTGCGGAGCAGTTCGCGCACCAGCCGATCGAGTTCGGCGTCGGCAATCAGGTGCGCGGTTTGCTGGCCGCGCAATGATCCGCCCAGAACCCGCGACAGGCTCAAAACTGCGCGGCTTCCGCACGCCATGCAATAAGGAGTATTGTTTTTGCTGATGATTTCGCACTCAACGCAAAACACAGCTGTTTGCAGCTCGACAAAGCTTATGTCCTGACCGGTGAGCTTTTCTGCCATCTCTAAGATTGTTCCTCCGTGCGGTTTTCAGAAGAAACCTGAAACTACATGTGGGATGGATCAGGAAAAAGTAGCGTTGAAGGTTCACGGCTGTGGATAAATTCTGAGACCGTCGAGAATACCTAACTGGCGTGTGCGGCGAGAATTCCCGGGTTCCTTCCCACCTGGGGCAACTCTCCGACTTCCGCGAGCATGGCTCGTTCCAGCGCATCGGCCAACGCTACGGGAAAAATGGAAGTGAGCAAATTCAAATCGACCTGCAAATCGCGGTTGGTGTGGAGGCGATAAATGATCATGCTGCCACATCGGCGGTTCCGGCTGGTAAGGAGTTCCAGATTCAAGCTCCAGGCGCTCGCCATCCCGCTGCGATAGTAACTTCCGGGATTGATCCAGCGGAGGCGCGGGGATTCCCCCCAAGTTGAAACCAAGTGCAAGTCGCGAAAGGCTGAATCTTCATAGACCGGGGTTTGCAGCAGTAGATCAAACGCGTCGAACTCATTCCCACTGAATGCGGCGACCAGGATCCGGCAAACCTGGGCATAGTCTTTGCTCGCCTTCAACTCCTCGGCAGCTCTGCGAATTGCAAGGTTGTTGATGAGAAGCTGGCGCTCGATGGCTTTTTGGGCAACGCGCCGCAGCTCGCCAAATTCCAGATAGCCCAGCCGCTGCACGCCAATCCATACACCCACGCCGACCACCGCCAGAACCAGGCCGAGCATCTGGCTGACGGGCCACAGCAGAAACAGGCTCAGCAGGCCAAACACGGCCGATACGCCGTACAGGATGATCACCACCTGGCGGTGCGAGCGGCCCTGCTGCAAGAGTTTGTGATGAATGTGCTCGCGGTCGCCAACAAAGACCGGGCGGCCGCTGATCCATCGGCGCACGATCGACAGGGTGGTTTCCAGGATGGGCAATCCGAAGGAAACCACTGGAATGGCAACTGCAATGATGGTGGGCGACTTGGCGGCGCCTTGCAGCGCCAGAGCGCTCAGGATGAATCCGATGAACAAGCTTCCGCAATCACCCAGAAAAATTGTGGCCGGGCTGAAATTGAACCGCAGGAATCCCGCGATGGCTCCGACCAGGGCCAGCGCCATGAGCGAGACCAGGGCAGACTGGGTCGCCAGCGAAACGATGAACACAACCAAGGTCGAAAACAGCGCGGAGCCGGCGGCCAAGCCATCCAATCCGTCGATCAGGTTGAAGGCGTTGGTAACGGCCAAAACCCAGAGCACGGTCAGCGGCAATCCTACAAACCATGGGAAGTGATGGTTCCCGAACAGCACCGGCACCTGGAGGATGCGCAGTCCTCCCGCAAAAAGCATGGTCGCGGCAAGCCCCTGCACGGCGAACTTCGTGTATGGTCCGACCTGGTGAAGATCATCGTAAACGCCAAGCAGGAATACGAGGGAAGCCGGCGCAAGAATGGCAAGGACCGATTTGAAAGCGAACTCGCCCCCGAGCCCGGGCATATGTCGCACGATGACAAAGACTAGGGAACAGCTCAGAAGAAACGAGAAGAAAATCGCGACGCCTCCAACTCGCGGGAGCGGCCGGCGATGCAGATCAGAATGAGGCGGGGACACCCAGGCGTGAGCGGTTGCGAAGTCGCGAACTTCCCGGGTGAGAATGAAAGACACAACCAGGGACGTAATAAACGTCCCGAGGTAGAGAACAATCAATAAGCCCTCCCGTAGACGGCGTCGAACTGAATCACACTCTAACGGGCGATGCACCCTTCTTGGGGTTCACCTTCATCCGTCAGGCGGCGCCAGTTGAACCGGCGTACAACAGCCTCTTTGAGAATGGTACCGTCGCGCACAGCGAACGGCTATTCTCTTCCGTGGTACATCGAAGTGGGAATAGGAGGCGCAATCGCCATTTCGCAGTGTTTCCAAAGTATGGGCGGGCAGCAATTGGAGCGCTTGCGACGGTGGGCAATGTGCTAGTGTTTCTGAGAGAATGCCAGTATTTCCGCTATCGAGTCCGTGGTCGGGATTTTTTCGAGCCGCTACCGTCCTCCTGACACTGCTTTTTCCAGCGTCGCCCATGTTGTTGCAAGCTCAACAACCGCCATCGAGCGGAACCTCGCATCCCGATCCTGCTTTGCGCCTCAGTCCGGGAGACCTCATCGAAGCCAGCGTTTACAACGTGCCCGACCTGAGCACCAAGGTGCGGGTTGGAACCAACGGCAACGTCTATCTTCCGCTGATCGACTACGTGCACGTGGGTGGACTGACCGCGGAGGAAGCGCAAGCGCTCATCCAGAAGCGGCTTTCCGACGGAGGATTCCTGAAGGATCCGCACGTAAGCCTGTTGGTCGAACAATATTCGTCCGATGGTGCAAGTGTTCTGGGTGAGGTAGTGAAGCCGGGAGTGTACCCGGTGCGAGTCCAGCAGCATCTGTTCGATCTGATTTCGGCGGCTGGCGGCCTGACCGAGAAAGCCGGACGCAGTCTTTCCGTGGCACACCGCGGGTCGGACGATCCACCGCTTACGGTGCCGCTTTCACGGAACCTGGCCGACCATCCGGAGAGCAACGTGCTGGTTTACCCGGGGGACACGATCATCGTGCGCAAAGCCGATGTAATTTACGTGGTCGGCGACGTGGGCAAGCCCAGCGGATTTTTGATGGACGGCGGACAACTGACCGTGCTTCAAGCGATTGCCCTGGCCGGAGGAACGACTCGCACCGCAAAACTGGGGGCGGCGAGAATCATCCGCAAAGGGCCGTCCGGCATGAGTGAAACACCGGTGCGCCTGAAACAAATTCTGGAAGCGAAAGCTCCGGACATGGCGATGCAAGCCGACGACATTCTGTTCGTTCCCACCAGCGCGCAAAAGGTATTTGTCGGACGAACGCTGGACGCCGCCATGCAAGCGGTCACCACGGTAAGCATAGTTGCGGCGCATCCGTGACGATCAGTCCATGATCTGAGTTTTTTCTGCAAACCCTTCCTTGGATTTCCCGCTCCATAACAATAACAATTGGCATTCCTGAATTCCTTGCTGCTGACGCGACTCCGCGGTTCTTGGCACACGGAAACAACAATTGGACAATCGATTGACAAAAACGTGACAACAACGCAGCGCGGACCTTCTATTTTGGTCTCGCCACAAGAACTACTGGAAATGAATTGAGAAGTAATACTTGAGTTCCCACTGGGCCCAAGTTCCCTCTGCCGCTCCCGCCAGAAGGAACTCACCCGCGAAGCGCGGCGTTGAGTACAACCGATGACCGATGGGCTGGCGACAAAGCTCATCCTTTGAAAGGAGCGGTAGGCTTGTGCTGGAAATCTGGCAGAGGAGCGGCTTCGCACGGGGTACAAAAGCGCACAGAAGTCTCGCGGTGCGGACCCTGGCCTGTTTGATCGTGTTTGTTGCCGGGGCGCGGCCTGCAGCATCATATCCCGTCGAGTTCGGCTCTCCGTCCCCGCTACGAGTGGCCGCAACCGGATCTGAAGGGATTCCGGTCACGGCTGTGGCAGGGGAAAGCTGGCTCAGTCATCTCCATCGGACGCTGGGCGAAACCAGCATGGGCAAAACGGACCGGTTGGGCCCGCCTGCGCTTGCACCGGGGGAAGAAGCCTCTGGCTTGCAACCGGAACGATCGCTCCGCTTCTCGACGCGCACTGTTGTTCTCCATGGAGCGGATTTATACCGTATGAATTGCCAAGGGTGCCACGGCGAATCCGGGATTGGCGCCCCGCCGGAAATCGGCTCCGTGATCGATCCCGTCCGGGCGACCTCTGTTACGGCGGTTATGGAACGAATGAAAAAGGTGGGTATGAACATGAGCCGGGCGGAGGCCGCCGGGCTAGCAAAGCAGTCCAAAACTGCGCTGCTGCAACGGTTGCACAAAGGGGGACAGGAGATGCCGGCATTCCCTCACCTAAGCCAAGCAGAAGTGCGTTCGCTCATCGCCTACCTGAAACAGCTTGCCGGCTTGCCCAACGCGGAGAAGGAGCAAATTGCGATCAGAGAATCACCCGCTCGTGTGGGCGAGTTGATCGTGAAATCCACCTGCCACACTTGCCACAGTGCGGCCGGTCGAAACCCCAGCCCCGAGCAGCTTTGGGACGGAGCAATTCCGCCGCTGAATACTCTCACTGCGCGGACGAACCAGTCTGAATTGGTTCGAAAGGTCACCAGCGGCGCACCGATCGTTATGGGGACACCGCCGTTGCTCTGCCGGGGCAGGATGCCAGTTTTTTATTACTTGAAAGAGAACGAAGCGGCGGACGTGTACCAGTACCTGACACTCTACCCGCCGGAGCAATCGCCGGTCGTTGATTCGGCAGTTCCAATGCCCCGGCCCGATCAAGCAGGAGTCGAGGTCGAGTCTGGAGAGAAAGTTTTCAGCACCTCGTTGCTCCCGAACAGCCAGGCACTGCCGGGCAATGCGGACATGAGAATCGCCGCTTTCCCGTTTGTGGCGGGATTCTTCGTGATTTTGCTAATGGCTGGAGGCGTTTTCGTCACGGTGCGCGAGTTCACAAGAATGTCGGCGGAGAGCGCATACCGCAAATGGGTGGCCCGCAACGCGAAAGTGCGGATATTGCAAAAACCCACTATGGTTTTTGGCGCAGAGTTAATGAATGCCAAGCTCGAGGAGCTGTGCGCAAAGTCTGAAGAACTCCGCGTCGGCGCCGCCCGGGCAAAATGAAATTCATTCGGCGCTCAAGTTTACAATTTTCTGACAAGCACGTGACATAAAAGGTGGATCGCTGGCTTAGCTTCATGAGATACGGCAGTCACCGGGTTTTTCCCGGAACACCATCATCCCACGGAGAATGAAATGCGGAACAGAAGGAATGAATCGTCCGTTTTGACCCCTGGAACTACATTCATCGCGGAAAAGAAGGTTGGCTCTCGTCGCCATTCATCGCGGGCCAGGCACGCATTCCTCTGCTCGGTCGTGTTGCTGTTCTCGGGCGTTGTATTCGGGCAGACGAATGAGTCAGAGCCGAATTCTTCTGCAGGGGCCGGCAAGATTCTGGTCCACAGCAAGTTTGGGGGGCAGATTTTCGGATTTGATATCGATCAAAACGGCACAGAAGGCTTGCTGAGCGAGGCTGGTGGGCGCGTCAACGCCGCGGTCGAAACCTTTGACCAGAAGACCGGCAAGATTCTCGAAGTGGTGACAAAAACGGAAACCCAAGATGATTTCATCACGATGGGGGTTGTAGGCAAGAGCGCGGGACTGGTCGAACACGAGCACGTACTAAGCTTTCTTCACGTCAAGCGCACTTTTCACACCGTAGAATCCTCTGGATTCGAATAAGTTCACTGGCCACTGGACCCCGCCCATCGGAGCCAAGCACCTTATCATGCCCACCGGGGTGAGCCGCAGCCAGGGAGTCCCGGATGTCGCCGTGTTCGCCTACGATAACAGCGGAAATTTCATCCCGTATGTATTCAGCTCCAATGTCGCGGCCAATACGTTCGGCCCGGTCGTCAAGATCACGGACTCCAACAATTTTGCCAGTGTGCCTCCACCCATCGCGTACGACGGCAAGACGAATCAGGCGGTGTTGGGGGGAGGGCCGGGATGCTTTGGTTGCTTGCCGGTCATCGGCGTGGTTGATCTCAGCGCGGGCACGTTCACAGAGTTTACCGGTGTCGGGTATGGCTTCATCAACGGCCTGGCCGTCGACTCCGCGGAAGGCATTTTTTGTACGACGACAGAAGACGACGCCAGCGTGGAATTTTACAATCTCCAGGCACAGACCGGATTCACCGTGGTATTACCAAATTCAGGTGAACAGCAATTTTACAGCGGCGCCGATGTCGAGTTTGATCCGATCCACAAACTGTTCCTGATCGCCCAGCCGAATTCGAGTTCGTCCCCCAGCGGCAGTTCGATCTACGTTTACGACACCAAGGGCAACCTCAAGGAAACCCTCAACGGATTCAACTTCTCCAATACTTTTAACGTGATCCCGGCGCACATTGCGCTGAATCCGGGCAAGCGAAGCGGATTCGTAGATGGTCCGGACTCAGGCGTGACCGAAATTCAGTCCTTCACTTACTAAGAAAGGAAACTTGGAATGTTCAAGTTTTTGGTGGTGATGTTTTGTTCATTTATCTTTCTCACCTGCGGCATTGTCCCGCCGGCAAACGCGATTCCAGCGTTTGCCCGGCAGTACGGGACGTCGTGCGCCACCTGCCACGTGGATTTTCCCAAGCTGAACGATTTCGGCAAAGCCTTCAAGGACGCCGGCTTCAAGTTCCCCAAGGATGACGAGACCTTTCTCAAGATTCCGCCGGTGATGCTTGGATCGCCCGCCCAGAAAGAACTCTGGCCGCACACCATTTGGCCGGGCCAAATTCCCGGCAGCATTCCCATCGGGCTGCGCTATAACCAGTTCTTCCAGGTCACCAGCGCCAACCGCAATAACTTTAACGCTCAACTGCCTCCCGGCTCGGTGGGATCGTTCATCCCGCAAACCGATTTTCAGACTGGCTTCTTCAGCCTTTTTTCTGCCGGAAATTTCGGTGACGACATCGCCTTCTGGGTCGACGACGACATCAGCGTCTCCGGCGAGAACGCCAACGGGGCACTCGGCGACGCCTACCTGCGATTCGTCAACCTCAGCCGTTTCCTGAAACTGCCCACCGACTCGGTGACCCTGAAAGTCGGACAGTTCGAACTTGATCTGCCCTTCACCCAGGCTCGCGCCTACGACATCAGCCCGTATGACATTTATGCGCAGGCCAACATCGGCACCCAGAATCCGGCCTTTGCCCAGCAGTTGGTCAATAACGGGCTGGTCTTGGCCGACCCCGGCAAGGGAATTGAGATCAGCGGCGGCCACCATTACGGCGGCTATCGCTACGCTCTCGCCATCATCGACCAGAACACCAGCGGGACTTCGGCGCCCGCGCCCAACGTGCCTTCCGCCACCGGAGGCAGCAATGGTGGGGTGGGCTTCAACTCCGACGCCAACTTCAAGGACATTTATGCCCGCCTGGCTTACCGCGCCAACCTGGAACGCGATCCCGCCAGCCGCCACGACATTCAGGCCGCCGGCAAGAACGGACCGCAGACCCACAACTACATCACGATTGGTTCCTACTATCTCTACGGACGTTCGGTGCAGCGCCTGCCGGGCCTCACCGCCATCACTTCCATAGCGGTGGACACGGTTCTCACCGCCCGCGAGCCGTTCTATCGCGTGGGCGGCGATTTCGATTTCAACCTGCACGATAAATTCGACATTTACGGGCTCTACATGTACGGCCACGATAACAGCCTGGCGCCTTTCACGCCGGTGGGCTTCGGCGGGCCGAGTGAATTCCTGAGTGCCAGCCCGGCGAATTTCTCCGGCGGCTTCATGCAGGCGGATTACATGATTTATCCGTGGATGATGGCGATCATGCGCTGGGACCGGGTGAACTCGCGGGCCGATCTGCTGAACGGATACACCGCCGGCAGTGCGAACGAAATCGGCACTCCGTACTATTCGCCGTTCAGTTCGGTGCGCAACCGGTTTACCCCGGGCGCACAATTTCTGATTCACGCCAACATCAAGGCTTCGTTTGAATATCAGATCCGTCCGCAGCAGGTGGTCTACAACCCCAACTCGATCAGCGCCAGCGGAATTCCCGCGCAACTGATCAGCCCGTTCCGCACCAACACCGCAGTCGCGGCCCTGGAGTTTGTGTATTGACACCTGCGGAGAATCATCTCCCATCCATTTTCTAAATCCTAAGGAGAGACTGTGAAACGCAACTCTGTTTTGGCATTACTTCTAACCGCAATGCTGACCATGGCAGCAAACGCCGGCACAATCAGCGGCAAAGTCGCTGGAGTTTCGGGCGAGTCGGTTATCTACGTAGACGCAATCCAAGGCAAGACTTTTCCCGCCCCGGCCGAGCATCCTGTGTTGAGCCAAAAAGCCCTCGTGTTTCAGCCCCACATTCTGGTGGTCCAAGCGGGAACGACTGTGGACTTCCTGAATGCGGACAAAGTCGCGCACAACGTATTCTGGCCATCGTTCCAGCTAGGCGCGAAGAAAGGGCCGGGAAAAAACCTGGGGACATGGCCGCAGGGTGAGAAGCGATCGTTCAAGTTTGATCAAGCAGGCGTGGCTGCGTTGCTGTGCAACGTGCATCCGGAAATGTCGGCCTACGTTGTGGTCGTACCGACGCCTTATTACGCCGTAACCGACGCAGGGGGAACTTACAAAATTGATAACGTCCCCAACGGTCAGTACAACGTGGTGGGCTGGCATGAAGGCGCTAAGACGCAGACCAAGCCGGTTGCGGTTTCCGGTGAGGCTAACGCTGACTTCAGTCTCAGCAAGTAGTCAGAGAAAAACGGAATGGGACCGGGCCGCCGTGCGGATCTCAGGCTGCCGCGGCGGCGCCTGCCGCTTCCGGTCGAAGCAGGGCCTCCAGCACGTCGAGATAGCGCCATGCGGTTTGCTGGCGGGAAAAGTAGCGCACAACATAATGTCGACCGTTTCGCCCAAGCTCATTGCAAAGTGATGGGTTGGCGGCAAGCCGCATGACAGCCTCGGCGAGAGCCGAGGCATTTTGCGGCTCGACGAAGAGGCCGGCATTCGCCTCGTCCATGATTCTGCGTGCTTCACCGTCCACGCCAAGGAGAACTGGGCGGGCGCAGGACATGAATTCCAGCAGCTTTGTCGGCAACACGGTCTTGAACAACTCTGCCTTCTTGAGCATCACCAGGCACACGTCAGACGCGGCGATGTATGCGGGGATGCGACCATGACTCTGCTGATCCACGAAACGCAGATTGGTCAGATTCTGCGAATGCGCCAGCGAAATGAGTTTCTGCTTTTCGGATCCTTCTCCGACGAGCAGAAACAAAACCTCGGGAGCGCGGTGCTGGAGCAGACGAGCGGTTTCCAGAAGAGTCTCCAAGCCATGCGCCATGCCCAAAGTCCCGATGTAGGAGACGACAAACTTCCCTTCTCCGGCGAGCTGCTGACGGAGAGTGTGACCCGCCATTTCTGGGCTGAATAAACGGGTGTCGACGCCGTTCTCAACCACCGAGATCTTGCTTAGCGGCACACCCCAATGCCGGGCGAGATAGCTTTTGAACGCCGGGGTGACCACCACGACGTGATCGCAGTTGCGATACAAGAACCCGGCTACCCGCGCGAGTACGCGATGCAAAATCGATCCAGGATTTCCCGCCCCCACCGCAACCAAGGATTCCGGCCACAAGTCACGTACCTCGAAGATGAATGGCACGCCATTTGACCGGGCGATCCACCAAGCGGCAAGGCCCACCAGCAACTGCGGTGAGCTGCCGATCACGACGTCAGGTTTTTCCAGAAACGATCCGGTCATGGCGGAAGATAAACAGAAGGAACTGTAGTTCAACATGCGTTCGTGGGCTTTGCGGTTGGGAAGCGGTAGGAGCCACGTCCGCACCAGATCGATCCCATCGACGTTTTCGCGCATGACCAAACGCCGAATCTGCTTGCGGTATTCGGGAGGTACAACACCGGTCGGATGGTTGGGGAACCCGGTGAGTACTGTCACTTCGTGACCTTCGCGGACCCACAAACGGGACAGTTCCGCCGCGCGGGCGGCGGGTGCGCCCATTTCCGGCGGAAAATATTGCGATACGTACAGGATCTTCACGAGTCCCTGATTCCCCGGAACAGGTTTAGCGGCACGGCTCGAAGCTGTGCTTTTTCAAAACGATTTGTGGGGTGCGTTCTAGTAGTAGCCAAGTTTGAATGCCGTTTTGTACCAGAAAGCCCGCGTGCGTTTGGACCGGTTGCCGGCGTAGGATTCACAGCGGTCTGCAAATCGCGCAAAGATCGTATCGCCGGTCATCCGATGCAAAACGCGCAACTGCGTGATATGCAAGCGGTGATAGAAAGGGCTGGCCACCATCGGCAACCATGTGCCGGACTGTTCATACAGAGACCAGAATCCCAAGTCGTAGCGCTGGAGATTGGTCCGAAGCGTCGTGAGCGCGGCCTGGAAGAGGTCACGCGCTGCGTGGGATCCAGTCGTCAGGAAATAGTCGTACACGCCCCAGGCGGCCCATATGAATCCATTCAAAATGTGCGTTGGTGGAGCGACGACGTACTCTTCAAACCAGACGTTGCCAACTTTGTCGATGAAAGTCACACCGCCTTCGTCGACCGGCTTCAGAAAAGCCTCAAACGCGCGATCGGCGATGCGACGGTATGTCTCCGCGCCGGTTTCACGATGCGCGCGCAGCAGAAGCGAGATTCCCTGCCCCTGCGCCAAAGCCGAATGCCACGGCGCTTTCAGCAGGCTTCGATATTCCCAATCGAAGTGGTGCTGCCAAACCCAAACGCCGAATGAATTCTGTTCCAGATGAGCGCACAGCCAGTCAGTGGCGCGGAGAAACTTCTTTTTTCGCTCCGCGCAGCCGGTGCGGGAAAACTGGTTGTAGTTGCCCAGTCCCCATTGCGCCACCGCGATAGGATTGTATTGCAGGCCAATGTTTCCGCGATAGTCGAGCATGGGAATGCCCGCCGCGTCGTGATATCCGGGATAATCCGCTTTCTGGGCAAACGGCATGTAGTATTCGCCCAGGGCATTAACGGGCGCGTGAGAATTTACTTCCGGCGTTTCGTGCCAGAACGTGAGTTGGCTTTGGCCCGTTCCGAGGTAGGCCTGGAAGATACGCCGGTAGTATTGCAGTCGACTCACAAGTGAAATCGGTGGAATCGATTCGGAATATAGCACTGCAAGCGGTACTGCACTGGTACCCGACTGGGTTCCCTCCCGGAGTGTTCAGCGACAACCGACGCTACATTCTTAACCGCAAAGGTCGCGAAGGAAGCCGCGAAGAGCGCAAAGAGTACCTCTGTGTTTGCAGTTATGGAGAGACTTGCCAGACGCTGGTTTCGAGATCGGCGCCTCGGACCGCGATGGTGGTCAGGGCCAGCAGGCCGAAATCGCTTTCGCCGTCGGGCAAAAATGCGTTGCCATACTGAAACAGCCGCATCGGCCAATCATCCTTTTTCCATTGCAGCAGGCGCGGCCAATTCACGCCGTCCGAACTGCCGTAGATGCACACGTGGCGTTCCGGGTTGATTTCACTCGGTTCGACCATGGTGGAGAAAAATAGCGTTCCCGCGACCTGGCAGCCGTAAATTGACGAACCGCTTAGAGCCGCCACTTCCAGCACATTTCCGCTGCGATCGAGGCGATGAACATGGTTGGTTTCAAAAGGCGTGTCCGAAGAGAAGTAGATTGCGTCGCGAGTGGGAATCAGAGCTGCCGACCGTGCCTGCTGGCTTCCCGCCAGAACTGGTTCTACACTCCGGAAGTCGAGCGACGCGCGCAGGATGCGGCACTCCGGACCGTTATCTCCCGTTAGCACCCAGTAGCAGTTTTCCCATGGGTCGTGGACGATGTTGTGCACGTGCCGAATTGTGCCTTTGGGGAACGTGTAAGCGACGTCCCAGTGTTCGCCGTGGTCGGTCGATCCGTAGATATGGACTTCGCTGCGCTCACGATTGTCGAAATACTCTCCCCAAACCAGCTCGCCAGTGGGTTCTGCCGTAATGTGCAGCGGGCGCGTTCCGCGCAGAATCCCGTGGCTCGTGTGGAACTCTGATTGTCCGGGTGCAAGGGTAATGATTCGGCCGGGCACCGCGCCCACGATGTAGCCCGAGGCCAAAACTGCCAAGGCATGAAATCCTTCGCGAAAAAGCCGTGCTGCAAGCCGCACGGATGAACTGCAACTTCTGAGAGGGCCTGGGTCGTACCTACCTACGTGCTCCCAAACCCAGGGGGAGCCATGCCGGCTCACCTTACTCTTGAGCAGTTGGTAACCGCAGGAAGCATATAGTTCTCCGTGATTCCAGCAGAGAACCCGCAGATTGGGAAACCGAGCGACTTGAGTGAGCTTCGGCGTTTCATCTGGTGTGAACGGGATGATTGCCCGCGCTACCATATATCTTCAGTTCTCCGACTTCGCAACAAGAAACGGGCCTATGGCCAAAGCGTCCATGCGGGTCCTCTGGAAACAGTCGATGGCCTCCTCGGGCGCACACACGATGGGCTCATTCTCGTTGAAACTGGTGTTGAGCACCACCGGAATTCCGGTCTTGCGTTCGAACGCCTGAATCAAATCGTAGTACAGCGGGTTCTCGTCGTGGCGAACGGTCTGCAGCCGTCCGGTGTTGTCGACATGATTCACCGCACAAAGCTGCTGGCGCTTCTCTGGCCGAATTTTGTAGACGTGCAGCATGAACGGCGACGGGTGATCATGCTCGAAATACTCATGCTGCCGCTCGGCGAGGATCGATGGAGCAAAAGGACGAAACCACTCGCGATGCTTGATGCGAGCATTCAGAACGTCCTTCATGTAGGGCAGGCCGGGATGGGCAAGGATCGAACGGTTACCCAGGGCACGCGGTCCCCATTCCATGCGGCCCTGGAACCAGCCTACGACGGTGCCTTTTGCGATTCTATCGGCGACTGCATCCAGAAGCGGTTGCCGATCGAGCCGGCGATAATCGAGTTTCGCGCTTTTTAGCTTCGCTTCAATTTCGGCATCAGAAAACTCCGGCCCCAGATACGCGTTCTGCATCTCGTAGCTGCGTTTCTGATTAAGGACCGCATGCACGACATACAGCGCCGCGCCGATCGCCAGTCCTTCATCTCCCGCGGCGGGTTGAATCCAGGTCTGTTGAAACGGCGTCTGCTCAAACAGCTTGCCATTGGCCACGCTGTTGAGCGCACAGCCTCCAGCCATGGCAAGGTCAATCGATGGGACACCCTTGTGCAGCTGATGCAGCAAGTGGAAAAAGACTTCTTCAAAACGCTGCTGCATGGCGAAAGACAGATCCATATCACGCTGCGTGATTTCTGTATACGGCTGGCGCGGGCTGCCAAACGTTTCCACCATCCGTTCGGAGTAGTGCCGTTCAAGTTGGACGGTCCCATCCTCGCGAATCTGCATTCCCTGATTGCTGCCCAGCGGCTGGAAAAACCTTTGGTCCAGCCGAAAGCCGCCATCGGTAGTGGCGATGACATCACGCAGCTGTTCGCAAAAAGTATCTTTGCCATAGGGCGCCAGTCCCATCACTTTGCCTTCGTCGCCATACTTCTTGTAGCCAATGAACTCGCAGATCATGGTGTAAAAGCTCCCCAGCGAGTCGGGAAGAAAAACCCGGTTCAGCACGTTGATTTCGTTGCCCTCGCAACGCGCCATCATGGTAGAGACGAAGTCGCCCGATCCGTCATAGCTGAACCCCGCGGCCTTATCCCACGGCGAACAGTAGTAGGCGCTGGCAATGTGCGCCAAGTGGTGCTCGACGTGGTGCTCGCGAAACTTCAGGGCCTTGACGTCGACTTGCAAAGCATGGGCAAGCAACTTGCGCAGGTCGCGGATGGCCTGCTTGCGCTGCCGCAAGCGAATCAAGTTAAGGAGTTTCGCCGGATTCGCCAGAGCGTACTGAATCTTCTGGGTGAGATTGGCGTCAGTGTCCTGGCCAACGACGACGTGGTCGACGTCTGTGACCTTTGCGGCAACATGGTCAAGGCACGCCTTCACTGCCCGCGAAGGAAAACCGCCATAGTGCTTGACACGGTTCAGCCGTTCTTCCGCAATCGCGAAAATTACCTTGCCGTCGTGAATGATTGCGGCCGAGGCATCCGCATGAAACATGTTGAGGCCGAGAATCAGCATGGATTACGAGGGGATTCCGGAGTCTTGGGTCATGGCGCGAGATCGGACTTTGAGGATACGTGGCCGAGGCGCCATTCGCAAATCTTTGCCTTGGCGTGAAACATCTGTATCGCTTGAAAGCCGCAGTAGATCAGCCCGGGAACGCCGTCGGCAAATCCCAGCTTGAAGACATAGCGATATAAAAACAGGAAGACCGAGGCTCCCGGCAATCGGAAAAACTTCTGTTTGAGCCAGCGGCGCCGTTGCGCCTGGTTTCCCAACAAAGAGGCTGGAAGCGCGCCGGGATCCTGCTCCTGCTGCAAGAGCACCCGCGACTCCCAGTTGGAATACTCATTGTGTTTTTGAATGTAGCGATCAAGAGAATCGGCGTTGTGGTGAAGCAGGGGGTGGCGGAGCTTGCGCGTCCGGCCACGGACCACCACATGTTCGTGGACTTCCATATCACACATGGATGTGTCCTGATCCTTCAGACGGCATTCGAAGCGACCTCGACCACGGCGAAACAACGCCAGCTTGTAGAATCCGGCGCCGCCGTGCCGCAGCAAGCGCCCCAGGAAAGACATGCGCAAGGCAATGTAGTAGCCGTCGTAGAGTGGGTTCTGAATCGCGTCCCGAATCTCCGCAGCAAGTTCCGGGGTCAGCGTCTCATCGGCATCCAGCAGCAGGATCCAGTCATGCGCCAGCGGCAGTGTATCCATTGCCCATTGACGCTTCTTGGGCCATCCACCCTGATAATAAAATTGCACCACTTTCGCGCCTGCGGAGCGGGCGATCTCGACGGTTTCGTCGGCGCTTTGGGAATCGATGACGTAGACTTCGCCAGCTTCCTGCAATGAATCCAGGCAGCGCGGCAGATTGCGAGCTTCATTTCGCACGGCGATGATCAGGCTGACCGGCAGACACACATTCCGTGAGGCGGGAGAGAGCGGCTTTGGAGTATACAGGGTCTGCATTTTGCGCAAGCTCCGAGGACATCTTAGCGGCTGAGTGGTCAGCTTCGATATGACAGAAGAGTGACTCGGGAGGGGATTCCCCGGGGTCGGCTCCAGTTCCCTGTCAACGCGCCATTGAACCAGGTGACTGGCGCGGGTTGGCTGCTGCGCGGCTTTTAGCGCAACGTCGCCATCACCTCGCGGATGCCTATGGCCGAACAAGCGCCCAAAACTGAAGACGCTATTCCGAGGCCGTACAGGACATATCGTGATCTCGGCAGCCATCGGTCAAATGCGAGAAGGAGAAAAGGCACAACCGGCATCGCGAACCGGGGAAACTCAGCACGAGCCCATCCCGAGTTATAGCTGAAGAGAAAAAGCAGGTAGGAAAATGCAAAGATGATCCAGCCCAAGGTCAGCAAGACATTCGTCCAAGGCACCTGATGGTTGAAGAGACTTGAGATGATGGCGCGGAAAGGCAAGCTGATGGCTGACTCAGACTGCCAGTCAGATTGCTGGTAGCGATGTACCTGATACAGAGGATCATGAAAGTATATCCAGAAGGGCAGCAGGTAGAGGGTCCCGACGAGTGTCGCTAGTGAAGTGCACGCGAGCAGCTTTTTGTAGTCACGCCGGACGATCAGGGCCAGTCCGATTCCCAAGAGGGCGAAGACCCCGAGAGGACGCACGACGGTAGCGAAGGCTGCGAGAACCGAAGCTGCAAGCCAGCGCTCTTTGCGAATGGCCCAGAATGCTGAGAAAAGAAGCACCACGAATAGCGGCTCAGACCCTCCCAGCAATGAGAGTTGAATCCAGTAGAAGTTCAGCACAGTGAAAAAACCGGCAATCCATGGACCCCAGAGATGCCAAGCCAGCAGGAGACTTACCAGAGACGATACGGCACAGATCAGTAGCAGGATGGATCGGGCAGACATAGGAAGCCAGGAAAAGCACGCAATGACGTAGGGCAGCCCCCAAAACTGTTTGACTGTAACCCCGTGAAAGTCCCACCGCCGGATTGCGTTGGCAGCCCACAGGTAGCGTTCGTTGTCGCCGAAGGCGTCAACTATCGCCGCATATGGGCGAAAGTGGGTGAGGACGAGAAGAAAGAGAACGACAGCAAACAGCCAGAATAGGCCGAGTTCAGTGCACGAAGGGGAACGATTGACAGGGAGTTCTTCCCTTCCTATGTTTTCTTCGACTATTGCTCCATGAAAGCACGCCAAGATCCGCCTTAACCTCCACAGGGCAATTATGTGTTTGTAATGGTGTTCAGGGGAGTGGCGAGAGAGGGACGGAGGAATGCGGTCGCGGAATGATGGCCTCACCTCGACGGTTGAGTAAGCGCGGCGGCCAGATGCGTCAAGTCATCTACATGTTTCGCCCAGGAGAATGCAGCAGCCCTCTTCAATCCTGCTTCGATCTGGCTTTTTCTCAGTTCGGCAGATTGGGCGAGTTCAACGACTCGATCTGCCAGTTCCTCCGGTGAGAAGGCGTCGAAAAACTGCGCAGCGCCTCCGGTGATTTCCCGGTGTACCGACAAATCGGAAGCGACGACCGGCAACCCGCTTGCCATGGCTTCGACGATGGGAAACGCAAAGGTTTCGGTGTAGGCGGGCGTGACGTAGATGTCACAGCAGCGGTAAATCTTGTGAAGATGGTGATGCAGGATTGCTCCAAACTGGATCACTTGCTCCGAGATGTCTAGCTGTCGAACCAAAGCGCTGGCCGTTGAAGCGTCATAAGATCCGGGGTTATCTTCTGTACGCAATTTGCAAGTGAGAAGCAGCTTCACCTTGCCTGGGCCGAGGCGTTTGATCAGGAGAGGCATTGCTCGCAACAAAGTTTCGAAGTTGCGGTAGTAGTTGTAGTGGGAGACGAAAAGTAGCCGAAGTGCGCCCGCGGTGGAATCGAGTTTCTGTTGAACCTCCGCCGGAAGCGGCGTTTGGTCGGCAAAGAAAGACGCCGGATCGAAGCCATGATAGATGCTCAACACCTTACGACCAGTCCAAGCCTCAAGCTGTTTTGCGAATGACTGGCTGGGAGCGACCGTTCGGTCCGCCCAATGAATGGAACGGCGCGCCAGGTAACCACGGATGCGAGTGTCCAGCCAGATGCCGTACTCGCCGCGCTGCCGAAGATCGCGAGAAAAATCTCGCGATGTGTAGAGTGAGTTTCCGGAAAGCAATATCTGTGGCACCGGCGGCCGGCGCAGGGCAAAGTTGCCGGTTGAGATCAGGACATCGGCGCGGCTTTCGCGAATCCGCCGCGGCAGAGAAGTCTGCTCCAGGTAGAAGCGTCGCCCGGCGTTTTCGGGAACATCGATCTCGACAAAAGAATTCGAACCGAGCTTAATCTCCTTCCGCAAGCTTGGGGGAATTGCCACTATAGCTTGGAGGTCCGAACGAGCGGAAAGATACGGAACTACGTTCCTGACGTAGGTCAAGCCGCCGCCCGCGCTGGCAGCCAGGCAGTTAAGAAACAGGCGCATGGTGAGCCGGAATAAAGCTTCGCGAATGGCCGGGCCAGTAATGAGGGACGGCCTGAGCCGCAGGCACAACATGGCGAGCCGGCCGGGGAACCAGATCAATCAGAATAAATGCGAATGTCCAGAACAAGACGCACAGGTAGTAGCCTACGGCGAACAGCCAGTCTTCAAAAGCCGCATGCACCAGCCCCGCAAGCACCACCATGGCAATGGGAACTGCGGGAGACGAAACACTGCCAGAACGGCGCACCCAAGCCAGCACGCGGCCGAGATTCAGCACAATCAGCAAGAGGAGGCACAGGAACGGCGCATCTCCCAGCAAGCCCACCCATTCGGTAATCGCCAGGTAGCTGTTGCCGTGCTCGCGGGTGGCTTGTGCCGACGATTGGACCGCAGCCATCTCCTGAGGATCGCCCTCATAGCTGGTCGTGCTGGTGCCAAATCCACTCCCCAGCCAGGGATGTTCGCGGATCACGGCGACGGTGTGGTCCCAAATGGATTTTCTGGAGCCAAGAATTCCTTGGTCTCGCTTCCCTTTGTACAGGAAGGTGGACGCCAGGGATCCGGCTGGCTGGTTGTACTGCGGCACAACAGCAGCTACGGCGGCGGCGAGCAGCAGAGAAAGGCCGATGCCTTTGGCCAGCAGACGATAGCGGCGAAGCGTGAGGCACATCAGAACACACGAAACGGCGGCCGCTGCGAAACCGGCGCGCGCGTAACTGCTGAATAGCAGAATCAGCGCCACGATGAATGCAGCGGTATACCGCGCGCGCCGGGGCGACGGCGGGCTGACCAGAATCCCCCAGAAAAGCATGGGCGCGGCAACCACCCCCATGATGGCACCGAGCGAATTGGGGTTTCCAAAGATCGGGAGTTCAAACAGGAAGTATGCAATCGCGGTGAGGTAGACCATCCACTCGCAGCCGGTCATAAAGCTGGAGAGAAACTTCTGCTCGTGTCCCAACACGGCGAGCCGCGCCCCGGTGGCCCCGTAGAGAAAGAGCAGCAGCAGGCTTAGCGCTTTGAGCACGGCGACTTGAGGGTAGGCAGACACCACTGCGGAAGCCAGCGCAATCACGACACAGACGAACGACACGGAGTGGAAGGCGGTCAAATGCAATTGCCGCTCTTTCATGTACACGATCACTCCCACAACGGCGGCGATCGCCAGCACAAACCAGCGGCCCGTCCTAAAAGCCATGCTGAAAGGAAACATGATGCCTGCGCACAGAAATGCTCCCAGCAGCAGGGGGAAAAAGCGGCTTCGGTAATTCCAGACCGCGGCCAGAACCAGCTCTAGAAAAATGAGGGTCGCGAGCGTGTTCGGGTCGGCAAACCAGGCTTGCCAGCGCGCCAGGATAAAAAACACAACCGATCCACAGGCTAACGAAATGATGGTTATGCGGCGCCAATCTTGGGTCTTCATGCGGCACAGACCTCGCGAGCCAGCACCGCTTCCGCAAAGCCCGCGGCGCATTGTTCTGGCGAGTATAGTGCGATGCGCTCTTGGCTTCGCCGGCCCATTTGCATGCGCAACCCATCGTCGCCCGCCAGTTCAGTCAAAGCGGCGGCCAGTTGATCGACATCGGCTGCGCGCACCAGCCGGCCATTCCAGGAATCTCCCACCAGATCGGCGGCGCACCCGGCGGCATCGGAACAAATTACCGGCAAGCCGCAACTCATCGCCTCATTCACAACCAATCCCCAGGGGTCGGTGTGAGTCGGAAACACAAAAGCGTCGGCCAATGCATAATAAGCCGCCAGGAGTTCACGCTGCGCAAAACCAGGCAGGAGGACAGAGCCGGTCAATGGTGCGGATCGGCGGATGAGCGTTGAGCGTGCGGGCCCGTCGCCCACGAACACAAGGCCGACCTCGCGCCTGATCTCTGGCGGTAAGGCTAGATACGCCTCGAGCAGATCGAAAACGCCCTTCTCTTGAACCAACCGGCCCACGAACAGAAAAAATCGGTTGGGCAGCCCCAGGTCTCGGCGGTGAAAGTCGTGATCTTTGCGGATGATCTGGCTGCGCTCTGCGAAGAAATGTGTGTCAACGGCGTTGGGAGCCGTGAAGATGGTTTCGCGGGGAATTCCGTACGATTCAAGATACTCGGAAGCCGCCTTCCCGGGAACGATAAACCCGTGGCAGCGCCGCAAGAAGTTGACCTTCAGCGACTCGATCCACCCGAACCGGTTCCGGGAGTCCCGGCTTGTGCTTTCGACCCACAGGTAATGCGGGACCTGCCTTCGCTGCGCCCAGCGCAGGGATGCCCACGAAGCGAAGTAATTGTATCCGCCGCAGACAATCGTGTCTGGGGCTGCCCGGCGCAATGCGTTCTCGATCCCCCAGTTGAGCAGAAAGTTGTGTCCGGCGACTCTTCGCCGGAAACCCGGAACGACCTCGCAGGAGAACTGAATATCGTCTTTGTAGACTGGCCACTGCCGCCGCGTAGGATCCGTCTCCGCAAGGAAAATGACGTGGAGATCAATGTCGCTATATTTTGCCAAGGCGTTAAAGACAGGAATGCGGTAAGGGGCAATGATTTCGGTAATGACGACGAGCCTGCGGGTCAAGCCACGCACTCCTGGTAAAGTTCGGCCAAGCGCGCCGCCTGGTGACGCAAGGTAAGACCCTGCAGCACGGTGTATCGCGCATTGTTGCCAAGGCTCTTGCGAAGTGGTGCGTCTTGGAGAAGGACTCCAAGTGCGCTGCTGAGGCCCGGCAAGTCGTCAGGATCGATCAGCCAGCCATTGTTCTTATGCTGGATGATCTCTTCGATGCCCTGGCCGCGGCAGGCGATGACCGGCCTTCCCGCCGACATCGCCTCCAGGTACACGCAACCCAAACCTTCGTAGCGGCTGGGCAGCGCAAACACCGAGCAGCGTCGCATGGCATCCGCAACCTGGTCGCGACTCTGCCGCCCCAGCAACTCGGCGCGTTGAGCAATATTGAGGTCTCGCGCCAGTGCCTGCAACCGGGACCGCTCGGGGCCGTCTCCAATAATCTGGCAGCGCACGTGAGGGAATTGTTTTTGAACCTCCGCAAACGCGCGCAGAAGAAGATCGTGGCCCTTGGTCGGGATGAGATTTCCCACGCTGAGAATGATGGGCTGTTCCTGTTCGCCTTCCGCAGGATGAAACTTTTCGGCGTCCACGCCGTTATGGATGACGCTGGTCCTCACTGACGAAGGACTTCCCAGTGCCACTTGGTCGCGAACCTTTGAGCTGATCCCAATCACCCGTGCGGCCGCCCGATACACAAACTTCGCGATACGCTCACACAGGTTCCCCGCAAGACCATGCACCTGGCGCGTAAAGTACGCATCCAGGCCATGCACGGTAACCACGCTGGGAATGCCCAACTCGCGACTCAGAAGGGCAGCAGCATGACCGCAGGGCAGCGCAACGTGGGCGTGGATCAGGTCGAACGGTTGGTGCTTATGAATCGCTCGAACTCTTGAAATCAAGTTTGAGTAAAGAAGCGCGCCTGCCGACGACAATCCCACGCCTCCCGGCAAACTGGGATAGCGCACCCACGTGGCGGGATAAGCGGTGGCATTTGGCCTTGTCGAGGCGCGATAGAAAGGCTGAACTGCAATGACATGAGAGCTGATTCCGAGTTCCTGCAATGCGGGCAGAGGTTCAGCGGTAAAACATCCAGCAGCATCGTCGGAGGCAGTGGGATAAAAGGGTGTCAGAGTCAAAACCTGCATCAGACCGCCCCGCATTCGGCATCGTGCGCCTTTGGCGCTACTTCAAAGGAACCACATCGTGGTCGGTTGGGGAATGGTTAGCTAGATTCCTGTTGAGAGTTGCCGGCGAAACCACCGTCTCACGAAAAAGCCGCAGGGCACGGCATAGACCAGTGCTCCACCGGCGATCAAAACCGGAAGCCGCAGCGAGTATGCGCTCCCAAGTCTGACGAAAACCCACATCAGCATGGCCGCCGCCAACGCAATCGCAATGACAGGATTTTTCCAAAGATCGCGCAGTGGCTCCGGCAGGAGTCCGAATCCGATGGCAGCGACAACTACCTCTGCCAGGACAAACGCCGCGCCCGCTCCCATCAAGCCGAATGATGGAATCAAGAGAAAATAGAGAACCACGCCGCTGACTGCGCCTCCGGCCGTTGCGGTCAAATACGCGCGGTGCCGTCCCATGGCATACAGCAATGTGCCAGACCACAACGAAGCCGCCGACGCAGTCACGATGTAGGGTGACATCCACTGCACCAGCGTGACATCAGGCAGGTAATTGGCTCCCAGGAACCATGGGACCAAGCGGCTTGCGGTAGCGGCGAGCCCGAAAGTCATCGGGATACTGGTTGCGGCCATGGCAGCCACCGCGAACCGGGACGTCCGCTTGAAGGTTGTTTCAGACCGTGCGTAGAAGGCCAGGCGTGGCGTCAAGACGTACATAAGAGTCGTCACGAAACCGCGCAGCAAGTCCACCAAACGAGCGGCCGCGGCATACAACCCCAGCGCATAGTTGCCCAGGAACCAACGGACCAGCAAATGTCCGGAGCGGTGATAAAGACTCGACATCAGCGTAGAAGCCGCGTAGTGAACGCTGGGAACAAGAATGTGTTTCCAGCGGCGGGGCTGAATCTTTGGCGGAATCGTGAGACCTTTGCGAAACAGAATCAACCAGCCGATTAGCCCGGCCAGAGCTGAGGAACCAAGAATGCTGAAAGGCAGCCACGCTACATCGGCGGGCTTTCGGACCAGCAGGAAGATGATGGCGGCATAAGCGGCTTGCTGGGTGACAACCAGCAGGGATCGGGCATGAAACAATTCCAGAGCGGCCAGGAAATGATCGGCCGAAACCAGATTTGTGGCCAGCAGTCCGACGCCGTAAATCCGCAGCAGATGGCTCACATCCGGACGAACTTCCCAGTGCGCAAGCGTCAATACACAGAGGGATCCGATGATCGCACCGCACAAGCGCAGCGAAAAGTAGTCAGGCAGCAACTCACTGGCATCCTGCCGCCTCGCAGAAACCTGCCGGGTGATGTGAGTGGTGAGCCCAGGGTCGGCAACGATTTCCAGAAATGCGGAAATGGCAACCACGTAGCTCCACAGTCCGTAGGTTTCTACTCCGAGAACCCGCACGAGATAAGGGAAAGTCACGGAGGTCATCAGGATGGACGCAATCCGTGCGGCCGTGGCCGAAAAGAGAAATCCGCCATAGCGAAGGAGTCCCTGGTTTTTCACCTGGTTTCACCGAGGATCCTGGAGTCGGCGGACAGGCAGGCAGGAGCATTGAATTCACTGGGCATGAAGATCGCTAAGAGTCTCCTGCTGCGGATATCGCGGCTTCCAGCCTTGCCCGGCGACCTGGCAGAATAGGTCTGCCCACTTCGCGGCGATGCAGTCCCAATCAAAGTTACGCGCGAGGAGAACTGCTGCGTCCGCCATTTTGCGCCGGGTTTCACGATCGCTCAAGAGCAAGTCAAGGCGGCTGGAAAGTTCCTCGTCAGACCCAGCCAGGAAACCGGTTTGCCTATCCACAACCGCGTCGGGCCGATACGAGTTCATCGCAATGCATGGCAAGCCAGAGGCTGCGGCCTGGATCAAGACCTGGGGATGGCCTTCGAATACGCTGGGAAACAGAAAAACATCTGCCTTGCGCATCTCATCGCCCAACTGCGCCGAAGACAGATGCCCGAGAAACCGGACATTCCGGCACCCGTACTGCGCGCAGAGACGGCGGCATCGCTCCTCTGTCTCACCTTTTCCAGCCAGCCGGAACTCCACTCCAGGCCAACGGGCAGCCTGCTCAATCACCAACTCCACGCGCTTGAGCGGCCGGAAGGATCCCGCATAAAGCACAATTAGAGGGCCGGACTGCTCTTTCTGCGGTCGCGGAAAATAATATCTCCGATCCACTCCATCATGCATGATGGTCGACTCGACGCCGAATCTCTCACGGATGGTTCCGGCTACGTGCGCCGAATTCGCGCACAGCAGGTCTGCCTCAAGAACCGAGCGCGCCATGAGGCCAGTGCCCGTGTTCTCGTTCATCGTAGTGACGATGTAGCTCACCAGCGCAGTGTTGGGACAGAGATATTTCCGCAGGTCGAAGAATGCCCGGTCCAATGGCCCGTACCGCGGAAAAAAGTAGATGTCCGGCTTTGCAAACAAGCAACGGCGCAGCAGGCGAAACGCGTTGCCGTGTTCCGCCCACTTCACGAACTCGGTGCTAGGCCGCGATGCGATACGCGGGTCCGGTTCGCCATGGCAAATCATGGTGACGTGAAACTGGTCCGCCGGCAATCGCGCCACCAGTTCTTTGACCGTCAGATTCTGCGCGTTGGTATTGTGCTCGTCGGCAAACGACGGGGTAAAGATTGTGATCGGCCCGGTTAAGTTCGTGCTCTTCATCGAAGACTTTTTCGGTAACAAACCAACGCCTCAGAAGCTGCCTGCAGCCTGCATCGAGCAGTTCCCGGAAAACAAACGCCCTAGACCCTTCTCGTCCATCGGTTTCCAAATCTGAGCGCGGTTTGGATTCGTTTCTTGCTGTTTGAGCAGTGCGGGCACTTCGGCGATCTGCTCGACTGACTGCAGCACATGTCCAACACCGAACCTTGCAAATTGCGCGAGATAGCCGGAATGCGCGTCGCGCAACCAGGCGCAGAGAAATACGGGAATCCCCAAGGCCGCCGCCTCCAGAGCCGTGGTCGATTGCACGGTCAAGGCGATGCGCGTGTTCTGCCACAACCCGGCGGTGGGGGGTCCGGCGATCACCTGAATTTCCTTCGCGTTCCCCCGAAGGCAGCGGCGCAACCTGCTCCGGTGATCTTTCACGCTCTCGAAGGGATGAATCTTCAAAACCAGCGTCAGGCCCAGGTTCCGAGCAAGCTCAAGAAGCGGCGGCAATAATTCTGCGTAGATCTCATCCGTGCGCCAGTAGGACGTGCGATACGGTTCGCTGAAAAACACCAGCGAGGGACGGTTGGCTGTCTCATCTTTCGCCGCCAGGCGCGAGAGTTTCTCCGCCTGGGCAATTACGTCCACAATCTTCTCTTCCGGTATTTGACAAACTCGCCGGAGGTAGTCGTGTTCGAGTTCGCTCTTTGCAACATAAAAGTCCGCAGGTGGCGTTTGAATCGCCATGAAGAAATTGAGCGCCCCGTGATGACAAGCCACAGCCGGAAGGTTTCGAGCCTTCGCCAGGTCGAGGCAAATACTGGTCGCCGCATTGCTGGCATCGGTGCAAAGACAGCCCACCACTCGAGCCGTGTCGAAGACCCGCAGCCAGGCATTTCTGTGCTCGATTCCCGAACGCAAGAGTTGTGGAATTACATCAAATATTCCAACCGCGTCCGCTGCGGCGAATTCTTTCGCCTGGCTCGTCAACCGCTTTTTCAGATTCTGCCACCGATCGAGAAGCTCTGAGATTTCACGCTCATCCTGGGACGAAGATTCCATCGGCAGCGGGGTCATCAAAACGTTGCTCGGCACCGATTCCAATTTCCCGCTGGTTCGCGTGTACACGAGCAGGAACTCCTGCTCAGCGAGTTGATTCGCGAATTCAACCGCAATACGGGAACTGTTGATGTAGGCGGTAGGCAGAAGGATGACTGGCTTTCCGGGAAGATTTCCGCTCATGGGGAAAAAGCCCGCGAAGCCGTTGATGCGGAGCTTGTCTTCGAAAACCTGAGCGATTTGAGTCCAGTCCAGCCTGGCGAAAGCGTGGTGGTAGTGCGCAGCCCGGCGGCGCCATGCTTGCGGACCCCGAACCGCAATCCGCAGCTCCACCGCCATCATCCTGGCCAGAGCGCTCGCTGTACGATCCGGACGGCTTGCCCACAACTGGCACGAACCGCCCAGCCGGGCGCACAGCCGTTGAACCAGCACGAGTTGCTGCAGGTCGGGAACCAGATCCAGGCAGAGCGCATTCCACCAGTCGATTCCCTGACCATCCACCAGTTGCCCCGATCCAAGCTGCACCAGGTTGCGGAGCTCGTACAGATCTTCGATTTCTTCCGCAAAGTCATAGAGACTAAGAACTTCGCACCCCAACCATTGCCTCCATCGCTGGTAGGTGCTACGAGGTGCGCGGCCCAGATCGACGACCAGATCCCACGCCTGGCTGGGAGCGCAAGACAGATCGTCTTCCCAATGGAGCAGCAGCACCTTCATGCTCTCGCCCCCCCGGCAGCCGCTTTCCCCAACAACCGCCTGATGTACTGTTCCAGGCGCGGAGAGGATTTGATTGCTGTTGCGGTGTGATATCTCAGCTTCCCGCTAACATGGCGTACCGCCGAACTAGTCACGGTGACGTTGACGGTTTCCCGGTATCGGGTCGCCAACCGCTTCTTGTAGTCTTCCCCGCCCAAACCGAGGTCGATGAAATCAATCTCATCAGAGGATTCGCAGGCTTCCTCGATGAGCCTGAGGATCAAGCTAAAGCCCGGTGAATACTCACGAAAACTGCTGTCAAAAGTTGTCTGATAAAAGGACCAATGGCGAGCGAATCGAAAAGCGTATTGCCAGGCCATGGGATGCTCACCCGCGCGAAGTTGGCTCAACGTAATCCAGCCATGGGGTGAAAGCAAGTTGGCCAGTTCAGAAAGAAACGCGACTCGTTGTGGGCTGTCCAGATTGCTGGTCCGGCCGATGGCCGAGAATCTGGCGACATGGGTTTTGGAGAATGACGGCAGCGCCGGAGCAATCTGGTCCCACGACGTCAGGTGGTCCACCACAACCGGTACTTTTGCTGATAACGCCTTAAGGTAGCGGCGTTCCCGTTTATGTCGTACCGACCGGCAGACCGACTCCCGCTGCTCCGCAGTTCGCAATAAGACTTGAGCACACTGGAATGCCGGCCTAGAAAACATGTTGTACCCCTGGAAGTCCGCAGACGGCCCAAGCACGCGGGCTGTGGCAGAATCGCCTGGTAAGTTGGCCAGCACCAGCGTGGGCATCCCGAGCGTCCGCAGTTCGGTCAGAACCCAGTTCACCAGCTCCTGCCGCAATGCAGGGGAGGAAACAAAATCACAATAGTCGGCCGTCGTACCCGCCAGGAAAATCGTTTCTCCTTGTGCGTTGTCCGTTGCAAGTGCCGCGACACCTACTAGAGAGTCATGCTCGTAGGCCAGCATCAGCAGAGGCTTGATGGAATCGCGATATGCACGGCTCACCGCCAGCGCCCATTCGTAGGTATAAAAGACCTCAGGCGACTCCATGCGCTGCACCAATGCGTTCCACTGGCAACGCAATTTGTCGTCTTGCGGAATCTCGCGATGTATCACCAGTCGCAAATGTTTACCTCAAGTCCGATAACCGTTTTCGTACGTGATCCACGCCCGCGGCATCAAGCCAGCAACCGCTTGAGCGACGAGTGGAACCCGGAAATGTGCGCTTCAAGTTCGGCGAGATTCATTTCCCGGGTCACGTGCACTCGTGGCAAAGCAAACCAGTTCTGACCGGCTCCAACCGCAGATTCCTCATTTAGAAACGCGCAACGAAATCCGGACTGCCTGGCAAATTCGATCTCGCGAGCGCTGACCGCGGCCGAATCGCCGAACGGATAGGCCAGCGCCCAGATCTCCTGTCCAAGCGCCTGCTCCAGCCTTCGCCGGTTCTCCGAAAGCTCACTCATGGCCAGCGCATCGGACATCCGCGACAGCCTGGGATGCGAGGTGGTGTGTGCTCCGATGCACATTCCCGCGGCTGCAAGCTGGCGCAGTTCCAATGGCCGCAATGTAAGCAAACGCCGCGCCAACAGGGGATTCTCGCGGTATTCCGCATCCCACGAGTCCGGCAGTCCGAGCTGTTGCCTGACCCGATCCAGCATCTGCCAACGCCGGTTCGCGTCGCACGCGGAAAGCAATTCCACCAACTTCCACCACAGAACACGCTTCGCCGAAAGTCCTCGGACCGAATCGCGGAACCCGACTTCGTCCAGCTCTAGTGTGAATGCGTCGCGCGCTGCCAGCAGTTGCAGGTATAACTGCTCGTGCCACAACATTGTGGCCTTTTCTTCGAGCGAAGCCCCAGTGACAAAGAAGAGACACTTCACCTCGACAGCCTCGAGAACCGGCAACATCTCGGTCAGATTGTTTTGCAGGCCATCGTCACAGGTGAGAAGCACTGCCCGAGAAAGTGACGCCGCTTTGCCCTGGCAATAGCCAAGAAAATCTTCGGGGGCAATCACCTCATAGTGAGCCTTCAAGTATCGCAACTGCTGGTGCAGCGTTTCAGCGGTGAGCAGGTTGCCGTCCAGTTGGGGGTCGATGATTTGGTAGCCCTCGGGCAACACTCCGTGATAGGTCACGACTGCGGGGAAAAGACCTGCGCGCTGCCGGAGATAGCCGGAGCGGGAAAGGCTCGGATACACCACCTGCTTGAGAAGTGGGCTGATCAGTCTCATGCCGTCACGCGTTTCACGGATGGACAGACCATCGATCTGGGGCAGCAGTCACGCATCAGCCCTCCTGCAGCGCTTTCTGCAGTATGTGCTGATTCAGTTCCAGCAACTCAGGCTCTCTGTCCAACAAGGCGAGCACATCGTGCCAGGAAAACATGTCCGACTGCATCCGTGCATACACAGCACGGATGAAGGCGAGGTCCTGCGGCGTATCGAGTGTCCACCGGTGATCGCTGTGATTGGCGTCTCCCGTCACCCGAAGAATGGCGAACCGATCTGGTTTCTCATAGATGTATGGCGTAACGTGCGAGCGTTGATAGAAGGCATGCGCCTCACGCCAGCAGCGCGCCAGCGCATCCCAGGTCATGATTTCTGTGTCGAGACCGCGAGGATAGGTTCGTTCGAGCGCGTTGCTGGCGTAATCGGGCCGGAAGGTCAGAAAAGCTTGAACCGTTTTGTCGACGATCTCAGGTTCGATCAGAGGACAGTCGGAACAGATGCGAATGATTGCGTCAGCGCCGAATTGCTTTGCCGCGCGGTAATAGCGGTCCAACACGTCGTCTTCGCTTCCGCGGAAGAAGTTGACGCCAAGTCTCCGGCACTCGTCGACGATTACGTTGTCGGCTGGTTCCGTGGTGGTTGCCACTACGATTTCTCCGGCGAACCTCGACCCTCGAATGCGTGCAACCACCCTGGCTAAGACGGTCTTGCCCCACAGATCGAGCATCACCTTTCCCGGCAAGCGGGTGCTCCCCATCCTGGCCTGAATGATCGTGATGAGCTTCATGTCCGTAGCGGGGATCCCATCTGCGCCGAAAACGCCAGAAATATTCCCGCTTTTCAGGCCGTAGTATAAGCGCAAAGTTTGGGGAACTTGCGGCAGGAACCCGCGATAACACTAGGGGAAGCAGCGAAATCAGTGGGCGATCGCCAGCGGTGGTGCGATGCTAGTAGCGAAGCGATTGCTGCCTGGATCCGCGGGATGTGTTGGCGGTCGAGCCTGGCTCGGACCGCACAATTGAATTGTGGCGTACAGGTGTGCGAACGCACGACGTGGTTCGAGCAGGGAGGAGTATTGAATGAATCCGGGCCCCCTGGTTTCCATGAACGGCCAGATTCTGCATGACGACCCCAACTTGTCCGCTGAGTTCGGCCGCGTGCTGAAACCCGTGCCTTACATGGCCGTTCCGGTGCAGGATTCTGTTCTGCAGGACTATTGGCGCGTCCTGGTGAAGCGCAAGTGGATCGTCTTCGCGAGCGTGCTGCTGGTTGTCGGCGTTGTCGGTATCTCCACCATGCGCGCCACCCCAGTCTATGTGGCCGTGGGCAGTATCGCGATCAATAAAGTCGATCCGATGATGTTCACGCTCAAGGACCCTGCGGCCGGAGAGTTTGAGTACTACGATCCCGCGGACCTGGACACGGAGGTGCGCATTCTGAAAAGCGACCTGCTCGCTTTGCAGGTAATCCGGCAACTCAATCTGGATAAACACTCCGGGAATCCGGCGCAAGCCGCGACAGATGCCCTGCTTGCTGATCCAGCGAAAACTTCAGCTGCGCTGGCGGATTTCCGGGGCAATCTACAGGTTTCTTTGGTTCCGAACACCCGGATCATCGAAATCCGCTACCACAGCGCGGACAAAGACCTCGCCGCCCGGGCCGTGAATGCGCTGGCCAATACCTACGTTGAACAGAACTTCAAGACGCGGTTTGAATCCACCATGCAGGCCTCGGACTGGCTCTCCAAGCAATTGGTCGACCTGCAGATCAAGGTGGAAACTTCCCAGGAGAAGCTGGTCAAGTATCAGAAGGAACATCAAATCCTGGGAATGGATGAGAAGCAGAACATTATCACCGCCAAACTGGACGAACTGAACCGCGAAGTGACGGCTGCCGAGGCCGCCCGCATGGAGAAAGAAGCGGTGTACCGTTCGGTGCAGCCTGAAAATCCCGAGGCGATTCCTTCCACCGGGCCCGTCGAAAGCGGCAAAGTCGCGGTCGCAGGATCGGCGCTTCTGGAAAGGCTGCGCGAGCAGGAAGCGGATTTAAGAATCCAGATCGCCCAGATGAATACGCAATTCGGGCCTGCGTACCCAAAGCTGCTGCAATTGAATAATCAGTTGAAAGAAGTCACGGCACAGATGCAAGCAGAAGCCAGGAAGGCAGTGGGCCGCCTGCGTGCGGAATACATGGCCTCCGTCCAACACGAGAACATGTTGCGCGCCGCCCTGGAGCAGCAAAAGGTCGAGGCGAACGAACTGAATGAGAACGCCATCGAGTACAGCCTGTTGAAGCGCGACGTCGATTCCAACCGCACTCTCTACGAAGGTCTGCTGGAAAAACTGAAAGAGGCGGGAGTAGCGGCTGGGCTCCGATCCAACAATTTCCGCATCGTGGATGTGGCGCGGGTTCCCACCGCGGCTTCGGAACCCAACATCCCCAGGAACCTGGCGTTCGCGCTGGCGCTTGGTCTGACCACCGGCATCGGCCTGGCCTTCGGTCTTGAAAGTATGGACAACACGGTGCGCACGCCGGAACAGGCGCAGACCATCTCCGCGCTGCCCTCGCTGGGCATGATTCCGCTGGGATCAAGGAGCCGGGCTGAGCTCTCGAACCGCAAACGCCTTGCCCTGGCTCCGTCGCGGGGGGCGGTCGAGTTAGTCACGCAGGAGCGGCCAAAGTCGCAGATGGCGGAATCCTATCGCGCGCTGCGAACTTCCCTGCTGCTGACTTCGCTGGGTGGCCCTCCGAAAGTCATCCTGATCACCAGCGCCCTCCCACAGGAAGGCAAGACGACCACCAGCCTGAATTCGGCGATCGTGCTGGCGCAAGGAGGAACACGGGTGCTGCTGATCGATGCCGACTTGCGCCGTCCCAGTATTCACAAGACGCTCGGCATGGGACCGCAGGCCGGACTCAGCAATGTGTTGACGGGCAGCGCCACCCTGCAACAGGCGATTGTTCCATCAAACATTCTGCCTAGTCTTTGGGTGTTGCCGGCCGGAACGCCTCCGCCCAATCCGGCGGAGTTGCTGGCATCGGTGAACATGAAGGACGTGCTCGACCAACTGCGGGAGCAGTATGACCACATCATCGTGGATACACCGCCTACACTTTCCGTTACCGATGCGGTCATCATGTCAACCCGGGCCGATCGGGTGGTGCTGGTGATTCGCTCCGGTCAAACCACCAAGCAGGCGCTACGGCGCGCTCGCGATACCTTGCTGCAGGTGAATGCCCATGTGTGTGGAGTTTTGCTGAACGCCGTGGACTTGAACTCGCCCGACTATTACTACTACCACGAGTATCGGGGAGGGTATAGCCGCAGCTATTACCGCGAAGACGACGGAAGCAACCCGGCGGTGGAAGCGGTTGCCGGGACTTAGCATTTGCACGAAGAAATGGATTCCAGTCGCGAGAGCCGGATCCAGGTCACTCTTGACAGCCCCGCCAAGAGAGCATTGTTTTTGACGGCCTGCGTGTTGCCCATCGTCGTGTTTCTTGGGTTAGCGGCAACACACTTTCTGGCGGTGGGGCTCTCCACACAGCCTACCTTGGCCCGCCTGGGGTGGGCAGTCCGGCTCGATCCCTGGAATGACCAGTACCGGGACCTGCTCGGACGATACTACTTATTCAATGCCCAACGGCCGGCGATCGCAGTCTCGTTCCTGAATCAGGCCCTTGATCTGAACCCTCGGCAGTCAACGTACTGGCTTGACCTTGCCGCAGCCTATCGCTATCTGGGCAAGCGCGATGAAGAAAATGGCGCTCTATTGCGGGCGCTCGCGCTCGATCCGAAAACTCCAGGAACGGCGTGGAACGTGGCGACGGCTTATGTCTCTTTAGGTGAGACCGATCAGGCGCTCAAACAGTTGCGGGCTATTATGGATGGCGATTTGTCCCTGCAAACTTCCGCGCTGGATTACTGCTGGCGGCTGACTCCGGATGCAGAGATTCTGCTGCGGGACGTACTTCCCCGCAACACCGCAGTCACCGCCGAGTTCCTAGACATGCTGGTTTCGAAAGGCGAAACCGCCGCCGCGGCGAAGGCCTGGTCTCGATTGATGGAATTTCAGCGACCGGTCGAGCGCAAATACGTTTTTGACTACGTGCAATACCTGATTGGCCACCATGAGTTCGCGCAGGCGCGGCTGGTTTGGAGGCAGGCGGCAGATCTGGCTGGACTGGCAGACTATCAGCCTTCTTCCGACAACCTGGTCATCAATGGCGATTTTCACCTCGCAATCCTGGACACCGGCTTTGACTGGACGTATGAACAGACGGCGGACACCATGCATGCTCTTGATCCCAATCAGTCGCCATCCGGACATCGCTCGCTGGAGATCACCTTCGACAGCCGTGGGATGGAAGATGGCGGAATCCGGCAGTTGATCTCTCTCGAACCGAATGGCCGGTATGACTTCTCCGCATATTCCAAGACCGAGGATCTCCTGGGCGCCGGCGGTCTCAGGTTCGTCATTGAGGATTTTGTCAGTGGCAAGACCTGGTTCGCCAGCGATGATCTCACCAGCAACGGCATCTGGGCGCAGCGTAAGGGGCAATTCACTACCGGGCCGGACGCGCAGCTCGCGGTTTTGCGCATCCAGCGATTCCCTGCTGGAGATGCCATTCGCGGTAAGCTTTGGATCGACGGCGTGCGATTGACTCCGCAACCACCGCTCCCCGAGGTGCGCCGGTGACTTCTCCACTCCCTTTGGCGGTGGTTGAAGAAGCTGCAGTCCCACGCCAGTCCAGCGAAACCCCGCACCGTGTAGTTCTGTACGGCTCGGTCGGCCTGTTGCTATTCGGGCCGTTGGCCTTCGGTGCGACCACCGCGGGCCCGTTGTTTGTGCTTCAGGCGGGATCAGCTTTGCTGTTCATGGTTTGGGCTGTCCGGCAAGCAAGGCCGGGAGTGCGGCAGATTTGGGGAAACCCTCTGTTCTGGCCGATGCTGGCTCTTGGCGTGCTGATCGCAATCCAGCTTGCCAGCGGGCGAACGGTCTCGAAAGAACAGACGCTCTCTGCTGCAATGCTGTTTGCCACATACGGTCTGCTGTGCTTTCTCTTGGTCCAAAGCCTGCAACGCACCAGACAAGTAGAGATGATCGCTCGCGTGGTTTCGATTTATGGTGCAGCCGTAGCCCTGTTTGCGATTCTTCAGGACGTTTCTTCCAACGGGAAACTGTACTGGCTCTGGGTGCCGCAATCCGGAGGCTGGATCTACGGACCGTATGTCAACCACAATCATTATGCCGGGCTGATGGAGATGCTCACGCCGGTGCCCTTGGTCATCGCAATGTCTCCACGAATGTCGAGACAAACTCGATGGCTTACCGGCATTGCGGCGTCGGTGATGGCGGCATCCCTGCTGCTTTCAGGATCTCGCGGGGGAATGATCGCTTTCGCGGTGGAGATGGTACTCTTGGCGATCTTGCTGCGGCGAAGGATAGAGGTGAAGACGATCGGGGTTATGGCCGCAATCCTGTTTCTGGTTCTTGTTCTGTTCGGGTGGCTTGGCAAGCTGCAACTGACGGACTGGCTAGCAAGCGGTCCCGGCAGCACGAGAGCCGAGCTTTCTGAAGGAACCCGGCTCAGCATTGATCGCGACACCCTGCGGATGTTTGCGCAGCGACCGCTCTCAGGATGGGGGCTTGGCTCATTTCCAGTCGTCTACCCTCAATTTCGCAGCTTCTATACCGGCCTGTTGGTCGACCGGGCACACAACGATTATGCGCAACTGCTCGCTGAAACGGGGATCGCGGGATTCGCCATCACCGTTTGGTTCTTGTTCATCACCTTGCGTGGAGCGCTAAGGAAAATCAAGCAGGACCCGCTCGGCACGAATGGGCTGATAGGACTCTGTGCTCTGCTGGGAATCAGCGGAATCCTGGTGCACAGTCTGGTGGACTTCAATCTGGAGATCCCGGCCAATGCAGCAATCTTTTATGCGCTCTGCACTGCAGCCGCCATGGAACGGCGGTTCGGCTGGCGCCACCGCGGCCACCTGCACGGCTGAGGAATCCGCGCCCCAACCCTCTCGCTCCCGCGATGGCCGGCGGCGTCTATGGATGCCATGGACTGATTGGCGGAGGGGATCCGCCACCGGATCCTACGCCGGGACAGAGCCAGGCGCACAGGCCTCCGCCGGTTAAGAGGCCGCCCCAAATCCAGCGGCTATCCAGCAGGTTGCCGGTGCCGGGCGCATAGGCCCCAGCTTTTTTCTTGCAATGTCCTGATTCGTCGCGGGTGATCTCTTGCCCTTCCGCAATCCTGGTTGAGTCGGCGCCGCAGCCGACATTCACGTCATTCCTGCGAGCCACAATCTGCACTCGACCGTTAACGTCAGTCACTTCAAACTCTGTCTCAACGTTCGAACTCGGGATAGCGGAAACCTCGCCAGCTCGAACCGACATGCGGTTGAGGGTCGCGACGCTCATGCCGCCGCGCAGCAAGATGATCCATCCGGTGTCTAACTTCACCAGCGAATTCGGCTGAAGCGCAATGCTTGATCCGGAGGCGCTGATGTTTGCCAAAGATTCTGCCTTGGTTTCGACCGAATCGCCGGCGAACACTGCCGCTGAGGAAGCAGGCATGGGGTGGCCATTCACCCAGACCGTGCCCTTGGAGTAAAGCATGGAGGCCTGCATGTCGGATGCAATCGCAGACATGGGGAAAGCAATTATCAGGCAGCAAGCAATTTTTCGTAACATAACCAAATTGGCCCAACCAAATGATGTTAGGGCTCGCGTGGAAGCCGGGCAATTGCCTTCTCTGGTCACTGGCGCGAAGGCCTGACACACCAACTATCCCCGCCAGCGGTCCACCAACTCCCACCAGATCAGCTTTAGCCATTCGTTGAGCGCGGTCTTTGCCCATTCCCGATGCTGCCACCACTGGGCACCGAAATCCCTAGGATCGGGGACGGCTGCGATTTCGTAGCGATAATCAGGCAGCAACTTGCCGAACGTGCTCAAGGCGCGCCGGGTATGGTAGTCCGATGTGACCAGCAAAACGGTTCGAACTCTGCTGCCGCGCAGGCATCGCGAAACGTCTGGGACCTCGGCTGCGGTGGAAAGACCGGAGATCGGACAAACGCTTATCCTGCTGGCTTCAGGGAGTTGCTGGACATATTGCTGCGCCAGTTCAAGTTCCGTCCACCGAAAGATTTTGGCGGCTGCTGGAACGTCGAGGATCAGGCGGGAGGCGTAGCCCGCGCGAAGCAGTTCCAGACCTCTCGCTGGCCGCAGTTCGGTTTCTCCCGCCAGCACTAGGATGACATCTGCGGGACGCGGTCGATCGACCACCAGGATTCGACCCGAAAACGCCAGCAATCCCGGCAGCAACATCACCGCCAGAATGGCGAACCATAGTTTTTTCCGCATAAATCAGATACCAAACACGCAGGCAGAGGATTCCATTGAAATCCTGCACCGGCCGCAATGAGCCTTACGGCGTGACTAATCGCACGGGCTCCAGGCTGCTACCATGCTAGAATTTCAACTGACCAATTCCAAACATGAAAACCGACGAAGTCGCTACCACCAAGTTCTCCGAGATCAAGAGAAAGATCGAGCAGAAGCAGGCACAAGTCGGCATTATTGGACTTGGATACGTTGGCCTGCCTTTAGCTCTCCTATATACCGAACAAAATTTCCCGGTTACAGGTTTTGACGTCGACGCCCGCAAGGTCTCCACGTTGGAGCAGGGAGGCTCGTATATTTTTCGCATCCCACCCACCGAGATTCAGGCGGCGAAGGCTCAAGGATTCCATGCAACGTCGGATTACTCCCGCTTGTCGGAGGTAGACGCCATCATCATCTGCGTCCCCACGCCGCTCAATGAGTATCACGAGCCCGACTTAAGCTACATCACGGATACCGCGAAAGCGATGGCCCCTCATCTGCGAGCGGGTCACCTGGTCGTTTTGGAGAGTACCACGTACCCGGGCACCACTGAAGAGGTTCTGGTCCCGATTCTCGAGAAGGGCAACCGATTCGGACTGAAGGCTGCACGCGCCTCCAGTTCCAATGGTCAGGAATTCTATATCGCGTTCTCTCCCGAGCGGGAGGACCCTGGCAACACCACGGTCGCGCGGCCCGACATTCCGAAAGTAATTGGCGGCCTCGATGCGCAAGCCTCGCAGTTGGCCGCCAGCCTCTACAGAGCGATTTTTCATCGAACCGTGCTGGTGTCTTCTCCGGCTGCGGCCGAGATGACCAAGCTTCTGGAAAACATTTACCGCTGCGTAAACATTGCCCTGGTGAATGAGCTGAAGTTGCTTTCCTTGCGCATGGGGCTGGACATTTGGGAAATCATTGAAGCGGCCTCGACCAAGCCTTTTGGGTTCCAACCTTTTTATCCCGGTCCGGGCCTGGGCGGACACTGCATCCCGGTCGATCCCTTTTATCTTTCCTGGAAGGCCAAGGAATGGGATTTCCGCACGCGCTTCATTGAACTGGCCGGCGAAATCAACACCAACATGCCCTACCATGTGCTGGACTCAGTGGCCAAGGCGCTGAATCAGCAAAAAAAGGCGCTCAACGGTTCCAAGGTGCTGGTGCTGGGCGTGGCTTACAAGAAGGATATTGACGACCTGCGCGAATCTCCTGCACTAACCATCATTGAACTTCTGCAGAAACAGGGAGCCCAGGTCAGCTACAACGATCCCTACTTCCCAACCGTGGGAAAAGGCCGCAAATACGACCTGCAAATGAAGTGCGCACCCCTGGAGAACCTGGGCCAGTATGACTGTGCGCTGATCGTCACCGATCATTCCGACTACGATTACCCGCGGATTGTGCGCGAGTCACAACTGGTGGTAGACACTCGAAACGCTACCCGGGGAATCTCCAGCCCCAAGATCGTCCATTGCTGAGGTTCAGACTGCCTGCGGGGTGAACTCGCCCACAGTCGCCAGAAAAGTGCGGGCCGTCCGGTGTAAACCCAATGCCTCTGTGGTAAAGAAACGCCCGCCGCTGGTATGCTTTCAGTTCGATTTCCCCGAGGAGAAAGAATGTCTTCGAATCTTGAAGGCCGGATGGCAGTTGTCTTCGGAGTCGCCAACAAGCGAAGTATCGCCTGGTCGATCGCGCAAGGTTTGCATCAGGCCGGGGCCAGGCTAGCCATCACTTATCAGAACGAGAGGCTGGAGCAGGAAGCCAGGGACTTGATCCTGTCGCTGCCCGGCGCCGAAGCCTTCCGATGCGATGTTTCGAGCGATCTGGAGATCGAAGCACTGTTCAATCAGTTGAAGGAACGCTATGGCAAGTTGCACGTTCTGGTACACAGCGTGGCCTTCGCGCCTCCCGAGGAACTGAAGGGCGACTTCGCAAACACCACACGCGAAGGCTTTCGCATTGCCCACGATGTGAGCGTATACTCGCTGATTGCGCTGGGGCGCGCCGCGGCTCCGCTGATGGAAGACGGCGGCAGTATCATTACCATGACTTACTACGGCGCCGAGAAGGTGGTGCCGAATTACAACGTGATGGGTGTCGCCAAGGCTGCGCTGGAGTGCACCGTGCGATATCTCGCCTATGATCTGGGCAAGCGCAAGATCCGGGTGAACGCCATTTCCGCCGGACCCATCAAAACCCTTGCTGCGCGTGGCATTTCCGGTTTGGGGGACATGCTGAAATCGCACGCCGAGCGCGCTCCGCTGCAACGTAACGTGGAAGTCAGCGAAGTCGGAGCCGCCGGAGTGTTTCTCGCCTCCGACGCCAGCTCCGGCATCACCGGAGAAACCATTTACGTCGATTGCGGATACAACATCATGGGATTCTGAGGAGCCGGGGTCAGTGGGCCGGGATCATTGGGCTATGAGACCGGACTGTGGACGGCGTGGCGGGTGGCGCACTTGATCGAGGAGGAATGCGGGGGCCGCTACCATACCTCGCACGCCTGGCGCATTCTGCGGCAACTGGGTTGGAGTTGCCAGCGTCCGGTGGGATGGGGTCTGGAGAGCTTAGAGGGAGCACGACATGGCAATTCCGTATTACCACGTTGATGTGTTCACGGGTGAGCTCTTTGCAGGTAACCCGGCGGGAGTCTGCATCCTTTCCGCTTTTCTCGCGGATAGCATCATGCAGAGGATTGCGGCTGAGAACAGGCACAGCGAGACCGCTTTTGTTGTTTCTCGCGCTGATGGTGATTTCGATTTGCGCTGGTTTACACCCAAAGTCGAGGACGACCTTTGCGGGCACGCGACCCTGGCATCCGCCTATGTGCTCGCGCTGCGGAAGCACAACGTGTGGCCAGTTCGCTTTCACACCCGCAGCGGCATGTTGACCGTCGCCCAGGACCGAGACAGCTTTGAAATGGACTTTCCCGCCATGCCACCCCAACCATGTGAGACGCCAGTCGACCTCTTACCGGCGCTCGGTTTGAAAACGGCGCTAGTAATGAAATCGCGCGATTACCTCGTGGTGGTGGATCAGGCTGACCAAGTGCGAGCGCTCTCGCCCGATATTGCCGCTCTTGCCAAACTGGACGCGGGGAGCGGAACGATTGTTACCGCTCCCGGCGAGGGTGACGTGGATTACGTGTGCCGAATGTTTCTACCGTCGGTCGGCATCGATGAGGACCCCGCAACCGGCTCGATACACTGCACGCTGGCTCCCTATTGGGCGGGGCGGCTGGGTAAGGACACGTTTCGCGCGCAACAACTCAGTGCCCGTGGTGGATACGTGCAGTGCACAATCGGCGGCGATCGGGTGAAGATCGCCGGCAGGGCACGCTTGTACCTTCACGGCACGCTCGAACTCTAAGGTGTCTGCCTCCAGAGCGAGAACCTGACACGCAATCCCAGCTACTAGCTACTATTGAGCATTGAATAATATAGTGGCACTTCTGGATTTCTAGTTGCTATTGGCTAGGAGTCAGAGGGCAGGAACCGGGAGATGGAAACCAGATGGAGGTTTTTTTCAAACTCCCGGCGAGAGAGCACTAACGCGCACTCTGCGGTCGTTCTCTCCCACGCGCTCCAGCGCGACTTCCACATCCCGCTCGCGCACAAACCGCGCGAACTTCTCGCCCCATTCGATCAGAATAATGCTGTTTTCCGAAATCAGATCATCGAGCCCGAGAGTCTCCAACTGGCGCGGCGTATCCACGCGGTACAAGTCGATGTGATAGAGATTCACCGCGGGCCCGCGGTATTCGTGGATCAGAGTGAAGGTGGGGCTGGTGACGTCTTCCTCGGCGGCCGCGTGAAATGCCTCGGCAATCCCTTTGACCAGCGTGGTCTTGCCGGCGCCCAGATCGCCGCGGAGCAGCACCAGCTTTGGCGGAGCCAGCATGTTTGCCAGCGTCCGCCCGAGCGCGATGGTCTCCTCCGGCGAATGCGTGATGAACTCCCGCGTCTCCATTCGAGACCAGTATAGCGAGAGCTCACCGGCGCAAACCAAGGCCGCCGTTTCCGCGGCGCGGCTTCAGCGCGACGATCAGCGAGCCGGCTGCATCCCCAGGAAGCTGCGGTCCGGGGCTGTGTCTACCGCCATGCGCAGCGTGCGATGGTCGTCATCTTCCAGCGCAACGAAGCGGAACGGCTGCAGAATGCCCTCGGCCAGCGTGCGCCGCGGGTACAACATTTCCGCCATGCCGTGCACCGGGCCGGACTGGGTTTGAAAAGCGACTTCTACAAAGCCGCCCTCTTCCAGAGCTTTTCCCAGCCGCAGCATGCCGCCAGTCACAGAAACGGTTTGAAGTTTCGCCTTGGCGCGCTGCCCGTCATCGAATTTCACCAGGGCAGAAACCGTATCGCCCAGGTGAAGCCGCGGGGCGCGCCGCTGAGGGTTGGTTTGGGGGAAGTGTGTCATAGCCAGCACTACTATGGCACGGCCCGAATTCTGCCGCGAGATTACGGAAGCACGCTGTACGATTTCCATCGCGGGATGGCCTCGCCAAACCTCGGATTTCCAGCCAGATCCGCGCATGTTAACGCTTTGATTAACGTCCGAGTGGACCGCCCTCACCCGCAGATTTCAACATCCGGCCGCTGGGCAGCTTCCCGTGTCCTGCGAAACGCCTCCGGCAGGGCCTTGAGTAGATCCGTCGCAATCAGCGAATGCTCGCCCATACTCTCGCATGCTATATCGCCCGCGAGTCCATGCAGATAGACTGCCGCGAGAACTGCCTCGAAGATTCGGCTCGGATTCTGGGCCATCATCCCGGCAACCATTCCGGTCAGGATGTCGCCTGTGCCGCCGGTCGCCATACCGGGATTCCCGGTTGGGTTGACCCAGACTTGGCCGTCAGGATGGGCAACCAGCGTGCGGTGACCTTTCAACACGAGAATCAATTTATGCTCGCGGGCAAAAGTCCGCGCGACGTTGATTCGATCCCGCTGCACTGCGGCCACCGAAGAACCCAGCAGACGCGCCATCTCACCAGGGTGCGGCGTGATCACCAGGCTGAATCGGCTCCCGTCCAACTCACCAGCTCGGCCTTCAAATGCGTTCAGCGCGTCCGCATCGAGGACGAGAGAACCGGCTCCGCGGATGGTTTTGCATAGATCCCGCACAAACTCGGAAGTCTCACCGACTCGCGAGATTCCCGGGCCCACCGCCAGCACCGTCTTTCCCTGGGCCAGCGACTCCACGCGTTCGCGAGCGCGTTTCGAGATGCTGCCCTCGGCGGTTTCTTCGAGCGGCTCGGTCATGACCTCGGGATGAAAGCTGGCCACCGTGGACAGAATGGATTTCGCCGTCGCCGCCGTCGCAAGGCCCGCACCTACTCGCAACGCGGAGATTCCCGCCATCGCCGCAGCGCCGGCTTTGCCCAGCGATCCACCAATGACCAACACATGTCCGAAATTGCCCTTGTTCGACGCGCGCGGCCGCGGCCCAATGAGCGGGGCAACCTCCATGGCACTGATGAGATTCAGGTCGAGCGATGAGGCGATGGCTGTTTCCGGTGATCCGATCGGCGCAATGACAATCGGCCCATGGGTCAATCCACCAAACACGTGGGCTGGCCGCGGCGCGGTGAAAGTTACGATTCCATCCGCACGTGCCACCGCGCCGGTCTGCTCGCCGTGCACGTCGGCATCCGCGCCGGAAGGAATATCCACCGCGACCACTGGCTTCGTGCTCGCATTCAGCACATGAATTGCCTGCGCATACAGGCCGTTCACGGGAGGCCGGAAGCCTGTCCCTAGAATTGCGTCGATGAGAACCTCGCAGCCGAAAACTGCGCGCACGGATTCGCTCTTCAGCTCTGCTTCCGACCGCACCACAACCGGCGCCGCAAGTTTGCGGAACACTTCCGCGGCGTCTCCCCGCAGTTCACTCGGCTCGGCCAGCAGCAGAAGATGAGCTTCCTTGCCGGCTTCGCGCAGCTTTCGCGCCGCTACAAAGCCGTCTCCGCCGTTATTCCCCTTGCCGCAAATGACGCCAATCCGTTTGGCCGCGGGATATCGCGACAAAACAAACTCCGCCACCGCCGATCCAACGTTTTCCATCAGCGCCAGCGAAGGCACTCCGAACTTCTCGCTGGTCACGCGATCAATCTCGCGCATTTCGGCAGCAGTGACAATCTTCATGGCTCGATGGCCGCCATGGGTGCAAGCTGGCGCAGTTCGGAAGGTTCACTCATGGCGATTTCACGTCTCATCCTTCGCCTGCACGCGAGGTACACAGCTCGAATTCTAGCAAAGCCGGCGGAAGCGACCGGATACTCCGGGAGATTCTGATTAAGCGATGAACTTCAACTTGGACCCCGCACGGGCGAGGACGGCCGCGCCTACATCGACGACTTAATCAGACGCCCCCCAGAAAAACTTCGTGTCCTTGGTGGTTGGGTCTCGACTTTTTCGAGGGTTATTTTGCAGGCGTGCCTTGTGCCCTGCTAGCCGTGGCCTTACTTCCCGCGGCCGCTATCAAGGGCTTCAACTCGCGCACTGAAACGCCCAACGTGCCGCCGGAGAATCCGTCGAGATAGGCGGCGTTGATTCCGATCACCTCGCCTCGCGAATTGAACACTGGCCCGCCGCTGCCGCCGTGGGCCGTGGGCGCGTCATAAATCAACTTGTCGCCGACTACGTCTCCCAAATGTCCGCAGGTCGCCGACGGCCGGATCAGCGACAACGCCGCCAATTCGGTGGCCGCGCCCTGCTCGTCGCGGCGATATGCCAGGCGGTCGTAAACCGCCGGCGGAGACTTGGCAACCATGCCAGTCACTCCCATGGGATAGCCCACAACCGAAACCAGTTCTCCAGGAGCCGGCAAAGATTGCGCCAGAGGCAACGGGCGCAGAGCGCGCACGCCTTCCGCGTCTTCGATTTCAGCCACCGCAACATCGCCCTGCGGCGCAAATCCTACCGGAGTTAAGTCAACCGGAGCGGATAGCCCCGGGAAGAACGCCACCAGCTTCTCCAGCACGGGCGTCGCGCCCCGGCGCAAAAGCAGGGCCGAGTCCGGATCTTCGTACCACGGCTCGGCCACGTGACGATTGGTGGCCAGCAACCGGTCTCCAACCACAAATCCGGTGCCCGAGATGCGCGCCCGGAGGGCGGGCCGCTGCCCTTCGAATCCGACGTGATAGATGCCAAAGACGAAGCCGATCGAATTGCGGTAACGGTTCAGGACCACGGTGGGCATGGCCTGCTCTTGCCTTAACCGCTGCACTTCGCGCGAGAGTTGCTCGACTTGCTGCTGCAGATCGGCAGAGGGCAGCGGGGTCGGGTAATAGCGGATCGCAAAAGCGATGCTCGCCAGCAGGAACAATCCGATGACGGCCTGGACGGTCCACTGCCAGGCGCTACAAACCAGGTCTTCCTGAAGTTGAGGTTCGTTTTCGGCCATGTACAACGTTGGCTGTCCGGGCCAGGAGGGAGGGTTCGTACTTAGAGGGCCAGGGCAGAACGCAATGGTTCATTGTCTCAAGGCAGCCCCAACGCTGATACGGTACGGAGGGCGATGTCCGGGAGTGTGTGGCCGGGGGACTGGGGGTAGTTGCGCTGGCCGGAGCCGGCCCGGAGTGCACCTATTTCGGCGCCTTTATTCCCAACCGTTTGGACATTTCGTCGTAGAGAAAGCCTTCGCCCACGCGATATGGCTGTACCCATTCGCCATCAATCACAAACTGCGGGATAGCGCGCTTGCCGGTATGCTTCACCACCTCATCGACCGCGCCGGGAGTCTTCTCAATGTCGATGTCGGTGTAGGGAATATTGTGCTCCTGCAGGAAGCGCTTGGCTTCCCGGCAGTCCGGGCACCAGAAAGCGGAATAGACGGTCACTTTCATTTGATTCCTCGATGTAGGCGCGGGCGTCCCGCCGTGCCCGCCTATACCCGCTCCAACTCGCGATGCGTGCGCTCGTTCACTACATTTCCGGTGTTCAACGTGGAAGCCGGCTCGAACAGCATAATCCAGCATTCCTCGTCGGCGACCGGACGATGCTCAACCCCACGCGGTACCACGATGAACTCGCCTTCCTCGACCCAAACGTGCCGGTCGCGGAATTCCATGCGGAACCGGCCCTTCACCACCAGAAACATTTCATCTTCGTTCTGGTGATGATGCAACACGAATTCACCTTTCAGCTTGTCGAGCTTAACATGCTGCCCGTTCAACTCGGCTGCAATGTAGGGCTTCCAGTACTCGGTAATCTGGCTGAATTTCTGTGCGATGTTGATCTTATCCATGTTCCTTGGATTATGACCAGGACGCAGAGGTCGCAGAGAGATTTTCGGAGAATGAGCAGGAGTGCAGTACAAGGTTGCATTGCCCTGCGCTGCAGCGGCGATGCGCGCGAGATCCCTCGCTCCGCCTGAAGAACGGCTGCGCTCGGGATGACGCCGACGGACGGGCTGCAATCTGCACCACTGACAGAAACGCCAACCAACCACCTTCCGCTGCTGCGGTGTTAAACTACTTCCAATCTTATGGCTGAAAATGAGCGTTCTCGCGTCTGGCTTTGGATCGTCATCGGTGGAGGCGCTTTCTTCCTCTTCGTTCTGGCCGTGTTTACCCTGGTCTACTTCACCCTGCACGCCGGAACCGACGAGGCGTCGCTGACCAGTTTTGGCGACAAGATCGGCGTGGTGGATCTGGAAGGCGTGATCCTCGATCCGAAAACCGTGGTCGGCCAGCTCAAAAAGTTCGGCGAAGACGATTCCATCAAAGCCATCATCCTGCATGTGAATTCGCCGGGTGGTGGCGTGGCCGCTTCGGAAGAGATTTATCGCGAAGTTAAGCGGCTGCGCGACGACAAAAAGAAGCGCATCGTTTCTTCCATCGAGACCGTGGGAGCCAGCGGCGCATACTACATTTCTTCGGGCACCAACAAGATTTTTGCCGACAATGGCAGCGTGGTGGGCTCCATCGGCGTAATCATGGAATGGGTCAACTATGGCGACCTGATGCGCTGGGCCAAGCTTAAGCCGGAAGTCCTCACAGTCGGCGCATTCAAGGACACCGGCGACCCGACTCGCGAAATGACCCCAGCCGAGCGTCAGTTCCTGCAATCGCTGATCGACAACATGTACGGCCAATTCGTGCAGGCCGTTGCCGATGGCCGCCACGCCAAGTATGACGACATCAAGTCGATCGCCGACGGCCGCGTCTGGACCGGCAAAGAAGCGCTCTCCATGCACCTGATCGACCAAGTCGGCGATTTTCAGGAAGCCGTCAACGACACCGCTAAGTCGGTTGGAATCAAGGGCGAACCGGTGCTGGTGCGTCCGGAGAAGAACCGCCAGAGCGTGCTCGACCTGCTGTTCGGCGACGTCTCTCAATGGCTTCCCACGCGGGAGAAGTTGCTCGATAACCACTTAGGTTTCTACTACTTGTGGAGATAGCCAGCCGGGCCTCAGGTCCCGGACTTTGACAGCGGTTCCGATTCGGGCAACCGGTTCAGCCCTGAGCCGAAAATGCCACTTGCGTACAACCCCTGTTATTTGAGAAGGTTATGTTACCCTGATGGTGGCTCGGGAGCCTGGTTTGGTTCAAGCCACCGCAATTCACTGCGCAAGACGGAGCGAAGAGGCCATGACAAAGGCGGATCTGATCGACGAAGTCTCACAGCTGGCGGAGCTGACCCGCAAAGACAGCGAAGTGATTGTTGAGACGATCTTTGACAGCATTGTGCGTTCGCTTCGCGTCGGTGACAAGATCGAGATTCGCGGCTTCGGCAGCTTCCGCACCCGGCAGCGGAACCCACGCGTAGGGCGCAATCCCAAGACCGGTGATCGCGTCGAAGTCCCGGCCAAGAAGATTCCTTTCTTCAAGCCCAGCAAGGAGTTGAAAGATCTTGTGAACTCGGGTGTTGCGGAAGCCGCCGCGGCACCGTCCGCACCGCCTCCGGCGCTGTAACCAGGCGCCGCTTCTGATCGTGACGTTGCTGTCCTCGGCGGCTCTGGGCATCTCATCCACAAAATCAAAGCCTTCGATACGGCCGCCACTGTGCCGGCGATACCCGACCTGTGTTTAAATCAGACCCATGTTCGCCCGCAAGATCCGCATCGAGTACGAGCAGAACGGCCAGCGGTTGCCCTGCCCGCTCAAGTGGCTGGACAGCTTTTCCATGCGCAACTTCACTAACGCCAGCGTTTTCGACGCCACCCTGCCGGTTGGCGACGGCCTGATGGAGATCGGAACCCAGGTTCCCAAAGAAGAACTGAGGGCTGCCATGGAGGATTGGTTTCACAGAAAGAACTACTTGCCGAAGGATACCGGGCTGATACTTACAGAAATTCATGCATAGGTGATATGGATCACAGAAGAATTTCGCGCTGCGGTCGATGATCTAGCTGTATCAAGTGAAATTTTCTGCTTTCTATTGGGAGGGCAGGATTTATTGCCTTCAATCCGATGTGGCATAAAGTTTGCTGGTGATTTGGATCATGGCCAATGTAATGAATCTCGACACAAGCACGCACCTCAGGCCCGGGCATCTGCGCATCCTTGGGGATGTCTTCGACCTCCCGCAAGATGCAGCAACAGAAGGCGAGTGGGGATGGAGGCTTGTGGGTTGGGTGGTCATGGTGGGAGTCAGCGCTATCGGCTGGGGCGCAATCATCCTGGCGATCGAACACTACGTTCGCTGAAGCCGGCAGCCCTTTGCGTGATTTCCCCCATTCCCACGAGTGCGTTCTCGCACACTCTGTCCTGGTCCGCCGGCGGGCGGGCCCGTCGCAGATCCCAGTCAGTGAATCTCGCAGCTAAGGCGGTTCTCGCGAATCGTGTAGAGCGCGTGCCCTCAGGGGGCTAACGCCTGTGTCTGTATTGGCTCCCGGCGGCACGGCTGAAGCCGTGCCCTTCCACGGTCACAGCTTCCCTATACGGCAAGTCGAAAACTGACCTAACTCCTTCACGGAACGATGATGCGGCTTCCGGCATCCTGCGGCGCAACGATGCTGGACTGCTTCTCGGAAAACTGGCGAGACAGAAAATCGATGAATGCCCGCGAGCGCGGCCTTCCCGAGGCAAGGGAATGCGCCATGCGCAGCCAGAATACTAGGGCCCGGAAGACGTTGGAATCGCGCAGCCGGGAATATCCCAGGTGTTTCTCCTCTTCCTCGCGATATCCCTTCAGCAGTTCCCGCAGCTCGGCAACAACCGCCTGCTGGCCTGTGCTGGCAAGAGTGTCCTCATAATGCAGGCCAGAGTTCACTAGCGTTTCGTAGGTCTTGGCCATAGCCGCGAGCGCGGCTATCAGATCGCTGTCTCTGAGGCTGCGGTCCTGGCGTGCCGGTTTCGCCAGAGCGAAACTCACTCCCATGATCAAGGGATCATGCTCGTACAGGAACTGCTCGCTGATCTCCAGGGCTGGAAACAGCGCACTCTGATCCAGGCTCTCCATGGCACGCGGCTTGTCATGCTCCCGCGCCTGCCGGAGGTACACACAGTCACTCGGGCAGTCGAGCGTCACCTCGCGTTGCTCCCCGCAGCACTGCGGGCAGATGCGTCCATGCACCGCCGGACAGAAACGCCTTTCCTTGCGGGTTTCGCAGATGGCACAGGTCACGACGATCCTCTCAACTGATTATGCCATGCAGGTTCTGGTCAGGACTTGAGCTTCATGATTTTTCAACTCCGTCGTAAAGCTGACCTACCTAACAAAGCCTCCAGAAACCTCCCAGCCGTGATAACGTCTAAGAACCAGAGAGCCCCGACTTGGAATCGCCAACATCCAGCATCGTGCTGCCTGCCTACAACGAGGCGGAGCGGATTGCCGTGACCCTCGACAAGGTGATGCGATACGCCGAGCAGCGCGGCGGGCGCACTGAAGTGATCGTGGTGAACGACGGATCAACCGACCATACGGCGGACATCGTGCGTGAGCAAGCCGGGCGGCATCCGTCGCTGCGACTGGTGGAAAATCCCGGAAACCGGGGCAAAGGTTACAGCGTTCGCAGCGGAATGCTGCACGCGCGCGGCGATGTCCTGCTGTTCAGCGATGCCGATCTGTCTTCGCCCATTGAAGAGGCGGACAAACTTTTCGCGGCCATCCAAGCCGGCGCCGACATCGCCATCGGTTCCCGCTGGGTACGGACCGAACTGCAGGTCAAGCGGCAACCGATTCACCGCCAGCTTATGGGACGCATGTTCAATCAGGCGCTGCGCCTGATTTTGGGCATGAACTTCAAGGATACACAGTGCGGCTTCAAAGCCTTCAACCGTCGCGCCGCAGAGGTCGTGTTCCCGCAGCAGCGAATTGAGCGTTGGGGATTTGATCCAGAGCTGCTTTACCTTGCGAAACGGTCCAACCTGAGGATTGAGGAAGTCCCGGTCGCGTGGTCGCATCGGGAGGGAACCCGGATTCATCCGGTGCGCGACGGCTTGCGCATGTTTGCCGAACTGTTCAAGATTCGGTGGAATGCCATTCGTGGCAAATACAGCATGCACCGCGCGGTTTCCCAGGTGCTATGACCTTGCGCTCGCGGCCCGGGTCCGCGCCAGGGCTCGGTGTCGCGCTGAAGCAGGATTCTTTCCGCACACGCTATGCCGCCGAACATGCAGCCGCTTTTGCCTGCTTCGGACTCTGACGAAACGAGAGCACGGCTTCCTCTACGGTGGCGTGGGTTTCAAAAACCTCCAGAAGACTGGTCAGCTCCAACAATTGATAAATCGGAAGGCGGGGAGCGGCCAGCTTGAGATCGAATCCGCTGGCCTGCGCCCACATCAGCACGATGACCAGTTCGCCGAGTCCGGCATGATCGATGATTTCGACCTCGCTCAGGTCCACGACCAGCCGCTGGGTAAGAGGCAACAATTCCACCACCTTTTGCGAGAACTCAACGGCGTCCTCGCCGCTGGTGATTGGCCCCTGACAGTGAAGCACCGACGCCCCATGCGCGGGTTTCATCTCGAAGGTTAATTTCATGTTCGACTCCTTTGCCTGCCCCCGGGGGAGACGGCGCTCACAGCGCCCGTTCACGCTGGTTGTTAGTGTGCTCCTTATCTTACTCGGAGGACGGGATGCGGCGGCCACAAAATTGTGAAAATCTGGTGAAATGTGTGATGGCCCTCAGCGGTCAGTGCTCCCAGTATTTGTGATCGCGGAGAAAGTGTTTGCGGTTCCAGAAATTCATCGCGGTGAACAGAAAGAGCCAGACGACGCGCGCGTGCCCCATGCGCTGGAAGCGGCGGTTGGTAGTATAGACTCCGCCGGAGACGATCCCGAACTTGCGGCGCGCCACCTGCTTGCTGAGCATGTAATCTTCGGCAAACCGCACCTGTTCGTGGAAACCGCCCAACTGGTGAAACCGCTGACGGTCAAACAGCATGAACATGCCGGTGGCGAACGGCTGGTGCAGGCGAGAGAGCCACTGAAACAAGTCATTTCCGAAATAGATCGTCTTGTCCACCCAGTTCCCGCCCTGGCAGATGATGTTGGTGGTGACGCAGTGAAACTGCTTGCGTTGGGCCAGTTCCACGGTTCGCCGAATCAATGAAGGAGATGCGGGCTGAACATCGGCATCGATGAAAAGAACGTAATCAGTTTGCGCCCGCGCCGCTCCCGCGTTTCGACCCACCGAGGGCATTCCACCGGGAATCACTTCCACGTCCAGGCGGTCGCGGAAACCCATGACGATGTCCGGCGTGCCATCGGTTGATCCCGCGTCAGCTACTAATACTTTCGTATTCCGCATCTTCGGGTAATCCTGATTCGCCAGCGAGTTCAGCAAAAGCGGAATCAGTTTCGCCTCGTTCTTGGCCGGAATCACGATCGTCAGATCGCTCGCGGTATTCATGAATCTGCACCCCTGCAGCGTCGATGGTGACATAGGTCAGCTTGGAATCGACCCAGCCGCCAGTGTTGTAATAGCAAATTCCCTCCCGTTCCTGTTGCATGGCGTCATGGGTATGGCCGCAGAAAATGCGGTCGGCTTTCTTGAGCCGCGCGTGAAACAGCGCTCCGGAAGCCACTTTTGACGACATGCGCAGCCATCGCGTATTCAAGCGGTCGATGAAACGCGTAATCGGTTTGCCTTTCAGATCCAGGCGCTGCAACTGCAGGTAGAGCAGCGTGCCCAGATAATTCAAGCGAACTGTGTTCACGATGAATTGGTCGAACTGGTGGCCGTGGATCGCCAGATGCTTTTTCCCTTCAAATTCCCAAACATATTCCTGGTACACCCGCACTCCGACCAGATGGGACATCACGTCAGTGAGGCCCTGGTCGTGATTGCCCTCGACCCAGACCACCTCGATGCTGCGTTTGGGGTTGGAGAGTTTGCGGATATACCCGAGAAATTTCCAGTGTTCCTTGGTCAGCCTGCGGAAATTGAGATCGGCAAAAATGTCGCCCAAGAGAATCAGCCGCCGGAACCGGCTCTGTTTCAGCAGATGGGTGGCTTCGTGCACACGGCTGCACTCCGCCCCGAGATGAACGTCGGAGAGGATCAGCGTATCGTAGACGGGCGGATCCATACTCCTACCGATAGCAGACCCATGTTACGGAGCGATGAAACTCAGGTGAAAACGAGGTGAATGGGTAACTTACAAGGTAACCGAAGTAAGCACCGCGGACGGAAACCCTTGACTTCGCTACCCGCCCGGCAAGATCAGGGTTCTTTCACAGCACGCGAAAGCAGAAAGGCCGCCTGACGAGATATCCTCTTCTCGCCAGACGGCCTTGCAGTTGTTGATCCTTCGCGTCCTTTTCTAGTTTACCGTTACCGAAACCGCAGCCGACGGAATACCGTTTGTCACAACATAGAGCGAACTGGCTCCGGTCTCCGCTTTCTTTGGACAATTGAAATGCGTCGACACGATCGTGCTGCCAGTCTGAACGCCCATGGTGCTGGGGTTTACAGTCCGGCAGTAGAAAACGTGTTTAGTCGAATTGTTCACAAGCTGGACCAGGGCCCAGTTCGTGGCATCCTGGAAATCATCGCCGTACGCGCCTCCCAGCGAGAAGCCGTTGAACTGCGTGCCCTTGATCAGGTACGACTTGCCGCGTGTGATCGAGGTCGGCGCCGAGGTGATCGTCGGCTGCCAGGACGATTCGTAGGTTCCCTTGGGAGTGAACACTTCAACATCATTGCTGAAATCGGTGAATAACAACTGGCCGGTCGGCAACTCCAGGAAGTGTCCATAGTATGATGTGTCGTTTCCAGCGTTCGGCGGTCCGGAGATCTTCTTCAATTTGCTTCCGTTCCACTCCATGAAGGTGGCAGGAGTCTTAAAGATACCGGGGCTGGTCATCATGACCACGTTGCCGTTGATCTCCAACGCCGCGGGACCGTCAGCGATGTCCAGGCCGTTGGGGAAGTCGGGACCCTTCGACCAGGTTCCGCTACTCGAGTCGAAGATCGCCGTGTGACCAGCGCCGCATCCGTTTGCTCCAGTGGCGTAAACCGTCCCATCGGGACGCAACACATCCGGACCTTCTTCATGCGAACCTCCGCAGGAGTCCCAGAGTTGCACAATCGTGCTGCCGGCGCTCGACCAATCGCCGGAACTGGTGGTGTAGATCTCCGAGTTCATTGTGCCAGTGCCGCCGCTAACGTACGCGTCGACCGTCAGCACGTTTCCGCTGGGCAGTAAGGTCCAGCCTTCTTCATCGTTCCAATCGGCCTTCCCCGTACCCGTAGCGGTCCAGGTTAACTTCTTGGCATTGAACAGGGCTTGGGCGTACGAACAGCAATCGGCCAGCATAAGCGTACCGTTCGGGAGAATCACCGTCTGGGCATCGCCGATGGAGCTCCAGCCGCTGGGCGGATTGACCGACGCCCACTTATTGGTCAGTGGATTGTAGATCGCGCCCAGGTTCGTCCAGTCGGCGCTACCGAAGTTGTATTCTCCCCCCTCAACCAATAGGCGGCCATCGGCCAACACTGCGGAACCGAAATACAGCGGTCCGTATCCGCTGGGCAACGAAGCCATCTCCTTCCAGGTCCCGTTGATATAGCTGCCGGTCTTGTCCGGCGTCAGCGTGTACCAGGCCGACCAATCCGAGCCGCTTTCGCTGTGCGCCATTACTCTGCCGTCAGTCAGCAGCAACATTGCCCCAGGACCAAAACTGGGTTGGTTCTTCAACGGCGTCCATTTTTGTGCCTGGATACTCACCCAAGCCAGTAAAATCACACATCCCATCCCGAACGTTCGCAATACCTTCATATTTTTTTCCTTTTTTCCCCTGAGATTTCCCACTGAAACGCCCGAGAGGGCGGTTTTTAGGCTAAGTCACTATACGAGGACTGGATTGCCTTGCATAGAGTCCATTTTCTCTAATCTTTTGTCCCAGTCCCGCAATTGTTTTATGCTTATTGCCGCTTGGAGGAAACTTGATCTCACACCGCAGTTTGATCGCACTGGTGATTCTGTTCGTCTCCGGCGGGGTGGTCTGGGGCTCTACCCGGCAGTTCGATCCCCAACGGCTCCAGGAGATGGGTTGGCGCTTGATCGGCCCGTTCCGTGGTGGGCGGACAGTTGCCGTCAGCGGCATTCCGTCGCAGCCCAACGTCTTCTACATGGCCCCGAACAACGGCGGCGTCTGGAAGAGCACAGACTACGGCCAAACCTGGAACCCGATCTTCGATGACCAGCCAACCGGCTCCGTCGGTGCTCTGGCCATTGCTCCATCGAATCCCGACGTCATCTACGTGGGCAGCGGCGAAGGGTTGCTCCGTCCTGATCTGTCGACCGGGGATGGCATCTACAAGTCCACCGATGGTGGCCGCAGCTGGCAACATCTCGGCTTGCGCGACGGCCAGCAGATTGGCGCAATGCTTGTGGACCCGCATGATCCGAACCGTGTCTTCGTCGCGGTTCTCGGACATCCTTATGGACCGAACTCAGAGCGCGGTGTTTTCCGGTCCCTCGATGGAGGCGCGACTTGGCAGAGGGTTCTGTACAAGGACGACAACACGGGCGCCATCGATCTCGCATTCGATCCCGGCGACTCCCAGATCATTTATGCGGCGATGTGGGCTTCGCGCCGTCCGCCTTGGACGACGGGAGGAGGCTATGACGGGCCGGGAAGCGGTTTGTATAAATCCACCGACGGCGGAACGTCGTGGCAGCAGTTGACCAAAGGTCTGCCTTCCGGGTCTGACCATCTGGGGCGCATCGGATTAGGCATTGTGCCCAGCGATCGCAACCGGCTGTATGCCCTGGTCGAATCGCCCACGCTGGGCGGGCTTTACCGCTCCGACGACGCGGGAGACAGTTGGATTCGCGTGAACCCGGACAACCGCATTTGGGGACGAGGTGACGATTTCGCCTGTGTCCGCGTCGATCCGAAAAATAAAGATACGATCTACGTTGCCAACGTTTCCACGTACCGGTCCACCGATGGCGGGCATTCGTTCACCGCCATCAAAGGAGCGCCGGGCGGGGACGATTACCACACCATCTGGATCAATCCCGAGAATCCGCAGATCATCGCACTGGCGGTCGACCAGGGAGCCACCATCAGCGTGAACGGCGGCGAGACCTGGAGTTCCTGGTACAACCAGCCTACGGCGCAGTTCTACCACGTCATCACCGACAATCAATTCCCCTACTGGGTTTACGGCGGCCAGCAGGAAAGCGGCAGCGTTGGAACGGCGAGCCGGAGCGACTTTGGCGAGATCACCTACCGCGATTGGTATCCCGTCGGCGTCGAGGAATACGGGTACGTTGCGCCCGATCCGCTCGATCCCAACTTGATCTATGGCGGAAAGGTCACTCGATTCAATCGCACCACCGGACAGACGCAGGACGTTTCACCCGTGGTGTTGCGCACAGGGAAATATCGCTTTAATCGCACCGCGCCGCTGATTTTTTCGCCCGGCGATCCGCACACGCTGTATCTCGGCTCCAACGTGCTTTTCAAGACCCGCGACGGTGGCAATAGCTGGCAGATCATCAGCCCTGACCTGACGCGGGAAGATCCTGGCGTCCCGCAGAGCCTGGGCGTGTTTGTCGAATCGGATCCGGCCAAAGGCAAACACCGCGGAGTGATCTATTCCATTGCGCCTTCCCCCAAGGACGGAAATCTCATCTGGATCGGCACCGACGACGGGCTGATCCAGGTGACCCATGATGCCGGCAAGAGCTGGCAGAATGTGACGCCTCCCGAGCTAACACCGTGGAGCAAGCTTGCCCAGATGGACGCCTCGCACTTCGATCCATTCACGGTGTATGCGGCGGTGAATCGTTTTCGGCTGGATGATCTGCATCCTTATATCTACCGCACTCACGACGGCGGCAAAACCTGGCAGAAGATTGTGCAAGGCATTCCGGAGGACGAACCGGTCAACACGGTGCGCGAAGATCCGGAACGCAAAGGCCTGCTCTTTGCCGGAACCGAGCACACCGTTTACGTTTCGTTCGACGACGGCGATCACTGGCAGTCCCTGCGCCTGAACTTGCCCCCGAGTTCCATCCGGGATCTGGTTATCCATCAGGATGACGTGGTCGTCGGCACGCACGGCCGATCATTCTGGATTCTCGACAACATCACACCCCTACGGCAGTTCAGCAACAAAATGTCGCAATCCGATGCATATTTGTTTGCGCCGCAACGTACCTACCGCTTGCGCAGCCACAACTACCCGGATACGCCGCTGCCGCCGGAAGTCCCCGCCGGCCAGAATCCTCCTGACGGCGCCATGTTCGACTACTATCTGAAATCGGCAAGCTCAAATCCGGTCGCGCTGGAGATTCTCGATGAGCGTGGAAAGCTGGTTCGCCGCTTCTCCAGCGCCGACAAACCTGAAACCGTCGATCCGAACGAACTGAACATTCCCACTTACTGGATTCGTCCTGCGCGCATTCTGTCGGCGCAACCGGGCATGCATCGCTTTGTCTGGGACCTGCACTATCCGCCGCCGGATGCCCTCGAACACGAATACCCCATCTCGGCGATTTATCACGACACGCCGCGCTACCCGCTCGGGCCTCCGGTATTGCCCGGAGGTTACACGGTGAAGCTCACAGTCAGCGGCAAGACGTACTCGCGGCCGCTCGAGGTGAAGATGGATCCGCGGGTGAAGACCAGTTTCGCCGGGCTCCGGCTGCAGTTCGATCTGGAAACAAGAATCGCGGCTGCCATGCATCGCGATTATCAGGCCGTACAGCAAGTGCGAAGTCTGCGCGATCAGCTGAAAGCTTTGCAGAAGAGCGGACCAGCCCAGCTTTCCTCCGAGATTGCTGACCTCGAAAAGAAGCTGGCAGAACTGGAAGGCAAGGGCGGCGGATACGGCGCCGCGTTCCTGAGCACGCCGCAAGGACGCGGGCTGGCTCGTCTGAACTCCGGCTTGGCGCAATTGCTCGGCATTGTGGACAGCGCCGACACGCCCCCGACCACCCAGGCAACCAAGATGTTTTCTGACGTTGCAGCCGCTCTCGATCAGCAGTTGGCAAAGCTCAAGGAAATCCGGGAGAAGGATATTCCGGCGCTCAACGCCAAATTGAAGCAGGGCGGATTGCCTCCGCTGAAGCTCGAGTCAGCCGCAAGGTTCGAAGAAGAGTGGGCAAGCCCGGAGAAAGCCGCAGGCGAGGAGTAGAATAAGGCCGCGCTGGGAAATCCTTCGAGCGCCTTCCTACGTAGACGCAGGGAGGATCTAGGCCACGTGTTTTGCGGGCGTCGGCTGGGCGGTTTGCGCTACCGGCGGCTTCCGGAGTGGCTTCCCGCCCATCAACTCCTCGTACACTTCGCTGACGCGCTGGGCGACCTCCGGCCAGAGATATCGTTCCTGGACGCGCCCCCGCGCACTTTCTCCAGCCCCTTTCCGAACTTCGCCGGCTGCGAGCAGAAGGCCAAGCATCCGGGCGAGATCATCCACTTCTCCCGGACGGAAGGTAAACCCGACTCCCTCCACTAACTCCCGGTTCTCGGGGATGTCGCTGGTCAGCACGCAAATTCCCGCTGCCATGGCATCCAGCAAAGCCAGCGACAGTCCCTCAAGATCGGAAGGCAAAACGAAGAGTGCCGCGTTGGTGAGCAACTCATTCAGAGCGTCGCCGGAAACCCAGTCGAGGAACCGGATCTTGTCATTGGCATGGTTGCGCAGGGCCTGGGCATATCGGTCGGCGTAACTTGATCCACCGGCCAAAACCAATTTCGTCGGAATGTCGAGCTGCTCATAGGCCTGCACCAGCAGATGGCAATTCTTTTCCGGGGAGAACCGTCCGAGAAACAGGATGTACTCATCCGGATCGAGCCCCCATTCCATAAGGTGGAATGGTTGAGTGCGTTCTCGAATCGTCGTCCCGTTCGGAACGTAGGCCGGTTCCTTTCCGTAAAGATTTCGGTACCGTTCCTGGAGCGCCTTCGACACCACCATGGTACGGTCGGGCAAATGAGCAGACGCCCACTCTCCCAGTTGAAGCACCGAGGCTGCCACCCGCCCCCACTTTTTTCTCTGCCAGTCCAGACCTTGAACCGTGACCACGGTCTTCTTCCCCATCAGCTTGGGAATACCGGCGAACAGAGCCGGCCCTTGCGCGTGGTAGTGCACAATGTCGCATCTGCTGAACACCGCATGGATCGTGCTGAGCAGCGTGTGCACCACGGTTTCCAGATGCTTGGTCCGGATGGTGGGCAGCCTGACTAAACGCATTCCCTTGTAGATGGCAAGGTCAGGAGTGAAGTAGCTGCGGCAGTACACCGTGATGTGATATCCCATCTGCGCCAGGCGCTGGCCGACTTCCTCGTAGTAGCTTTCGATTCCGCTGTACTTCGAAACCACTCCGCGAGCCCCGATGAAGGCGATGTGCGGCAGCTTCTTGATTGGATTCGCCGGCGTGGGTCTGCCGTGAGCGAGTTTTTCATAGAGCCCGGTCATGGCTTCGTAGTGCCGCTCTGGAGAGTGCGCGGTTTCGACCAAGCGGCGTCCTGCCGCACCCATGGCATCCGCTAGCCGCGGGCGCTCTGCCAGATGACGGATCGTTTCCGCCAATTGCCGCACGTTCCCCGGCTCGAACAGCAGCCCAGTCTCCCCATCCCGGACCAGTTCGCGGCGAGAGCCGAGATCAGACGCAACCACGGCTCGTCCCCAGGCGTAGGATTCGAGAATGCTCTTGCCCAGCGTTTCGTACGCGAGCGACGGCAGGACCGTGAACCGGGAAGAGGCGATGGCATCGTCCAGGCTGGCGCCCGACAGCTGGCCAAGGAACTCGATGTTGCTCAGGCGTAGGTCCAGCGCCAGGTTCCGCAACATCGGACGTTCCGGGCCATCGCCCGCAATTTGCAATCGCACGCCGGGAAGGTACTGCATGCCTCGCACCAGGTTCGCCACGCCTTTTTCCGGAGACAGTCTTCCGAAATAAAGGATCGGCGCATCGTTTGCGGGAGAGCTTGGCGGTTGCTCGGGCACTCGCTGGAAGTGCGGAACTACCCTGACCTTTGATTCGTCAAATTCGTTTTCAACCAGCTTCTGTTTCACAAACTGGCTGGGCGCGATGAATTGATCCACGCATTTCCTGTAAGTGCCCAGCCAGCGATGAACGTACGCCTCAGTTGCCAGCACCGCAGCCGCGCCGCGCCCTCCTGGGTAGCAATCGTGAGTGATGGCATTGATGAACCGTCCCCGGCAGCAGGCTTCACAGCTACGTCCATGCGACACCAGGTTGTAGGCGGGGCACAACAGCTTGAAGTCATTCAGGTGATAGATGACCGGGATGCCCTGCGCCTTGAGTTCCCAAAGAATGGACGGAGACAGATGATGGTAAATGTTCCGCACATGCGCCACATCCGGGCGGAAGGCGGCTATCATTTTTCGCAGGCGGCGGCGAGCCTCGGTCGAGTAAATCGCATGTCCGGCGAGTTTGGCGCGGGTTGCCACTCCCACGCTGCCATCCTTGAACTCGACGTGCGGCACAAAATACTGGTCGTACTTCGTTGCCAGTCCTCTGGAGTCAGCCATGGAAAACAGGGCGGTCTCATGGCCGTGCGCGCGCATCAGGTCCATGAGTTCGAACAGGTAAACTTCGGTGCCGCTGAACGGGAAGTTATATTTGTTGCAGTAAAGAATCCTCACAGGGTTGCTCCTCGGAATGGCCGGTCCGCGCCTGAAACTCATCGCAGAATGCGGCCAGATTTTTTCGGCGATCAAAATGTTCGATCACTTGTTGCCGCGCGGCCTGACGTAAAGGCACCAGTCCGGAATACGCGTCGCGAATCATCTCCACTCGCCCGACAAAGTCTTCCGGCGATGCCGCGCGATACAGGAAGCCGTTCTTGCCATCCACGACCAGTTCCGGGATGCCAGTGATGGCCGGCGCGAGCACCGGCTTTGCGTGCGCCATGGCTTCCATGAGAACCAGCGGAATACCCTCGCTCTGGCTGGTGAGGACGACCAGATCCGCCTGGAGGTACAAGACGCGGAGGTCGTCATGAGCGACGTGGCCGAGCAAGCGAACTTCGCTTTCGAGATTGAGGTCACGAATGAGTCGCTGGAGACATTTCCGTTCCGGGCCGCCGCCGGCAATCAGGCACTCGAACGTCATGCCTCGGTCTTTCAGTTGGCGGCAGGCTCGGATGAGAAACGTGTGGTCCTTGACTGGATGCAAGCGTCCGACCGCGAGCAAATTCAGGAGTGACTTCGGCTCGCCATCACATAGCGGCTCTACAGCAAGTTCCGTGCAATCCACTCCCATTCGCTGGACCAGAATCTTCTCGGAAGAAATTGCTGGATAACGGCTCAAGAGATATTTGCGATTGAATTCAGAAACCGTGACGCAGAAGGCACAATTCGCCAGCTTGGTGTCGAGATAGGCGGCGTGCAGAAGCAGGTCGGAACCGTGCAGCGTCATGCTGAAGCGAATTCCCAGAAGGCGGGCGGCCACCATCGCAGCCCAGCACCCGAAGTATCCATGGTGAACGTGGATATGCTCGACATCCCGGTCGCGCAGCAGGGCCGCCAGGTACGCTCCCAGCCAGGTATGCGCAAAGATTCGCACCCTGCGGTGGAGCGGCTCATTGCCGGACAGAGCTCGCGTTACAAAGTCTTTGAGGTTCCAAAAGTGCCGAATGCAAAGCCAGGTCGCGCGGATGGATCGCGCAAGCCCCAGAGGCTGCATGTACATGACGCCTTCGCTGGAATGATCTGGTTCGCAGGACCCCGCAAAGGCTGGCCGCAAAATGCTGCAGGCCAGCACGTCGATTCCACGCCGGCGAAGTTCGCGAACCTCGTCCACAACGTATGGCTCAACTGCGGAGGGAAAGCGGTTCGAAAGGTAGGCGATCTTCACGAGCGCAGGGACAAAGAGAGGATCAGCGGAAAGAAAAGAACGACAGTGAATCCCGCAGCCAGAAGGGCGATCCTGCGGCACGAGATGTGCAGAGCTCCCCTGACGCCGCGATGGATGGCGTAGTACGAGCAACATGCCATCAGTTCCGCCAGACCGTAGCCGATGATACCCCAATGAGGCAGCAAGAACCAGGTTCCCGCGCCCAAGAGCAGGACGTGAGCGGCATACGAGCGCATTACCGTCCACTGTTGTTCAAGCACGAACAGGGCCGAGGCCTGCAGGTTGTAAATCGAATTCACCAGAACGCCGGCCGCAATGAATGGGTAAACCGCGAGGCTCGGCATCCATCGCGCCCCCAGCGCGTGCCGCAATAAGAAAGGGCCAGCCAGGGCAAACACGCACAGCAGCGGCCCCAGGATGATCACCTGCAGAAACAAGGCGCCTTCCAACGCTGACTGAAACTTCTCACGCTGGCCCTGCAAGCGAGCCAGCGCGGCGATGGCGATCCTTCCGGCGGCCAGGCGAAAGGTTCCCAATGCTTCTGCAATGCGGATCGCCAGCGCGACGAACGCCACCGCCTCGGTTCCGGCAAATTTTCCCACCAGTAAAGGATTCACCAGCGTGCGGAGTTGCCAGGTGCGCATCGAGAGGGTCATGCCGAGTCCAAACGAACACATCGGCCGCCAGTGCTCGCGATGAAGACGCACACCCCCGCGCAGACCAGCGGAATTAGCAGTCGCCACCAGGGTGGCAAGTTGCCACACCAGTTGTCCTGCTACCGGCGCCCAGATTCCGGTCTTTGCCCACGCGAGGGCTACGGCCGCGGCAAGGCCCAGGCTCTGGCTGCCCAGCTCGATGGCAGCGATCTTCCGGAAATTCAGCTCGCGTTCCAGTTTTGCCATGGGCACGCCGGTCAGGCCGCTCACCGGAATAGTGGCGAGCAACACGAGGTAGGGTAGGACGAACTCGCGATTTCCGTACCAACCAATCAGCAGCGGTGTAATCAGCGCAGCCAGAGCCGCCAGCGCCAGGGATGCCGTCAAAATGACCGCGTTGGCGGTTTCATACATAGCTTGGTCCGGGGCCGATTCGCGGCGCACCAGAAACGTGTCCACCCCGGCGCGTGATACGGTGGCGAGGAAGGCGACAAGGCTGATGGCAGTTACGAACAATCCGTAGATATGCGGCCCGAGCCACCACGTCATGACCAGCATGTTTCCGGTGCTGACCAAGACGCCCAATCCGTATCTAGCCGCCAAGAACGCTCCGCCTCGCAAAGTACCTTGCGAGAGCGGAGCATCGTCCGAGGCTGGTGGTGGCCCAGTCCGCGTGAAACCAGAAATCATTTCGGATTCTGCTGCGTCAGCGCGCACGAGAGTCACTCAGAACGGGTATGAGCCGCCGGTTCTGCGCGGTCAGCATACCGGCGATGGTGAATACCAGGCCATTCACAAACTGATAGTTCATCACCACCAGCGCGCCATTGACGAAGTACACCAAAAGGAACAAGGGCCAGAGCGACCGAAAGTCTTCATCCAGAAAAGCGCCGTGGTTCAGAAAAGCCGCTCCCGTCGGCTTGCGGCGAAGTCGAAACAGAGCGGCGATGAGCCAGGCGTAAAGACCGAGCCCCAGCAAGCCGTGCCGGACAAGAATCTCCAGGTAGGTGTTATGAAAGTAGAATTCTCTCTGGCGAAAGTCGCTGATCCGCCGCGAGAGTTCCGCCTGCATGCCCGCGGTGTCCCAGCCGAGTATCGGTTTCTCCTGAAACATGTCCCAGCCCGCTCCGTAAACCGCCATTCTGAAGTCCACGGGGCTGCGTTCTCCCAAGCGGTCACCCATGGAATTGTTCTGGGAGTCGGAAAAGGCATAGGCCGCCAGTAGAGCCGCGGCGCCCGCCAATGCGAGGCTGAGACAGGTCCGCCGCACTCGCTGGCTGGGAGAACAAAACATCAGCACCAGAATGGTTCCGGCAAATGACAGCCATACGGCCCGCGTCTTGGTCGCCACAATCGCCAGGGGCAGCGCGATCACCAGCAGCCCGGCCCGCCATCCCTTGAATCGCTTCCGGCGAAATGAATCGAGGGCGATGACCGCGAGCAGGTTGAGTGCGACTCCATTGGCGACTGCCTGAAGAAATGGTCCGCGGGCGCGATCCGCGTGGATTCCCAAACCTTCGTCCAATATGTAGCGTGGGAAAATCAGCTCCCTGGCATCTGCCAGGAAGCAAATCGCGATAAAGCTGAGATAAGTCAGCACCACCAGGGTGAAACTCTCGAACTTTCGCAGCGAGGCTGAATCGTCAAAAACGACGGTGGCCACGTGATAGAGCGCGAAAGGAACGAACCACTTTGCGGCAAACAGGCTCCAGGCTTCCGCGCTACCGGGTTGCTTCAATACCCCCAGCAGCGCCAGCGCCACCAGCGCGAGCATGGGCCGGGTAACGGGCCCAGTGATCCATAGCGGCTGCCGCAGCACACACCCACGCAGAAACACTACGAAGATCAGCAGCCCGAAGGCGACCCGGTCAATCGAATAGAAACTGAAATCCGGAGAGTGGAACAGCATCAGTCCCAGGGCCGCCAGGAAAAGAACGGCAGGCTTCGCCATCATGGCGTGAAGCGGACGCAGCAGCAACTCCAGGCCCCGGACGCTGAAATCCGTTCCGGGAAGCGGAAAAGTTGTTCCAGCCCCGGCCATGCTAAGTTCCGTTTCCTTGCAGAACGGCAGCAACTGTCTTGATCACGATTTTGAAGTCGGTCGCCGGGCTCCAGTGTTCGATATATTCGCGGTCCAGTTCCACATTGCGTTCAAAGGAGGGATCCTGGCGCGCGGTCACCTGCCACAGTCCGGTCAGCCCCGGAATCGCCTCCAGCCGTTTCAGGTCTCGGGTGCGATAGCGCGCAAAATCGTCCAGCGGATGCGGTCGCGGCCCCACTAGGCTCATCTCGCCTCGCAGCACGTTCCACAACTGTGGCAGTTCATCCAGGCTGTAGCGCCGGAGAAATCGCCCCACGCGGGTGATGCGGGGATCGTTCTGGATTTTGAAAAACGCTCCGGTGCGCTCGTTGCAGGCACGAAGTTCGTCTTTTCTCTTGTCGGCGTCAACGATCATGGTGCGGAACTTGTAACAAACAAAGCGCCGTCCCTTGAACCCTACCCGCGGAGCGCGGTACAGCACGGGCCCCGGAGAGTCCAGCCGAATCGCGGCTGCGATTGCAGCGAGCAGGGGTGAGGACAAGATCAGAACAACGCCCGAACACAGAATGTCCACGATTCGCTTGACGGCGAAGCCAAAAGGTGGAATGCGCTCTTGTCGAAGGGTCAGCAGCGGCACAGTGCCGACTCGTTCGAGAATCAGCGGATCGGGATCGAGGCCGAACAGATCCGGCACCACCTTAATATCAATTCCGTTTTGCCGGGCTTCCCGGATCGCTCTGAGGGCAACTTCGCGCTCCACTCCGGCAAGAATCACCTCGTCGACAAATTCGGTTTGCGCGACCAACGGAAGATCCTTGATTCTTCCTCGAACCGTTCCTCCGATGGGCGCGCTCTCATCGAGAAATCCGACCGCGGCCCTTTTTTCCAAAGGAGAGCGTTCCAGGCTTTCGGCAACCTTCTGTGCCAGCGGGCCCGCACCCACGATCAGAACATTCCTGGCGTGGCGTCACGTGCCAATCCCAGGGAGCGCGCCCTGCGCCGCCGGGCTTCCCTGCGGGCCAGCAGGAGGCCGTAGTCCGCGAGCGCAAAAACAGCAAGAAAGAAAAGCTCGCGAAGCTGGATTCCTTCCGAGATCGCCGCCAGCAGCGTCGAGCACAAGACGCATTTGCCGACAATTCCACGTTCGTCGCTAGCTGACTGTATGGTTGCGGCCTGGTAGAGCCGTTCGGAGTAGCCGAGCAGGGTAAATAGGCTGCCGTAGAGCAGCGCCAGCCGGATACCTGGGGCCCAGGTGAATCGGGAATCGGACACCAGGAAAGCTAACCGCAGAATGGTGGCTTGCAGGCCGCCGGTGACCCAGAAGGCACAGAAGATCAGGGCGAAATCCGCAAGCACATCCGCCGCCAACCGCAGACGCTGCCCGCGCACCGAAGGCTGCGGCAGCACGGCCTTTTGAATCGCGCGGAGGAAGGAGGGTCGGCTTGCACTTGAAGGCGCGAACTGCGGGCTCGAGCCTATCCCGTCCGCTCGGACTGGAGCTACCTTCTTGCGCAGTTCCCCGGGCTCGGCACTTTTCCGCCCGAATGGTGACCGAAAGGCCGACAGGCGGTCGCCGGATTTCTTGATTGTTGCAGGGGAAGGCACCAGGAAAACCCAGTTCAGATCAGCTCAAGTTCGTATCCCTCAATTTGAATGGCGACGCCACGTCGAATGGAGTCCACGGAGATCACCAGACGTTTGCCTTGGTTCTGCTCCAGGATTCCTTCCAGGCCGTCGAGACAGCCGCCGCGGATTCGCACTCTTTGCCCAACCTCAAGAAAGGCGGAAAGCGCGCATGGCACTTTGTGCGACAACAGCCTTCGCAGATCTTCTAGCTGCCGGGATGGAACCGGAGTAATGACCTCGCCGCCGCCGGAGCCGACGAATCCGATGACTCCCGCCGTCTGGAGAACTGCTTTTCTCAGTTTGGACGACAGGTCCAGCCGCGCAAAGGTGTATCCGGAAAAAAGCGGGATTTGTATGCTCCGCTCGCGATCGCTCCAGCGGTGGATTTCTTCCAGCAAGGGGATGAAGGTTTCAACCCCCCTGCGCTGCAGAGATTCGGTCACTTTTCTTTCAAAGCGGTAACGGGTTTGGATCGCGTACCACTCGCGTTTGTCGGGCCGGCATGGATCGTGACCGCTGGTGCCGGCACTGGTCGAAGCTCCGCTAATTGAGTCCCAACCTGTTTTTGGCCTGTTTTTCACAACCTGACTGCTCGGACAGAAAAAAATCACTCGACTCGATCCACTACTCATGAGTCGAGCGGCCCAACCTCGAAATCTCCTCTATTACAGCCTGCGATAAATTGCCTCGGGAATGGGGAATTCCCGGTCGCACAGGACTGTCCCCAAAACCTGAACTCCCGCGGAAGCCAACAATTCTCTTGTTCGTTGGGCTGCAATCCGCCGGGTTGAGTCCGCCTGCAGCACCAGCACGATTCCATCGCACAGCTGCCCAAGCAGCGCCGCACGGCGGTGAGTCCCCGCCGCGGGACCTTGAATCACGCTGTATTCGAACTCGCGTTTCAGTTCTTCGAGCTGGCGACACAACCCGGGAACCGCCGAAGTGCCCGGCTGGCTCTCCCACAGAACATCCTGTGGCACGGTCCACAAGTTCGACGACACCTGGCCCGACTTGCTGTGTAAACCGGTACGGCGGTATCGTGAATCCCCGCCAGACTCTTGAAACAGAACGTCCCCCGGCGTCTTCGCCAACCAGGCACACATCGGACCGCACTTCCTCGGCCAGCGCGGTCGCAACCTGCATGCACAGTTCCGCAATGTTCGTGCTCTCATGGACCGCGCTGAACACCACTTGCCGCGCGGGTGCGGGCCATCCGGAAAGGAAGACCTGACGCACCAGGCCGCGAGTCTGCTCGTCCGCGTAGGCTTCGGGATCCCAAGCCGGAACGGGCACGGACAGCGGGTTCTCGCGAGCGATGCTCCAGGAGACACCGGTGTCCCTGGAGCGCCCGAAAAAGCCCGCCCAGGACTCCATGGGACGTTTCCGGCGGCCGAAGCTTCTCCACGCCGAAATCACCGATTGCAGGGTGGCAACACTCATAGTCCATCGCGGGAGCGAAGCTCTTGACGCAGTAGCCTTTCCGCTCTGTCTCCTTTCACGGCCCTCGCCAGCCTATCTATTCTTTCGCGGAAGCGAAGCCAAGACCGGCGTTCCCAGGTAAGCAAGCACCTCCTCGGGAGTACGAAACGCCGGATTCTGGCGGTCATTCGCAAATCCCGCTCCCACGCTGATCACCGCCCCGGCCAGAAGCCCGATCGCGGCAAAACTGAAAGCCGAAAGTTGCGGAAGCGCCGGCACGGTCGGCTGTTCTGCAATCATGACGTTCAGAATTCCACCCTGATCGAGTGCATCGCCGATCCTCGCTTCTTCCCGTTTATTGGCGTAAAGCAAATACTGTTGCTCGGCCTCCTTCAAATCATTCAACAACTGTTCCTGTTGAATTGCTCGCTCTCCCAGTTGACGGGCAACTTCCTGATCGCGTTGCAGCAGGGAGTCCTCCGCCAGCGCATGCGCCTTCAGCGCGCTCAGCTCGACCTGGCTCTTCAGCAGTTCCGATTTCACCCATTCGTGATTTGCGTCCCGGTCACTGCTCTCCTCACGGATCGGCGCCTGCTCTTCCCGGGCGATTGAGGCCCTGGTTTCCACGATCTCTTGGTCCAGGTCCTGCACCGAGCGATAGGTGGGCTCGTACATCGCCAGGAGCTCGGTCCGGTTCAGTTCCAGTTCGAGCTGCCGGGACTTCATTTTTTCCATCAACTCTGGCTTGTCCGAATTCTTGACCACGGTGACGGCTCGTTCCGGCAGCCCCCCGAACTTCGATCGCAGCATCCGAATTCGTTCTGAAGTCGCTGCGATCGAGACTTGGGTCTGGCGCGCATCGACTTCGCCATCGCTCAGGTTGCGCAGCGCGGCGTCTCTCTCGAAAGCCGCCGAGACCACTCCCTGGTCGCGCGAGAATCCGATCAACTGCGACTCGGCTTGCTCCAGGCCGCGGCGGGATTTCAACAACTGCTGATCGAAGAAGCCGGACTCGCCCGAAACGCGGTGCACCTGGGCATGGCGTTCCAGGTACGCCGCTGCCAGTGCGTGCAGTACCTTTACCCCTTCCCCGGCATCCGACGACTTGTAGGTCACGTTGATCAGGTTGGTCTTTCGTAACGGCTCAATGGTGAGCCGTTTCTTCAGTTTTCGCGCCGCACGAACTACGTGCTGCTCACGGTCGTCCCAGGGGTGCAGCCAGGAGCGCGCCGCGACTCCGGCATTCTCGGCGACCGTCCGCAGAATTTCGTCATCGCCCAGCAGTTCCACCTCAGAGTTCAGGTCTTCTTCGGTGACGGCCTCATGCACCAGATCGCTCTGGCTCGGCGTGGGAGCAACCACCGGGTCGACGCGGCCCCGCCGTAGTAGAACCTTCATCTCCGATTTGTAGGGGGGCGCCACCAGGCCATAAAGAAAAATCGCCAGAAACGTGGCTGCAAATGATGCGGTTACGAGTCTGCGCTGCCGAAAAAGAACGGACAGAAGATCGCGCAGCGTGGGAGATACGTCGCGTTCGGGCCGGGCTACCAACTTGAGTTCTTCCGTCATAAGTTCCTGTCCGGCAGCCTCTTCGCAGAACCTGACGCGTCCATCCTCCGGCCTGAAGCGGATTCAGAATTGTGCCGGGGTCGCATACAAGCTCAGGCCTGAAGCAGGCAGATAGGGTTTGATCTTCGAGATCAGGCTCTGGGGCGCGAACACCATGTCACCCGGTCTCAAGTGAATGTCTTCCTGCAGAGTTCTCCTTTTCAGCATCGATTTCACATCCAGCAGATGGGTCTCGACCATGTCGCCCGAAGCTCGCCGGAACAAAATCACTTGCGAGTGTTTGGCTCGGGCGGTAAACCCGCCGGCCATGGCGACGGCCTCGGTCACGGTGGTGTCGCTGCGCAGTTCGTACTTGCCCGGACGCACCACTTCGCCCGCCGCGATGAAATAGGGCTTATCGAATTCCCGCAGCAGGACCGTGACCTCAGGCTGGTGCAGGACGCCGGTGTACGCGTGCCGAATCACTTCTTCCAGTTCGGAAACCGTGGTTCCCTCGGCGAACACTTGCCGCGAATTTTTCAGCGAAATAAAACCGTCGGGTTGGATGGTGACAGTTTCATCGAGTTCCGGAGAAAAGGTGAACTGCAGCTCGACTACGTCACTCTTCTGTAACCGGTAGAACGGACGGCGTTCCCCCGTCAGGGCTGGACTCCAGGCACCGTCCGCTTCACCGGGCTTTGTGGTTGCTGACCCAGTCTTCTCAACTGCTGCCGTGGTCGTTCCTGTATTCTGGGCTACAGCTCCCACCGACTCCTGCTGCACTATGCAACAGGCAAAAGCAAGAACACAAAACGTCATTGTCCATCGAATGCTTGACTCCTGCCGATTCCCTGAATCCCTCCTTCCGGTCACCGGATTCCACCTCGAAGCCTGAGCCTATCGCGGCTGTTTGGGACCCACAAGACATGGAAAGTGTTGTCTACGAAAGTAGGTAAGACCAGAAGCGGTCTTCGCGATGGGTTCCGCGGCGGATTCCGCACGCCAGACAGTCCAGCAAGGCCTTGCGCGGAGTTCGAGGACATTCGCGCTGCCCTCAGCCTTCGAGTCAGGTTCGCGCAAGTGGAACTTCCAAAAACGCACATCCAAACGCCTCCATCCGCAGAGGATGAAGCCGCCGGCCTGCCTCGTATCTCTGCCGGTGCCAAACTGGAACCCGCCAGCTACTTCGTCCGCCTATGGGCTTTTCCACAGAGTTCCTTAACACTTCACTGACATCATCACAGAACAATGCAGCTGGTTCGCTGCATTCTATTTCTATGAGTCCGAACCCTTCGGGGGTATATAAAGGAACCAATTACGCCACTTCCAAACCAATCTGCGTCCTGGTTGCCGACTCCAGCCGCATGCGCCGCCAGCTTGTGGTTTCCGCATTTCGCCGCCATCCGGAATTCCGCGTGGCTTCTTGCGAGATGGAGGTGGAACAGATCAGCGCCAACGTTGCCGAGTCTCGGGTAGACGTGACACTCATCAGCGGGCACCAGAACCGCGCCAGCGCAGGAATGGCTACGGTCCGTCGAATCCACTTGAGTGATCCGGGCATTGCCCAGGTTCTGCTGCTCGAGAACCCGGACCGCGATTCGGTAGTCAATGCCTTCCGTTGCGGAGTGCAAGGCCTGTTTTGCCTCTCGATCCACCCGTTTCGCTTGTTGTGCAGATGTGTTCAGGCAGTGCACCAGGGGCAGATCTGGATCAGCAACGAGCATCTTCGTTACCTGATTGACGCGGTCACCCAGGTGCCTTCCTTACGCATGGTGAACGCCCACGGGCTCCATCTGCTCACCCCGCGCGAGGAGCAGGTGGTGGCGCTGGTCGCGGACGGCTTGAGCAATCGCGAAACCGCGCGCGAACTGCATTTGAGCGAGCACACCATCAAGAAATACCTGTTTCGAATCTTCGACAAGATCGGGATCTCGAGCCGGGTCGAATTGGTGCTGTACGCAGTGAACAACGGCGATTCGCGCGAGGCGGAGTGGATCCCGTCCGGAGCGGACTGAGAGCCGTCGGAGCAAGCCCTTCGAACACAAAACTCGCGCCTGCGTCCTGCTCTGATTACAATGGGGCTTACACCGGGAACTCCGCTTTGGTCGATTCTTCTCCACAGCATCGCCGCTGGACGGTCATCGCTTCGGGTGGGTTGTGCCTGATGCTGGCGGTCGTCGTCCTGTTCACCAGCCGCGGAGCGTTTTTCAGCCCGGTTGCCGTCGTGGTCGTTGCCGCCATTGGGCTGATTGCCGTGCTTTTGCAGCTGAGCGTCTATAACCGCGCCCACGGCACTCTGGTGCAAGCGCCGCTGTGGGTGAATATTCTGGGAGTTGGCTTTGCGCTGATCGCCCTGTTCGCCGACGCTTTCCACCTGGGCGCATCCGCCGCCCAGATCATGGCACTGCTGGCCGTCGGCAGTTTCGCGGTCAGCAGTGCGGTCATTCTGCACGCGTTTCGCAAGCGCCGCGTGCTTCCGAAGTAAAGGCCGGCTGCGGGTTACCCACAGATTCCCGGGTCCCCGCCGCATCCCGTGCCAGTTCCGCCCCAGTAGGTCGTGCCGTAAAGATTTCCGCTTCCGTCAAGCAGGAGGCCCGATGCTACCAGGCCACCATCATCGCCACCGGTGAAGGTGTGTAGCACTTTGTATTTGTACATGGACGCGGCCCAGGTCGCTGGCACAAAGACAAGGGTGACGGCAAGTACTAGAACTACGGGAAGCAAACTGGCTCGCCTCATTGGATGCCGCCTTTGCGGGCCGATTGCCCGTTGAGGGAGGGACAGCGGAGATCAAATCTTCGCCGCCCCCACTATACCACCGTTTTGAAAAATCGCGCCAAACCGGGCCGAATCCACTCCCCCAACGTCCCTGTCCGCTCAAAAGTATCGGCTAACCAGAAAGTCACTCCCGCTTCCACAGCTTGAGCGCGTATGCTGCGCCCATGGGGGTTTCAGTCTCGGTATTAGCCAGCGGCAGCCGGGGAAACAGCACGCTGGTGGAAAGTTCCTCGACCCGCATTCTGGTCGATGCCGGAATCTCCTGCAAGGAGACTTTCAAGCGCCTCAAGGCTACCGGCGGCGATCCCCGCTCCCTGTCCGCCATCGTCATCACCCATGAACACTCCGACCACGTTCAGGGACTGCGGATACTGGCCAAGAAACTCAAGATTCCGGTGTATATGACCGGAGCCACTCACCAGGCCTGGGCACGCGCGGTGCGCGATGCGCTGGGCGAGCTGCCGGAGATTCCCCAGCTGGAGTTCTTTTCTTCCGGACACAAGTTTCAGGTTGGCGATATCGAGGTCACTCCTTTTACTATTCCTCATGATGCCGCCGATCCGGTCGGCTTCACTTTTCGCGCCGAAGGGGTAAGAATCGCGGTCGCCACCGATCTGGGCTACCTGCCGCCCAGCGTGTGCGACCAACTGCAGGGTTGCGATGTGCTGGTGCTCGAATCCAATCACGACCTGGAAATGCTGCGCCTGGGCCCGTATCCCTGGTCAGTCAAACAGCGGGTGATGAGCCGGGTTGGACATCTCTCCAATACCGCTCTCGCACAATTCTTCTGCAACGATTATGATGGAAAGGCATCATACATCGTATTGGCGCATATCTCCGAGCAGAACAACCTTCCCGAGGTGGCGCGCGGAGAAGCGGAGAACGCGCTGGGCACGCGGCGCACCCTGCTCCGCAATCGCGTGCTGTTGGCGGCGCAGGAGCAGGCCATGCAACCAATCCGGTTGTGAGTCGATCAGTACCTGTATATGAGTCAGTGCATAGACCCGGTGGTGGGCAAGATTCTCGCAGGATGGCGCTACGACATTTCCGGTTTAGTGCCGGAGATGCGCGGCGACTACGAGGAGCATTTCAAGGCCTGCGAACGCTGCCGGCGGCACCAGCGCATTCATCGCACCATTGATATTGGGCTCATTGCGCTGGCCTCGGTTTCCGCAGGAGTCTTTCTGCTGGCTTTCGGAGTGATCCGGCATTTCGAACCGCGTCACACCTTCTGGCTGGAGATTGCGGCGCTGGCCGGTTTCGGCATGTCGGCACTGATCTGGCTTATCGTCGCGGTCGCGACCCCGGCGCCCATGGCGGTGGTGGATGCGGCCCGGCTAGGGGCCAGGCACGTGCACGACCATCTCCCCGCCGAGATCCGAGCGCGGCTTCCCGAAGAGTTGCGGCTGAAGATTACCGGATCGTAGGCCAGAACGCCCATTCCAAGGCTGCTTCAATCGAGTCACTGTCTTGAGTCTCGCCCGCGCAAAGCCAAGAATGGGCAGCCTTGCGGCCGCCCAGTCTCATGCTGCTTTAGCTTCGCCTTACGGCAACAGGCGAACCAGATGCGTCCAGACGATCGGCTTATTGGTGTTGGGATCGTAGAACACCAATCCGCGCGCGACCAGATTGGCCGCGCCCGCGGACTGGGTAAGAGTCAGCGACTGCAAGGCTGCAGGAACCTGCGCCTCAATATAGTGCTTGACTTTGGATCGGGCTCCAGGGTCTAGACTGAATGACGTGAGCACGAAGGCGAAAGCGCCATTGCGTTCCGGCGAGCTGGCGAAGCTGGCTGGAATCAGCTCGGACACTCTGCGGCTCTATGAGCGCAAGGGCCTGTTGGCGGCTCCGCCGCGTTCTACGAACGGCTACCGCTGCTACCCCGCGGAGTCGGTGGAGCGTATCCGCGTGATTAGAGCTGCACTGTCCATCGGCTTTACCCTGGATGAACTTGCGGAAATCCTCACGATGCGAGCCGGAGGGGGTGCGCCTTGCGCCCATGTACGGGAGCTGGCAGGAACGAAGCTCAAGAACCTCGAGCGCCATATCGGTCAGCTGGTCGAGCTGCGCAACCAGCTCGCGCTGATTCTCAGACAATGGGACGGTGCTCTGAAGAAGGCCCCACATGGTAAGCGAGCCGGGTTACTGGAGACGCTGGCTCTCGATTCTCGTTTCAAGGGCCGAAAGCTGGCTCCTCAACTCTACTCATCGTTGGCAGAGAAATCGATACACAAGGAGAGAACCAAATGAAGAAAAACCGCATAGTCAGTGCATTGTTTGCCCTCGCCGTGCTGATGGCCGTGATGCCCGCATCGAATGCGCAGGAAGCCACCAGTTCGTCGAGGGCGGCGCCGGGCAACGAACCGCATCAGTGCCCCATGAACATGCAGAGCCGGGGAGATGTGGGGATGGGATTCTCCCAGTCCAAGACCACGCATCACTTCACGCTGGCGAAGGACAGCGGGGTCATCAGCGTGGAGGCCAACCAAGCAGCCGACACGGAAAGCAGAGATGAGATCAGAATGCATCTCGCCCACATCGCCAAAGCCTTTGCCGACGGCGATTTCGATATTCCTATGTTCGTGCATGATCAGGCTCCGCCGGGAGTGGGCGTGATGAAATCGAAGAAGGAGCAGATCCAATACCGGTTTGAAGAGACCAACATGGGCGGGCGGGTGGTAATCCGCAGTGCGGATCGGGAGACGGTTTCCGCCATTCAGGATTTCCTCTCCTTTCAAATCCGCGAACACAAGACCAGGGACAGTTTGACTATTCCGTAACCAGTTACCCCCAGGCCGAACCAGCACCGATTAGAATAGGTGCAATGTTCTTGGATCGCTCCGACACGGTAACGCATCGTACGGTTTGGGAATGAAACGGGCATCAAAAGCGTTCGCGTTTGTGTTGCTCGCCTGGGTGATTGCGGCTCCCCTGGCGGCGCAGAGTTTCTTGACCAGGGACAGATCACGCGAACGGCCCGCGGGTTGTCATGGGGAGCGCGGGAAGGTCCCTGCGCCCGAACCTGTCACTCATCAGTGCTGCCAGAGCGGGCACGATGCGGCAATGGTGCAAAAGGCGCATGCCGAGCCGCCCGTGGTACAAACGGCTTTTGCCCCGACCGCTGGTGAACAGTTGCGGTGCGCTCCCTTAGACGGCCAGCCAGTGTTCTCGCTGATTCGCTCGGGCGACCCGCCCGGCCTTACAGCCCTCCGAATCTAAATCCTCTATTCTTGCCTGGAACGACTGCTTCGCGGGGCAGATCAGGCAGCCGAATCATTGTCGATTTCGTACATTCAATTATTTTGAAACCCCATTGATTGCAACGTCATTCTAGTCGGAGCCTTGTCATTCCGAGCGCCGCTTTTTTGCGAGACGAGCCTACATTCTGGTAACTCCAAGCAGACTGCAGATTCCTCGCTGCGCTCGGAATGACAAGCAGATTGAGGTGTCGCGACATGTTGCAATTCTCAATAAGGAGCGGTTTGTGTGGAGAGCACGTTTATATGTGTTTCTGGTTGTATTCCTGGGGGTGAATTCTCTCGGCCAGGACCAAAGCGCGGGACAATTAAACCCATCCAGCCACGATTCGCAGAACATGCAGGGAATGCACATGGAACCCGCTGCTGAGTCGAATTTGCCGTCGCCGCACGTATCCTCGGGCACGGGATGGCAGCCGGCGTCGGTTCCTGAACCCATGTGGATGACCTCGCGCGGCGGCTGGGACCTGATGGCGCATGGCACGGTATTTGTCACGTACAACCAGCAAGGAGGGCCGCGCGGCGAGGGCAAGGCGGAGTCGGCCAACTATCTCATGACCATGGAGCAGCACGAACTTGGACCCGGAACTCTGCTACTACGCCAGATGTTCTCAGCGGAGTCCTTGACCTCGCCGCATCCCGGGTTTCCCGAGCTCTTTCAAACCGGCGAGACCTATCACGGAGAACCGCTGGTCGACCACCAACATCCGCACAACGTGTTTTCGGAACTGGCAGCCATGTACACCGTGCCCATCCATGAGAAGCTTTCATGGCTGCTCTATGGAGGTCCGGTGGGCGAGCCCGCGCTCGGGCCGGTGGCTTTCCTGCATCGTGAATCCGCCGCGGAGAATCCAGCGGCGCCGCTCGGACATCATCTGCAGGATTCGACTCACATCAGCTTCGCAGTTGTAACGACGGGACTGGTGATCGATCGGTTCAAGATCGAAGGCTCGGCATTCAATGGCCACGAACCGAACGAAGAGCGCTGGAGTATTCAACCGGCGGCGCTCGATTCCTGGTCCGTCCGGGGAAGTGTCGCCCCCACTCCCAACTGGACGGCGCAGTACAGTTATGGTGATCTCTCGCATCCCGAGGCGCTCGAACCCGGCAACCAGACGCGGCAAGCGGCGTCAATTGCTTACAACCGGCCATTCGCCCGGGGAAACTGGGCAACCACTGCGGTATGGGGGCGGGTACAGAAAGAGTTCGAGAGTTTTCCGCTCAACAGCTACCTGGCGGAATCCACGCTGAACTTTCTTGCCAGGAATTATGCTTACACCCGCCTGGAACTGGTTGACAAAGATGAGCTCTTTCCCCAGGCGCCGATCCGTCCTTCTTATCGCATCGGCGCCTACACCTTCGGCGGTGTGCGGGACATCCTGCAAAACCAGCACTGGCAGCTAGGTCTGGGTGCGGACGTTACGTTTTATTCGAAACCCGCGGTGCTGGATCCGGCCTACGGAAATAACCCGGTTTCATTGCACATCTTTGTGCGGGTCCGTCCGGGGATGATGGGGCATGTCATGCATTAGCCGCGCCTCGCGGCTGCTGGAGCGACTTCGCCCTACGCTTTCTTCATCAGCGGATTCCCGGGCGAAACCAGGCCCAGACGATGCAGCTTATCTTCCAGGCGCTTGCGCTCGGATTCCTGGGTAGCGGCGGCGTGGCGTTTGCGAAGCTTCAGAATCTTTTCCTTGCGAGTACGGCGGCGGCGGATCTCCGGCCGCCGGCTGGGTGCGGACATGCGGTTTGCTCCTGGGTTCTGGATTGTGAATCAGCGGGAAAGTGCGGTCACCGCCAGAGTGACATTGTAGTTTCCCAGGCGCCGGAAGCGCAATGTCGCCAGGCTGCCGGCGGCGGCTCGCCAGAAAGACTCTGACCAAGCATGAATTTCAACGGAAGCGCGCGGCGAGGACGCCCGCACATCGACGACTTGATCAGAGTGTCCTTAGGACTCTGAAGTCCTCTGAAACTGGCTGGCCACACCTTCGGGAAGCTTTTCTTCAAGTCTGCGGGCGAGCCACGCCTGCAGCTGTTCCTTATGCTGAGAAACCAGGCTGAGAAGCTGCAGTCCCATGCGGCCGCTTCCATCGCTCCAACAGACATTCGCGTCGGAGGCGAACTTGGTGGTTTCGTCGGGAAGGCTGAATGCTACGACCACCCGGGAATCGGGTTTGAGGGCGACGGGAGCCGTGACCGCCATCCCGCTTTCACTGATGTTCAGGGTCTTGCAATGCAGCTCTCCACCTTCGTGACCGCGCAACATCACCGGAATGACTACGGGACAGCGGAAATAGCGGCGCCGCTCCCGCATAATCATCCCATAGGCAACCTTCAGGTTGTTGTGCACCGACTCGGCCGAGAGAGGTCTCTCCAGCACGAAGTGTGAGCCAGCGCTAAAAGCAACATCGGTTTCCGCCCCGCCGGCCGTGATCGCGAAGGTTGCAGCCGTTTGGCTGGAGGCAGAGATGCGCACCTGCGCAAGAAGTTCCCGGGCTCGTTCCCCGATTCGCATGTCAACGATGACTGCCTCAAAATGCCGACGGTTGAGCAGTTGAAACGCACTCGTGATTTCGCTGCTCACCTCGGCGGCGATGGCGAACTGCAGGAGGCCTTCCTTCAACTGCTGAATGGTGGCAGGATCCTGCGAAACGACAAGGGTCGTCGCTACTGCGGCAGGCTGCGGAGATGTACCTGTATTTGTCATGTCCGGAATTCCCTCATGCCCCACGTGGTTCGTGCGTCCGCCGGCCTCCGTACTCAAGAAACCGCCCGACCTCCATCCCAGCCGAAGACGCACGTAATCCAGCGCGCCAGCACGAACGAATGACTAATGTCTACATGGTTCGCACAGTAATGTCAAAATTGTCTTAAATTCAGACACTGCGCGGGCACCCGCCGGACGGCTCAGGGCGTCGCCGTCGGACATTGCGATTCCCTTTCGCGCAGTTGGGTCGAGCCGCTGGGGCTGTTCCGCGTGGGGAAAAAGGGTGTGCCACTGGGAAGATCGAGTCCAATCAAAAAATAAGAGCCCCGAGGTGGTGTTGGGATCATTCGTCTCGGCCAGTAGCTCGCTTTAGACCCTCGCCGACCTGCACTCGTCGCTACCTTGCGGTTGCAACGCGCGATCATTGCTCGGGCTCCGGGCTTACCGCCAACCGGAAAAACCAATCCAACGCCTCGGGACTCTATCTTGCCTTCAACATATCTTCCTGTTCGCCTCGACCAGCGCTTTGCTATAGACCCTTGCTCGCCCTCGCTCCTTCACCTTGCGGTTTGGAATGTGACTTCGCTTGAGCCCCGGACGCTGCACCAACCGGACAAACATCAGAAGCTGTCAAAGAACAATCCCTTTTTACTCCTCTCATGCTGCCAGTCAATAGAAAATCCCCGCCTGTATCTGCTTGTAATTCAATTGAGTGCAGCCGGTTCACAGGGCGGTGCAACAGACGTGGTGCAGCCGCCTCCGGCCAGGCACGCTCGCAGCAACTTGCCAGTTAATTTCAGCAGATTTCCGGCTCATTCGAGCTCAAAAGTCTGCTTCGCGCGAGGCTCAGGACTTGTGCAAATCTTGCTGGAACCGTTCTGCAAGCCGAATTCGGCGTCCACCAGGCTGCTGACGAACTGATTTCGCGTCCGATCTTGGTGGCACAGCGGTTGGTCTTGTGGAAGGGCACGACTTCAGTTGTGCCGCTCGGACGACCCGTCGAGCCGCGCCGCCAACCTCTCTAGTTCACCGTCTGAATCAAGCTGGCTGAACTCCCCTTGTAATCAACGTTACCCGAGTATATGGCTTCGATCGTGTGCTTGCCCTTCTTCAGCTTCTTTGTGCTGTACTTGGCCACACCGCCGTTCAAACTCACCTTCGCCAACACGGTATTCCCGTCCTTAAACGTGACCGGGCCGCTCGGTGTTCCGCCGTATTCCCCGGTGACCGTCGCCGTGAAGGTCACCGTCTGCCCATACTTCGACGGATTCTTGGAGGAGGCTAAGCTGGTTGTGGTAGCAGTTCTCTTGACCCACTGCTTCAGCACACCAGACGTGCTCCCTAAGAAATTCGTGTCTCCACCATAGACCGCCGTCATCGAGTGAGAGCCGCCGCTGAGCGCCGACGTGCTATAGGTCGCGACTCCGCTGTTGAGCGTCCCCGTGCCCAGTAGTTTCGTCCCGTCGTAGAACGAGACTGTCCCCGTCGGTGTTCCGCCGTACTGTCCGGCGACCTTCGCCGTGAAGGTCACCGTCTGCCCGTAGTTCGACGGATTCTGCGACGAGCTCAGGCCGGTTGTCGTGCTGGCCTGATTGACCACCTGGCTCAGCGCACCAGACGTGCTCCCCAAGAAATTCGTATCTCCACCGTACACCGCCGTCATGGAGTGAGAACCGATGCCCAGTGCCGACGTGCTATAGGTCGCGACTCCGCCACTGAGCGTCCCCGTGCCCAGCAATGTCGTGCCGTCGTAGAACGAGACTGTGCCCGTCGGCGTTCCACCGTACTGTCCGGTGACCGTCGCCGTGAAGGTCACCGTCTGCCCATAACTGGAAGGATTCGGCGACGAGGTCAGGCCGGTTGTCGTGCTAGCCTGATTGACCACCTGCTTCAACACACCAGACGTGCTCCCCAAGAAATTCGTGTCTCCACCGTACACCGCTGTCATGGAGTGTGTACCCACGCTCAGTGCCGAAGTGCTGTAGGTCGCCACTCCGCTGTTGAGCGTTCCCGTGCCCAGCAATGTCGTGCCATCGTAGAACGAGACTGTTCCCGTCGGCGTTCCACCGTACTGTCCGGTGACCGTCGCCGTGAAGGTCGCCGCCTGCCCGTAGCTCGACGGATTCAGCGACGAGGTCAGGCCGGTTGTCGTGCTGGCCTCATTGACTACTTGGTTCAGGACACCGGAAGTGCTCCCCACGAAATTGGTGTCCCCACCGTAGGTCGCCGTCATTGAGTTCGAACCAGCGTTCAGTACAGACGTGCTATAGGCCGCGACCCCGCTGTTGAGCGTCCCCGTGCCCAGCAAGGTCGTGCCGTCGTAGAACGAGACCGTGCCCGTAGGTGTACCTTTGTAAAAGCCTCGTTGCGCCGTCACCGTAGCAGTGAAAGTCACGGGTTGCCCGAAGTTGGATGGATTCTGGGAAGAGCTAATCGCGGTTGTCGTCGGCGTCAAGCTGGTATTGATGAGCACACCGACGGTACCGTTCGTACCGTTGCAACTGCTGGTACACGAGTTCGACGCTATCAGGTCGGGCTTGCCATCCCCGTTCACGTCCGCCACCGCCACAAAAGTGGTCATCCACCCGCCCGAACCGTAGGTCACCGCCGTCTGGAAGGTTCCGTCGCCATTACCCAATAGCACGCCCGCTAGACCGCCGTAGTCCGCCACCACAACGTCGAGATTGCCATCCCCGTTCACATCAGCCACCGCCGCCGAATAGGGAGTCCCGCCGGCACTGTAGGTTTCTGCTGTCTGGAAGGTTCCATCGCCGTTGCCCAGCAGCACGCCCACATTCCAGCTGCTGTCGTTTGCCACCACTATGTCGGGCTTGCCGTCGCCGTTCACATCCGCTACCGCCACCGAGATGACGTCGGAGCCGCCCGGGCCGTAGGTCACCGCCGTCTGGAAGGTTCCATCGCCGTTGCCCAACAGCACGCCCACCGTCCCGACGGTGCCGCTAAAGCAGAAGCTGCTGGTAACGCAGTTCGCCACCACGATGTCGGGCCTGCCATCCCCGTTCACATCCGCCACTGCCACCGAATAGGGGTACGACCCGCCCGAACTGTAGCTCACCGCCGTTTGGAAGGTTCCGTCGCCGTTGCCCAATAGCACGCCCACGTTGTTGCTGTCCCAGTTTGTCACCAGTAGGTCAGGCTTGCCATCCCCGTTCACATCCGCCACCGCTACCGACGAGGCATAATACCCGCCTGAATCGTAATTCACCGCCGGCTGGAAAGTTCCGTCGCCGTTGCCCAATAGCACGCTTACGGCGCCGGGCCCACAGTAGGGGTAACAAGCGTCCGCCACCAGTAGGTCGGGCTTGCCGTCCCCGTTCACGTCCGCGATTGCCACCGAATCGGCTCCAAACTTCCCCGTGTCGTAGGTCACCGCTGCTTGGAAGGTGCCGTCACCATTGCCTAGCAGCACGCCCACTGTGGCTGAGCCATAGTTCGCCACAACTATGTCGGGCTTGCCATCTCCATTGACATCCGCCACCGCGACCGAATTGGCGTCGTACCCACCCGAGTCGTAGGCAACGGCGTTCGCAAAGCTTAGCCCTGAAGTTTGCGTGTTGCCTGACCGGGACCGGGCCACCTTAACCGCTCTAGCCCCGCGGTGAGCGAACGGCGCCCCTTGCGGCATCTGGGAAAAATTCGGGGACAGCCCCGGATGCGGTGGTTGAGCAGCGGGCGACCCGTTCGGTTGATTGACGAGTGGGGCGCGACTGGACTGCGCGAGTACCAACATGCTGATAAGAATTGCAAACAAGCAGACGAAAGCGGCGGATTTCATGACGCCCTCCAAGAACGTGCGATTCGATTTGAGAACCAGAGCCGCTCAACCGCCCAGGGGAACTTGAGGACAAGCACGGTAGCCTGGGTGACCGAGCTGCAGGCCCCCTACCTCCGCAATAGGTCGTACTTAATCCTTCCGGTCTGGGTTTTTCTCCCCGCGCCTTGGGTCGGAACATCTTTTTGCGGGGCGGCGAACTCGATCGGGAAGAGTTGATCGGTTCCAGACTTGCTTGATCTGGTCTTATGGTCAGAGCTGCTACTCAGAAAATCCCAAGGTCCGACACTCGCTTGGGACCATCGTTCCGCTACACCGTATTGCGGTTGGGCTTGGATGCGCAAGGGCATTGGTCACAGTGTCATGCGATGGGATTGAGAGAAGCAGTTTCGGAGGGCTGGGTCGATTTGCAGAAGACCGTTTTCGAACGATGTCTAGATAGAAAGTCAGATCGCCTTGATTCCTAGCAGTCAGGTCTGGTCTAAATCAAGTTCGCGTTGGTTACCGCCGGTGGGTGCCGCTGTAGATCACGGCCTGCGTGGACACGGACATCGCAACCGCCGAAGTGATGCGTTCCAGACGATGGTGTCCGGTCTTGTGGAACAGGTAGCTGATGCCCATGGTGGCAGCGGTTTCTCCGGCGAAGTTGACGGCCAGGCCGGCCGTACTGCGGGAAAACAGACGAGTGATTGGATTCAACTCTTTTCCGCCGCTTTGCAAGTTCGCGTGGGTGACGGCAAAGTCGGCGGCGTTCATTCCCGCAACACCGGCGAAAAGCAGTTGGTTCTTCTTGTCCCAGAACTGGTGAGGCTGTGGTTGCGGCGTGTCAGGGAGTACGGAGCTGACAGCAGTTGCCGCCTCGATCGTGCCGGGGCTAGGTTTCGCTGCCGTGGGTTCCTCAGCCAAAGCCAAGCCGCACAACGCAGCGAAAACCAGAAGGACGGTCGCCGCCCACCCGCTTGAAGTGGAAAACCCACGAAGAGCCCTCGGCCGGATCGCCATCATGCCCAGGAAGGGGCAATCCATCTGCCAGCGGCGAGGGCCTGGAAATGCAACTATCATTCATTAAATCAATAACTTACATTCTGTCCATGCGGGAGTCTAAGGTATCCCGAGTGCACTGCTTTGCAGCTTATTGCCACAGAGCACCGGACCCCCGAGGAGTGGGTTGCCTGGGCTCCGCGGAGGCGTTATTCGAGCGCACTGGCCGTTAACCAGAACACAAACAAGAACCAAGTCGAGTCAACGGGCGGGGAATAAAGCTTCTTGACGCTCGTATCAGACGGGATGATACTTGAGGCCGCTGGCCGGGGGAATTCATGAAGCGAACTTCGAGGAAGCCATCCAGCCTTTCGGAATCACTGCAACGGCACCTCAACGCCTACGCGATAGCGGCGAGCGCGGCGGGCGTGGGAATGCTGGCGTTAGCGAATCCAGCAGAAGCCAAGATCGTCTACACCCACGCCGACGTCTTTGTCTTCAATAACCATGGGGCATTTTTTCTCGACTTGAACCACGACGGAACCCCAGATTTCATGTTCGTCGGCTATCAGGGACGTACGGGTTGGACTTCGAGCATCCAGGTGACCTCGTTGGCGATAGCCCCAGCCTTGCGAAGGAACGCGATCTGGCAGAGCGCGGAGAGCACTTCTGCCGCCGCTGCTCTTCGCGCGGAAGTTCGTGTCGGCCCGGAGGCGCCGTGGATCACCACCACTCGGTTGATGGGCAGGGTTTCATCCGTCAGCGGCCTCCGTCATTTTATCGGCCCATGGGAGAAGGGCGGAAAGGGGGTCAGAAACCGCTATCTCGGCCTGAAGTTTGAGATCAAAGGAAAGACCCATTACGGATGGGCGCGACTCGACTTTTACAACCCAACCGATGCCCTCCTGACCGGCTACGCCTACGAGACGATTGCCAATAAGCCAATCGTAACCGGTCACATCAAAGGGCCGGATGTCATCACCCTGGAACCCGGCAGCCTGGGAGCGTTAGCAGCCGGAGCTGTGCAACCTCACAGGAAAAAGTAGTCAAGAACACTTGGAGGAATTTATGAACAGAACTTTGCGGACGCCTTCCACTCTTTCGGAATCACTGCAACGGCGCGTGAACTCCTATGCGCTCGCGGCCAGCGCGGCGGGAGTCGGGATGTTGGGGCTAGTGTCCCCAACCGAATGCGTCCTCCCGGCAGGTATTGCGGTTTCAGGCTTGCTCGCTGCGCCCGAGGCGGCCCAAGCCAAGATTGTTTACACCCCTGCAAACAAGAACATGCCTGACTGCCTTTTCCATTCTGCCAGCTGCTTTAAACTCGACCTCAACCACGACAAGATTATTGATTTCATCATTCCGCTCTGGGTGACTCCCAACGGCTCGGTTCAAGCCGTTTCAGTCCGTCCCGCAAGGAAACAACCAAGAAACCAGATTTGGGGAACAATCTCCACGGGGCACCTCAGATGGTCAACCCATACATCGACATACAAGTCTCCCGTCGCCTCCGCCTTGGATTCCGATGTCGTTGTCGGCGCTAACTCGGCCAAATTCCAAGGTGACCACAACATAATGAGGCACAGCAACTATGTTTCAAACGGATCGGTGGGTCCGTGGAATAATGTCAAGAACAAGTATCTTGGCCTGAAGTTTTACATCAAGGGAAAACCTCACTATGGTTGGGCACGTCTCAACGTCAATCACACTGACGGTCTGCCACACGCGACCTTGACCGGCTACGCCTACCAGACGATCCCCAACAAGCCGATTATCACCGGCAAGACCAAAGGTCCGGATGTCATCACGCTGGAACCCGGCAGCCTCGGAGCGTTAGCAGCGGGAGCAAGATCTCGCAAATAAGAACTTCTGTTCAGACGCACATCGGCCCGGAGTCGGACTCGCCACTCTACTCTTGTAAAATGAGGGTGTTTATCAGTGTGCCGGGAGAGGTGGCCGAGTGGTTGATGGCTCCGGTCTTGAAAACCGGCATACCCGAAAGGGTATCGGGGGTTCGAATCCCTCCCTCTCCGCCATTACCTTTGTTATCTGTACTTTGCAGCTTGGTGATACGAAACTGATACCAGAATCAGGGAGGTTCACCATGAAATCGCGAAGTGAACCTTACCAAGAGAGTCCAGCTTCCCGGCCGGGGTTTGCGCTATTGCCCGTCGTGCTGTCGGCCAACGGACGTATCAAGCCGGACGGGTGCTCGTAACGACAGGAGCAGCGCCACCCCGAGGGGGCGTATTACCTGGAGTGGTGCGACGGGGCCCGAGCGCATCCGCCTATCCGTGGGCAAAAACGCGGCCGATGCCAGTGCGCGACGGCTGCGCAAAGAAGCCGAACTGAACGCAGTGAACGCAGGCGTAGCCGTGGTGCCTGAAAACGGAAACGGATATCCTTCCATTTCGGCTGCCGTAGCCGATTACCTCGAAGAAACCAGAATAAGCAAGAAGCCAAAGACCTTCGCGGCCTACAGTACGGCCTTGGGGTATTTCGTTGAATCCTGCCCGAAGATTTTTCTGGCCGATATCGACCGCAGAGACCTACTCAAGTTTTGCGCCTTTTTGCGGGAAGAAAAAGAACAGGCACCGCGCAGCGTCTACAACAAATTCGAGAACCTGATCGACGTTCCTAAAAGCGCAACGGCATTCGTGGGCTGGTAGGTAAGAACGATTGGCCTAGATTCGTGGAAGAAGAACCGGAAATCTACGAGAAGGAGGATCTGGCAAAACTACTTCGTGCCAGCACCGTCGAGGAGCGTCTCTGGTGCGAACTTCTTCCTGTGTACCGGGATGAGCGAGCAGGAAGTAATGTACACGTACTGGTCGGACGTGAACCTGAAAGCCTCCACCGTGCGAGTTACCCACAAGCCGGATCGAGGATGGACCCCGAAAGCCTATAAAGAGCGTGAGATCCCGATTCCGGCGAAGCTGGTCCGGCAGTTGAAAGCTTGGAAGGCCAAAGCCGACGGACTTGCCCGTTGTTATTTCCGACCGTCGGTTGCAGGCCCAAGCTGGACTTCCTGGACTGCCTCAAGGCATGCGCCGAGCGTGCGAAGCTAGATAAAGACGGGTTTTGGCTGCACAAGTTCCGTGCAACGTTCGCGACCTGGAGCCTTTGGGCCGGAGTGGACCTGAGAACTGTGCAACAGTGGCTTGGACATTCAGACATGGAGAGCACAATGAGGTATTTGAAGCCTTCCCGCAGTCAGCAGGTACGGGAAAAGGTCAATGAAATCTTCTCTTAGGATCAACCTCAAAATGATGGTAGCGTATTCGTATGTTGCAGGGCTACTTCGACGATAGCGGAACCGAAAATCAATCGTCGGTCGTGACGCTGGCGGGGTTTGTGGCTCACGGGGAAAAGTGGAGTGCTTTTTCTGGCGATTGGGACAAACTTCTTAAGCAACATCACATGGCCGTATTCAAAATGCAGAAGGAGTCGAAGCGCAGGCGTCAGGAACGCGATGCGCGAATTGCTGAATTTGCGGCAGTGATCCGGCAGTACGTCGCCTTCAAACTGGACTGTTCAATATCAGTCAGTGATTTCCAGGTGGTCGTAAAGGGTGCGTTTATCGCCAAAATCTTGAAATCGATCCCTCTTGGATCAGTACGAAACCAGCATGAGCTAACCGAACACGAATTGACGAAACTTTGCGGGAACTATTATTTCTGGGGCTTTCACAACCTGATCGCCAGTGTTTGCCGGGGCATCTGGCATCGTGGTTACCATCTCCCTTTTGATGTCTTTTTCGATGAGCAGCTGATCGATGGTCAAATAGCACGCAAGTCTTACGTGATATCCAAGTGCGTCGCTCCACTGAGAGCGCCGCTGCAATACTAGGCCACATCACGCCGTGGAAGCGTGATGCGGCGGAGGGAAACTAGGCCAACCGCCGGATTTCAGTTTTACGAGCTGCTGTTGTGGGAACGACAGGAGTCGTGAAACACCGGAGGGATGTACCCAGTGGAACTCTATGGACGTGTACGGCGAGCAGTCTTTGTCGAGGGGAAGAGCCAACGAGCAGTAGCGCGGGAGTATGGCATCGCCCGCGAAAGCGTGCGCAAGATGCTGCGTTACGCAGTGCCGCCGGGCTACCGGCGGGAACAACCGGTGAAACGGCCCAGGCTGGGGCCGTGGTTAGGCGTGATCGACGCCATTCTGGAAGAGGATAAGACTCAGCCTCCGAAACAACGACACACGGCGAAGCGGATCTTCGATCGTTTGCGGGAAGAACATGGGTATCCGGGGGGCTACACCGTGGTGAAGGACTACGTGCACCGACAGAAGGTGCGGAAGCAAGAGATGTTTGTGCCGCTGCGGCATGCTCCCGGAGAAGCCCAAGCGGACTTTGGGGAAGCCTGGGTGGTGATCGCCGGGGCGAAGCAGAAAGCACACTACTTCGCGATGGATTTGCCGCACTCGGATGATTGCTTCGTGGTGGCGTATCCCGCCGAGAGCACGGAGGCGTTTCTGGACGCGCATGTGCGGGCCTTCGACTACTTCGGCGGAGTGCCTGGTTGGATTTTGTACGACAACACGAAACTGGCGGTGGCCAAGATCCTGGGCGACGGTCAGCGGAAGAAGACGCAGGCGTTTTGTGAGTTGCAAAGCTACTATTTGTTCGCGGAGAAGTTCGGGCGTCCGGGCAAGGGCAACGACAAGGGAGCGGTGGAAGGACTGGTGGGCTATGCCCGGCGGAACTTTCTGGTACCAGTGCCGCATAGGAGTAGCTGGGAAGAACTGAACGCCTACCTTCTGGAACAATGCGGGAAACGGCGAGAGCGGCGGATGAGGGGACACCAGGAGACCATCGCGGAGCGGTTCGAGCGCGATCGTGCGGCGCTGTTGCCTTTGGCGACCGTGCCCTATGAAGCCTGTGAAAAGCGCACGGCGAAAGTCAGCTCGTTATCTCTGGTGCGCTACCGAGCCAACGATTACTCGGTGCCCACCGCCTATGGGCATCGCGAAGTGCTGGTGAAAGGCTATGTCCATGAAGTGGTGATTGCCTGCGGCAGCGAAGTGATTGCCCGGCATCCCCGCAGCTATGAACGGGAAGACATGATCTTCGATCCGCTGCACTATCTGGCACTGCTGGAGGAGAAGACCGGGGCCTTGGACCAAGCCGCTCCGCTGGCCGGCTGGGAGTTGCCGGAGTGCTTTGCCCAACTGCGGCGGCTGCTGGAAGCGCGGCTGGGCAAGCCGGGCAAGCGAGAGTACGTGCAGGTATTGCGGTTGCTGGAGACGTTCCGCCGGGAGGAAGTCCGGCAGGCGATCCAGGACGCTTTGCATCTGGGAACCGTTTCCTTCGATGCGGTGAAACATCTGCTGCTGTGCCGGATCGAGCGATGTTCGCCGCGACTGGATCTCCTGCAGTACCCCTACCTGCCGCTGCCCCAGGTGCATACCACCCAGGCCGTCGATTACATGACGTTGCTGAATGAGGTGGGCTCATGAGCAACCCAACCATTCCGGTCACGAACGACACTCCGCAGCTTCTTTTGGAACATCACCTGAAGCTGTTGCGCCTGCCGACTTTCCTGCGCGAGTACGACAAGGTGGCACGGCAGTGCGCCGACGAGAGCGTGGACTATCCGCGTTATCTGCTGCGCATGACGGAGTTGGAACTGGTGGACCGCGAGCGCCGAGCCACCGAACGGCGCATTCACCAAGCACGTTTCCCCGTGGTCAAGAGCCTGGACAGCTTTCAGTTTCTGGCCATTCCCTCGCTGAATAAAACCCTGGTGCTGGAGTTGGCGCGCTGCGAGTTCTTGCAGCGCCGCGAGAACGTCTTGCTTTTAGGAAACTCGGGCACGGGAAAAACTCACCTGGCACTGGCTTTGGGGTTAGTGGCTTGCCAGCGTGGCCATCGCGTTCGCTTCACCACCGCCGCGGCCTTGGTGCATGAGCTGATGGAAGCACGGGACGAGAAACGTCTGTTGCGCTTTCAGAAACAGTTGGTCAGTTACGAACTGCTGATCGTCGATGAACTGGGCTTCGTGCCGCTTTCCAAGACCGGGGCCGAAGTGCTGTTTGAAGTCTTCAGCCAGCGCTATGAGCGCAACTCGACTTTGGTGACCAGCAATCTTCCTTTCCAGGAGTGGACGGAGGTCTTGGGATCGGAGCGACTGACCGGCGCTCTCCTGGACCGGCTCACCCACCACGTGCATATCCTGGAGATGAACGGCGAGAGCTATCGCCTCAAACAGAGCAAGCGCAAGCACGGCTCGCCCTCGAACTCCTGACCCGGCTCGGTCCCTTTGAGGTTGGGAAAGCCCCTGCTGCGCGACTCCTTTCCCTCCCGCCGCATTCTTTCAGAGCGGTCCTCGCCGTCAAGGGTTCGCTACGCCGCGAAAGGCACGCGCCCTTGACTGCTCCGGGTCGCTCTGAACACCTCCCCGCTATGAGGGAATGGATCTTTCAGGAAAGGCGTAGTGGCCTACTCTCCTTCCGCTCCTGCGGCCTACTTTTAGTCCGCCCTTGACACTCCACCACGTTTCAGGCGAATACTCCCAGAGGAGCCGATCTTCAGAGATGATCGCTCGTTTCAACCACTACAGGCAGCCGACTTGTTTGCCTGGGTTTCGAGAAAAAAACACAATCTCGACATCGCCGGATGGGAATGGCTCGTGGAACAACTCGATGACATTGAATCCATGCCATGTCCGTTCCTAGATGCTTCTGAGCTGACGCGACAAATTCTCGGCTTTGTCGAGTATGAACCTGGAACCTACGACCAGCAGCTCACAGATCGATGGATTAAGGCTCTTAGATCGTAGGACCTGATACGGGTGACGGTGGCTCTTAGACGCGTGGCTTTGTGGGTTTTCGCTTGATGATGTCTTTTGCTGCCAGCCTCGCAAGCCCAAGGATAATCGCCGAATTGCTGAGAATCGCATCGGGCCACAAGGTGTTGGCTGCCTTCTGAAGCGTTGCGAAATCCTCATCACTCATCTTTACGTTGACCTGGACAGTACGCTTTCCGCTTCCGCTGGTTTCCATCCCTCTTATCGTTACGTCGGTACTCTTTCGCTGCAACGATACTGTTGGTATTGTTAGTACCAACAGCCGGTGCGCGGCGCGGGTTGTTCTGGGATGGGAGTGTAACCTTATGCACTGTGTTTCTTGCGGATGTGAAATATCGGAGAAATCTGACTTCTGCGCTAAGTGCGGAAAGCGGATAGGAGCGCCAAAGACTGCTGCCAGAGCCGGGTTCGTTGTGGCGCTGTTGCTGGTTTTCTTCATCGGTCTTGGCTCAGTCGTGCTTTTTCTCCGCGCAGACAAAGCCAGGGCCAATATGCAATCGAACGACCCGAACGCGCCACAACTGAGGCTGTATACAGAAAGCATAGATACGGCCTTCACGATTCCCCAGCTACGCCACAAGGCTTACAAGTTCGCGATTCCAGCGGGTGTCAACAGCGGAACAGTACAGGGCCATTTCAGCGCGACCGGCGGATCGCATAACGACATTGAAGTTTGGCTTATGAATGACGATGGGTTTGTAAACTGGCAAAACAAGCATTCCGTGACTCCCATCTACAACAGTGGCCGAGTCACGCAGGGAACTCTCAACGTCTCTCTCCCCGGAGCGGGAACGTATTACCTTGTCTTCAACAATCAATTCTCCCTGATCTCGCCCAAAGCGGTCCAAGACAATCTAACGTTGACGTACAAACGTTGACCAATACAGAAGACTGCGGGTATAAACGCAACGGGCTTTGTTCGGCGCTGATTCGGTTTGTGGTGGACATTCAAACCATATACCGGAGGTTGCCCGTGCAAGTCTACGAGTACAGGAGAAGCGGAAGTGAAACGCGATCTCGATCTGATCCGTGACATACTTGCCAAGGTAGACGCCGATCCCCGATTCGATGGTTCCCACTTCACGGTCTTCGGCCCCTCCGATTTTCCGGGTTACTCGCAAGAACAAATCACCTACCACATCGATCTGTTGTTTGAAGCTGATCTCGTAAAGGGAGTCGCAACGCTGGATGCGCCAGCGGCAGCCATTTCTCGGCTAACGTGGCTGGGGCATGAGTTTTTGGCTGATACGCGCGATCCCGATGTTTGGGACAAAGAAAAGAGCGAACCAAGGGACTCACAGAAGCCGGGATCACGCTGGCGTGGGAACTTGCGAAGGCCGAACTCAAAAAGAAACTCGGATTATCATAGAGCGAAGATGCGTGGGTTAAGTCACCTCACCCTACTGAGAGCGAAGCCAATCGGCAACGGCTCGGGGATCAAATCGGACACAGGTCCCGACGCGGAATGAAGGAATCCTGCCCGCTGCTGCCTGCTTAAAAATCGTCACCTTTGAGACGGATAGCAGCTTCGCCAGTTCCTCGGCAGTTAACGCCCGCCCCATCTTCTCGATTTGATCCGCCAGAATCATCACAGAATCTCGGATTGCACTTGCGCCAATAATTAACCCCTGGTCTGCTGCACTCGGAAGAATTCCAATCGTTGAATTCCACGCGGGGTGATTCGGTACGCCACTCGCGACCACGGTTGTGCCTTTTCCAGAAGTCCTTGTCTACAGAGACGAGATAAATAACTGTAGACAGAACTGCGCTGCGGATTGTTCCGTAGACGGACTCGAATTTCATCCGGTGTCATAAATCTCGAATTGGCAGCAAAGATTTCAAGCACTCTTCTTTTGGTCATGGTTTTCCGCTAGTGTGTAACGGCCTCCGATCTCAACGAATACAAGGCGCTTCGTGTAATAGGCGTACAAAATGATCCGGCTGTAGACGGAAATAGAAACATTCAACCTCGCGGATTCCGCCTGTAATTTCGTAATGAGGTCTTTTGGCAAGCGGGCATCTAGCTTGGCGTCCAGCGATTGCGGAACGTCTGGCAGCGCGGAAAAGTTGTACTGGCCTCCGATGGACTGCTCCAGAATCAATTTCACAATGTCCGATACGCGCATGTTTGAATTGGCTGCATTTCCACGGATGGCGCGTTCGAGCACGGCTGGCAAGCGAAGGGAAATCACGCTAGTCATTCTTCCCTCCAACGAGCGTCTTCAAGCCGTCGCGGATCGTTGACCCGCTATTTCCCTCAGGCTCGATTGTCTTTTTTAACAATTGCTGGCACCGTGAACCGTTGTAGAAGATGCGAGCCGAACAGAAGCCACAATTGATGAAAGGGCGCTTGGTCCGCGTCACAAACACAGCAACGCGATGCCCACACACCGGGCAGGGAGCCGTCCCTAGCTCTGGCATGGCCGGTGCAAGCTCTGGTGGACCAGAAGGCTTCTGTTCCTGGGGTTGGTCCGAATGCTTCAAGGCGAGTTTGCGGAAAATGCTTCGTCGTGGTTTATCTTTGTTCTCATCCATGTCCAATTCACTCGCTTTCCCGAGCTATCCGTGTCGCCCCCCGCCTTTAGAGATCTCTAAAGGCAATACGACTGTAGCGCGAAGCGGTTTGGTGGTCAGTTTCACGAAAGGGACAACACATGAAACATTCCTGGAAGGAGAAGCTGGACGAAAAAGGCTTGAAGGTTGTGGAGCTTAGCGCCCGCTTGCGCCAGATCAAGCCACTCGCCAATACGGATTTCAAAGAGATTACCCGTTTGATCGCCGAGTGGAAGGCAGTGCTATCGGCCTTCGCTGAGGTGGAACAGAAGAGAAAGGCTAAGCTCGATCCCAGATTTATTCCGCTCCTGCTACGCGCACACCCAGAAATTGAACTGAATGAAAAAGAGTTCCAGCACCTATTCGAGAATGAGGAATTGAACCTGCTTCGCGCTGAAGAATTGGAATTGACGGAGCACATCGCGTTAGCGTTAGAAGCCGACCAAACGAAAAGAATCGAGGCTTATGAAGCGGTAGCGAGCTTAATTGTCCTGATACGACGGTTATTCGCGGGCGGGCTGACAAAGCAACTCGGAACAAAGACTCCTAGCCGCTTTGGATTTTGGTGGGCAATCGCTCAGAACCTCGATTGGGTTGCAGACATGCTTCGTGGAAATGTCACGGAACCTCCTGGCAGGTTCAATATCGAACTTGCGGGCTTGGCCGATGCAATTCTTGAGCATCAGAAAAAACCGCTGACCCAGGTGGAACTTTACGAGGCGCTGAAGGCGGCGGGAGCAAAACTGCCCGATAACCCAGAGGCATTTCGGCTATGGCTGCACCGAGCGAAAAAACAGGGATTGGTTAAGAATTTCCGTTTGAGCCGGAAGAATTGAAAACTTTCTCTGCTTTGCCGAGCTAAATCCTTGAAGCGGCGCTCGACTCGTAGCCAAGGGTGTGGAAAAGCCGCCAGTGTCCGAGGATTAGACAAAGCGGGCCAATATATTCATGAGCTTAGCTAATGCCATTTTCTTCTTGACAGGCTCGGGATTTGGTCCTACATTCGGCGCAATGCTGGGAGTGGTTGGAGGGTTCTTAAAGCGGTTGGGGTTTCTGCCGTCTGAGTTCCCCTCGTTATTTTCTCCCTTTATCTTGAGACTCGCATTACGACCGGCGTCGAAATGTTTCTTAAGCCGGGGGACAAAGTTTACCCTTGCTTGTAACGCAACGTTTGCGAGTTTCGCTAGAATCTTCCAAAACTCAAAGGAGGTACCAAGGTGACAACGAGGAAGCCATTCTTACGTTTGTTGTTGAAGGGGTGGTGCGTTTTTGTCGCACTTGGCAGCACACTCATGGCGCAAACTCAGGGACTAAACGCCGTGTGGGGCGCAAATGTACAACAAGCGTCGTCCGCGTTTATCGACGCCAGCGTGTTTGGTGTGACCACAGACGATATTTGCACCCGAATATACGACGCACTCACGTCAGTGCCCTTAGGAACGCCCGGAACAATAGTTGACGCACGCGGAATCAGCACGAACCTGACGTGCACTTCTGGCACACCTTGGGTACAAAAGCCCAACAGCACAACGAACCCTTCCACCATACTCTTACCGGCTGAAACCATTGTGCTGACGGTCCCATGGGTCTTGCCTGACCGTACAAGGCTAGTTGGCGAACACCCTACCGACGGAAGCGTGAGCACGCTTCAGGCCACCACCGGGTTCACCACGGATAGCACCGACTCGATGATTGAAATGGGTTCATCTTCACTTTGCCCAGTCGGCTGTACCGGCATATCAATCGAACACGTGACGCTCAATATTGCACAGGAGCTACCGGTACATGGCATCTACAACGCCTTTGCGGGCGATGAGAGTTACGTGAATGATGTAGCCCTCACAGGCATGACTCAGACTGGACTATTCATAGCCGCTTCGGGCTCGCTCTATTCGAGCAATTCCGGCCCTTATACGCACATCAACTTTCTATCCGATGACAACTTCCCGGTTGGCGGATGTACGGGCCAAAACCAATGCCCGACATGCGCACAATTCCAAGTTCCAATCCGCGGTTTCCGGAACATCACTTGTATCGGGAGCAAATATACGAACACAGCTGGCTTTGCGGCGATCTATGTTAACGCAAGCAATACCTCGGTCGAAGATGTTCACATCGAAAGCTTCTGGGATGGAGTTCAGGTTGGTAACGACAGTTCGGCGACGATGGGAAATATCGTGATCAACAACGTTGATGGTGCAACGAAGGGATGCCAAGGGCATCACGAAATCACCAATCTGATTCACCTCTGCGGGTCCGAATTGCCCAATAACAGGACTGGATGTTCTTCCGGCAGTGGGCCGCTCAGTAATACGACCGTCATTGGAGTGAAGCTAGAGAGCGGCAGCTCCGGCAGTGCTGTTCTTGAAGACGATGTTACGAATACAGTTATATTGCAACCAACAAGTATTGGATTTCCATTTACATTGGGATTCTACGACCTTGGTAATACAGTGGCAGGAACTGCGAACACCAACGACGAGCTGCTGGGATATTCGAGGATAACGAACACAGGAATTAATCCAGGAAATAGTTCGAGTCCCTATGCCGTCCCCACATGGGGAATTGGAACCGGACCTCTGAGCGGCTCGTGCAAGGGCCGCGGAACGATTTACTCAAATACGCAGGGGACGGGCAGTTCGTACACTTTATACGTCTGTACGACCGGCGGTTGGCAGCCAATAATCTAACAGTTTCGCACGATTCGTGATCAGTGACGTAGAAGAATCAAGTCAAGAGGATTCAATCATGAAGACACCTCGAATATCTAAGTTCGCTTTGCTGTTCTTGCGCACGCTGTGCCTGATTGCGAGTTCGCTACTTCTGCCTTATGCAGTCCAAGCACAGCAATGTAATGGCACTATCTGTCAGGGCGATAACGCCGTGTACAATTCCCAGATTCAGCAGTCACATTCCTTCATCGATGCCAGCGAAATCACCAGTGCCGGAGGGGACGTTTGCGTGGCAATCAATACCGCACTGCAACAGATTCAGGGGAATCCTGGCTATTACGGAAAAATAGGAGCAGTGATCGACGCGCGGGGGTTCTCTGCACCTACCATCACCTGCTCAGAGAATCCGTGGACAAGCCTAACGGCCGCGCCATCTGCAACTATCTTGTTGCCAACTGGAATCATCCAGACTCACCAGACTTGGGTCGTGCCTGCGTTCACCAGGGTTGTTGGGCAGGGAGCTTGTGTTCCCGCATCAGGGTCCTGTCAGACCCTAACTGTTATCCAGGCAGCTTCAAATATGAGTAATTCGCCGTTAATCATGATGGGAAATGACACAGGCGGGGGCGCTTGCCCCACAGGGAGCGGATGCCAGGACCCAAATTGCAATGCTGTCGGAATTGAGCATCTCGTGCTTGACGGTGGAAGCAGCTCACAGGGGATTGGCGGCATCCTGAACAATTACTCACAGGAGTTGAGCTATGTGAACGACGTTTCCATGATAAATCTTGGTGGCACTGGTCTGACGGTAGGAATCGGCTTCCCCCAAGGTGGCGGAAGTAGTGACGGAGACGGAGACAACTCTGGACCGTACTCCAACCTCTACATTTCCACTACGGGGCAATGCGCTCAGCTCGCCGGAACCGTTGTGAACAGCACTACGTATACTCTGAATCAGACTCGCGGAATCCACGGGTTGACCTGTGTAACTAGTGCGACCTCCGGTTCCGCGATATCAATTAACTATTCACTGAACAACATACTAGAGGATGTGTCGATAACGGGGGGAGGCGGGGGGTTACACGGGATTGGAATCGGAAGCTCTGGCCTTGCGAGCGGTAACGTCTTGATGAACATTACGGGTGCGAACGTCTATGATGTCGTCAACATATCGAGTGCCAACAATACGCCTAGTTCAACGACGTGCCTTGGAGGGAATTACGCATGTGATATCACCCTGGCTGGTATCTCGCGTGGAGCGAATACTACGTACGCAATCGAAGATGGATTGCCACCGGCGGGGTTTAACTTGAGCGACACAACAGTCGGCCTCTACATCGTTGGCGAGCCGGTCGGAACGGGTGGAATTGCGACATCGCGTTTCACCACGAGCAACAGCATTCCCAATTGGTTGGTTGGCACGAACGTACCAAATAACGCCGCGTGTACTGCTGGCGACCTCTTTTCGGACATAAAGGCCGCTGGTGGCACTTATTCTCTATATGCCTGCACAAACCAATCTGGCACATGGACACCAGTTCCACACAGTAATTAGCTTTGAGGTTATAAGTGAAAAGAACTATCGCGCTCATGGTTGCAAAGCTAATTGGCTTGTCTGCGCTCACGCTGGCGCTCGTTTTGCCTGCCTCGTCTGCCTGGAAGGAGCAGGTCTTATACAGCTTCCAGGGCGGCACCGGCGACGGATTTTGGCCGATCGGAGGTGTGGTGTTCGACAAGGCTGGGAACTTGTACGGTGCAACTGAGGGCGGGGGACCCGCTTCCTGCTACCCCGATGGCAGCCTGTGCGGCGCGGTGTATGAGTTGTCTCCTCCAGCTAAGAAGGGTGCCCCGTGGGCTGAGACAGTTCTCGTTCAATTCAAGGGCAAGCAGTCGAACGATGTTTCGTTACCGAGCGGGGGTCTAATCATGGACAGCGCCGGGAATTTGTACGGTGTCTCCGCCTATGGTGGCACTGGTAGTTGTGTGCTTTTGGGAACCTCGGCAGGGTGTGGGACAGTGTACGAACTTTCGCCGCCACAGCAGAAGGGTGGGCCGTGGACCGAGACGATCCTATACAGCTTCCAAGGGGGCAACGACGACGGGTACTATGCCTGGGGCAGTTTGACATTCGACAAAGCCGGAAACCTCTATGGGGCAACCCAATTCGGAGGAGGAAAAGGGAACACCTGCAACATCTTCTATGGCGGGAACTGCGGGATAGTGTTCAAACTCGCTCCGCCCACAAAGAAAGGCGGAGAATGGACGGAGCAAGTTTTGCATGCCTTCGCCGGTGGCAAGGATGGAGCGGGTCCCAACGGAGGTTTACTGCTGGACAAACATGGCGTCATCTACGGAACAAGTTCATCGGGAGGCAATCAAGGGTGTTCCCAAAAGTACGTAAGTGTTGGTTGTGGTACTGCGTTCGAGCTGAAGCCGCCGATGAAAATGGGGGGGGACTGGCCGGAGCAGATATTACACCGCTTCACCGGGGGAGATGATGGAAGCACCCCGAATGGCAGCTTGATATTTGACGGCAAGCGTGTGCTTTACGGCACGGCGGGAGGCGGCGGGACGGGGGAGGTTGGGGTCGTTTTTGTGCTGAAGACCAGGGCTGGGAGTTGGACGGAGGAGGTCATACACAACTTTGTCGGTGATGCAAACGGCAGAAACCCAAACGGAGGGCTGACCACCAACCCAGCCGGCGACCTCTTTGGGACAGCCCTGGACGGTGCCGATTATCGGGGAGTGCTTTTTAGCTTGACATCCAAGGGCGCTGGAAGTTGGGTGTATTCGAATATCTATGATTTTGCCGGGCCACCTGACGGCTCTTATCCACAGGGTTCCCTTGTCTTCGATCAAAGTGGGAATCTGTACAGTACAACAACAGGTGGCGGCAGTGGACAGGCATGTCAAGGTGGGTGCGGCACTATTTTTGAAGCCTCTCCGCATAGATTCTAGGATTCTCAGCGAAGTGATAAGGCAGACTTCAGTTTGGCGAGAAAGAAAGATTCAGAGGGGACAATGAAAAACATACCGAGTTTAGGAAGTGCGCACCGGACTAAGACAGTAACGATATTTGCTCTACCAGCTTGCCTCTCTGTTTTTTCCTCGCGTGCAGCGGCACAAGGTGTCGAAGGGCAGAATGATGTTTACAGCTCTACCTTCGGTCAGGTGGGATCGTCAGCGTTCATTGATGCTAGCGTGTTTCAAGGACACGGCCAAGGAGCGGACCTTTGCGACACGATTTACCAAATTCTCACAGGTGGATTCAAGAACACCTACCCGGCTGCGGGCGCAGTGATTGATGCGCGTGGGATCAGCGGTGCGGCACTAACGTGCACGTTAGGGAGTCCGTGGCTTGAAAGCGGGGGCAGCTACGCGAATTTTCCATCGACAATTCTGCTACCTGCTGGGATCATTCTCATTCAAACAAAATGGACTCTGCCGGACGGAACGAAAATCATCGGCGAAGGTACTGGAGGCGTCGAGGTCAACGGCTCGATCACACTCGTCAGCGCGACCACAATCCAAGCATGTAATACGGGTATGAATAGCAGTTGCACCAAGAATTTTGTCGATACCGTGATGATCCAGATGGGCGGTACCAACTGTACCGGTAGCAATTCCACTTGCCACTCGGTGGGGATTGAGGACCTTTCCCTCGACGGTCAAGGCGCGTCGATCACAGGGATATCGAATTCCAACTCAGTGGAACTGAGCTATGTGAATAGGGTGAACCTGTACCGTCTGGGCTTGGGATTGAGCATCACCGGATTGGCACAGAATTCTGGACCATACTCGAACATAATTTTTGACACCGGCGGGTCGGCGAACACCGGTCAGTGCGTTGAAATCGGCTTGACGGCAGGAGGAACTCGGGGTATTCGTGGCCTTACTTGCATCGCAAGTTCCGATTCGACGGTAGCGATATCCCTCGATTCTTCTTATAACTCCCTTGAAGACATACGCATTGCAGGGTTTTACGATGGTATCCGCGTTGGATCCAATAGCACGTCCAACGTCCTTCGGAACATTTACGGTGATACGGAGATTCCTCTCTCTATCAACACACCGCCGGTAAATGTCGTTCACATCGAACAGGGTGCAACTAACACCGTGATTATGGGACTGTCAAATGCTGGGTCAGGCACTGTTACAATTCAGGACGATAATCTGAACAAAACCCTTCCTTCAATTTACGACCAGACGGTCGGGTTGTATGCCATTGGCAGTGTTGACAACAATAGCGGGGGGTATTCAAGACTTACTACCAGCCCGAGTGCGAATACTTGGGCAGCTGGCTATGGGGACCTAACGCCAAACACGACATGCTCAGTCCCTGGAAGCATTTACTCGAACGCAACGGCAGGCCAGACTGGTGGAGGGAGCTACGGTTTGTGGGTCTGTGCTGGCAGAGGAAGCTGGCAATCAGTTAAGTAAACCACTTTCGGCGACTTAAAGATTCGGCGCAGAATTCCGCTCGTTGCGAGTGGGCAAATAGAATTAAGTCTCCGGGCCGGATGGTTGACGGCGCAGTTCAGCCAGGGCAATTCGTTACAAACCCCAACCCCTCCCTCAGCTGGACTAATTTTGGGGTAAGGTTAGCCGCGACGAAGAAAAAAGGAAGCCCAAAGCTCGCGGCTTTATGATCGATTGCCGCAGTGCTCCCGCATTTTTCTGGAGAACCGGAGAACAGGTGGATTTCTTGTAGGGAGATACGCACAACAATGGCCCAATTCGCTGAGGTTAGTGATACCCGTGATACCATTTCTCGCGGAACGGTAGCGAATTAGAGAAACTAAAGAAATTTCAGTTCAAGGTCGAATATGGTTGTAAGTCTCACAAACACAATCTATTATCGGGATGTGTAGCTTTCACCGCAACTTGGCGGCAATGGGAGAGATAGAATCCCTCCCTCTCCGCCAGAGATTCAATCACTTACAAGCCGAGCAATCCGCAACGCAATCCGTTTACCCGTGCGGTAGCGCAAGTCGAACGACTTTTTCCTGCGCCCGTCGCATGTCTGCCGTGACCGCAGTGCCGTAGACGTTCATCGTGGTTCTGATGTCGGCATGGCGCATGAGCCGTTGCTGAACGCCGACCGGCGTGCCGACCGAATCCATCCACGACCTGTACGTGTGCCTGAACGTGTGGGAACTGAGGTGACCAGTTCCGGCTCTGACCGCTGCCCGTCGAAGCGCCCGCCAGACTACAGCATAGGAGAACGGCAAACGTCCAATCTGCGCCGGGGAAGCAAACATCCACTCCTCCGGCGCGGAGAATTGCGTTGCCTGCCTCCACATCTTCAGCACTTCTAGCATCTCGTTCTCGATGTGCATGGAACGCTGCGACTCTGGCGTTTTCACATCGTCAACGACCTGATGCACGATGCCGCGTTCGACACGAAGAGTACAGTGCAACCAGTCCACGTCACACCATTTCAGAGCCAAACATTCACTCATGCGAAGCCCAAAGCATACGCAAATCACGGCCATCGTGCGGAAGGGTTCCTCAAGCTCTGAAACAAGCTGCTGGAACTCTTCCACAGTCAAGCTGCGGGGTTGGCGCGTGCGTTTGGTGGCTCCTTTGATGGCGACTAGTTCCATCGGATTCCGCTGCACGGGAATTCCCCGCGCCACATGGCGAAATCCCACAGAACCCGCACAAGTCCTCGGATATGAACCTTGGACTTGGGTGCTAATATCTGGAAGTTGGGCTCGCGAGAATCGCTCCGGCCATGTGCCTCGGTTACGCTTATTCGGTTCCACAAAGCCTGATTTCATCGGACGCTCTGCAAGTGTGCCCCAGCCCTGCATCGATGTCGCCCGTCCACCACCCCGACGAATTCTACAGACGACAGAGTTGGGCGATAGCCCTCCGAAGGGAAGGACCCTGCAGGTTCGCCGAGCGCATCACACTCAATCCGCCGCCAGTCGTATTCGGCGGTGCGGTACGCCTCCTCCCAATAGGGCTCTTGGCCGGCGTGGTACGGTCTCATGCGGCAGAGAAGCTTGCCCTCTTCAACCCGAAACGGGCACGGCAGATTCGCTACTCTTCGGTTCCATACGTCAACGAATGCCCTCATGCTATCGACGTCCTCCATGTGGCGTGCCTTTACATCGGTGTAGAGCAGCACATCTCCCGCCTCTGGCTCTTTGTGGAATGTCTTTTCGAATGCAAAACTGGCCGCCGTGCCGCGCTGAAATCCGGGGTCCAGATGCAGCGGTACGATCTCGCCATAAATCGCTTCAGACACCTGGCGGCCGAGTTTGTAGATCTCAAGCTCCTGAAGATCGTGATAGTCAGGGCTCATTCCTGCCGTCACTCGAAACGCAGAACGCTCATACAGGAGGAGAGCGTCTGCCTCTTCCTCCGAGACGGTAGGTTCTTGAGACGCTAGGATCAACCGAGCGGCAGCACGAGACTCCAACGAACCGAGAGGATAATCGCCCGGTTTTGGACCTGAACCTATTGCGGGTACCCTTCGCCTATCGGATGCATTGGTCATGTGCTGAACCCTCCTGACTCTCGGTTTCGGATGCGCCTGCCCTGGCCGTAAACCATGCTGGCAAGCTACCGTCGCGAGCGTAGGCTTCCAGTTCCGCTGGAGTCATCCGTTCGAATAATTCGTTCAGGTGTACCTGTTCACTCTGGTCAACCCACTGGCCCGCCGTGTTGATCTTGCTGTACGCCTGGACGGCAGCGACCACGGCCGCAGCAGTAACATCCACCTCGCCGGCTCTTTCGATGATCTTCTCGAGGGCTGCCCGGACGTTTCTTTGCCGTTTTGCAAATAAGCCAAAAGCGTGGGCATGCCGGTAAACGCTGGCACGATTGCCGAAGCCCATACTGCTTCGCGATTGAAGCTGGGCTACGCCAATTGACGAATTCACTTTCGATTTTGTCGCGCCGAGGATGGGCACAGATCTTGCACTCGGCAGCGTGGCGTCCCGAGTTAACAGGGGTTGCAGACCTAGTGTTCTTTGTGTTCTTTGTCATGGTTGTCGGGAGAATCAGCTGGTTCGACCGATTCTTGGTTGCGCGGGGGTTGTGGATTTTGCCGGACTTTGCCGGATTCTGCCAAGCTAAGTCCTTTATCTTCTTTGTCTGCAACGGGTGCTGCAGAACTCATAATCTGTTGGTTCCTGGTTCGAATCCAGGCGGGCCCACCACACGCGAAGGGCTTTTTTTTGAACTGCTCCGGGCCCTGTCTGTTCGCAGTACAAGCGTGAGCGAGAACCCGAAGGCGGTTATTCGAAGACTTGCTCCTGTCACCGTACCCAGGGCCGTGGCCCTGGGTTGAGATGGATCCCTCTTGCGGAAGCAGGCGGTGAGCTGGTTTGCTCCACCGCCTGTCTCTGGATGCTTGGTTCTTACCCATGCTCACAGCTTCTTCGCTTACTCGGCAGCCCCCGTTATGGCACCGAGTAGACGATTCCGACGGAATTGCTGCCTCCGCCGACGGTCGCACCATACAGTTCGGTGGTGGAGACTGGCGGATCGAAGGTTACGCCTCCGAAGGGAAGGTCCCCGTCGCTGGCCGGTCCGAGGAAATTCTGAAAGATGGTTTCAGTCCAGGGCGGCCCGGCGGGCGTAAGTTCGTAGACGGTGCCGCAGCTGGCGCATGCTGCACCGTAGTGCAGCGTAGTGCCATACAGATTGCCCGAGGCGTCGAAGAGCAGGCCCGAGGCCGGGTTGCCTCCATCCGGGGTTCCGAGGAAGCTGTAGAGTACGGTCTCGGTCCAAGGAGGCCCCGCAGGGGTCAGTTCATAGGCGATGCCGTATCCCCCCGATCCGCCATGGATGGCCGTGCTATAGAGGTTCCCTGCGCTGTCAAAGATCACGTCCGCATAGGGATTCGCCCCATCAATGCAGCCCGAAAGCGAGCAGAAGTTGTACAGGATGGTCTCCGGGAAAACGCCGGAGTTCTTCACTCGGTAGACCACGCCCGCATTGTGGGCCCCGTCGCTCACGGCCGTGCCGTAGAGGAACGGGATCGCGTAGATGGTGTTGCAGCACAGGGCAGCGTAGGGATTGGCCCCATCGGTGGTCCCGCCTTTGAAGCGGTGCAGGATGGTCTCCGGGAAAGTCCAGGGATTTTGGCCCTTCAGCTTGAAAACCGTGCCGCAGAATTGGTTCGAGCTGCCGCTGGGGATGCAGGTTCCGAGCCCTCCGCCGTAGACGGTCGTCCCGAGTCACTGGCTTTATCGGTGATCAAACCCGCGAAGGGATGGGCTCCATCTTTGCCTCCCAGGAATCGGTACAGCACTTTCTCTTTCCAGGTATTCACGCCGCCACAACCTCCATAGTTAGACGGCGCGCACAGTTCAAACACGGTGCCGCAACCCTGCACAACGCCATTTGCGGGACAAGTCTGGGGGTTGCCGCCGTTGTAGGTCGTGCCATATAGGGTGAACGCCCGCCCCGCATACAAGCCGTTGAAAACCAACGTACTGTATGGGTTGGCTCCGTCAGTCGAGGTCAGCCCTTTGAAGCTGTAAAGCACAAATTCCTTCCAGTTCGGAAGACCCGTAGTACATGGATACAGGTCCGCTCCCGAAACCCCAGGCGCGCAAAGCACCCACGCTCATTCTTTATGGGCCCCTCCCTGGTTTGAAGTGCCATAGAGGTTTCCATATTTATCGTGGATTGGGGTGCTATAAGAGTTGTTGCCGTCTGGCGGCAACGCAAAGTTGTACAGCACGGTGTCCGCAGCCCAGGTGCTGCCGGGCGGAAACCAGAGTTGCTGCCAAGACTGCTACGCAAAACAGATTCAAAACCAACTTTTTCATAACGCCTCCTTGTGATGTTTAGCCTTTTTCGGCCTTCACTGATCAAAGCGACGTTTTGTGGATTTTGGGGTCATGGCGGGCAAGGCAAGCAACAATCCGGCGGCGAAGCGCCAAACTCATTCGCTGATGAGGGAAGAGTCTGAACGTTGGGATAGAATAGCGGCCAGTTATGGGGGGCAAACCCACATCATCGTGTGCCAGATCGTGCTGCCTCTACGGAAGTGACTGCTCTTCTGACCCAATTGGTCGACGGAGATCCGCAAGCTGCCTCGCGGCTCGTTCCATTGGTTTACGGTGAACTTCGGCAGATCGCGGCACGGTTCATGAGACGCGAACGAGTAGACCACACTTTGCAGACAACCGCACTCGTCCACGAAGCCTACTTAAAGCTGGTGGAACAAACTCCAGCAAGTTGGCAGAATCGCGCACACTTTTTCGCGATCGCCGCGCAGGTCATGCGGCATATTCTCATTGACCACGCTCGCGGACATGCGCGCGAAAAGCGTGGCGGCGGACAACCAGTGATTCAGTTCGATGAGGGTTTGGTGTTTTCGCCAGAACAATCATCAGAGCTGTTGGAGGTGGATGCGGCCTTGCAGCGCCTCACCGAACTGGACCCGCGACAGGGTAAGATTGTCGAATTGCGTTTTTTTGGCGGCTTGACCGTGGACGAGACGGCTGCTGTACTGGGTATTTCTCCAAAGACCGTCAAACGCGATTGGAGCGTCGCCAAAGCTTGGCTCCATGGAGAGCTCAAACAAAGCCATGGCAATATCGCCGGAGCAATGGGAGATCGTTAAGGCTCTTTTCGAATCTGCCCAAGACCTGCCGGACGAAGAAGTGGCAGCGTTTTTGGCGGCCAAGTCTCCTGATCCTGTGATACGAGCAGAAGTCGGCCGCCTTCTAGCGGAGCACCACCAGGTCGGCACTTTCCTTTCCACTCCTCCCTTCGTGTCAAATGACCGACAAGGCCGCTACGCCGACTGTTATAGGTTTTCAGCAGGCGAGATTCTCGCTGGACGATTCCGGATCATCGACTTCGTGGCTGCTGGCGGCATGGGGGTGGTTTACAAGGCAGAGGACACGCAGCTTCATCGCTTCGCCGCACTCAAGTTTCTGCCAAAAACGATTGCCCGCGATCCCAAGGCTGAAGCCCGTTTTCAGCGGGAAGCGCAGGCAGCGTCCGCGCTGAGTCATCCCAACATCTGCACCATCTACGAAATCAGCAGGCATGAAGGCCAGGTGTTCATTGCCATGGAGTTCCTGGATGGGATCACGCTGAAAGAGCGTATTGCAGGACGGCCGCTTGAGGTCGAGACGCTGCTGACGATTGGAGTTGAGGTGGCAGATGCGTTGGATGCCGCGCACACGGCGGGCATCTTTCACCGCGATATCAAGAGCGCCAACATTTTCGTGACCCAGCGCGGGCATGCGAAGATCTTGGACTTCGGGTTGGCGAAAGCCATTCCTGCAAACGCTAGTGTCAGCCGTGATCGGCGCGGGCAGGATCTCCAGCTCCTCCGCCCAAGCCTTGGTTCCGACTTGGAGTTGACGGGTCCGGGTAATGTCGCCGGCACAGTCGCCTATATGTCTCCCGAGCAGGTGCGGGGGAAGGATTTGGATTCGCGCACCGACTTATTCTCGTTTGGAGTCGTCTTGTACGAAATGGCAACAGGCAAAATGCCATTTTCGGGAAATGACTTGACGGCAGTCGCGAATGCCATTGTGGATCAAGCGCCGATTCCAGCCACCGAACTGAACCCCCGTTTGCCCTCGCGTTTGCAGGACGTTATCCACCAGGCTCTCGAGAAAGACCGGGAATTGCGATACCAGCATGCTTCTGACATGCGGGCCGAGTTGCAGCGCCTCAAGCGTGATCTAAAGCCCAGAACTGGAACCAGAGAACCTCTACAGCGCGACCGGGCTCCCCTTTCCTGAGGAGGCGGCCCTTCTTGGCGATTTTGGCGATTGCAACCATCCAGATAGGCAATTGGCTGCATTGGGGTCGGCGGCAGCCCTTGACGGAAAAGGACACCATCGTACTCGCTGATTTCGCCAATACGACCGGCGACCCAGTATTTACGGATGCTCTTCGAGAAGGTCTGGCGGCCGACCTTAACCAGTCCACCTTTCTCAATATTCTTTCGCGAGACCGGATCGACCAGCAACTTCGCTACATGGGGCGCGCCGTCGATACTCCCTTGA
>CAVWUT010000014.1:0-29660 GCA_963758285.1 Terriglobia bacterium | reverse complement strand
CCGTGCTGTACAGCTTCACACACGGGGCCGACGGTGCGAACCCCGCGGCGGGGCTGATCCGGGCCCAGGGAAACCTCTATGGGACCACCTTCTGGGGCGGTGTTTACGACTATGGAACGGTGTTCGAGCTGAGCCCGACGGGCCAGGAGACCGTGCTGTATGGCTTCACAGGCGGGAACGACGGGGGGAACTCCGGTGCGGGACTGATCCGGGACGCCCAGGGAAACCTCTACGGAACCGCCGAAAGCGGGGGCGATATGAGCAGCTGCGACAGCCTCGGCTGCGGAGTCGTGTTCAAGCTGAGCTCGACGGGGCAGGAGACCGTGCTGCATAGCTTCACAGGCGGGGCCGACGGGGCGATCCCTTACGCGGGACTGATCCGGGACGCCCAGGGAAACCTGTATGGGACCACCGGATACGGGGGCGATATGAGCAGTTGTAGCGGCAACGGCTGCGGAGTTGTGTTCAAGCTGAGCTCAACGGGCAAGGAGACCGTGCTGTATCGCTTCAAGGGTGGGGCCGACGGGGCGGGACCCACGGCGGGAGTGATCCGGGACGCCCAGGGAAACCTCCATGGGACCACCTGGGGTGGCGGTGCTTACGGAAAGGGAACGGTGTTCGAGCTGAGCCCGACGGGCAAGGAGACCGTGCTCCACAGCTTCGCAGGGGCCGACGGGGCGAACCCCGAGGCGGGAGTGATCGAGGACACCAATGGGAACCTCTATGGGACCACCTCCTTCGGCAGCGCTTACAGCAATGGAGTGGTGTTCGAGCTGAAACCTTAATGCACCGTTCAAGCCGAGGTCCTTTGAGAATACGGCGTTCCAGTCGAGCGCCGTATTAAGCGGCGGTGACGGCTATCCTACGGCGCGCCCGCCACGACACGGAACTGGAACACGATCGCTGCCATCCTGCGAATCTTGAAGGGCCACGGCCACCCGCGGTAACCGGCAACGACGCTCCCGCGTGGTTTTGAGTTCCCATGGGCCTGCGGCCCACCTATTGACATGAAAGCGCGTCGCCAAGATTCATTGATTCCAAACGGCTTAGCCCGCGACTTTCGACGGAGTGTAACCGAGATTTTCCAACAGCCAAAGCTGCGAGCAGAATTGTCAGAGGTCTTTTTCTTTTGGCATCCGCGCTGCGGGGTCGTCACTCTCCTCTGTGATCTGCGTCGGCGAATAGACCAGTGGAGCAGTTCTGCGAATAGTGCTGAAGATCACTGACAGGAGCAGCCGGGATGACTTTAATGGCAGTCGGAGGAATTAAAACTGAATACCTCGAATTGGGCCCGGCTCCGCTAGGTACCAGGGTGCATGTTTCAGCCGCCGCTCGGCGGTAAGGACGCATCTTTCAGCCGCCGTTCGGCGGCGAGGGGCCGGGCTTCTGTAGCGAAAGCGATTTTTCCGGATTTCATCCCTTCCGTTTGACCTTTCTCTTGCGATAGCGCTCCATGACAGCCTCGCGGATGATGTCCGCTCTAGATACCTTTATCCCCCTTGCCGCTGATTCCTCTCTCGCTATAACATCGGCAGCTTTGAGGACGCTGTGGCCGAGCCGAAAACTGGTCGACCGTTCTATGTGCCGGTCTGCAGACTTCTTTGCTTTGCGTGGTGTTTTGGGCACAGTGGATTCCTCCAGTAATGCGTGTGGGATAGCTCCGTATTTTACTGGGGTCGTGGCCACATCGGTTTAGTCGGCCCGCGCGGCAGGGAAAACTGTTTCCTCCACTCGAAGAGGAACCGAGAAATTGGCCAGGCCAGAGTCAATGAGCGAAATCGAGATTTACCACCAACAATCCCGAAACCGTGACTAGAATGGAGACTTCTAGCTACGGGGAGATGGACGTACAATCGTGCCGCTTTTGAGTCAAAAAGGAGATCCCGGTTTGCATGAATATCTGAGACAGGACAACGAACCCCCAGCTGCAATTGCGAGGCATGGCTGGCGTTATCACCACATTGGTATTCCCACTCAAACCCCGCGTCCCGATGAGATTCACGTGCCCCACCTACATATTCACGTGGCGGGATTTCAAACCAGTCCATTTGGCGTTCAGTGGATGCGATTTGATCCAGATGCACCCTATCCCGAGGCGGTCAAGACCATTCCTCATGTAGCTCTCAAGGTAGACGATCTTGCAATCAGCACTGGTCGGGCAGGAGATTTTGATTCCGCCGAACAGTCCGAGCGCGGGAGTCAAAGTGGCCATGTCATCCTCGAACTCACGGCGCCGTACCAATCGAATTAATGGGAGTTCTCCCGACCCCAAGAATTGCAAAGTAATAAGCGTCGTAAGCCAAACCAGAGGTTATGAGGCAGCCATTCAGCGCACGGCAAGAAAAACCGCTTTGTGGAAAAGTGGCTTCGCAGCTTGCATTCAAAACGAGTCGAGTTTAGACGAATGCTCAATGTTCCGGGATGCAGTTGTGCTGGTCGCATCCAATTCTCTCTTGCCGTGAGGCTAGAACGGCCAGTTGGCGAGAACAGCGATAGCGCTCATTGACCCGGTTATTGTGAGTGTAACCGCGAGTGAAGTCGAGGGGTGGCGCGACGGTTTAGGTACGGCCTAGCCGAGACCGGCCCTTTTCGTTTGCCGGTGCCTCAATAGCCCCACCACGCCACGTTTCCACACCCGCCGGGTAGGGCGGCGGCGCGGCCCGGGCTTCGGACGACGCCGGCCCATTTCAGGATAGAAGTGCCGCTCCCATGTGCAGCCGCGGCCCGCGGGCACTCTATCCAGCAAGACCCGGCGGTGGGCGCGGGCAGTTGCGCCTGAAGCTCACTCGCGCTCCCTTCAGCGTTTCCTCAGTCTTGGGTCTTCTGGCGTTGATCGGGGTTGCGGTGGAGACAGCTGTTATTCTCGTCTCTTACATCAACAAGCTGCGGCAGGAAGGAATGGACATCCGCCAGGGATACAAGAAATAGAATAATTATCCATTAAACTGGATGCCTGTTAACGAACCTCGCCCCTAGAATGGACTGGGTGTCAACCCCGTCGACCCGCTTGTACTCACAACCAATGCTTAAGTTGATGTCGCAACTTGAGTTGTCCAGAGGCTGTCACTGATCTGCGTGATCAAGATCACAACATGGTACCTCCCGGCACAGGTAATCTGCTCCTGCCGATTCGACTTTTGCGACTAGTTTTCTCGTCTCTCCGAAGAGCGGTTTCCGCCAGTTGAGACGCCCACCCTCTGAGACGAATCGAGCCGAACGACAGTGTATCTGCGCCAGACCAAGTTTTATCTGGTGGAGGTTCGTCACGAAACACATCAGTCAGACATTAACTTTCAGAATCTCAGTTCGAACCAGGAGGAGTTCATGAATAGCAAATGGATGATTTCCGTGGTTTTGGCCCTATTGTCGGCGTTTGCTTTTGCGCAGACGGAAACTGGGACGATTACCGGTACGATAACTGACCCGACAGGTGCCGTTATTCCAAAGGCAACGGTGACGGCGCTTGAGGTTTCTACCGGTGGGGTTCGCAGCAGCATTTCTGATAACAGCGGTGTTTACGCCATAACTAACTTGCTTCCTTCCTCTTACGTGGTCACCGTCGTGGCTGCGGGGATGGAGAAAACGACAGAGCGCGTCCAAGTGACTGTCGGCGCAAGGCTAGGCCTGAATTTCAAGATGCAAGTTGGTGCGGCAAGCACAACCATAGAAGTGGCGGCGGCGGGCCCCACAGAGGTCAACACCGAGACCCAACAGCTCGGCTTTGAAATTGCGAGCCAGCAGGTCATGGAGCTGCCCACTCTCAACCGCAACCCGTACGCGCTCGTGGTGACTGCGGCGAGCGTCTCCGAGGACGATCCCACCGGCCGCGGAGTAGGCGTTTCGATCAACGGCTTGCGCTCGGCCGGCACGAACGTTCTGCTGGATGGCGCGTCTAACAACGACGAGTTTGACGCTTCGGTCGGACAGCAGGTGCCGCTCGACTCACTACAGGAGTTCAGCATCCTCACCAACAATTTCGGGGCCGAATATGGGCGTGCCACGGCGGGTGTGGTGAACGTGGTGACCAAGTCGGGCACGAATACTTTCCACGGCTCAGCCTACGAGGTGGGCCGCTGGTCGGCCATTTCAGCCAACACCTTCTTCAACGATGCCCAGACCCCGGCTATCACCAAACCAATTTATACCCGCAACGAGTTCGGTGGTTCGTTCGGCGGGCCGATTGAGAAGGACAAGATGTTCTTTTTCTTTAATCCGGAGTGGACCCGCGTTCGGAGTGCGGAGTCGGATACGGGAGCGGTTGCCGATCCGACCTTCATCGCGCTTTTGGCCCCGAACAGTCAAAACTTTTTCAAGACGTATGGCGTGCCCCGTCCTGGCCTGACGACAATTGGGACCGTCACCCTGGCAAATACTGGCTTCTGTACCGCCGCGAATTGCCTGGCCTTGAACCAAGCCACCCCAGCGTATGACTTGGTTAAGTGGCTCGCTCCTGGCGATGCCGGCGGTGGCGTGCCGCAAAACACCTACGACATCCTTGGACGCTTTGACTATAACATCAGCAACAGGACGACCTTCTATTCACGGTATGCGATTTACAACGAGATCGACCAGGCCGGCTCCGTCAACACCAGCCCTTACGTCGGCTACGACACTGGGCAGGAGGTTCGCGACCAAAACATTTTGCTGTCGTTGACCCACAATTTAAGCTCAAGCATCACCGAGCAGACGAAGTTCGTGTACAACCGGCTGAAAACCGTTCAGCCGCTGGGCACACAGCCGGTGAGTCCAACGCTCTATCTGCAAACCAACACGGCCGCCTCAGTCGACGGCCAAGCCATCTTTTTCCCGGGGTATAGCGCGACGAGTCCGGGAACCGCGATACCCTTCGGCGGACCGCAAAATTTCTACCAGAGCTACGAGGACGTGTCGTATGTTCACGGGAAGCATGAATTCCGCTTTGGCGGTTCGGTCACTTTCCTGGTCGACGATCGTACCTTCGGCGCTTACGAGGAAGGAATCGAAGACCTCGGGGGCACCAGCCCATCTATAGGAATGGGCAACCTGATCAGTGGCCAACTGACCGATTTCGAGGCGGCGATTAACCCGCAGGGCAAGTACCCCTGCCCGGGTGGCATCCAAGTTCCCGGCTGCACGATTACGCTCCCGGTTGGCCCTCCCAATTTCGCGCGCAGCAACCACTACACGGAGATGGGCATTTATGGGCAGGATTCCTGGAAGGTCAGCCCGCATTTCACGCTGAACCTTGGACTCCGATGGGAGTACTTCGGCGTGCAGCACAACAGCAACCCGAATCTGGATTCAAACTTCTACTTCGGTGGCGGCGGCTCGCTGCAGCAGGAAATTGCCAACGGCGCCGTTTCCCCCACACAGACCAGTCCGATCGGCGGGCTCTGGAAAAAGGATCTGAAGAATTTCGCGCCCCGGATCGGATTTGCCTGGGACGTTTTCGGTGACGGCAAGACCGCGTTGCGTGGCGGATGGGGCATCGCTTACGAACGGAATTTCGGTAACGTGACCTTCAACGTCGAATTCAATCCGCCCAATTACGCCGTGGTGGTCATCAACCCGGCGGAAACAAAGGGCCCGCTCTTCATCAGCAATGCCAATTACGGGCCGCTCTCTGGTGCGAGCGGCAGCGCCGCGCTTCCGACGAGTGAACTGCGATGGGTTGATCAGGACATCCCGACCGCCTATGCGCATCTGTTCAGCGGGACCCTGGAGCACCAGTTTGGCTCCCACATACTGGCGGGTATTGACTACTCGGGATCGAAGGGAGTGCACGAGTACTCGCTCGCCAACATGAACGCGTGCGGCTCTGCACAGGTCTACCTGGCCGAGCCGTTCGTAGCTCCGGGATCCCCAACTGACTGCAGTGGGTCTGGCTGGACCCGTCTTAACACCCAGTATTCCTTCATCAACGGACGATTCGGCAACGGCAATTCGCTTTACAACGCGGCGATCTTCCGTTTGAATCTCCGCAACCTGGCGAATACCGGGCTGACGTTGCAAGCTAACTACACCTACTCCCTTGCGGAAGACGATCTGAGCGATACATTCAGTTCGTCCTTTAACCAGTGGAACCTGGGCAACACCGATCCTTTTAACCCGAAGTTGGACTGGGGTCCAGCCGAGTACAGTAACCGTAACCGCATCGCCCTCAGCGCCGTGTGGGAGGTTCCGTATGCCAAGAGTACCCACGGAGTGGAGAAGCAGATCCTGGATGGCTGGGCAGTATCGCCTATCCTCACGGCGCGCACCGGAGCCCCGTTTACCATCTTTGACTGTACAGCGAACTCGGGCCTTACGTATAACCAATGTCCGCGAGTAGCTCTGACTAGTCCCGCTCCCACAGGCTTCCTCAGCCATCCGATTAACCTTGGCGGAGATAGCTATAACGTATACAACTTACCGACTAACACCATCGAGACTACGGTAAACCCGATTCTCGGTACCTCAGATTTCCCGCCTTACTCTCCGTACATGACGGGGCGGGATACCTTCAATGGGCCAGGTAATTGGAATATGAACCTGGGGATTTACAAGTCGTTCTTCGTGGGCGAGCGGTATAAGCTGCAATTCCGGAGTGAGATGTTCAATGCCTTCAACCACGCCAACCTGTACTACACGGGATATACGTCCACGATCCCCTACTTCACGAATGTTAACGGCGTGTATGGACCTAATTTGTCGACCTATGGTGTGACCCCGGGGGTCACGTATCCGTCCCGCACCATCCAGATGACGTTGCGTCTGGACTTCTGAATTTGCATGTTCAAGGAACATCCTTCCGGGGAGCCGAACCAGGCTCCCCGGCAATAATAACCAACACCAGCCATCGAACCGAATGACCCACTTGAGCCTAGGCAGGCTTGAGCGGGTTCTTTGTTGACCCTTTTCGGTGACGCGGATCGCCGTCGCCTGAATCCCAGGGGCTACGACTGTCTCATAAGCGGGACGCGCAAACTCATTCCAGCGTTGCTCAACTTCGTTCTCGTTAATAGAGCCGTCCAGATTCACTTGCAATGCGGGCATATAGGAGAGCGAAAGCGGATCGTCTTCCGTCCAATCACGGTTGAACTCGCGTTTGACTTCTTTCAGATTAACAGCAGCGTGATGGCTCAACTGACGTAACCAGGCGTCATCGGAACTTTGCGCCTTTTGTTCGCCAGACAGGCGAAACGTATCCCGGTCATCCGCTGAGAACCACGCTGACTTCTCGCAAACTGATGCAGGCCCCTTCCCAAGCCAGCATCGGATTGGTACCTCGTTGCCTAGATTGATAGAATGCCTACCCTGAGGACAGTCATGACAGCAGATGAGCAAGTCATCCAGGGTATCCTGCAACAACTCGAATCCGCCTGGAATCGTTACGACAGCGTCGGCTTTGCGGCGTCGTTTGCCGAGGATGCCAACTTCATCCACATCTTTGGGGGACAGTTGGACGGGCGGACTGCCGTAGCGGCGGCGCACCGGAACATCTTCGAGACGATCTACCGAGGCAGCCATGCTACTGTCGTGCTGCGGAGCATCCGTTTTCTGCGCCCTGATGTCGCGGTGGTATTCGCACGAATGCACGTGAAGTTCAAGGAAGGCAACGAAGCACGCGACTTAGAAACCCGCCCAACGTTAATCGTCGTGAAGGAACACGACAAGTGGCAAATCGTCACGTTCCAAAATACCAAGATTTCCGCGGTGCCAGCCGCAGCCGAAGGAGCAGCCCGTCTTGCAACTTAGTGGGGAAACTGGGACTACCCTCAATCACATAACGCGACAGTGGATCCGTGCAAATGTTGCAATCAAGGCGATTACACGTTTTGACTGCTGGTCATTGAGTGCTATGGAGATGTTTCACCAGTTACGCAGCGGATCATGATCACCCCGCTGGTAACTGCTTCGTTGAGTGCATTACGAGGTCATCGTCGAGCACTACGCTTGCGCCCTCTTCCACGAAGCGATTTCGGTACGTAATGCCGCGAGCATCCGGGATGTAGCCTCGCTTCGCATAGAGCCGCTGAGCGGCGTTGTACCCCGGATGCAGTCCGACTGCGATCCCTACAACACCCGAACGGCGGGCTGCTTCACCTTCTGCGCGGTCAAGTAAGCGACTTGCGATACCTTTTCTGCGGTATGTTGTGAGCACATTGAGGTCTTGAATCTCAGGAATGTTCAGGTCAGCAAATCCGGCGTAGGTAGGTCGCCAGTTTACCGTCACGTACCCCGCGAACTGCCCGTCAAAGATAGCGACGAAGCACGTTCGAGTTCCCGCCACCTGCTCGTGCAAGTAGCGCCGGTACTGGGTTTCAGGCTTGTTCCACCCCATGTTCTTGAACGCGGCAGCGATGCTCGGAGGATCACTTTCTTCGAGAAGCCGAATCTGCAGGGTCTCAGCGTTTTCCATGTGCAACACTCTATGCCCAAACGCGCCGTACTTTAAAAATTGTCATCGGGCTGGGGTTAGCGGCTCTGTGGCATTTTGCATTTCTAGTGATGCCGCCGGGTGCAGATGATGACATTCATCGATATGTTTGGGATGGCCGCGTGCAGCTGCTCGGCTATAACCCTTATATTGTCGTTCCCAGCGATCCTGCGCTCGCCGGATTGCACACACCCGAAACCCACACGCTGAACCACCCGGATTTACCGAGCCCATATCCGCCGGGTGCTGAGCTTTTCTTCCGCGCCGTAACCGCCATTCATGAATCTGTCTTTGCGCTGAAGGTAGCATTTGTAGTTTGCGATTTCGCGATCGTTCTCGTTTTGCTCGATATATTGCGTCGCAGTGGGCAAGCAGCACACTGGGTTCTGGCTTATGCCTGGAACCCGCTGCTGGCGACGGAGGTGGCGGGCAGCGGTCACATTGATATTGTCGGCGTGCTGCTGTTGTTGGTGTCTGTCGCCGCGTTGGGGCGGCGCTGGCGATCGGTTGCCGCCGTAGCATTTGGGCTGGCGGTTGCGGTGAAATTGTTCCCGATTGTATTGTTGCCGCTCTACTGGAAGCGTGTCCGTATGCGCGACGCCGCGCTGGCGGGACTCCTTGTTGGACTCCTATACATACCATTTCTCAACCACGGACGGATTCCGATTGGCTCGCTTGGCACGTATGTGCACAGTTTCCGCTTTAATGACCCGGTGTTTGCGATGCTCGAGCGAGTCGCATCTCCGCAGCTCGTAGTTGGGCTGGCAGTACTCGTTGGCTTTCTTACCGCAATCTGGATGAGAAGCAAGTCCGCGGCATTGTCTCCAGACGCATTTGCATGGCCGATGCCGGCGTCGCTTCTATGTGCACCGGTCGCTTATCCATGGTACCTTCTCTGGCTCCTGCCGTTCCTGCGGTCGGCCTCGACGGTGCCGATCATCATCTGGACGGTTAGCATTATCCCTACTTACTACGTTTGGCATTTGCGCACGATGGGACGTCCGTGGCTGGTTCCTGGTTGGATTATGCTGCTGGAATACGGATGCGTGGCAGCGGCCGGGGTGATTATCGCGTTTCGGCGCCTCATACGACCCGAAGTGACGCGGCCAGCCGAGCCAGGGATATGAATGGCCAGCGTGCGCAAAGGGTAATGTGCCGACATGATTGTATCCTGAAGCCTTTGCCTGTCATCGAACAATTCATCCGTTCAATTCACCTCGGAGGGAACTCCATGAGAAATCTGAAACGTGGAACCATGATTCGTCTTCTGGCTTTCGTAGTGCTGGTCCTTGCCCTTGCTGCAACCTCCTGGGCGCAGACGCGCTCGCCGATTCTCGATCAAGTCGCCAAAACCTACGGAGTTGATTCGTGGGACAAAGTTGAGGCTGTCCGCTACACCTGGAACGGGGAAATTACTGGACTCTTCAAAGCTGCACACAAGTGGGAGTGGGAGCCCAAGACCGGCAAGGTCAGCTACGAAGGGACGGATAAAGACGGTAAGCCGGTCCAGGTTTCATACGTACGCACCGATCTCAGCAGCCAAACCGACGCCGTGAAAAATCAGATCGACCCGAGTTTCATCAACGACAATTATTGGACTCTGTTTCCCTTCCATGCTTACTGGGACAAGAGCGCCAGCGCCATCGATCAGGGCAAATTTAACCTGCCAGTGGGCCCCGGCATGGCCGAGCTGATCCCCATAAAGTATCCGACAGAGGGCGGTTACACGCCGGGCGACGTCTGGGATCTCTACGTCGGCAAAGACAACCGCGTTGTATACTTTGTCTACCACCGCGGCGGGGCGAAGCCTCCGAGCCGCGTCTTCGCAACGTGGGCAGGCTACAAAAAGGCAGGTCCAATTCTGTTCTCAACCGAGCATCGCGGCACCGCCGACGGCAAGCCCCTGCACATCTTCTTGTCTGACGTGGCCGTTAAAGTGACGGGCTCCGACACCTGGGTGGACGCGAAATAAATATCGGAACGGCTCGTCGAATCGATTGATTGTCTTGACGTGGCACGGACTCGCCTATGCTGATTCAGGCGGGGCGGACACCTGCGCCTTGCGGCGTGCAGCAGGTCCGAAGGTCTCGATGAGTTGCTCAGCTACCAGTGCCCCTCTTCCGAAATTTAGCCGCGCAAGAAACTTCGAGGTCATCGTCAGGATACAAGTCGTGACACTGGTCGTAATCTCGACGATCTCCTCGTCACTATATCTTGGTATCAGCGCGTGCCCAGTGAACCTCCGACCGAGTTGTAACATTCCAGTGTGTGCATAGCTGCACAGATGCGGCCAAGCGTGTTTCCGTAGGTCCTCGAAGAAGCCCTCAGCACGGTACTTCTCGTCGATGGCGTCAGCCATCTCGACCATGTTTACACACGACTCCACAGCCGTTTGTGCAATTCGTGCCGCACCGCTTAAGCTATCTCAAGCGGTCATTTATTGGGGTTGAAGCCATGCCCAAGGCATCATGGCTTGATGGGTTCGTCGGCTTCGTCCGAATCCGACCCACGGTATGGAGCGTGCTCTTGAAAACCGCCTATCCACCTTGGTTAGATTTATGCCTACGAAACGATCCTGAACAAACCCATCATCACGCGCAAGACCAAAGGGCCGGATGTCATCACTCTGGAACCCGGCAGCCTCGGAGCGTTAGCAGCCGGAAGAAGATAGCAGGGAACCGGGCAATCCTACCTCTCCAGCGGCACCACGCCCATCTCCGCCAATGTGATCATCAACTGCGGAATGAAAGCGTCGTGCAATTCGATCACTTGTACGTCTTCTATGGTGATGCCCGCCATCTGCAATGCCTTTTTGGTCGCTACGTGGTCGGAATAGATGCGATGGAGGACCTTGTAACGGGTGATGTCGTTGCCCACGAAGTAGGGCTCGTTGGCAGCGCCGACCCCGGTCAGCCAAATAGGTTCGCGACCGTTGCGCTCTTTGAGCCTCTGCGCCATTTCCGAAGAGGCAAAAAGCAACGCGCACGCTCCCTCTGTGTATACGCAGGTTTCCAGCACGCGAACCGGATAAACCACGTAGCGTGAATGGAGGACCTGGTCCGCGGTCACTTTCTCGCCGAGGCGCTGGGCGTAGGGATTATTTTGCGCCTGTTCGCAGAGGAGTTCCACGATTTTGGCGCGCGCCATGGGCGCGAGGTCTCCTGGATGCTCGTCCATGTAGGCCTGGATGACCTCGGCATAACTCTCCGAAGCATGTGCCCCAAGCGGCCGTTCAAACCACGGATCCCATGAATAACCAATGGTCTGAACGACAGCCGGCGTGTTGCTCTCGGCTTCATAATCGTAACAATCGAGCGCCTTTTCCACACCCAACACGAGCACGAGATCGTGTAGTCCGCTGGCGACCATGTTGTAGGCCGCCAGCATGGCATAGGCGCCGGTCGCACCACCATTGGTCACCCTCATCAACGGCTTGTTCTGAAGCCCGATAATCCCCTGGAATCCGCTTTCGGGAATCGCCTGAAACTCAAAGATGTCGTTGTAGATGCCCGCGTGCACCTAGGCACATTCTTATAAAGAGATCGCATTTGGCCCCCTGAAAGCTGTTCCGGATGCGCAAGCCCGTGCTAATCACAAGCATGAGCGCGAGAATCTGCAGGTATTGCCAAGAGGAATTTCTGCCCTCCCACTATCGGCCCGAACAGCAAGTCTGCAGTCTGGAGAATTGCCAGCGCCGCAGGCGAACCGAGTACCATCGGCTAAAACTTGCAGAAGACCCGGTCTACCGCGAGCAGTGCCGCGACAGCCAAGCCAAGTGGCGGGCCAAGAACCCCGACTACATGAAACGCTATCGCGCGCGTATTCGCCCCAGCTCACAAGCCGCCGCGAAGACTCGACTCCTGCAGGAACTCCGCCGGCTGCTCAAGCATGTAGAGAACAATGTGGCTCACAATCTGAAGTCCTATGATGCGCGGCTTTGGCTCCTGATTCCAAACGCCGGAGCTCACGAAAAGAACAACCCGGCCCGCATCGAGGTGCTTGTTCTGCCCGCTTTTTTCCACGGCCTGCCATTGGGAGCTCATGCAAAGAACATCGCTTTGAAAACACTCTAGCCCCTGTCATATAAGAAAGCGACGAGGACTCTGTTGGCTCCCACGAAATGTGACGGGCGGTGGGCAGTTCGTGCCAAATCCGCTGAATCGGCCGTCTGATCTGGGTAAGGCCTGCACCCTTGGACGGTATCGAAAATGGATAGCGCGCAGCGACCCGTCGACTTAAGCAGCGTAGGCCTGCCCGCGGCGATCCCCGCCGCGGAGTACGTCCGGATGTCCACCGAGCACCAGCAATATTCCACCGACAATCAACGCAAGGTCATCGTCGAATACGCCGCCCGGCGTGGCATGACCATTGTCAGGACCTATGCCGACTCGGGGAAGAGCGGACTTCGCATCGACGGGCGGGACGCTCTTAAGCAGCTCATTCAGGATGTCGAAAGCGGACGTGCCGACTTTCGCGTCATCCTCGTTTACGATGTCAGCCGCTGGGGCCGGTTCCAGGATGCGGACGAGAGCGCCTACTACGAGTACATCTGTAGGCGCGCGCACATCCAGGTGCACTATTGCGCCGAGCAATTTGAAAATGACGGCAGCCCGGTCTCCACTATTGTTAAAGGCGTCAAACGCGCGATGGCTGGCGAGTACAGCCGCGAACTCTCGGCCAAGGTGTTCATCGGGCAGTGCCGCCTTATCGAACTCGGCTGCCATCAGGGCGGCTCGCCGGGGTTCGGGCTTCGCAGGATGCTGCGTGACGCAAGCGGCGAACGCAAGGGCGTCCTTAGACAAGGAGAGCACAAGAGCATTCAGACCGATCGTGTCATTCTCGTTCCAGGGCCTGAGGAAGAGGTCGAGATTGTCCATTGGATGTATAGCATGTTCGTCGACCAGAACCTCTCGGAGGTGAAGCTAGCGACTCTGCTCAATGAGCGTGGAGTGACTTCGGATATGGGTCGGCCTTGGACGCGGGGCGCCGTCCACCAAGTCTTAACGAATGAGAAATACATAGGCAACAACGTCTATAACCGCGTCTCCTTCAAGCTCAAGAAGAAACGCGTGGTGAATCCACCGCATATGTGGATTCGCAGCAACGCGGCTTTTGAGCCGATTGTGCCGTCCGAGCTCTTCGCACGCGCGCAGGACATCATCCGCACCCGCACCCGAAGGTACAGCGATGATGAGCTGCTTGCACAGCTACGCCAGTTGCTCGCCTCCAAGGGATGCCTTTCCGGCCTTTTCATTGACGAGCAGGAAAACATGGCGTCCAGTTCCGTCTACCGCAGCCGGTTTACGAGCTTGCTGCGCGCCTACGCGCTCATCGGCTACACGCCAGAGCGCGACTACCAGTTCATCGAGACGAACCGCCAGTTGCGACGGATGCATGCCAAGGTGGTGGAGGACGTTCTTGCAAATATCCGCGAGCTGGGCGGCACGATACAAGCCGATCCCTCAACCGACCTGCTCACGGTCAATGCTGAATTCACGGCATCGGTGGTCCTCGCGCGATGCAGGCAAATCACATCGGGCTCCTACCGCTGGCTCATCCGTCTGGATGCCGGCATAAGACCTGACATTACGGTAGCGGTGCGCATGGACGGAGCGAACCGGGACCCGCTCGATTACTATCTGTTGCCCAGCATCGATCTGACTTTTGAAAAGCTGCTGCTTGCGGAAGACAACGCGCTGAGCCTGGATACCTATCGCTTCACCACGCTCGACTTTTTCTTTGGCATGGCCCAGCGGGCCCGAATTACGGAGGCGGCATGACAGAGGCGGCCCCAATCGTCCAGATGATCCCCACCAATCAGATAAACATTCTCAATCCGAGGAGCCGCAACAGAATCGTCTTTCAGGGGATGGTAGCCAACATCTCCAATCTTGGCTTGAAGCGCCCCATTACCGTTGCCCGCCGCGCAGAGCCGACATCGGACGGCAAGCCCTACGATCTGGTCTGCGGCCAGGGGCGGCTCGAAGCCTTCATCGCGTTGGGCCAGACGGAGATTCCCGCGATTGTGCGGGAGGCATCGCGCGAGGAATGCTATCTGATGAGCTTGGTCGAGAACATCGCACGGCGCCAGATCCGGCCTGTGGAACTGCTGCGCGAGATTGAGAGCCTGAAGTCGCGCGGTTATACCACCACTGAAATAGCCAAGAAAATTGGCGTTGACAAGAGCTACGTCACCGCGGTCGCGCATTTACTTAAGAACGGTGAGGAGCGCCTGCTGCACGCCGTTGATAAGGGCCGCATCCCCTTGTCGGTCGCCATGCAGATAGCAAACGCCGATGAGGAAGGTATTCAGCGCGCTCTCTGCCAGGCCTATGAAGACAAGACGCTGCGCGGGCGCAAACTGCTCACGGTCCGCCGCATCATCGAAATGCGCAAGGCCAACGGCAAGCGGTGCAACATCGGTGTGCGGCGCAGAAATGATGGCCCGCAATCGGCCGAGTCACTCGTGCGCATCTATCGCCAGGAGGCCGATCGCCAGAAGCTTCTCGTCAAGAAGTCCCAACTCACCGAGCACCGACTCCTGTTCATCGTATCGGCGCTCAAGAACCTGTTCCGCGATGAGAATTTCGTTACCTTGCTGCGTGCCGAGGGACTGGACGCCCTGCCCGCTTACCTTGCAGAGAAGATCCAGATCAGTGAGCGAGATTAAAGCCATGGCCAAACAGGTTCCTTTCGCCTTCAACCCGGAAGGATTGATTCTCCCGCTCACCAGTATCCTGCCGCTTAGGCAGGTAACGCCCATCATCAAGTCCAGCCAAAAATACCAGCAGGTCCTCTCCTCCGTACGCGAGGTGGGTATCATCGAGCCCTTGATCGTGTTCCCGCAGAACGGCAAGTCGGATCTGTATCTGTTGCTCGACGGCCATATCCGTCTCGAAGTCCTCAAGCACATCGGCGAAACCCACGCGCGGTGTCTGATTTCCACGGACGACGAAGCATACACCTACAACCGCCGCGTCAACCGGATGGCCACGATTCAGGAACATACCATGATCCTGAAGGCCACTCGCAGCGGTGTCTCCGAAGAACGCATCGCCAAGGTGCTGAAGATGGATGTCGCGAGCATCCGGCAGAAGCGCGATCTGCTGAACGGCATTTGTAAGGAAGCCGCTGAAATCCTCAAGAACCGGCGTGTCTCACTCGGAGTCTTCTGTCTTCTGCGCAAGCTAAAGCCCATACGCCAGATCGAAGTGGCCGATCTCCTGGTCACGGCGAGCAATTACTCAGTGCCTTATACAAAGGCAATGGTTGCCGCCACTCCGCCGGAGATGCTCGTTGACCCGAGCAAACACAAGCTTGTCGAGGGACTGACACCCGAACAAGTCACCAAGATGGAAAAGGAAATGGAGGCATTGCAACGAGACTTGAAGTTCGTCGAAGAGAACCATGGGAATCAGGTCCTGAACTTGGTACTCGCCCGTGGGTATCTCGCGAAATTGTTCGGCAATGCCCGGATCACGCGCTATCTCACCCAGCACCACACGGATGTTTTCCGCGAGTTGCAGGCGGCATCCGAGGCTTCATCTCTTGAAGCCTAGCCTTAGAGAGTGTTACTAATCTTTCTGAACGAGAACATGGGATGGGAGCTAGAGCAATCTGAAACTGGACCTCTGGTAACTAAGTAGTGATATCTAGCGAAAACCGAGCGGGGCGGGGAAGGGGGAATCGGAGCGAAAGGGGAAATATTTCGCGCTGGGATATCTGTGATCTAAGTGCCAAGTCTTTCAGCCTTATCAGCCCGAACGGGCAGAGAGAAGGTCTAGGGCGCTCGCTCGCTCCTTGCCCAACTTAACATCGTTTGTTTCTACGAACTCTGCCAATGCTTTGCGTGTGGCCAGAGACGCCTTTTTCGCAATGTCGTGGGCGCGCTTCACTTTTTCGAGGATATCGCCAGCCCGGGCGGTCCAGATGAACGGTTTCGGACATTCGTTGTGGCGGTCGATGTAGGTGCCGATGGCCATGATGAGTTCTTCGAGGTCGCGGAAAACCCCACGGCGGAGCCGATTCTGAGTGAGATCGCGAAAGAAGCGTTCCACCATGTTGAGCCACGAGGCGCTGGTGGGAGTGAAGTGCAGATGAAAGCGCGGGTGCCGCGCCAGCCAGCGCTGCACTTTGGGGTGCTTATGGGTGGCATAGTTATCGCAGATCAAGTGCAGCTGCCGGTCGGGCGGGATGGTCTGATCGATCAGGCGGAGAAACTTGAGCCACTCTTGGTGGCGATGCCGCTCCTGGCACAGGCCAAAGACCTCGCCGTTGGCCGCATTCAAGGCGGCAAACAAAGTGGCCGTGCCGTTGCGTTTGTAATCATGGGTCATGGTGGCGCCGCGTCCGCGCTTCAGCGGCAGGCCGGGTTGGGTACGATCCAAGGCTTGAATTTGGCTCTTCTCGTCGGCGCACAACACCAGCGCGTGTTCGGGCGGATTGAGGTACAGGCCGACGATGTCTTCCAGTTTCTCCGCAAACGCAGGATCGTTGCTGACCTTGAAGGTTTCCACGCGATGCGGCTTCAGCCCGTGGGCGCGCCAGATGCGCCGCACACTGGCTTCGCTGATGCCCACCGCTGCCGCCATGGTGCGCGTGCTCCAGTGCGTGGCGTTGGTCGGTTGCTGGCGCGTGGTCAGGGTCACCACGCGTTGGGTCAGGCGGGTGCTGATCGTGGGTTTACGTCCGGGACGGGGCGCGTCTTTCTGCAACCCCGCCACGCCCAGCGCCAGGAAACGCTTGCGCCAGCGCGAAACTTTCTTCGGCGTAATGGTCATGCGGGCGGCGATTTCCAGATCCTGCTGACCGCAGGCCGCGAACAAAACGATGCGAGCGCGCTCCGCCACTCGCACCGAGACCGAGCGACTCCGGGCCTGGGATTCCAACACCGTCCGTTGCTCCGGACTCAACGTAATGGCTGGGGCTATACGCATCCGCGACCGTCTCCTATAAGGATAAGACGCGCGGAGATATATAAAGGTTGTTAATTGTGACGCACTACACTAGCGGTGCTTTTGCTGCATGCTGTTTTTCTAGAATGTTGTTTAATTCGTCGAGTTTGTGTTCGAAAAACAAAAGCGGTGGTAACCCCGCAACAAAATACTCAAGGGCGAGAACCCGTGGCTTATGCTTTTTCCGCTGGTGTTCCCTTCGCTGTGCCTCAAAAGCTCGCCGGAGCAAATCCGTCACGTCGTTCTTGTCAGTGCCAGCCATTCTAAGCGATCCCCTTTCACCACGGAGCAACCCGACGCTGGGCCTGAAAAGTCAGTCGGTTGCAAGAGCTATTCCCCTGGAGGGTTTCTGAGAAAGTACCGTGCGCGGACTTCCGAAGCCCGTGCCCCCCCAATGTGTCAACTGTTGCGGCGATTCGGAGGGGTCAGGGAGTGCAAACCTTTATGAATACTAGCGATGTTGCATTTTCGTCAAACGGGGATGCGGTAAAATTCGTCCGGACCCTTTTACCCCCTCACCCGCCCCTGATCCCTGCTTATCCGACAATCCGCAACAAATGTAAAGTAAAATACCTCTAGGAAGGGGTTGTCCTGAGAAGTACACTGCCCGCTTTCGAGGAACCTGATTTCGAGGGAAGAGAAAACGCCCACAATCCGCTTGCACTTCTGCGGACCAAACTTGAGCCGTTTGATCCGATTGACCTCCTAGCAACTGCGGGTGCCTTGGAACTGCTACGGTCGACGGCAATCAGCGGATTGTGGTGTTCAACAACGCTGCAGAAGAGACCTTCACGCCATGTCTTTGGCCAGCGCCCGTTTGAATGCGGCTGTCTGGATTGCGTCCGTGTACAACATGCGCTTGCGCGGATTTCCCGGCCTGCCGGATTTCCTTTTCATTTCGTAGCCTCCTTACCCGGCGATTCCGGGTTGAGGCGAACATACAGGAGGCCAATAAAAGGTGGCGAGGGCTACTTCGTAATCCCAGGCGAGGTTACTTTGTAAGCGGTTGGTCGTGCTGATTGTGAAACAATCACTCGCAGGAGGTTCTTAGGACAATGAGCGTTGCCCCTGCGGAATTGCTTCAAATTGTAGTAAGCGTTGCCATCAGCACGCCAGCGGTTGCAGCGTTGCTGGGGTGGCTGGGTAAACGCAGATTAGACCAGGAGCTTGCGCAGCACAACCGTGAGTTGGAAACGCTTAAGGCGGGATATACCCGGCAGTTGGAGACGTACAAGGCTGAATTAGATGCCTCCAAACGCTTGCTTCAAGCCGAGATTGATAAAACTGAGAGCGCCGCTGCAATACTAGGCCACATCACGCCGCGGAAGCGTGATGCGGCGGAGGGAAACTAGGCCAACCGCCGGATTTCAGTTTTACGAGCTGCTGTTGTGGGAACGACAGGAGTCGTGAAACACCGGAGGGATGTACCCAGTGGAACTCTATGGACGTGTACGGCGAGCAGTCTTTGTCGAGGGGAAGAGCCAACGAGCAGTAGCGCGGGAGTATGGCATCGCCCGCGAAAGCGTGCGCAAGATGCTGCGTTACGCAGTGCCGCCGGGCTACCGGCGGGAACAACCGGTGAAACGGCCCAGGCTGGGGCCGTGGTTAGGCGTGATCGACGCCATTCTGGAAGAGGATAAGACTCAGCCTCCGAAACAACGACACACGGCGAAGCGGATCTTCGATCGTTTGCGGGAAGAACATGGGTATCCGGGGGGCTACACCGTGGTGAAGGACTACGTGCACCGACAGAAGGTGCGGAAGCAAGAGATGTTTGTGCCGCTGCGGCATGCTCCCGGAGAAGCCCAAGCGGACTTTGGGGAAGCCTGGGTGGTGATCGCCGGGGCGAAGCAGAAAGCACACTACTTCGCGATGGATTTGCCGCACTCGGATGATTGCTTCGTGGTGGCGTATCCCGCCGAGAGCACGGAGGCGTTTCTGGACGCGCATGTGCGGGCCTTCGACTACTTCGGCGGAGTGCCTGGTTGGATTTTGTACGACAACACGAAACTGGCGGTGGCCAAGATCCTGGGCGACGGTCAGCGGAAGAAGACGCAGGCGTTTTGTGAGTTGCAAAGCTACTATTTGTTCGCGGAGAAGTTCGGGCGTCCGGGCAAGGGCAACGACAAGGGAGCGGTGGAAGGACTGGTGGGCTATGCCCGGCGGAACTTTCTGGTACCAGTGCCGCATAGGAGTAGCTGGGAAGAACTGAACGCCTACCTTCTGGAACAATGCGGGAAACGGCGAGAGCGGCGGATGAGGGGACACCAGGAGACCATCGCGGAGCGGTTCGAGCGCGATCGTGCGGCGCTGTTGCCTTTGGCGACCGTGCCCTATGAAGCCTGTGAAAAGCGCACGGCGAAAGTCAGCTCGTTATCTCTGGTGCGCTACCGAGCCAACGATTACTCGGTGCCCACCGCCTATGGGCATCGCGAAGTGCTGGTGAAAGGCTATGTCCATGAAGTGGTGATTGCCTGCGGCAGCGAAGTGATTGCCCGGCATCCCCGCAGCTATGAACGGGAAGACATGATCTTCGATCCGCTGCACTATCTGGCACTGCTGGAGGAGAAGACCGGGGCCTTGGACCAAGCCGCTCCGCTGGCCGGCTGGGAGTTGCCGGAGTGCTTTGCCCAACTGCGGCGGCTGCTGGAAGCGCGGCTGGGCAAGCCGGGCAAGCGAGAGTACGTGCAGGTATTGCGGTTGCTGGAGACGTTCCGCCGGGAGGAAGTCCGGCAGGCGATCCAGGACGCTTTGCATCTGGGAACCGTTTCCTTCGATGCGGTGAAACATCTGCTGCTGTGCCGGATCGAGCAACGTCCGCCGCGACTGGATCTCCTGCAGTACCCCTACCTGCCGCTGCCCCAGGTGCATACCACCCAGGCCGTCGATTACATGACGTTGCTGAATGAGGTGGGCTCATGAGCAACCCAACCATTCCGGTCACGAACGACACTCCGCAGCTTCTTTTGGAACATCACCTGAAGCTGTTGCGCCTGCCGACTTTCCTGCGCGAGTACGACAAGGTGGCACGGCAGTGCGCCGACGAGAGCGTGGACTATCCGCGTTATCTGCTGCGCATGACGGAGTTGGAACTGGTGGACCGCGAGCGCCGAGCCACCGAACGGCGCATTCACCAAGCACGTTTCCCCGTGGTCAAGAGCCTGGACAGCTTTCAGTTTCTGGCCATTCCCTCGCTGAATAAAACCCTGGTGCTGGAGTTGGCGCGCTGCGAGTTCTTGCAGCGCCGCGAGAACGTCTTGCTTTTAGGAAACTCGGGCACGGGAAAAACTCACCTGGCACTGGCTTTGGGGTTAGTGGCTTGCCAGCGTGGCCATCGCGTTCGCTTCACCACCGCCGCGGCCTTGGTGCATGAGCTGATGGAAGCACGGGACGAGAAACGTCTGTTGCGCTTTCAGAAACAGTTGGTCAGTTACGAACTGCTGATCGTCGATGAACTGGGCTTCGTGCCGCTTTCCAAGACCGGGGCCGAAGTGCTGTTTGAAGTCTTCAGCCAGCGCTATGAGCGCAACTCGACTTTGGTGACCAGCAATCTTCCTTTCCAGGAGTGGACGGAGGTCTTGGGATCGGAGCGACTGACCGGCGCTCTCCTGGACCGGCTCACCCACCACGTGCATATCCTGGAGATGAACGGCGAGAGCTATCGCCTCAAACAGAGCAAGCGCAAGCACGGCTCGCCCTCGAACTCCTGACCCGGCTCGGTCCCTTTGAGGTTGGGAAAGCCCCTGCTGCGCGACTCCTTTCCCTCCCGCCGCATTCTTTCAGAGCGGTCCTCGCCGTCAAGGGTTCGCTACGCCGCGAAAGGCACGCGCCCTTGACTGCTCCGGGTCGCTCTGAACACCTCCCCGCTATGAGGGAATGGATCTTTCAGGAAAGGCGTAGTGGCCTACTCTCCTTCCGCTCCTGCGGCCTACTTTTAGTCCGCCCTTGACAGCGTCACATCAGTCCGACTTCAACAGTGCAAGAAGTAGCAATGCTCCGATGGTAAACGCGGCAAATTGGGTTTGACTTTTCTTTATCATGGCGTTCGTCAAAACCATTTCACGCAGAGTGAACATGGCCTGCTGCGGGTCTTGATAGGCGGCGACATAGCGCAGTCCTTGTATGAATCCCGGTAGTGGAATCTGCTGCAGCGCGATTGGAAGGATAGGTTTCTTGCAACCATTGGCGATGCCGATTTCTTGTGGCACCCATTCCGAGCTTGCAGCAAGCCTGACGGGCAGCCGGCGGCATTACACGTGGTTGCTCCAGTCCACGTTCAGAGTGAACTGGGTACCGCAACCCAGCAATTTGCCGAGTTTTTCCGGCCGGTTTCGTCCGATATACCCACAAAAAATAACCGCTTAGCGGTACGAAGCGACACTTGGCGTGGGTTAGCGACACCGCGAAGCGATCAGATTAGCGGTACCGCTCGGACCGTAAAGGCTCAAAAAGCGTGCCACAGCAGGGACCCCCGTTATAAACGGCACTTGCCGTGCCATATAAGTTGCCGGCCGCATCTCCATGAAGCAGCGTGAATAGAAAACTTCAAACGGTTCGCGACCGCAATTTTACAGACTCCGCTGAAAAAGAAAAAGAAGCAGGGCACGTAAGCCTGCGAGAACGATCTGCTTGTCACGGGGCTTTGAGGAGTGTAGCCTCACCCGAATCGCCCCGACTCGGCTTCGCGGCGAACTGCTGGGAGGGATCACTAGAAGCCACAGATAACCGGGCTAAGTCCTTCTTCCTCCTCGCAAACAACGGGCAGCACCTGCCATTTATGGTGGCCCCTACGACCCCGCCGCTGGTATCGCCACGGGTATCTTGGGATTGAGTTAGGTTCTGCGTGTCCACAACTTCAACTATCACGCATGTCTTTATGGCATGGCATACATCCTTCACGGCGCTGCCGAGAAGCATGGTCGAAGTGTTGCGGAAGGTCTTACCGTCGCGGTCGAAAAGCGTGAGGTCGAATCTGTCCGTCTCGGCCTTGGCGTCATCGTTGAAAACTGTGAGGGTGTAGCTATAACCACTTGCTGAACTTGGATCACTATTTTGGGTGGTGTATGTCCGCCCTAAGCCGTCCAGAGTGGGACCCGGAATGGCGCAGCAAGTATTTCCACCTGGCCATGCGGCGAGGGCGGAAGATCGCCAAGGTCGCCATGGCACGGAAGCTGGCCGTTCGCATGTACTGGATGTGGCGCAAGGGATGGGACTACGAGCAGTGGAAAAAGTTCGGTTCGCACGCGGGACAACCCGGACATCGCGATGGTGTGTTGTCGAACACCGAGTAATTGATTGGGAATCCCGCTCCTCTTTACGGAGGAGTTCGAAGTAGTAATCATGATCGAAAGTGTGACCGAAGAGACGCATGGGTCGGACTGAGTTCCTGACCTGAAAACTGATTACGAGCGAGCCTACGGTTGGCAAAAGCAACACCATCCACGAGAGCGAAATGGCGCTCTTCTCGGAGTGCATGCTGCAGTGTGCTCGAAAAGTGCTTGACACGGGCCGACATTGTCAGAGACGCGATGTTTCAACAATAATCCGGCATTTCGTGTCCAGACTGAACGAGGAGCGCATCCACCGTAGTGCTGACCTTGCCTGTTAATCTGCCGAACCTGTCTGCTGCAGAGGGATTGGCGTGCTACATGGCTCTGGGAGTTTTAGGTGTGGCATCGGTGGAGCTGCAAACAGCCGTCGACACGGTTTGGCCAGCCAGCGCGCCCAACGGGCTGATCGCGAGACTCGGGCACTATCCGTGGCGATTCCCGTATCAGCATACATCTGCCGATAGATTTTCGAGATCAAGACGAACGCCAGGCGGGCACGCATGGATTTTATGAACCGGGACCGCGTCCAAATGTACTTCAGACCGTAAAAAGTGTCCCAAACCGATTGTGTGCGCTGCCGAATCTCCTCGGCAGACATAGTTGGATGAGGCCAGTAGAGCTTGGGCCGAAGCGCTCGTGGAATGAGCCAGCGCCGGGTAATTGGGATGCCGCTGATGTATACCGGAGACGCCTCCATTTTCTTTTCCCAGCGGGTAAAGTCCACGGTCCCGGGATATGGAGTCAGCATCACAAACTGGGCGAACGCGACTTCCGCCTGGGCCGCAGCCAAGGCAGTGGCGTCGAATGTCTCCGGGCGGTCACTGGGCAAGCCAAAAATAAAAGAGCCAAGGACGTATACGCCGTGGCGTCGGAATGTTCTCAGCCGCTCAACCAGATCTTGCCCCACCGCATTGAACTCCTTGTAAACGTCCTTCAAGCCTTCGGGGGTCACGGACTCCACTCCAACCAGTGCACCCTTGATATTTGCCGCGTGCATGGCATCGAGGAATTCGGTGTCTTCCGCTGCTTCCATGGTGATCTGCGTAAAGAAAATGGTGTCTGGCGGAAGCTTGGCCAGACGTGCCATCAGCTCGAAGCGTTCCGCCCGGATGGCTTTGAGTTCACGGAGGCGGTCGGTGTTGTGCTGCTCTGCGGCCAGGCGCAGATCCGTAAGAGTCACGGGATAGAAGTTGTCGTCAGCGAGCGCGATGAACCGGAACCCGAGCTGTCGCAGTTTAACGATCTCGTCAACTACCGCGTGTGAGGCACGCTGCCGCGGACGTTGCCCGTCCATCCGCCAAACGGAGCAGAAGGAGCAATGCTTAGGGCAGCCGCGAACGGTTTGTACCGAGGCCCACATGTAGCGCTTCCGTGGCACTAACTCCCAGCGTGCAGGCAGGAATTGCGAAGCTTCAATCCGGCCTCCTTCGTAGATCGACTGGAGAGTGCCGCGGCAACAATCCGACAATACCTTCCCCCACATCACCTCTCCGTCGCCTTTGACAACAGCATGGGCAGCCCCAAGCTCCAGCGCTTCGCTGGGATAAAGGGTCGCGTGAATGCCCCCGAACACCACGTGCGCACCACGACCGCGAGCCATTCTCCCAATCTCGTAACCGCGAAGTGCATTGGCCGTGTGAATGCCGATACCGATAATATCTCCAGCCTGAATGTCCATTGGATCCACAGCTTCCAGAGTTTCATCGACCAAATAGGGATCACCGAAGCTCGCGGGTGTTGCCGCGGCCAGGACATATAACCAGCGAGGAGTAATGACAGCCGTTCCGAACGACACTTCGCTTGGATTAATGAGATGAATGCGCACGGCGCTCCGACTTCCTCGGTTCACAACGAAAAAGGCCAGGCTGCTTGGAAAGTTGCATACTTGGCGTCGGCTGATTCTATTCGGATAAAGTCCACGCCGCAAATCGTAACGGTTGTTAACGGCGATTTCACAACTTTGCGCCTTTTGTTCAGTTCAGGGCGTGCATCGAAAGCGGGGCGCACGAATACAGGTCACGACGACGATTGATCCCCTTCTCTATCAGAGCAAGTTGGCAACTATTAATCGGCTAGAAGAGATAATCGTGCTGTCGCCAGCGTCAATTGCACGGTTCGTCAATGACACGGGTAAGGAATTAGGGCCATCCATATTCCATGATTCGGGGACGGCTTTATTGAAGGAGCAAGCAATAGAAATCCGCGAGAGCCTATTCACGGCCTTAGAGCGTCGGCACAAAAGACGCTGCAGGCGTTGGTGGAAGCGGAAGTTCGAACTTACATCTCGGAACCGGATCGCGGACGGCGTCGCTGGAAAGACAAGCGGGAAGCGCAGCAGGCGGTGTATGGCAACCGGCGGCGGATTTGCGGGGAGCGATCGATGACCATCGTGCTGTAGCTCCGCAGAGGCTATCGGTCGGTTAACGGGCAGTGTAAAATCCAGAAATCGGTGGCACAAACATGCCTCGGACTTCAGTTGTTCGACCGTATCGATGGCTTGCACAGTATTACGACGAGATCTTTTCGTCTTTTCGATTCCCGATAGATGCAGCGCGCGAGCGCGTACTCGGCCGGATATTGCCACAAGTTGAAATCGCTTGCGATTTGGCTTGTGGGACGGGAACGACGGCTCTGATTCTGGCGCGCAAGGGAATCAAAATGTACGCTTTGGACCTATCCCCGCAGATGTGCCGACTTACCGGAGACAAGGCTGGTCACGCCCGCCTGCCTGTACGCGTATTTAGGGCCGACATGCGGCATTTCCGGCTCCCGGAATCAGTCGATCTGGTCACCTGCGAATACGATGCGCTCAATCATGTTCCGCGTAGGGCCGACCTGCGGTTGGTCGCAAAGGCCGTACAACGAGCACTGAGGCCCGGCGGCTACTTCTTCTTCGACGTTAACAACTCGCTTGGTTTTGAAAGATATTGGTTGGGCACTTCCTGGATCGAGAAGCCGGGTGTGGTCGTCGTAATGCGGAATGGTCATAACCGCCAGTCCGACAGGGCCTGGAGCGATATCGATTGGTTCATCCGGGAAGGAAACTGCTGGCGACGGCGTCACGAACGGGTCGAAGAAGTCTGCTGGAATCCTGGCGAGATCCGGCGTGTCTTCCAAGAGACAGGCTTTGACCAGCTACGAGCCTGGGATGCTACTCCCTTCTTCAAAAACAATCCGGTGATCCGCCCTGGTTGTCGCACAGTTTATCTGGCGCGCAGGTCCCGAAGCTGAAGGCTTTCTGCAAAATCGCTGTACCGGAAAGTGGCCGGCGAAGCGTTAAGTAAGGTTTGCGTTGCACATTAATCCGCGTTGCGGTTGGATGTCGGCAAACCGCCGCATAGTTTCCGATCAAGGCTAGCGACCACTCGTCCAGAATAGGTCGCGGTAGTGTTCAATTTTGCTCATCTAGACGAGTTAGCACTCAGAGACTACGATTGCTACCGTTGGCAATTCCCTGAGTTGATTTTAGGAGTAGACCCGAATGGCGAGTAAATGTACTCGCGGTTTCAGCTCCACAGCTCTACGCAAAAAGTTCCGTTCTGGGATGAGTGTTCGGAACTACCGAGACAAGGAGGTCGTCTTTTCACAAGGCGATAGAGCCGATGCTGTCTTCTACATCCAGAGCGGCACGGTGAAGCTCACGGCGGTCTCCACGCGTCGTAAGAAAGCTATAATCGCCTTCCTGCAGCAAGGTAGCTTTTTTGGCGAAGGCTGTATAGGAGGGCGATCTGTACGGATTTGTACGGCGAGGTCGATTGGGCCGTCCAATATCAATCGACTGCAAAAGGAGAGCACGATTCGTGTGCTCAAGCGAGACTCTCAGTTTGCAACGTTGTTTGTCGAATATCTGCTTTCCCGGATTATTCGAATCGAGGAAGATCTGATAGATCAATTCTTCAATTTCAGTGAACGGCGATTGGCGCGGGTTCTGTTGCTGTTCGGGCAGATAATCAAGGAATCAAAGCCGGAGTACCCCCTGAAGGTCAGCCAGTCAACCCTTGCGGAGATGGTTGGTACCACCCGCGCCAGGGTAAGTAAGTTTATGAATGCGTTCAAGAAGAAGGGATTGGTCAGCTACAACGGCGGCTTGCAAATAAATCGCGCACAGGTCATCGCCTTCTTGCAAAGTCGACCCATGTCTGTTTCCGCGAAAGTGTAGACCCTGGGCAGATGACGCTCATTGAGAATTGCCGACGGCAGCCTTTCGTTTGTCCGGTTTGTCCAAGAAGGGCCAGATCGTAGGTCTTGCGTATTCACAGGCGGGGAATCATTGACCATAGCCGCCGGCCCCCATGCATAAGAGTCGTAGGGCGGGCGATCGGCGACGGCGCCATGCTGAAAAAGGGTCGTCGCCGACTTTGGTTGATGGCCAAACGCCGCCCAACTCAGCGGAGAATTACCGGTTGTCAGATCGTTCGCATTCGCCGGATCGCTCTTCAGAATTTGTTGAAGCTGGTCGTGCATCCCATAGGCTGCTGCCAGCGTTCGATGAGGAGTCGCAGCACGTCGACCTTGGCGTGCAAACCGTGCCGTCGATTCTCAATTCCGGTTGCCAACCACGCTGGGTCTTAATTGCAGATGCTTCGACTGCGTGTCCATCATGTAGATAGCCCATCGACGCCCCGCCACATTCGCTTAACCGTCATTATAATTCCCACCTCGCCCAACGCTAAATCCGGTCTTCGTCGGGGAAAAACTTGAACTGGAAACGTCCGGTGGCCGCAAAAGTGCAAACCGTGCCGTCGATTCTCAATTCCGGTTGCCAACCACGCTGGGTCTTAATTGAGACTGTTCGACGAGCGTCCCGCGACTCTAAACGGAGTCCGGGACGCTTTCGTTTGTGGGTTCTTGTCAACGTACGCACTGAGAGTAGCGGGTCAGTTTGATCCAACGGTTGGGTCGCAGTTTACCGGACACCAAGATCGTCGGGATCATCAATACGATGGACAACTGAAAGATGTGTGCTGCCGTTCCCTCGTCCGGTTGCAGCGACTGGAAATATCCGCTATAGGCCCAGCTTTGGAGGCGCTTCGACGGGAAGGATGTAGCGGCCGTGTGATACGCGCTTCCAGCAAATTTGCTTGGTAGACTGGCGGTTGACTGGCGGTTGACCGTAGGCCTCGGTAGCCAGTCTGTCACAATATGGCTCCTAGCCGCATGTTTACTGGCTGAACCTGCATTTTCGGGCACTATCACTGGGCAGATTCAGACTGCAACCGAGGGTTCGCTTAACCTTCGCCTTGAGCCAGCCGGCGGCAGACGGGGCTAGTATCTTCCTCGGCCTCGTCGAGCACCCAAGTGGGCGTACGGTGAAACAACAATCATCGTGCGGGCCAGTTGGGGATCACCCAGGTGACCGAGGCAAGCCGGCCCTGGCTAATGTCGGAGAGAACCTGCGGCGGACCCAGCACCATGTCTTTCTTCCAGTCTGGACCGAAACGCACATGACGAATCGAGTTCGGTCCGGTGAGCAGGCCGGTCAACTGAGCCGTATAGTATCGCCAACTGAGCGACTGGGCATCAAGCAGGTCGCCCAGAGTGGGGTGCTCAAAGCAGGGAAACAGCTTTTGCGATTCTTTGCCGAAAGGATTGATCACCTTGACGCGCTGTGCCGCAATAGCTGTGCAGCCGATATGCGTCCCGGCAATAATGAACTGGTGGGCCTCATAGCTTGGGCCTTCCTGGGTCTCAAACATGCGGTCGGCAAAAGTGTACTGTTCGGCCATCTGGAAGTAAGGTGTGACGTGCTGGGCTTGTACATACTTGAACTGGAAATGGGGAGGCGCTTTCAGGCAACGATGGCCGTAGTCGCAATTCTGACCGACCTTGTCCGCACCATCCATTTTGCCATCGTCGTACATCTTGACGAAGGCGAGACGCAATGTCGCGAATTGGTCGGCGAGGCGGATACAATCTCTTCCGAACGGCAGGGCCATTTCGTGAATCCGGGTTGTGGCGATCTCACTCGACGCTAATCTCGCTGTGCGCCTGAGGCACAGCCTCCAGGGGCCTCACGCGCTTTGCTCCCCGACCGCACAGTCGCAAAAGTTCAGCGCACGCTCAGCACGCCTCGTTGGATCAATCTCGACACGCTGAGCTCCACAACGGCAAATCAGGGACCTCAAGGATTTCCCCTATTTTCCATTTTCACGCTCACCAGCATCATCAAGTTGATCGTGGAAATCATGTTGTACGGAAAAGGGTGGGCTAGGCCCCACCAAGTTCCCAGCCGCATCAAGGATCAGGCTGGCATGGGGCTGGTAACCGTCCTTCAATTGTATGCGCCGCCCCCTGCGGTAGTGCCGTACAGGTTCCCATCCGCGTCGAAAGTATGAGTAGGCCCCGTCCGTGTTACTGAAGCTGTGTAGCACGGTCTCGGTCCAGGAACCGTCTGCGCCCGGCGTCAGCTCGAAGACAATACCGCAGCCCTGGCCGCTGCAGCCCGAACCACCATTAGGAGTTGTCAAATCGCCTCACCACTGTCTAGTTCTTAGACAATTCTGATAATATCCCTCCCGAGGGACCAATGGCGAACCTGAACGGCCTGGCGGCTATTGCTTCGAGATTGAGGGCAGAGAGAACGAATCTGCTGAACCAGCTTAAGCACGTTGATGCGGCTCTCTCGGTTCTTGGCAAGTTGGACGGCGGGAGTTTCTACACGAAGCCAAGGCGTACCCTGTCAGCCTCAGGTCGTAAGCGGATCAGGCTTTCGCAGAAAGCGAAAAGGACAACGAAAAACGTTCAGTCTATGAGGGATATGGGCTCCGACCTTCTTTCTGAGCAGGACTTGTACGGCAGCGGCCGTCTCAGAACGCTGGAAGAGCTTGAGCACCACTATATCCGCCAGGTATTGCGGAAGGAAGGCGGGCACGTCGAGTCCGCTGCTAGGAAGCTCGGAATCCCTCGCAGTTCGCTATACCACAAGTTGAAGAAGCACCAACGGCTCTCGGCGTGAAAAGCAAATCCTGAGTGGCCTGC
>CAVWUT010000013.1:0-252500 GCA_963758285.1 Terriglobia bacterium | reverse complement strand
GCCAACCTCGCCGCAATTTGCAGATCAAGTTCACGCAACCGTTTTCCGAGACGAATGACTTCGTAGCCTACATCGACGCCATTGGCAAAGTGGACGGCACCCGCTGCCTGATCGAGTGGAAGACCACCTCCAGTCGCTATCCCGACGAACCCGACGGTCTGCTGGCCCTCGATCCGCAACTGGTCTGCTATTCCTGGATGACCGGCATCTCCGAAGTCGCCCAGGTCGTGTTCGTGCGCAAGCGGCTGGTCGAGGTTCAATACCTACGCACCACCATCACCGACGAGCAACGTCAGGAATTCGGCCAGTTGGTCCAGGACACGATTGGGCGGATCGAGTCCGCCCAGTTCTTGCCGCACAGCGGGATTCGTTTCCCGCAAAACCCATGCAGTACCTGCCCTTATGTGGGGCTTTGTCTTGGGAAGCAGCAGTTGGTCCAGATCGATCTGGTGCGACGCCCGGGAGCAGAAAACCTTGGTTGGCTTGACGAGCTTACTTATTAGGAATCCGCCTATGTTGCCCAAACTCAATCGCCGGCGAGCCGTGTTCGTACTCACGAAAATCGACGAGATTCTGGCGTGGGAAAAGAAGAACGAGGCGGAACGGGACACCCGGTTCGTCGAACTCGGGCGCTACCTATGCGAGGTGCGGGCGGGACAGTACTGGCAGGTGGAGAACGTGAAATCGTTCGATGAATTCCTGGAGAGGCGGTTTCCGGAATCCAGGCGCAAGGCTTACTACCTGATGTCCATCCACGAGCACCTGCCGCCGCAGGCGAGACGGGAACTGAAGGAAGTGGGATGGACCAAGGGGCTGGAGTTGGCCAAGCTGGCCAAAAGGGACCGGCAGCACTTCGATTGTGCAACCTGGTTGCACAAAGCGCAGGAAATGCCGAAGGAGCAGTTTAAGCGGGAGGTCGAAAAGGAGCTAACCGGGAAGGACTCCGAGCCGTCGGAAATCGTCTACTTCAAGCTGTACAAAAGCCAGGTTCCAGTGGTGGAGCAGGCGATTGAGACCGCGGCCCTGATGCTCGGTACGGACAAATCTCGCGGCTACTGCCTGGAAATGATCTGTGCGGACTTCTTGGCGGGGGCAAACCTTGAGAACGGCAATTCGCATGTCCTGCTGCAATCGATCTTGAGGTTCTTCAAGTTCCTTCCGGGCGAAGAAAGAAAAACGCTCGTGGATCATTTGACCCAGAAGGCGTCGTGAACTGCGTCCGACCAAAACGGCCTCCTATGCGACTTGAGCCCTCGCTGTATGAACATCTCCGCAACCAGGTATTACGCCGCGATGGCTGGAGATGCCAGGCGTGCGGCAGCATGTCTAATCTTGAGGTTCACCACAGAGAATTCCGCAGCCAGTCGGGTGATGATTCTGAAGAAAACCTGATTACCCTTTGTGTTCTCTGCCATGCCAGCTTGCATCAAAATCGAGCAGTCTAGGGTTAGCAAAAATAAGTGTCAGTGCAGGGGGGATAGGAGGTAGGAGGAAAAAAGTCCGTCCTCCATAGTAACTAATCAGTAATATCGCCTCCTTTTCGGCGTGCTTGGCATTCGCGCGGGCGTGGGAATCATAACCAGAGCCCGATTTGGCATTCCACGGGCGCGCTGATCATACCCGCGTCGCAACCGGAAAAAAGTTTACGGCACAAAAAACGAAGCGGGGACCCCGACGGGTTAGCCACGGTTTTTTCCCGCAAAACAAGGGTGAGCGAACCCTTCAGCCATTCAAAGGAGTCACTGAGTGGTAAGATAATTTGTGTCGTCCCCGTCAAGAATTTATGCCGACTGACCCTCAGTCGATTTTGAATCGGATTCACCCCAGAGGGTAGTGCTGGATATCGACAGCACGGAAATCCCGGTCTACGGAGAACAGGAGCAGAGTGCCTACAACGGACACTTCGAGTCAACCTGTTATCACCCGCTGCTCCTGTTCAACGAGGAAGGAGACTGTCTCGGTGCGAAGTTGCGACCGGTTTGTTACGAAAACGGAACGACGATGCCCCGGCGCAGAGGGTGGCAAGTCCTCTCAAGAAGAATGGCCTCCCCGTGAAATCCCCGGCACCGAGGGGGCAAGAGAAAAGAATGGCTTTCAATCGCGTGGTGAGAGTCAAGGTTGATTAGGGCTCTGTGACGCAAGTTCTCCCACGACGATAACGCGAGAAATCGAGCCAAATGATCATGGAGTCTCCCGAGCCCCCGTTCTTGTATCGAAGATCCGCAGTTTGTTCCACGTCATGCCGCAGCGCCGAGAGATGTGTCAGAGAGCCGAGCTTAACGGCACCCAATACCCTGTCAATAATCTGCCGTTCCGTCCCTCTCGGGGCCTTGATTTTGTTACCCAACCATTTACGCATGTGGCCGTTATTGTCAACAAAAACAGAGACACAATATTGAAATTGCTCACAATCAGAGAGAAGCCTTCGTGCGGCAACTTCGGTCGATACGGCGAACTTGGCTTTTACATTCTGCAGAAGGTCCCAACTCGAGAGTCCCTGGAACCGATCTGCATATAGCCGCACCAATTCGAGCGGCATCAACAGCTCCCTAGCAAAATCGTTGCATATGCCCTCCTCCTTCCGGTTCGCCAAGACGGACGAAGAAAATGCGAGCAACCGTTGAGGGGGGTGCTTGCTGATATCGTAGAAAAATGTGTGCGCTATTTCGTGCGCCTCACTGAATTTCGTGCGGGTGGGGTGCAGGCCGGGACGGAGGCGAATCGTAAAGCCTTGATGTGTTGGTACTAGGACTGCCTCCGGGGAATCGGTGGAGTTGAAGAACGATTTGTTGACTATCTTCCGTAGTGGAAGAATCCTGTCAACATCAATTGGGGGTTCGTGTACCTGCGCACTCGACCGCAGAGCTGTAGCGGCCTCTAGAATGGCGGCCCTTGCGGTGCTCCAACTACTCGAGTCGAGACGCTGAAGACGCGCTAACGCTCCCACTTCGCGAGCAGCGCGATCAAGAGCTCGGCTGAGGTCGGGTCCGGCTATAGCACTCATTGCTTCTGTGGTTTGCTGCTCTTCACTCCGACCAAAGAGCGCAGATGTTTACGCATTTCACTTACCAAGTCTTCCCCTTGGCTTCTGTGCGGAGCAGCGACAAGTTCCTCAAAGACGCTATGCAAGACCTGCGGGCCGCCTTCTTCTTCAAACTCCCGTATAACACGAGTTGCAATTTGCTCCCGTAATGGGCTGCCCTTGTGACGCAATTCCAACATATCATTTGGAAAATCAAAAAGAGTTTCGCAAAGGGCACTGAAATCCTGCACCCGTGGATCATTTATCAGCGAGGGATCCAGCGCATCCGGATCGACAAATACTAGCAGACTCCAGAGCGGTTCAAACCGTTGATTAATTGCTTCCATTTCGGTTTTCCAGCTCCTGTCCAGAATATTTTCCAGCTTTTTGACTTCGGCCCCAGGGTGTGTTTGAACAAGCATCTCGAACTCTTTCAAGTTCATCCGGCGATCAGGGCAATACGCCGTGACTGACCCCGGCGGGAGATTTGCGTATGTCTCGAGCTTCTGCTCGACACCAGCCCGCCATTTTGGATCACGGAACTGATCATACTGTGACCAGAGTTTTGCGGACTCTGCATCCGAGTCGCGTTCTTCGCGATATCCAATTCGATAAATCGGCTTGTACAGCCGCCTGGACATATATGCTTCAAGAATCCGCTTCGTCCGTGCGTTGGGATCTTTTTCCAATAGTGAAAGAAATGCCGCATCCGAGAGACTATAGATGTCCCCCGATTTCACGGAAGACGATCCCATTGCGGAAATCAGCATCGCAGATGCGGCGAGTTTTGTTCGATGGAAGTAAACCTTTTCTGCCAGCGCGTACCGCCTACGTAACAAATCAATCGCTTCAGTTATGATTTCATTCTTGAGGACGGGCTTCATGCGTCCACCGGCAGGGTGCTCGCGCTCGAAACGATATGTCAAGAGGACGACACGTCCCTTTCCAGTCTCTGAGTCGTCCGACGTTCGCAACGTTCCCTCTTCGTCTTTCACTAGCCTAACAACGGCGAGATACTTGGTTACCCGGTCTCCAGAACGCTCCGGTAGACCGCAGAAGTACATGTCGCGGTAGACATAGTCCAAAAGGTCGGCACAAAGAGTATTGCCAATCAAATCAATCACGAACGGGTATTCAAGTTCAGAGGGATCGCCTTTAAATAGCACATACTTACTGACGTCAGCGATAAAGGAGCGAGCAGCCGCCTCCGGGATGCCTGAGTCAATTAGGAACGTCTTGATCTTCTGCAGTATTTCACTTGCCTCGCCCAGCCAATGGTTCGCTCGTTCTTTGTCCTCCCACTCAGGGTCTGCTAAATTGCCCTCATCTTCTAGCGTATGGCCAAAGGGCATGTGTGCAACATCATGGAGTAATGCACAAATGCGAGCCAAGAGGTGCGGATACGGCCCAATCCCCACTACGTAAGGGCACGCGGAGGCATATATTTCAGAATTGCGATTGGCAATGCCGACCATCTGCTCTAGAACTTGCAGTGTGCCGAGTGAGTGCATGAACCTTGTGTGGACGGCCCCGGGATAGACCATTTGCGTGGGACCGAGTTGGTTGAGCCAACGCAAACGCTGAAATGCTTGCGTGTCGATCGCGGCCCGTTCCAGAGCAGTTATGGATATATCATGCTGCACGGGGTCACGAACGACCTCGTGCGGTACTAAGAATTGTTTTGCTTGCTCGTTAGCAAGGTGCTCAAAGACCTTCGCGTTCGCGGGTTCGTCCACAGCCCACCTCCTACACGACTTGCGAGGTTGACTAGATGCTACGACCGCAGCTCTGAGTTGGTCAAACCCCAGGTTGATCACGGCAATCCGGCCCACAAAAGGGCGCCCCCCTGAATCCCCCCGGCCTGGGGATCAAGGGAAAAGAATGCTTTCGGTCGCCGGTCATTGCTGGCTTGGCGGCACGGGATCTGAGTCTGCAGTCCCAATTCTGCTGAGCAGGCTGGACAAGTGTTCTGCCGCGTTAGGGTTGGCGCGTTCTGCGGTCGGCGTGGGACCTGACTGCTGGATCAACCTGGACGAGGAGATCACAGGCGCGTACCAAACCAAAAGAGACGGCTGATAGGTATTTAGCCGCCATTGCTGTCCCGCTTCATCCAGCCCAAAACTCGCCTTCTTGAGATAGCGCAAACGGATCCCGTCCGGAAGCGTTCAGCATTTGCCCTGCTCGGCCAGATCGAAGTGTGGCGGCTCGAGTACGACGTCCCACGGATGAGCCGCGACATCCCGCGATCGAGTCGGGCGCTTATTGGCCGATTTGATCCCCCCGACTCGATAGTTCTTTAACTAAATGAAGGACCGCCCTGTAGATTGAGTCGCGCCCCGGGATCCTCACCCTCAGAAAATCATTTATTCTGAAACCACCTCTAAATGATCCGCTTTCATCGCCAGTTCGATCCGCACCCGCTCAAGCTGCTGATTTTCGATCTCGACGGCACGCTCATCGACTCAAGGCTTGACCTTGTCCATTCCGTCAACGCGACGCTGCGGCATTTCAAGCGTGCCCAGTTGCCCGACGACGTGGTGGCTTCCTACGTCGGCGATGGCGCTCCCATGCTGGTCCGCCGCGCCCTGGGAGATCCCAGCGACGAATCCTTGCTGAAGGAGGCTCTGCAATACTTCCTTGCCTACTATCGTGAGCACAAACTCGACCACACGCACCCGTACGACGGCGTAAGAGAAATGCTCGTCGGCATCCGCAACTGGAACGGAGTTCGCCGTCAAATGGCCGTGCTCTCCAACAAGCCGGTCAATCCCTCGCGCGCGATTGTGGAAGCGCTGGGGCTGGCTGAGTTCTTTCTTCACGTGTACGGGGGAAACAGCTTCGCGACCAAGAAACCCGACCCCGAGGGCGCTCATACCGTTCTGCGTGAAGCCGACGCGCGGCCGGAGGAAACGCTCATCATTGGCGACTCTTCCATCGACGTTCTCACCGGGCGCAACGCTGGTCTATGGACCTGCGGAGTCACCTACGGCTTTGACCCGCAAAGCCTTACTCTCGCGCCCCCCGACGTCACCGTGGATAGCCCCCAGGAACTGGCGCAGCTGCTTTCTTAAGAGGATCGTGCTTTCCCTTTGCATCGCGAGGAATACAGGTTCCCCTGTGCCCTCCGTGGTTAACGCCCTTCGACCCCGCCATCGGCTAAACTTCATCCAAAGATGACTAATTCGACTGACTCCTTCACCCCCGCCGAGCTGCGAAAACTACGCAGCCTGAAAACTCCCTACGGCATCCAGCGCATGCTCGACGACATGCCGTACCACCTCGCGGGCACGGCCTGGTCGCCGCGACGCGTGCTGCGTGAGAACACCTCACATTGCCTGGAAGGTGCCATTTTCGCCGCAGCCGCCCTGCGGGTGAACGGTTTCCCGCCGCTGCTTCTGGACTTTGAAGCCGAACAGGACACAGACCACGTGATGGCCATCTACCGCGTGGATGGGCACTGGGGCGCAGTCGCCAAGTCCAACTTTGCCGGATGCCGCTACCGCGAGCCGGTTCACCGTTCGCTGCGCGAGTTGGCCATGAGCTACTTCAACCTGTACTGCAACCTGCGGCGTGAGCGGACCCTGCGCAACTATTCGCGGCCCGTCAATCTCGCACGCTTCGATTCCCAACAATGGATGACCACGGAAGAAGAAGTTTGGTTCATTCCGAACTACCTGTGTGAGATCTTTCACTACCGGCTGCTCCGGCCCGCCATGATCAAGCGCCTCCACCGGGTCGACGAAAGACTATTTCAAGCGGAGTGCTTCGGAAGAGTGGTAAAGTGACAAAATCCCCGGCTGGCGGCTTGGTTTGCTTGTCGCCCGCCCATGCGAAACTCTGCCGAACTTGCCGTGTTTAAGCCTCGTAACATGGGTATGCGCATCGGACACGCTGTTTGGATTCTTCTCTTATCCGGCATAACGCTTGGCCAGGCGGACCCTCTACCCCAGCCGCCAAAATCGCCGGCCACCGCCAGCTTTCCCGCGCCCAACCTCTCGCAGGACCAGATCCGCGAACTGATCCGCCTGAGCGCGGACAAGGATCTGGAGAATGACAAGAAGCTGCGTGACTACACCTACGTGGAGCGCGACGAGGAGCGCAAACTGGATGGCAAGGGCGCTGTGAAATCCACCGAGATCAAGACCTACGACGTCATGGAAATCTACGGCGAGCAGGTGCAGAAGCTGATCGCCAAGGACGACAAGCCGCTCTCAGAAAAAGACGCGAAGAAAGAAGACGACAAAATCCAGAAGCTGATCGACAAACGCAAGGACGAGTCCGAGGATGACCGCAAGAAGCGGCTCGCAAAGGAAGAGAAGGATCGCGAGGAGGGCCGGCAGTTCGTGCGCGAAGTGGCCGATGCCTACAACTTCAAGTTTGAGGGGGTCGAGACCATCGATGGCCGCGAGAACTACGTGATCGATGGCGATCCCAAGCCCGGCTACGAGCCGCATCTGAAGCAAGCGAAGATCCTGCCCAAGTTCCGCTTTCGCGGCTGGATCGACAAAGACGAAACCGAGTGGAAGAAACTTGACATCCAGTGTATCGACACGGTGTCCTACGGATGGTTCATCGCCCGCCTGCACAAGGGTTCACGCATTGTGCTCGAGCAGACCCGCGTGAATGATGAAGTCTGGCTGCCCGAGCACGTCAATGTAAAGATCGACGCCCGGCTCGCGCTGCTGAAGGAACTCAACCTGGGGCTAGATGTCGCCTACCGTGACTATAAGAAGTTCCGTACCGATACCAAGATCATTCCCTTCGGCGAAGTTGTCGAAAAACACTAGGGAAACGATGTAGGCGCGTGCGTCCTCGCCCGTGCAAAGCAATACTGGAAATTCGTGCTGAATCGATGTCTGCCTAGCTAGCGTCGCGCGGAGGTTGGGAAGCGAACTGAGTCCCGCAACGACGGATCCCCCAGAGCGGAGTTCATTCCACAAAAAACTCCTCCCGGGACGACCGGGAGGGGTTTTGGGGAGGGCTACGCAGCTAACTAGAACGTGAACTTCGCAGCCAGCTGAATCCCACGCGGTCCGCCGCCGCCGAGGAACGGGTTGCCGATGCCTACGTCGCCGGTGGCCGTGATCGGGTAGCCACCACTGGCGCCTGAGACTTCGCGGCCGTTCACGACATGGAACCCGCCCGCTCCCGCGTCGGCAATAAACGCCGGCAGGAAGGGATTCGCAAAGTTCGGATGGTTCAGGACGTTGAAGATGTCGGCCCGAAGCTGCATGGTGAGCCGCTCTGTGATGGTGGTGTTCTTGTAGAGGGCAAAGTCCCACTGCTTGTAGGTAGGCCCGTGTAGCGAGTCTCGCCCCTCATTGCCGAAGTGCCGCGTGCCGGGGACGCAATCCTGAGCCGTGCCAGTCGGTGCGGCCTGGGCCGCGGCCGAGATGGTGCACGGGATTGCAAACGAACTCATGTCCAGGTAATTGCCGGGAGTGCTGGCGTGATACACGATCGGTCCGACCACGTCCGGCCGGTCGAATCCGTTGCCGCTTCCGCTGTAATCGTCTTCGAAATTGTAGTTGAGCTGGAATGGCTGGCCGCTCTGCAAGGTCGCCGTACTGTTGATTCCCCAGCCATTCTTCAGCCTTTGCATGCTGCCGCCCATGTTCGGAATCTCGTAGCCAAAGATCCAGGTGAAGCGTTGCGGCAGGTTGAAGTTCGAGGGGCCGTATTCGAGTTGAGGCCGGGTGCTGTCGTTGGGCTGTGCGGCGTTCGGCTCAAAGTCTTCGCCGTCGCTGGAGTTGTCCATGGAGCGCGACCACACATAGTTCATGATCGATGTGATGCCGTGCCAGCCCGTGACCCGGAAGCTGGTTTGCAAGGAGTTGTAGTTCGACTTGCCGGTGGAGTTCTCGTTGAGAACGTAAAAGGCACCATACGGGTTGCCAGCCAGCGGCCGAGCTGCGCTGCCGTAGTCGTTGATGCAATTGCAGGCGAGATCGGCTGCGTTGATCTGTGCCTCGCTCGGCTGGCTGATATCGAAGAACCGCCAAAGGCGATGGCCCTGCGATCCAACGTAAGCGATCTGCAGCATGGTTTTGCTGGAAATCTGTTGCTGGATGTTGAGATTGTAATTCTCCATGTAAGGCGTCTTGATATTGCGGTCGAAGGCGAAGGCATCGCATTCATAGCCACAATTGCCGGTCGGCGACTGGAACACCGGAGCACCCGGGATGATTGCCCCGCCAACCACGCCGGCCGAGGAAATCCGTGCCGGTCCGATGTTGTTATACGCCGGTCCGGGATCAAAATACGGAGAGTAAGGCAGGTGTCCCAGCACCATGTCCTGCGAGAACGCATCAAAGAAGACGCCGTATCCAGCGCGAATTACGGTTTTTCCCTTGCCGGTGACGTCCCAGGCAATGCTGGTGCGGGGAGCAAAATCCTTGTAGTCCGGATTGTAGAGTTGGCTCAATCCCGGCTGGCCGATCTGGGTCAAGGTGAACGTGCCCGTACCCGGGGCAGGAGAAATGCTTGTAATGTTGCTGAGCAAGTTGTTCTTCTCGCCCACCACCCCGAAATAATCCCAGCGCAGGCCGTAGTTGAAGGTTAACCGTGGGGTAAGACGGTAACTGTCCTGCAGGTAGAGTCCGTAGTTGTTCTCGAAGGTGTGGCGGGTCGAGTCCCCGAAGTATTGAAAACCACCATCCACGGTTCCGGAAAGAAAATCGGCAAGGCTGCTGAAGTCCAACCTTCCACGGAAGTACTTGTCAAAATACTGCTGCACGGTTGTCCGGTGGAAGTCGGCGCCAAACTTTACATCATGCTTGCCAACCTTCCAGGAAAAGTTGTCGAGGACCTGGTTATTACTGTCCACGCGGTGCCTGGGGACGCTGCTGGTCGCACCCAACTGGGCGACGCCGCTCACCAGAATATCGGGCAGCCCAGAATCGCTCAAGCCGCCACTACATCCCGCCGTCGAGATGGCATCGCAAAGTCCAATGGAGCTGGGGTGAAAGCCCTGGTCTGCGGGGAAAAACCCTTCCGCGAACCGGTTCCAGCCGTAACGCAACTCGTTCACCTTGTTGGAGCCAAACGTGTGCACGTAGGAAAGGGAGACAAGCTGAACACGCGTCGGGGTGTAGGTGTTGAATCCGGGCAACTGGCCGCCGCTGGCGGTAAGCGCCAAGGGGAACGACTGTATACTGTCCCCGAAAAAATAGCGTCCGGTGAGAAGATTGTTGGCGTTGAAGTTATGATCGATCTTAGCAATCATGCTGGTCAAGTCATTGAACGAGGGAGAAACCACCGAAGCGATGCCCGGCGTGGTCAAGGGAACTCCTGGCACCAGGTTTGGCGCGGGCCACGGATTCCGAGCCAGCAGGCTGGCAATCACGGGATTGGAAGCGTCGCTGGGAATGAGAGCGCCTCCCGGGCCAGTGCCGGTTGGCACCGTGGATTGAGTCACCACCCCGACCGGCTCCTGCTGGCCTTCATAGTCGAGGTAGAAGAAGGTTTTATCCTTGACAATGGGGCCCCCTAAAGACGCGCCATACTGGTTGTTATGGAAGGGAGCCTTGGGATTCGGGGTGCCATTGGCGTTATTATCCGGGTTGAAATAGTTGCGCGCGTCCAGGGCATCATTACGGAAATATTCGGCTGCGCTTCCGTGCCAGCGATTGGCGCCGCTCTTGGTAACAATGTTGACCACTGCGCCGGCATTGCGTCCGTATTCCGGCTCGAAATTCGAGAGCACACGCACTTCCGCCACGGCGTCGATCGGCAGAATTGTCGATGGAGTCCCGAACACGCCGGCCTCGTTGATGGCCGGATCATTGCGGTAACCGTCGTTCATGTCGGTCCCGTCGAGCAGGTAGTTGTTGGACCGGCCACGGGCGCCGTTCATGGAGAACTCGCCGAAGGACCCCGGCGAATCCGAAATCTGGTCGGGAGATCCGGCAACGCCCGGATTGAGGTAGATCAGCTTGGTGTAGTCGCGCCCGTTGACGGGAAGGTCCTTAATCGTCTGCTCGGTCAGAACTCCGCCCATCTCGTTGGTGGTGGTTTCCACCTGGGGCAGTTCTTCGCCGGAGACCTGCACCTGCTCGGTCACCTGACCGGGCTTGAGAGAGACATCCACGCGGCGCTCACCGGCCACGTCGACCGCGACGGCGCTGGTCACCGAGGTTTGAAATCCGCCTTGAGAGATCGTCACGTTATAGCTGCCGATGGGCAACTCGGTCACGGCGTAGCTTCCGTCGGCGCTAGTCTGGGTAGCGCGCTCCAGACCGGTGTTGACATTTCGTACCTTAACCGTCGCACCGGAGATTACGGCGCCGGACTGATCGGTGACTGTGCCCAGAATCGTGCCGCGAAAGGTCTGGGCGAACACTGAAGCTGCCGCTAACAGAACAAAAGCGACGATCCACCTGAATTTCATCGTCATTCTCCCTTTTCGATACCTTGAGATTTTTGCGGAACGTCCGCAAGCCCGCCGGCAATGTTCCTGCCGTTGGGCAACGGCCCGAGAGGCAAACTGGCTGACTGCACTCATCATTTTGGAAAGCGACATCGCTGCGTCGCGGCTTCCCTATAAGTTGGAATATTTTACCGCAGGTTGGTCACAAAGCAAGTGAGAAGAAGATGGGCAGGGATGCTCTTGTGCAACCCCCCGCCTGGCGAAACCCGGCGCAGACGTCAGAAGGTGAAGGCAACGCCACCGCGGACCGCTTTGGCCGATTGCACCAGGTAGACCGTGTGGTGGTCCTGGCCCAGCACCGGGACGTAACCCTGCGCGAGCAGGTTGCGGACATCAAGCAGCATTTCCACGTGCCCCGGAAAGAAACCCATCCAGGGGATCGGCTGGCGAATCATGATATTCAGAAAAGGATCAGCCCGGCCCGCCGAAGCATTGAACATATCCACCGGGGTGAGAACCGGTCCATCCACCCACCGGTAGGATGCCACCCAGTGGGTCTTGCTCCTGGGGATTACGCCACTCAACTTTCCAGCTGCGGCATGGTGTTCCTTAGACTGAATCCAGTGGTGTGCCTCCGGCAGCGTCACGTCCGGCTGGGTCAATTCCAGTGCGCCCCCGTAGCCGTAGTCGAAAGTTGCCGTCAGGCCCGGAACCAGTTCGCGCTCAGCCACCAGCCGCAAACCCTCGGTTGCAAAACCGTTCCCCTGAAAGGTGAACGTGCCGGAATATAGATCGGGCAATACGTCCCCGCCGTCGGAGGAAAACTCGCCCACCCCGGTAAGGGCCGGGTTGGCCACCCGGTCGTAGTAGGCAGCCACTTCCAGCGTGCTTTTGCCTTCTTGGCGAGATAGCGAGAGTTCATGGTGGTGTGCGCTTTCCACCGCTGAATCGTAATTGACCATGCTGACACGGGGCCCGGACTGGCTGGCCTCTCCGGGCGGTGAGTCAAATCCCTCATCGCTCCAGTCGTCCGGCACCGACGTGGCGTAGCGGTACTCGATCACCGTGTGCGGCGATAAGTGAAGGTCAGCCCGGCCAAACGGACGATACGTAGTGACCCGGCCCAGGAATTGGATGGTTTGCAGTTCGCTTCCAAACCTCAGTTCCAAAGCGTCACCGAACTTCAAGCCGTCCGAGGTCTCCAGGGAGAGCACCTGCATTCCGGCCCCCGGAACGGTGTCGGGAGCTGGAAGATTTCGCATAGTGAAGGCAATCTCCGGCCCCGCGCCATTCGCTGCCTTGTGGCTGAAGGAAGCTCTCAGGACGTTCGCCGGAGAGGCAGTCCCGTAGCCCACGTTTCCGCGCAGCCCGATCGTATCGGAGTCGAATATCGATTTCTCCACAGAGAATCCAGCCCCCACGTCGGAAGCGCTGCCAAATCCCTCCGAAGCGTAGCCAGCAAGAAAGGAAAGCGACCCTGTCAAGCGGGAATCAACCTTCGATTCCGAGGTCAGGACCACAGACTTGTCACCGACCATTCGCAAAATCGGTCGGTTGGCGCCCGAGCGAAGCACCCATTTCCAGTCGTCTCCATCGGCAGCGCCAGGCGGGGGAGCCCATTGGATCGCCTCGAACAGGGTGCGCAGCGTCAAATCTATCAGCACGTTTGTGCCTGCATTGACGGCCACGCGGTCGCGCAAGACCGAGAGATAGGAGGGAGCGGAAACTTTGACGCTGTACGTGCCAGGCAGAAGGTTGGAGGCGGAATATATACCGTTTTCGTCGGTGAAAACGATGACTGCCTGTGCCGCCGACCGCAGCACCTCAACCACGGCCCCCATCTGCGGCGCGCCAGCGCTATTTCGCACACACCCCGAGATCGCGCCCGTCGTCCTGGCAGCCCACAGGGGCAGAGGCAGGCCTACGCCCAGCACCATCACCACGAACCCGAGCTTGCGAAGCATCACTTCCACCTCACGGAGCCCCAGCCGTTTCTTCTACTCGACTGCAAAAGTGCCGGTCGGCTCAACCGTTTGCTTCGAGACGTTGTCATTCACCTTAATCGCGATACGGTACACACCGGGACCCAGATTGGCGGCCGAGAGCGTTTTCTGCAGGGTCACTTGGTCGCCGATGTTGCCCATCTGGTCCGTGGATTCCACCGTGTGAATCACGGGCTTATTCGTCGCTGAGTTCACGACATTGTACTCCACCGTGGCCGATGGTTTGTGAGTTTTCTCATCCACGGAGAGGTTGTAGACCTGCATCCAGAAATTCAGCTTCTGGTCGCGCTTGAAAGAAACCGGCTTGCCATCGGAGGTCGGAACGCGGGGCCTTACTTTGGTGGCTCCGATTACAAAACTCCCGGTGCCCACATTCTTCGCCGCCACCGGCTCCATCACGTCGGCCACGATCAAGGAAGATGCCGCCAGCCGATCCTCCGGGAATTCCGGAACCGGAATACCCCGGCTCCAGGTTCCGACACGGTCTCCATTCACGTCCTTGATCACGACGTCAAAACGGTAACGGCCCGGCCGCAACGGAAACGCCTTCCAGTAAACCTGTGAATTTTCTGCAGCTCTCGCCAGCAACTCAGCCGGAATGTCCGCCTGCACGGTATCCTCCCAAGTCTGTGCCACCCTGCCGGTCAAGGTCGTAATCCGAATAAAAATGTTGGCCGTTCCGCGCTGCACCCCGTCCTTGTTGGTGAAAGTGATGTCCCGGTTCTTCATCTGGATGGTGACCGGAACCAGCACCGTATCTCCCGTCACCCTCACGAAATCCACCAGCACATCGAAAGGCATCAGGTTGACGCTGATCTTATGGCTGACCACTTCTTCCAGGTCCTTGAACTTCACTGGCGGAGGCGCTTGCAGCTTGGCATATTGCTGCAGACGGTCGAATTCCTTGCTCGCCTGCATGGCGCTCTGGGGCCCTGGTCCCAGGGTCTCGAGCCCCCCATTCATTCGCTGGGCTTTGCTCGCCAGTCCCATCTGCTCGTACAAAGTCTGACCGCCGTTCGGAGTGTGCAGCAGAGCGTCCTTTTCGCCGCGGTCCAGCGTCATATGAAAATCGCCGCACATGCAGGTATCGACGAATTCGATAATGACTTCCTGTCCCACCCCCTCAAGGTAGCGATAGCGCCAGTCTTCAAACGGATAGGTCGAAGTCTCGCCGCCGCCTTCTTCCATCGGGCGCTGGTAGGAGCCTCCAGCGGGATGAGCTTCAATCTCGTCTGCGGGCCCGTACATGATGTAGATACGGCCGCGATCGGTCTTCCAGCCCGGAATGCCGGCGGCAAAATGTTCGTTCGCGTATTCGATACGACGGTAGTGCTCTTCCTTGAACTCGTTCTCTTCGGTGTCGGGAGTGGGGTCGCGCCGCTGCCAGAAAGCCTCGATGAACTGGTCTCGTTCTTCATCGTTCGACAGCTGCTTGAACGCCTTGCGCTCTTCGTCGCTGATGATGTAAACCACGTCTTCGTCCAGCCACTTCTTGTATGTCTTGCTGAGCTCCACCTTCAGCGACTTGGCGTTCTCTTTCTTCTGCTTGTCGCTAATGGGCCGCTTCAGAGGATCGTCCGCCTGCCCCTTTTGCTCTTGGGACGCAGCGCTGGCTTGGTCGCCCGTGCCGGGCTTGGGGTCCTGCGCTCTGCCATACCCGCAAAATGCGCATACGGACAACAGAACCCATAGAAAAAGATAACGACGTAACCCTACCTGGACCATGGCCTAGGACACTCCCTGCGGACAATTGTACCTACATTTTATGACTTCCGACACCCGAAGACAAGCTAACCCGCACACTTTAAACAGATTTATAGGATGCAAACCGGATTGCTTTGGGTGCCCGTGGCGAAGCTCCAAAACGAGCGCTTGGGGGAGTTGTCGTTTGCACAAGGGAACCTCTTAGCGAGAGCAGAGAGTCTGCCATGAAACTTGGATGAAATCACCGAGCGTTTCAGCTCACCGGCGCTGCGGCACAGGCTATAATTATAAGTTGGCCCCGAAAGTATGCCGCTTGCTGTTCTCCGTATTTCCTGATGAGGGAACTTTTGTTGCAGGATGGCCGTATGAAAGAGATAGGTATCCTGCGCTCCCGCGAAGCAGGGCAGGTTTGCGGCATGCTGCTCCTGCGGGCCAAATTTCGAGACGACTGACAAGGATATGAGCACCGGAAAAAAAATCGGCATTGCCGCGGGAATCATCGTTCTCCTTGCTGCGATTGTCGGCTTCACCGTCCATCAAAGTCACAAAAATGTGGCCACGGTGCAGACCGGCACAGCCAAGCGGCAGGATCTGGCTGCGATCGTGAGCGCTTCGGGCGAAGTCAAACCGAAGACTTACGTCAACATCGGCGCTAATGCTTACGGCAAGATCACCAAGCTCTATGTGAAAGAGGGCGTCAACGTTCAGCGAGGTCAATTGCTGGCACAGATCGAGAACGTGCAACCGGCAGCCGATATGAACGCCATGCAAGCTTCCTTGGAAGCTGCCCAAACCGATGCAGCCGCAGCAGAAGCGGGTCTGAACACCTCGCTGGCGGACCTGAATCGCGCCAAGTCGGATGCCGAGCGTGCCCAACTGGACTGGGCCCGTGCCCAGGGTTTGTACAAAGACGCTCTGATCGCCAAGTCTGAATACGACAGCCAAAAAGCCACCTATCAAGCCTCTCAGTCAGGCTTGGCGCAAGCCGAGGCCCGCGTCGCTCAGGCCAGAGCTCAAAAAGAATCTGCGGATCGTCATATCGGGCAAGCCCGTGCCAACCTTACCCACGCCGCTGACGTACTACAAAAGACCACTTACTCCGCTCCGTTCGATGGCACCATCACCAATCTTCCGGTGCGGGAAGGCGAAACCGTGGTCATGGGCATTCAGAACGCTCCCGGCAGCACTTTGATGACTCTGGCTGACATGTCCGTCATTACCGCCGAGGTCAAAGTGGACGAAACCGATATCGTCAACGTCAAACTGGGCCAGCCCGCCGAGGTTTCCATCGACGCCATCCCTAAGAAGACTTTCAAGGCGGTGGTCACCCAGATCGGCGACAATGCCATCGTCCGCTCGACCGGCGTCTCCACTTCGCAGTCCGAGTCCGCCAGCCAGGAGGCCAAGGATTTCAAGGTGGTAGTTACCTTGCAGGACCCTCCGCTGGATCTCCGCCCAGGACTCTCAGCGACCGCAAAAATTACTACCGCGACTCGCAACCAGGCACTGACCATCCCCATCCAGGCGTTGACCGTCAGGCAACAGGCAGATCTCGTTCCGAAAAACGAGAAAGGTTCCGTTCAAGCTGCCTCTCCGCAAAAGCCCGTGTCGAATGATAAAACTGAGATTCAGGGTGTCTTTGTGATTCGCAATCATAAGGCGGAATTCGTTCCGGTTGAGACCGGCATCGCGGGCACGACCGATATTGAAGTCATGCAAGGGCTTAAGGACGGAGATGAGATCATTACCGGCAGTTACAAGGTGCTGCGTACCCTGAAGCCGGGAAGCAGCGTCAAAGTTGACAATTCGGCCCCGAAGAAGGAAGAGGAAGAGAGCTCATAGTTTTGACTAACAACTGTATTCCTGGCGCGTCCAATGGATAGCCGCCAGGTGGGGAGCGGGTAGTGTCCCAAGAGGACCGGGAGAAAGCAATGGCAACCGCAGAAGTCATCAGCATTTCACAGCCTGTCGTGTCGGCATCGCCCGATGCCTACATGATCGCGACGTTGGATCTCTGGAAGACCTACGACATGGGATCGGAGCAGCAGGTTCAGGCCCTTCGCGGAGTCAACCTGAACATCCAGCGGAACGAATACGTGGCCATCATGGGGCCGTCTGGATCGGGCAAATCGACGCTGATGAACCTGATCGGCTGCCTCGACACTCCCAGCAAAGGCCAGTATTGGCTGAACCATCAACTGGTCAGCGAACTGGACGACGACGAACTGGCACGCATTCGCAACAAGGAAATCGGCTTCGTATTTCAGACGTTCAATCTGCTGGCCCGCGCCACCGCGCTGCACAACGTCGAACTGCCCCTGATTTACGCGGGCATGCCGGCGGAGGAACGCATGGAACGGGCCAAAGGGGCCTTGACGGCAGTCGGTATGGAATCGCGCATGACCCACAAGCCGAACGAGCTTTCCGGTGGTCAGCGCCAGAGAGTCGCCATCGCTCGCGCCCTGGTAAACCACCCGTCGATCATCCTCGCCGATGAACCTACCGGCAATCTCGATTCGCAGACGGGAAACGAAATCATGGCCCTGTTCGACCGCCTCCACGCCGAAGGCAACACCATCGTTCTGGTCACCCACGAACACGATATTGCCGAGTACGCGCACCGCGTGATCCAAATCAAGGACGGCGTCATCGAGAGAGACGAGAAGAGAACCAAGAGTTAGACAAGCTCAGGGATGCTTCGGGATACTCGGCCTGCCCGTCACGCTAACGCACCTACAAGACTCTGACTAAGTCGTCGATGTAGGCGCGGGCGTCCCGGCACGTGCGCGGTTCCAGTAGAAATTCATATCGAACGCCCTGTGCCGGTGTGTCCTTTGGATCAACCTAGATCGTTCCCTCGGAGGAAAGGGACTTGGGTTCAGGGACTTCGGTTAGGAAGTCCTGACGTTGTGGCATCACAGGGGAGCGCATCTGCTGCCGAGCTTCCAGCTGCGCCTTCTGCGCCTTAAGCCGCGCGAACCAGGCCTGGCGGCGGGCCAGTGCAGCCTCCATGCAAGCGAACTTCCCCTGCATGCGCGCGGCTGTTGCCTGGGTTCGAGCGCATTGACTGGACTGAGACCCGAGCTTCATCTCCGCGAGGTTCAGGGCGGCCATGCTGCCTCCCGAAAGCTGTTCCGCCAATTGAACCGAGGGATCCTTGAGACTGCTAAGCCAATCCTGATGCCGAACTGCCGCTGAGTTGATCAACAGCAGCCCCATCATTCCGACGGCCAGCCAATACAATGCTTTTTCTGAACCCATGTTCCCGCTCCTCACCGGTCTATGCGGATTAGACGGGGAAGGTGAAAATTCGTTATCCGTCTGTACCTGCTGTTGTGGACGGAGGCGGAAACCGTCCGATTCCCGTGAGGATTGCAGAGGGCAATCCGAAGCGCCCATTTCCTGGGGATTGGCCCCGCGCTGCGACCACTCAGGAGCCAGCTAGCGAGGGCCCTCTGGCATATCGAGGGCGCCTTGGGATCCCAGCTTCTCCAGGATCATGGGCCCAAGTTGTGACACATTGCCGGCGCCCAGGGTCAGAATCATATCGCCCTCGTGCGCCCGGCTCACCACAGCATCGACAGCGGCGGCAAATGAAGCCGCGTACTGCGTCTCCTGCCCGCCAGCGTCCCTGATGCTTCGCGCCAACGCCTCGCCAGTCACACCCTCAATCGGCGGTTCGCTGGCCGCATAGATATCGAGCACAAACAGGCTATCCGCGTCGTGGAAGGCAGTCGCAAACTCATCCGTCAGGTCGCGAGTGCGAGTGTAGCGATGTGGCTGAAAGACCACGTGAATCTGGCCAAACCCGCATCGCCGGGCAGCGGCCAGGGTCGCACGAATCTCCGTGGGATGGTGGCCGTAATCGTCGATTACACTCACGCCCGCTGACTTGCCGCGCAATTGAAATCGCCGGTCCACCCCACGAAAGTTCTCCAGCGCGGTGCGGACTTGGTCAACCTCGACATCCAGACCGATGGCCACAGCAATCGCAGCAGTCGCGTTCAGAATGTTGTGAACGCCGGGAACGTGCAGGCGGAATTCGCCGAGGCTCTCGCCTTTATAAGTGACGTGAAAACGGCTGAGGGGACCCTCAAGTCCGGCGATGGAAGCTGTCTCACCCACGCGGATGTGGAAGTCCGAACCTCGCCGCGTTCCGTAAGTCACAATACGCCGGCGAATTTGCGGGAGCAAGCGGCGCAAGTGGGCATCGTCATTGCAGAGCACGACCATGCCGTAAAACGGCACCCGATCCATGAAGTCAAGAAACGCCCGCTTTACGTCGCGCATGTTGCGGTAGCAATCCATGTGCTCACGGTCGATGTTAGTCACGACTGAAAGGATCGGGGAAAGCTTCAGGAATGAACGGTCGCTCTCGTCAGCTTCGGCCACCAGGTATTGCGACTTTCCCAGTCTCGCGTTGGAGCCCATCGCATCCATGCGTCCCCCGACCACAACCGTAGGGTCAAGCCCGCCGCCGGCCAGAACTGCAGCGACCATCGAAGTCGTGGTGGTCTTGCCGTGCATACCGGCGATGGCGATGCCGTACTTCAGGCGCATCAACTCGGCCAGCATCTCGGCTCGCTGAATTACGGGAATGTGCAGCCGGCGTGCTTCCACCACCTCGGGATTGTCGGGCGCAATGGCCGAGCTAGTGACTACCACCTCCGCGCCCGCGGTGTTCTCCGCCCGATGGCCCTCGAACGTGACCGCACCTAACCCAGACAGACGCTGCGTGATCGTCGAACTCTTCAGATCGGAGCCGGAAACCTCGTAACCGAGGTTCAGCAGCACCTCGGCAATCCCGCTCATGCCGATTCCGCCAATGCCCACGAAATGAATGCGCTGAATCTTGGCAAACATGAAAGCATTCTAGCCACGAATCACACGGATGAGCCGATGGGTCCGAAGAAGAATCTGTGAAGACCCGCGAAAATCCGTGGCTAAGTCCTAACTCCAACCCGCGCCGCCATCGCCGCGATCTGCTTCGCCGCTTCAGGATGCGACATCTTCTTCGCGGCTTCTCCCATGCGTTCCAGCCGCGCGGCATCGCTCATCAGCGAGCTCACGGTTTCAATCAGACTCTCGCGCGTGAGCTTGGACTGTTCCAGCATTACCGCCGCGCCTGCCCGCGCCAGCGCTTCAGCATTGCGTTTCTGATGATCATCGGCAGCCGCCGGAAAGGGCACAAAAATCGCGGGCTTCCCCGCCGCCGCCACCTCCGCCACCGTGCTCGCCCCTGAGCGGCAAATCAGCAGACTCGCTCTCCGAAACATGACGGGCATGTCGTCGATAAATCGATGCACCTCGACCGCTCCGGCGAGCCTGGCGTAGGCAGCCTCCGCGTCATTATAGTCACGTTCGCCGGTTTGATGGACGATCGACAATCCGGGAATCCGCGCCTGTAATTCGGCTGCGGATTCCATCACCACCTGATTGATCGCGTGCGCGCCCTGGCTTCCTCCGAAAACCAGCAATGTCGGCGGAGCACTCGCAGGAGTCATCGCCGCCGCGAAAAACGCCGCTCGCACCGGCACGCCCGCGACTTCGCAATGGCGAAAATACTTCCCTGTTTCTTCGAAATGCACCGCAGCGGCCTTCACGAACGGCGCGACCAAGCGATTGGCCAATCCCGGCACGAAATTCGGCTCGAATGCCATGGTTGGAATTCCGCGCAGAACCGCGGCCAGCATCGCCGGACCAGAGGCGTACCCGCCGACGCCGATCACGATATCGGGACGAAACTCCGACAGAATTTTCCTGGCGTGCCAAACCGCCCGCGGCAGATCGAAGAAAGTGCTGAGCCGAGTTGCCAGACTGACGTTCTTCAGTGCACCCACCTCGACCAGGCGAAGCTCGAATCCTGCCGCCGGGACCAGTCGGTTCTCGATGCCGCGCGCCGTGCCAATGAATAGTACCTCCGCGCCATAATCTTTCTTGAGCTGCTGCGCAATGGCGAGGGCCGGAATCACATGTCCTCCGGTACCGCCTCCGGCCAGAATGGCTCGCATGAAGGGACTATAAACTAACGGTGGGAATCAAACCTTGGCATGGCGGATGCGCTGACTCTCTCAGAATGAAAATCGGCAGTTAGCGACGCGAAACTTATTCCTACTCCTCGCGCAGCACCCGGGAGGATTTCGGGCGTTTAGGCTCGTGTCGCATGCTGCGCCCTTCCACCAGATGAAACAGTTCCTCTCCCAGGTTTTTCGCATGATCGCCGGCGCGTTCGAAGGCTTGCGCCATCAGCAGAACATTGGTGCTGTAGTCGCGGCGGCCTTCCTTACCTTCCAGCAGCCTGCGGAACACCGAGTGGCAGACGTGGTCGATCTGCGTGTCATTCTTCAGCACCCAGTTCGCCGACTCCAGATCGCGTTGTACAAATCCGCGGTGAATCGCCTCCAGCATTTTTTCCAGCACATCGGCCATCGCAATCAGGGCGCGGCGGTCCTCCTTCAACAGCTTGCTCGATAAGTGCTGCAGCCGGAGGGTCACCGACCACGTGAGGTCACCAATCCGCTCCAGATCAATGATGAACTTCAAACACGCAAGCAATTCCCGGGCTTCGACTTCGCTCACATGCGTGATTGCGCGGGTGATCTCCTCGTCGATCTTGCGTTCCGCGCGATCCAGTTCCTTTTCGCAGTCCTTCACCGCGATATACGCCATCTTCGACGCGTTCTCGAGATAATCGCGCAGGTTGAACGCAGAATCCTTGGCCACCAGACAGGCTTGCTGTACCAGGGCGGTCATTTCGCGGGTGGATTCAAGTTCCTCGACGGCCTTGCGGCGGACCGCATTCATGCAGGGACCTCGGACGGGCAGAGACCATGATAACTCAGGAAAGCCTCCATCCCATCCTCGCCCAGATAGCGCTGCAAAGCGGTGCGGTCGGTTTGTCGCAGATCGACCAGTACCAGGCCATCGAGCACATCGGAAAATTCCTTGTCGACATTGAAGCCCAGCATGCGTCCACCCAGCTTGGCGTAGTGTTTCAGCAGAATCGGCACGCCTTTGCCGTCAGTTTCCACATCGGCGATTGGATCCGTGAGCTGATCCAGATCCTGAATCTTGCTGTGCAGCGCATGATGCTCGCCTTGCCGCACCCAGCGCGGCTTGAACGGTGCGCGCGGCGTTACCATCCTCGCCATGCCATCGTTGCGCTCGCGTTCCTGGAAGAACCGAAAAATCAGCTCACGCGACCACGGGCAGTAGCGGTTGCTGATGCTCACCGCGCCGAACAAAACAGCAAACTGAGGATGCAGCGCAAGGTAGCGTCCGATTCCTTTCCACAACGTCAACAGCGGCGCATACTGCCGCTGATATTCCGGGCGGACAAACGACCGGCCCAGTTCCAGCGCTGGCCCAAGCTGATCAAACAATTTCGCATCGTAGCGGAACAAGGTGCTGGTATATAAGCCCGGCACGCCCATCTGGGGCAGGATTTCCGGCGTAAGTCCGATGCGGTACGCTCCCACCAACTCGGACTGGCCCAGGCTCCACAGCAGAATGTGCGAGTAATAATGATCGAAGCGGTCAAGATCCGTGCTCCGGCCAGTGCCTTCTCCGACCGCCCGGAAGGTGACTTCGCGCAGCCGGCCAACCTCCTGCATGACGTCAGGAACCTCGCGCGCTTTCGCTACATACACTGCGAATTCTCGGTTCTGATAAAGGCAATGATCGGGGCTGAGCATCTCAAGACTGCGCAGCAGAACTTCCGTAGGCACCGCTTGCCCCACTGCTTCGGGCGCTTTGCGCGGCAACATCGCGCCCAGCATAGCGGGAATTCGCTTCTGTGGCTGCGCCCCGCGTTGCGACAGGATATACGTTCTCCAACGCAAGTAGCTCGCAGCCTCACGGTGCGTTCCGGCATTGCGCAGGGTCTCCGCCGTGATCTTGCCTCCCACCCGCACCTCCACTTTGCGACCCGTCTGCTGGAGGAATTCGTTGAGCAACGACGCCGTGCGGAGTTGCGGATGAATCAACCCCAGCGCCTGGAAAGCCGCGCTGTTGCTTCCCGGAAGGAACACTGGAACCGCCACCGCTCCGGTCATCCGCACCAACCGGGCAGCTAAGGAGTTCCACTCGGGGTCGGCGATGCTCATATCGCGAAAGCGGAAATGCGAAACTTCGCCGGAGGGAAACATGGCCAGCATGCCGCCCCCGGAAAGCCACTCCAGCGCCTGCCTAACGCCACGGCGGTTTCTGGAAATCGAATCCTCGGAGCCGAACGGGTCCACGAAGATGCAATATTGGTGCAACTCCGGAATTCCTGAAAGCATGAAATTCGTCAGCACTTTCACATCCGGACGCACCCGCGTCAGCAACGCCCCCAACACCGCGCCATCCAGCAACCCAAACGGATGATTAGACGTGACCACCGCTGGTCCGTTCTCCGGGATGCGCGACAAATCGGCCTCGCTGACCACAAACTCAACTCGCATCTCCGCCAACACATTTTCCAGAATCGACCGGTGCATTGGTTGCTGGGCGCGGCGATACAGCTCACGCACTCGCTCCATCGGCATGAAACGCCGCACGAAACGAAACGGGTCAGGGGTATGGGCGGGCGAACTCAGGTGTCCGGGGGACACAAACAAATCTGAAGTCGGCATACTAATTGACTACCGGACAAGGTTTGCAGCCGGATGAACGCTGCGTTAAAAACCCGTGACAAGGTGATTACTATGGTCCCTGGACCGTCGCCGATGCAGAGTGCATCTTGTTGCACTACATCCGATGCAAGTTGCTGCTTCAGATTCCTTTAGCGCCACATTTCCACTTGCATACACAATCTCGGCTTCCGGATAATGACTGTGCACGATCGCTAATACCGTGTACCGATATACTCGAGCCGATCTGCTCCGAATCCTTCGGGTGACGGCGCGTCAGTTGGCCAGCTGGGAAAGAGCCGGACTGGTGACCGCTGGCGACAGCTATTCCTTCTTTGACCTTCTGCAAATCAAGAAAGTGCGTGACCTGTGTGCCCACAAAGTGCGGCCGGCAGTGATTCGGGAATCGCTCGTCGCCATGCAAAGGCAGGCTGCGGGCATGGAAAATCCTCTGGTGGAGGCAGGAGCGTTTACCGCGGGAAGGCGAGTCGCTTTCCGGCATGACGGCAAGCTGCTCGAACCGATCGCCGGGCAGTTCATGTTCGACTTCGCGCCGCGCGATCAGGCGGTAACCAGCGGCGCCATCCCCATCAGTCAACCCCAATCGGCTCCTGCCAGGGACGTTGCCGGCCTGTTCGCCCAGGGGATCGCACTGGAAGAAGACCCGAACACCCACGCGCAGGCAATTGACGCCTATCAAGCCGTCCTGGCGCTTGATCCTGAGCACGCTGCCGCTCACATCAACCTGGGAACGCTTTACTACAATCGCCAGGATTTTGCCTTGGCGGAAACCCACTATCGCGCCGCCATCACCATCGATCCACGATACGCGCTGGCGCATTTCGACCTGGGCAATGTTCTCGACGAAACCGGACGCATCGCCGAAGCGATTCGCTCCTACAACACCGCCCTGCAACTGGCGCCCACTTACGGCGACGCACACTACAACGTAGCACTGGCTTACGAGAAAATCCGGGAACCTCGGAAGGCCCTGCAACACTGGCGTGCTTACGTCAAGCTCGATGCGAGCGGCCCCTGGTCCACCCACGCCCGCGCCCAGATCAAACGCATCCTGCAGGCCGACCGGCTGAAGCTGGTGCCCAGCAGCAAGCCAGTCTAGTTCTCACATCCGCGTGACTTCTGCCACAACCTCGCAAGATCCGCAATCCTCCGCGAAGAGTCTGCAATTCGTTGTCGGGTCCATATGGCGCGACGACTCGAATCGCGGCCAGCGCCTCTGGAGGCTTTGCCTTTTTCTGTTCTGGCAACTCTGGAAACGACTCGTCCGGCTTCCTCTGACGGTGAGGCTGTTCAATGGATTTCGATTCCGAGCATACCCTGACTGCCAGGCGTCCGCCGCCCTCATGTACTACCGTATTCCCGACTCGCGCGATCTTTTGTTCCTGCGGTCTCATCTCCACGGAGGAACGCTGGTCGACGTGGGCGCGAACGTCGGTTTAATCGCTCTGCTTTTGGCGGATAAGGTTCAGCATGCGGTGCTGTTCGAGCCCAACCCAGCCGCGGCCGCCCGCGCCCGCCAAAACCTGGCCTTGAATGGACTGAAATTTGAAGTTTGCGAGTTTGCGGTTTCCGACCGCAGCGGCGATGTGGAGTTCGAAGACCAGGGCGGGGTCAGCACCTGCAACCGCACCGTGGCCGGGTTCTCCACTTCGTTTCCCACTCGCAGGGTGCCTTGCTTTCCGCTGGATCAGTTCCTTGCTCAGCACCAACTCGCTTACCCTGTGACCGCAGTCAAAATTGATGTCGAGGGCCACGAGAACCACGTAATCCGTGGGATGATGCAATGCCTGCGCCGCCACCGGCCGCGGCTTGTCATGTTCGAATATTTGCGGCGCACCAATTTAGCCGAGACCATCGCTCTGTTCGCCGCCGGCGGATACACGGTGCTGCAGGCCACACCAGAAGGGGCGAGCATCGCCACACTGGAAGTGGCGCCGCTGCAAAACCTTTTTGCCTGCCCCAACGAATGTCTGCCAGAGTTCGTCCCGCAACTCGCGTCGGAGCTGTGCGCGGTCCAAAGCCGCGCCGCCGGATAGCTGGGAACGGCGCGGCTGCTGGCGACTTCGTTTTGGAAAAACGCAGCCAGAAAAGGGGGTATACCCCCTCCTCCTCGGTCTAGCGGAATCATCAAGTTACGGACATTTTCCCGCCAAAATCTAGATTCGATTGGCCTTAGAGGTAAAATCCAGATTCTTAACGAGTTATATATTACATAAGTGCATTCTCTATAAGATATGTACTGACTTACCCAGCCCGACCAACGCCGATGGGTGCCCCATCCTTCGCACACTTTGCGAAGGGTGGGATTCCACAACCTCAACGTCAGGATTTGATTTTTCGCCAACCACCCCCTCCCCACCGGTCTAGCGGAATCATCGAGTTACGGACATTTTTCCCCGCCAAAATCTAGAGCCGATTGGACTTAGAGGTAAAATCTAGATTCTTAACGAGTTATACGAACTATAATTGCGTTCTCTACAAGATATATGTCTGATGATGACGGTTTGCCGGGGTGGGCGTCAAGGAAAAAGTGGAAGGCCGAAGAGATCAATGCGAAAGACCCCGTCCAAGCGGAGCTTGGACAGGGGCCCTCCGGAGTGGTTAAGATGCGCTGGCCCAGGTCGGCCCGCCCGATAACAGGCGATAGCGCTCAAAACCCAAATGAGTGCAATGGCGATATTTCAACACTAATCCTTGTACAGATGGGTCAGTCCTGCTCCCTGTTCTTCGCAAACGCTCTCCAGTTCGCCTCACGATTGACAGCTAATTTACCGGCCCGCTACACTTTCCCATCAGCCGGGCAAATCTTAGAGGCCCGGCGAACCGTTAAGGAGAGGGGGTAGCGAGCAATGAACAACATCGTTCTGGTCCACGGCGGCTTTGTGGACGGCGCTGGCTGGGAGGGCGTCTACAGGACCCTAAAAAAGGACGGCTACAACGTCAGCATCGTCCAGAACCCTACACTATCGTTGGCGGACGACGTGGCGGTCACCAAGCGAACTCTTGCATCGCAGGACGGACCTGTAATTCTCGTCGGCCACTCTTATGGTGGAGCGGTGATCACCGAAGCGGGAAACGATCCCAAGGTTGTAGGACTCGTGTATATCACCGCCTTTGCTCCGGATAAGGGCGAGTCCGTGGCCACGCTTATCAAAGATCCGCCATCCGGCGCACCCGTACCGCCGATACTGCCTCCGCAAGACGGCTATCTGTTCCTCGACCGGGCGAAGTTCCGCGCTTCCTTCGCAGCCGATGTGGAGGCAGAAAGAGCCGCTTTTATGGCTGACTCTCAAGTCCCGTGGGGCGTGGAGGCTCTCAGCGGCAAGATCAGTGAACCGGCGTGGAAGGCCAAGCCGAGCTGGTATATGATCGCCACCGACGACAAGATGATCCCACCCGATGCCCAGCGTTCCATGGCCAAGCGGGCGGGCTCTACGGTCGTTGAGGTCAAGGGCAGCCATGCCATCTACGTGTCGCAGCCCGAGGCTGTTGCCGCTCTCGTCGAACAAGCCGCCAAGAGTGTGAAGACCTCCGTCGCTGCTTAGTAACCCCGGAGGGATTGCCGCTCGATGCCACTGGTGTTTGTCACGGGGTGAGGTGTGCCCGAGCGTCGCGGGACTCTGCTCGGGTCTTACGGTTTGCACGACAGCTGCTGTAACCAAGGCGATTGCGCTCAAAACCCCCAAGGAGTCCGGGGGCTAACTCCTCTCCTCTCCCTTTTCCCCCCGGTAAGGCTTGACGGGGTACTATGACTGACGGGCAAATTGCTACACCTGCGCACTCCGAGCGCTATGCGTTCTAAGCAGTATTCATGCTGGTCCGCGCGCTATGACATGCGTTCCACCCGCGTCATTCGCTGGCCCGAGCGCTATGCGTCCATGAACAAAAAGCATCGGAGGACGATTAGAACGAGCGGGCGCCCGAGCGACGCGCGAGCGGGCGATCTACGCGCGGCGGGCGGGAGCGGGCGGGGAGCGAGCGAGCGGGGCGATGCTTCGCAGCGCGGGAGTTTACGCTCTCGCGCTTCCACCGCAACCGAAAAAAGTCATCGGACGATAGACCCTCATGCCTGGAAAATCCCCGCCCCAAAGGGGCGGAATCTACACTAACGGGGAACGCTACTTCTCCATTTCAGGCTGAACCAAGACACAGACACGTTCGGTAGACTTGCAATTGTTCCGGTGACGCCGACGATTTGCCTTGTCTGCGGGCCGTGAAGATATGGAAATTTCAAAGCCGGAGACTTCAAAGTTAAACCGGCTCGCTGTGCAGTCGGCCCTAGACGATTATGTCGCGCGAGATTTCACTCAGTGTCCGTAACCCAAGTCGCAGCGAATGAGACATAATGTACCGGAAACGAGCGGCTCGTCTTTGTCACTTAGCGAGCCCATAGCAGTTGTCGTATCTTGATCTTAATGCAGCAATTGAATCTCAAGCCGTCTCATGCGCCGGTCAAGGCGTACTACCAGGCGCTCGGTCAGTACGGCCAGCTCAATATCGACCATGAGATGGCCGTCCGCAGCGCTTTCCAGCAACTGCTTGAAAAGTGCGGAGGCCAGTTCAATTGGACACTGATTGCCGAATATCCTCTGCCGCGTCCCAAGGCGGCCCCGCTCAAAGTAGACGGCGCTCTGCTCGACGAGTTCAGGCTGAAGCGCGGTCTCTGGGAAGCTAAGGACGAACATGACGATCTGGAAAAGGAAGCCAAGCGCAAGATCGCGGCTGGCTACCCAACAGACAACATCATTTTCCAGGCTCCCGAACGCGCCATCCTCTATCAAAACGGTGTCCGGCAGGGCTTGAACGAGGACATCTCCAGCGCCAACAACCTCGTCGATCTGCTCCATCGCTTCTTTGAGTATCGCCAGCCCCATCATCAGGAGTGGGAAGATGCAGTCGCGGAGTTCAAGCAGCGCTTGCCGGAGATCGCGGCTGGTGCCAAGCAGCTAATCGAGGATGAGCGCAAGAAAAATCCGTCCTTCGTGCGGAGCTTTGAGGATTTCTATGCTGTTTGTCGGCAGGCAATCAATCCAAACCTTTCCGCAGACGCGGTGGAGGAAATGCTAGTACAGCACCTTCTGACCGAGCGCATCTTCCGCAAGGTTTTCGACAATCCTGATTTTGCAAGCCGAAACGTTGTTGCAGCAGAAATCGAAAAAGTAATCCGGGCCCTAAGCTCGCGACACTTCAGCCGTGATGCGTTTCTACAAAACCTTGATCGTTTCTATAAGGCTATCGAGGTAAATGCGGAGAACACGACAGCCTATTCAGAAAAACAGGGATTTCTCAACACCATTTACGAGCGTTTTTTCAAGGCTATTCACCCAAAGAGGCGGATACACGCGGGATTGTCTACACTACCCAGCCGATAGTGGATTTCATGGTTCAGAGCGTAGGGAAAGTCCTGCAGGACGAATTTGGTCGAACTTTGAGTGACAAGGAGGTCCACGTCCTTGATCCATTTGTAGGAACGGGTAACTTCATTACGCGAATAATCAAGGAAATCAGGAAAACCGCCCTGCCGTACAAATACGAGCATGAACTTCACTGCAATGAGGTGATGCTGCTTCCGTATTACATCGCGTCAATGAACATCGAGCACGCTTATCTCGAAGCGACTCGTACCTACAAGCCGTTCCAAGGCATATGCCTAGTCGACACGTTCGATATGAAGCGCCAAGCAGCCCTAATTGCTGAAGAGAATACGCGACGAGTTCATTCCCAGGCTCAAGGTTCCGAAGCCTGATAGCGTTTGCCGTGAGTGCGGGAAGACAATTCCAAATGACTCGATGCACTGCGGCAAGTGCAACCTTGATAACGCAACAAAGCGTCTCGTAGAGGTCTCGCGAGAGGGCCGCGTCGCGGGCCACACCCCGGAAGCGATTGCCAAGGAAGCAGCAACTCACCGTAAGCACGGCAAAGCACGACGGAGGTGGAAATCTTCGGACCAACCTGCATGGCTCACCGAGCAGCTATTCCGCGAGAAGATTCAACCAGCACTTGCGCGAACTTCAGGGACGGCCATTGCGAACCAAATCGGTGTATCCCGCTGGTATGGAGGGCGCGTTCGGGACGGATACCGACCTCACCCACGGCACTGGCAGGCGCTGGCGGAACTGGTTGGCGTCTCAGTTTCGTCGTAAACGGGGCGAACAAACGGCGCAAAGTTGTGCAAATGCCTGGTTTCGTCAATTGACTGGCTGACGTTGCCGAGCCAAGGACGCTCATCACAGAAAACCCTTGCCTAGCGGGGTTATAATGCGGCCCGTAAGGCGGGAGGATTTATGAAACTGTCTCCGCGTCCGCTCAGAACGCCTTCCAATCTTTCTGATTCGGTTCACCGACAGCTCAATGCATACGCCTTGGCCAAGAAGATCATCCCCTCAATCATGTTTCTCCTATTGGTCGGCTCTCTCGGAATGGCTCAAAATGCGCCGCAACAAAAAGCAAAGCCTGTTCAACCGCCAAGCACATCGGATCTCGTTGACGGCATGGCCCAGCGCCTGAGTCACGATCTCAACGTAAGAACTGTCATAGGGGAGCCGATCAAAGTCGGTTCTGTCACGCTAATCCCGATCCTCATGGTCGACGTCAAATTCGGCAGTGCGGCCACCAAGGTGCCGAATGGAACCGCCCCACAAAGTGCCGAGTCTCAAGCCAATCTGTTTTATATGAGTGGTGAAGCGCGGCCTTTGGGCTTTGTCGCCATTACTGGGAAAGGAACTCGTTTCATTGTCAAGGGCGGACTAAAAGTAGGCCGCAGGAGCGGAAGGAGAGTAGGCCACTACGCCTTTCCTGAAAGATCCATTCCCTCATAGCGGAGAGGTGTTCAGAGCGACCCGGAGCAGTCAAGGGCGCGTGCCTTTCGCGGCGTAGCGAACCCTTGACGGCGAGGACCGCTCTGAAAGAATGCGGCGGGAGGGAAAGGAGTCGCGCAGCAGGGGCTTTCCCAACCTCAAAGGGACCGAGCCGGGTCAGGAGTTCGAGGGCGAGCCGTGCTTGCGCTTGCTCTGTTTGAGGCGATAGCTCTCGCCGTTCATCTCCAGGATATGCACGTGGTGGGTGAGCCGGTCCAGGAGAGCGCCGGTCAGTCGCTCCGATCCCAAGACCTCCGTCCACTCCTGGAAAGGAAGATTGCTGGTCACCAAAGTCGAGTTGCGCTCATAGCGCTGGCTGAAGACTTCAAACAGCACTTCGGCCCCGGTCTTGGAAAGCGGCACGAAGCCCAGTTCATCGACGATCAGCAGTTCGTAACTGACCAACTGTTTCTGAAAGCGCAACAGACGTTTCTCGTCCCGTGCTTCCATCAGCTCATGCACCAAGGCCGCGGCGGTGGTGAAGCGAACGCGATGGCCACGCTGGCAAGCCACTAACCCCAAAGCCAGTGCCAGGTGAGTTTTTCCCGTGCCCGAGTTTCCTAAAAGCAAGACGTTCTCGCGGCGCTGCAAGAACTCGCAGCGCGCCAACTCCAGCACCAGGGTTTTATTCAGCGAGGGAATGGCCAGAAACTGAAAGCTGTCCAGGCTCTTGACCACGGGGAAACGTGCTTGGTGAATGCGCCGTTCGGTGGCTCGGCGCTCGCGGTCCACCAGTTCCAACTCCGTCATGCGCAGCAGATAACGCGGATAGTCCACGCTCTCGTCGGCGCACTGCCGTGCCACCTTGTCGTACTCGCGCAGGAAAGTCGGCAGGCGCAACAGCTTCAGGTGATGTTCCAAAAGAAGCTGCGGAGTGTCGTTCGTGACCGGAATGGTTGGGTTGCTCATGAGCCCACCTCATTCAGCAACGTCATGTAATCGACGGCCTGGGTGGTATGCACCTGGGGCAGCGGCAGGTAGGGGTACTGCAGGAGATCCAGTCGCGGCGGACGTTGCTCGATCCGGCACAGCAGCAGATGTTTCACCGCATCGAAGGAAACGGTTCCCAGATGCAAAGCGTCCTGGATCGCCTGCCGGACTTCCTCCCGGCGGAACGTCTCCAGCAACCGCAATACCTGCACGTACTCTCGCTTGCCCGGCTTGCCCAGCCGCGCTTCCAGCAGCCGCCGCAGTTGGGCAAAGCACTCCGGCAACTCCCAGCCGGCCAGCGGAGCGGCTTGGTCCAAGGCCCCGGTCTTCTCCTCCAGCAGTGCCAGATAGTGCAGCGGATCGAAGATCATGTCTTCCCGTTCATAGCTGCGGGGATGCCGGGCAATCACTTCGCTGCCGCAGGCAATCACCACTTCATGGACATAGCCTTTCACCAGCACTTCGCGATGCCCATAGGCGGTGGGCACCGAGTAATCGTTGGCTCGGTAGCGCACCAGAGATAACGAGCTGACTTTCGCCGTGCGCTTTTCACAGGCTTCATAGGGCACGGTCGCCAAAGGCAACAGCGCCGCACGATCGCGCTCGAACCGCTCCGCGATGGTCTCCTGGTGTCCCCTCATCCGCCGCTCTCGCCGTTTCCCGCATTGTTCCAGAAGGTAGGCGTTCAGTTCTTCCCAGCTACTCCTATGCGGCACTGGTACCAGAAAGTTCCGCCGGGCATAGCCCACCAGTCCTTCCACCGCTCCCTTGTCGTTGCCCTTGCCCGGACGCCCGAACTTCTCCGCGAACAAATAGTAGCTTTGCAACTCACAAAACGCCTGCGTCTTCTTCCGCTGACCGTCGCCCAGGATCTTGGCCACCGCCAGTTTCGTGTTGTCGTACAAAATCCAACCAGGCACTCCGCCGAAGTAGTCGAAGGCCCGCACATGCGCGTCCAGAAACGCCTCCGTGCTCTCGGCGGGATACGCCACCACGAAGCAATCATCCGAGTGCGGCAAATCCATCGCGAAGTAGTGTGCTTTCTGCTTCGCCCCGGCGATCACCACCCAGGCTTCCCCAAAGTCCGCTTGGGCTTCTCCGGGAGCATGCCGCAGCGGCACAAACATCTCTTGCTTCCGCACCTTCTGTCGGTGCACGTAGTCCTTCACCACGGTGTAGCCCCCCGGATACCCATGTTCTTCCCGCAAACGATCGAAGATCCGCTTCGCCGTGTGTCGTTGTTTCGGAGGCTGAGTCTTATCCTCTTCCAGAATGGCGTCGATCACGCCTAACCACGGCCCCAGCCTGGGCCGTTTCACCGGTTGTTCCCGCCGGTAGCCCGGCGGCACTGCGTAACGCAGCATCTTGCGCACGCTTTCGCGGGCGATGCCATACTCCCGCGCTACTGCTCGTTGGCTCTTCCCCTCGACAAAGACTGCTCGCCGTACACGTCCATAGAGTTCCACTGGGTACATCCCTCCGGTGTTTCACGACTCCTGTCGTTCCCACAACAGCAGCTCGTAAAACTGAAATCCGGCGGTTGGCCTAGTTTCCCTCCGCCGCATCACGCTTCCGCGGCGTGATGTGGCCTAGTATTGCAGCGGCGCTCTCATTTCATCAACCTCGTTAAATCAGACGCAAAGTGAGGCTATCCCGTGAAGTCAAAATACGCATGTTTGTCAGCAGCACTCTTGCTATTGGGAATTCCTTGCCGTGCCCAAGTGCCCGTGGAAAAGCCGCTGGGCGAGTATGACAAACTCGTTTCCCAGTTGAAGTCGAGCTCATTGGTGGGCGAGCCCATTCGTGCAGGTGGAACTGCCATCATTCCTTTTGCTTCCGTGAATTTCGGGCTTGTTGGCGGCGATGCCAAGATTGCATCAGGCGGCGGCCTGAGTTCGAAAAACATTCCGCTCGGATTTCTGGTCGTGGAAGGCGACGACGTGCGGGTAGAGTTCTTGAGTGAGCCGGAAGACAAGCCCTCCGTTGTGCGCCAACTGCTTCAGGCTATTCTGGACCGCAAAGTGGTCTTCATAGGCAACGGACTGAATATCGGCAATGCCGATGGAAATGTTCAGGATCTGGCTCCCCTGATCTCAAGTCTGGCAAAACTCATTGCGGAGGGTAATATAACAACTATAGGCAATGCCTTGAATCTCGGCAGTGTGAAGCCGGCCAAAAAAGATGCTGCACCAACCGAAGGAGAGCCCAAGCTACCCCAAGGAAGCAAGCCGTAAGGCTTTGCGCAAACACTCACTGAGCCGTAGGTGGAAGCCGCCTTGGCCCCCGGCGCGGGGTTCCGGTGGGCTGTCTGCCGTTTCAACAGGTCGAGCGCCCGCCCCCAGGGGGAGCATGACAGCTTCCAAACGCCCGTGAAAAAAGAGACTTCGGTTTTGAGATCGATCCTGCACGCCACGCAGGTAAAACCGTGGCCTGAGACGCAGAACCGACCGAAACCCGCATCCACTTGCACTTATCCCGCAAGACTTTGCACCCTTGTCTTTGCTTCGATTCCGTGTTATAGAGAGTGCGCACTTCAGAGCAGTTCACGATGAAACATGGAGGAACCATAATGACAGACACGTTGCAACAACGCATCTCGAAGATACGTCTCCGCGCCTCCAGCGCCGCGCTGACGTTAGCAGTCGTGCTCGCGCTCGGGGTAGTGGCAACCGCATCGCAAGCCTGGAAGTTCTCCGATCTTTACAACTTCACAGGGTCGTCGGACGGGGGATATCCCTTCGCCCCATTGATCATGGACAAGGCAGGCAACCTCTATGGCACCACCTACTACGCCGGCTCCTCTTACTGCGGAACAGTGTTCAAGGTGGATACGAGCTTCACTGAGACCGTGCTGTACAACTTCACCTGCGGGGCCGACGGCGGATATCCCTACGGCGGATTGGTCATGGACAAGGCAGGCAACCTCTATGGCACCACCTACTACGGCGGCTCCTCCTACTGCGGAGTGGTGTTCAAGGTGGATACGAGCAACACCGAGACCGTGCTGCACAGCTTCACCGGGGGGACGACGGACGGCTGCTACCCCTTCGCCGGATTGGTCATGGACAAGGCAGGCAACCTCTATGGCACCACCTCGCAAAGCGGCGCTTCCGGCTACGGAACCGTGTTCGAGGTGGATACGAGCGACACCGAGAGCGTTCTGTACAGCTTCGCCGGGGGGACGACGGACGGCTGCTATCCCTATGCGGGTCTGGTCCAGGACAAAGCGGGTAATTTCTACGGTGTTACCGAGGAATGCGGCGCTTCCGGCGCCGGAACGGTGTGGAAGCTGAGCAAGAAGGGCACCGAGACCGTACTTTACAGCTTCACGGGAGGGTCGGACGGTGGATATCCCATCTACGGGGCCCCGATCAGAGACAGTGAGGGCAACCTTTATGATACCACAGAAGAAGGCGGCACTTCCGGCTACGGAACGGTGTGGAAGCTGAGCAAGAATGGCACGGAAACCGTACTGCACAGCTTTGACTATAACGGCACGGACGGGGCGTACCCTCTAGGAAGTGTAGCCATGGACAAGGCGCACCAAATCTACGGCACTACCGAAAGTGGCGGCACTTCCAGCTACGGGATAGTGTTCAAGATAGACAAGAAGGGCGTGGAATTTGTAGAGCACAACTTCGGCTACTCTGACGGTGGATACCCCTTCGCAGGTCCGATTCTGGACGCGAAGGGCAATCTCTATGGCACCACCTATTTGGGGGGCACGGACGGCTACGGAACGGTGTGGAAGATCACAAAGTAGTTACAACGGCAGGAGCACGGTAGCAGCGTAGTGCGGGCCTGTTTCTTGGGGAAATTGCCTGGGGGTTGGGGTTGACGACCGTCCGAAGGCTACGGGGTCCCAGTTCCTCCAAAATCTGCCCCGCTTCGGGCGGGCAGTTTTTGAACCAGCCCCCAGGCAGATCAGGTCCGCGCTGCCCGGCTCGTATTGGGAATGGCTGGGCGCGATGGAGGCCGTATTTGAAGCCTGCGGGGCCCATTGCCGCGTTCTGTGCCCTTCGCTTCAAGATTTCCTTTTTCGCTTTACTTCACATAGCACGTGACGCCGTTATAGAGCAGTTGCTCGTCGTCGGTGCCTCCGTTGTATTCGGGAAAATTCGAGACAAACACGCCGGTGTACTTCCCCGCGCTGTACAGGGTGACGACCCCAACGTATTCGTCGGATTCGGCCACGGCAGTGGCCTTTCCCAGATGGCCCGTCCAGTCTCCAGTCGCGGGCACCTCCGTGTATGGGTAGCCGTCAGACTGCCACGACTGCCTTCACAGTCTTTGCTGGGACAATGTCGGTAGTCGCGTGGTTATCGGCAAGCCTTGGCTCGGCTCCTTTGGGAGGAGAAGCTTCCTCGGCACAGATTTTGTTTCGGCTCCCGCAATCGGGAATGGCGTGATCTATGAGGAGTGTCTCGACAACGTGTATGCACTCGATGCCCGTACGGGGGCAATCGTGTGGGTCTATTCCGGAGGGAGTTCATCATCACCGGCAGTCGGGTATGGTTTGGTTTATGTGGGCTCGGAAGACCTGCTGTATGCCCTGAATGCAGCTTCTGGTGAGGTAGTCTGGGAGTTCCAAGCTCCCGGTGGAATGACTACACCCGCAGTCGCAAATGGTATCGTCTACGTGTCTGGAGGAGCAGGTTACCTGTATGCTCTGGATGCCCGAACCGGAACCCAACTCTGGAGCTATAAAATTGGCGACCTTTGTGAAACCGCAATCACCGTGGTGAATGGCGTTGTTTATGCAAGTTCCTGCTATCCCTCAAAGCTCTACGCCTTCAGTCTGAAACACGGCGCGAACTAAAGGCAACTCCAATGCTGGTTCAGCGGAGTCACGCTGCTAACTGTTGCAACATCTCCATTACACCCTCATTTACCTTGCCCCCGCCCGCTCGCGCGTCGCTCGGGCGCCCGCTCGTTCTAATCGTCCTCCGATGCTTTTTGTTCATGGACGCATAGCGCTCGGACCAGCGAATGACGCGGGTGGAACGCATGTCATAGCGCGCGGACCAGCATGAATACTGCTTAGAACGCATAGCGCTCGGAGTGCGCAGGTGTAGCAATTTGCCCGTCAGTCATAGTACCCCCGGTAAGGCTTGACCTGCCGACGAAAGCTGCGTAATATGCGGCCCTACTGACGGAGGTGAGATATGGGATTCTGCGTACAGTGTGGGTCTCCGATGGCCCCGGGCGTGAAGTTTTGTGCCAAGTGCGGTGCGGCGGTAGCTGGCGGCGTCCCGGCCGGCGCGCCAGTCAGTCCGGCGCCCGTGCCGGCCGTGCCCAGTGCCGCGCCGGTCAGTGCGGCTCCGGCAGCTCCTGCAGCCGGCGCAGGCGGCAGCAGCACCGTCCTCAAGGTCATTTTGATTGTGGTGACAGTGATTGTGTTCCTGATGCTGCTGGTGGCCGGAAGCTGCGCCTACATCGCCTACCGGGTCAAGAAGAAAGCCCATGAATTCTCGCAGGAGATCGAAACAAACGCTCCTGCCTATACTGGGAGCAGAGATCCCTGCTCCATGCTCTCCGCCAGCGAAGCGGGCCGGATTCTGGGTCAGCATGTGGAGAGTGCCGAACCGATGGGCAATACCTGTCAATACCACTACGGCGCGGGCGGCAACCGGACTCTGGCCATCGAGTACACCTGGCAGGGCGCTGGGATAGCGATGGGGCTGGCTCGCGGCGCCATGAAGATGATCGCCGCCGGCGTGCAAACCTTTCAGCCCGTGCAGGGCATTGGCGATGAAGCTTATATTGCGCCGGGTGGCTCGGGTCTGATGATGCGCAAGGGCGACGTGATGGTCAACATAGACTTGCGCGTCGGCGGCGTCAGTATCGACGCAGCGGAGCAAATGGCGCGCACTATTGCCGGCCGATTGTGAGTCTGGAGTGTCATCCTGACCGGCCCTCAAGCCGGCAAGGATCGATGTGTTTGACTGTTTAATGCATAGAGCCTTCGCAAGATCAAAAGGCGTGAGGTCGGGGTTTGTGGAATCCCACCCTTCGCAAAGTGCGCGAAGGATGGGGCACCCGTCGGGGGTGGTCGGGCGGCGTTGGCCGGGAGCGGGTGAGATTACTCGGATTTGACGGACAGACGGACTTCAGCCTCCGTCGTGGCCTGACCGCTTGCCCGGATCTGATCCAGGCGATCGGCCATGGCGTACTTCAGCTCTTCGATTCCCTTGCCGGTGACCGCTGAGATGGCAAAAAGTTCCAGGCCCCGCTTCCTGGCGTAACGCTTCAGCTTGCTGAGCTTTTCTTTATTAGCCACGTCGATCTTGGACGCAACCAGAATCACCGGCTTGGTTTCGAGTCCCGCGCCAAAGTTCGCGAGCTCGGCCATGATCACTTCGACATCCTTCACCGGATCCGGCCGCCCGCTCGCGTCGGAAACATCGACGAGGTGAACCAGCAGGCGCGTGCGCTCGATGTGCCGTAGGAATTGCATGCCGAGGCCAGCGCCCATGTGCGCGCCTTCGATCAGGCCGGGAATGTCGGCGACCACAAAACTGCGCTCGTCCTTGGCGTCACCGACCGCAACCACGCCCAGGTTCGGCTGCAGCGTGGTGAAAGGATAGTCGGCGATCTTGGGACGCGCCGCCGAGATGCGCGAGATCAGGGTGGATTTGCCGACATTGGGATATCCGACCAGGCCGACATCGGCGAGCAACTTCAGCTCCAGCCGGAACGTGCGCTCTTCGCCGGGACGTCCGTCTTCGTGCTCGCGCGGCGCTTGATGAGTCGAGGTGGCGAAGCGTGCATTGCCGCGCCCGCCGCGTCCGCCTTGGGCGATGACCACGCGCTCGTCGGGCGTCGAGAAGTCATGGACCAGTACGTTAGTGTCGGCGTCATACACCAGCGTGCCGACCGGAACTTTCAGCAGAACGTCTACGCCCTCTTTGCCGGTTTTGTTCGAGCCTTCGCCATGACGTCCGCGCTGCGCCTTGTATTCAGGATTGAAGCGGAAATGCACCAGCGTGTTGTGGCGTTCGCTGGATTCCATAATGACATCGCCGCCCTTGCCGCCGTCGCCTCCGGAAGGCCCGCCGCGGGGAACGAACTTCTCGCGGCGGAAGGCCAGGCAGCCGTTGCCGCCATCGCCGGCCTTGACGCGGATTATCGCCTCATCGATGAACATAGTCGTTGGTCATCCGTCGTTCGTCGTTGGCGAACCCCGAACGTGAGAGGGTTCCTTAGTGATTCTTCGTGTTCTATGTGGTTGCTTTCGAAATCCTAAACCGCAAAGGGCGCAAAGATCGCTGGAAAACCTTCAACCGCCAAGGGCACGAACGTTTACCAAGAAGAGCTTCAACCACAGAGGTTACAGGGATTTGCAACCAAAGCAAAAGCCCCGGCCCGAAGGACGAGGCTAGCTGGTACTGGTCGCGCGGACATGCTCGTCCGCGGATCCAGCAAACTTACTTCGCTTCGACGGGCTCGACCATGACGAACTTGCCCATCTGGCCGCGGTCCATGAACTTGATGCGGCCGGTGATCTTGGCAAACAGCGTGTCGTCTTTGCCGCGGCCGACGTTCAAGCCGGGCTTCACGCGGGTGCCGCGCTGCCGCACGATGATGGTGCCGCCGGGGACCAGTTGTCCGCCAAACGCCTTAAAGCCAAGCCGCTGGGCGTTCGAATCGCGGCCGTTTCGTGATGTGCCTTGTCCTTTTTTGTGGGCCATATCTTCAGTTTCCAGTTTCAGATTTCGAGGCTTTTAGCTGTTAGCTTTTGGCTCTTAGCTAAAAACACTTTCCGCTACTTCTTTTTCTTGGGTGCCGCTTTCTTTGCCGCCGGCTTTTTTGCTGCTTTCTTCTTGGCTGGAGCTTTGGCAGCCTTGGCCTCGACGTGCGCTTCGCCCTCGGCCGCGACCGGCTTCACTTTCGGCTGCTTCTTCGGAAGTTCAGGAGCCGTGAACTTCTGCCCGTTGAAGGCGATCTCGGTGATGCGGACGGCCATGTATCCCTGCCGATGACCGCGCAGCTTCTTATACTGCTTTTTGCGCTTGTAGTGGAAAACCAGGATTTTCTTGCCGCGTCCCTGTTCCACGATCTCGCCGACCACGTGCGCGTCTGGCTGGGGCTTACCGATCTCGCCCTCGCCTCCGGAGACGGCCAGAATATCGCCAAACTCCACGCGTCCGTCAGTGCCGGTGCCCTGGCTCTCCACTCGGATCACATCGCCGGGCGCCACCCGGTACTGTTTTCCACCCGTGCGAATGACCGCGTACATACCTATGCCTCCATCAAAATAGACCCGCCGCGCCGCTGCGCGATCCGGGTAACTTGCTGATTTTCCACGCTTGCTGCTTTCCGCGTCGGCGCTTTCGGCAACGAATGCGGACGGCCCCAGAACGGAACCGCAAGTACAGGCAAACTAAGTTAGTGTAACGTGTATCGCTGAAAAGCGTCAAACCGAAGCCTGAAAAACAGCAGCCGATCGTGGCCAATGCCCGTTCAGTACGCCTGTACGAAGAAGTAAATTGTCATTCCGGTGCCGACCGCGATTACGAAGCCTCGCACCCAACGCTGCGGCAGTTTCTGGGCGTAGTGCGCGCCGAAGTATCCGCCGACGATGCCTCCGCCGATCATGATCAGCCCCTGGCGCCAGTACACCGCCTTGGCCACAATGAATGCGATTACGGCGACTCCGTTGATCACGAAGCCCATGACGCTCTTGAGGGCGTTCATGTCGTGAATGTCGGCCATGCCGAGCGTGGCCAGCATGGCGAGCATGGCAATGCCCATACCCCCGCCGAAATAGCCTCCGTAAACGGCAACCAGGAGTTGGAAAAAGGCAGCGCCGAGGATGGCCGTTCGGGTGGCTTCATGTCCGATCCCCGAAATGCGCCCGCCGGAGAGCTTATCGCCGAAAGCGAAGAGCAGGGTCGCTCCCAGCGTTAGCCAGGGCAGGACTTGCATGAAGGTGTGAGCCGGAGTTTTCAGCAGCAGGAAGGCGCCCGCCAGGCCACCCAGCAGGCTGACGGCGATCAGCGGAATCAGCACGCGCCTGGCGACGTTGAGCCGGTTGCGATAGGCGCCGCCGCTGGCGGCAGCCGCAGTCCAGAGGGCGAGCGTGTTGGTGGCGTTGGCGGGGATTGGCGGCACTCCGACAAACAGCAGTGCCGGAAAGGAGATGAAACTGCCGCCACCGGCGACTGAATTCAGCGCTCCGCCCAGCCCGCCTGCAACGAAGAGAAAAATGGCTTGTTGAAGGTTCAAGAATACTAGGTTTACCACATCTGTGATCGCTGGAATTGGAGGGTTTCCTTCCCGTGATTTAAGTCACAGCCAAGCGTGACAGCGTCGCTTAGGCTGGTAATTGTACGGAGACGCTATGGCGACTCAAGCTCAGAGCGAAATCATTCCCGAACTTCCTCCCTGGTTAGCCTTGCCGCAGGCGCCGGCTGCGGCCAAGTTGCAACCGGGCAAAGCGAAAAAGAAGCTGGTACGACGCACGGACACGGATTATTCGCAGGCGCTGCGCCGCGGTTTTCAATTCGGATTCCTGTTGCTGAATGCTTACTTAGGCAGCATGTTTTACCTGTGGGTTCGCCACTACGAGACCGGGATGCTGACGCGAGCCGTGGCGCGTCCGGCTGGGGTGGAAGGATGGCTGCCCATCGCCGGCATGATGAACCTGAAGTATTTCCTGGGGACGGGGCATGTGCCCGCGATCCATCCGGCAGCCATGTTCCTGCTGATCACATTTCTGGCCATGGCGTTTCTGCTGCGCAAGGCATTCTGCGGCTGGCTCTGCCCGGTTGGAACGCTTTCGGAATACCTCTGGCTGGCAGGCCGCAAGCTGTTTGGACGGAACTTCCATCTGCCGCGCTGGCTGGACTTGCCCTTGCGCGGGCTCAAGTATCTGCTGCTGGCATTTTTTGTCTGGGCGGTATCGAGCATGCCGGCGAGTGCAATCGCGGGGTTCATGCGAAGTCCGTATGGCGTCATTGCCGACGTTAAGATGCTCAACTTCTTCCGGCACATCGGGGAAACCGGGTTGATCGTTCTGGCAATTCTGGTGATTGCTTCGGTGTTCGTGCAAAACTTCTGGTGCCGCTATCTATGCCCATACGGCGCGCTGCTGGGGATGGCTGCCTTTTTCAGCCCCATGCGGATCCGGCGCAATGAGTCCGTTTGCATCGATTGCGGGAAATGCACCAAGGCCTGCCCAGCGGCATTGCCGGTGGACAAACTGATCTCGATCAAGTCCGCCGAGTGCACGGGCTGCCTGGAATGCGTAGCCATCTGCCCGGCGAAAGGTGCGCTACAGATGTCGCCAGTGCCTCTCAGGCAACCCCAACGGCACGTGATGCCTGCCTGGGCGATGGCGGCCGGGATCGCCGTCCTGTTTTTCGGGGTGGTAGGCTTTGCCAAGTCAGCAGGCTACTGGAACACAGAAGTGCCGAGGTCGATCTACCTGGAACTGGTTCCCCACGCGGACGAAGCCTCGCATCCCATGCCTGGCGATCCGGCACTCAATCAATAGCGGAGACGGCGTCAGGCGAGAGAAATCCGCGTTCTTACAACTTCAAGCAACTGCAGATTCCTCTCCTTCGTAAGGCTCAGGGTCGGAATGACAATTGGTTGAAGTGAGCTACTTGGACAGAACTCCAAGCGCTTCGCGGAACATCCCGTCAAACGACACGCCTTTTCCGTTCTTCGCAGCCGCGGCCACCGCCTTCTCCGCAGCGGAACGTGGATACCCAAGGTTGGTCAGCGCGGAGAGTACATCTTCTTCGATCGGGGACAGCGAGGCCGCCGCCGGCTGTTCCGGAATTCCGGCTGCGGGCAGTTTGTCACGGAGTTCGAGCACCATTCTTTCGGCGGTTTTCTTTCCAATGCCGGGAATCTTGGTGAGGCGGGCAATGTCATTTCCCCGAATCGCTCCCACCATTTCGTCCGCCGGCATTCCGCTCAGGATAGTGATCGCCAGCTTCGGCCCAATGCCGCTGACGGTAATCAGCTTCTCGAAAAGCAGCTTCTCGGCAGGGCGTAGAAATCCGTACAACGCAATCAGGTCCTCGCGCACGTGCGTGTGGATGTGCAAGGCAACCTCGCTGCCCACAGCCGGCAGGTCGGAATAAGTCGGGACGCTGATGGTCACGTCGTAGCCGACGCCGCCCGTCTCAATGACGGCCTGGTTGGGATGCTTGGCCAACAATCTTCCGCGCAGATGGGCAATCATGCTCACCTCATTCTAGCCGGAGATGCGGCGCAGTGGAGTCGCTTCGCTGAAAGCATGAAGGCCCGGCAGCTCAGAATAGCCAGAGCCCCTTACAGAAGCGCGTCAGAGGAACCTTACGTGCTGGACGTCGCTGTTAACAATGAAAACGCGGGTATTGTTGGACTCCGGGTCGGCGGGAAACAGAAAGAAACCAAGCTTTTGTGGGTTGTACGCTTCGGTGGTGCCTGCGATCCTTTCACCATCCGGGAACGTGACCTCGATTTTCCGGCCGTGACCCGGCGCTTTCACGTCGTACGTATCATGATGTTCACGGTTCCCTTCAAGATCCTTAACAAAGAAGACTGCCTTCAAGGCCTTGACTTCCACATCGGTCCCCGATTCGTGGGGCGCAGTTTCCGAAGGAAAAAGGCGGAAGCGATCCCGCACGGCGGAGAAATTCGATACGTATCCCTTCAAGCGCCGGCCATCGCGGCAAGCCACGACGACTTTGTTCGGCTTGTTGAGCTCAACTGCAGGCATAATCAACCCAAAAAGCAACCATCTCTTCTTGCTTTCAGGGCAGTGATGAGTTCAGAATAGCGAACTCTGCCGCCGGTTTGGTGTGATTCCGAAATGCTCGTACGCGAGCTGGGTTGCGACGCGCCCGCGCGGCGTGCGGTTCAGAAAGCCGATCTGGATCAGGAACGGCTCGTAGATTTCCTCGATGGCATCGGGTTCTTCCGCCAAAGCAGCCCCCAGCGTGCCCAGACCGACCGGCCCTCCCTGGTACTTCTCGATGATCGTAAGCAGAAGTTTGCGGTCGACTTCGTCAAAGCCATAACGGTCCACTTCGAGCATCTGCAGCGCGGCTTGGGCGGTTGGCAGATCGATCTTCCCCGCGCCCCGCACTTGCGCATAATCTCGGACTCGCCGCAGCAGGCGATTGGCAATTCGGGGGGTTCCCCGTGAGCGGCTGGCAATCTCCATTGCGCCTTCACGATCGACTTCAACCCCCAGAATATCTGCCGAGCGCTCCACGATGATCCGCAAATCCTCGTGCGTGTAAAATTCCAGGCGCAGCACGATTCCGAAGCGCGAGCGCAACGGCGACGAGAGCAAGCCAGCGCGAGTGGTGGCGCCCACAAAAGTGAATGGTTTCACGTCCATGGTGTGGGTGCGCGCCGATGGGCCTTGGCCAATGATGATGTCGAGTTTGTAATCCTCCAGAGCTGAATAGAGAATTTCCTCCAGCGCGGATTGCAGACGGTGTACTTCATCAATGAACAGCACTTGCTTCTCGCGGACATTGGTCAGCACGGCCGTCAGATCGCCCTTGATCTGCAGCATGGGGCCGGAAGTCTGCTGAAATGCGACGCCGAGTTCATTGGCGATGATGGTGGCCAGCGTAGTCTTGCCGAGGCCGGGCGGCCCATAGAGCAGCACATGGTCGAGCGCTTCGCCGCGCGACTTGGCCGCCTCGATGGCGACGGCCAGGTTTTCTTTTACCTTCGGCTGTCCGATGAATTCCACAAGGCGTTGCGGACGCAGCTTCAGTTCAAACGAGGAATCGTCGTCGACCGGCGCGGCGGAAACCAGGCGCTCGCGATTGTCTTCCAGGTGCGGAGTGTTCTTGAGCGTGGCCACTGGCGCGATGGTATCAGTTCGATGGGCAGGTTGCCAAAACAGAAAATCGTGACGCTGGAAGTTTATAATTCACGAGAATGATGCAGCCCTCCGACAAGAAGGCCGACAGAACCCTGCATGACATCGAGGAGATCCTCGAGCGGGTGCATCGGCTTCCTACACTCGACAATCGAACTGACGAGGAAATCCTGGGAATCGACGAGAGCGGGGCCAGCGCCCAGTCCGAGGCTGGAGCCGGGACCGCAGGCGGCGGTACCCCGAACGCGGTCGAGGAATTCTTGAGGTATCGCCACCGGGATTGGGAGAGTTAAGAGCGCAGCCGGTTCGAGCGAGCCTTGCATTCGCACGCAGCTTGCGCGCTTGCACCCAAAGCGGAACGATTCTGGACCTTCGACGAGCGGCAAGCCAAGTTGGCCAAAGTGGAAGGCTTGAAAACTAACTAGCCAATCGGGCCCACGAAAACTGACTACAGGTGCTACCCTCAGACTCATGGATCTGGAGCACGATGAGCTTGAGCCCTTCGAGCCGATTCTGAACTCGCTGTACCCGCTGGTGTTCGAGAACGGCATCGCCGCGCTGCAGAAAGCCGGACAGCTAACGAACCCCGAAGACCTTGCGGCGGTAATTGAGGCAAACGCAGCTGCGCACCGCAGGTTCATCCGGGGCTGCCACTACGGGTGGGAACTGGCGCAGCGGCGAATTTCTGGCCTCCTCGTTTCGTGCCAGGAGGAGGTGCGCAAAACTGGCGAGGCTATCAAAGAGGACCTCCGCCGCCGCGATCGTCAAGAGGCAGGCAAGAAGAGAGCCTTACTTCGATGTATCGGGCTGCGCCAAATCGTGCTCCGCCGCCTCGTGGATGCGATCCTTTACCACCAACTCAATATGCAAAGTTGGATCCTTCGCCACGTTAGCATCGAGTATCGAATTCGCGACATCGACCCCGCCACGGTTAAGAGCACAGTGCAACTGGCAAGCAATCTCAACAGAGAGGAGCGGTTGAACTTCCACCTTGTATCCGACCTTACAACCGTCGTCCACGTGGGCGATCTTGTGAAGGTGAGCTTCACCCAGCATCCGCCTCGTTGGAGCTTGATAGAACTGAAAGACGGGAGGATGAATGAGCTATTGGCGGACGTTCTCGATAAATCGGGTGGGGACCTGAAAGAGAAAGACGTTGAGGACATCAAACACCGGTTTGGACCTAAGGCTGTTTCCCAAGCAAAGCGGATGCTGAGGCAGCAGGAGAGGCATCGAGATTTTATGCAGCTGGTAACTACTGACACGGGAATGGATATCATGCATCGAACCCAGATCAGACTTACCCCGGAGGTCGTGAAATGTGAGCGACTACGGAGAAACGCTCGGCAGACTATGCGGGAAGGCCCTTCAGGAAGGTGTCGCGGTTTCTGTAGTAGACGGCGCCTTGCGCTTAGTGGCAGTGGACAAGAAAACCTACGAGCAGCAAGGGGAGGGCGGAGTAGCCCACCTGCTGTATCACTTACAGTCCGGTGTGACGGATTGCAAACTGAGAACTGCCCGTGAAGAGGAACTGAATGGGATGAAGGCCATATATCCGTTCTTCGATCTCGTTCCCATGAACCTCTACGCGATGTGGCCCCCTCCCATTTTTCTTTGGCACTTACCGAGCAGCCTGATCTTCGATCTGTTACTAGGCCGGGTGCTGGCTTTCGCCCAGTTGGATTACTCTAGGCTGTTCGACCTTGCACTTGGACGTGGAATCGAAATGAGGTGGGCCGGCGATCGTGATCTTGGGGAGTTTCGCAAGTTCTCGGCCCCCATCCCAGGCTCGCCGAGTGCCACTGCCGTGGGAATTAAGCTGAAAGATAGGGCCGACGTGGAGGAACAGTTCTTGTTTGTCGGATTCTTCGGCCGAATATTTCTGGAATTCATGTCGCCGAGTCAGCTATTGACGCTTGTCGGGCGCCTCTTCGAAATCCCTCGTTACGCCCACGGCGGGCTGAGCACCAGTTGAGTTTCACTCTTCCTCTTCCACCACCTCGCCTCGCGCCGCTTTCGCCTTCTCGATGATCTTCTCCTGCAGCTGCGTGGGCACCACGTCGTAGTGATGCATTTCCATGTTGAAGCTGCCGCGGCCCTGGGTCATGGCGGTCAGATCGACGCCGTAGGTCAGCATTTCAGACATGGGGACTTCGGATTTCACGATGGTGTTGCCGCCCTTGTTGTCCATGCCCTGAATGCGGCCGCGGCGGCTGTTGAGATCGCCCATGATCGAGCCGGCAAACTCGTCGGGCACCGTGATCTCAACTGCCATGACCGGTTCAAGCAGTGTCGGCTTGGCGACCTCCATGGCTTTCTTGAAGGCGATGCGGCCTGCCATCTGGAAAGATAAGTCGTTCGAATCCACGTCGTGGTAGGAGCCGTCGTAAAGAATGACTCTAAAGTCAACCACGGGGAAGCCGGCAAGATACCCGCGAGCAGCAGCGTCTTTGATCCCTTTCTCCACCGCCGGAATGAAGTTCCGGGGAATCGCGCCGCCAAAAATGTCGTTGACGAATTCGAACTCGCCGCCGCGCGGCAGCGGCTCCATCTTGATTTTGCAATCGCCGTACTGACCGTGGCCACCCGTCTGTTTCTTATGGCGGCCCTGCACATCGGCTTTGCCGCGGATGGTCTCGCGGTACGGAACCTTCGGGGCTTTCAAGTTCACTTCGGCGTGATAGCGCTTCTTCATCCGGGAAACCACGACTTCGATGTGCTGCTGACCGGTGCCCGCAATGAGGAATTCCTTGGTTTGCGGATCGCGGAAGAAGCGCAGCATGGCATCTTCTTCCATGAGTTTGTGGATGCTGGGGCCCAGCTTGTCTTCGTCAGCGCGGCTCTTGGGTTCAATGGCAAATGTGATAGCGGGCTCGGGCAGTTTGACTCGCGGATACTGAATTGGCGCTGACTTATCGCCCAGCGTGTCGCCAGTAAGCGTGTCCTTTAATTTAGCGACTGCGCCAATGTCTCCCGCGTGCAACTCCGTTACCGGAACCGCGGTCTTTCCTTGCATGATCTGAATGTGAGCGAGTTTCTCCGACGAACTTCTCGTGAAGTTCTGCAACGAAGCATCGTTCTTCAGCACGCCAGAGAACACCTTGAAGTAGGAAATCCTTCCGGCAAACACGTCGTTCACGGTTTTGAAGACGTAGAGCGAAACCGGCTCGGCGTCGGTCTCGTGCCGCCGCGGAGGCTCGCCGTTCCCCGATGCCGCCGGTTCGCCCTGCACCCATTCGTGCTCGGAGGGCGCGGGAGTGTAATCGACAATGAAGTCCATAACCCGGTCCGCGCCGACGTTGCCCAATCCGGAACTGAAAATCACCGGGAAAATCTTGTCCTCGCGGATGGCATTGTGCAGCGCCGGGACCAGGTCTGCCTCGCTGAGCGTGCCCGCCTCGAAATACTTCTCCATCAGCTTGTCATCGCCTTCGGCCACCAGTTCGATCAGCTTCTCATGAGCCTCCTGCGCCTGATCCTTCAGGTTGGCCGGAATCTCGATTTCCTTGCTCTTGCCGTTGCCCCCCAGTTCGTACGAGTAGGCCTTCAGGCGGACCAGATCGATCACTCCGCTGAAATTCTTCTCGCTGCCGATGGGCAACTCGATGGGAATCACGCTGCGGCCGAAGGCGTTGGTAATCGAGTCGAGCGAGCGCTGAGCATCGGCGCGCTCGCGGTCCATGCGGTTCACCACCAGCAGGCGCGGCGTTTTGTATTCTTCGCAGTAGTTCCAAACCCGTTCAGTGACGACTTCGACTCCGGCCACGCCGTCCACCACCACGATGGCTGCATCCACCACGGGCAGTACTAGCTTGGCTTCATGGACGAACATGTTGAAGCCGGGCGTGTCGATGACATTGATCTTGGTCTTCTCCCATTCCAGGTAGGCAAGGCTGGAGGAAATCGACATCTGGCGGGCTATTTCTTCTTCGTCGTAGTCGGTGGGGGCCGAGCCGTCGTCAACCCGGCCCAGCCGCTGGGTAGCTCCGGCGGTTTGCAGCATAGCGGCCACCAGAGAGGTCTTCCCGGCTCTTCCGTGTCCGATCACGGCTACATTGCGGATGTTTGCGCCTTCATAAACCTTCACGTTATGACTCCTTTGACTCGCAGGAACTTCCAGATTACGCAGGAACGCCTCGCCCGTCCTGCCGTTTGAATCTCAGCATTCTGGGAGTGCGATCCGTCACTACGGCGGCCCACAAAGTGGAACAACTGGTGACAGTCTATAGGCCAGCTTCGAGCAGCCTGCCGAAACTTAGGATGCTAACACAGTGGAAATTACGCGGACAAATGGAGTTTGGGCCCGGTAGGCACGGAGCTAGCTTGTAGGGCCTTTACGCGCTCGCCGCTTCCTGGTTCCCCAACGGCAAGAAATACTGCGTTCCTTTAATCGGCGCGGACACTTTTCGCAGCAACTCCTGCAAATCTTCGTTGCGCTCCACGAAATCGATCTCGGAGGTGTTCACGATCAGCAGGTCCGACGAAGTGTAGTGAAAGAAGAAGTGTTCGTAGGCTTTGATGACTTCCTCGAGATAGTCCTCGTTGACCGCCTTCTCACCCGGCGCGTTCTTTTTCTTCAGGCGTTTCTTCAGGACTTCGGGCGTGGCTTGCAGGTAGATGACCAGGTCGGGCGTGGGAAGCTGGTCGCGAAAGAAGTTGTAATAGCGGTTGTAGGTCTCGAGTTCCTGGTCGGCGAGGTTGAGGCAAGCGAAGAGCTTGTCTTTTTCGAAGATGAAGTCGGTGACCACGGTCTTCTGCGATCGTGGGCCGAGATCAAGCGCGCGAAGCTGCTCGAAGCGGCGAATCAGAAAGGCAAACTGGGCCTGGAAAGCTGCCCCGCGTTCCCCGCGGTAAAAGGCGCTGAGGAACGGATTGTCTTCGGCTTCCATCACGCGCTGCGCATTCAGGCGTTCGGCCAGCACCTGGGCCAGCGTGCTCTTGCCGACGCGTATGGGACCTTCCACCGCAATGTAACGGGGCAACTCGAAAAGATTGGCCATGGGGCTCGCGCGAACGGCAACCGCTTCGCAGGATATCGCTATTGAGCGTGACACGCAATTGAGGAAAGAGTAACCCCTGTTCTTCACCACAGAGACACGGAGCCACAGAGAAACAGTCAAGAAGAAGACGATTCGCTAACTTGCACAAAATCCGCCCGTAAAAGGGCAGTGTTGGTGGGCGCTTCTATTTTTCTCGGTGTCTCTGTGGCTCTGTGGTGAAGCGACCTGATCACATTTACAATCGGCGCATAATGTTAGGTTCTCTTATAGGTGGCGTTTTCGGATCTGCCGTGGCGGTGGCGGCGGGCTATCAGTCCATGGCGCCGACCGGGCAGTGGTATGGGCGAACCTTTATCGGTCTTCCGCGTCCCTCACGGAAGATCGCGCTCACCTATGACGACGGACCCAACGATCCGCACACACTGCGTCTGCTGGAAGTTCTGGCCCGTCACCATGTGCACGCCACGTTTTTTCTTATAGGACGCTTTGTCAAGCAACGGCCGGATCTGGCTCGCGCAATCGTGGAAGCCGGCCACGTCGTCGGCAATCATACTTTCTCGCACCCCAATCTGATCTTTGCCTCGGCGCGGCGGACCCGAGCCGAACTTCAGGATTGCCAGAACGCCCTCGATGACGCTGTCGGTGAGCACTCCAACCTCTTCCGCCCTCCTTTCGGTGGACGCAGGCCCGGAACCTTGCAAATTGTGCGGGCCGTGAATCTGTCGCCAGTAATGTGGAATGTCACCGGATGGGACTGGAAAGCGCTGCCGGCGGATTCCATCGTCAGCAAAGTTTCACGCCAAATTCGCGGCCGGGACGTCATCCTGCTGCATGACGGCAGCCACCTTCAGATGGGCGCTGATCGGTCGCAGACGGTAATCGCGACCGACAAGCTGATCGTGAGATACAAATCCGAGGGCTACGAGTTCGTCACCGTTCCGGAGATGATGGGAAAAGCCGCGGGCAGCAACCAACTGTCGGCAGTCCGCTGAAGTTCTGCGCTGCAACTGAGTCGTTCCTTCCTACGCGTGTGTCAGCGCGAAGGCCTGCTTCGCCGCCGCGATGGTCTGCTGAATATCTTCCTCGGTGTGGGCCGCACCCAGAAACGCAGCCTCGAATTGCGAAGGTGGCAAATATATGCCACTGTCCAGCATGGAGCGGAAGAAGCGTCCGAAAGCTTCGGTGTCCGACTTGGCAGCCGAATCCCAATCCGTGACCGGTCCGGGAGCGAAGAACCAGGTAAACATGGAGCCAACCCGGTTGAAGCAGACGACCGCGCCGGCATCCTTCGCAGCGGCCGCGACGCCGTTCACGAGCTCCGCGCTGAGCTTGTCCAGACGCGGATAGATTTCTCTGTTGTGCTCGCGCAGATGGCGAAGGGTTGCGATGCCCGCAGCCATGGCCAGCGGATTTCCAGACAAGGTTCCGGCCTGGTACATCGGGCCGAGCGGAGCGACCAGATCCATGATTTCTGAAGGCCCGCCATAGGCCCCTACCGGCAGGCCGCCGCCGATGATCTTTCCCAGAGTCGTAAGGTCGGGGGTCACGGCATAAAGTTCCTGGGCGCCGCCAAAGGCGAGGCGGAATCCGGTCATGACTTCGTCGAAAATCAGAACGGTTTTCTCCCGCTGGGTGATGGCACGCAACCCTTCCAGGTATCCACGCGCGGGCGGCACACAGCCCATGTTTCCAACCACCGGTTCCACGATCACGCAGGCAATCTGATGCCGGAACTTCTTGAACGCCTGGTCGAGGGCATCCGTATCATTGAACGGCAGGGCCAGCGTGAACTGGGTGAATTCCTCGGGCACGCCGGCTGAGCCCGGGATTCCCAGCGTCGCCACGCCGGAGCCGGCCTTCACCAACAGCGCGTCGGCATGTCCGTGATAGCAGCCTTCAAATTTCATAATGTATTTGCGCTTGGTATAAGCGCGAGCCAGGCGAATGGCCGACATGGTGGCCTCAGTGCCGGAACTGACGAACCGGACCTTCTGAATATGCGGAAAGGCTGAGAGCACAAGCTCAGCGAGGTCGGCTTCGGCAGGAGTGGAGGCGCCGAAACTGGTACCGTGTTTCGCCGCGGCAACAATGGCGTCGACTATGGACGGGGTGGCGTGACCCAGAATAAGCGGGCCCCAGGAGCCGATGTAGTCGATGTATTTATTGCCATCCGCGTCAAAGATATGGGAGCCTTTGCCCCGCACAATGAATGGAGCTTCCCCACCCACGGAACGAAACGCGCGAACGGGCGAACTTACGCCACCGGGGATCATTTGTTCAGCGCGTTTTTGCAACTTGCGGGAGATCTCCGTTTTGCGGGCCATGGCTCCTCCTCCAGACAAAGGAACATTCAACATAGTATCAGCGGCCACGAGCCGCGCAGCGGGCGTGGTCACAGAAGGCTGTGATCTGGCGACGTGGGCGCGGTAAGAAGCGGATCGTCGCGGCGGGGCCCTGCTGGCGGAAATAGCCGGAAAGCAATGATCTGGATTCACGAGAAATTCATATCTACGCAATATTGCTGAAATATGCGAAAGCTAGTCTGGGGTCAGTACACGCCCTTCTAACCGGGAGGGTTTTACAAGGACAGCCCCGGGGGCTCCGGGCTGTCCTGATTTTTTTCAGCGGCTTCGCGCCAGGATTTATTTTAAGTACGAGCGAACAATGTCGATCAGTTCGTCCGCCGCCAGCGCCTGTTCAGAGCTTGGTTTCTTCGCGGGGTCGAGGACGTGAAAACGCACATGGTCCTCCACTAACTCCGCCATTAATCCGTTCATGGCCCCGCGGGTCGCCGTGATCAGTTGCATCACGTCGGAGCAATCCTGATCCGAGGCGAGCGCACGTTCCACGGCTTCAATTTGTCCGCGGATCCGGCGGATCCGCAGAATCAGTTTTTCTTTATCGCGTACGGTGTGCGCCATTTTCCTTTTGACAATACTATAGGGGGGTATGCTACAAAAGCAAGGGGCGCGGATAGACTTCGTCCTCACCGGCAACCCACTCAGGATCAAACATCGGGCTCGCAGGAGATTTCCTGTGCCGGAGCACTTTGATGCGTTCACCCGGTCTCCTTCGTGGGGCGCATTAACTATGGTTAACTAGTCGTGGTACACTTGCGTTAATCAAATCGGGAAGAGATCTCCTGTTTCTGGGCGGCTTGTGGCCCGAGATTTTAACGTTGTATTCACCAAAGCCCTGTAGGCTTGTTCCTGGTGACATGGGTCACAGGCACCGGCGACAAGCGGCGTTGGGGTCGTTCAGCAGAGCCGAGTCATCTGAGAACATGAAATTGAAATTCAGTTTCAATATCGCCAGATGCAGCGCCGAGGATCGCGGCGGCTCACGAGCCACGCACCGGTGCTGGCGGTTGCTGCCAGGGCTGGCTCTATGGTTTGCGCCGCTCCTCGGACCTCCGGTCACTTGCGCTCAAGCCCTCGACGTGGCCCAAGACGCGACGCCCGGTGTGTCTGCTCAAGCCGCGAACCCAGATGCCAACTCCCAGACCGACGACACCGATCCCGGAGCCCAGGTCGCGCCCGAGAGCATGTTGCCTCACTTCCAGGATACCCGCTTCTGGTTGTCGGGGCAGGCGAATTTCATCTTCCAGACCCATCCACCGTTTTATGCGAAATATAGCGGCAAGAACAGTCTGAGTCCTGACTACGAGAAAGCCACATCGCGAGTTCTGACGCTCTATACCGGTGTGCGGCTCAACAATTCCAATGAGATTCTGTTCGACCTCGAAGAAGCGGGCGGCAGTGCACTGAGTACTGGGTTAGGGATCGCAGGCTTCCCCAATCTTGATATCGTGCGCAATCCGCTGCTCAGCAAGGAACCATATGTGGCGCGAGCAATGTTTCACAAGGTGTTTGCGCTGAGCAAAGAGAAAGTCGAGATTGACCGCAACCCGTTATCGTTATTCACGGAACTCCCCATGCGCCGTCTGGAAGTTCGCCTTGGAAAGTTCAGCATGGTGGATTTCTTTGACACCAACTCGGTCGGAAGCGACACCCACCTGCAGTTCCTCAACTGGGCGGTTGACAATAACGGCGCCTACGACTACGCAGCAGACACGCGCGGCTACACCGTGGGAGCGATAGTCGATTATGAGGATCGAAACTGGGGTCTGCGCTTCGGCGAGGCCTTGATGCCCAAGGTCGCCAATGGAATTGACCTGGTGTGGAAGTTCTGGCAGGCGCACGCGGAAAATTACGAATTCGACTGGCAGCACGGCATCCTGCCGAAGAAGGCGGGCGTGATTCGGCTCATCGGCTATACCAACTACGCGAACATGGGCATCTACCGCGATGCTATAGCGCAATTTGAAGAAGGCCTGTTGTCCGCGCCTGAGATCACCAACCATCCCTGGCACATCACGCGCAAATATGGCTTTGGCATCAATCTCGAGCAAACCATCACCCGAAACTTTGTGGCCTTCGCACGTTGGGGTTGGAACAACGGCAAAACCGAATCGTTTGCCTACACCGAAGTGGATTCGACCTTCCTTGAAGGGTTGGGAGTTTACGGCGCGAGGTGGCATCGCAAATTTGACCGCGCCGGAATTGCGTTCGTCTCCAATGCCATCAGCAAAGACCACCAGACATACTTGGCCGATGGCGGTTATGGTTTTCTCATCGGGGATGGCGCCTTGAACTACGGCCGGGAAAATATTGTGGAGTCCTACTACACTGCCCATGTTTGGCGCGGAATCTATGTCGCTCCCGGCGTCCAACACGTCAACAATCCGGGCTACAACCGCGACCGCGGCCCGGTGGTGGTGCCAAGCTTCCGGCTGCATGTGGAATTCTGACCCGGCGCATTGTGCTTGTCTTGTGCCGCTTGCCTGAAGCAACTTCGCATCCAAGCCGAGTTGCCATGTTTATCGCAGCCATTTAGATTGCCGAGCAAGGAGACGATTCGCGAACTGTGCGAGGCGCGGGCAATTTCAACGGCCATTCAATGGTGGGACCATTGCGGCGAGTGTTAGTGTGCTCGCCGCGCGCGGCGGGATGGGATACACCCAGCCAGTCCAGCCGATGGAGCGAGTTGGGATTTCACCATCCGCCGGACTTCAGCACTGTTCAAGCACAGCATGAGGAACTTTGCCGGCAATTGAAACTTGCAGGGGCGGAGGTCGTCGAGCTTCGCGGCTCGGCGAATCTTTCGCTGGACGCGGTGTACGCGCATGACCCGTCTTTTATGACTGATCGCGGCATGATCGTGCTGCACCCGGAAAAGCCGAACCGAGTCGCGGAAGCTTCGGCTCACAGGAGATTCTGCGAAGACCTGGGCATACCAGTGTTGGGAGAGATCCAGCCACCCGGCTCAGTCGAAGCTGGGGACATTGTCTGGCTCGACCCCAAGACTTTACTCGTGGGCAATGGCTACCGCACGAACGCAGCCGGAATCCCTCAATTGCGTGCGCTGCTTGCGGCCTCCGAGGTCGAAGTGATTGCGGCGCCGCTTCCCTACGGCTCCGGCCCGTCGTGTTGTCTGCACCTGATGAGCCTGATGAGTCTCCTGGACGAGCACACTGCGCTGGTGGACTGGCCCTGGCTGGCAGTCGAGACCGTGGAGTTGCTGAAGACCCGAGGCTACCGCTTCATCGAGATCGACGGCGCAGAGCGGGATACGCTGGCGTGCAATGTGCTTGCGTTAGGGAATAAGCGTCTGCTGGCGCTCGAGGAGAATCGCCGAACGAACCAAAAGCTGCGCACCGCGGGATTCGAGGTGCGCACATTCCATGGATCGGAGTTGTGCATCAACGGCGGAGGAGGACCGACGTGTCTGACCCGGCCGCTGCTGCGCAATTAACTTGCCGGTGTCCGAATATTGCTGCGGGGCTTTGCCCCGCTCGGACAGCCGAGGGCGGCTGTCCCCACGTCACCCCTGTTAGAATCAAACTGCGATGGTCTTGCCGTTTGTCCGTGATCTGTTCGCGGACGTGGAGAAACTGCCTGGCACGTTGCGTGCAGCCTCCCATCTGCGAGAGGGCACGGGGCGGATTCGTGTCTCCGGACTCACCCCAACCGCCAAAGCTCTGCTGTTCGTAGTGCTCCAGAAAAGTGCCGCCCGCCCGTTCATTGTGGTGGTGCCTGACAACCGGGCTGCCGAGGAACTAGTTCCGGTGCTGCAGGCGTTTCATGAACTGATCGGCGGCAATGAGCCGGACTCCATCGTCGCCTTGCCGACTCGGGATGTGCTGCCCTTCCAGAACCTTTCACCCCATCCGGAAATCCAGGAAGAACGCGCTGTGACGCTCTGGAAAATGGCGACCGGAGCGGTTTCGATTCTGGTGTCGCCCATTGCGGGCACGGCAATTCGCCTGCGGCCGCCCGAATATTACGCCGACCTGGCACGGGCCGTCAGGCGCGGTGAATCGCTCGACACCGAGGCGCTGCTGGCTCACCTGAACACGGTTGGCTATTCCTCCACCGACGTAGTGGAAATGCCTGGCGAGTATGCGTTGCGCGGCGGAATTCTCGACGTGTACCCGCCCGAAGCGGATCGCCCGGTGCGCATCGAGTTTTTCGGTGATGAAGTCGAATCGATTCGCAAGTTTGATCCGGGCACGCAACGGTCGTCGAATCCAGTGGAGGAAGCGCTGTTGCTGCCGTTGACGGAAACACCAGTGCACGAAGATCTGCTGGGTGCTATTCACGCGCGATTGTCGGGAAAGCGGATTACCGGCGCGGAAGAGATCGTAGAGCAGGCGGTGCGTTCGACTGGAGTCACCGTGTTTCCGGGATGGGAGTTTTATGCGCCGGTGGCAGGCGCCGACCGCACAGTTTTCGAATTGATGCCTCGCGCCGTGGTGCTGGCCGACGAACCTGAAAGCTTGAAGCGGGAATTCGATCAACTGTGGTCACGAATCGGGGAGGCACACGAGCGCAGCGGAGTTGGCAACCTGGTGCGGCCCACCGATCTCTACCTTCCGCCGGACGAGTGGTGGCAAAAACTGGCAAGCCTTCCCGGAGCCGACGTCGAGCATCTGGACATTGCGCGACCGGACCAGTTGGAGCCTGTGAGTTTCCATACGCAGCCTGCGGCGCGTCTTCATGGCTCGGCGAATGCGCTGCTGGAAGAATCGAAAAAGCAGATTGCTGAGGGAAACCGCGTGCTGATCGCGGTCCCCAACATCGGCGAAGTGGAACGACTGGCCGACGTTTTCAGCGAGAACGCAGCGTCCTTCCGGCTAGGCAGCCGCACTCGGGGCGGTGAAAGCTACGCGGATGAGACTACGTATTTCGCAGGCGAAGTGTTGACCAGCACGCTGGTAAAGGCTTACGTGCCAGATGGAGTCATTCTGCCGGAAGCTCATCTGGCAATCTTTGGCGTGCGCGACCTGTTCGACGAGTCCGAGTCCGTGGTTGCGCGGCCCCAGCGGCAGCGATCGAAGACTTCGGCATTTCTTTCTGACTTCCGTGATTTGCAGGTCGGTGACTACGTGGTGCATGTCGAGCACGGCATTGGGCAATACCAGGGATTGAAGGAGATCAATCAGGGCGACGGCAACACCGAGTTCATGCTGCTCGAGTATGCGGAAGCTGCGCGCCTGTACGTGCCGCTGACGCGGTTGGATTTGATCCAGAAGTACCGGTCGTCCGAAGGCGCAAAGCCCGCGCTCAACCATCTGGGCACTGCGGCCTGGGCAAAGACCAAGGCGCGCGTGCGCAAGGCCATGAAGGACATGGCCGATGAACTGATCAAGCTCTACGCTGAGCGTAAGGCGGCCAAAGGTCATGCGTTTTCCGCCGACAATGAGTGGATGCGCGAGTTCGAAGACGCCTTCGAATACACGGAAACTGACGACCAAGGCTATGCGATTGCGGACGTGAAGCGTGACATGGAATCGTCGGAGCCGATGGATCGCCTGCTGTGCGGCGATGTCGGCTACGGCAAGACGGAAGTCGCGATGCGCGCGTCGTTCAAGACGGTGAACGACAACAAGCAAGTGGCCGTCCTGGCTCCAACCACGGTGCTGGCCTTCCAGCATTATGAGACTTTCAAACAGCGCTTCGCCGCATTTCCCGTCAGCATTGAAATGATCAGCCGTTTCCGCACAACGAGGCAGCAGAAGGAAATCCTGCAGAAGGTGGAAACCGGGAAAGTCGATGTTCTGATTGGGACGCACCGTCTTCTCTCTAAGGACATCAAGTTTGCCGATCTTGGACTGCTTGTGGTCGACGAAGAGCAGCGCTTCGGCGTGCGGCACAAGGAACGGCTGAAGCAGATGCGCAAGGAAGTGGATGTGCTGACCATGTCGGCGACTCCGATTCCGCGCACCCTGCACATGTCGCTGGTGGGACTGCGGGACATGAGCGTGATCGAAACGCCGCCAAAAGATCGCATGGCGATCCAGACGGTGGTGGCGAGTTGGGACGAAAAGCTGATCCAGTCCGCCATCGAGCAGGAACTGGCGCGCGGCGGGCAGATGTATTTCTTGTACAACCGTGTGGAAACCATCTGGGAAATGGCGGCAAAGTTGCAAGCCTTGGCGCCGCGAGCGCGGATCATCGTGGGCCACGGGCAGATGTCGCAGGGCGAACTCGAAAAAGTGATGCTGAAATTCATGCACCACGAGGCCGACATACTGGTGGCAACCACCATCATCGAGAATGGCCTCGACATTCCGCTCTGCAACACCATCGTCATCAATCGGGCCGACCGCTTTGGCTTGTCCGAGCTTTACCAGTTACGCGGGAGGGTGGGCCGGTCGAATCGCAGAGCGTATGCATATTTGCTGGTGCCGGCCGATGTCGAACTGACTCCGATTGCACGACGGCGACTGGCGGCGCTGAAGGAATTCTCCGACTTGGGCGCGGGCTTCAAGATTGCGGCGCTCGATCTCGAACTGCGCGGAGCGGGCAACCTTCTCGGTGGAGAGCAGAGCGGACACATCGAAGCGGTCGGCTTCGAACTTTACACCCAGATGCTGGACCGCGCCGTCCGCGAAATGAAGGGCGAAGCGGCGCCGGAAGAGGCCGAGACGCAACTCAACCTGGGCCTCAACATCCGTATTCCTGCCGATTACATTGCCGAAGAAAATCAGCGGCTCCGCATGTACAAGCGGGTCGCCGGGATCGAAAAAGAGTCGCAACTGGCGGACGTCGGCGCTGAACTACAGGACCGCTACGGCGAGCCACCCGCGGCAGTGCGCAATCTTCTGGACTACGCCTCGCTCAAGCTGCTGGCCGTTCAAGTAGGGGTCATCGCGATCGAACGAAAAGGGGACCTGGTCACGATTAAGTTCCGGCAAAATGCCATCATCGATCCCGCAAAGCTGGCGCAATTCGTCTCGTCGCAGAAAGGCGCGCAGTTCACGCCGGATGGCATGTTGAGATTCTCTCTGAAGACAGCCGCTCCGGCGGAGGTATTGGATCAACTGCGCTCGCTGCTGGAGCGAATGTCGGCGACGATGCCGCAGGAAGCCTCGGCTCCGGCGGCAGACCGCTAGAAGGCGACGAAAGCACAGTAGGCGCGCTGCCCTCAGTTCAGCGCGCCCTTCATCAAATTGTGGTTAGAAGCTGATCTTCAGGATGCTGCCGTTATTCCCGACAAACCATCCCGCTTTCGGATTCGCAAAAGCAACCGCCCAATAGCCGCTCACTTTGGGCAGTTTGAACCAAGTGTCTCCTTCGTCGGGAGTCCAAGCCGCTGCCCCTGAGTCGAAGTTCGGTGCCGTTTCGGCGGTGATCACCACAACGCGATCGAAGCCGTGATCTTCCGCTTGATCGCCGTAGCTAACCTTTTGCGCATAGCTCAGGCAGAAAATGGCTCCCTTCACCGGCGGCTTTTTCGTAAGCTTCCAGGTCTTTCCGCCATCATGCGAGGTTGAGGTGGCCGCATGATTCGGGTCCTTTGTGGCCAAGTCGCCGCCGCCCACGATGCCATTGTCGGGGTCGCGGAAGGAAACGGAGAACCCGCCCGCGGTGGGCGAACTCTTCAACGGAGTGTCATAGGCTTTCCAGCTATCGCCGCCATCGGTGGTGGCCAGGATCCGCGAGATTTTTGATCCGCCGGTAGTAATCCAGGCGTTCTGTTCACCTTCCGTCGCAATGCAGGTCCCGCTTGATGAGAAGGAGGCTTCTCCTTGCAATGCCGGCGGCATATTCTTGGCGATGCTTTTCCAAGTCATTCCGTTGGTCGTGCGAATATCCGGGAACACGCCTTTCACCGAGTCGCTGTGGGCGATGCCCCGGTCCGGAGTCCAGAAGGCAAAACAATCGTAGAACGCCTTCTTGGTTTGGTTCTTGAACTCTATGGACCAGTGCGCGCCGCCGTCGACTGTTTTGTAGATGCGAAACTGTCCCGTATCGTTTCCAATCGACATCAGGTACGCGATCTTGTCGCTTACGCCCTGCACATCGCGGAATTGCAACTTTTCGGCTCCCGGCACCACGCCGGCTTTCCAGTGCTCTCCGCCGTCGGTCGTGACGACATAGGTACCGCCACTTCCCGCTGCCCAGACCACGCGGGAATCTACTGGAGTCACCGCAATCAACAATTGCGTAGTGCCGCTCTTTTGCGGGGTGAGCTTGGGTTGGTGAAGGCTCCAATTTTCTTCCGCAAGACTGAGAGTTGCGGAGGCAGCAATCAGGAAAACGACCAGCGAATGTTTCAGCATAGGAGTTCCCTCCGGACAGGAAGTCGTGGCGTGGGAGAAGTATAGGAGCCGTCGCAGAAGGCTGTCAAACCTGCCAATCTGGAATCGAAGGAGATCCCTCAAGGGCAACTACTCGATCAAATTTCGACCTTTCCCCCGCCACAAGAACATTTCGCCGATACGTCACAGCGTCATGGCGCGTCTTCCGGTTACACTAACCACAATCAAAATAGGGACTAAATTCTATGTTGCGGAAAAACCGTCTTTTTACGCCCGGGCCTACGCCTATCCTTCCCGCTGCCCAGAATGCGATGGCGTCATTCTCGCTGCACCATCGTACCGCCGACTTCCGCGCGCTGTTCTCGCGGGTGCTGGCCGACATGAAAGATTTCATCGGAACCCGCAATGACGTTTTAGTCCTGGCATGCTCAGGAACCGGCGTCATGGAGGGTGCAGTCTCAAACCTCACCTCGCCCGGCGACAAAATCCTGGTGCTTACTGCCGGCAAATTTGGCGAGCGTTGGCGCGATCTGGCCAAGGCGTTCGGCTGCGTAGTCGAGGTGCTTAGCGCCCCATACGGAAAGACCTTCGTGCTCGATGACATCCGGCAGAAACTCACTCCCGAAATTCGCGCCGTTTTTGTGCAGGCCACGGAAAGTTCCACCGGCGTTCGTCACGACGTGGAAGAGATTTCCCGGCTGGTGCGCGGAAACGGCGACACGCTGTTGGTGGTGGATGCCATTACCGGCCTTGGAACCACGCACTTTGACGTGGACGGCTGGGGAATTGACGTCATCATTGGTGGATCGCAGAAGGCGCTGATGATTCCTCCGGGGCTGGCGTACTGCGCCCTCAGCGAGCGCGCCTGGAAGAGGATGGAGACAGCGAAGTCTCCGCGTTATTATTTCGATTTCCGCAAAGAGCGGAAATCCGCCGCCAAAGGAGAATCGGCGTACACCCCGGCAACCTCGATGTTCGCCGCCCTGGGCGCGGCGTTGGATTTCGTGCGGCAAATGGGCGACGGCGATCTAGTTGCGGGGCGAAAGGCGCTCATCGCAAACGCCGAACTGGCAGCACAAATGACTCGCGCCGGCGCTGAAGCTCTGGAGTTGAAATTGTTTTCGTCCTCGGCGCCGGCGGCGGCCTTGACCGCGATCAGTTCGCCGGATGGTATCGATTCCAGCACGATCGTCAAACAGTTCCGCGACAACTTCGGGGCGATCGTGGCCAATGGGCAAGGCGAGATGAAGGGCCAGTTGTTCCGCATCGCGCACCTGGGCTATTACGATTATCTGGACACAATCGGCGTTCTGGCCGCGCTGGAAAACGTGCTGGCAGCGGTCACGGGCAAGCCGGCCGAGTATGGAGCCGCGGTACGAGCGGCGCAAGAAGTCTATGCTACTGAACAGGAGTTGCTGATCAAGAAATAAGTCTCGCACAGCAGGGAATTCTCCATTAAGCGAGGAGGTTTCAGGCGGGCACAACAGGCCGCGAGGTGTCTTTCCATGAAAATCGTCATCGCAGAAAAACTTTCGTCCTCGGCGATCGAACTCCTCAAGGAGCCCGGCTGGACCGTCGTCACCCACGACCAACTGGGCGGCAATCTGGCTGAGCAGATCGAGTACGCGGATGCGCTGATTGTGCGCTCGGCGGTGCAGGTGAACGCCGCGCTGCTGTCAAACGCGCGAAAGCTGCGCGTCGTCGGCCGGGCCGGCGTGGGCGTCGACAACATCGACCTTGATCCGGCGACTCGCCAGGGAATCGCAGTGATGAATACCCCGGGCGCGAACGCGGTTGCGGTGGCCGAGCAGACGCTGGCGATGATGCTGGCAATGGCACGGCACCTCTGCCGGGCCAACCAGTTGATGCATGCCGGACAGTGGGAGAAAAAGTCGCTGCAGGGGACCGAACTGCGCGGCAAGACCCTGGGCATCGTGGGACTGGGACGAGTTGGAATGGAAGTGGCGCGGCGGGCGCGCGCCTTTGAGATGGAAATTGTGGCGCATGATCCGTTTGTCTCGGCGGCGCTGGCCAAGGAAAATGGAATCCGAATCGCGGCGCTGGACGATGTCTATGCCGCGTCGGATTACCTGACCCTGCACGTAGGGCTGACTCCGCAGACTGCGGGTATGATCAATGAGGAATCAATCAAGAAAATGAAACACGGCGTGCGGCTGGTGAATTGCGCACGCGGCGAACTCATCAATGAAGCCGCTTTGGCGGCGGCGCTCAAGCAGGGCCAGGTGGCGGCCGCCGCGCTGGACGTTTTCACGAAAGAGCCGCTGAAGGATTCGCCGCTTCCGGCGCTGGAGAACGTGATCTTAACCCCTCACATCGGTGGGTCTACGCACGAGGCCCAGGAAGCCGTCGGATACCAGATCGCGTTGCAGGTAAAGGAGTATCTGAAACATGGCGTGATCCAGAACGCGGTGAATGTGCCCTCGGTCTCGCACGAGGAATATCTCGCGCTGAAGCCTTACATTGTGCTGGCGGAGCGGCTGGGATCGTTCCTGGCGCAGGTCACGGAGGGTGCGCTGGAGGACATTTGGCTGTCGTACAGCGGGCACATTGCCGAAGCCAAGACTGAACTGATCCGCAACGCCGCCATCACAGGAATTCTGAACCAGGCGCTGGAGGAGAAGGCAAATCTGGTGAACGCCGCAGCCATCGCGTCGTCGCGGGGACTGCATATTCACGAAGAGATGAAGCCAAAAGGATCGACCGGAGGCGCGGGCAGTGTATTGTCGATTCTGGTAACGGCCGGATCGGAAGAGCACATTGTGAAGGGCACAGTTCTGCACAAGAATGCCCCGAGACTATTGCATGTGGACGGAATTGAGGTCGAGGCGCCGCTGGAGCGTAACCTGATCTATCTGCGCAATCGCGACGTGCCCGGCGTGATCGGCAGGGTGGGCACGATCCTGGGAGACCACAAGATTAACATTGCGGATTTTTCGCTTGGCCGTCGGGCGGAGGCGGGCGGAGCCGAAGCGGTGCGCGAAGCGATTGCAGTGGTGCACGTCGACGTGCGCATACCGGATTCAGTATTGGCCGAACTGCGGACAATTCCGGCCATGCAGCAGGCGAAGTCGATACAGCTGTTCTGAGCGAAACAAAATTACAAATCTGCAGGCCGTGGGAACATCGAATATTCTGCATCGTATTACGAGAGGACACCGGATGGTCAGAAAAACAGGAATTCTAGCGGCGGCGTTTTTCTTATGCGCCGCCTTCGCAGTTGCACAGGATGGGCACTTCGACGCGAGCGCCAGCTTTGCCGCAGTGTTTAGCAAGCAATCCATTGGAGACTCGATTACGCAGAGCGCTACCGAAGGCAGCAATGCTTTCGCCACCTTCCGCTTGAAAGTCGCGCCCAAACATTCGCTGCTATTCAATTACGGACGCGCCATAAATTCCCAGATATTCCAGTCGGCGTTTGACTATCACGTCGTGAGCCACATTACCGAGTATTCTGGGGCCTACATGTTCAGCCCTTTCCAGAAAGGCCGCTTCGAGCCGTTTGTGCTGGCGGGCGGCGGGGTTCTCAGGTTCAATCCGCAAAGTACCTGGGTGGATCTGGCGCCGGTCAATGGCATCCCCAACAATGTGCAGGTGAACCTGGGCGCGGCCAAGCAGACCGTGCCTGCCTTGCTGTACGGAGTGGGAGTGGATTACAAGTTGCCGTACATCCGCTGGTTTGCGCTGCGTCTGCAGTACCGCGGATTTTTCTACAGCAATCCTGATTTCAACGTGACCAGCGCTTCGAGCACCATCAGTTTTTTCACCGGAACCAAGGGACACATGGCAGAGCCATCGCTGGGGCTGGTGTACCGGTTTTAGTTGAAGACCAAAATTCGCGAGTACGAGCAGGCAAGTCAGCCTCTAACGAAACTGGTCAAGCGTGATCAGATGAGCCTCAAGTCGAAGTTGGCCCTTCGCCTCTTGCTCGCGGTAGCGTCGTTTGCGGCCCTGCTGTTCATCCCCGCTGGCTCGCTGAAGTTTTGGCAGGGCTGGACCTACCTCGCGATTTGGATTGTCCCCACGGTCCCCGCCTTTGTCTATTTCTATAAACACGATCCACAATTAGTCGAGCGAAGGCTGCAGAGGAAGGAAACAGTCCGCGAACAGAAGATCATCATGAAGTTCTTCTACCTGAGCGGGTTGATCTTCTTCCTGCTCCCTGGACTCGATCACCGGTATGGCTGGTCTCGTTCGCCTTTGTGGTTGACGATCCTTGCGCAGGCCTTCGTTTTCGCCGGCTACACTATGATGCTTTGGGTCATGAAGGTCAACCGTTTCGCGGCCTCTACCATTCAAGTCGAGCCCGGCCAGAGAGTGATTTCCAGCGGCCCTTATCGCGTCGTCCGCCATCCCATGTATTCGGGCGCCAGCATGATGCTCTTGTTCACGCCCTTGGCGCTCGGCTCATACCTGACCATCCCTGCTATGGTTCTCTTCATCCCAGTCATCGTTCTGCGCCTCCTGAACGAGGAAAAGGTTCTTCGCCAGGAACTGCCCGGCTATGCTGAATATTGCCTCCGCACCCGCTTCCGGCTCGTCCCCTTCCTCTGGTAGGACGGCGTGCGGCTTCGCCAATTCTGGATAACGAAAAACCGAGATGCTGAGAAGAAGACAATTGAAACAGCGGCAATCAGCGGCTACGAATCGAGTTCCGCTCGGCGCAGTTTGCGACTTTCCGCGAGCAGGGTCATGGAGTGCATCAGATTTTGCAGCGTGATGATGCCCACCAGGCGTTCGTCTTCGACCACCGGGAGAATGCTGAGGTTGCGCGCCGTCAGCTTGCGGAAGGCCGACGCCAGGGATTCTTTTTTCTGTGCGACTTCGAAGAAGCGGCTCATCACGGCTTGCACGTAGCCGTTACCCTCCGAGCGCAGAGCCTGCAAAATCTTCTGCTTTGACACCACGCCCACCATGTCGCTGCCGCGAATCACCGGGAAGTCATCCTGCAGCGAGTGCACGGCCTTGTCCAGCGCATCTTCCAGAGTGTCGGCCGGGGAAAGCGTGGCGAAGCCGGTCAGCATGATGTCTTCCAGCAGAACCGATTGCAGAACCGACTGGAAAACCGCGGAACGCTCCTCCAGTTGGGCGGCGATGAACAGGAAGACGCCTACCATGGTGAGCCAGAGATTTCCAAACATGCCGAGCAACATGAACAGGGTGGCAAAGGCTTGACCGATGGAAACTGCCCGCCGCGTGGCGCGAACCGGGTCCATGCGGCGGCTGAACAGCGCCCGCAATACCCGCCCGCCATCCATGGGGTAAGCCGGAAGCAGGTTGAATGCGCCCAGCCAGATGTTTACCCAGACCAGGCTTCGACCCAGATCGCTGGAATGCATGACCGGCGACCGCAACTGGATTCCCGGCATGACGGCCAGAAGAATTCCCGCCGCCACGAAAGCCACCAGAAAATTTACCAGCGGACCGGCCAGGGCGATGCGAATGTCACGTTTCCAGGTCAGAACCCCAGCCTCAATCCGTTGCTGGGTTTCATCGAACAGGGTGACGCCACCGATGGGCAGCAGGATGATGGCCTTGGCCGGAACGCCAGCGTGCGCTCCCACCAGGGCGTGTCCCAATTCATGAAGAACTACCGACCCGAAAATAATCCCCACCAGTGCCAGTCCCCGGCCGGCGTACACGGGACCATGAGAAGCAGACTCGGTGAACAGGACAAACAAAATCAGAAAGACGAATGTCAAATGAACGCGGAGCTCGACTCCGAAGACCTTACCTGCGGGGATGGACCAGTTTCTCATAGAAAGAGGGAAGCGCCCTCGTCACCTTATTATTCTATATAGTTTTTAGTCACTGCAGCGAGGTTGGAAATTGCGGCCGGGGTATCGAAGGTACTTGAGACAAGAGTGCAGGAAGAGCAGCCGATGCGGGTGATCGCAGGCAAATATCGCAGCCGTCCCCTGCAGTCGATGCGGGGCGCGGACATTCGTCCCACTACCGACCGGCTTCGCGAAACCCTGTTTGACCTTCTTACCGCGGGGAATCCGAGCGCGTTGGAAGGAAGCGTATGGGTGGACTTTTTCGCGGGAACCGGTGCGGTGGGCATCGAAGCGCTTAGCCGCGGAGCGGGCATGGTGCGCTTTGTGGAATCGTCAGCGCCGGCGGCGGAGTTGATCCGAAAGAACCTGCGGTCGCTCGGGGTCGAAAGGGGATTTGAAGTTCTGAGGCTGGACGCAATTCATGCTCTGAAGATCCTGGACGCAAGCGGGATGCGGGTCGACTATGTTTTTCTTGATCCGCCCTATCGGATGGAAAAAACCTACGGAGAGTTGCTGGACGGGCTTTCAAAAACGCAACTCCTGAAGCCAGAGAGCACGGTCATCGCGGAGCACCAGAAACGGTTTGATCCAGGCGAGAAGTTCGGCAACTTGAGGCGAAGCAGAAAGCTGGTGCAGGGGGACGCGGCCCTGAGTTTTTATCGCCAGCTTCAGAAAGAATTGTCCGGAACCTGACGCGGGAACGCCTGCTCAAGCGCAGGGACACGCTCTACATCTGGATTTCGTTGGCGCGTCGCACGATGGGGTGCTGCATCTCCTGCAGCTCGTTCTTCACCTGGTTCAAGCCGTAGACACACTGCTCGAAGTGGCTTGAAAGGGTGGCAAACAGCGGCGCGACGTTGGTGTATTCAAAGCAATCGAACTTGGAGACGATGTAGTAGCTCTCCTTGCCGGCTTTTATCCAATCGATGAAATTCTCGATTCGGTGCTTGCGCAGGCGAAGGTGATTGATGCTCTCGGGAAACATGCCGGTAAAAAAAAGCGTGTAATCGCCGATGTGCTTACGGACCTGCCGTTCGCGATCGAACGACGGCGCGGGGCCGTAGACCGGATTCGACTCCATCATCATCTCGCCCACATCGGTAAGCGATTTTCCCGCCGCATCGCGAATCTTGAAAAGCTGCTCGACCTCACAAAATTCCGTGAGCAAGTGGGCAACGTAGTGTATGATCTGCGGATCCCGGATGCCGATCTCTTGTGCGTAGTGCGTCCCGACGATCTCAATGAAGAATTTATCGAGGCTGTGTGATTCCGGAATCATCGCTTTTCAGAATCCCCCTAAACGTCGCTCCCAGAGCGGTGTTCCATCTTTCTTGCGCACGTTTTTATCGCAGCTTGGCACGGAACGCAAGTGACTTTTGTAAGATGCGCATCTTGTTGATCACGCTGCATTAGAGGCTGCGTCGCGCACAACAACTTCGGTCATAACGTTGGCACTCGCGCGTCCCGGCTGCTAACACTGGTCGCGATAGCTCAAGTACAATGATCGGCTTGGAGACCGCAACCCTCATGGAACGAAAGAACATCTCGAGTGGCACAGTTTGGGAGCCAATCGTCGGCTATTCCCGCGCGGTGAAAATCGGAAACATCGTTTATGTTGCCGGGACTACCGCGACCGGTCCCGACGGCAAGATCGTGGGCGTGGGAGATCCTTACGCGCAGGCGGTGCAAACCCTGCGGAACATCGACTCCGCACTGCGCAAAGCCGGGGCAAGCCTGAAAGATGTGGTGCGCACCCGGACGTTCGTCACCAATATCGCGGACTGGGAAAAGGTCGGCAAAGCGCACGGCGAGTTTTTTCGCGATATCCGTCCCGCCGCAACCATGGTCGGAGTGACGGCGCTGGTGTCTCCAGAAATGCTGGTGGAAATTGAGGCGGATGCCGTCATCGGCGGTGTGTAGCCGCTCCGTTTGAAGCGCTTCTCTCTTAGTGTCGGCCAAGCAAGAAGGGCCGGTTCAGCACCGGCCCTTGCTGGCGAAATCTGATCTCCCTCTACTTTCCCTTGGGCGCAATCGCGTCCTTGGCAGCCTTGGCCACGCGGAACTTTACTACGGTCTTGGCTTTGATCTGGATCGGTTCGCCGGTCTGGGGATTGCGTCCCATGCGAGCTTTGCGATGAGCCTTCACCAGACGGCCCAGTCCGGGCACCACGAATAAACCGCCCTTCTTGGTCTCCTTCACGGCGGTGTCCGTCAGGTGCTCGAGAAATGCAGCCGCGACTTTGTTGTTGACGCCAACCTTTTCGGCGAGATGGCGTACGAGTTGTGTCTTGGTCATGCCTGCAGCCATGAAACCTCCTCTAAGTAAGAACTCTGAATTTTCCTGCGATGCCCCTGATGGTATACGAATCTTCTGTGGAAAACCAGCGTCAAAGCCGCATTTTATGCGGCCCTTTTCAAACCGGAACCACGGAAGCCCATAAGAATCGGCCTTTTTTGGGTTGCAAGTTCGCGGAGATGCTAGATTAAATAGATTCTGCACGCATGCCGGCACCGGGTCGGCTTCGGGCGCCATTCATAACCTATGCACGATTCCACGCTCGAAGAGGGGTTAATGCCGCCCGAGGTAAGCGCCTCTGCTGACATCCATCAGTGGGCGCCGCCAATTTCTGACCGGCACGGCTTTGTGGGTTCCGCGGACGGGACCGAGTTGTTCTACCGGCAATGGCCGGCAGAAAACTGGAATGGCCGCATTGTCGTCGTGCTGCACGGCATCGGCTATCACAGCGGGCCTTACAAGGTCATCGCGGATGCGCTGAATCCCGCCGGCACTGACGTTTATGGGCTCGACGCCAGAGGCCACGGGCTTTCCCAGGGCCGCCGCGGCTTCCTTGGCACGCCAGCCGAAGTAGTGGCCGATCTGGCCACCATGTTGCAACGCGTCCGGCGGGAGCGGCCGGGAGCCAGATCTTTTCTGCTGGGTGACAGCATGGGCGCTGATTTGGCACTCCGCTATGCCAAAGATCATAGCGACGAGCTCGCGGGCCTGCTGCTGCTGGCCCCGGCCCTCAATCTTCATCTCAGCCAGTATCTCAGCCTCGAAAGTGCGCGGCTGTTCCCCAACCTGCTCTTGGCCTTGCGGAAACCGGTGATCGGCTTGGTCAACTCTCGCCTTGAGGAGAGCACACGGGACGCCGGCTTTGTTGCGCGCCGGCGTGCCGATCCGCTGGCTTACAAGAACGTGAGCTTTGGATATCTCCTCGATGCGCAGCGGCTGGTTTGGGATTGGAGATGGGCCATCGCCCCGAAAGTGAGCGCGCCCATGCTGATCATCAAAGGCGGTTCGGACCGCGTAGTGAGCCACGGGCAGTGTGTCAGCTTTTACCGGCGCTCGGCGGCGCGGGACAAGCGACTCGAAGTGTTCCCCGACGTGCGCCACACCACATTGTGGGACCCCCGTAGCAACGAGATCCTGAAATTAATTGGCAACTGGGTGGTGGAGCACTAGAAGGCGCGTCGGCCTACGGCTTGAACCCCACGCTCTTCCACAGTTCCGCGGCGCTGTACATCGTACCGTTGGTGATCACGGATTCCACGTTGCGTGTGTTGTGAATGTCCTGCAGCGGATCGCCATGAATCACGATCAGGTCGGCGCGCTTTCCCACTTCCACCGTGCCGACCTCCTTGGCGATGCCCATTACGCGTGCTGGAACGATGGTTGCAGCCTGGATCGCTTCCATCGGGCTGAATCCCGCTTGCACGTACAATTCGATCTCGCGATGCAAGCTGTGCCCGGGAACAGTCTGGTCGGTGCCTGCCACAATGGGGATCCCAGACTTGTGCAACGCTCCCACAATCTCCACGAACTTTTCGAAAGACTTTTCCCCCACTGCGGCGTTGGGTCCGGGCGGTCCGACATCATTGAGCTGGGCAGACAGCTCCACGGGCAGTTTGGTGACACCGGGCTCGAAGCTTGCCGGTGGCTTGGCGGTTGAAGCGGTAAAGAACTCCATGAGCGCGAGCGTCGGGTCGACCACGGTATGGTGAGCTTGCAGGAAAGCAATCGCCTTTTGTGCTGGTGCAGAACTCAGATCGATATTGGCGATTGCCTTGGCCCGTTCTGATCGCTTCGCGCCCTCGGGCAGCGGATCGTGCATTATGTCTGCAATGTAATGGATATGATTGATCTGGTCCTGCCCTGCCTCGATCGCCTGATACGCGGTCAAACCCTCCGGCACGTGGCCGGTGACCGTCATGCCGAGACGATGGGCTTCATCCGCAATTGTTTTCACTTCTTCCAGTTTGACGGAGCTGTAGATCTTCATCTGCTGAAAACCGGCATCGTGATACTTGTCGGTCCAGGCCTTCGCTTGTTCAGGCGTATCCACGCGCTGCACGCCGACGGTCATCTTGCCGGATCCATCAACAATTCCCGCCAGCAGCAAACGTGGGCCAAGACCTTTGCCGTCGGCAACCGCATCGCGCACCGCCTTGATGAATTCGAATTCGTTACCGCAATCGCGAACCATGGTGACTCCGGCGGCGAGATAGATCGGCCCCCACTCCACTTGCTCAAAGTGAGCATGCATGTCCCACAATCCGGGAAGAATGGTCTTGCCGGTTTCATCGATTACGGTTGCGTTCTTCGGAATCTTGACCTTCGACTTCGCCCCCGCCGCAACAATCCGACCTTTCTTGATGACGACGACCGCATCGGCGACGGCTGGATTACCCGTGCCATCAATCAATGTGGCTCCGGTCAAAGCCAGCGTCTCCGCCCGGCTGCCGGAAATTCCGTTTGATAGCTCGGCGAGAGCCGCCATGTTGTCGGTCCCGGCTCGCGCCACAAAATCGCCGAGCGCGCTCTCGTATCCATCGCGGATGGCTTCGAAATGATCGAACTCCGCATCGGTGGTGATCGCAGCAACCAGATTGCGATCGCCGTCGAACCACACCGTCTCGCGTCCCCAAATCAAGCCTTCAATGGTGTACCGGCTTAGCTTCTCGGTTTTGCCGTTCACCACCATGTCATCCTCGCCACGCGGTTCGACCTTCACGCTCCCGCTGGGGAGGGTCGACAGTTCAGCCGGCGACCCGTGGGTTGCCCAGTAGCGAACCATCAGCATCTGCATGGTCGTAGGCGCATACCCGGCAATGGTGAAGAACCGCTGCGGAAGGGCGATTTCCGTCCATTGATCACGATCCCGAAGACGCACCTTGCCTGGTTGTACTTCTACGGCTTGGTCAATCTCGACCGGGCGAGCGGTTTTCCCCTTGATCTCGAACGCCTGGGGTGTCAGGTCCAGCGCGCCACGAAAAGTCGCCGTCAGCGGCACCGGACTGCCACGGTCTGTGAACTGGAAGTCCATCTTCACTGAAAGCGAATTCCCATCTTTCGCAATTTCGTAGCTTTCTTCGCCGATGGGCTGCTCAAACTTGTGCAACTGGAAGTGCCCGTGCTCCACAATCTCCGGCTTCGATGGCGATGGCGCAGCGCTCGCCTGGGGAGCGGCCGCTCGCAAGCTCATGACAAAGAACAGAACGAGGAGAGAGCAAGGCAATAGGAACTTTCGCATCATGGAGTAGTTTCGCCTTTCGGAATTAAGTCCGGAGTTCTGGTTTACCATTACTGGCTGCTGGCGTCTATTGTAACTACGCGGGCTCGTCGAGGTTCGTTCCAACCGGGGGCTCCGGGAACCACCTCGCGCTTGCTTGCGTATCATAGTTGGCTGCTACTTCACGAGGCTGCATGGAACTGCACATCGAAAATCTTTCCAAACGCTACCCTAACGGCGTCCAGGCGTTACAGGACGTTTCGCTCAATATTCCCCAAGGCATGTTCGGATTGCTTGGCCCCAACGGCGCAGGCAAGTCCACCCTGATGCGGACCCTGGCTACGTTGCAGGAAGCCGACAGCGGCCACGCCTCGCTGGATGGCATAGACGTCCTCAAGCAGAAGGATGCGGTGCGCAGAGTTCTGGGCTACTTGCCGCAGGAGTTCGGACTGTATCCCAAAGTCTCAGCCGAGGTCCTGCTCTCGCATTTTGCCGCGTTGAAGGGCATTGAAAATTCGAAAGAACGCCGCGAGGTGGTGCGCGCGTTACTGCAGCAGACGAATCTCTACGATCATCGCAACAAGCCGCTGGGAAGCTTTTCCGGAGGAATGAAACAGCGCTTCGGCATTGCCCAGGCGCTGCTCGGCAATCCCCGCCTGATTATCGTTGACGAACCGACTGCCGGCCTCGATCCTGAGGAACGCGTCCGCTTCCACAATCTGCTCAGCGCTATCGGGGAGAACATCATCGTCATTCTCTCCACGCATATTGTGTCCGACGTCAGTGATCTTTGCGGACGCATGGCGGTGATTCACCAGGGACGAGTGCTGGTTACCGGTGAACCCACCGCGCTGGTCGCCGGGCTGCAAGGCAAAGTTTGGAAGAAGGTCATCCATTCTTCCGAACTGGCCACGCATCGCGAACGCTTCAAGGTGATTCTGATCCGGCTGTTCGCGGGACGAACCCTGATCCACGTGTGGAGCGAGGACCAGCCTGACGCCGGATTCGAGCCAGTGGCGCCTGATCTGGAAGATCTGTACTTCTCCACCATTCGCGGCTTCGCGCAGCCCAACCCTTCTGGCCGGGAGAACTGATCCATGGTCCTCACCATTGCCAGCTTCGAAGTTCGCCAGCGTCTGCGCCGAATCTCCACCTACATTTACTTTCTGGTCTTTTTTGCCCTCAGCGTCCTGTTCTGCTGCATGGCCGGAGGAGCCATTCCGGGCTCCGAGGTAGACTTCGGAACCGGCGGCAAGATCTGGCTCAATTCACCCTATGCTCTGAACGTCATCGTAATGTATGTAGCCTTCCTGGGCATTGTGGTTACCGGCGCCATTGCTGGGCAGGCCACCTATCAGGACACCGACAGCCATACCACCGAACTCTTCTTTACCGCGCCCATTACCAAGTTCGACTATCTTGCCGGGCGCTTCCTGGGTGCGCTTGCGGTGCAGCTTCTGATCTTTTCCAGCGTCGGCATCGGAGCTTATGTGGGCATGCGACTGCCGTGGCTCGATCCCTCGCGACTGGGTCCCAATAACGGCATCGCCTACTTGCAACCCTACTTGATTCTGGTGTTGCCCAATCTCATTCTGACCACCGCAATCTTTTTCGGCCTGGCCGCGCTGTCGAAAAAGATGCTTCCCGTGTATGCGGGCAGCGTCCTCCTGCTGATCGGCTACTTCACGGCTGCACAGCTCTCCACCAACCTGACGGTCAACACGGTGACGTCTTTAGTGGATCCGTTTGGCGCAAATGCCGTGGACCGGGTTACGCAGTACTGGAGCCCATTTCAGCGCAATACTCAGCCGATCCCGCTGACCGGAATCCTGCTATGGAACCGGGTGCTCTGGCTGGGAGTGGGGGGGCTGGTGCTGGCGCTTACCTATGCCAGGTTCTCGCGTTCCTACGCGTCGCAGCGCGGAAAGGCCAAGGCAGACACGGATGTGGAAGAAGCGATCCTCGTCCCGACGGCGCAGTCGTTGCCAGTCTCGCATCCGGTGTTCTCCTCCGGAGCCTCTGTGGAGCATTTTTTTTCGCTGACCAGGATTCACTTTACAGAGACCGTACGCAACGTTTTCTTCTTCGTGCTGACGCTCGCCGGAGGGTTATTCGCGATTCTCACTGCCAGCAACATCGACAACCCATTCTCCGGCCACACTTATCCGGTCACTTACCAGATGCTGCAACAGGCGACCGGGGGCTTTTTCATTTTCGCCCTGGCAATCATTACGTTCTACGCCGGCGAATTAGTCTGGCGCGAGCGCGATGCCGGTCTCAGCCAGATTGTGGACGCCCTGCCGGTGGAGCGCTGGGTTCTGTTTAGCTCCAAACTTGCTGCGCTCATGCTGGTGCAGATCATTCTGGTGCTCATTATCCTGGCCGCCGGCCTCTTCGTTCAGTTAATCCACGGCTACCACCGCTTCGAATTTGGACTCTATTTCACCGATCTATTCGGGGTGCGGCTGGTGCAGTTCTGGATTCTCTGCGTGCTGGCTTTCTTCATTCATACCCTCGTCAATCAGAAGTATCTCGCACACTTCGTGATGGTGCTTTACTACGTGGCTACCATTGCCTTGCCTGGTTTGGGTTTTCAGCATCACCTCTATCTCTTTGGCCAATCGCCTCGGTACACCTATTCCGACATGAATGGCTACGGCCCCTTCGCGGCGCCGCTGTTCTGGTTTCACCTTTACTGGGCGATTGCGGCGGTAGCACTGGCCATCGTCACCAACGCACTGTGGGTACGCGGCGTGGAAGACAATTGGCGAATTCGGCTTCGCATTGCCCGCGCACGCCTTTCAGGTCCGGCAGCCGCAGGGCTGGCAAGCTGTGCTGTTCTTTTCGTGGCGGTCGGCGGATACATCTTTTACAACACGAACATCCTGAATCCTTACTACACCACGTACGCGATCGATGAAGGCCGTGCCCAGTACGAGAAAAAATACCGTCAATACAAAGAACTTCCGCAGCCCAAGATCACCGACATCAACACTCAGATCGATCTCGACCCGGCAAACCGAACTGTAGAGATGCGCGGCACCATGATGCTGGAGAACAAGACTTCCTCCGACATCGATCGAATAGCATTTACGGTCTTGCCGGTTGACCTTGCGCCCGTGCCGCCGCCCCACCCCGAGATCAAGAAACTCAGTCTGGCCGGCGGGCAGACTCCGATTATCGAAGACAAGACGCTGGGTTTTTACCTGTATCGGCTGCCAACGCCGTTGCCGCCTCACGGACGCATCGCCTTCGACTACGTCGTTGGCTACAGGAATGTTGGCTTTGTCAACTCCAATCCTAATCTCGACATCGTCCATAATGGGACATTTCTAAACGACCGTTACGCGCCGTTTATCGGATATGCGCAGGACATCGAACTAACCGACGACAGCACCCGCCACAAACATGGCCTCGACAAAGCCAAACGCATGCCCAAGCTGGAAGATGTCGCCGCCCGCAATGAGAACGGGATTTCCAGCGAAGCCGACTGGATCAATCTGGAGTCGACGGTCAGCACCAGCCCGGACCAGATCGCCATCATGCCGGGATACTTGCAGAAAGAGTGGGTCGAAAACGGCCGCCGCTATTTCCACTACAAGATGGACGCGCCGATCCTTAACCTCTACTCAATGCAGTCGGCGCGCTACGCCGTGCGCCGCGATCACTGGCACGACGTCAACCTCGAGATCTACTACCACGCCGGGCACGAATTTGATCTCGACCGCATGATGGACAGCCTGAAAGCCAGCCTGGATTACTGCAGCGCCAACTTCAGCCCTTTCCAGTTCCATCAACTGCGCATCATCGAGTTTCCTCGCTATGGCAGCTTTGCTGAGTCATTCGCCAACACCATTCCGTTCTCCGAGGCGATTGGCTTCATCACTTATGTCGATCCCAAAACCGTCGATCAGATCGACATCCCGTTCTATGTCACGTCGCACGAAACTGCCCACCAGTGGTGGGCTCACCAGGTAATGAGCGCGAACGTGGAGGGCGGCACGTCGATTGTCGAAACCCTGGCGCAGTACACCGCGCTCATGGTCATGAAGCACCGGTACGGACCGGACTCGATGAAGAAGTTTCTGCACTACGAATTGGATAATTATCTGCGCGGCCGGGCCCAGGAGCGCAACGAGGAGCCGGCGCTTTACCGCGTGGACGTCAATCAAGGCTACATCCACTATGCCAAGGGGGCCATGGTGATGTACGCATTGCAGGATTACATCGGCGAAGACAACGTCAATAAAGGGCTTGCCGAATTCGTCAAGGCATTTGCGTTTAAGGGGCCACCCTATCCCACTTCCCTTGACTTGATTTCTTATCTGAAGAAGTACACGCCATCGGAATTCCAGTATCTCTACGACGATCTCTGGAAAAACATCACGCTGTATGACAATCGCGCCAAATCCGCGACCTATGTTCAACAATCTGACGGGAAATATCTTGTCGATCTCGTCGTCCAGGCCAGAAAGGCTCAGGCGGACAGCAAAGGCCAGGAGCATCCCGTGCCGCTGCATGACTACATCGACATCGGCGTTCAGGATGCTGTGGGCAAGTTTCTATATCTGCAGCGACAGAAAATCGAAAAAGAGGAAACTGAATTCAAACTTACGGTCGACAAACTGCCGGCTCAGGCGGGAATCGACCCCATTGACAAGCTCATCGACCGCAACCCCGATGACAACGTCATCAAAGTGGAGAAGCGCTGATCGCTACGGCCATTCTCGAAATGAAAACTATTTCCCGCACCACAGCAGGTCCACGGGATATTTCTCGAACATTCGATCTGCGGTCAGAACTGCCATTTCCTCGGCGATGGCCTGGGCAATGATCAAGCGGTCAAATGGGTCGTTGTGATGCGATGGCAGGTCATACACTCCAAGGCTATGGCTTTGAGTTACCGGGAGCGGACGGATACCCTGGTCGCGCAGCCTCTTAGGAACATAACGCCCCGGAGCTTCTGGCAGGTGAAGCTTCCCCACCCGCATCTTAATGGCTACCTCCCAGGCACTCGCGGCAGAAAAATAGATCTCTTCTCCTCCGTTGGACAGAATCTGGAGTCCCGCTTTGCCGATCTTGTCCGACGGGCCGATAGTCCACAGCCAGACCCCGGTGTCGAGCAGATACTTCATGATCTACGCTTTCGGCGCTGTAGCTTTGGTATCCCCCTTCCATAAAATGCCGCCAACAAGTCGTCTGGCAAAGGCGCGTCAAAAGCGTCCGCCACCCAGACTCGGCGCCGATCCATGCCTAGGGGTCGGATTTTGTTCTTTTTCGGTTCGATGGCAATCAGTCGCGCCACTGGCACTCCTGCCCGCGCGATGACAATCTCTTCTCCGGCCGCGACCCGTTGCAAAAGACCGGACAGGTGCGTTTTCGCCTGATGAATGTTCACTTCCATAGATTCCAGAATAGACTAAGTCCATGGACTAAGTCAATTGTTAGCATTGAATCGGTTGAAGGTCCACCGCTTTGTCCGCATTGTGCTACCACTCACAAGTCCCATTACTTAGGTCATCTTGGGAAGCCCCGCTTTTCGGTTCATCATACAGACTGGTTCCCAAGGACTCGGCATGAATATTGATGACCTCCTGCGCATCGCCATGGAGCGGCGGGCTTCCGACCTGCACCTGAAAGTCGGCAACTATCCCCATCTCCGCGTGGATGGCGAACTGATTCCACTGACTGACCAGCCCCGCATCAGCGCCGAAGACATGCTGACCATGGCGTTCAGCATGATGTCGGCACGGCAAAAGCAGAAGTTCAAAGAGTCCACGGAAATCGACATGGCTTACGGCGTAGCCGGCCTGGGGCGCTTCCGTGTGAACGTTTTCCAGCAGCGCGGCAATGTCGGACTGGTGCTGCGCGTTATTCCCACCAAGATCCGTGCGCTGGACGAACTCTACCTGCCCAAGATCGTCGAGCAGGTGTGCGACATGCCTCGCGGCCTCATCCTGGTGACCGGCGTAACCGGTTCCGGCAAGTCGACCACTCTGGCCGCAATGGTTGACCGCATCAACTCCAGCCGCGCCGAGCACATCATCACCATCGAAGACCCCATCGAATTCCTGCACCGCGATAAGAAAGGTTATGTGAACCAGCGGGAAGTCGAGGTGGACACGCCCAATTTTTCCGCCGCTCTGCGCGCCTCGCTCCGTCAGGATCCCGACGTGATCCTGGTCGGCGAAATGCGCGACGTCGAAACCATCTCAACGGCGTTGCACGCGGCTGAAACCGGCCACATGGTGTTCTCTACGTTGCACACCCTGGATGCGGTGGAAACCATCAACCGTATCATCGCCGTGTTCCCTCCACCCGAGCAGAAGCAGATTCGTTTGCAGCTTGCCGCCGTGCTGCGCGCGGTCATCAGCCAGCGCCTGGTCAAGCGCTGCGACGGCGAAGGCCGTGTGCCCGCGGTGGAAGTCATGATCAACACCGCCTATATCCGCGAATGTATTTTGGTTCCGGAAAAGACCCGTTCCGTCCGCGATGCGATCGCCGCTGGAACCTCGCAATACGGCATGCAGACTTTTGATCAAAGTTTGTGGGATTTGTTCCAGGCCGGACTGATCAATTACGAAACCGCGCTGGAGAATGCTTCCAACGCCGACGACTTCAAGCTGCGCATGCAGGGCATCTCTTCCACCAGCGACATTTCCAAGAATGCCATGCAATCTGCCGGCTACGGTGGCCGTTGAGTTTTTCCTCCTGAAACCTGAGGGCGCGCCCGCTTAGCGCGCCTATTTTTCTTGGATTCCAACTCAGGAGGAGGCCAGGACTGCCTTAGGGCTAAACGGCAGCCCCGGCCCTAGGGAGGTCAAAACGCGTCAGGCTTGCGCCGCATAGTGGCAACCCGCGCCGCTCAGCACAAATAGCGCGTGATCGAATCGGGAAATGTCAAAGACCCGGTCAAGCCGGGTGCGCACCAGCACCTCATTCACGAAGTGCGACGGATTCACCAGCTTTAACTGCACGTCGTGGCTGGTAGCCCACTGCCGCAACGAAAGAAGTGCAGCCAACCCGCCGGCATCGAGCATTTCCACGTCCGACAGATCCAGCATCACAACGCGCGTGTCGTTGCCGCAAACCACGGTTTGACACAAATTCCGGACTTCTTCCCCGCGCACCAGGCGCCCCGCGCATCGCACCACCGCCACATCACCGGTTTTTACCACTTCGATCGTTAACATGACTACCTACCTCTTTTCGCTCTGTTTGTTACTACGAAAATAGACGGCCCAAAGTTCCCACTGTCACCAGAATGGTTGTAAAAAGAAGTAAATGAATCACATCCTATGAACGCCGGATGAAGGCCATATTGCAGTAAAGTTAACCATGTCGTTTCCACGTCCGAAAAAGGTTGATTCTGAAGAAGAACTCTACCAGTACGCGGTGGGCGCGCTGGGCCGGCGCATGCGTTCCGTTGCAGAACTGAAACGGCTGCTGCGGCCGCGCGTGGACGCGGAGACTGAATACGGACAGACCCTGGTGGAGTTGGTGATCCGCAGATTGAAGGACCAGGGATATCTCAACGATTCGAAGTATGCGGCCGCATTTTCCACGTTCCGCCGCGACAACGAAAAGTTTGGCCGGATGCGGGTGATCACGGATTTGAAAGCGAAGGGAGTCCACGGCGATGTAATCGAGAAAGCGATCACGGATGCTTACGGCGAAATCAACGAGGAACACCTCGCGCGCAAATATTTGCGGCGCAAGCGTCTCCAAAAACCGAAAGACCAGAAACAGGCAGCCAGAATTTTCCGCCAGCTGATCCGGGCCGGATTCGGATCCAAAACGATTTTCAAGATTCTGAAAACGTGGGATGTGAAGGAGGAGTTGCTGAGCGCCCTTGAAAACGAAGAACCACCTGGCGGGTGAGACTCGAAAAAATGTCTTTGCGTCTGCGCCTCCGTCGTGAAGGTTTGCATTGCTTGCTGAGAGTGGGTGATACTCATGGAACCACCAGCTCACACAGGAGAGATCATATGAAATCGAAGTTCGCAAAACTGTTGGCTGCGATGTTACTCAGTTCAACCGCCCTGATGTTCTCGCAAGTCGGAACCGACGTCGACAAAGCGGCCAAGACGACTGGGCACGATACCAAAGTGGCCGCCAAGAAAACCGCGTCGGGCACAGAAAAAGCTGCAGACAAAACCGGTGACGCAACCGAGAAAGCGGCCAAGACGACTGGGCATGATACCAAAGTGGCCGCCAAGAAAACCGCGTCGGGCACGGAAAAAGCTGCAGACAAAACCGGTGAGGCAACTGAGAAAACGGCGAAGACGACCGGACACGGCATCAAGAAGGGTGCAACGGCCGTCGGCCACGGAGTTAAGAAAGGCGCGGAGAAAACCGCCGACGTTGCGAAGTAACCGCGTCCGCCGTACGCCCCCCCCCGGCATTCGTTGGTCTAAGGTGAGCAGTCACGACCTTGGCAGGGTTTTGGTCCGCCCTGGCGCCTGACACCTGCCCGCTTTCAGGCATACAATAAACATGCACCCCGGGTCCGCTATGGCTACCTTGCCTGACGATCTCGCGCAGCTCAAAGACGACATGGTCGCCTTTGTGGAAGGCCACGGCATTCGCCGTTTTCCCGGCTTTGTCGACTACGAACAAGTGCAATGCGTGACCTGGAAGGCGGAAGGCAATACCGACGGCTGGAAGGACTTCGTCGAGCTGGCCAAAGCCGCTGCTGTGCCCTTCCTGATAATGGATTCCTGGCGGCTCGAACGTGAGGAGCTCGACCTCATCATCGAGCGGCTGAGCGACGCCGAATTTGCCAATGATGAAGATCTTGACGATGCCCGCTGGCTGCGTACCTACGTCGGCAAGGTGGGTTTCGTGCAACTCGGGTTCGCCTACCAGGGTGTGGTGATGGTCTATGAGGCATCCACTGCGTGGTACGAGCGCTACCAGAATATCCTCGAGATGGCGGACGACTTCGCCGGCCTGCCGACCGACGGTCGGGACCAGGATGAGGAGATTCTGAGAAACTCCCCGTGTCCTTCTGCGTCCCTGGTGGTGATCGGTAAATGCGATGGACTCCCAGGCCCGCCGATGCGACGCAGACTGAACTCCTCGCAGCCGAACTACGCGCTAACGCCGGAATAGGCCTGAAACACTCCCGTCTCGCCAGCATGCTGGCCCGTCTCCTGGTGACGCGCGGCATCACTGACCCTGAAGCCGCCGAGCGCTTTCTTGCGCCATCCCTCTCTCATCTTCACTCGCCGTACTTGATGGCTGGTATGCAGGCGGCGGTCGAGCGCATCGAGGCTGCCATCGAACGCAAGGAAGGCATCCTGATCTACGGCGACTACGATGTCGACGGCACCACTGCCATTGTCATTCTGAAGACCGCCATCGAACTCTGCGGCGGCGCGCCCGACTTCCACGTTCCTCATCGCATCAAGGAAGGCTACGATCTGCGCGGCGATGTGATTGAGCGTGCCGCGGCCTCGGGCATCCGCCTGGTGATCAGCGTGGACGCCGGCATTCGTGCCTTTGCCGCCGCCGAGACTGCGCGCCGCGCCGGCGTGGATCTGATCGTGACTGACCATCATCTTCCCGGACAGGACGGTGTTCCGGTCGCGCTGGCGGTGCTGAATCCGAATCAGCATGGGTGCGAATATCCCTGCAAAGCGCTTTGCGGCGCCGGAGTGGCGTTCAAACTGGCGCAAGCGCTCATGGAGAAGCGTCTGACCGGCCGCGACCAGACAGCCCTGCTCAAATCGTTCTCGAAGATGGTTGCGATCGCCACCATTGCCGACTCGGTTCCTCTTACCGGCGAGAATCGTGTGTTCGCCAAACTTGGCCTCGACGGGTTGCGATCCGCGGTGAATCCCGGACTGAAAGCGCTGCTCGAGCTTGCCCAGGTCGCGGGCCGTCCGCTCACCACCGGAGAAGTTGGCTTCCGCGTCGCGCCGCGCATCAACGCTGCTGGACGCATGGATGTTGCCCGCGATGTCATCGAGTTGTTCAGCGTGAAGGATGCCGTGCGGGCACGCGAAATCGCCGAGAAACTCGACAAGCTGAACTCCGAGCGCCAGGAAGAAGAGCGGCGGATTCTGGCTGCCATCCATGCGCGATTTGAGGAGGAGCCGGCGCTGCTCGATTCCTTCTGCCTGGTGATCGAAGGGGACGGCTGGCATCGCGGAGTGATTGGGATTACCGCTACGCGGGTAGTGGAGCGCTACGGCCGTCCTACCGTGGTGGTTGCCCGCGACGGTAGCGAGGCGCACGGCTCGGGCCGGTCGATCCGGGCATTTCACCTGCTGAACGCGCTGGAATCCTGCGCCGAGCTGTTCACCCGATTTGGCGGACACGCTCACGCGGTTGGCTTTTCCATGCCCGCGGAGCGATTGCCAGAGTTGTGCACGAGGCTTGATGCCTACGCGCGGGCTCGCCTTACGCTGGCTGATTTCGAACCTATTCTCGACGTCGATGCCGAGCTTCCACTTGATCAAGTAACTCCCGAGCTGTTTCAGATTCTGCAAAAGCTCGAACCCTTTGGCGTGGGCAATCCTGAGCCGGTTTTCGTGACACGCAACACTCACTTGCTTGCTCCGCCGCGAATCATGAAAGAGAAGCACGTCAAACTCAAGCTGGCGTGGAACGGTGACGAGGAAGAAAAAAAAGAAGAGCTCGCGGCAGTCGCGGTTGCCATGACGCCGCGCTGCCACCCCGATTCAGCGGCGATCCGGCGTTCTGATCGGGAAACTGAGAACGCGGGACTCAGAACCGGCCGAAAATCCGTCACCTACACCGCCCTCGGCTGGCACATGGCGGAGCGGATTCAGCAGGCCCAGCTTCTGCCCGGTGACGCGCTCGATATCGCATTCTCCGTCGGCCACAATGACCACCCCGACTTCGGCGGGCTGGAACTGTCGCTGCGGGACTTCCGAAAAGGTCAGTAACTGAGATCGCGCGACAGCCTCAGAAGGCGCCGATTTCGCCGGCGTCCATCCCGTTTGATACCTGGTATACCCCCTCCCCTCGGTCTAGTGGAATCATCAAGTTACGGACTTTTCGCCCGCAAAATCTAGAGCCGATTGGGTTTAGAGGTAAAATCTAGATTCTTAATGAGTTATACATTCCACAACTTACTTTTCTGCAAGATATGTAGTGCTTCACCCTGGCCCCGGCCAACCCCGATGAGTGCCTTATCCTTCGCGCACTTTGCGAAGGGTGGGATTCCACAAGCCTCAACCTCAGGATTTGATTTTCTCTAACCACCCCCTCCCCCTCGGTCTAGTGGAATCATCAGGTTACGGACATTTTGCCCGCAAAATCTAGAGCCGATTGGGCTTAGAGGTAAAATCTAGATTCCTAACGAGTTATACATGCAAAATCAGTGTTAAGTAAAAGTTATACACTGATGATGGCGGTTTGCTGGTTTGGAGTCAAGCGGAAAGTGCGGGGTGGGCCGAGCGGGGAATTCTGATGATGGATGATGAACTGAACTGCCCGAGCCTCCGCAGAGAATGCGGAAGGCTGGGCCGCCCGCCTTACGGAATCAATTGATAGACGAGGCCGCAGCCATTGTCGCCCGCGCATTGACGCACCTTGGGATTTCCGCCGGCGTCGGTGGTTCCGTAGAGGTTTCCTTTCTTGTCGAACACGAGGCCTATAGGATCCCAGCCCGTACTACCACCGTTGAAGCTAAAGAGCACAGTCTCGAACCAATTTCCATCAGTCCCCTTCGTCAGCTTGTAGACATTGCCGTAGCCAGAACCGGTATCGCCGTATAGGCTGCCGTCTGGCCCCAAGATCGGCTTATCCCATGCTCCGTCACCCTCCGTGATGGTGTTGAAGGTGTACACGACGGTTTGCTCCCAGTGACCGCCGATGTCGCGGGACAACTTGAATACGACGCCGCAGCCCCCACCGTAACAGTTCTGGTTGCCACCTTGGACGGTTGCTCCGTAGAAGGTTCCGTGGTGATCGGGTGTCAGACCTCCCCATGGAGATGCACCATCAGCTGCGCCGGTAAACTTGTGCATCACCGTCTCAGACCACACACCCTTTTTGTCGCGAGTCAACTCAAAGGCAACACCGCAACCGTATGCGCAGTTAAAAACACCACCGGACTCGGTGGTGCCATACAGTCTTCCTTCCTGACTGCGAAACACGCCAGCGGTGGGGTTTGCGCCATCTCTTCCGTTGAAGCGGTACAAGATTCTCTCGGTCCATTTGTCCTTCAGTCCGGGAGAGAGCTTGAAGACCACGCCGCAACCGCGTCGAGCCGGGCAGCGACCGGGAAAGCCGCCGGAATAGGTTGTCCCGTACAGGTTTCCCTTTCTTCCGAGGGCCAGAGCGGCAAAGGGGGTGGTGCCGTCGTCGTCGGTGGCCCCGAAAGAATAGAGTATGGTGTGGCGCCACTTGCCGTTCTTGAGCGGCGTGAGCCTGAAGACCGTGCCGCCGCTGTGAGAGCCACCAAACTCTGTTGTGCCATAAAGGTTGCCCTTAGCATCGCGGATGAGGCTGCCGGAAGGATGGGAACCTTCTGGGCCGGTGAAGCGGTGCAATATTGTCTCCGTCCATTTGCCGTCCGCGCTCCGGGAGAGCTTGTAGACAACTCCGCAGTTCCCCCAGCCGCAGTTATTGATGCCGCCATAGAATGTCGTGCCGTACAAGTTGCCGGCTGGGTCAAGAATCACACCCCCTTGGGAGTCCATGCCATCGGCAAAGTCGAACTCGTGCAATATGTGTTGGGTAACTGCCGTGGCCTGGCTTGTTGAGACCATGAACCATACCGCAATCAGGCCCAGAATGACGATCGACGAATTCCAAGTCTTCGCCTGCTTCATAGAAGAAGCCTCCGTCAGGAACGTAAAGCGCCAGCGGCTTGAGTGCTGCTAACGACGGCTGAAATTCTACACTTAGTGGGTTGTCCGGGGAAGTGATTTCGGGCACGAACCTCTGTGACGGACGGGTGGTTCACTCAACCCGTTTTTGGCTTGAGCGGGGCAGTTCCACGGCTGGACAGAGTTTCCCCACAGCCCGCTCGCGTTTTCTTGCAGTCCACTCCCACTCAATCTCCACGCGTCCTTCACAGCCGGTTGCGTAGTGGCGGAAACTGTTCCACTCCCAATCTTCAGCTCGCCCACGCAATCCACGCTTCACTGGATTGCGATGGATATAGCAAAGCTTTTCCACGAACTGCTGATAATTCCGGACGTTGAAATCGTAGAAGCGTTTCTGCCAGAAGTGTTCTGCCTCGCCAATCAAGCGCCGCGAAACGCCTTGCTTCAGCGACTTGAGCGCGTCGGCGAGCGTTTCCCGCTGCGGCTCGCTTAGCAGCAGGTGAACGTGCTCCGGCATGACCACGTAGCCGTAGACGCAAAGTCCGGAACTCCGTCGGACACGCTCCAGAGCTGCCTCGAAAACTCGCTTGGGCCCGGTCGCGGCGAATGATGGACGGCGATGATAGCAGCAGAAGGTGACGAAGTGTCGCCGGAAACGTGGCCCACGGCGAACCATCCAGGTACTTGTGTTCGCCGTTTAGCGCATTTACATTGACTTCAGCTCTCGGCGAACGGGATAATTCTCGCGACTTTAATCCTGCATCTTGGGAGAGTTCTGTTATGGCAACCCTGCCACAGCCGCCAGAAAGCAGCGGTGAGTCATTCCGAATCATTCTTGAGCGAGAGACCGATGGCCGCTGGTTAGCTGAAGTTCCTGAATTACCCGGTGTCATGGCATACGGCAAAGATAAGAACGACGCTGAAGTTGCCGTGACTGCCCTTGCTCTCCGCGTTATTGCTGATCGTACCGAGCGAGTGAAAAGACCTCCGAAATCCATACGCTTTCTGTGAGCACATGGCCTAGCAGTAAAGCTAGTCGCGTTTATGCTGCTGTTCTTCGTATCGGCTGGAAGCCGAAAGCGAAGAAAGGCAGTTCCCACATCCAACTCGAAAAGAGTGGATTTCGTGACTATACTTGGGCGTGGCATGATTCTGTTGAATTGGGTCCCGTTGCTCTCAAGAAAATTGCGAAATACACCGGTTTGACCCCTAATGACTTATGACTTTCCCCCGTTCTGAACTGCCCCACTCAAGCCAAAAGCGAGCTTGAATGGGCCACCTCGTCCGCCTGAACAGCAAAGTCAAAGGCGGCGGACAGGAGTGTCCGCCCCACACACCCCGTCGCGGCAGCAGTTACACTAGGCTTAGATGCCGCTTTCCATCTCCCTTTTACGACGCTGGTTTGCTGTTGCCGCCATTGCTGCGTTGTTGCTGGTGGCTGGAGCGTACTTCTACGCGCGGCATCGGGTGCAGAACGCACTCAAACAGGTTCCGGAGAAGATTGGCCTCGACATCCAGCAGACCGCGACCGGCTTCACCGTTTCAAAGTCGGAGCAGGGCCGCAGCTTGTTCAAGATCGAGGCCAGCAAAGCAGTGCAATTCAAGCAGGGAAATCGAGCCGAGCTGCACGACGTTACCATCACCATTTACGGGCGCGATTCCAGCCGTTTCGACCGGATTTACGGCAAGAATTTTGAATATGACCAGCAGGCCGGCAACATCACGGCTGACGGCGAAGTGCAGATTGACCTGGAAGCCAACCCGCAAGGTCTGTTGAATCCCGATCAGGCTGCTCCCAAGGAGTTGAAAGAGCCCATTCACCTGAGAACCAGCGGTTTGGTCTTCAGCCAGAAAACCGGCGACGCATATACGAAAGAGAAGGTCGAGTTCAGCCTTCCGCAGGCGACCGGATCGGCCGTGGGCGTGCATTACGTTGCCAAAACCACCGTGCTCACGATGGAATCGCAGGTTGTCATCGATACTGGCAATCCGGCTGCGACTCTGCAAGCGGCTCGCGCCACCGTCACCAAGAATCCCAGGTGGGTGGTGCTTGATCATCCCGTGGTGAAAAGCGCCAGCCGGACACTCACCTCCGATGAGGCGACTGTCTACTTGCGTCCCGACAATACCATTGGCCGAATTCTTGCCCAGGGGAACGTGCAACTGGATTCAGAAGATCCCTCCCACACGGTGGTGCGGTCCACACAACTAGAGATGATCATGGCAGCGCAGCCGAACCTCTTGCGCACCGCAACTTTCACCGGGAATGTCCAGATGGAATCGGGCGGACCGCAACCGGCCGAAGCTTCCGCCACATCTCTCACGCTGGCCTTTGGCCCCAGGAACTCGCTCGACAAGGCCCATGCCGAGGACCATGTCAGGATTTTGCAGCACCAGAATCCTTCGTCGACGACCGCGCAGGATATGGAAGTCAATGCCTCCGTCATGGATCTGTTTTTCGCGGCAGGCAATCGGATCAAGAATGCAGTAGCCTACGGAGGCCCATCGATCGCCATTCGTCCTGCCGGGCAGAACGCGCGCAGCCACGAACAGCAGACCACGGTCAATGCAGCCAGATTTGAGGCACGATTTGATGCGTCCGGCCAACTGGCTTCGGTGCATGGAGAGCCCGGCGCCAGCATTGTGAACTCATCTCCCGGCCAGCCTGATCGGGTCAGTACCAGCGCGTCGGTGGACGCTGTTCTTCATCCCGGCTCTGGCATCGAATCCCTTGTGCAAGAGGGGTCGGTGGCCTTTTCGGATGGAGAACGCAAGGCTTGGGGCGACCGGGCTCGCTATACGCCGGCGGATCAGATATTGGTGCTCACCGGATCGCCCCGTGTGACCGACGGCGATCTGACCACCACGGCGCGCGCCATGCGCATGAACCGCGCCACCGGAGACGCGTTCGCTGAAGGCAACGTCAAGAGCACCTACAGCGATCTCACGCCGCAGCCCAACGGCGCTTTGCTGGCTTCGTCCAGCCCGATTCACGTTACCGCCAAGTCGATGACGGTGCATGGCACGCCGGCCATTGCCATCTATACCGGAAACGCCCGGCTGTGGCAGGACGCGAATGCAGTTGACGCTCCCTCTATCGAGTTCGACCGCAACCAGCGTTCCATGATCGCCCGCGGCTCGGCGGGCCAGACGGTTTCGACCGTCCTGGAACAGACTGACAAGAGCGGTAAGTTGGTCCCAGTGGCGATTACGTCGTCGCGGCTCACCTACAAGGACGTTGAGCGTCGCGCACACTTCGAAGGCGGCGTTCTGGCAAAAAGTGAGGATCTCAGTATTACGGCCACGCAGGTCGACGCGTTGCTCGAGCCCCGCGGCCCGACTTCCATGGTTCAGCCATCTCGTTCCACAGGAAAACTGGACAAGATTATCGCGTCTGGCCAGGTTGTGGTGACCCAACCCGACCGCCGGGCGACCGGGGATCGGTTGGTGTACACGACGGAGGACGACAGATTTGTCCTGACCGGCGGTCCGCCTAGCATTTTTGATGCCGAACATGGCAAGATTACCGGGGTTTCGTTGACTTTGTTTGGACACGATGATAGGGTGCTGGTTGAAGGAAGCAATTCCGCCCCCACCGTAACGGAAACACGAGTGGCACGTTAAATGCACAGTCTGGCCACCGACGAAATCGGCAAATCCTACCGTGGCCGCCGGGTTGTCAATGGGGTCAGCCTGCGGGTGGAGCAGGGCGAAGTTGTTGGTTTACTAGGACCTAACGGCGCCGGCAAGACCACTACCTTCTATGCCATTGTCGGTTTAATCCCTCCGGACACCGGCCGGGTTTTGTACGACGATGAAGACATTACCGACGTTCCCATGTACCTGCGGGCTCGTCAGTACGGCATCAGCTATCTCCCTCAGGAAGCTTCGGTGTTTCGCAAACTGACGGTCGAGGAGAATATCCTCGCCGTTTTGGAAGCCCAACCGATCTCCTGGCATGAGCGCCGCGAGCGCATGGAGAAGCTGATCGACGAGTTAGGGTTGGAGCACCTGCGGCAAAACCGAGGATATGCTCTTTCTGGCGGGGAGCGTCGCCGGGTCGAAATTGCCCGCGCGCTCTGCATCAGCCCAACTTTCATTTTGTTGGACGAGCCGTTTTCCGGCATTGACCCCATCGCAGTGCTGGATCTGCAGAAGATCATCAGTGATTTGCGGGCCAGCGGGATCGGCATCCTGATCACCGATCACAGCGTGCGGGAAACGCTTACCGTGACCGAGCGTGCGTACATTATTGACGAGGGCCGAATCTTCCGGCAGGGAACGCCTGAGCAATTGGCCAGCGATCCTGAAGTTCGGCGGGTTTATTTGGGCGAGAGTTTCTCGCTGGTGTGAATTGGTCATCGGTCGTTAGTCGTTGGTCTTCAGCGATCACGATTAGAGGGACGACTGGGGACCTACGGCGAAGACGTGCGACGAAACGGCTGACGACGACCGACGACTGATGACCGACGACTAGTTTCTATGGTTTTACTGCAACACAAGCTTTCTTTGAGGGTCTCGCAACGGCAGATCCTCACGCCCGGCCTGGTGCAGATGGTCAGCGTGCTCGCGCTCAACAAGCTCGAGCTGCGCGACATGATCACGGCCGAGATGGTCGAGAATCCGGTCCTGGAAGAGCTCGAGGACGCCGTTCCTCTGCTCGACGACGTCAACCGCAAGGAAGAAGACCGCGAGCGTCCGCCCGAAGAGAGCCCGACCGCTGCCGCCGAAAAGAAAGACCCGTTCGAAGAAATCGACTTTGGCTCATTTTTCCAGGAGTATCTCGACCCAGGCTACCGCAGCCCCGGCGAAATGGAAGAGGTCGAGCGTCCATCCTTTGAGAACTTTCTTTCCAGGCCAAGCAATCTGACCGACCACCTGGTATGGCAGCTGGGTTCGATTCCGACCCGCCCCGAAGTCCGTGAAGCTGCCGAGTTGATTATCGGCAACCTGAACGAAGACGGCTACCTGATCGCCAGCGACGAAGAACTGCTGGGACTGGCCCCACCGGCCCCGCCGGAAGCCGATGCGGCGGTGGTTGAAAACGTCGTCAAAGAAGCCGTGGCTCTTGGTTTGGAATCATTGCTGCCCGAGGCGGATGGCTCCGCCTCTGAGAGCGAGGGCGATTGGAGCACCACGGCGACTGCGCTTGCTCCTCCGGAAGAGGCCGCGGTCCCGGAGCCTGAACCCGCCTCGGTTCCGGCGGATGTCGCGGCAACCCCCGTTCCTGCATCGCACCCCGTCTTTCGGCCCAGCTTCAATGCGGCCGATCTGCACGAAGCTCTCGAGATTGTTCGGCAGCTCGATCCTCCCGGCGTCGGTGCCCGCGACCTGCGCGAGTGCCTGCTCTACCAGCTTCGCTTCCACCAGCATCATCTTGATTCACAGAAAAATGGCGAGAAGGAAGCTACAGCGCAGCTTCTGAGTGATGCCACCGCCATCGTTGACCAGCACCTGCGGGCGGTTCAGAACAAGCAGCTCAAGGAAATGGTCCGGGCGTTGGGCCGGCCCATGGAAGCCATTCAAGCGGCAATCGACTATATCCGTACCCTCGATCCCCGGCCAGGCCAGCGTTACAACAATGTTCAGCCGCGTCTGATTGAGCCCGATGTTGCCTTCGTCAAGCACGGAGACGAGTGGCTGGTGATGATGAACGACGACGACGTTCCCCAGCTTCGCCTGAATCCGGCATACAAGCGGCTTCTGGTGAAGGACACCAACGACAAGGACACGCGCAACTACGTCAAAGAGCGCTACAAGAGCGCCATCCAGCTGATCAAGAACATCGAGCAGCGCAAGCAGACCATCATGAAGGTCTGCTATTCCATCGTCGCCCGCCAGCAGGACTTCCTGGAACGCGGCATCGATCAGTTGAAGCCCATGATGATCAAGGAAGTGGCGGAGGAGATCGGAGTCCATCCGTCCACCGTCAGCCGCGCGGTGGCCAACAAGTACGCGCACACTCCGCAAGGGGTTTTTGAACTGCGTTACTTCTTCAGCGAGAGCGTAAACGGCCCGGAAGGCGGCGGCACTTCCTTGCTGATCCTGAAACGGCGCGTCAAAAAGCTCATCGAAGATGAAGATCCCACCCGCCCGTTGACCGACGAGCAGATCACCCGCATCCTACAATCGCAGGGTATCCAGGTCACTCGCCGCACGGTCGCGAAATACCGGGAGGACATGCGCATCCCGAGTACCCACCAGCGCAGAGTAAAGAAGTGAATGAAGTGCCCGTAATCACAGAACGAACTTTATAGGAGGGGCGCTGATGAACGTGGAATACACTGGCAGGCATTATGAAGTTCCATCCACCATCCGCAAGGAAATAGAAACTGGCCTCACCAAAATCCGAAAAATCCTGGGCGACCGGTTTGAAACCAAGGTTGTCCTTTCGCTCGAAAAGAAACGTCACAAAGCCGAGATCACGATTACACCTCGGAACGGCCCCATCGTCGGACTCGCCCAGGCCGGAGACATGTCGGCTGCGGTCAACGAAGCGTTGGAGCATCTGGAGAAGCAGGCGGTCAAGTACAAAACCCGCTGGCGCACCAAGAAGCGCCACAACCACAAGAGCCTGAGCCCCAAGAAGTGGAGCGGAAACGGCGAGCCTCCTCAGGACGCCGTTGCAACTGCCGTCGGCCTCAACGAAGGAACGGCCGTCGATGTCGTAGTCCACAAATTTCCCGCTGTGGCCAAGTCGACCGAAGTTCACCTGGTTCGCTCCGAGGATGCTGTCGCACTGCGGCCCATGACGCTCGAAGAAGCCATCAAAGAGGCCCACTTCCGCGATCGCGATGTTTTCGTCTTTCGCGATCCCAAGGGCAAGGTCATGATCCTGCACCGCAACCGCGAAGGAAAGATGGAGTTGATTGAGGCGCCATAGGAAATCGGCAGCTGGCACTTGGCCTTTAGCTCTTCGCTCGTATTCGGGGCACGCGAAATGCGTGCCTCGTTTGCTTTCTGAGAAGTGCTTTGAAAGGGCGCGGCTTAGCCGCGCCGTTAAGTCGCAAAAAATGTCCGCTCTTTAGCGCCTGCGCTCAGCCCTCGACGACTCCTCGCTATGAGAGCCGATCCGTCATGAATCATTTAGAATGAGATTTCCATGCTCACAGGCTCCGAGATTCGCCGCAAATTCCTGGACTTCTTCGTCCAGAAGGGGCACCGCGAGGTGCACTCGTCGTCGCTGGTTCCGGCGAACGATCCCACGCTGCTGTTTACTAACGCGGGGATGAACCAGTTCAAGGAACGTCTTCCTTGGACTGGAAAAACGCGATTACAACCGGGCCACGACTTCGCAGAAATGTGTCCGCGCCGGCGGCAAGCACAACGACCTCGAAAACGTCGGATTTACCAATCGCCATCACACGTTTTTCGAGATGCTGGGGAATTTTTCTTTCGGCGATTATTTCAAGAAAGATGCCATCGCCTACGCGTGGGAGCTGATTACTTCGGCTTCATGGTTTGCCATAGAAAAAGACAAGCTGTACGTGACGATTTTCAATGGCGAAGGCGGTGTGCCGCGCGATGCCGAAGCCTACGATCTGTGGGCCGCGCAGGGCGTGGCAAAAGATCGCATTTTCGAGTTTGGCCTGAAGGACAATTTCTGGCAGATGGGCGACACCGGTCCGTGCGGCCCATGTAGCGAGATTCATTACGACATGGGCGCAATCGCGTCCGACCAGGGCCACACCGATTGCAAATTCGGCTGCGATTGCGGACGGTATGTTGAGATTTGGAATCTGGTGTTCATGCAGTTCGACCGCGACGCGAGCGGCAAGCTGAATCCGTTGCCGAAACCGTCGATTGATACTGGCGCAGGTTTGGAGCGGCTGGCAGCGGTGCTGCAAGGCAGAATTTCCAATTACGACACGGATTTGTTCACGCCGCTGATCGAGCGTGCGGCAGAGCTGACTGGGACTTCGCTCACCGAGGAATTGCAGAAAGAAGCAAAGGCCAAGTCGGCGGCATCACTTCGGGTAATTGCCGACCATTCCCGCGCCGCAACGTTTCTGATTTCCGACGGCGTGATACCCGGCAACGGCAGGCGGGAGTATGTGCTGCGCAAGATCATTAGACGAGCTGTGAACCATGGCCGGATGCTGGGTGCGCGCGGGCCGTTTTTGTACGAGATGGTCCGTACGGTGTGCGACCAGATGGCCGGTGCCTACCCCGAGTTGCTCGAAACCGCTGAACACGTGCGAAAGGTTGTCCAAGCAGAGGAGAGGCAGATTGCGCGCACTCTCGATCGGGGTTTGGAAGAATGGGATAACCTCCTGCGGAAGAAGATCGTTGAACGCATTCTCCGAGAATTGGACCAGGAGAAACCGTCCAGCTCGCATATCTTTAACGAGGCCTTCGGGCTCTCTCTCAAGCGTAAGGATTTTTCCCCACTATTTGAAGCGGTTGAGCGGGAGCTTGGGCCTAGCCGTTCCCAGAGGCTTCGCCACCAGTGGAACGCCAAGGACGTTGCCCCAGTTAGGATTGCCGGCGAAGAGGCATTCCGATTGTGGGACACCTTTGGGCTGCCGCTGGACTTCATGCAAGATCTTGCGCGCGACCAGGGTCACCAGTTGGACGCTACCGGGTTTGACCGCTCAATGGCCGAGCAGCGAGCCCTAGCACGTGCCTCCTGGAAGGGCGCTGCAAAGCAGACGGCGGCGGCGGAACTACGCGACCTGCCGCAGACGGCATTTGAGGGCTATCAGCAAACGCGGTCAACCGATTGCTTAGTTCGCGGGATCTTCAGACCGGGCGCTCCGCTCACACGCGAGCTAAATCCCGGCGAAGAGGGCGAGGTCATATTGGATCACACACCCTTTTACGCCGAATCTGGTGGGCAGGTTGGTGACGTTGGCTGGTTCTACGATTCTGATGGCAACACAGTCGTCGCCGATGTTTTGGGGTGCTTCAGCCCGATTCAGGGAGTCCGGTTTCACAAAGTCAAGGCTCGTCAGCGTCTTGAGATCAACGATATCGTGGACGCCGTGGTCAACACCGACATTCGCCAATCCACCATGCGCAATCACACGGCTACGCATCTGCTTCATGCCGGGCTGCGCGAAGTGCTTGGCAAGCATGTGAAGCAGGCGGGATCACTGGTTGCGCCCAATCATCTGCGTTTTGACTTTTCGCATTTCACCGCGGTTGAAGACGAAGAACTGCAGGACATCGAAGACATCATCAACAAAGAAGTTCTGCGCAACCAGAAAGTCGAAGTCATCCCCGACGTGCCGATTGACGTTGCGGTCAACGAATATCACGCCATGGCGCTGTTCGGCGAAAAGTACGGCGACAAGGTTCGCGTGATTCGCATCGGCGACTTCTCCACCGAACTCTGCGGCGGCACGCATACAGCGCAGACTGGCGAGATTGGTCTGATCAAGATTCTGAAAGAAGGCAGCGTGTCGTCGGGTGTGCGGCGCGTGGAGGCCGTGACTGGAGAGGGATCGCTGCTGCATTTTCGGAAAGACCACGAGTTGGAGAGTTACGTGGCTAGTTTCGTCTCTCCCACCCTTTCGCAAAAAGCGCGAAAGGATGGGGCACCCGCAACCGGGGAGATTTCGCTGTCTCCTGCCGAGGCTCTCAAACTCGAACTGGACAAGAAAGACGCCGAAATCAAGCGACTGGCCCGCGAACTCGATCAGGCGCGGATGAAGTCGGCTTCGTCCGGTGCCGCCAACATCAGCGACAAGATCAAAGACGTGCGCGGCGTGAAAGTGCTGGCCCATCGCGCGGATAATCTCGAACGCGCGCAATTGCGGACGCTGGTCGATCAACTGCGCGACAAACTCGGCTCAGGCGTGGTGGTGCTGGGCTCGGCCACGAATGGCAACGTCTCGCTGATCGTCGGCGTGACCAAAGACCTGACCGGCAGAATCCAGGCCGGCAAAGTAATCGGCAAAGTGGCCGAGAAAGTCGGCGGCAAAGGCGGAGGCCGTCCCGATCTCGCCGAAGCCGGAGGCAAAGACCCCGGCGCGCTGGACGCCGCGCTGGACGGGGCATACGGGATCGTAGAGTCGTTGCTGGCGTAGCCCGTCTGGGGCGGCTTAAACTCGTTTGGTGAAAGTTGAGCGAGCGAGGGTGCTTCATGAACCGGCCACTCGACAAAAGCGAAGCATTGTTCTACGGCAAGTTCGTCAATGCCGCCTATGCGATGTTCAAGCGTGATCCCGCCAACCTAAAGCCCGACCCCCAGACCGGCAACCTCCCCGATCCTTACGAACTCGTGGCGTGGATCAACATGTCCGATTTCTTCCTCGAAGACAAGACGCCGAGATTCTACGGATTCATTGTGCAAAACAAGAACGCTTCGCAGGAATTTATGCTCGCCATTCGCGGCACCGAGGGCAAGGTCGAGTGGTGGGATGATGCGACCGCATGGCCGGTGCCATTCAGCCAGGTGCACTCCGCAGGGCGCGTTCACGAGGGTTTCGACAAAATCTATAGCAGCCTGCGGATTGAACGGCGCCGCAGCACCGAGGAGTTACGTGCGGCTGCAGTTGAAGAACCGTTTACCGGCTCCTTTGCGGAACAGCTTGAGCAATTGCACCTGCACCTGGAGCGGACCAGCACAAAGGAAGCGCCAATCCGCGAAGCCAAAGGAAGGCCGGATCGGACCTACGTTGTGACCGGACACAGCCTCGGGTCCGCGCTCTGCACGTTGTTTGTGATGGAGAACAAAGAAAAGGGAAAGTTTGACGTGACCACGCTTTGCACATTCGCATCGCCTCGCGTGGGTGACGCGGAATTCGTTCGCCTGTTCGACGAATTGCCGATTACCTCATGGCGCATCGTCAACACTTGCGACATCGTTCCCAGGGTCCCGCTCTGGATTCCTCCGTTTTTCAACTACCACCACGTGAACACCGCCTACAAGTTCTCCTCGGCGGGAACGGTGAAGTGGAGCATTGTGTGCTGGCATTTGATGGGCACTTATCTTCACTGGCTGGATCCGAACATCCCGGTCGACTCGGAATGTAAACCGTAGCCGGTCAGACCGTTCATCTATCCCCCACAGGGCACATCTCCCGTTGGCCTCATTTCTGCAATGGAGCCTGCTATACTCCCACAAATCTCACAATTTATGAGCGAGCGCCTCCAATTCATCGAGCATTCCGGCAAACGAGTTCTTGTAATCGACTTTAGCCAGTGCTCCCGGGATGAGATGCTGGCGCTGCTGAATGACATTCAGGACACCGTCGGTGAACAGCCGCGGGGATCTGTGCTGATCCTGGCGGATTTTCACGGCGCGCAAATCGACAAGGCCGTGGCGACGCGGATGAAGGAAGTGTTGGTGTTTGATCGTCCCTATGTGAAACGAGCGGTTTGGATCGGGACAGAAGATCTGCCCAAAGTCTTCTACGAAAACTTCAAGACCTTCTCGCAACGCGATCTTCCCACCTTCAAGACGCGGGAAGAAGCGCTGGAGGCGCTAACGAAAGATTAGGCGACTTCGCGAGGCAGCTTCGGAATGACCCGCGCGAGATCCCTCGCCCCGCTGGTGAAGACGCGGGGACTTCGGGATGACGCCAAGCAGAACATGTTAGATTCATTACCTACGAGCTTCCCGCAATAGCGCCGCCAGTTTCTGGAAAGCGCGATCGGCTTGCGGTTGGTTGTAGGCCGCGCTATCGGGCGTGGTCCAGCCGTGGTGAGCGCCGTGGTAGGTTTCGCTTTCGTACTTGCCTCCCCATTCTTCGAGGGCCTGCTCTAGCTTCTTGATCGACTCTTCCGGCATGCTTCGATCTTCTACAGCGTGTCCGAAATAAAGCCGGGCCTTGACCTTCGGCAGTAGAAGATGTGGGCTGGTCGGTTTGTCGGTCCAGAGATTTCCACCGTGAAAAGATGCGGCCGCCATAATTTTGTCCGGACGAGCAGACGCCATGCGCAGAGTGACAGCACCGGAGAAGCAATAGCCAACGGCTCCGATGCCGCCTTGCGACACGACGGCCTGTTTGGCCAGAAAGTCGACGTACGCGGCCGCGTCGCGCTCCACCGCGTCTGGCGTCAGCGGGCCGGTTAGCTCGGCTAATCGTTGCTTGGTGCGATCGTCGGCAAAATCTGGCTTGAAGTCAAACACCGGCGGGCGGGAGGTGCGGTAGAAAATGTTAGGCACCAGGACCGCATAGCCTTCGTTGGTCAGCCGCTTCGCTATTTCACTCTGCGCGGGTCGAATTCCAAAGATATCGGTGAGGTGTATCACGCCCGGGCGCTGCTCGCCGTCTGGATGATAGAGGAGACCATCAGCCGTTCCGTCCGGCGTGCGAATTTGAACCCGATTCTCGATCACTTGGTCTGCCATGCTTGACTTTGGATTCGGAGAATTCGCGATTGGATTCAGTGCCGTACCCGGGGTGTTCTTGCCAAGAGCAACGGCGTGCTGCTGCGAGCTATGCTCGCCAGACAGCCGAGGGCGGCTGTCCCCACATGTTCAACTCCTCCATCTCAGAGTGACTGGGCCCGCCATCGGGTGCTTCATCTCTCCTCCCGACCGTTTGGCTTCCAGATATTTCTCCTTCAGCTGAAAATACCACTTGGCGGGGCGGTCGGCATCGTCGATCAGCATCAGGTGCGGATTGTGCTTCAGACCTTCCGACTGCATTTCCATGGTGCGGCGGTCCTGCTCGACAAACTTGGCAAACACGAACTTCAGCAACTCCGGCCCAAACGGCACCCAACGGAAAATATTCCAGCAGGCGACCACATCAATGCGGCAATGGCTGCGGGTGATAGGCGTGACCGTCGTCAGGCTGGCGAACCAGTACTTTCCGGCGCGGATGGTTTCGTAACGCATGTTGGGCAGAACAAAGTCGATGGTGGTGGTGATGGCCTCGGCGTCGGCATACATGCGCAGCAACTTGTAGGGCGCGCTGTTGGAGCTGGGCGTGTGCGCGCTCATGCGGAAGCCCATCGGGATGGGCTCGAAGTTTTTCTGCTTCTCGTGGATGCTGTGGCGCGAACGCCACCACCATGCCTGGTGAACGAATGGACCGTGGGCCGGGTCCATCAAGCCGATGATGCCGTGGTCCACGGTTACGGGCATGTCGGCGGTGAGGTGCGCGATCTTATACTTCCCCTCGAAGATGGGTACGCGTGGCGCGGGAACCGGCGGCTCGGCGGGCGTGGTGAACCCCGCTCCCGGCGGAAGTGGGTCGGGAATGAAGACCCAGACGTAGTTGTCGTGCTCCTGGCATGCATAGCTGCCGGCGTAGATGCGGTCGATCTTCAGCTTCTGGTCCGCGGTGAGCGACGGAATAAGCTGGCATTGGCCGTTGTGCGCATCGAACTTCCATCCGTGATAGCTGCATTCCAACTGGAGACCATCAAACTTTCCGCAAGCCAGCGGCATGCCGCGATGGGGGCAGGCGTCGCGGAGAGCGAAAGCTCTTCCTTGTCGGTCGCGGCCGAGCACGAGCGGTGTTTCGAGCAACGTCGCGGAGTGCAGCCGATTGCGGGTCAGCTCGCCGCTCGGCAGGGCGCGATACCAGAAGCCGTAGAGCATCAACGAGTCGGGCGTCTGGCGCTGCGGAGATTCCAGTTCAGTCATGGGAACGGGTCAGCGTAACACGGAGGAGGCCATGTTTCCTTCCATTTTTGCGTTGCCAGTATTGAATGATCGGCTCATACTTCGGATCGAGGCCCGTTCATGACGAATAAACAGGGGGAAGTTGCGCCAAGGACAGACCATGAGGAGCATTGGCTGGCAACAATCGCCTCGCTGATCGTGGGCGCGGCATTCCTGGCGCTGTGGTTCTGGCTCCTGCCGCCGTGGATGGGTTTTCGGGCTGACGCGGCGGATGCGGCGCGATGGCGCTGGATTGCCGTCGTACCCTCGGGGCTTGGTTTTGCGGTCGCCGTGCGGTGCATCTGGGACTTCGGACGGACGGGGCACGGAACGCCGGCGCCATTTGCTCCACCCCAGAGGCTGGTTGTGGTGGGGTTCTATCGCTACGTGCGAAAACCAATGTACTTGGGATTCTTTGTAGGATGGGCCGGATTGTGGATGGTCTTCGGACGAGCGAACCCGGCTGCGATCGGGATAGCGATTGCAGTCGTGCTGGGGGTAAACCTTTTTGTGATGCTGTACGAGGAGCCAATCCTGCGAAGGATGTTCGGCGCGGACTATGAGGAATATTGCAGGCATGTCCATCGATGGCTGCCACGTTTGCAGCCATGGGGTGATTGAGACGGCTTGAACTCTTGCTCGAATGACGGGTACACGCCCAGCCTTCCGCCAGCTTCGACCCGCGCCCGTGCCCGCCGTAAAGTTACCTCGCAATCAACCCGCTGTTAATCAATAGCCTATCCGGATTACCTTCGATGGTTCTACTCCCCTTTGGCAGATTGCTCCGCCTCCCCCGCCAGCCTATAATCGACCTACTCTGGTAAGGGTTCTCCGTCAGGTTCCGGGGCAGGTAGGCGCGGAGGTATTTTTGTGTCCGCGTCGCGTGCAATCCCAGATATGCGAAAGCGCCTGCAACTCGCCCTGATGGCAACACCCGTAATCGCGACCTTCCTTTCACTCACGCCATGCGTGCAGGCCGACGCCGGTTCTGACACTACTGTGATCACGCCAACCACCGACGACAATGGCCGGACCATCTATGTGAACGAGTCCGTGCCGGCCGCGCCGGGACGGCACTCGCAAGCTCCAGCCCAGCGGGATTCGCTGATGTTCTGGAGCAATGTCGAGCACCGTTGGAAGCAGGTTCCTTCCGCCAACGTCCGGGCAGCCCGCTCGGCAGCGGCTGAGGTGAACCAGTACCTGGGGTCAACCGGAAGCCGATCCACTGAGAATCTGGCTTCCGCTCCGGATTATGTTCGCGGACGTGCATTCACGGCGCAGGACATCGATTCCGCCATTGACCAGGCGGCGTCCCGGCATAACGTCGATCCCAACCTGGTGCGGGCCGTGATCAAAGTGGAGTCAAATTTCAATCCCAATGCGGTGTCCCGCAAGGGCGCGATGGGGCTGATGCAACTGATGCCCGGAACGGCACGCCGGCTGAATGTGTCGAATCCGTTTGATCCGGAACAAAATGTGGATGCCGGGGTTCGCCATCTTAAGCAGTTGATGGAGAACTACGGTGGCGACGTGAAACTGACTCTGGCAGCCTACAACGCCGGCCAGGGAGCGGTGGCACGCAGCGCCGGGATTCCGCGCTTTGCCGAGACCCGCAAGTACGTGAAGCGGATCACGCAGTTGTATTACGGCGGCGCAACCCTGGAGACTCGCGTGCTGAGTTTCCCGGTGCACGATCCCATCCACGTGGAACGGGATGCTCGCGGCGTGCTGCATATCAGCAACACCGACTGAGCCGCCCAGCATCTTAGAGTGAGCAGGTAGTCTCAACCAGGTAGTCTGAACCAGGCGATTACGGGCAATTAGCTTGAATCACTTACATCGAAGCCAGAACATGCTGCGCGTTGGCGCAGCCATCGTGCTGCTGATCGCCATGCACGCCCAAGCGCGTGTGCGTAAGCCTGTTTCATGGGCGAATACGCAGTTTGCCGCGGCCACCCGGCTCCAGGAATCGCTGGAGAGCCGTCCGGTCACGGAACGCTCGCGCCACGACTACCAGCGGGTCATCGTCGCCTATCAGCGCGTCTACGCAGAATCCCCGACTTCCAGCAAAGCGGACCCCAGCGTGATGGCCAGCGCGCAGCTTATGGAGGAAATGGGCCGGCAGTTCAAGGATCAGGATGTTCTGCGCTCGGCCATCGAGCAGTACGAGTTTCTCCGTCGCGAATATCCCGGCAGCAAAGCTCGATTCGACGCTCTGTTCCGCATTGGCGAAATCTACCGCGACGACTTGCGCGACAAAGCGAAAGCGGATGAGACTTTCCAGGAATTCCTGCACCGCTATTCCCGCAATCCGCTGGCAGCTGAAGCTAAGAAAGCCCTTGCCGAACTCGTGCAGCAGGCGACCCAGCGGGGTAAGGAACCGCCCAAAACCAAGGCGCCGGCCAAGCAAGCGGATTCCGATCAGAAAGACGCGGACGATGCTTCCGGCGAAGGCGATTCAGCAAATACCGCCGACGAAGAGCCCGAGACCGCAAAGAGTTCCCGAGTGCTCGGAATTCGCCACTGGTCCACGCCCGAGTACACCCGGGTGGCGATCGATCTGGAACAGCCGGTGAAGTATCAGGCGCAACGCATCGAGCACCCGGACCGCATTTTTTTCGATCTATATGGCGCCAGGCTCGATCGCACGCTCTACGGCAAAAGCTTCGAAGTGGACGACGGTTTTCTGAAGAAGATCCGGATTGCCCAATATGCCGCCGAGCGGGCGCGGGTGGTGCTTGATCTGGACGAATTGACCGATTACCAGGCGTCGCTCCAAACCAACCCTCCGCGGCTCATCATTGATATTCGCAATAAGCTGCCAGCGAACCCGCTAGCCGTGAAAGAAGCCTCCTTGGTGAAGACGGACGTTGCCGCCTCCGCGAGCCCCGCCGGAAACAAGGCAGAAGGGAAGGCGCTGGCAACGGCTGCGGCACGTTGCCTTGATCAGGATTCAGATGATGATTCCGGTTCGTCCTCCGGTTGCGACGAAGATTCCAAGCCTCCATCGGACGGAGCCAAGCCGGATGCGCCAGCACTCAAGAGCGAGGCCGCAAAGCCAGCCAAGCGAATCGTGGTCAACAGCAATGGCGTGAAAAAAACCATCGTCGACGCGGAGGACGATGACACAACCGTTGCCAAGCTGGATCCGCCGGACGTTGCACCGGCTCCCAAAGCCCCTGCACCCGAGCCCGCCAGCAAAGCCTCGACGAAGAAAAACCGGCGCCAGGCTCCTTCCGACGCTTTGGACAATCACGAAGCCCAGCCCACCGCCAACGGCGATCGCTCGCTGATCCGCGCGCTGGGCCTGAAGATCGGCAAGATCGTCATCGATCCGGGCCACGGCGGCCACGACACCGGCACCATCGGACCAAACGGTCTGGAGGAAAAAGATTTGGTGCTGGACGTCAGCCTGCGGCTCGGCAAACTGCTGGCATCACGGCTGGGCGCGCAAGTCGTATTCACTCGCAAGGATGACACCTTCATCCCGCTCGAAGACCGAACGGCCATCGCCAACCACGAAGCCGCCGATCTTTTCGTTTCCGTGCACGCCAACTCAAGCCGTGATCCCGACGCCCGCGGCGTGGAAACCTATTACCTCAATTTCACCTCGTCCCCGGATGCGCTGGAGGTGGCGGCACGCGAAAACGCAGTCTCCGAAAAGTCGATCCACGAACTGCAAGACCTGGTGAAGAAGATCGCTCTCAAGGAAAAGATCGAAGAGTCGCATGAATTTGCCGGCGACGTCGAGTCCGCGCTGCACGCAGGGTTGGCCGTCAAGAATCCGGGCCTGCGCGACCGCGGCGTGAAGAAAGCTCCGTTCATCGTGCTGATCGGCGCCAATATGCCGTCGATTCTGGCGGAGATTTCCTTCGTCAGCAATCCCGGCGACGAGCGCCGGCTCAAGACTCCCGAATACCGCCAGAAGATTGCCGAATCCCTCTATCGCGGCATCGCGAAATATGTGAACGGTCTGAGCGGCGTAAAGCTGGCCAGCAAGATCGACAAGGGCCAGGGTCAATAAGCACCCGCACGGCCATCCCGAAAGCAAGTCCTTGGCGACAATCCTAGGATCTGGGCTGGGAACTGGCCTGTTCTTTGACACGGTAGAAGTGCCCCTTCAATGCGTGTAAAAGCCCCTCAGTTCCGGCGTGGGCGCAACGCTGAACCGTTCTGGCGTCCCGACAACTAAGCAAGACGAGAAAAGCAGCGTTCGATCTCGATCTGTTCCGCCAGGGATTCAACGTCTCTGGTTGCAATTCTACCTGTCAGTTGGGCCAGGCAGTTTGCGGCCCCGGAAGCGGCGGCGAGGCGCAGGGCTTTTTCCGCCTTCAATCTTTGTGCCCAGGCACAAGCGAAGCCGGCCATCGTAGCATCACCGCAGCCGACCGTGGAAATCGCATTCAGACGAGGCGGCCGCGCCATCCATGCCCGGCCGTCTTTACTCTCAAGCCAAACAAGACCCTCGGGGCCGAGTGTGATGGCCACGCTTTGTGCTCCGCGATGGATGATCTCTCGGGCCGCATCGAGGGCGGACTGGCAATCCGCAACGCTCCTTCCTAGCAGCGCTTCCACCTCTTTGCGATTTGGTTTTACAAAGTCCGGCCGTGCCTGGAGACTGGCAGACAAGGCGTCACCGCTCGTGTCCAGCAGCACCTTCGAACCTGCGGCGTGCGCAGATGTGATGAGGGACGGATAGAAATCCGGGGGCATACCCGAGGGCAGGCTGCCAGAAATAACCACTACGGCGCCTTTCCAGTCTCTCCGAAGACCGTCGCCGAGCACCCGAAGCATCTCCCGGCATTCCGCCTGCTCCGGCACGCAGCCCGGTTCCAGCACTTCCGTGATTCGTCCCGAGTCCTCGATCATTTCGAGATTCGCTCGGGTAGCGGCAGTTCGCATCGGCACGACGTCAATGTCCAGCTGACGCAGGTCTTCCACCACCTGAGCACCGGCTGCTCCACCCAGAAACCCGATCCAAACAGCCTTTGCGCCCAGCGCGCGTGCGGCTATGGCCACATGCGCAGCTTTTCCTCCGGCCAGGACCTGAACGCTCTGGGCGCGATTGACCTGGCCCAGGGCAAGCGACGGAACTCGAAGACGCCGGTCGAGCGCCGGATTCGCGCTTATGCAGATAATCGCGGGTCTGATCACAAGAGCTTGTTCCGTTTCCTCATTTATGGCAAGCTACCACAGCATGGCCTGAAGCAATAATAACTAAAGGAAACAAATCGAAACTAGCCGGGAACGTTCCCCATGTTGAGTGAAGAGCGAAGACGCAAGATTGTGGAACTGGTGGAGCACGATGGTCGTGTCCTGGTTCCGGACCTTGCCCGGCGTTTTTCTACGTCGCTGATAACCATTCGCAAGGACTTGGAGCACCTGCACAGGGGAGGACGCATTCAGCGGGCTCACGGCGGGGCCCTGCCGGTGGAAACCGCTGCTTTGAAGGATCCTACGCTTCGCGAAAAAGAGCGGTTGTACCGCAAGGAGAAGCTTCGGATTGCTGCTGCCGCGGCTAAACTGGTGCAGCCCGGCCAAGCGATCATCCTGGACTCTGGAACGACCACCACGGCAGTGGCCCGCGCCGTCAAACACATGGCGCGCCTCACCGTCATTACCAACGCCGTCAACATCGCGGCTGAGCTCGCCGGAACCAATGTGGAAGTCGTATTAACTGGCGGCGTGTTGCGCAAAAACTCATTTTCGCTGGTGGGGCCGCTCGCCGAGGAGACATTGCGGCAAGTTACCGCCGATCTGCTTTTCCTGGCCGTGGATGGGTTCGATGTCACGCGCGGCTTGACGACGCCCAACCTGCTGGAAGCCAAAGTGAACCGCGTAATGATGGAGAGCGCGAAGCGAACGGTGGTGGTGTGCGATTCGAGCAAGTTCGGACGCCGCAGCCTTTCCCGGATCGCCGGCACATCCGTGGTGCATGAAGTGATCACGGATAAGAGGATTTCTTCAAGAGACCTGCGCCGCCTGCGTGAGGCCGGCGTCAAGGTCGTAGCTGTTTGATTGGTAAATGCGGAGGTTTCGTTGACGGGCTCGAACTCGCAAGCTGGCGTTCACACGATTGTCGAAATTATTTCTCAGGCGGACACTTGGCAACGATGCCTTGCCGTTCTGGACCAGAGTGGAGAGTTGGACGCACTCGATGAAATGCTGCCCAAAGAAACCGAGTGGGTTTTTGTCGGATGTGGGTCGAGTTTCTATCTGGCGCAGATCGCGGCGGCGACCTGGTCCAGCCTGACGGGAGAGAATGCGCGAGCGATGCCGGCGTCCGACATTTTGCTTTTCCCCAAGCTGCTGCCGCGGGCTTTCCAGCCAGTCCTCATCTCCCGTTCAGGGCAAACTTCAGAAGTGCTGGAAGTTGCCGTCTACTTTGAACGAAGCGTTTCTGTCAAAACGCTCGCCATCACCTGCGCAGAAAAAGCTCCGATAGAAGAAATCTGCAGCCACCTGATCAAGCTAAGGCCGGCAGATGAAGAAAGCACGGTAATGACGCGTTCTTTCACGTCCATGCTGCTGGCACTGCAAGCTCTTGCGGCCGCACGCAGCCGCCGCGCTGACATTCGCGACGCGCTGCGTGCATTGCCGGGGCAAATTGAAAAACGCATGGACGATGTGCACTCGACGATTCGGTTATTGGCGCAGTCGAAGGCATTCGCGGATTACGTTTTTCTTGGGCAGGGGCCATTCTTCGGAGTGGCGCAGGAGTCGATGCTCAAGGTTAAGGAAATGTCATGCTCCTACGCCCAGAGCTTTCACACGCTCGAATTCCGGCACGGCCCGAAAGCGATTGTGAGCCCCGAAACTCTGGTGACATTCTTTCTGAGCGAGAGCGGGTTCCGCGAAGAAACGGCTGTTTTGGAGGAGATCAAGGAATTGGGCGGGACAATCCTGGCTGTGACAAACAAGGTAGATTCTGCAATCCGCCGGTGCGCCGATTTTCTGGTAGATCTTGGACTCAACCTTCCAGAGGCAGCCTGGCCAGCAGCCGCAGTGATTCCAGGCCAACTGCTGGGGTTTTACACAGGCATGAAGAAGGGGTTCGACCCCGATCGGCCCCGGCACTTGACTCGTGTTGTCACGCTGGAAGGGGCAGACCATGGAGGTCCGAATCGTGAGCCCTGATGTGTGTGTGATCGGCGAGATCAACCCCGACCTCATTCTTTACGGTCTGCCACAGCCAATGGAACCGGAGAAAGAAATCCTGGCATCCGGATTTCGTCTGACTTTGGGGAGTTCGTCGGCAATCTTCGCTCACAATCTGTCAGCGCTAAGCACCAAGGTCGGAATGATTTCGAAGGTCGGCGCAGATCTTTTAGGCAAATTCTCCCTTGACCGGCTCATCGAGGGCGGCGTTGACGTCTCTCACGTGAAGACGAGCTCCGATACTCCCACGGGAGTCACAGTCATTCTGGCTCAACCAGCCTCCCGATTCATTCTCACCTACCCAGGCACGATGTTTGGATTGACTTACGAAGACCTCGATTTCGACTACATCTTCTCTGCCCGGCACGTCCACCTCTCATCTTTCTTCTCGCATCGCGCGCTGCGTCCACAGATCGCGGAGGTGTTTCGTGCGGCAAAATCGAAGAACCTCACCACTTCGTTGGATACCAATGACGATCCGGAAGATAAGTGGGACGATGATTTGGCCGACGTAGTGCGATTTATCGACATCCTCTTTGTCAACGAACGGGAGGCGAGAAAAATCGCCCGGACTGACGATCTGAGCTCTGCCCTTGCCAAGCTCACTCAGATTGCCCGCCTGGCGGTTGTCAAGCTCGGCGCGCACGGCGTCATCGCGCGAGAAGGGTCGACGGAATGGCGCTGCCCTGGTCTCGCAGTGGACGTGATTGATACCGTCGGAGCAGGGGATAGTTTTGATGCTGGGTATATTCATCGTTTTCTTCAAGGCGCCAGTCAGGAAACATGCCTTAGGTATGCGAATGCGGTTGCGGCTTTTTCGACTACGAAGGAAGGCGGTACGGAGGCTTTCCGGGATCGCGCGAGCATGGCTCAGTTTTTTCGCGAACGGCTTGGAGAATCTCTCGGGGATTAGGGGAAACTACTGTTCTTTGGTCACTTCCAGCAGCAGGTGGTCCGCAAAACTTGTTCTAATCCTGGCGGCGGGCGCGTTCACGGTTCCGAGATCCTTGTTGTTCACATAATCCATTACGTGGTAGCTCCCCGGCGCCAGTCCGCGCAGTTCAATGTCGCCTGACCACGCTACCGGATGCGAGTGCGCGCGAGATTCGGGTGCAAAGAACGCGTAATACATGGCGCTGTCTTTTTCAATGGCATAGCCTTCGGGCACGTCGTATCCATACACATAGAGGTTTTCGAATTTGCCGCGAGAGAGCATTTTGTCGTTGTAAAGCGAAATCCACTTCTTCCAGTGAGCTTCTTTTTGTGAAGTAAGGTAAACATCCTGGAGCTTGGGGCCGTAGTCTGGCCAGGCAAACTTGGTTCCCAGAACTCCTCCTGTTCCTAGCGTGGACGCGAAATCATCGCCGAGATCGTGCTCGTCTTTGTCAGGATTCACGATGCGGGTGAGTTCGACGTGGTCGCCATAGACGGCCGCATGTGGCCCCAGCAGCGCTTTGTACATTTTGATCCGCCGGCGGACCTGCACCGAACCGACGGGATCGGCAGTAACGGCCTGGTCGATATAGCGGAGCCAAGCCAGGCTCGGGGGCGTTCCGCAGGGGCAGCTTTGGGTCACGCTCTCTGGCTTCAACGCACGCGTAGTCTGGAAGATGGTCTTGTAAATCTCACCCATGGCATAAACAGAATCCAGCGGTGATTGGTGATGATGCTTGGGGTTGTAGCAAGCAGGCACGCTGTAGCTGTTGTCGAGCTTGTGCCCGTCGAAATCCCAGTCGCGGATGAATCGTTCGGTGAGCTGTTTATAGTAATTCCGCACTTCCGGCACCGCAGGACAGAGCGTAGCCAGGTTTCTGACCATTCGCGCCGGCTTGCCATTCTTGTCGAGCACGAGCCAATCGGGATGCTGCTTGACGATCTCCGAAACGCCGTAGATGTGCGATTCATAATGTCCGCCGCCATCTTCGACCGCGAGCGGCAGCCACCACAATTGAACTTTGATGCCCTGCGAATGAAACTGCTGAACCATGCTGCGCATGGAATCGCCGGGAAAGGTGTCACGCCGTGGTTGCCAGTCGCCGTAATTATTGAACCAGCGATAATCCAGCGTGGCCCAATGAATCCCAAGTTCCTTGAGTTTCGGAATAGTTCCCAGCATCTGCGCCGGGGTGACGTCGGCCAGGTAGCCCCACCCGCACCAGTTCACGGCATAATCTTCGTCGTTGTTGGTGGGCTTGCCCAGACCTTCGCGATCGATCGCGTCCGAGTATATTCTCAGCGGCTCGTAAAAATCGCCCGAATAGATTGCAACGAATGTGCGCGGTGTGGAGTAAACCTCGCCTGGTTCTAAGAGTGTGCCCGGATTCAGATGAATGGACGCTCGGATATGGCCATCGGCCTGCGTTTCGACGGGAATCGAAAGCACTAGCGGAAGCGTCTCAATATGGCCAATGGCTTCACCCACAGTGCGGGTCCAGAATGCGACCACCGGAATGCCGCCGCCGACCCGGCCCAGATCGGTCTTGACATCGACCAAGGAACCCATCTGATTCGGTTGGGAGAATTTCGCCGGGACCTCGAAAACGTCGTCTTTACCCCATTGGATGCTTGCCCCGCTGAACGACCACATCTGATAAGGCTTGGCGGTCGTATCGACGAGTGAAGCATTCAACCGGTGCTGGTTTATGTCGAGCGCATCAAGCGAGATGTCACGACTGCTGGCATTGCGAACACTGGAAGAAATCAGCGCCAGTTCAGGGAAGTCATCGTAGACCTCAATTACGAGAGAGACTTCCAGTCCTGTGCTTTTACTCTTGCCCTCGATCCCGACTCTTTGCCCAAGCGGTCCAAGCTTTCCCTCGGCGTCTGAAATCCGTGCGTGCGCGAGATCGAAGGCGATGTCTCCTACATGTTTTCCAGAGGCTACGAGGTCAATCCCGTTTTGGCCGCCCGCGTCGTCCAGGGATGGCTTCCGGGTACCCGAAAGCATACTGGCGGCGACGTAGCCCTGTGTATTGACAGCGAACTCGGCGGACTGAGTATCCAGCAGAATCCGATTTGCGCCGGCAGTAACGCGGACCTGCGAGGCTGGCGGCGATATCTGGGCAGCTTGAGGAGGTTTTTTTCCCGCATCGCAGGCGAAGCACCCAAGCAGAAGCAAGCAAAGGCATGGCCGGATGCGACGGGCTTTGAGTGATTCCCTTGACACGATCCATGGATGGCTCACGGTTCTGCCGCACCTCCGGTTGCGAAGTCCTTGAACTGCGCAAACACCCGTTCGGCATTTAAATGGTAGATCTTCTCAAGAACTGGCTCGGGAAGTCCCACGCCGTAAATCTGCTTCCATGGTCCAGTGTCGCAGGTTTTTTCCTTGACAGCAAAAGAAATCGAAAGTAAAAGTAGCAAATCGAAGGTAAGCGGATTCTTCCGTTTGCCAGCTCTGGGTCCGGACAATTGCGGGTTCCCGCCGGGAGATCCAGGAGGAGCGTTTCGATGGGTCGTCGTTGGCGTCTTTTGCATTCCGCCGTGACGTTGGCAGTATTGCTTTCATCGGCAATCCCGCTGCGGGCACAGAAGGACAGCGGCGGCATTGCCGGTACCGTGCGGGACGCCTCCGGCGCGGTGGTCGTGGGCGCACAAGTCAGCGTTACCGACCTTGACCGTGGCAATGTTTTCACCACCAAGTCAAATCAACTCGGCGAATTCGTCGCCAGCCCTCTCAAGATCGGCCGTTATCAGGTCAGCGCAGAAAAAGCGGGGTTCAAGAAAGCCGTGGCCGGCCCCATCATAGTGAATGTGGATGAGAAACCGGCTGTGGACATGACGCTGGCAGTAGGCAGCATCCACGAGACTGTGACGGTCGCCACCCAGGCTCCACTGCTTGAAACGGGAACTTCCGATCTTGGCCAACTGGTGAACAGCCGGCAAGCGGAAACGCTTCCTCTCAACGGCCGGAACTACGCGCAGTTGGCGTTGCTGGGCGCGGGCATCGCACCGAGCGAGCCGGGCTCACGGGTCGAGACCAGTTACGGTTTCAGCTCAAACGGCGCTCGCTCACTGCAAAACAATTTCTTGCTCGATGGGGTGGATAACAATTCCAATCTCGGCGATGTTCTCACCGGCCAAGCCTACGTCATTCAGCCATCGGTGGACGCCATCGAAGAATTCAAGGTCCAGACAAACGCGTACAGCGCCGAATTTGGCCGGGGCAACGGCGCGATCCTCAACGCCGTCCTCAAGTCGGGAACCAACGGCTTCCACGGCGATGTATACGAATTCTTCCGCAACGATGACCTGGATGCGAGAAACGCGTTCGATACCTTCGGCAGGCAACCGTATCATCAGAACCAGTTTGGAGCGACGCTCGGCGGTCCCATTATTAAAGACCGCACTTTTTTCTTCGTGGATTACGAGGGCTTCCGCGTAGCGCAGGCGCTGCCGCAACTCTCCGGCATACCGACGCCGGATGAGATCGGCGGGGATTTCTCTTCCTTTCTCACCACCACGGTAGCGCCGCAGGTGGATATAAATGGAAACGTCCTCCCGGGCACGAGGGCGCTTGATTGCAACGGCCACCCAACGTATTACGGAGAGATTTTCAATTCGCGGCTAACCCAAGCTTCCGGTTTGAACCCGAGCGGGTACTGCGGAGTGCCAATCGGAGTGGACGCGTCCGGGAATCCGACGAACACATTCCCCAAGGGCCTGATCGACTCGTTGGCTGCCCGCATCTCTGCGCTCTTCCCTGCACCCAACGTGAACATCAACGGGTCAAACTATCTTTCCGAGCCGAACAAGACCTACAGCCGGAATAACGCTGACGTTCGCATCGATCATAAGATTTCCGACAAGGATAGTTTGTTCGGCACTTTCAGCTATGAAGGTCAGCCGAGTTTCACACCGTCGCCCTTCCAGAACGTGCTTGATGGCGGCGCGTTTTCCGACGGATATGAGGACGACTCGTTTCGCAGTGCGGCGTTGAGCGAAACCCATTTCTTTTCATCAAGACTCGTCAATGAATTCCGCCTGGGTTACAACCGCATCAATACCCATCGTTTTCAGTTGAATTACAACACCAACGTCTCGGGGCAACTCGAATTTCCCGGCGTGCCGTTTTCGGCGGATCTGGGCGGCTTGCCGCAGATCAGCATCAATGACGGCACCGCGACCCTGGGCAGCGCGAGCTACCTTCCCGCAATTGAAAAGCAGAACACGTATGTTCTTACCGACAACTTGACTTGGGTTCATGGACGCCATTCCGCGAAGTTCGGCGTGGAAATCCGCCACGAAGAATTCACCTTGTTCGAGCCAGCGGCGCCACGGGGGACGTTAACCTTCGGGAGCGACTTTACCGACAATCCCGCTTCGCCGACAACCGGTGGCGAAGCTTTCGCCACTTTTCTGCTGGGGGTTCCTGACTCTGGTGAACTCACCAGCCTGCACACGGTTGATTATCACCGGCCGGCCTATGGCTTCTACGCGCAGGACGACCTCAAAGCAACCTCGCGGCTGACGCTGAATCTGGGCTTGCGCTATGACTTATTTACGACGGTGAAGGCCAGGAACGACGAACAGGCGAACTTCGATTTTGCCACTACCTCTCTCATTGTTCCGGCGGGCCAGACTGCGCAGCTCACGCCGTTCCTGGCAGCCAATATCCCGATTCAAAGAAATGCTTCAAGCGGATTGATTCCCCCGGACTTGACCAACTTTGCCCCGCGCCTGGGCATGGCTTACCAAATCACTAATAAACTGGTGATGCGAGCGGGGTATGGCCTTTTCTATGGTGGCGACGAAAATGGGCCGTATTCGAATCCCAGCCCCGGATTCAATCCGCCGTTCTTTGTAACCCAGTCGTACACGGTTCCGTGTTTCTTGCCGTCGGCGAATCCCAGCCTGGGACCGAACGATTGTGCCATCCCCGGACTGAATGTGCTGGCCCAAGGATTCCCGGCGAGTGCTTTGACCGATCCCAACACGCCGCTGCTTTTCTCCGTCAGTCCGAACCTGCGGACGCCCTACACGCAGCAATGGCATTTCGGATTTCAGTATCAGTTGCCGGGGCAGAGTGTGCTGGAGGTCTCCTATGCCGGATCGCATGGAGCGCGGCTGTACAACTACTACAACGGCAATCAAGCTGTGCCGGAGCCTGGGTTTTGTACCACTCCGCCGAACACCCCAGGCAATTGCCCGACCGCTCCACGCCGGCCGGCCAAGCTCTGTGATTATTCGGTTTTCCCCCCGAACTGCAACGAAGTGTTCGACACCGCCATCAACGAGCTACGTTCCGATGGCTTCTCGAACTACAACTCATTGCAAGTGCGCTGGGAAAAGAACTTTTCCCACGGACTGCAGTTTCAAGCCTCCTACACTTACGCGCACGCTCAGGATGATGCGTCGAGCGCGAACCTCGGATCGCTCAATAATGGCGACTTCCGTGACCAGAGATATCCCTATCTCGAGTATGGCAACTCCGACTTCGATGTGCGTCATCGCTTCGTGCTCAGCTACATCTACCAGTTCCCATTTGGCAACGGCAAAGCGTTCGGTGGAGGCGCGACCGGCTTGCTCAACCAGATCATCGGAAACTGGCAAGTGGCTGGCATTGTGACCGCCCAGACCGGAAACTGGTTCACCATTACCGATTCGATCACCAATGTCTCCACCAGCGACGGCGGAGGGGGCGTGGGTGTTTATGAAGTACGTCCGAACGTGGTTGGGAATCCGAATGGAAAGCCGTGCGTTCCCGGGACGCTGTTCAACACGTGCGCGTTTGTGGATAACACCATCCCCTTCACCTACGGCGACGCGGGACGCAACACTGTTCGTGGTCCCGGCCTGCAAAACTGGGACTTGTCCATTTTCAAGATGTTCCCGGTCCGCGAGCAGATGCGTTTTGAGTTTCGCGGGGAATTCTTCAACATTTGGAACCATGTGAATCCGGTGTTCGAACCGTTGGGTCTGGTCTCAGAGGAACCGCAGCCGGTTGAATTCGGAACTCCGCAATTTGGGTTTCCGCAAGGGGCGCGTGATCCTCGCTTCGTGCAATTCGCGCTGAAATTCTACTTTTGAACCCGGACCGAAACGGCGTCTGGTTCGGGAGATTACCGTGAATCACCCCACGCCATGCCGGCGGCTGGTTCATCTGCCAGAAATGCGACCATACCGTGATGCCCAACCCGTGCTGCCGGGCGAGACAAATCTTTCGCGCCTCACTCTTCCGGGGTAAGGCTGTAGAGCATGCTATACTGTCGTTCCGTAGCGGACGACGAACTTCTCCTTGGAGGAAAATATCTGAAACTCGCCGGTGCCGCTCTTCTGTTCCTCGCATCCATCGTTGTAACCTTCGTCAGCGCCCTGCCGGGACACGTTTCCGCGGTCCCGCTCGCAGTCGCTGCCACCGATCCTGCCCAGTCTGCGATTCGGCACGTTGTCGTAATTTTCCAGGAGAATCGCTCGACCGACAATCTCTTCCATGGGCTGCCAAACGCCGACATCGCCGACAGCGGCCGGAATTCCAAGGGGGACGTCATTCCACTGGAGCCTTTACCCCTGGACAGTGATTACGACTTGGGCCACAAACATAACGCGTTCGTCGCCATGTACGACCATGGCAAGATGAATGGAGCTGACAGAGTTGCCGTGCTCTGCAACTGGGGCGCAAAACACTGCCCGCCACGCAACCCTCAGTTCAAGTACGTGGCGCCCAGCGACGTGGCTCCCTATTTCCATATGGCCGAAACCTACGCGTTTGGCGATCGAATGTTTCAAACCAACCAGGGCCCCAGCTTTCCGGCGCATCAGTTCATCATCTCCGGGACATCGGCCCCGACCGCATCCAGCGCTTACTTTGCCGCGGAAAATCCTGCCGGGGGAACACAACATCCCGGGTACAAAACCGGATGCACCGCTCCCAAGGGCGAGTACGTCACCTTGATTAATCCGGCCGGGCACGAAGTGAAGAACCTCTATCCTTGCTACGAACATGGCGCGTTGTCAGACTTGCTCGACAACGCCGGACTGAGTTGGCGGTACTACACGCCCAATCCGGACTTCCTCTGGACCGGCCCCAACGCCATTCGTCATATCCGCTTCGGTCAGGACTGGGAGAATGTGATCGTCGGCCAGACACGTGTTCTGAAAGACATAAAGGAGGGTAAGCTCCCGGCCGTGAGTTGGGTGATTCCCGGTGGGTTGCAATCCGACCACGCCGGGGGTAACAACGGCACCGGCCCCTCGTGGGTTGCCTCCGTGGTGAACGCCATCGGCCGCAGCAAGTACTGGTCCAGCACGGCGATTTTCATTACCTGGGACGATTGGGGTGGATGGTACGACCACGTGCCGCCCAAGGTGATCGATAATCGTCACAGTTGGGGTTCTGGCTATGTGTACGGTTTCCGGGTACCGCTCATCATCGTTTCGCCTTACGCCAAGCCAGGCTATGTTTCTCACGTTACCCATGATTTCAGCAGCATTCTGAGATTCACCGAAGAAGTCTTTGGCTTGCCTTCGCTGGGATTCGGCGACGCCTACGCCGACGATCTGTACGATAGTTTCAATTTCCAGCAACCGCCGCGGGCATTCCACAAAATTGCAGCCCCTTACGATGCCAGCTATTTCCTGAACAACAAGCAACCGCCAACCGATCCCGACGATGATTGAAAATCATGCTGGGGCGCCTCACGAACCTCTGCGAAGCAAGCCATAGGCTCGATGCCGACGTATAGCATTCCGGATCTTTTGTGTATTCCTCCTCAGGGCTCGGTCCCATTGAGCGAGCATCTGCTTCTGCCTGCAGCATGAGACTGATCCATTTCAGGTTTCGGAACGTACTAACTCCCGGGTAAGAATACCCTCACAGACCCAAGTGACCGGGGTCACTGGACCTTTATCGCTACTTCGCGTTTGTTGGCCAGACGCTGGGCCACTATCGGGCGCCGAAAAGATCGGTGCCGGCAGGATGGGTGATGTTTAGCGCGCCCAGGATGAACACCTCGATCGTATCCTGGCCTACTGCGTGGTTCGCCATGGGGAAAACACTCCTTCCCCTCGCCCTCTAAAGCAAATCGCAGGCTCGACCGTAATACAAGTCAACGCAAACTCTTGCGCATGCCTGCCCCATCCAGCTAACGGGAAAGAGGTTAGTGTCACAAGTATCCACCGCGGCTTGATAGGTGGGCTTACGCAGATGTGCCCGTCACGGTCACGAGACGAACTTCGGGAAGGAACAGCGCATTCTTCAGTTTGGGGCGCGGGCGAGATGGGTGTAGACTGGGCGCGGTTCTTGAAGTCAAGAAGGAAATTGCCGATTGGTGCTGTTTGCGGAGGCAAGAGGCAGATTCCAGCTTTTCAGGAGAAACAGATGTCGCGCTTTCCATTCACTCGATTTGCTTACGCACTCATCCTCGGTGCTGCTCTAAGCTCAATTGGTCACAGTCAAGATTTGCCTCTGACCGCAGATGGCTCGGTTCTAAACGCCTCGACAGTACCTTCTGCGTCCATGCGCAAGTTGCGCTTCGAGAGCACCGACTATTCGACGGGCACCAACCCCCAGTCGATCGTCGTGGGCGATTTCAATCACGACGGGAAACTCGACTTTGCCCAGGTGAATTACGACGGCGGTGGCGCCGGGTCAGTAAGTGTTTTCCTGGGCAATGGAGACGGAACGTTCCAGGCGAAAACGGATTATGCGACGGGGAGCGGTCCGGATGCGCTCGCCGTGGGCGACGTGAACGGCGATGGAAATCTTGATTTGATCGTAGGGGACGACACGGGAGCCGCCGTGAGCGTGCTTCTCGGGAACGGCGATGGCACGTTTCAGACCCGTAAGGATTATGCGGTGGGAAGCTATCCCCACTGGGTCGCTCTGGCGGACTTCAATAGTGACAAGAAACTGGATATCGCGGTGACGAATGAAGGAAACAACACGGTCGGCGTATTGCTCAATAACGGCGATGGGACGTTCGGCAAGATGAAAACCTTCGCAACCGGAGAGGAGCCGATCTCAGTCGCAGCGGCAGACTTCAATCACGATGGCAACATCGACCTCGCCGTCACCGGCTACTACAACAGCATCGTGAGCATCTTGCTGGGCAAGGGAGACGGCACCTTCGAGAAACATGTGGATTACACGACTGGCACAGCGCCCGCCGTGGTTGCTGTCGGTGACTTTAACCGGGACGGCAACCTCGACCTGGTCACCGCCAATTACAACAACGGCCAGACCGGCAGCGCGAGCATACTGCTGGGCAAGGGAGACGGCACGTTCAAGAGCCATGTGGATTATCAGGCAGGGGCGGGGCCTGATGGTCTCGCCGTTGGGGACTTCAACGGCGACGGCAATGCCGATCTTGCGATCGCCAACCTGATCGGTGACACCATGAGCATCTTGCCAGGGAAGGGTGACGGCACCTTCGGCACGGCGGTGAATTTTACGACCGAATCCTATCCACTGGGTGTGGCTGTGGGCCAATTTACCGGGAATGGGCCGTCGTCGCAGGATTTGGTCATCACCAATGATCTCAGCGCGACAGCAATCGTCTTCCTGAACCAAGCAGCGGTCCGAATAAGCCTGAAGAGTTCCCAGAACCCTTCGACCAAGGGACAACCTGTGACGTTCACGGCAACGGTGAAGGCGGCAGTAAAACAGAAGAGCCAACCGACCGGTACCGTGACCTTCAAAGACGGGTCGAAGAAGCTAGGTACGGTCAAACTGACGAATGGCGTCGCGAAGTTCACCACCTCGAAGCTGGGAGTTGGCAAACATAAGATTACGGCGGCTTACTCAGGGGACAGCAACTTCAACCCCGATCAGTCGCCAGTGCTGGTGCAGGAGGTAAATTCTTAGCCGCATCGAAAGCATCCGAACGGACGGCATGCGATCGCAGACGCCCGCTCGCAGTCCCACTCCTCCGATCCGCGCTCGTTCTCCCCCACCTTGATCGATATTACTAGTTCGTTATTAGAGGAGTGCAGTTTCAGATTGCTCTATCCCTATCCCTATGTTTATTTGACCGTGTTTCCCGCGCGTCCCTAGAATGAAAGATTCTTTCCGCCTTCCTAGATCACTATGGCGCTGCAGCTCTATAACACTTTGTCCAGCACCATCGACGAGTTCCGGCCGCTGAACAGTGGCGAAGTCCGCATGTATTCGTGCGGGCCGACGGTGTATGACTACGGGCACATAGGCAACTTTCGGACGTTTGTTGCGGTCGACATCCTGCAGCGCTTTCTGCGGCAGAGCGGGTACCAGGTGCGCTACGTCATGAACATTACCGACGTGGATGACAGGATCATCCGCAACGCGGCGCGGGATGGGGTGAGCGTGCGGCAGTACACGGCCAAGTATGAAAAGGCGTTTCTGGAGGACTCGGCGGCACTGAATATCGAGAAGCCAATCCTGGTGCGCGCCACCGATTACATTGAAGAGATGGCAAAGTTCATTGCGCAACTTCAGGAAAAAGGGTTTGCCTACCGCACCGAAGATGGGTCGTATTATTTCCGCATTGCGAAGTTTCCCCAGTATGGCAAGCTCTCAAAGAAAGATTTCGCCGGGATGGAAGACGGGGCGCGGGTCGAACGTCGATACGTACGACAAAGACAGCGCGCGCGATTTCGCATTGTGGAAGGCGCCGAAAGCGGGCGAGGCGTCGTGGGAGACGTCGATTGGGCCGGGGCGTCCGGGCTGGCACATTGAATGCTCGGTGATGTCGATGGAGGAACTGGGCGACAGCTTCGACTTGCACGGCGGCGGAGAAGACCTGATTTTTCCGCATCATGAAAACGAGATTGCGCAATCGGAGTCGCTGACTGGAAAGCTTTTTGCCCGCTTCTGGTTTCATGTGCGCTTCTTGCTGGTTGAGGGCGAGAAGATGTCGAAAAGCCTCGGCAACTTCTACACGCTGCGCGATCTGGTGCTGAAGGGGCACAAGCCGTCGTCGATTCGATTTTTGCTGGCGTCGGTGCCTTACCGCAATCAGCTGAACTTTACTTTTGATGGCCTGAAGCAGGCAGCAGTTTCGGTGGAAAGACTGCGGAACTTTCAAACACGACTGGCGACGGAGCAATTCGTGGCGGGAGCGACTTCCGCCATGGCTGAGCTTGGGCGTGAAACTATCGAACGCACTCGCGCCGGCATGGAAGACGACCTGAACACGGCACAGGCGCAGGCGGCGATTTTCGATATGGTGCGGAAGACGAATGCCGCAATCGATGCCGGGCAGTTCAAGAAAGACGATGCGGCGCCGCTTTTAGCCGCGCTCCATCAGTTTGATGATTTATTCGCGGTGTTGAAGGACGATGATCCGGGGAAGGTTGCGAAAATCGTTGAGTGGGCCAAGGCGGAGGGCCGCGAGAAGGAGATCAGCAAGGAAGTTTCGGAGATGGTCGGGGCGCAGCAATTGTCGGATGAGGAAATTGGGAAGAAGGTCGCCGAAATGGAAACGGCGCGGCGCGGAAGGAATTTCAAGGCTTCCGACGCGATTCGCGGGGAGCTGGCGGCGGCGGGGATTGTGGTGGAAATCACAAAAGAGGGCGTGCGGTGGAAGAGAAAGTAGGCTGGCGCTCCATGGCGCGAAGGCAGCGGTGGCGATCCCCGGCAACTGCAGATTCCCCGCGATGCTCGGAATGACAATGAGGGAGAGCGCCTACAATATCTAGCAATGGCTTCGTCCGGCAGTTCGTTTGCTCATTCCCTGCCCAAGGCCGATCTGCATCTTCATCTTGAAGGCTCGGTGGACCCTGCAACCCTGCTCGAACTGAGAAGCCGGCATGGCAGGTCCGGCACGCTCGCGGAAATCGAGCAACTTTATCAATACGCTGATTTCACCGCCTTTCTGATGGCATTCAAGACCATCACCGAAGACCTGCGGGGCCCCGAAGACTACGAGCTGATTACCTACCGCCTGATGCCCCAGGTTCGCGTCCGTTCTCTGGATGCTAACCTGGGCTTAGGAGGCCGGGGCTCTTAGTGTGTGCGTGAGAACTACTCTTTCGCCCCGTTGGGGCTTGTCTGTTTCCCACTTTTCCCAGGCTCACGCCGTGGGCTGCATTCTTACGCCGCTTCGCCGCTAAGAACATTGGAATCTGTTCCACCGCGCCGCCGGAATAGTAGTTCTCACGCACACATTCTTAGCCACGCGGCCTGTACACACCCGCCTCCGTGACCTCCCTCCTTGACAACCCCGCACCTCAAGCGCACAATATCCTTAAGATATTCAACAAAACATTGAGTTATCTAGTAGGACAGACTCCCACCAGAGTATGGCGAGCGCAGCGAGGATATCGGGGAGCGAACGGAAGCCAGCGTGAAAATTGGCTGGCCCCCTAAGTCCTTTGCTTTCTATATTATGATATAAAGCATTTATAATCTATATTTTGCGGCTATTAGTGCTAAACAGGGGTGAAGATTGGCATAAAACGGCGGTCTCAGCGATGTTTGTTTTCTAGACTTTACAAAGCACGCAAACGGCAAGCCGCGTTTTTTCTATAACTTGCCAAAAACCTAAAACAGGGGCAGGGGGATAACGCCAGAGTAAACACCACGTCGCTGCCAATGCGTACCATAGAGTCGTGAACCGATCCGACATGTTGCGCCGCATCGAAGCCCATCCCCAGGCCTGGGACATGATTGTCGTGGGCGGCGGCGCAACCGGCGTTGGCGTTGCCATCGATGCGGCGGCGCGCGGCTACGATGTGCTGCTGCTCGAGCAGAGCGACTTCGGCAAAGGCACTTCCAGTCGCAGCACCAAGCTGGCCCACGGCGGCGTGCGCTACCTGGAGCAGGGCAACATTGGGCTGGTCATGGAGGCCCTCAAGGAGCGCGGCCTGCTTTTACAAAACGCGCCCCACATCGTGCACGATCTCGCTTTCGTAGTTCCCAACTACGATTGGTGGGAGGCTCCATTCTACGGCCTCGGGCTGAAGCTCTATCAGTTGCTCGCCGGCAAATACGGGTTCGGCGCCTCACGCATCATCTCCAAAGAAAAAACTCTCGAACATCTGCCAAATTTGAAAACCGAAGGTCTGCGCGGCGGCGCAGTCTACTACGACGGACAATTCGATGACGCCCGCCTGCTCATCCACATGGCCACCACGGCGTTCGAGCAAGGGGCAACGTTACTGAACTATGTCGAAGTCACCGGCCTGACCAGGGACGCTCAGGGATTTGTGAATGGCGTCAGCGCGCGCGATGTCGAAACCGGCAATGAATTTCGCGCCGCGGCCAAAGTTGTGATCAACGCCACGGGCGCTTTCACCGACCGGCTTCGTGTGCAGGCGGAGCCTTCCGCCGCGCCGATGATCGTCCCCAGCCAGGGCATTCACCTGGTCTTCGCAGCCAGCTTTCTGCAGGGGGAAAGCGCGGTCATGGTTCCCCACACCAGCGATGGCCGCGTGTTATTCGCGATTCCGTGGCACGGTCACACCCTGGTCGGAACCACCGACACGCCCATTGCCGCCGCAACCCTCGAACCGGTAGCCATGGAGCAGGAAATCGAGTTTATCCTCGCCACCGCCGGGCAATATCTTTCCAAAGCCCCAACCCGCGACGACGTGCTGAGCGTATTCGCCGGCATCCGGCCGTTGGTACGCAATAATGGCGTCGCCGGAACCGCCGCATTGGCGCGCGATCACGTGGTGAACATTGATCGCTCCGGCTTGGTTACGATCTGCGGCGGAAAATGGACTACCTACCGGCACATGGCCGAGGATTGCGTCGATCAGGCGGCAACCCTCGCGCAGTTGCCAGAAAAACCATGCGTCACGCACCACCTGCACATCCACGGCTTCCACGAAGCAGCGAAAACACTCGGCTCACTCGCGGTCTATGGTTCCGACGCCACCGAGATTCGCAAGCTGATTGCGGCGGACCCTGCCCTCGGTGAACGGCTGCAGGAGGCGCTGCCTTACCTGAAAGCAGAGGTCATCTGGGCGGCACGGCACGAAATGGCCCGCACCGTAGAAGATGTACTCGCCAGACGCACGCGTGCGCTCTTCCTGAATGCGCGAGCCGCCCTCGCCATTGCGCCCGCCGTCGCGGACTTGATGGCTTCCGAGCTGGGCTGGGACGAGGCCACCCGAAGAAATCAGTTGGCCGCATTTCGCGAAGTTGCTTCAAACTACCTGGTCCATTCCTGAATCGTTGGTCCCGCATAACTTCCGCAGCCTTCGGAGAGGATGTCACACAGACTAGTGATGTTGGTCACAGAATGGATGTGAGCCAGCTGCGATCATAGCCCTTATGCCGCCTGTCGAACGAACGTTCGAACAATGCCAGGACCTGATCGCGGACCTCAGTTTCGCACCCATCCAGCGTTGGAAGGACCTGCATCCGAACTCCCGCGTGATTGGCTACTTCCCCGTCTACGCTCCAGTCGAGATCATTCATGCGGCGGGTATGTTGCCGGTCGCACTGAACGGCGCGGGCGACCGCCTCGACATCCAGCACGCCGACGCCCGCTTCGGGTCCTTCATCTGCTCCATTGTGAAAACCACAATGGAGATGGGGATGCGGGAATATCTCAGGATTTTCGACGGCATTCTCTTCAGTTCCATTTGTGATTCGGCGCGCAACCTCTGCTACGTGATGAAGCGGAACTTCCCTGCTCTCTACATCGACTTCCTGCATCTGCCACACAACCCGAGTTCGACGGCCAGCGTGGATTTCCTAGCCAGCGAATACCGCCGACTTATTCAGGAACTGGAGCGCATGGGCGGAAGGCCGATTACCGAATCTGGCCTGCAGGATGCAATCGGACTCTATAACCGCAACCGGCAACTCATCCGCAGCCTCTACACGTTCCGTGCACAGAAACCTTATTTGCTCCGTGCCTGGGAGTCCTACGTGCTGGTTCGCGCCGGAAACTTCATGCCCGTCGAGGAGCACAACTCGCTGCTCGAAGAGGCGCTGGAGCAGCTTTCACAGCGGTCAGGCAAGCCGAGGGATTCCATCCGAGTGGTGGTGGAAGGAGCCTTCTGTGAGCAACCGCCTCTCGATTTGATCAAACTGGTGGAGGATGCGGGCTGCTACCTGGTGGACGACGATTTTGTCATCGGCCAGAGCTGGTTCGTGGAAGATGTCCCGGTTGACGATGATCCCGTGCACGCGCTGGCGGATAGCTATGTCAATCGTTCTGTGTATTCTTCGGTGCGCCACGATTTTCGCTCCCCCCGCTGGGAAGGCTTGGCGGACAAGGTGAAACGCTCACGGGCCGACGCCGTGCTTTTCCTGATCGCCAAGTTCTGCGAGCCCGCTTACTTCGATTATGTGCTGTTCAAGAAAAAACTCGAGGAACTCAGCGTGCCCCATCTGCTGCTGGAATTCGAGGAAAAGCAGTTCACGTTTGATCGCGTGCGCACCGAAGTCGAAACTTTCGTGGAGTCGCTGGTCTTTGATTAGAAAAACCAGCAACTGAGGATGGTGAACAGATGGGTGAAGCGAAACATACCGAGTACCGCGGCAGCATTCATCAACGGCAGAAAGACCTCATGCTGAAGTGGTATGAGCGCTTGAATCAGGCCGCCGAGACTGGCTCGCCCGCCACAGCTTCTCTGATGATCTCGGGAAACTGCGTCGAGTTGCTGGAAGCTTTCGGCGCGGTCCCGATCTATCCCGAGGTCAACGCGTTGCAATTGGCGATTCGTCATCAGTCCCTGGAACCGATCCTCGCCGCGGAAGATATCGGCTACGCACCCGACAACTGTGCTTACGTTAAGGCCGATATCGGATGCTACCTGAAGGGCATCACGCCGACTGGCGGCAAGTTGCCTAAGCCGGATCTCGTGCTCTGCAACTTCGTCGGCTGCAACACCTACGTCAAGTGGTTCGAGCACACCGCCGTGCTGACCGGAGCCAAGCTTTACGTGCTGGATGTCCCCTTCATGCGCGAAGACGAGCCGAGTCCCGCAGCCATCGACTATGTGGTTCGACAACTGAAAGAACTGGTCGCGCTGCTCGAGGGCATCACGGGTAAGAAGTTCGATTATGACCGCTTCGTCGAAGCCGTGCGTTGTTCCGCGCAAGTGGAGGACCTCTGGTCGCAGATCAAGCACCTGGCCCGGCGTTCTCCTTCTCCGTTTGACGCCTATTTCGATGCCATTACGTTGATGGGACCGTTGTATGTGTACCGTGGAACGCCAGAGGGCGTGGAGTTCTTTCGCGCAGCGCTGGATGAGATGCAGGCAAAAGTCGCCAGTGGCCAGGGAGTGTATGACCAGGAAAAATACCGGCTGGTCATCGAAGGACCTCCGCCCTACCCGTACTTCCGCACCTTCCGCGACATGTTTGCCAAGTGGAAGGCGTGCACGGTCGCCTCAACTTATTCAACCGTTGGCGGGCTGTGGGAGTTTGGCGCGCGGCACGATCCGGACCATCCCTTCGAGTCGGTAGCTCTGCACATGCTGTCACACAACGTCACCAACCGGAACTATCTGCAACGCTACGAGCAGATTCGCCGCTACCTCGAAGAGTGGAATGCGGACGGGCTCGTCATTCACTTCGTGAAGAGTTGCCGTCTGTTCTCCGCCGGGCAAGGCGACATGCGCGACTACGTAACCAAGAAGCTGGGGATTCCGACGCTTTACATCGAATCGGATTTGGAAGACCCGCGCTACTTCGCCGAGGCACAAACCAGAAACCGGATCGATGCGTTTTTTGAGGCGCTGGAACATTCCAAGCTGACCGCGAGCACGGTTTAACGAAATCGAGGGATCATCTATGAGAATCGCCGCGGGAGTTGACGTGGGATCCACCCAGACCAAGGCAGTTGTCATGGCCGAAAACGGAGGCCGGAGCATTCTCGCCCGGGCGCTGGTGGACACCGGAGCGAACGTCAGGAAAGCCGCCGAGAATGCCTTTCTGACCGCTTGCCACAACGCCCAGATTCCGCCGGCCGAAGTGGGATTCGTGGTCGGCACCGGATACGGCCGCTATAACATCTCGTTCGGGAATGCGCAGTTGACCGAGATCAGTTGCCATGCGCGTGGCGCCCACTTCATTTGCCCCACGACCCGAACCGTAATCGACATGGGCGGCCAGGATGCCAAGGCGATCAGTGTGGGCAGCGACGGCCAGGTGCTCGACTTCGTGATGAACGACAAGTGTGCCGCCGGTACAGGACGTTTCCTGGCCAACGCGGCGGATGTGATGGGAATTGGACTCGACGACATTGGTCCACTCTCGCAGCGGGCGACCCGTCCCGTCCGAATCGCCACGGTGTGCACCGTATTCGTCGAGTCGGACATTCTCTCTTATCTCGCACAGGGCAAGAAGAGCGAGGACATCATGGGTGGCGTTCACCTGGCGATTGCCAAAAGAACGCTGTCGCTGGCGCGAAGGGTTCCGATCGAGCCGGACATCACCATGACCGGCGGCGTGGCCCGCAACATCGGCATGGTGCGGGCGCTGGAAGAAGTCCTGGGAACAAAGATGCAGGTTAGCCCGGACGCGCAATTTATCGGCGCTATCGGCGCGGCCGTATTCGCATTGGAAAAAATGGACCAGAGTTTTGAATCCTCTATGTGGAGGCCCGAACATGCGACTGGTAGCGGGCATTGATTGCGGAAGCGGCTTCACCAAGGCCGTTCTGGTTGCCCAGAACGGTTCTCCCGGCTCTTCGATCTTAGGCAAGGGCCGGGCTAAGAGCGGCATCAACATGGAAGAGGCCGCAGGCACTGCGCTGCAGGCTGCGCTGAGCGATGCCGGTCTGAGCCGGGACCAGGTTCACTACGTCGCCACCACCGGATTCGGCCGCTATGGCGTCGGGTTTCGTGACATTCAAATCACCGAAATTACCAGCGGCGCCCGCGGCGCCGTTCATCTGTTCCCCAGTTCTCGCTGTGTGCTGGACATTGGCGGTCAGTCGACGCGGGCCATCTCCATGGGCGAGTCGGGCAAAGTTCGCACCTTCAAGACCAATGACAAGTGCGCGGCCGGATCGGGAATGTTTATCGTGCGGGCTGCTAAATACTTGGAGATCGCGATTGACGACGTCGGCACACTTTCCCTGCAGGCCACCAATCCGCAGCCGATCAGCAGCGTTTGTGCCGTCCTGGCGGAGAGCGAGATCATCAACCACGTCAGCGCCGGAGTCAGTGTGGAGAACATCCTGCGCGGCATTCATGATTCGCTCGCTGATCGCGCCGCCGGCATGCTTAAGCGCGTCGGCATGGAAGGCGAGGTCACCCTCATCGGCGGTGTCGCCCTTCAGGCTGGCATTGTAAAAGCCCTCCAGGAAAAGCTGGGCGTCAAGGTTAACGTCCCGCCCGACTGCGACTACGTGTGCGCGCTGGGAGCAGCCCTGCTGGGACACAAACGGCTGGCTGCGAAAGAAAATCTGGAAAGCTTTAGCACCGCCGTCCCGGCGGCCCACAATGCGGGCGGGACGCCCGCATGACAGCCGGCCAATGGCCGGCGCCACTTTTGGTCGGAGGTTTCGTGAGGCCTTATGTCTTGTGTAACTGAAACGACAGGAATCAAGAGTCAGGAAACATCCTCCGGCGTGATCCACGGAGCCTACGGATTCCGGCTGACCCGCGTGGGACAACGCCTGGAACGCCAAGAGCTTCCCGCGCTGGAGCCCGGCCCGGACCAGGTGGTGGTGCAAGTCGCCGGATGTGGAGTTTGCCACACCGACATCGGCTACGCGTTCGATGCCGTGCCTACGCGCCATCCCCTGCCGTTGGTCCTCGGACATGAAATCGCAGGTCGCGTAGTAACTGCTGGTGAGCGAGCCACCCATTGGCTCGGCAAAACGGTCATCGTTCCCGCGGTGATTCCCTGTGGCGAGTGTCCGGCTTGCAAAGCGGGACGCGCAACCATCTGCCGCAAACAGTTCATGCCCGGCAACGACGGCGACGGCGGCTTTGCCACGCATGTCATCGTTCCCGGGCGAGGCCTCTGCCCCGTTCCGGACAGGTTGCCCGACGGGATCTCGTTGGCCGCAGTCTCCGTCGTCGCTGATGCGGTCACAACTCCGTACGAGGCAATCCGGCGATCCCATCTCGGCCCCAACGACATTGCCGTATTCACCGGCGTCGGCGGCATCGGAGGCTTTGGTGTGCAGATCGCAGCGGCGCTTGGAGCGGCAGTCGTAGCCATTGATATTGATCGCGCGCGCCTTGATCTGGCGGCACAGCACGGCGCTTCTCTTATTCTTGATGCCAGCCAGATGAACGATAAGGACTTGAAATCCGCGGTTCGATCGTTCACAAAACAGAGTGGCCGAAGCGGAATCGGGCTCAAGATTTTCGAAACCAGCGGAACGAGTGCGGGTCAGACAACTGCGTTCAGCCTGATCGATCATGGCGGCTACTTGGCGGTAGTCGGTTACTCGCCGAAAGCAGTGGAGATTCGCCTCTCCAATCTGATGGCGTTTGATGCCACGGCACAAGGCAACTGGGGATGCCCGCCCGAACAGTATCCCGCCGCCCTGGCCTTGGTATTGGAAGGCAAAGTCTCACTGGCACCCTATGTCGAAGAGCACGCGCTGGATGAAGCTCCGGAAGTCCTGGAAGCGGTGCACAAGCATACAATTCGCCGCCGCGCTATTCTGGTCCCGCGGCTAGTTGAGGATAAATCATGAAGAACCACAACCTTGTCGAAGAATTCAATCCGCGAGAGATCATCATAGAACACCGTCCAGCGCTTGACCAGGCAGGAAAACCCGTCGAGGAACTGCACAATGTCTGGATTACGCTGAACAATCCCGCCGAGATGAACGCCTATACCACCACCATGATCAAGGAGGTCATCCTTGCCCTGCGTGAAGCCAGCAATGACCGCGCCGCGGTAACCGTCGTTCTCACCGGTGCGGGCAATCGCGCGTTCTGTGCCGGCGGCAACACGCGTGAATATGCCGAAGTCTATGCGGGCGCTCCGGGAGAGTACCGCCAATACATGCGCCTGTTCAACGACATGGTCACGGCCGTGTTGCAGTGTGACAAGCCGGTGGTTTGCCGTGTCAACGGCATGAGAGTAGGCGGAGGTCAGGAGATCGGGATGGCCTGCGATTTTTCAATCGCGAGCGATCTCGCCATCTTCAGCCAGGCCGGTCCCAAACACGGCTCTGTGCCGGATGGAGGCAGCACCGATTTTCTGCCCCTATTCGTGGGCATTGAACGTGCCATGTACAGCGCCACACTTTGCCAGCCCTGGACCGCGCACCGTTTCTATTGGCTGGGCGGCCTCACTGAGATCGTCCCGGTGCTCAAACTGGAAGGCAACTGGATTCCAAATCCGCTGGTGGTTACCGATCGTCTGCTCGACGAATACGGAAGAGTCGTATTGGGCGAATGGAAAACCGGCGCCGCACAGCAAGAGGGCAAAGCCCTGATGGCAAAGACGACGACCGATTTCGCGCGTCTCGACGAGGCGGTCGAGAAGCTTTGCACGCGAATTCTCTACACCATGCCCGACTGCTTGACCAAGACTCTCGAAAGCCTGCGCAAGCACAAACTGGAGCATTGGGACCGCAATCGCGAATCGAACCGCGCCTGGCTGGCGTTGAACATGATGACCGAGGCCAACGCCGGCTTCCGCGCTTTCCATCACGGCACAAAGAATGAACGGGAGGCCAACTTCGCTCTACTGCGGCAACGCCTGGCGGAAGGTGCGCGGTGGAACGAAGAACTTATCCGTGAAATCGCTCCCTGGGTTGACCAGGAAGCTAAAGTTGGGAAATAAACTTGGCGGAGAAACCACAACTAGCTGGCCAGGTGGCCGTAGTCACCGGCGGTTCCGGCGGCATCGGAACGGCAATCCTCCATGCTCTGCATCAAGCCGGCGCACATGCCATATCCCTGGATGTCTCCCCACCTCAGAGCAAGGAGACGCCCTGGATCAAGTGCGACGTGCGCGATGACGTATCGGTCGCAGCGGCCATCGCTCAAGTCACACAGGAACATCAGCGCATCGATCTGGTGATCCACGGCGCCGGAGTGTCGCGCGAAAGTGTTGTCTGGAAGCTCGCGGTGGACGACTGGGACCTTATTCAGGCCGTCAACCTCCGCGGAGCTTTTCTGCTGCTCCGCCACACCATTCCGGTAATGCGGCGCGTCGCCGGCGGGCGCATCGTGCTGATCGGCTCCATCAACGGGTCGCGCGGAAAGTTTGGCACGTCGGCGTACTCCGCCAGCAAGGCCGGCCTCCTCGGACTGGCTAAAAGTGTGGCTCGCGAGGTAGGCAGTTTCGGGATCCTCACTAACGTGGTCGAGCCGGGCTGGGTTCGCACTCCGCTCACCGAAGCCTTACCCAAAGAGATTCGAGACGCCGCGGTCGCCGAGAGCCCGCTCGGTAAGCTGCTGGACCCGTCCGACGTTGCGGCGGCTGTGCTTTTCCTGTGCGGGCCCGGAGCCAGTCACATCACCGGGCAGATACTGCGCGTAGATGGCGGACAGTATCTTGGCGCCTATTAGAACGTTCCCGCCATTCGTCCTTTCAACGAACAACCGGAAGCCGAAATCCAATCGGCCCGAGATTACGCCGTTCAGAAACCCAGCCTCTTAGCCAAACCCCGATGGGTTGTCACCGACATCCTGCGGTCGTACGCGTACAAGCTCTTACTACCAGGTGTCGAGCCTGTTTGTCTCGGAGGGCAGGCCATGACCTGTGGAGAAAGCTGGCTTCAGAATCTAAATTGAACCGCGAACTGCAACACGCGGGGAAGGCCGTCGGGACTGATTTCCTGCAGTGCTCCGAAATTGCCCGGGCCCGAATTAGGCACCAGGTAGCAGGTTTGCTTCAGCGTTGTGCCGTCACCGCAGTTGGTCCCGATGGGGTTGTATTGCAACGAGTTGATCCCGTTGCCGTTCTGCACGTAGTAGTTAGCGTGGTTGAATAGATTGAACGCTTGCACTTGAAATTGGATCTCTTTCCCTTCCTTGATCGCAAAACTGCGAGCTAGTCCAACATCAATCCTCTCCAGCCACGGCCCGTAGAAAGAATTCAGGCCGGTCCCCGGCGTGGGGCCACCGCCATTGATGCCCCCGGCGGTGTTGGCGGTGTCCTGGTTAAAGGCGGTGTCGTTCAGGTTATCATCGGCGCCGTTGCAATTGCTGAATGACAAGGTCGAACTGGTGCATGCGGGACTCAACAAACCTGCGTAGGGCCGGCCGGAAGAGAACTCCATGACGCTGCTCAGGCTCCAGCCCGAGAGGAACGCGCGGCCCCTGTCCGAACTAGTCAGTCTTTCCAACCGGGGCCGGTAGACGCCGGCAAAGCTAATGCGATGCCGCTGGTCTAACAACGAAGGAGCGTGGGTATTGCTGAAGTCGAACTGATTATTGAAGTCCATCCCATCCAGCATGATGCTCTTGGCAAACGTGTAAGAGAATTGCAAGGAAAGGCCTTGTGACATGTGGCGCTGCAATTGCACGAAGAAGGAGTTGTAATAGTTTTGCGCGGGGCTGATCAGTTCGTTGATCTGGCCCAGGTTGGGGTTGATGCGGCCCTCGGTCAGCAAATCATTGTCCATGTTCGGCAGGGTGATGGCCGGCCCACTGCAGGGCGCTGTGGTTGCTCCGGGAGGACACACCACATACGTCGTCGTCCCTTGCAACGGATTCAGGTTCAAGTCATAGGCGCTGCCGGAAAGCAGATGCACCCCGTGATTCCACATGGTGCCGATGCTCAATGTTGTGTTCTCGAAAATCTCGTGCTCAACCTGCAAACTCGCCTGCAATATATAGGGCACCCGAAACTGGGGAGAAACCAGGGAAATATCCGGGGAAGCCTGGAACAGCGGGGAATTACCCGGGAGGATATTCGGAAACGTTGGTATCTGTTGGTTCGGCAGACCTGAGGTGTAACTGGCACTTACCGAAGACTGCTGTGACGCCAGCCCGTTCGAGACTACCGCGTTGCGGTAGTTCAGGCCGTTCATGTTGTCATAGAACTGCCCGAATCCTCCGCGCACAACGGTCTTCGAGACGGGCTGCCAGGCAAACCCGAACCGCGGCGCCAGGCGTAGAAACTGGTTCGGATACTGGCCGGTGAGCGGAACTGCCGGATTTTCCGCCGGCTGCGGGTAAACCTGGAAGTCTTCGCGCAGGCCCATTTCGAGCGTCAACTTCGGCAAAGCTCGGAAAGTATCCTGCACGTAGAATCCGTAGTAAGGCACGGAAAAGGAAAAAGTCGGGTTTCCCGAAGACTGACTGAAGACGTTGTATTCGCCGAGCGCAAGAGCCTCCAGATTCGAAAATTCATAACTCCCGAGGAACGACCCGAACTCGACAGCCTCGTTCGGATCCGCACCGCCATCATTGTTGTCCGAATCCCAGGCGCGGTTCATATCGAAACCGAATTGCAACGTGTGCTTGCCAATTACATAGTCGACCCGGTCGGACAGCGAGTACTGTCTTTCAAAAACCTTTCCAATAGAGAACGGAGCGTTCCCCAGGACGAACGCGGCCGGGCTATCGAGAATCAGGGTGGGGGTGTTTGCAGCCACCCCGGTCGGTGTCGAGATCTCGTTGTCTTGCGATGTGCTCGCGTGAAATTCGTTCAGCAGGTTGGAGGAGAACGTGTGCGTCCATCCCAGGCTGGCCTGGAAGGTATGCACGTAGGCGTTAGCCAGCGTCTGCGTCCCATAGTTACCCACGGTAGGGTCGGTGATGACGCCTCCGGGCGAGTTGAACCGGTTCAGATTAAAGCTGAGGAACAGGCCATCGCGGGAACTGGCCTGATAGTCCAGCCGGGGCGTAATCACCAGATCGTTGCGCTTTCTCGCTTTGGTGCCGAGATTGGAGTTCAGCGCGTTCAGGGTGTTCGACACTTGCTGCAGATACACCGGATTGGTCGGATCAGGCGCGGTGTCGCTGCCTGGTACCGGCAAGGGCCCGTTCGGCGGAGGCAGCGATATTCCGGCGGGAATTCCAAAATTAGTACTCAAGAAGGAAGTTAAGTTCGCTGGCGTCGTCGCCAACACCGGGTTGATGACGGAAATCGGATTGTTCCGCAGTTGTTGCTCGTAATCCGCGAAGAACCATAAACGATCCCGCACGATCGGCCCGCCCACCCCGGCGCCGAATTGCTGCAAATCATCTTCGGGCTTCGGAAAGCCGCTGGCTTTGTCGAGGGCGTCGTTGGCTCCCGTCGTCGAGTTCCGGTTGTAATAAAACGCACTGCCGTGGAACGCGTTGCTTCCCGACCGGGTCACGGCATTTACAAAGCTCGCTCCACCTCCATAGATCGCCGAGTAAGGGCTCACCGAGACTTGAAACTCCTGGATCGCGTCCTCACCATACAGGTACGGGATGCGGTAACGCCCGATAATGTCGGCGAAGTAGTTGTTGGTAGCGTTACTTCCGTCGACGGTGAAAGCATTGGAGCCATTTCCATTGGCGTATCCCGAGTCTTCTCCGCCCTGTTGTCCTGCGATACTCACCAGGCCAGTGTCGCCGTCGGCGCTGGTATTCGGCGTGAGCAGCGTAAAGTCGGTGTAACGGCGTCCGTTGAGCGGTAACTCCTCAATAAACGACCGGTCCATGACCGCGCTGGCGGAGGATTCCGCCGGCCGCAGCAGCGGTGTCGTCCCGCTTACCTTGACCATATCTGCGCTGGCTCCGACCTGCAGACTGATGTCCTGGGTCGTGGTGTTTCCCACCAGCACTCGCACCGCGCCGACCTGGACATCGCGAAAACCCTTGAGACTTGCCGTGATGGAATAGGATCCCGGCGCGAGCACCGGAAACCGGTAAAGCCCGGTATGGCTGGTCTCGACCGATCGTTTCACGCCGGTCCCGAGGTTCTGCGCCACCACCGAAGCTCCCGGCACCGCCGCTCCACTCTGGTCGGTGACCCATCCGCTGAGCGCGCCCGTCAAAACCACATTCTGGCCGCTCAGCCATACGCAGCTCGCCAGCACCAAAAAGCTGTAGATCACGACGCGATTGGCTAGGCGAATCGTTCTCCCGCTCGGTCGAATGTCGGATTCCCTTCTCACCGTGGTTGCTCTATGGATTCCCGCCGATCTCGGCTGCATTTTACAATCTAACGGCTCCGGGCGTAGATGCAAGTCTTTTCGCTACTATCATGGCTAGTGGTCAGGACAGATAATGAAGGGCAGGCTTGATGCCTGCCCCATTTTTCTGTTTACGCATGCTGCTCCTATCCTAGTCGTCCTTTTCGGACGATCCCAGAGCGTGCCGCGGCGCCGGCATTTCTGAGTTGACACCCTTCACCGACTTCCAGATCAACTCGTTCAGCCTGCGGGGCGGAGCACTGTCAGGATGGTCCGTATCCATGGCCCCAGCTTCCAGCATTATCTTGCGCATAGGATCTGAAGGGCTCATCGTCCTTAGGTCCGGGGACTGTTCGGCCTTGTGCTGCGCTCATGTGACACGCCGATGAATTTGCGGTGAAATCGCTTCCGGAGGGCTGATGATCTACAATCAGCCTCGAATGAAGGCGTGCGCGAAAACGGTCTTTGTCGCCATCACCACGCTCCTGCTCTCGCTGGCCTTAGGCGCTGAGCCCGTATCGCAGCTGAGCCCGACGGACTACGTCAACGACTTTGCTCACGTTCTCGACCAGAACACCATCGCGCAACTCGACAATATTTGTCAGCAAATCGATCAGAATGCGCACGCGCAGATTGCCGTCGTCACCATCAGGTCACTCGACGGATCCGATATCGAAAGCTATGCGGTCGCCCTGTTCAAGAAATGGGGCATCGGCAGCAAATCCACCGACCGCGGCGTGCTGATTCTGTTGGCTACCGAAGACCGTCGCTACCGGATTGAAGTTGGCTACGGGCTTGAACCCATTCTGCCCGATGGGAAGGTTGGAGGATTCGGACGCGAAGCCGTTCCGCTGCTCCGGCAGAATGACTACAGCGGCGCCGTCTCTCTGCTGACAACCCGCGTCGCGGATGTGATCGCACAGGACGCGGGCATTCAGCTGACGGGTGCACGCCCACAAACCCCGACAACCGTGCAAGAGCCGAATACCGGCCTGTCCGTTGGCTGGATTGTGGTCCTCGTTATTATTGGTCTGGTTCTGCTGTTCACGCGATTTGGGCGGTTGCTGCTTTGGGCCTTCCTGTTGGGGGGCCGTGGCGGAGGTTCCGGCGGCGGCTTCGGTGGCGGCGGCGGGTTCGGAGGCTTTGGCGGAGGCAGTTCGGGCGGTGGCGGCGCCAGCGGAAGCTGGTAGAAGTGGTTTTAAAAGGCCGGTTTCGGGTAGGGCACGGCTTCAGAGGCTGCGGAAAGAGTCTGGTTTCGTATCAGGGCACGGCTTCAGCCGTGCCACCAGCATTCGCCAAGAATTGCGGGCTTTAGCCCCTGAGAGTTGCCGGTCCGTTTTCAGGAGTATTGATGACACCGGCTCGGCGGCCAAACATAAGAGGCACTATGATCGCGGAAAAACAAATCAACGAATTCATTCGCCGGTTGCGTACGGCGTCGGGAGAAAATCTCCAGAGCGTGGTCCTTTACGGTTCCGCTGCGGACGGAGAATTCCATCCCGATTTCTCCAACATCAACCTGCTTTGCATACTGCGCGAGATCTCTTTCGCGCAGCTGACCGCGATCGCGCCCGCCGTGGAGTGGTGGGCCCGGCAGAAGCATCATCCGCCTCTGCTGCTCACTCGCGACGAACTGGAGCGTTCCACGGATGTGTTCTCCATTGAATTTCTCGACATGCAACAGCGCCATCGCTTGTTGTTCGGCGACGATGTTCTCAGCTCGCTCCCTATTCCCATGCACCTGCATCGCGCCCAGTTGGAATACGAGTTGCGCGAGAAGCTGATTCTTTTGCGCGGGCGCCTGCTAATCGCGGCCGGCAACAAAAAGCGCCTGTGGGGGTTGCTGCTGAGTTCCTTGTCAGCCTTTACCACGCTGTTCCGGCATGCATTGATTGCGCTCGGCGACACGCCTCCCAGGGCAAAGCGCGACGCAATCCAGGCACTGGCGGCGCGCATCCCGTTCGATCCTTCCGCTTTCTTGCAATTGCTCGACATTCGCGAGCGCAAAGCGGAGGCCAGGCAGTTTGATGTCACCGACGTATTCACTCGTTACCTGACTGCGGTACAGCAGGTAACCGCCGCGGTGGATAAAATGTTAGATCCGGTTTCATGAATTGGTTTTGGGCAGCATGCGCCGATTTTTGGAAGGGCACGGCTTCACAAGTTGCGGGAAAAGTTGACTCGGCAGAACTGTGGAAGGGCACGGCTTCAGTCGTGCCGATAGTATCCGCATAAACACTGGGCTTTAGCCCCTGAGGGTCAACGGTCTTGCCCTCGAGAGTATTTGTGAAGCCGGTTCTGGACACCCCGGCGCCACGCAGCACGTGGGTTTGATAGTGTTCCTTAGAGGAGAAGAACCATGAAAACCGGTTTGATTGTGATTGTTGTCCTGGCGCTGATCGCGCTGGTGGTGTTCGGACAATACGTCGGTGTCCGCAACGATCTTGTGACCAAGAACGAAGCCGTGAAGTCCGCGTGGTCGCAGGTCGATATTGTGCTGCAACGCCGCGCCGATCTGATTCCCAACTTGGTTGAGACCGTGAAGGGCATCGCGGGACAGGAACAAAAAGTGTTCGGCGATATTGCGGCCGCCCGTTCCAGGCTGCTCTCGGCCGGCACGCCCGCGGACAAAATCGCCGCCAACCAGCAACTGGACGGAGCCATCGGCCGCCTGCTCGTGGTCGTGGAGAACTATCCGCAATTGAAGTCGAATGAGAATTTCCTCCGTCTGCAGGATGAGTTGGCGGGAACCGAAAACCGCATCGCGGTCGAGCGCAAGCGTTACAACGACACCCTGCAGGACTACAACACCTACGTGCAGAAATTTCCCAACAACATCTATGCGAGTTGGGCTGGCTTCAAGCCCAATGAGGCTTACTTTGCCGCCTCGGAGGAATCACGCCAGGTTCCGAAGGTGAATTTCTCGACGCCGGCCGCGACTCCGCAGGCAGCGCCGCAACCAGTGCCGGCGAAATAGCCCGCTCCATGCCGCGGCTCCCATTCGAGGACTTGTCCGGCCGACCAAGCCGGCGCAAAAAGCGGGGACGGAGGAGGACACCGTCCCCGCATCGACGCTTACTGTCCCTTCCCCACGATGGAGATGGACTCCTCAAGCGCCTCAATTGCGGCATCGGCCTCTTCTTTGGTCACCACCAGAGGTGGCACGATGCGAATGGTGCTCGGTCCCGCACCCAGGAAAAGAATTCCGCGTTCGAAAGCCATCTGGACAATGCGGTCGCGTTCGGCGGCTGCGTGTTCCTTGGTCTTCTTGTCTTTGACGATCTCAACCCCGATCATCAACCCGCGTCCCCGAACGTCGCCGACAATCGGATACTTGTTCGGCCAATCCGCCATCCGCTTTAGCATGTGGTTGCCCACCTCAGCGGCGTTTTCGCGCAACTTCTCACGCTCGATCACGTCGAGCGTGGCCAGCGCGGCGGCGATGCACACTGGATTCCCTCCAAACGTCGACGCGTGCGAACCCGGCACCCAATCCATGATTTCCGCTTTGCTCATGGTGATACCCAGCGGCATGCCGGAAGCGATGCCCTTGGCGATGCAGACGATGTCCGGTTGAACGCCGGTGTGCTCGACGGCCCACCACTTGCCGGTGCGGCCGACGCCGCTCTGCACTTCGTCCACCACCAGCAGGATGCCGTGACGGTCGCAAATGCGGCGCAGTTCCTGCATGAAAACGGTGGGAGCAATGACGTATCCGCCTTCCCCCTGAATGGGTTCAACAAAGATCGCCGCCACTTCTTCCGGAGCAAGAGCGGTTTTGAAGACTTTGTCTTCAATGAAACGGGCGCAGCCCAGAGCAAACGCCTCCGCACTCTGCGCGCCGCCGTCCCATCCCCGATACACATCGGGATAGCGCACATGCGTAACGCCGGGTACCAGAGGACCGAAGCGCCGTTTCTGCTGCGGCTTTGAAGCAGTGAGTGAAAGCGCGCCCATGGTGCGGCCATGAAACGCTCCGTAAAATGCAATCACGTTCTGGCGCTTGGTGTGGTAGCGCGCCAGCTTCAGCGCGCACTCAATCGCCTCCGCGCCGGAGTTGCCGTAATACACCTTGTGCGGGCCGGGCATGGGTGCGATGTTCGAAAGCCGTGCCGCCAGGGTCACCATACTCTCGTAATAGAAGTCGGTGCCCGACATGTGGATCAGTTCCTCCGCTTGCTTCTGGATGGCCGACACCACCGCGGGATGGCAGTGGCCGGTTGAGGTCACGCCGATGCCGGCAGAGAAATCGAAAAACTCGTTGCCATCCACGTCGGTAACCACTACGCCGCGTCCCTTGGCGGCAACCAGCGGGTAGGAACGCGTATAGGACGGAGATATATATTGCTTGTCGCCTTCAAGAATGCGCTTGGCATTGGGCCCGGGCAGAGCCGTCTTGATGTGGGGCCCGATCAAAGTAGCGGTACCAGTACCGGTTGACATGGGATCCTCCAAATTCGGTCGTTGTTGGTTGGCCGATGGTCCTCAGATTTCCGAGCCAGGCCGAGCCGTGGCAAAGATTGCAATCGAGGACCGCACAATGCGGGAGGACGGTAACTAGTCGCTGCCGAAGAGGTTAGGACGCAGGTGGGAAGGCAGCATTGCCCGGTAACGGCGCGGGCACACCAGCATCTGGAGCCAGCAGGCGGGCAGATGCGAATTGGCGTTCTGTTGACGCATCGCGAAACATTCCATTTCTAGTATAGCGCGACCTGCCCCGCCGCGTAACCCCCTATTTGTCGTGGGTGAATAGTCGTTGGTCGATGGCCTTTGGGTGTCGGGCGGCCAGGCCGCCCGCTCATGCTGAATCTCCGCCCACTTCGCTCGCGTCTGATAACTTTAAGTATCGCCCCATGACCACATCGCAATCGCCAAGCCGCTTCGCCGTGTTCCTGGCCTTCGGGCTGGTCTATTTCTTCTGGGGATCCACCTACCTCGCCATCGACATCGCGGTCGAACGCATCCCTCCAGCCCTGATGTGTGGTGCGCGGTTCTTGACGGCTGGCGTCTTCATGCTGGCCTTCTGTGCGCTGCGTGGCCGGCGCGTTCTCTATAACGCGCGGCAGCTTGGCCAGATGGCAATCGTCGGCTTGCTTCTCCTCATGGGAGGCAATCTAACTCTCTCGTATGCGGAAACGCACATCGCATCGGGCTTGGCGGCTTTGATCGTCGCCACCACGCCGCTCTGGTTCCTGGTGCTCGATTCGCTTTTGCTGGGCGACCATCACGTTTCGGGACGCGGAAAAATCGGGCTCGGGCTGGGAGTTGCCGGGCTGATCGTATTGTTGTGGCCGCAATTGATGGCCACCACTTCGTTCGGGCGCGAGCAACTCTGGTCTTCGCTCAGCTTGCAGGGCGGGTCGTTCAGTTGGGCGCTGGGCTCCGTGCTCGCAAAGAAATGGAAGTCCGCGGAAGTCGACGCCTTTTCCGCCACCGCCTGGGAGATGGTCGCCGCCGGCCTGGGGAACCTGATCTTCGCACTCTTTGCCGGAGATCTTTCCCGCGTGGCGTGGACCCCGCGCGGAATTGGCGCGACTGTGTACCTGGTGGTCTGCGGTTCATGGATCGGCTACACCGCCTACATTTGGCTGCTCGGGCACGTGCCCACATCCAAGGTCGCAACCTATGCCTACGTGAACCCGGTTGTCGCCGTGTTTCTGGGCTGGCTGATTCTGCGTGAGCCCATCAACGGATACATCCTGGGAGGCAGCGCAATCGTGATCGCGTCGGTTATTCTGGTCACCAGCGCACAGGTCACCAAGCGGTCGCTCGAAATCCCTGCGGTGGAAGCCACTGGGGATTAGCAAGTCCTAAGAGCCTTATAGGATTCGGAATCCCGAGATACAATTTGTCATCCCGAGCAGAGCGAGGGATCTGCAGTTTGCCGGGTAGCGCATAATACTTAGCAACCTGCGGCCGCTTCGGGAGGACCGCAAGAAAATCTTGTCCGTGAGTGGTTACATTCTCTGAAAGGACGCGGCTTCAGTGTGTGCGTGAGAACTCAGAATTCCGCGTCGCGGTGGAGTAAACCATTGGTTTTCCAGCCGCGGAGCGGCGTCAGAGTAAAGCCCACGGCGCAAGCCGTGGGTCCCAAGTGGGAAATAAACCAGCCCCTGGAGGGGCGAAAGAGGAGTTCTCACGCACACACTTCAGCCGCGCCGTTTCGGGCCACATAAAATGGGGCTTTAGCCCCTGAGGGGGCAGCATGCTCCCCATCCATGAAACACGCCCTGGACTTCTCAGAAAGGAGAACGAGTGGCAAATTGCGTAAGCTGCGGACGTGAACTACCGTCGTTCTCCGCCGGAGAACCTCGCAACCTCTGCCCCGATTGGCAGCGCAGCATTACCACCTCCTCTGGCACTTCTGCCCTCCCAATGCCTTCACAGCAGATTCAGGTGGTTCGCCGCCGTCCGCCGGTCACCACGGTCTTGATCGCACTCAACGTGCTGGTATTCGCGGCGATGGTCATCCGTGGTGTGTCTCCGCTGGCGCCTACGGCTGCGCAATTACTGCCGTGGGGCGCGAATTGGGGACCGCTCTCGCTGGCTCGCCAGCCCTGGCGAATTCTCGCGTCCAACTACATTCACGTTGGCGTCCTGCACATCGCGCTGAACATGTGGTGCCTGTGGAATCTCGGATGGCTGGCGGAACTCATCTTCGACGGCTGGACGTACGCGCTGATTTACACCGTCTGCGGCATTGCCGGCGGACTCGCCAGCTTGGGCTGGCACCCGCTGTCTGTCGGCGCGGGCGCGTCTGGCGCAATTTTCGGTATAGCTGGAGCGCTGATTGCCGCGCTTTATCTGGGACATTTGCCAATTCCCAAACAAGCGCTGCGCGGCACGCTCAAGAGTCTGCTCATGTTCGCCTTCTACAATCTGGCATTCGGGGCGGTGGCCGGAATGATCGACAATTCCGCGCACATCGGCGGCCTGGTTGCCGGGCTCGCGCTCGGTGCAGCGCTGTCCAAACATTTGCGCACGCCGCCCGCAGACCGTGCCGCATGGCGGCGCGGAGTCTTCGCGGTCGCCGCCCTGGCCTTGCTCGCCGGATTGTTCGCGGTTCAGCGTCTGAGCGGTTACGCCGTGCCCCTGGAGCAGGGAAATGAAGCGTATCAACAAGGCAGACTCGACGACGCCGCGCGCTTGCTTGAGCAGGCATCCGCGAAAAAACCCAATGATCGTCAGACGCTTTTTCTGCTCTCCAGCACCTACATGCGGCAGCAACAGTTTTCCCGAGCGATACCGGTTCTTCAACGGGAAGTCCAGCTTGACCCCAACAACGAAGATGTTCAGGCCGACTTAGGTATCGCCCATCTGCAGCTAGGAGAATTCGACCAAGCCATCCCCTATCTGCAGAAAGCCGTCCAATTAAACCCCAAGGACGACGACGCCCAAAAGGCTCTTCAGCAAGCATATTTTCAGAAGAAGATGAAAGAGAACTGGTCCAAGTAAACACGACGTTGCTGAGAGCTGAAAGCTGACATCTGAAAGCTGGCAACTGAGAACTGGGGACTGACATCCGAGAACTGACTGCTCATCCCCCAATATGCACCATGGTCCGCGACGCCGGCACAAAATTGAGGCGCTTGGCGGGCGTGAGCGAAGCGGGAGCCCGCCGCCGAAATCCCGAGCGCAGCGAGGGATCTAGCCCCCGATGTGAACCATGGTCCGCGAAGCCGGGACAAAATCCGGCTCGCCGATATGGTGCCGCGCTTCTTTCTTTTCAACCACGCCGCGGATGAATTCCACCAATTCTTCATCTCCCGCGCCGCGCCGCATCAACTCGTGCAGATCGTGGTCCCACACCGAAAACAGGCAGGTGCGAATCTTTCCGTCGGAGGTAATCCGGATGCGGCTGCAATGTCCGCAGAAGGGATGCGAAACCGGCGCAATGATCCCGATCTCACCCACGCCGTCCGCAAACCGGTAGCGGCAGGCGGTCTCGCTGTGCTGACGGGGAATCTCGACCAGCGGCCGGTACTCGGCCATACGGCGAACGATCTCGTCGAGTGTAACCACGATTCCCGGCGACCAGGTTCGTCCCTCTTCGAGCGGCATGAACTCAATGAAGCGCACCACCACGTTTTCCTCGCGGGCAAACATGCCGAAGGGAATGATCTGGTCCTCGTTGAAGCCGCGCATCAGCACGCAATTCACCTTCACCGGACCAAGCCCCGCATCGCGCGCCGCGCGAATGCCTGCGAGCACATTGTCGAAACCTGTAGGCACCCGCGTAATCCGCGCGAAACGGTCGGGATCGACGGCGTCCATGCTGACCGTCACCCGGTTTAGTCCGGCGTCTTTCAGCGGCTGCGCCAACTCGGCCAGCAAGTGGCCATTGGTGGTGAGCGCGGTTTCCAGCGGATGGCCATCCGCGGGGCGAAGCTGTGAGAGTTCGCGCACAAATTCCGCCAGGCCGCCGCGCAACAGCGGCTCTCCGCCCGTGAGGCGAATCTTGCGGATTCCCAGGCCCACCAGAATCCGCGCCATGCGCAAGTAGTCCGCGAAAGGCAGGTCGCCGTAGAGCGCGCCTTCGTTGCCGGTGCGGCAATAAACACACTTGTAGTTACACCGGTCAGTCACGGAGATGCGCAGATCGGTAATGGCGCGTCCGAATTTATCGGTGAGCAGCATGTCGTTTGTCGACAGTCGTTCGTCGTTGGTCCGTACTCGCCGCTCGGGTTGCCAGCGACTAACGACCAAAGACCAACGACCAGCAAGGAAAGGAGCCACGCAGAGGGAACGATCTCCGGCGAGCATTTCCTTTCCAATGGCTTCTCGCGAAGCCGGGAGGCGCCGGCGTTTCCACCCGCACCCTCAGAATGGCGAAACCAGCCACCCTTCGCCGCCGCAGCCAGGGTATGCCCAGGCCAGGGCGGTCGGAAACTCAATGCCATTATAGATGCGAATCGGATTCCGTGGACTCTGGCATTGCGGGTCATTACCCCGGAGAACTTTATCAAAGCACTGCAAAAAGAAAAGGAGCGCCAGCACGCTCCCTCCCTGACTACCGACTCCCGGCTACTAGCCCCTAGTACTTCGCCACTTTCGGATCGACCCGGTCCGCCCAAGCCAGAATTCCGCCGGCCAGATTGTGCACTTTCTTGAAGCCTGCCTGCTGCAGGAATTGCACCGCCTTGGCACTCCGGCCGCCCATCTTGCAATGGGCCACGATCTCCCGGCTGGAGTCCAGCTCATTCACGCGTTTAGGCAGATCGCCCAGCGGAATCAGATGTCCGCCGATATTGCAGATCTGGTATTCGTGCGGCTCGCGCACATCGAGCACAAGAACGTCGTCGCCTGCATCCAGGCGGCGTTTGAGTTCTTCCACCTGCATTTCCGGAACCCCTGTTCCCACGGCCTTCTCCTCACCCCGGACTCCACAAAACTCGTTGTAGTCTATCAGTTTTGTGACCGTGCGATGGGTGCCGCAGGCCGGGCACTCCGGGTTCTTCCGCAGCTTCAGTTCACGGAACTTCATGCCCAGCGCATCCACCAGCAACAACCGTCCGATAAGCGGCTCGCCCTTGCCCACGATCAGCTTGATTACTTCGGTGGCCTGAATCACGCCCACCAACCCGGGCAAAATACCCAGCACTCCGCCTTCCGCGCAGGAAGGAACCACCCCCGGCGGAGGCGGTTCGGGATACAGGCAGCGGTAGCATGGACCCTCCTCGGTAGCGAAAACGCTGGCTTGCCCCTCAAAGCGGAAAACCGATCCATAAACGTTCGGTTTGCCGGTTAGCACGCAGGCATCGTTCACGAGATAGCGTGTGGGGAAATTGTCCGTGCCATCCGCGATGATGTCGAAGTCGCGAAAAAGTTCAAGAGCATTCGCGCTGCTCAGTTTCGTCTCGAATTTCCGGACGTTCACGAAGGGATTCATCGCCGCCAGCTTTTCGGCTGCCGAATCCAGTTTCTTGCGGCCCACGTCGGCGGTCGAGTGGATGATCTGCCGCTGCAGGTTGGTGTAGTCCACCACATCGAAGTCCACCAGGCCAAGCGTGCCCACCCCGGCGGCCGTCAGGTACAAAGTCAGAGGCGACCCCAGGCCCCCTGTGCCGACGCACAATACCCGCGCCGCTTTCAGCTTCTGCTGCCCCTCCATGCCGATCTCTGGCATGATCAGGTGCCGCGAATAACGGAGGATCTCCTCCTTGCTTAACGGTGCGGCTTCGGGTTTTGCTTCAGTAATGGTGGCCATAGAACCTCGTTCAACAGTGAATTTGGAGATTGTAAACCGGAAGGCTACAGACAGCGGCCACAGCCAGCGCGGTGGCGGGACATTCGACGCTTTGGCGGTCGAGAAAACATCGGATCACCGGCCCCCGGCAACCGAAGGCACTATGGAAATAGTATCACTGTCCTTCGACCGCGCACACTGCCACAGACCGGCACAGCAACTTGTCCCTATCTGCGAACTCTCTTAGCCGTGAACTCCACATAGGTCGCGAAATCGTTCGGCTTGCCCGGCGGGGCAATCTCGAACTTTTCCGTTACGGAATCCTCATTAACCCGAGCGTAGGTCATGCGGCATCTTGTGCCGCCGGGCGCCGCATCGCTCACGAATTCCACCGAGTTGCCGCTGGACGCCACGGTTAGCGCGTATCGAATGACATGACCCTCGGCGTCAAAGAAAATGGCGCGCACCGAATTGTCCTGGGGATCGTGGTACACATAGATAAGATCGTCATGCGAAAAAGCAGCGCGTTCCTTCGTCGCCGGATAGTCCAGATGGGTTTTTCGGACCAGCACCGTTCCACCCAATTCAGGCCTGAACGTAGACACGCCATTTCCCTGTCCTGGCTGTCCTCCCCCGACCCATGTCCATTCGCCAACTAGAAAATCGAAGTCCTTCCATTCGTTTGTGGGGCGGGGTTGCTGCGCGTGCACTGACAGGAACGGGGTTAGTGTCAATACAAGGAGCATTGTTCGCCAGTTCATTTCGCAACTCCTCAAGACGGCGCAGCTATTCTACGTCTTTGTAACGTCTCCAACCGGAAATGCTCCAGGCGCACTCGCCAACAAGACGCGGCGGTGACCTCGTCAGAGCGCAAGCGTTTCCCGAGCGCTTTTCTCTCTTTCCGCGCTCTCCCTGAATACTACTTGCCACGCCTGCGGCACGTGGCGTGACAAAGCCTCGATTCCGAGCGCGGTCATGCCGCCCGGCAGGGCGACCCGCCGGATTACCTCCTCTGGCTTCATATTGGCTTCTGCCATAAGCCGCAATGTGGCCATGGCAGTTTCCTGCACCAGGCTAAGAGCCAGTTCGAGCGGAAAGTCAGGATTGCTGCGTACGGCTTCCTCCGCCATCGATTGCAGCAGGTAAGCCACAAATGCCGGACCGCCGGATGCCAGGCCGATAGCCGGACGCGACTGTGACTCCGCAATCACGATGGGATGACTGATGCGTCCCAGCAAGTCCTCGAGCAGCTTACGGTCGTCCGCAGTGGCGCGTGAGCCGTACATCAGCAACGCAACGCCCGCCCCGATCTCCTGTGTGATCGAAGGGATCAGCTTGGCCACGCGGCAAGCCACGCGATTCTCGAGAGCTTGGAGTGGAATTTGGCTGGCCGTCGTGACCAGCAACTGTCCGGGATAGAGCTCGGGATCCATCTGGGCCAGCACGCTGGCTGCGTCTCCCGCTTTAACGCAGAGAAAAATCAGATCGCAATCGGCGGCCACCTTTCGGTTGCTGGCCATGTGGATGCTAGAAAATTCGGCGGCCAGCGCTTTCAGCTTGCCCTCGGAGCGATTCGCCGCCCAAACCTTCTCGTCTGCGAGCGCCCGCGAGCGCAACAGCGCCCGGACCAGCATGCCTCCCATGTTGCCAACGCCAACGAAACCCGTGTTCATAGATACCTCAAAGGGCGTCGGCATTTCCCTGATCCTTACGGCGTCGCCGAGCCACAAGTTACTCTATTTCAACCTTCTCACCCACCAGTTTCTTCTCGTTCTCGTCACTTCCCCTCAGCTCAAACGAATTCGTCATCGCCGCCTTCCCCTTTTCCACACTGGTGATCACGTACGAGCAGCCAATCCAGTGCGCTTCGGCCAGATCCGTCTGCGACCATTGCGCCGGATGATCCGGATGCGAGTGGTAGAACCCGACGATGTCCTCCCCGCGCTCGCGGCCTTCTCGCTGAATGCGGATCAGCTCTCGCGGGTCGATGTGATAGCGGTTGTGCGGCGAGTCCGCGCGCGTGTTTCCGCAGCGAGCGACGGAACTCACCATGCGCGCGTCGCCTTCCATCCGCCCCAGCAGCACTCCACAGCATTCCTGCGGATAGGTCTCCTCGCCGTGCCGGCGAATCTCGTCAAATTCAGTTTTGCCAATCTTCAACATACGACTCCCGGCTCCTGATTCCTGACTCCCGACTCCAAATCGCTGATACGTCCTTCCGTACGGTTGCTAGATTTCGTTGGCTGTGCCATGGTAGTGAGCCTGCCAGTTGGCGACGCTAGAAAACTGGCCCCCCGGCGGTGCTGGCTGTATCTGCCGAAGGGCACAGCACTTCCGTCGTTTTTGAGGCAGGGCGATGCACCAACGCGATCGGCCGCCCATGACTGACGTAATGCCCCTGCACGGCAAAGCAGGTCGCGAAAGCTTACCGGTTAGATTATAAGAGGGACTGATTGGTTCCACTGTGCGGACCGAACACAAGATTGCTGCATCTAACGCTTAAGTAGACAAAAGGACGTAATGTCAACCAAGACAGAACAACGGACTTATGATGACGCAGTCAACTGGCTGCGCGAACACGGGTTTGATCTTATCGAAGCGCCGGGCACGCCGGGACGGGTGTTTGTAAAAAAATACAACGTTTCCGCCGCCATACAGAAAAATGGCGATGATGGCGTCAAGATTTTCGCCTATCCCGGATACCTGATCGGCAGCGAGATTTCCAAGCTGGTGAACAAGGGATACCAGCAGGTCCTCAAAACCGCCAAGACCGAAGTGGCAGCCACCGCCGACCACCTCAAAGCTCTTCAGCAATTCAGTGAAGAACTGAAGGAAGCTCTCGGTCTGCCCAGCCTCTACAACGAGTCCCTGGGAACCGTAAGCGAGTCCTATCATTACGACCGCGTCCAGGACCGCGACAAGCCCCAGACCGAACGGCCTAAGCGCCCCTGGGAAAAAGCCGGCGCCGCGGCGGCCGGTGCAAAGAAGAGTCGGGCGTAAATCGGCCTCAACTTCCTGCTCTGCCGCTGTACTTGTAGAGGCGTAGCTTGCTACGTCTCTACCATCTCTGATCCCCAGCCCCACTTTCGTAACCCCGAATCCTCTTCCGCGAATCGCGCTTCCCCTTTATGCTGTTGATTAGGGCTGCTGTTCCAGGGCAGTGTGGTCTCCGCAGGTCATGGATCCTTTTCGTCTGTATACCTTGGTGTTAGGCACCTCCGGCGTGGTGCTGGCCGCGTATCTTCTCCTGCGGCGCAAGCCCAAGACCGCGGAGGAACTCGAGCGCAAGCGCCGCGAGTGGCTTGACCACATCGGCCGCATCACCGACGGCACCGTGATCGACGTGCAGGAAATCCAGCCCAACGGGCGCAAGCCGGCGACCATGCTGATTTTTCAATACGATGTGGCGGGCGTCTCCTATGAAGCCTCGCAGGACGTGACCTATCTCCGCCAGCTCATCAACCTGCATTCCTGCCGCCTGGGCCTGCCCACCTCGGTCCGCTACGACCCCCAGAATCCCGGCAATTCCATCGTAGTGTCAGAACGCTGGATGGGTTTAAGGCAGTAACGCAGTCGTTGGTCGTCAGTCGTCCGCTCAGCTCCCGACGCACAGCCGTGAGCGATGGCGCGAATCGTAAGTTGTGTGGCTGCTGTTTGGAGACTGACGACAGACGACTGGCGACTAACGACCTAGCTTCCCGCCGCAAACCCACCGACGTGCGCCACGGTGAGCCGCAGATACTTGTGGGGGTTAACCGGAGTGCCGTTGATGCGGACTTCGTAGTGAAGATGTGGTCCTGTGCTGCGGCCGCTCAGCCCAACGTAACCGATGGTGTCGCCGCGATGCACTTCCTGGCCCGAGACCACGGCAAAGCTGGCAAGGTGTCCATAGCGCGTGCTGATGCCGTGCCCGTGGTCGATGGTGACCGCCCGGCCGTATCCGCTGCTGAAATCGGCGAACTCAACAATTCCATCCGCCGGAGCGATCACCGGTGAGCCCACCGCCGCCGAAATGTCCACTCCGCAATGGAATGCGCCTTCCCCGTTAAACGGATCGATACGCTCGCCAAACGCTCCCGTAATCGGCCCTTCCACCGGCCACAGGCTCGGGGCCGAATTCGCCCGCATCCAGTCATCCGGCGTTACGTTGCGGGTTAGCCCCAGCGAAATGCCGGTGGTGGCTGCCCCGCTCAGCGCTGTATTTTTCAAGGTGTAGAGGCGGTCCAGCGAGGAACTGACCTGCGCATTCTCGAATTTATCGTTGGACTCGGCAACCAGCATCGGATCCGACTTCAGCCCATACATCGAAGACACTTCGCTGGCCAGCGATCCCAGCGACGCGATCTGGATGTCACGCTCTTTCGCCACCTGCTCCAGTTGCGAATACTTGTTCTTGAGTTCATCTTTTTGCGCGCGCAACTCATTGTAATGTGAGACCTTGAGCAACATCCGGAGATAAGAGTTGGCAATGCCGGTCAGGCTCAGGACCGCGATTGCCGCCCCGGCCACCAGAACGTACAGGTACTGCACCGGAATCTGTATCTTGCGCAACTGACCGTCATCAGCGCGCGCCACAAAAAGAATGTAAAACCGCTTACGCAATAGCGAATCCTTTCTTCAATGATCAGGATCGAACCGCTGCGGCCGGTTCGGGTGAAATCTTGCAACCGCTCCTGATCCCAGCATCCCCTGGAGGGATTGACTGGACTTTGCCTCGCCCTACCGGAACCAGGCTGGCCTCAATGGGCCAAGTCCCGGCATCCCCTCTATGGGAATATCAGCACTTAGCTCGGCCAAAGGTATTTGGAAACAGCTTCGTCACGGTAACAAAGTAGGTTCCCGGCTGTCAACGGCATAGCGCACATATCAATGGTTACCGAAGGTCCGCTCGCGATGGCCGCCCCTTTGGACAAGTGACGGTCAGGTTACCTTGCTCCTGCCCAAATCTCCCGTTCGGGAGCCACTGGTGCCGCTTAAGGCTTGGCTCGCCGCAACCGCCCCGCACCTGGCAATACCGCTCGGACCGGCCCCAGCTGCCCTTGGCAGGGCCCGAAAATAAACACTGGCTACGGCCTTTGGCCGATCTTGCCACCGCCTTTATAGTATGTTTGTCTTGCCTCTCGCAGAAAAGTCGCTGATCGCCCGTATCCGCAAACATGCCCGCGCCGGACCCGGTGTGATCGCCGGCATCGGCGACGACTGCGCCATTCTGCGAATCCCCCCCGGCCACGAAACGCTGGTCACGACCGATTTCAGTCTGGAAGGCGTACATTTTCGCCGCGAATGGCATTCGCCGCAGGTGGTCGGCCATCGCTGCCTGGTCCGCGGACTGAGCGACATCGCGGCCATGGGAGGGCAACCGATCGCGGCTTTCCTGTCTCTGGCGCTGCCGCCGAAACTGCCCCAACGCTGGGTCGACCAGTTTATGACGGGCCTGCTGAAACTGGCGGACGAATTCGAGGTAACGCTCGCCGGCGGCGACACTGCCCAATCTCCATCCAAAATCCTCGCCGACATCGTCGTCGTAGGCTCGGCGCCAAAGGGCAAGGCGATCCGCCGTTCTGGCGCCCGCCCGGGAGACCGAATCTACGTCACCGGCGAACTGGGCGCCTCAGCAGCCACGCTCGCTTTGCTCTTCTCCGGACGCAAACTTCAGGCCGCCGCCTTTCCCCGCCACTTTCATCCCGTCCCCAGAATTCAGGTCGGACGCTGGCTTCGTGAGCACGCGCTCGCTTCCGCCATGATCGACATCAGCGATGGCCTGTCCACCGATCTGGCTCACATTTGCGAAGAAAGCGGAGTCGGCGCGGAAATTCACGCCGATGCCATCCCGCGCGCAAGCATCGGTAAACCCGCCCAGGAAGTAGCTCTGAAGTTCGCGCTGCATGGCGGCGAGGACTACGAACTGCTATTCACCGCCCCTCGCAACAAGCCAATTCCCCGCCGCATAGCAGGCATAACCCTCACCGAAATCGGCCACATCACGCGCCAAAAGCGCATCTTCCTCACTGATGAGGACGACCGGTCCGAACTGCTCCCCCAAGGCTGGGAACACTTCAGATCAATTACAAAATCCACCTAGTGACTTTCGTGCTAGTACCCCCCGTGATTTCTGATGCGCCTCCGCCGCGCCCGTTCTAAATTAGCTTTATGCCGTCTTCTCGAATCACGCTCCTTGCCATCGGGTGGTTGTCGCTGACCCTTTCCATGGCTGGCCAGCAAGCGCCAGCCCAGCCGGCCGCAGTGCCGATTGACGATGCCTTCGTCCAGAAGCAATTCGGATCGAACTGCTCGCTGATCGGCCTGCCGCCGCTGACCGCCGACCTCGATGGCGATGGCATCGAAGACGCAATCATCCCCGCCCGCTGTACCAGCCCCATGATGGACCAGGGCGACCACGGCTACCTTGTGATTGACCCGTACTACGCCTTTTTTGGCTACGGCAATCCCGCCATTACCACCCAGTTTGTCACCGAAGATCCGCAGCGCCGCGGTTATTCTCTTCTCATCATTCACGGCTTTGGGCCCGATGCCTGGCGTTCCGCTAGACCCAAGGCCAAGTTTCTGGTGGTGAATCTTCCCTTCAAACGGGTCGTCGTGAGGAAACTCGACTTGAGGAAGAAGACGCGCATGGCCATCTTTGTCGAAGAGAGCGAGGGAGACTCCACCATTTCCGCCCTTTTCTGGGACGGCAAGAAATACCGCTATCAGCCCATGGGCTCCAGCCTGGAATAGAAGCTTCCTGGTCTGTCATCCTGAGAAAGCGGAGTCCTTCGTTTACGAAGGACTCCCAACGAAGGATCCCTGCATTTTCTGAGCTCGTGTGGGGCGGACACTCCTGTCCGCCGCCTTTGACGTTGCTTTTGAAACAGGGAGGGACGGGTGTAAAATCGAACTCTCGTTTGTTCCCGCCGCTCCCGACGGGCATAGCTCGATGGAGAAGTCCGGTATGAAAACGAGCCAACGCCCTCACGCCACCCGATGGTTCTTGGTCGTGCTCCTGGCGTTCGTCTGTCACGCCTCCGCCGCCAGTTGGAAGGAAAAGGTGCTGTACAGCTTCCAGGGCGGCGCAAACGACGGATCCGATCCCGCAGGCGGTGTAGTGTTCGACAAGCCTGGCAACTTGTACGGCGCGACCACCGGTTGGGGATCGGACAGCTGTGGCCCGATTGCGAACGAGTGTGGCCTGGTCTTTGAGATGTCTCCACCCACCAAGAAAGGCGATGCCTGGACGGAGACCATCCTGTATGAATTCAAGGGCAAGGATTCCAACGATGCCAGTGGCCCAGCGGGCGGCGTCATTCTTGATGCCGCTGGCAACGTGTACGGCACGACCGCTTATGGTGGAACAGGAGATTGTGTGCTCTTGGGGACGAAAGCTGGCTGCGGTACGGTGTACGAGCTTTCGCCGCCAGCTAAGAAGGGCGACCCCTGGACCGAGACTTTGCTGTACAGCTTCAAGAGCGGCAACGACGGATATTTTCCCTGGGGGAACCTGACGTGGGACTCGAAGGGAAACCTTTACGGAGCGACGCAGTTCGGCGGTGGCAAAGGGAACACTTGTAATCCCTACTATCAGTACTGCGGGACGGTGTTCAAGCTTGGCCCGCCGAAGCAGAAGGGCGGCAAGTGGACGGAGAAGGTGCTGCACAGTTTCGGAGGCGGTGCGGACGGAGCCAACCCAAATGGCGGTTTGATTGTCGACAGCACGGGAACAATTTATGGTACGTCGCCAGCGGGCGGGAATCAGGGTTGCAAGACCGACTCGGGAATTGGCTGCGGCACGGCATTCGAACTGAAACCGCCCGCCGAAAAGGGCGGCGCGTGGACGGAGCAGATACTGCACCGCTTCAGCGGCGGCGGTGACGGGGCTGACCCCGATGCCGGCTTGACCCCAGCCAAGGACGGCAGTTTCTACGGACCGGCAGCAGGGGGAGGCAAGTACAACCGGGGCTTGATCTTCCGACTAACCCCGCAAAGAAGTGGCGCGTGGACCGAGTCCCTGTTGTATAGTTTTGTCGGCAATCAGGCTGGACAAAATCCCGGAGCCCTGACCTTTGGCTCCGATGGCAACCTGTATGGGGGCGCCTCTGGGGGGCAGAACTTTCAGGGCCTCATCTTCCGGCTAAATCGCCCGGCACACGGAAAGACCTGGAGACTTACTGTGCTCTACAACTTTAAACGTTCGGATGACGGGGCCGGGCCCGATGCCGGTCTCATCTTTGACGGTGTTGGCAACCTCTACAGCACGACAGTAGTCGGTGGAGACGGAACGGGCTGCACGAATGGCTGCGGCACCGTCTTCGAGGTCTCGCCTCCATGATTCCCAGCAGCCCCGAGGGGCATTACGCTATCCTCCTCGCAAAGAACGGGGTTCGCTCCGAGCGTTCGCAAGCGAGCCGGCCCGATCCGACCGGGCCGAAAGTCTCTTTGACATCTTGAGGCGGAGGGGTAAGATGGTTGGCGTCTAACAGGGAGGGCGATCATGTCAAGCCCAAGACAGCATTGGGGTTGGATTCCGAAGCCGTGCTTGCGAGGGGCAAGAGCGGCGCTGACGTTAGCAGTCGTGCTTGTGCTGGGAGCGGTCGCAAATCCAGCCCAATCGGCCCAAGCGCAGACCTTCACTGTACTTTACAACTTCACCGGGTCGCCGGACGGGGCGTATCCGTATGCAGGTTTGCTTCGGGACTCGGCAGGTAACCTCTATGGCACCACCACTGTGGGCGGATCGTCCAACCAAGGAACGGTGTTCGAGGTGGATGCGAGCGGCACCGAGACCGTACTGCACAGCTTCAGCGGAGCCGATGGGATCAGTCCATACGCCGGTGTGATCATGGACGCGAAGGGAAACCTTTACGGCACCACCCAGAACGGCGGAACCGGATGCTCCGGCACTGGCTGCGGCACCGTCTTCGAGTTGACGCCCAAAGCGGGTGGGGGCTGGACGGAGACCGTGAGGCACAAGTTTACATTTAACCCGGACGGGGGCGATCCCACTGCAGTATTAGTCCAGGACGCGAACGGCAATCTCTACAGCACCACCGAGGTCGGCGGCACGGGGACCAACATCGGGGGAACGGTGTTCAAGGTAAGCAAGGCCGGTAAGGAGACCGTGCTGCACAGCTTCGAGGGCGGGTCGCAGGACGGGGCGTTTCCCTACTTGGCGGGTGTGATCAGGGACACGAAGGGCAATCTTTACGGTGACACGTTTAAGGGCGGCGCTTCTCCATACGATGGCGGAGTGGTATACAAGCTGGGTAAGAGTGGCGCGCTAACCGTGCTGCACAGCTTCCCCGTTAGCGAGTGGGACGGGGAATTGCCTATGGGAACTCCGGTCATGGACAAGCAAGGCAACCTCTACGGTACCACGTCCACCGGCGGCCCCAATTACGGGATCGTGTGGAAGGTGAGCCAGAAGGGTAAGGAGACGGTGCTCCACCGCTTTGCCGGGGGCCCGTCAGACGGGGCATTTCCCTACGCTGGTGTGATCCTGGACGCGCAAGGCAACCTCTACGGCGTCACCACCTTGGGTGGGACGGGGGCCGTATGCGGGCAATACGCTTGCGGCACAGTGTACGAGCTGAGTAAGAACGGCACGCTAACCCTGCTACACAGCTTTACTGGGACCGACGGAAACTATCCCGTCGGAGGTTTGATTATGGACGCAAAGGGCAATCTCTATGGCACCACCGAGTACGGCGGCGCCTACGGGTATGGAACGGTGTGGAAGCTGACCCCGTAGTCACGATGGCAAGAGCGCAATAGCAGCGCAGCGCGGACTACCAGCGGGCTGTGAGCCTCGTCACAAGCCAGACTTGCTGCCGGGAGTAAAATGGTGGCGCTCGACGGGAGAGATTTATGAAACCGTCTTCCAGAACACCTTCCAGGCTTTCCGATTCAGTCCATCACCAACTCAACGCTTATGCGATATCGGCCAGTGCTGCGGCAGTTGCCGCGATGGCCTTGGCACAACCGGCAGGGGCCAAAGTGATCTACACTCCGGCGCACAATTGGCTTCCGGTGAATCGCCCTTTTCCCATCGATCTCAACCATGATGGGGCGAATGATTTCGAATTCCGGTTGGCTTCGTACGTCGGGTCAGTGTCCGTGAGAGGCCTGTAAGTAAGCGAGTACGTATGGCCACAGTCAAAGAACATTATTTATTCGGTCGTGAGCCAGAATTACGCATGTGCGGCCGTGTTGCGAAAAAACAAGAAGATTGGGCCGAAGAGCACGGGTTTCAAGTCGCAACTCCATGATGCCATCATGTTCAGCATCGGCTCCGCGACGTGGGGTAAGTGGGACTTTGGCCCTTGGCTGAATGTAACGAAGTCAGCATATCTTGGGCTGCAATTCGCCATCAAAGGGAAAGTTCACTACGGATGGGCACGGGTAGGACGCATTTCGCACAACAAACCGCCCAGAGCAGAGCTCACCGGCTACGCCTACGAAACCATCCCCAACAAGCCCATCATCACCGGCAAGACCAAAGGGCCGGATGTCATCACACTAGAGCCTGGAAGTCTCGGTCGGCTCGCCCAAGGATCGGCTGGGCGCTTGGGAAGGTAGCGAAGCGCTAACAGGACGCTGCCGGGGCGGGTGCCGGGTGGGGATTCTCCTTCGTCAATCTCTCGCGCTGCATCCTGACGAATTGGGACCTTGACATCCATCTCCAGCCAACCTACACTATTGGCATACTGTAAAACACTATCAATAGCTGCAAGATACAATTTACAGAAAATGAGAGCCATAACTCCCATGTTTTCGGCAAGAATATACTTGACACATATATGCGTTTTGTACTAATATTCGTGTATGGCCGATACGAAACCAGTCCTCAAAACCTTACAACAGGCGATTGCCTACTTCTCCGATCCTGACCGCGCCTTTGAATATGCCGTGCGTTTTCGCTGGCCTGACGGTATTTACTGCCCGCGCTGCGGCGCTCAGAAGTTCTCGTTCATCAAGACGCGTAAACTCTGGTACTGCTACGCCTGTAAAAAGCAGTTCACGGTCAAAGTCAAGACGATCTTCGAGGATTCGGCCCTTGGACTCGATAAGTGGATGACGGCAGTGTGGATGCTTTCCAATTGCAAGAACGGCATTAGCTCCTACGAGGTTGCGAGTTCCCTTGGCATCACCCAAAAGTCGGCATGGTTTATGCTTCAGCGTATTCGCAAGGCCATGAAAGGCAACGCGTTTGGACAAGGGAAAATCGGCGGCGGATCGGGCAGTGAAGTTGAAACGGACGAAACGTTCATCGGCGGCAAGACCGCGAACATGCACAAAGACAAGCGCATTAAGGCTCAGGGGCGCGGGCCGTACACCAACAAGACTATCGTCATGGGCATTCTTGACCGCGATCTCAGGCAAGTTCGCGCCACAGTGGTGCCGAACGTGAGGCGCGAAACCTTGCAAGATGAGATTCTGAAACAGGTGAAGCACGGCTCCACGGTCTACACCGACGAAGCTGTTGGGTACGACAAACTGCACTATCGCTTCGTGCATGACGTGGTGAATCACACGAGGGAGTACGTCCATGGCCGCGTGCACACGAACGGCATTGAGAACTTCTGGAGTCTGCTTAAGCGGACTCTGAAAGGAACCTACGTTGCCGTGGAGCCTTTTCACCTTTCGCGCTACGTAGACGAACAGTCCTTTCGCTATAACAACCGCAAAAAGACTGCCGATGAACGCTTCGCGCTGGCAATGAGCCAGATCGCCGGGAAGCGTCTCACCTACTCTGATCTCACGGGTAAGAGTGAATCGCCACATCACGAGGCGACAGGGACGCGGGAAGCGGAGGTTCCCTTCTAGTCCTTGTCGGTGTGTTTGGATTTGCGCGTCGTAGCGGGCTTTCGGGCTTGTTTGCGCTCTTTGCCGATGGCAGCTTTTGGAACCTTGAACAGCGCCGTTAGGTTGCGCTCGAAATTCGCTTGAGCCTGCGGGCCTTCGATGTAGCTGGCTTTCATTTTCGGCATTCGGTGGGAAGGTTCGACCTCGAATCGAACCTCCCCTTAATTGTAGAGCATGGGACGGCTCCAACATATCACAGGAGTGCGTCTCGCGAAAGGGGACGCACGTGGAGAAGTGGGAACGGTTTAAGTGGGGCCTTGACTGGATTGGTCGTGTCGGTCTTGTGAAGCTTCTAATCTCTCTGGCTATTGGGGCAATTGTGCGCGCTGGCCTGGTAAACCAAATTCCGCCTGCTTGGCTTCTACCGATTTGGCTGCTGTCGAGCGCAACAGTTCTGTGGCTTCTCTCAAAACTCAGCGGAACTCCCTGGCTGATGCACTTCTTTTCGCCCGGCAGCGCCAAAGGCAAAAAGGACGACGATGCCTCACGATCCGAGGGAACATGGTGGCGCGAAATGGCAGAGGACGATGCTAAACACATGGGTGACAGGGTTTGGTGGACGTGGGCCGATCCGCAGCCGCAGTATCAGGGTTCCGGCGATCCCTATATTACTTTCATGGTCACGTTTGTCAACGCGACGATTTTTCGATTGACCATAAAGTCGATTGGCGGGGAAACGTTCTATGGGAGAGAGCCACTGAGAGACGCCCCCAGGTTTGTTCTGCAAGAGCCAAAAGCTCTCGTTCTCAACCACGGTTCCCAGATGGGGCTACTCATTCGCCAACCTCTTTCGAGGGAAGTGGCCTTTAAGCTCAGCGAACAAAAGGGTCGCGTGACTCTAGACCTCAGCAAAGTACACGTCGATTTCTCCGTTGAAAAACCAGACGGGATGCCCGGTCCCGACACATTCCGGCTCAACGGGAATGAGGCGCTCGTTGCGATTCGAGGGTGAACCTATATGACCGATGACGAACGACAAGTTCTAGTGAACGTATGTGAAGCTCTGCGCAGCGTTATCCAGTACCAAGAGGATGCGAACCGCTCATGGCGGGCTTTGTACGCTGTTCTGAAGCAGGAGTTTCCAGCAGTGAACTGGGATAAGGCGGTAGCGGATCATCGAACAGGTGTTCCGTCTGCCAGCGCACTATCGCAGCGGCTTTGGCTAATAGACGAGAGGCTTCAAGCAGTAATTGAGTCTCTGAAGCGTCCCCCGAAAGGTTAGGGCTATTCTGTCCTGTCACGGCTCCTCCATTCTATATGTGCGTCTCGTATATTATTACCTTCGTATCATGATGATTCCACTAGACCGAGGGGGATGGGGTGTATCAGTTACTTAGTAAACAAATAGTAAACTTTGATCAAGTGTAGCGCGGACCTGCCTCGAGCGAACCCGGAATGGGGCCTTGGCCTGATACATTGACTTTGGGATCCGGAGATGCCGCTGCCGCTGCCGCTCTCAGAACTGGCCGCTTTGCTGATCGCCACCAGCTTCGCTGCCGGACTGAACGTCTACCTGACCGTAGCCGTGCTCGGCTTGCTCGGGCATTTCGGTGCCGTGCCACTCCCTGGGACCCTGCAGCCTATAACCAGTTGGTACGTGATCGTGCCCAGCAGCCTGTTGTTTGCCGTCGAATTTTTCGCCGACAAGATTCCCCTCTTCGACCTGGTCTGGAATGCCCTGCACACCTTCATCCGCATACCCATCGCGGCGTTCCTCGCCTACCGCGCGACTGCCGCGCTCTCCCCATGGGAGCAATTGGCCGCGACCCTCGCCGGAGGCCTGATCGCACTGGCCGCTCACGGAGGCAAGACCGCCGCGCGAGCCCTAGTCACTCCGTCGCCCGAACCGTTGTCGAACATCGGCCTGAGCCTCGGAGAAGATGCCTTGGCTTTCTCGTTGACCTGGCTCGCAACGCATCATCCCTACCTCGGTGCCAGCATCGCCCTCGCGCTGGTTCTGTTCGTGATTGTCACCGTACGATGGGTGTGGCGCGCGCTGCGCAAGCTCTTTCGAGGGGCCGAGCGAGCTGTGGCATAGGACGAAGGACGAACGACGAACGGCCAACGACGACCGGTGATCTACCTCACACCCGCTCCTGGCCGCTGCCCGTATAATCTTTCCCCATGAACCTGGAACAGAAACTGGAAGAGCTTAAACGCCGCGACCATCTTGCGGAAGACGGTGGCGGAGCTCAGCGCCGCGAGCGCCAGCATAAAGAGGGCAAGATGTCGGCCCGCGAGCGCATCGAGTTCCTGCTCGATGAAGGAACGTTTGAAGAGACCGACAAACTGGTCACCCACCGTTGCGCCGATTTCGGCATGGCCGAGCAGAAGTATTACGGCGACGGTTTTATCACGGGGTATGGCCGCATTGAAGGCCGGATTGTATTCGTCTTTGCCCAGGATTTCACCGTCTTTGGCGGTTCACTCTCCGAGGCCAACGCGGGCAAGATCGTCAAGATCATGGACCTCGCCGCCAAGATGGGCGCGCCCGTCATCGGGCTGAACGACTCCGGCGGCGCCCGCATTCAGGAAGGCGTTATGTCTCTGGCCGGCTACGCCGACATCTTCCTGCGCAACACGCTCTACAGCGGCGTGGTGCCGCAAATCTCCGCCATCATGGGCCCCTGCGCCGGGGGTGCCGTCTACTCGCCGGCCATCACCGACTTCATCCTCATGGTCGACAAGACCTCCTACATGTTCATCACCGGCCCGGACGTCATCAAGAACGTCACCCACGAGGAAGTCACCAAGGATCAACTGGGGGGGGCCACCACCCACAACGAGACTTCCGGCGTCGCCCATTTTCTTGCGCACGACGATGCCGAGTGCCTGTCCATGGTCCGCGAGTTGCTCAGCTTCGTGCCCTCAAACAACGTGGACGATCCGCCGCGCAAAGCCTGTACCGACCCGGTCGATCGCGCCGATGAAGCCCTAGACCGCATGGTGCCGGCTCAGTCGGACCATCCCTACGATATGAAAGACGTGATTTACGCGGTGGTGGACGACCGCTATTTTTTCGAAGTCCAGGAACACTACGCGAAAAACATTGTGGTTGGCTTTGCCCGGCTCAACGGACGTTCCGTAGGGATTGTCGCCAACCAGCCGGCGTTTCTGGCGGGCACGCTCGACATCAATGCTTCAATCAAAGGCGCGCGCTTCGTGCGCTTCTGCGACTGCTTCAACATTCCGCTGGTGACCTTCGAGGATGTCCCCGGATTTCTCCCCGGCACCAATCAGGAGTACGGCGGAATCATCAAGCACGGGGCCAAGCTGCTTTTCGCCTTCGCCGAAGCGACCGTGCCGAAAGTTACGGTCATTACGCGCAAAGCCTACGGCGGCGCATATTGCGTCATGGCGTCCAAGCACATTCGCACCGATATGAACTACGCTTGGCCAACCGCGGAAGTCGCCGTGATGGGCCCGGAAGGCGCGGTGGACATCGTGTACAAACGCGAACTGGAGAAGGCGGGGGACAAGCAAAAGATACGCGCCGAAAAGATCGAAGAATTCCGCGACCGACTGGCCAATCCGTACGTGGTTGCCGACCGCGGCTTTGTGGACGCTGTCATCCAGCCCCGCGAAACCCGCAAGCGGCTGATCCAGGCTCTGGAGATGCTCGAAACCAAGCGTGACAAAAACCCTCCCAAGAAGCACGGGAATATACCGCTGTAGCTCAGACCATGTGGGGCGGACACTCCTGTCCGCCAGAGGCAGCCACCATGACAACTGCCCGCAAAAAGCCGCAAAGGTTCTTGGCTGGCGCAACGCTTTTGGGTGGTGCAGGAACCGAACGAATGTTTTCCACCAAACTTCCTCTAGTCACTCGGGATAGTTTCTGGCATAATTGATTGTGCACGCCAACCTGCACAAAATTCCAAGACAATCCAGGGCGAGGAATCGATGTCGGCAAAGTACATCTTTGTGACGGGCGGTGTAGTGTCTTCTTTGGGCAAGGGACTGGCGGCGGCCTCCATCGGCTGCCTGCTGGAAAGCCGCGGCTTGAAAGTCAACCTGATCAAGCTCGATCCATATCTCAACGTTGATCCGGGCACCATGTCGCCGTTCCAGCATGGCGAAGTTTTTGTCACCGACGACGGCGCTGAAACCGATCTCGACCTCGGCCACTACGAGCGCTTCACCCACGCCAAGCTTTCTCGCGACAACAACTGGACCACCGGCCGGATTTATGAGCAGATCATCGCCAAGGAGCGGCGCGGCGATTACCTAGGCAAAACCGTCCAGGTGATTCCGCACGTCACCAATGAAATCAAGGCGGCCATGAAGAAAGTGGCGCAAGATGTGGATGTGTGCATCGTGGAAATCGGCGGCACGGTCGGCGATATCGAGTCGCTGCCGTTCATGGAAGCCATCCGCCAGATGCGCCAGGAATTGGGCCGCGAACGCACGCTGTTCATGCACGTGACGCTGGTGCCGTTCATCGCCGCAGCGCAGGAACTCAAGACCAAGCCGACGCAGCACTCGGTAAAGGAATTGCTCAGCATCGGAATTCAGCCGGACATTCTTCTTTGCCGCACCGACCGCTTCCTTTCCAAGGAGATCAAGTCGAAGATCGCCCTGTTCTGCAACGTGGAAGAAGAAGCGGTCATTACAGCGAAAGATGTTGCGTCCATCTATGAAGTTCCGCTGGTGTTCTCGCGCGAGAATGTGGACACGCTGGTCCTGCGCTACCTGCGGCTGGAAGCCAAAGATCGCGATCTGAAGCAATGGGAGGAAATTGTTCACCGCGTTTATAACCCCAAGGCGGAAGTCACCATCGGCATCGTCGGCAAATATGTCGAATACGAGGATTCCTACAAGTCGCTAAAGGAAGCTCTCGTCCACGGCGCATTGGCCCACAACCTGAAGTTGCGCGCGAACTGGGTTGAAGCGGAAGGCCTGGAAGCCGGCCAGCAGGCTTGCGAAGAGCAGCTTCAGGATTACGACGGCATCCTGGTTCCTGGCGGGTTTGGCAAGCGCGGGATTGAGGGCATGCTGCAGGCGATCCGTTACGCCCGCGAAAAGAAGGTTCCGTATTTCGGGATCTGCCTGGGCATGCAGACGGCATGCATCGAGTTTGCGCGCGATGTCTGCGGCTTGGCCGAAGCAAATTCCAGTGAGTTTGATCCGGCCACCCCGCACCGCGTCATCTATAAGCTTCGCGAATTGCGCGGTGTTGAAGAATTGGGCGGCACCATGCGGCTGGGCGCATGGCCATGCAAGATCGAACCGGGAACGCTGGCTCACAGGATCTACGGCCAGTTGGAGATCAGCGAGCGTCACCGCCATCGCTATGAATTCAACCGCGAGTATGAAGAGACGCTCACCGCCGCGGGATTGCGGATTTCCGGCTCGACGCCGGATGGGACCTATGTGGAGATGATTGAACTGCCCGACCACCCGCACTTCATCGGATGCCAGTTCCATCCCGAGTTCAAATCCAAGCCGCTGGAGCCGCATCCGCTGTTCAAGAGCTTTATCGGTGCGGCGTATGAGAACGGGTTGAAGCGCCGCGCGGAGAAGGAAGCGGCGGAAGTGGAGATGTTCCACCGGCCCGAAAGAGTAGGCGGGCGCTAAATATTCCCCGCCGAGCACGCCGTGGCCGCCAAGAAAGAAAATAGAATAGATTTTCTCGGCGTTCCTTGCGATCTCGGCGGTTAAAGCCTTGGCAATTTCTTTCCAAGTCGAGGGCGTCCACATCGGTGACGGCGGCCTTTGCCTCATCGCTGGACCGTGCGTCATCGAGAGCGAAAAGCATGCGCTCTTCATGGCCGAAGTGATCAAGGGTGTGACCCGCTCGTTGAACTTTCCTTTCATTTTCAAGGCGTCGTATGACAAAGCCAATCGCACGTCCATTCGCAGCTTTCGTGGGCCGGGGCTGACCGAAGGCTTGCGCATCCTGAAAAAAGTGAAAGACGAAGTCCACGTTCCGGTGTTGACCGACGTGCACCAGGCCGCCGACGTGGGCAAGGTCGCCGAAGTTGCCGATGTGTTGCAGATTCCGGCATTTCTCTGCCGCCAGACGGACCTCATTGTCGCGGCCGCGATGAGCGAACGGGTGGTGAACATCAAGAAAGGCCAGTTCGTTTCGCCCTGGGACATGAAGCATGCCGTCGAAAAGTGTCGCACTGCCGGCAACGACCGGGTTTTCGTCACCGAGCGCGGATCAAGCTTTGGCTACAACAATCTGGTGGTCGATATGCGCTCGCTGGCCATCATGCGCAAGTTCGCGCCCGTGGTGTTCGACGCGACGCACTCGGTGCAATTGCCGTCGTCTTCGCATGGCGACGAGGATCAACCCGCAGCCAGCGGAGGACAGCCGGAGTTCATCCCGGTACTCGCCCGTGCCGCAGTCGCGGCCGGAGTCGACGGGGTGTTCATGGAAGTCCACGACAATCCCAAAGAAGCGAAATCCGACGGCCCCAACGCGCTGGACTCGACCAAGCTGCGCGGCGTGCTCAAGGAATTACTCGCGGTGCACAAAGCGCTGGCCGAAGCGCATTTGAAGCCTTAGCGCTTCGCGCCTTCCTATCTACTGCTTACGTAAAGAAATCCATCACTGAATGCTTAGCAGGTCTCAATACTGTCCGGACTGCGGTACTCTAGAAGATTGCATGCCCTCGCGTTACGCACAGTGGATGTATGACTGGGAAACTCACCTCACCTCGGTGGACAACAACCGGGTGGTGCGTCCCTTGGATTGGGGCGTGGAATGGGCGCGTGATTGGCCTTGCCGCAACGGTTTCGCGGCGGGTCACACTCCGGCGGACCCCGAACGTTTTCTGCGGGAATACAACCAGCGCATTGTGGCGTCGAGCGACGAGTTCTTCTCTTACCCAAAGCCGGCTTACTTCCGGTTGGAACGCCGCGAAGTTCGAGTCTTCAGCACGCGCGAGGTTCCCGATCCGGCGCTGGAAGAAAAAGTTCGCGGAACCTACGCCGACTTTCTGCGCTTCACTTCGCCGGTTCGCACTCCGTATCCGGAAAACAATCTGGCGAATGCCCGGTGGTTCCCGGCGCGTGGGCGCCGGGCGGTGGTGCTGTTGCCGCATTGGAACTCGGACGCGATTAGCTATAGCAGCCTGTGCCGAGTTCTGAATCTTATTGGCATCTCGGTTCTTCGTCTGAGCATGCCCTACCACGATATCCGCATGCCGGCCGAGATCAAGCGCGCCGACTACTCAGTTTCCGCCAACATCGGGCGCACCCTCGATGCCTGCCGCCAGGGGGTGATCGATGTCCGTTGCTGCCTCGACTGGCTGGAATCCCAGGGCTACAACCGTTTTGGCATTGTCGGCACCAGCCTGGGCTCGTGCTATGCCTTTTTGGCGGCTGCACACGACTCGCGGATTCGCGTGGCGGCGTTCAACCACGCGTCGACTTATTTCGCGGATGTGGTCTGGCATGGGCAATCCACACGGCACATCCGGCAGGGGCTGGAATCGCAGATTGATGTGGAACGGCTGCGGATGCTGTGGAGCGCGGTCAGTCCCGCGTCGTACTTTCGCCAATACGCTCGCTGGCCGAGAAAGTCGCTCGTCATCTATGCGAAATATGATCTAACGTTTCTTCCGGAATTCTCCCGCGAAGTGGTGGCGGAATTCCAGCGGCACCACTTGGACCACAAAGTCGTGGTGCTGCCTTGCGGCCACTACACTACGGGGGAAACTCCCTACAAGTACATTGATGGCTGGCACCTGGCGTCGTTCCTGCGAGCCGCATTTGAAAGCGCCTAAAGCAGCCTTGAGGCCGCAACCTCGGTTAGAATGATCTGTCGGCGAAACTCTCAGGCCAGGGTCATGCATATCTCGAATCCAGCGCGATCCGAGTGGACGACCGAACAGCGTCGAGGAGAGTTTATTCTCACGACGGATCCCGACCGCCTCGACCTCGATGTCATCCACGGTTTTCTGTCGGAATGCTATTGGGCGAAAGGAATCCCACGCGACGTTGTGGCTCGATCCATTGAAAACTCGCTTTGTTTCGGCGTCTATAAAGATAGCAAGCAGGTCGGATTCGCCCGCGTCATCTCGGACTTCGCGACTTACGCCTACCTCGGCGATGTGTTCGTGCTGGAGGAATTCCGCGGGCAAGGCCTGTCCAAGTGGATGATGGATTGCATCATGCGACATCCCCGGCTGCAGGGCTTACGCCGCTGGAGCCTGGTCACTCGCGATGCTCACGGCCTGTACGCACAATTTGGCTTTTCGCCCCTCAAGAAACCTGACCGATACATGGAACTCCACGATCCCGAGGTTTACCAGAGGATTCAGCCATGATTTTTCTTAATCCAACGCAATCATTCCGCAAATATCCGGAGGTAGCCCAATGAAAAATTCGAACATCATGTCTCGCCCGCTTTATGAGGACGATCCCGAAATCGCCATAGCGATTGACAACGAAACCCGCCGCCAGCACGAAGGCCTGGAACTGATCGCCTCGGAGAACTTTGTCAGCGAAGCCGTGCTGGAAGCCATAGGCTCGGTTTTCACCAATAAATATGCCGAGGGCTATCCGGCTAAGCGCTACTACGGCGGCTGCATATTTACCGACGTGGTGGAGAACCTGGCGCGCGAGCGTGCCAAGCAGTTGTTCGGAGCCGAGCACGCCAACGTGCAACCTCACGCCGGATCACAAGCCAACATGGAAGCCTACGCCGCGGTGCTTCAGCCGGGCGACACTATCCTTGGTCTCAACCTGGCTCACGGCGGCCACCTTACGCATGGGCATCACCTCAATTTTTCCGGCAAGACGTATCGCATCGTTCCGTACGGTGTGACCAAAGAAACGGAAACCATCGACTACGACGATCTAGAAAAACTCGCCGAAACCGAAAAGCCCAAGCTGATCATCGGCGGCGGCAGCGCGTATCCGCGCATCATAGATTTTGCGCGGATGCGGCAGATCGCCGACAAAGTCGGCGCGATCTATCTGGTGGACATGGCGCATTTCGCGGGTCTAGTCGCCGGCGGGGTCCATCCTTCGCCTGTGCCGCATGCTCAAATCGTCACTTCCACCACCCACAAGACGCTGCGTGGCCCGCGGGCCGGCATGATTCTCTGCAAGCAGGAGTATGCCGCGGCTATCGACAAGATGGTCTTTCCCGGTGTGCAAGGTGGTCCGCTGGTGCACATGATCGCCGCGAAAGCGGTGTGCTTTCATGAAGCCATGCAGCCCGAGTTCCGTGACTACGCCCGCCAAATCGTGGCCAATGCCAAGGTGCTGGCGCAGACGCTGGTTGCCGAAGGTTTCCGGATCATCTCCGGCGGAACGGATACGCATCTCATGCTGGTGGATGTTTTTTCCAAAGGCATGCTGGGCAGCGAAGCGGAGAAGGCGCTCGATGAGGCGGGCATCACGGTCAACAAGAATGCCATCCCATTCGACACCAACCCTCCCATGAAACCCAGCGGCATCCGCATTGGGACTCCGGCGCTGACCACGCGCGGCATGAAAGAACCGGAAATGAAAAAGATTGGTGTCTGGATCTCAGAGGCGCTGCACAACCGGACTGATGCGGCCGAGCTGGCGAAGATCCGCAAGCAAGTGCTGCAGCTCGCAGAAGCGTTTCCGCTATATCCGGAGCGGAGGGCCAAAGCGCAGGCGGAGCTGAGAGCGTAAAAGTTACCTGTGGGGCGGACGCCCCCGTCCGCCCAGTGGAGTGAAGCTCCACAGCTCCCGCCGTCATGGTGATACCCGCGTTAGCACCGAAGCGGGGCGCGAACGTAAGGCACCAGGCCATCGTGCCCTGCAGACAGTGTCATCGTCCGTCTAAAGCTGGAGGAATGATGTGAATCTTTCGCCACCAAACTCCCTAGAGGCGGTCCTCAAAGAATGTTCTACGGAGGACGCTTATCGTAAAACTTGCCGACGGATTGTGGGTGGCGACGGCTACACCCATCCAAATGATCTTGGTGACCTTTGGAAGAAACTGCGAACGGAAGCTGCGCGTTACCTGACAAACGACGATTTGTACGAAATCTTCGAGCGGGGAAAAACCCATTACGGCTACTACTGGAGAATGCCACCCCACCTCAAGCTGGACGGCGAGAACATCTCCCTCAATGAATCGCGACGCGGTGAGAACGAAAAGGACATTGGGCGCTGGCGTTACAACGTCGTACAGCGAGTGTTCGACAAACTCAAGAGCATGGAAGTAACTTCAGTTGTACTCGGGTGTGTCCATCCAAGGGACTTTGGAACTTACAGTCCTCCCATCCTCACCTTTCTACAGCTTCCACAGCGCCCTCCGGTGCAGCACTACCTGGCCTATTGCGAGGAGTTGCGTGCCTGGGGCAAGCGTTTTCTTCAGTGCGATTCCGCCGGGAAAGCGGATCAAGCGTTGTGGGTTTTTTATCAGGCAGCATACGGCCACAAGCCTGATTCCGAAAAGATGGCGAGTTACCAAAGCGTCTTTAAGGACGAAGTGGGTGCGGCAGCGGCAGGCGCGAAATCTCCTTCGTGACTATTTTTCAAAATACGAGCCGTTGGAGCAGGCGATGTTTCTTCTCGACATCGACGACCAGCTTTCGGCGAGGATAGTGGGATACGAGTTCGAGGCTAGACTTAAGAAACTCATTGATCCAAACGACAGCGAGCGAAACAGGAAAATCTGGAGGTTTATTGAAAGCCGTCCCGACCTTAAACGCGAGGAGGAACTGCGGGCGATGGTCGAGTACGTCGACTTGAACCATCTTTGCGCCTCTCCTAAAGAAGACCTCGACTGGGTTCGGAAACGTCGCAACGACGCGATCCACGCGAAGCGAAATCTGGACAAGAGCGGAGTTGAAAAAATGATCCAGATAACAGGGCGGCTGCCAAAGCGATCAATGTATTGTAGATCGGGTATTTCAAAGCATGCGGGGGGCCGGCCCATCGTTTCTGATTGACTCGTTTCATCGGCGTTAGGGCGGCTTAGCGCATTGCCTTCTCCATCCAGATTACGTCCCAGTACTTGCCGAATTTGCGACCGACCTCGGTGAACGTCCCGATGCGGTGAAACCCGAATCGTTCGTGCAGCCGATTCGATGCTGGATTCGGCTGGGCGATTCCGGCGACGATTCGATGGACGTCTTCGCCAGCCAGCACCGCAAACAGTTCCTTGTACAGGAGGCTGCCAATTCCCTTGCCGGTTGCCCCGGGCTTGCACGCGACGCTCACCTCTACCGTCGTGTCATACGCTTCTTTGCTGCGGAATGGTCCTGTAGTGGCGTATCCGAGGATCTCGAGGCTGTCTTCTGCGACAAGCAGGCGATGGCGATGCCCACCCGCATGATCGTGGAACCATTTTTCTCTCTGTGCTGGCGTGAACGGCTGGACATCGAAGCTGATATGGGTATCCCTCACGTAGTGATTGTGAATATCGGTGAGAGCCGCCAAATCCGGCAAAGATGCAGGACGGATAATCATTGTCCCCAACCTTGGGTCACAATCATTTGACTGGAATTCTAGCGGGTCGACATCCGCGAAGGTATCTGGTTGCTGTTATTGCCGCCATAAATGGGGTTTATGGCTTGCCCGATTTTGACTTTGAGAATAAGGAATTCTTGTGTACTCGTGCGTTCGCTGTGGTTAAATCATGCTGTGAAGGTTGCCATTGATATTCGGCGCATCACTGAGTTTGGTGTCGGCACCTACACTCGTAACATCGTTCGCGCCCTGAGCCGGCTGGATCGCACCAACCAGTACTTTTTGATCGGGCCTCCGCAGAAAGTTGCGGAAATCGGCACGCTCCCGCCCAACTTCGAAACTCTGCCCTTGCTGAACGGCGAGAAGACGTGGAAGGGGTTCTTCGAGTTCCGCGGCCTGCTCAAGCACCTGGGTTGCGATCTGGTCCACATCCCGCATCTTTTCGGTACGCCCCGCAATCTTCCCTGCCCGTACGTGATGACGGTGCACGACGTGCTCGAGCACATGTACCGCAACCACGATCGTTCCGGCGTGCGCCGCTCGTTGTATTTCGAATTGACCCGCCGCGTGCTGAAAGGCGCGGCGCGCATCATCGCTGTGTCCAAATACACCAAGAGTGAGATCGAGAAACTTTTCGGCATCCCCGGCTCCCATATCGAGGTTGTCTACAACGCCATCGACGAGCGCTTCCTCTGCGGCCACGCTTCGGATATGGAGCGACAGCGTCTCGCCGAACGCTATCTGATCACCTATCCTTTTCTTCTTTATGCCGGACGAATCAGTCCCCATAAGAATCTGGTTCGTATCATCGAGGCTTTTTCCGCGCTCAAGGCACAACTTGAGAAGGAAGCCAAGTTCCCTGACTTGAAGCTCATCATCATCGGAGACGAGCTGTCGAAACACCCGGACCTGCGCCGCACGGTGGTGCGCGGCGGGGTGCAGAACGATGTCCGTTTTCTGGGATTTATTCCGATTGAGATGCTGCGGGTTTTTTACGATGCCGCCAAGATCTTCGTCTTTCCGTCGTTGTATGAGGGCTTCGGACTTCCGCCGCTGGAGGCCATGGCCCACGGAACGCCGGTCGTTACATCCAACACGTCTTCACTGCCCGAAGTCGTCGATAACGCCGCGGTGATGGTGAATCCGGAAAACGTTTTTGAGATTATGCGGGCTCTGCACCGCGTGCTGGTGGATCAGTCCTTGCGGGAAAAGCTGAAGCAGCGCGGCTACGAGCAGGTCAAACGGTTTTCCTGGGACGAGTCTGCCCGGCGGATTCTCGCGGTGTATGAAGAAGTCACGGAGGATCGGAACTTCGAGCATCATCAGGACAGAGCCCCGGTCGGGGCTGCGTAGATTCTCTCCGCCGTTCAGCATCACAGCCAAAGCAAGGGTACGAGTCCCAGCGCGGCAAGAACCGTCAGGAGCGCGAGGCTCTGCACGCCGGTTTTCCGATCCGCCAGGCTATAGGCATAAATCCCTTTGACGAGATTGTTGCTCGCCGCCGCGATTAGAACCGCGGTCGCCGCGACTTTCAGCGGGGTGAGCGTGCCTGCTGCCTGGGTCATTCCCATGATGAACGGATCTACGTCCGTAACGCCCATGATGACGGCCAGGGTATTCACTCCCGCCTTTCCAAGATAGGTGACCGCCAACTGGGTAGCTATCAGCATTGCCAGAAATAACCCGGCAAAGGAAAACGCCGCCAGCAATTCGAGTGGATTCTTGGGTTGGAACTCACGCTTCACCGCCTGAGCACTGGGATCTGCCCGGCGCGACCAAAGCCAACCGATGCCGATTGCCAGACCCGCCAGCACCAGAAACGGGAGTGCCAGCAAGAGCATCAGTTGTCGGTTGAAAAGAGCGAGAAGCACGACCAAGCGCAAGTACATCACGCCGGAAGCGATCAGGATGCCCCCGGCAAAGAGGTGGGGATGCTGTTCACGGGCGGCTCGGCGCGCCATTACGATCGTTGTCACGGTCGAGGAATACGCCCCACCCAGCAACGCTGCCAACACGACCCCGCCCTGGCCCTTCGTCAGCTTCTGCAGAACGTAACTGCCGTAGGAGATCGTGCTGACCGCAACCACAACCAGCCAGGTCTTGAAAGGGTTGATGTGGAATCGGCTGAATTCCTGATTCGGCAGTACGGGCAAGATGACAACGGTCAACAGGAGAAACTTCGCGAAAGTAAGAATCTCCTCCGGGGCGATGCGAACGGCAAGCTTCTCAAGAGCCTCTTTGAGATCGAGCAGCAACAGGCTGGCAACGCTCAGCGTGGTCGCAATCCAGAAATGTCCGTAGCAGATGAGAGCTCCCACCAGGAATGTCGCGAGACCGGACATTTCCGAGGTGACACCGGCAGCTTCAGCAGCGGAGAGCTTGTGCCAGTAAGACAAAAGCAAAAATCCCGCGATTACCAGAAAGCCGACGGTCAGCGGCAGGAGTTGTGTGCCCGAAAGAAGAGCGATTGAATAACCAATCAGTCCGATGAGCGGGAAGGTCCGCACTCCTCCGAAGGAGTAAGTGCCGACTGCCACCTTGTGTTCTTCCCGCTCCAGCCCTATCAGGAACGACAAGAACAGGACGAGAACAATCTTCAGAATTTCCGGAGGCAGCCACTGATAAAGTTCCACTAGAGCTCCAGTCCCTCGAGGCGATTCGTTGGCTACCGAAGCGCCCCGGTCCCTAGTTTAGGCCTTGATGTGGCAGGTTGCCAGGCCTCGCTTTTCCAGATACTGCTGGTGGTAGTCCTCGGCCTCCCAGAATGTGGTCGCGGGGACGATTTGGGTGACGATGGGCTTGCTGTACTTGTGTGCGGCTTCCAGTCTCTGCTTGGAAGCTTGCGCTGCCTTCTCCTGCTCGGCATCGTGAAAGAAAATCGCGGAGCGGTATTGCGTGCCGAAGTCGGGACCCTGGCGGTTGAGTTGGGTGGGATCATGATTCTCCCAGAAGACATCGAGCAGCTTGTCGTAAGAAAGTTGCGCCGTATCGTAGTCGATCTCAACTGCTTCGGCGTGGCCGGTTCGGTCGGTGCAAACATCTTTGTACGTGGGACTCGGGGCACTTCCCCCGATATAGCCTACGCGGGTTGATTTGACGCCCGGAAGCTGGCGGAAGGTCGCTTCGACTCCCCAAAAACAACCTGCTGCGAAGGTGGCTTTTGCCATTGAATATCTCCGTGAATGAACTGATCTTATTGGATGTTCGAGCGCGCGGAAAGTAACACAACTCAGTTGCCCTGTTCCCCTTGCTCGGTCTTGATACCATCATAATTACAGTCATGTTCACCACTCATCCGGAAGTCGCAACCGTCCTTAATCTTGCCTGGGTCCGCTCGCAATTCCCGTCGCTTGCCCAAACCGTAAACGGCCATCCCGCAGCATTCCTGGATGGCCCCGGAGGCACGCAAGTCCCGCAGCGGGTCATCGATGCCATCACCGATTATCTGCGCCGGGACAACGCCAATACCGCCGGCGCTTATGCCACCAGCCGCCATACTGATGCGATGATCGCCGCGGCACGATCCGCCATTGGCGACTTCCTCAACTGCGCGCCGGACGAGGTCGTCTTCGGCCCGAACATGACAACGCTCACCTTTGCCATGAGCCGTTCGATCGGGCGAGAACTTTCGCCGGGCGACGAAATCCTGCTCACCCATCTGGATCACGACGCCAACATCTCCCCCTGGCGCGCTCTCGAAGAACGCGGCCTGGTCATCCGCATGGCCGAGATCCATGAGGCCGACTGCACACTGGACCTGGACGACTTCCGCCGCAAGCTGAGCGACCGGACCAGGCTGGTTGCGATTGGCCTGGCGTCGAACGCGGTCGGCACCATCAATCCTGTCGCCGAGATCGTCCGGCTGGCTCGCGAGCACGGCGCGATTTCCTATATCGACGCGGTGCACTATGCGCCGCACGGACCCATCGACGTGCAGGCGCTCGATTGTGACTTTCTGGTTTGCTCGACCTACAAGTTTTTCGGGCCGCACATGGGTGTGCTCTTCGGCAAACGCGAGCACCTCGCCCGCCTGCATCCCTACAAAGTGCGCGCCAACACCAACGCCGTGCCCAATCGCTGGGAGTGGGGCACGCTCAACCACGAATGCATTGCCGGGATCACCGCTTGCGTTGACTACATTGCCGATCTCGGCCGCCGCACCAACCCTGCAGCTGCCAGTCCCCGCGCCGCCGTGCTCGCTGCTTACGACGCCATCCATCGGCACGAGCGCGGTCTCATGGAGGCGCTTATTCGCGGGTTCGGCGCGATCCCTGGACTGAAGATCTATGGCATCACCGATCCCGCACGCTTCGACCAGCGCTGTCCTACGCTGGCGGTGCGCATGGCAGGACAGACGCCTCTGCAACTTGCCACCAGACTTGGCGAGCGCGGCTTCTTCACCTGGGACGGGAACTACTACGCACTGAACTTAACCGAACGCCTCGACGTGGAGAAAGACGGCGGTTTCCTGCGTATCGGGCTGGTTCACTACAACACCATGGAAGAAGTCGAGCGCCTGCTCAAGGCGCTAAGGGAGTTCGTGTAGGATCGGTTTCAAGGGTACCTTTGACGGCAAAAGAAACTGCGACCCTCAGGGGCTAAAGCCCGTGCTTTGGGGCGATTCTTAGCGGCACGACTTAAAGCCGTGCCCTTTCAAAGCGGGCTGCGGCGATCTTCTTTCTACTGCTTTCTACTGCCTGGCCTTCTTCAGCCGCTGCTCCAGCTTGTCAGTTTCTTCCAACAGAGCGTTGGGCAGACGGGAGCCGAACTGCGCAAGATGCTCGCGGATCGCAGGTACCTCCGCGAGCCAGCCTTCTACGTCCACGCTCAGCAATTTCTCTAAGCTGCTCACTGGAAGGTTCAGACCTTTCGTATCCAGATCGGATGGCTCGGGCAGCCGGCCAATCGGAGTCTCCGCAGCGTGCGCCTTGCCATCGCAGCGTTCAAAAATCCATTTCAGCACGCGGCTGTTCTCGCCGTATCCCGGCCATAAAAACTTTCCATGTTCATCCTGCCGGAACCAGTTCACATAGAAAATCCTGGGCAGCTTGGACGAGTCCGAGCGCTTGCCGATCTGCAACCAGTGCGTGAAGTAGTCTCCCATGTGGTATCCGCAGAAAGGGAGCATTGCCATAGGATCGCGCCGCAACTCTCCGACCTTGCCTGCTGCGGCTGCCGTGGTCTCGCTGGCCGCGGTCGCGCCCAGGAACGTCCCATGCTGCCAATCCCAGGCTTCCATCACCAGGGGAGCAACTCCGGCGCGGCGTCCGCCGAACAGGATTGCGTCAATCGGAACGCCCTGCGGGTTTTCCCACTCCGGCGCCAGCACCGGGCACTGCGTCATCGGAGTAGTGAAGCGCGCATTGGGATGAGCCGCCTTATGTGGCGAGTTAGGAGTCCACGGACGGCGCAGCCAGTCCATCAACTCGGCCGGCTTCGGGTCGGTCATCCCTTCCCACCAGATGTCCCGATCCGGCGTCATGGCGCAATTGGTGAAGATCGAATTCTTCGACGCCGTGAGCATGGCGTTCGGATTGGATTTCATGCTCGTTCCCGGCGCCACTCCAAAGAAGCCGTATTCGGGATTGATGGCGTAAAGCCGGCCATCGGCTCCGAACTTCATCCAGGCAATGTCGTCGCCAAGCGTTTCCACCTTCCAGCCGCGAATGGAAGGGATCAACATGGCCAGGTTCGTCTTGCCGCAGGCGGAGGGGAACGCTCCGGTCATGAACTTCACCTGGCCGGAGGGACTGATCAGCTTGAGAATGAGCATGTGCTCGGCCAGCCATCCCTCATCGCGGGCCTGAACGGAGGCGATGCGCAAGGCGTGGCACTTCTTGCCCAGCAGCGCGTTGCCTCCGTATCCCGAGCCGTAGGACCATATCTCGCGGGTTTCCGGAAAATGGCAGATGTACTTGTGGACGGGGTTGCACGGCCAGGGAGAATCCTGCTGATTGGGAGCCAGCGGCGCGCCGACGGAATGCAAGCCGCGCACGAACTCGCCGTCCGTTCCCAACGCCTCAAGAACCTTGTTCCCCACCCGAGCCATGATGTGCATGTTGGCAACGACGTACTGCGAATCGGTGATTTCGACTCCGATCTTGGCAATCGGGGAGCCGACCGGCCCCATGCTGTACGGGATCACGTACAGGGTTCGTCCCACCATGGATCCCGAGTACAACCCGCGCAGTTTCTCCTTCATTTTCTCCGGATCTTCCCAGTTGTTGGTGGGCCCGGCATCTTCTTTGACTCGTGAGCAGATGAAGGTTCGATCTTCGACGCGGGCGACATCCGCTGGATTGGACCGGACCAGCACGCTGTTGGGTCGCTTCTGCGGATCGAGAGGGATGGCTACCCCCTGAAGGGTCATGAAGTGGATCATCGCCTGATATTCCTGAGGCGATCCGTCGCACCAGTGCACCTTGTCGGGCTTGCATAGCTGGGCTACTTCTTCTACCCAGCGTGCCAGCCGCGAGTGGCGATGCTGACCGGCTGCCGATTCCACTTCCATGGTGATGCTAGCCATATCAAATCTCTCCCCAAGGATGACGACCGAGCATACCCGCGCCGAACGAGGTCTATATCTGGCGAGCGCTCAGACTTGTAACAAAATAAGCCCCTTGCGCGGAACACGTGGTACAAGCAGCGAACGGCAGTATACCCACCCACCCTTACCCCAATAACTTTAGGCCCCCCGGCCAGCCCGGGCCGCCGAGAGCCAAACTGTTATTGTCTCTCTTTTTGGGGAGTCTTCCAAGTGGCGGGCGACCGGGTGGTGGGCAACTTTTAGTTTCCACAGACTAGCAATCCTCGGTCGGCCGGTGACAACCATGGGGATGCCCCCCCCAAATACTCCGGTGACGGTTCGACGAAGGGATTAGTTCTAAAATGGCAATCGCGCCGTTTGTGGTACGAATGGATCAGGCACGGACTTGATATGTTCTGACCTCAATTTGTCGAATAATGCCCTCACCTGAGGTGAACCCAGATACAGTCTGCCGCGGCGTTCGCCAGTCGGTATCAAAAAGCCCGCATCAACGGCTGCCTTAAGATCACGGCTAGCCATTATGTCGCTCAATTCCGCTAGGTTGCGATAGCTGGAATTTCTGACGCGATAACCAATCGCACCATCAGCAACGGCATAAACCAAGCGTTCCGGGAGTCCGTGACGGGAGAGATCAAGCTCCAATTCTTGCCACAACCTATCCATTACTCTGGTTCTCATGACTAGGGTTGTCGCTTGCCGAAAATGTGCGGTCAAATTGAATTGAATCCAAGCCCTTGTGCTGTTCTTAGGATGCCAGGAACCTTCTCCCGTTCTAGCCAAGACGTTATAGTAATCTTGTGTGTTGCGTCCCAGATACTCTTCTATCGAAGAAAACTCCGGTTCTAGGATTCCCTCCCTGCCAAGAACAAGTGTTTGCAAGCAGCGAGCCATGCGCCCGTTTCCATCTGAAAATGGGTGGATCATTACCAAGTTCAGATGTGCCATTGCTCCTTTAACGAGACCGTGTGGACAATCATCTTGATCATTGAGGTATTCAATTAGTTTCTCGATCAGTCCGGGAACCATCTCGACATCTGGCCCTTCATAAACCACTTCGTTTCTTGCTTCGTCGCGAACATAGATTGTTCCTGGCCTCCAGTTTCCTGGATTCTTGGAGAGTTCGTGCTGCACCATCATAAAGTGGAGGCTTCTAATGAAGCCTTCGCTGTAGATAAAATTGGGGTCTTTGGTTAACTGAAGCACAAAGGTCATTGCGGTACGGTAGCCAGTCACAGCCAGCCATGCTTCGCGATCTGCATCAAGGGGTTCCTCTCCCTCTACCGCTGCAATCGCATCTTCCGCTGTGACGTTGTAGCCTTCGATACTGTTTGACCCACGTACGCAACGGGCGAGCGTGTTTCGTCGGAGCAGGACTCTCCACCTTCGTGGAGTCGCCAGATTGTACTTGAGAGCCTTCCGCGCTTCTTCAATTTTCGCGATAACGTCCTTCTCAGCTTGTGTGAGCTTTTCAGCTTTAAACAGCATGCAATGAATGTAAATTACTTTTGTCATAATGTAAAATACTATTTGACGTTAGGCAATTAATATAGTACTATCTTTTGCGGCTCTTTCGGGAACTTTAGGTCACCAGATGTGCGTATCCACTTATGCTGGGGCGGAGCTATGCCCGCCCGGCCAGGAGATCTTATGAAACGCTTTAGATGGTTGATGTTAGGCATTCTGCTGGCAGTTGCTCCCAGTGTTTATGCCGACGAATGGTCGAAGACTTACACCATCACCGGAAAGCCCGATCTGCGGGTGGAAACCTCGGATGCCAACATCCGCGTCGATACCTGGGACCAGAACACTATAGAGGCTCACGTCTCCACCAAGCGCTACAAGATCGGGGACGATGGCATCCGGATCATCGAGCATCAAAGCGGTGACAGCGTCGAGTTGGAGCTGCGTTTCCCCCACCACATCTTCACCGTCCAATTTGGCAGCTACGGCGTGGACATCGTGATCCACATGCCGCGTCAGGGACGAGTCAACCTGCGCACGGGTGACGGCAATATCGAACTCAGCAACTTCAAAGGCGACATGGATATGGAGACCGGCGACGGCCACCAGGAAATCGAAGGCGCCGACGGCAATTTGCGGGCACGTTCGGGAGACGGCCACATTCGCGTGGCCGGGCGATTCGATCTGCTGCAGGTTGGCACCGGCGACGGCCGGGTTGAGGCGCGGGTGCTGGCCGGTTCAACCATGGCTTCGAGCTGGGACCTTCACACCGGCGACGGCAGCGTAACCCTGCAACTTCCGGACAACTTTGCCGCCGACGTGGACCTGCACACTAGCGATGGCCACATCACCGTCGATCTGCCGGTCGCGGTGGAAGGCAGACTTGACGAGTCAAAAAACATCCACGGAAAGATCAACGGCGGCGGGAATCTGCTGACCGTGCACACCGGGGATGGATCGATCCGGATCGAGAAGCTGTAGTGTAAGCTGACGGCGAAGTGGATTCCGAAACTCTCGCAGTTTAGAATCATTCGGCACAACGTGTGGGGATACCTATGGAGAGAATTCTCTTCAGCCGCATGCTTCTGTTCAGTCTGATCGCCTTGGGAGGCTTGGCTCTCGCGCAAGTGCAGACTGCCAAGCCCGCGCACTATTTCTTCGTGCTGTTGAATCGTCCCTCCAATGCTCCGCAACTGAGCAAAGAAGCGGGGGAAAAGCTTCAGGAAGAGCACATAGCCAACATTGGGAAGCTGGCTGCCGAGCATAAGCTCTTGGTCGCGGGGCCGTTCATGGACGACACCGCGCTGCGTGGCATTTTTGTGTTCCAGGCAGACTCAGTGGCACAGGTGCAAGAGTGGGCCAACAGCGATCCGGCAATCAAGGCAGGGCGTCTGTCCCCCGAAGTACACGGGCCATGGCTCGTCGACCCCAGCGCCATGCACCAGCCACCCACCACGCCGCCTCAGGGGTTGGAACAGTACACGCTTGTGCTATTGAAGCGTGGCAACAAATGGGACCCCAACGCAACGGATTTTATGAAGGTGATGAAGCAGCATGATGATTTCGTCGAACAGATGGCGGAGCAGGGAAACATCGCCATCGCCGGTTTGTTCCCGCTCAGCGATCAGGGCGAGCTGCGGAGTGTCGTCATCTTCCGCGTGGGGACGGAACAGACTGCCAAGTTGACCCAGGACGATCCCACCGTCAAAGCGGCTCTGCTTAGGACTGAAATCCATCCATGGGCCACCGGCAAAGGAGTGCTGGCGCCGGGGCACCGCTGCAGTAACCAGCTAGCCGTACACCTGTTTAAGGTTATCCCTCGGCTTGTTTGACAGATTCCCTGCGAGACAGCATTTTGTGTTTGGTATGCCGGGAAGGAATTATTCCAGCAGGTCGGACTTGCTGGGGTTGTAGAAGAAATGAAAGCGTAAGGCCAGGTATTGGCCTCCGAACTCCGTGGGCAAGGGTGGAAATGGATTGGAATCTGTGATGCCGCCCCAGGCCCCGCGATCCAGCGCCACATCGCCGGAAGTACTGATGAGCTTCATACCCGCCACGCTGCCGTCCTTCATGATGGCGAATTCGATTGAGACTTTGCCCTTTTTCATGATCGGCGCGCGTGCGGATTCTGGAATCAGGTTGTACCAGTTCATCTTCACATCGTGCAGCACGCGCTGCAGGTAGGGCCCAAAGTCAACCCCCTGGGTGTCGGTAAGGATATCCAAAGGCCCCATGGCGGCAGTCGGCCTGGCGCCGGTACCCAGGCCGTAGTTTCCGTTATCTCCTCCGTAGCCTCCGCGATTGGCGGCCGCGGCTTGCGCGGCTTGCGCAATGGCCGATCCGGCGGACATTGGCATCCCCTTAGCAAAGAGATTGGGCGGCGTCTCCAATTTCGCCTGTTGGTTCTGGTTTTGAGGCGGTGGTGGCGGCGATTGCTGAGCCTGCTGCTGAGCCGACGGCTGTCCCGGAGCGGACGCGGGCGGCATGGACTGAGTCTGCGGAAGCTGCGGGCCGCTCTGGCCGGGCGCACCCGCGCGATTTGCATCCAGAATCTTCTTGAGTTCCTCGCGATTGATCTGGGGTGCTTTTGACATCGCCTGGCGGTCTTTGTCGGAAATGATGTTCGTTTCCGGACGCTTGCTCACCTTCTGCTCGTCGGGCGGCAACTCCAGAAACGTGACATCGTTCGGATTCTTCTCTGCGGAAGCTACGATCACATTGCGATGTGGAATGAAGCGGGCCAGCTTGTCCGAATTAAAGATGAGCAGAATCACAATCATGTGAACCACTACCGAAATCCAGAACGCTTCCCGGCGCCGGGCTCGGGAAAGATCATCCTGCAACTGCACCAGCAGGTGCGGCGTGGAATGATCTTCCAGGTAGATCGATTCCCAATATTGCGCGTCGTAGAGATCCTCGCCCTTGGTGCTCTGCGAGGGCGCTGGGGCGCTTGGCAACGGATTGCCAGGCGGGATTTGAGTGGTTGACATTCAACAACTTACCTGATGTTTAGACACGAGTCGCGAGGTATTAGTTGCAACCACAAGAATACCCCTGTCTCCCACACGTCATGGAGCACTGGCTCATGTCGTGGCTGAATATGCTCTATTTTCGCACCTTTTCTCGAATGCGCGAAGAACAAGTGCCTGGATTTCGAATCCAGAATGGTAACTTCGGTTTACAAATCTTGACAAAGAGGAATCCACGCATCAGCTTCGGAGTTCGTCAAGATTGATCTGCTTGCCGTGGGCCCGGATGGCGGAGACGATGTCGAGAGCCAGCGCCAAAGCGCGGCGCCCATCCTCCAGACTGACCATGGGTTGGGAGCGCTCGCGGACGGCGTCGAGGAATGATTTCAGTTCGGCGCGCAACGGCTCCTCGGCAGTGACCGGAGGCTTGTTGAAACTGATGTGCGGATTCACCGAAGGCATTCCACCGTCTTCGGCGTCGCTTACGCTGAACACCATTACGTCCTGGCGGCCGTAATCCAGAGAAATGTATTGCTTCGGCTGAAAAAAGCGGAGCTTGCGAACCCGCTCGGTGGAGACCCGGCTGGCGGTCAAGTTGGCGACGCAGCCAGACTCGAATTCGAGGCGCACGTTGGCGATATCCGTTTTGCCGGAAAGAATGGGCAAGCCGACGGCGCGAATCTCTGCAACCGGAGACTTTACGAAAGAAAGCACCACATCGAGATCATGGATCATCAGGTCGAGCACTACGTCCACGTCGAGAGCGCGGGGCGTGAATACGCTGAGCCGGTGAACCTCAAAGAACATGGGCCGGGTGATGAGCGGCAGCGTGGCGCGGACCGCGGGGTTGAAACGCTCCAGATGTCCGACCTGTACGATGCGGTTGTTTTTCTGTGCCAGATGAACCAGTTCGTCTGCCTCAGCGAGGGAAACCGCCAAGGGTTTTTCGATCAAAACATCGACACCGTCCTCCATGAGCTGGCGGGCAACGCGGAGATGGTGAATCGTCGGTGCCGCGACGGATGCCGCTTGCACCTCGCTGTGCGTGGTCAGAAGCTGCTCGACCGAGCCGAAGCTGCGGCTGTCGAACTCGCGCGCCACGGCGTCGGCACGGGCGGTGTCGGGATCGACGACTCCGACCAGCCGGATCGGCGCGCCCTCTTGTGCGAGTTGGCGGTAGACGCGGGCGTGGTTGCGTCCGAACACGCCGACGCCGATGACAGCCACGTGGATCAGATCATTCGCAGTCAGGGTCGCTTCTCATGGCCGGTTGCCGGAAACTTGATTTAAACACAGGTAGGGGTACAGTTGATTGTCATCCTGAGCAAGCGCTTTTTTGCGCCGCGAAGGATCTGGGCGAGCCGCGCGAAGTGTCGCGTTCTTTGCGACACAATAGTCGCGCGTTTGGCTCGCTTCCTTGTCAAACTGCACCCCTACCGAAATTTCTTCAGCAGAGCGATCTGTCCGGCGTGATACAGCTCATGCTGTACGATCCCGCTGAACATGAAAAAGCAGTTGTAGTACTTCTCCTTCTTTCCGGGAACCGGATCCAGCAGGCGCGACTCCGGGAAGGCGGCAACCGCCTTCACCAGATCGTTGTGCGTGGCCTTCAGGTATTTGACGGCCTTTTGCCAGGCGGCCTCGCTGGCATCGTTCACAGCCGGAAAGTTCTGTTCATCGGTGAGTTCTACCGCCGTGCCGTGGGTGCGCCGCAGTACCGCGCCGTCCCAGGCGGCGATATGCAGCACCAACTCCCAAATGCTGTGAGCACCCTTGATGGGATGTGCGGCAGCGGTCTTGGCATCAACGCCGGCGAGAATTTCAAGCACGGAGTCGCCGTGCCACGCTTCTCCTTCGAAGGCGCGGCGGATCTGATCGGAAAGGCGAACGGGTTCGGACATGGGCGAATCCTTTGGTGAGGAGTGTTCGCTTATCAATATACCGGACTACACGGCATCCACGTACAATGAAGCATCGTGGTTGTGTTGTTGCAGCGCACTCGGTGTAGAAAGCCCGGTGCAGCGAAATTGAAGTAAGGATTAACCGCATGACGACAGCTCAAGCCCGAAAGGCGCAAGGAGTGAATTGGATTTACTTCCCCTCATCCAGGCGTCCTCCGCAGTTGGCCCAAGATGTGATTACAGCGTTCGACAAAGTGGGTGCGACAATCTCGTCGAGAACCAACACATTGAGCAGCAACGAGGTTCTTCGAGTCGTCGCACCCGGCCTCATTGCGCACGGCTTTGTTGTTGAGAGTGGAAAAAAAGCGAGCGAAAAAGTGACCGTCCCAGTTTTGTTTGGCAGGAATGGACAACTCAGGAAGCACTTCTGTGCCGATGCGTACCATTCAGGAGAGGGCTTTGTTGTCGAAATTGAGGCGGGCAGAGCGCTATCAAATAATCAGTTTCTAAAGGATTTGTTCGAGGCTTGCATGATGGCGGAAGTCCGTACGCTCTGTATTGCGGTCAGGAATATCTACAGCCGACAAAAGGATTTCGAGTACATCGCAACGTTTTTCGACACTCTTTATGCGAGCAACCGATTAGCGCTGCCTCTTGAAGGGATCTTACTGATTGGGTATTGATTCTGCCGCCGGTCTTGGCGGCGACACCACGCCTTAGGTCCCTACTCGGGGCATAGTCGAGAGATTGTCTACAGTTGCGCGGCGACCTCGAGGGCTTCTGCAGCGTTCGCGTAAACCAACAGTATCGGCTTGTCTTTCGCTTCGAGAACGGTAACTGCTGCAACGTGCGATGTACGGACTATCACTGACAAGGAACATTCATGCTGCCGAACGCCAGAATCGTAGCCCATCCAGGGCAAGTGCTGCTGAAGGAATTTCTCGATCCACTCAAACTGACTCAAGCGGACTTAGCCAGGGCAATACGCATTCCGCAGAATCGCATCAACGAGCTGATTCGGGGAAAACGCGGCGTCAGCCCGGAGACTGCTCTGCTTCTGTCCGGATACTTCAAGAATTCCCCGGAGTTTTGGATGAACTTGCAAAGCGCGTCCGATCTGACCCGGGTGCGTGCCGAGCTACGAAAGCGACCAATCTCGACGGGGCAGGGTCGCTCCAGATCCTTGCGAAGAACCGCTGGAAACGACTAGCGTGCCACGATAACGATCCCGGCCGCATCGGCTGCGGTAACGATCGCTTCGCCATCCAGCAGAAGGCATTTGCCCGCATCCACGGCCAGGCAGGTCGCACCGGCCTTTTGCATAGTTTCAATCGTCTTCACGCCGATCACCGGCACATCGAAACGCATATCCTGATTGGGCTTGGCGATTTTGACCACGGTCAAGGCACGGCTCAGAGTCGAGGCTTCCGAATCCAGTGATGCCATAATCTGGCCTGCCCGTTCGATGGCAGCGTCGGTGCCTTCCATGGCTTCAATGGCAACACAGGTTGCTTCGGCGACGACAACAGTTTGCCCGATATCGTACTGCGCGATGTGGCGCGCTACGGCGCGCCCGTAATCGATGTTCTTTTTCTCCGCGTCCGACGGCGCGCGTTTGGTGAGCACGCCGGGTTTCGCCAGCAAAGGTTCGAGGAACAAAGTGGAGCTCACCAGCGTGATGCCCTCGTCGGCAAGAACCTTGGCCACGGCTCCGAGCAGGGCGTCGGTATTGCGAGTGCGCAAGTTGAGCAGCAGCTTGGCCAGACGCCAGTCCGGACGGATGCTGGAGAAAATCTGCTTGTGCCTCACCTGCCCGGCCATGATGGCACGCTGCACGCCCTCGCGCTGAAAGGTTTCGATCAGCCTGGAAAGTTCTCCGAGCGAAAGCCAGTGGACGGCGGCTGCCCCATGCGCTTCGATTTCCGGAAACGCTTCTTCCTTAATGGCTGCCACAATCACATCGAGACCCTGGGCGCGGGCGGCATCGAGGACCAGGAACGGAAAGCGTCCGTTGCCGGCGATCAGGCCGAGTCGTTCTTTCGAGGAGGACATGACAGGAGAGTCTAGCATTGGAGTCTAATGAATCTGGCGCAGGATGGTTTCATTGGGATCAATTACCACCTTTCGTGCGCCCGCCGGAGCCGTGAGATGGAAAGCGGTTTCAGGGCCATCCGCAAAAACACGGCCCAGCAGCGATAACTTTCCTGCCTGCAAAACGTACAGCGGCACAGACGTGACCAGATCATCCGGCGCATCTTTTTGCAGGATTGCGCCGCTGACCACGGTTGCGCCTCCTTTGTCGGTGAACTTCAGCTGCTTCAATTCGTAGCGCGGAATCGCCGTCCCATCGACCCACCCCTGGTAGAACCAGTCCAGCGATTTCCGCCCTTCGTACCTCAATGAGGGCGGCAGTTCCTGTTCAAAGACAGCCAGCAGTTCGTGAGACGTGATGGCTTGCCCTTCATAACTGTTTCGCAGCCGGAGCAGGGCGCGCATGAAAGGCTCCTCTGAGCTCTGATCTGTCGCGGGGGATTTTTTCGAGCCTTCCTGCCGTTCTGCGTCGCGCAACATGTACCGCAACATGTGAAAAAGCCAGGTTCCCCGTCCATAGCTGATTGCCGTATATCCCGAAGGAAACTCCGAGCACGACAGGCGTGTCCCCAGCGTCACCGGACCGTCTTCCTTCAGTAGCCGGCCACTCTGGCTTCTCTCCAGAAGATCATCGCGATATTTATCCATGATCGCGTGAAACTGTGATGGATTTTGGGATTCCAGCAACATCATGGAACTGTAGTTGGCCAAACCTTCCACCCACCATTGATCGCGATATCCCACCCAACCCACCGTATCGCCCCACCACTGGTGGGCGATTTCGTGCACCGCCATTTGTTGGATGATCGCCTTATCGACATCCGGTATATGCAGCTGAGACATCTCGTCGCTGGTAAGAAAAGAAATGCTCGACAGGTAGATCAACCCCGGCCATCCCTGGCTCTCGGCCCCGGGCATCTGGGTCAGAGCCAGCGTCCTATACGGGTATGGCCCGAAATGCTGGGAGAAGAAATCGATTGCGGTCGCGGATTCTTCCGCTACGCTCTGTGCATTCCGGGCAGGAGACGGCGACAGAGGAACCTGGACCACGACGGGCTGACGATCTCTCGTTGTCCCACTCGGAATGATCACCTGGGTGGTGGTCGCTTTCGGAAAATTGCGCTCGACGGCCGCAGTGGCGTAAGCTTCGACCGCTACCTTCCCCGCGCGGGCGATGCTGCGCTGATATTTTCCGAGGTTGAAGCCTGCGATAGGAATGGGCCGCTCCGAGACCCACTGGCTCAAAACATCTCCGGTACGCGCGTCAAACGGCGGCTCTTGCGATGCTGGGTCCGGCCCTGTCTTCTCCACCCGCTTGCCGGTGGCTACCAGAGTCCAATCGGAGGGATATTGGAATTGCAGGTCGAAATTGGCCATGCCTATGCCGCGGTTGGGATACCATGTGCCCCTTGCTCCCACCTGCAGCAGTCCAGGTGCAGCCTCCGAGAGTACGTCCCCCGCATACACAAACCGTAATTCGAGGGCCTGGCCGGCGCGCAATGGCTGGGCGAAGATTACAGCCACCAGGTCGTTTCCACGCCGTGCCAGTTGAGTGCCCTCGACCGACGGATTGTGGATGAACTCGAGAGAACGTCCATCGGCTTCCACGGCGGAAATCTGTAGAGACCGCGATAGTTCAAAGAGGAGTGCCCGGTTCCCGCCCCGCCGCACTTGCAGATGCATTCGAACCTCTGCCTCAAGGCGAGTCGGCGGCGTGATCTTGGCTCGTATCTTGTAATCCGTAACGTTGACACAATCCGCGGATGCCGCCCGGGCCGCGCCCTCCAGTTTGTTGTTCTTCGGGCCTGGAGCAGGCACGGAGAACGATGTCCAAAGATCGTAGAAGTCAATGCCGTCAGCCGTTTTGGATTGGCCGGCCCACAGTTGTTCCGGGGCCGTCGTGTCGAAGTAAACGTCAAAAACTCCCAGTTTCCTGCCTTGCACTCGCACGTGCAGCATCTGGTCCTTGGGGCTCTCGGTATCCGGCGGTTGAACTGGTTTGGCAGCTGAATCGAGAACCGGCAAGTCCCGGCTGAAGCTCGACAGCAGCCTTAGAGCGTCAGCTTCGGCAAGATTGCGGGCAGTTTCATTCCACTTGGAAATGAAATCGCCGGCGTCTTGAGCGGGTCTCAGATACGGCTGCAATTTGGAGAAAGTATCGTCGTTGAATCGGAGGTAGGCGGTGGCAAAGCTTTCCTCGAGGATGGCCCCTCCGGTGAAAAGAGCCATCGAGGCACGCTCCGTCCGATCAGGTGGGGTCAGCAGCACCTCGCCGTCCCCCTCAAAAAAGGCCCCGCTGACATGCCCGTCCACATCTTCGGTAAATGCGATGGTGCCATCGTCCAGGGTGATGTGGAACGCGGCGCGATCCAGCGTTACATCGCGGATGCGGTAGACCCTCGCCGGATCCAACCCAGCACTTCTCAGCCTCAAATAGAGGCTCTCCGCTGGAGCAACTTGAGCCGGTGGCGTTTTCCCCGAGGCTTGGACCTCCGCAGGCGGAACGCCACTTTGACCCATAGCCAGGACCAGCGCCGTGACAGCGGGCAAGAATGCCGCCGCCAGCCAGAGTTTTTGACGCCACGGTCTCATTACCTTTGTCACCTACGCCTGCGGCTCCCCGTCTCTTAGAATGCGCCTGAGTGCGAGCCACTGTCACCCTATTATTGCTGGTTGGGGTCGCGGCCGTTGGTCCGGCTGCCGCAGAGGTCATCCATCTAAAGAATGGACGCACCATCTGGGCTGACCACGTCCGGGAGAGCGGCAGCCGTCTGGAATACGAGGTCGGCGATAATACTTTCGCCATTTCCAAGGATCTGGTGGAGCGTGTCGATGCTGGAGTTCCCGCTCTGGCTGCGGCAACCCAAAGCTCGAATGCTCAGAATGCATCCGACCTGCCCGCTCCAATCCAAACTGAAAACCGCAGCCTGGACCTAACGGAAAAAGTCATTCATGACGGCAAAGTCGATGCCGATGCCCTTTCTGCGTTAGAAGAAACCGGCAATTCCAGCCAGACCGCGGCGGGATACCTGGCGGCCGGCAGACATGAATTCGAGCACGGGAATTTCGCCAAAGCGCGTTCCTACTTCGAAACCGCGCTGCGCTTTGACGGCAACAATCCCACACTGCTCAACTATTACGCTTCGCTTCTCGTGCGGACCGGAAATGCGACGCAGGCGCTGACCTATGCGCAGCAGGCGGTGCGCAACGCCCCCGATTCGCCGGATGCGCTGACCGTGCTGGGTTACGTCCAGTTCTCGGCCAATCGCACTCAGGACGCGATCCAGACCTGGAAGCATTCTCTCGAGTTGCGGCCCGATCCTCTGGTGGAGCAATACCTGCGCCGGGCGGAACATGAGTCCACCGCGGAAGCCAACTATTCAGAAAAGGAAAGCAACCACTTTACCCTGCGATTCGAAGGCGAACAGACTTCAGAAGCCCTTCGCGCACAGTTGCTCGCGACTTTGGAATCAGACTACGACGACCTGGTGCGACAGCTCGGAACCACGCCGCACGACAGCATTGCCGTCACCCTCTACACCAATCAGGCGTTCTTTGACGTCACTCACGCGCCGTCCTGGAGTGGAGCTGTCAACGATGGCAAGCTGCGCATTCCGATCCACGGAGTAAGCTCCGTAACTCCTGAGTTGGCGCATGTGTTGAAGCACGAACTGGCGCACTCTTTCATCAACCAGCTCTCAGCGGGACGCTGCCCGCAATGGCTGAATGAAGGCATGGCGCAAGCGCTCGAGCCAAAGCCTCTGGTGAATGGACGGCTGCTGGCTGAAATGTTCCGGACCCAGCGAGAAATTCCGCTGAACGCGCTGGAGAACAGCTTCATGAACATGCCGCCGGTGCAGGCGGCGGTGGCCTATGATGAATCCCTGGCGGCGGTGCAATACATCATCGATTCCAATGGGATCAGCGATCTGCAACGGGTGTTGCAGCGGCTCAGTGAAGGAAGCTCGACCGAAGCCGCGCTGCGCTCCATTATTCACTCCGGCTACGGACAGCTTGAAGCCGACCTCGGCAAGTATCTTAACGACAAGTATCCCAACTAGAACCGGTCGCATAAATGGTTTTGTGAAAGGGCACGACTCGAGTCGAGCCGGCCCCCGTAAACATTGGGTTTACCGGCTGCGAACGAACGTTTTGTGGCCCGGGTTTTCCCTCAGCACTCTGTGAAGCCGTGTCCGTTCAAAACCATCGATCATCAGCAGAGGAGCTGGCTGCGCGCTCCCATGCGGAGTTACAATAAGTTATCCAGCGATCGTAAATGGACTAGACTTTCCCGGGGACCCTTTATGCGAAACCCACTTGCTTTCTTGCTGTTCCTGGCGGTTGTGGCCGTCACTCCCATGTTCGCCGCCGATCAGGTGGTCGAGGAGATTGTGGCGCGGGTGAATAACCAGATCGTTACTCGCAGCGAATACCTTCGCAGCCAGGAAGAACTGAAGAAGGAAGTGGAGCAGCAGGACCCGGTCAACGCTGCCAAGATCATGAGCGAGCGCGACAAAGATGTGCTGCGCGACCTGATCGACCAAAACCTGCTTTTGGACAAAGGGAAAGACCTCGGGATATCCGCCGACACGGATGTCATCAAGCGGCTCGATGAGATGCGCAAGGAGATGAAGCTGGACACCATGGAAGACCTGGAGAAAGCTGCCCAGTCGCAAGGTGTGTCGTTCGAGGAGTTCAAGTCGAACCTGCGCACCCAGATTATTACTCAGCAAGTGATCGGCCGCGAAGTTGGTCAGAAACTCAACATCGGCAAAGAGGACGTACAGAAGTTTTACGACGAGCACAAGGGCGATCTGGAGCAGCCCGAGCAAGTGCGGTTAAGCGAGATCCTGATTTCCACGGAAAAGAAGGATCCCAGCAAGGATGAAGCGGGGCAACTGCAGGCGGCAAAGGCCAAGGCGGATGATCTGGCGTCGCAGATTCGCAAGGGCGCGGCGTTCGAAGACATCGCCAAGAAATACTCGGACGGTCCCAGTGCGGCACAAGGCGGCGACCTGGGCCTTTTTAAGCGCGGGACGCTCGCCAAGGAACTCGAAGACAAGACTTTCGCAATGAAAGCAGGGGACGTTTCCGACCCCATCCGGACCAAGCAGGGGTTCGTCTTGTTGAAGGTCACGGAACATCACAATGCCGGAATTCCGCCGCTCAGTGATGTCGAATCGAAAGTTCAGGAGGCGGTTTACATGCAGAGGCTGCAGCCGGCTCTGCGCGAATATCTCACTAAGCTGCGCGAAGACGCTTTCATCGAGGTCAAGCCGGGATACGTGGATTCGGGGGCCAGCGCCAACGAAACCAACCCCGTCGAGACGGCTTCCAAAGACGCCTCGGCCAAGCCCCTCAAAAAGAAGAAAAAGTTCGGCCTGTTTTAGTTTAAGCTTGCCTCAGCGGACGGGTCACGCGTGGCTTGCAGTGCGGTCGTCGCGTGAAGCCGGCTGATGTTACATTGAGCACCCGGACTCCATGAAGGAATTCTTCCTCTCCGATTGCTGTCACCACGAAAACAAAGTCATTACTTCGAGCTTTGTCGTGGTTTCCAAGCAGGTTAAGCCCAAGAAAACCGGAGAGCCGTATCTGGCGCTTACGCTGGGCGACCGCACCGGCCAGATCGAAGCCAAAATGTGGGACAACGTCGAGGAAGCCATCGACGCCTTTGAACAGGACGACTTTGTCAAGATCAAGGGCCTGCTGAACAAGTACAAGAACCGCTTCCAGATCACGATCCATAAGCTGCGCAAGCTGGCGGAATCCGAAGCGGACTTTTCAGATTATTTACCCAAAACGACCATGGATATTGGCGAGCTGTGGAAGACCCTGGCGGGTTTTGTGGCCACATTTCAAAACCCTCATCTCAAGGCCCTGGTTGAGTCCTTCATGTCTGACCCCGAGATTGCCGAGGCGTATCGGAATGCGCCGGCCGCCAAGACCCTTCACCACGCCTACATCGGCGGCTTGCTCGACCACGTGGTTTCCCTCTTCCGCTCCTGCGATCTTTTGTGCCAGAACTACCCGCAGATCAACCGTGACCTGCTGATGACCGGGGCGTTTCTGCACGACATCGGCAAGATTCATGAGTTGGCCTGCAACCGGTCATTTTCCTACACCACGCGCGGCCAGTTGCTCGGCCACATGATCATCGAACTGGAGATGTTGCAAGCCAAGCTGGAAAAGCTGCCGGACTTTCCCGATGAGCTGAAGACTCTGATCGAACACCTGATCATCAGCCATCACGGAGAATATGAATTTGGTTCTCCGAAGTTGCCCATGTTCCCCGAGGCGCTGATGCTTCACTATCTCGATGATCTCGATTCCAAGATGGAGAGCATGCGCGCGCATTTTGAGCGGGAAGCCGGGGCTGAAGGAGTGTGGACAAGCTACAACGCTTCTCTGGGCCGTCCGCTGCTGAACCCGGCGAAGTTTCTGGAGCAGCGCAGCGCTCCTGCCGCGGCGTTCGCGGCCGGCTCCGATGGAGACCCGCACGCTGCGAACGCGCCTCGGTTGCCTGGACTTGACGCAAGCCCGGGGTCTTCGGTCGGTCAAACTGCGGAAGAAGTGCGTTCCAGTAAAGGATAACTTTGCCGCATCGCGGATTCTGGAATCGCGAACCTGCCCTCTCAAGATTTGCGACGCGCTGTTTTTTCTGATAAACCAAACGCCGTGGAGGTAACTATGCGATTCCGTTTAATGGCACTCAGTCTGACAGTCTTTCTCTCGCTGTTTGTGTTTCGCTTGTAACAAGAAGCCGACGGACTCCGGGGCGACGGATACAGCTTCGAACACGGCCGCGAACACCGCCATGAACACCGCGCCGGAGGCTAAGCCCCGCCGTGAAGAGCCCCCGAAGCCGGTGGTGATCCCCGCCGGGCAAACGCTGACGGTGAGCCTGGGCCAGGCGGTTGGGTCCAAGATTAGCCAACCCGGGCAAACTTTCTCGGCAACCCTTTCGACCCCGGTCGAGGTTGACGGCAAGACCGTAATTCCCGCGGGCGCCGACGCAACCGGCGTGGTGGTCGACGCGAAACCGCTGGGCCGATTTGCCGGCGGCGCCAGCCTTTCGCCGAAGCTGACATCGATTACGGTGAAGGGAGAGCAAAGGTCGATTGATACTTCGGACGTTGTTCAAGCCGCCAAGGGCAAGGGCAAACGCACCGGCGTGATGGCCGGCGGCGGTGCAGGCCTGGGAGCCTTGATCGGCGGCTTGGCCGGCGCAGGCGCAGGTGGCGCAGGCGCGGCTTTTACCGGCAACAAAAACATCGTTTTGCCGGCAGAGTCTGCGTTGACTTTTACCTTATCGCAATCTCTGGAAGTGAAGTAACACCGGTCCCTGACAGACTGTTGGGGGCGCAGTTGAAGCGCTGCGCCCCAAGCCAAGGCCCAGCGGCTGACCATCCCCATTTCCCATGCTCGACTTCAAGCGCTTTCGGCTATTGACTTTTGACTGCTACGGGACCCTGATCGATTGGGAAACAGGAATCTTCTCCGCTTTGCGCCCGGTTCTGTCCGCTCACGGCCAGCAGATTTCCGATTCCGCGCTGCTGGCGCTTTATGGTGAACTCGAAGCGCAGGCAGAAGCCGGAGAGTATGCGAACTACCGCGATGTCCTGCAGTCGGTAGTGCGAGGCGTGGGTGAGCGGCTCGGGTTCACTCCCTCCCCTGCCGAAGCGCGCGCGTTGCCGGAATCCATCGCGAACTGGCAGCCATTTCCGGACACAATCAGCTCGTTGCGGCGGCTGAAGGACGGTCGCAAGCTCGCAGTGATTTCAAATATCGACGATGATCTCTTTGCCTTAACCGCGCCAAAGCTGGGAGAGGCTTTCGACGCCGTAATCACCGCCCAGCAGGCCCGCTGTTACAAACCTTGTCTAAAGCTTTTTCGGATGGCGCAAGACCGCTGCGGCATGGAACCCGAGCAGTGGCTGCACGTCGGCCAGAGCATCTATCACGACGTTCTTCCGGCCCAGTCGCTCGGGATCGCCACGGTCTGGGTCAACCGGCCTTCGCCACGGCAGGGCATTGGAGCAGTCAAGCCCGCGGCCGGCAAACCTGATCTGGAAGTTCCCGACCTGAAGACCCTGGCCGATCTTGCTGCTTCCTGATTGCCGGCAGTCCAGTCGAGTCCGCCGAGCCTCTGCCGTATTGCTTTTGGCTGGGAGCCTCTTAAGGAAACTCCGAATAAGTCCCTTCATTTGCACCCCGAGCGACGCAAGCCAGGACGCACAGCCCATGAGCCTTTTGCCCTTCGCACCCTCTTGAGAATAGGTCGAAAGTCTCTTTGCCACTGTGTGCCGAAGAGGTAGAATGACTGCCGCTTACAGGGAGGCAATCATGGCGAACACAAAGGAACGTCGGAGCCGGATTTCCGGGATACGTCCGGGAGCGGCAAGTGCCGCGCTGGCGTTCGTAGTCGTGCTTGTGCTGGGCCCGGTTGCGGCTCAATCGGCGCAAGCACAGACTTTCACTGTCCTTCACAGCTTCAAAGGGTCGTCGGATGGAGCAGCCCCCTTCGCAGGCTTGGTCCAGGATACGGCAGGCAACCTCTACGGTACCACTCACTTCGGCGGCTCTTCCAGCTATGGAACGGTATTCAAGGTGAGTGCGACCAGCAAGGAAACGTTGCTGCACACCTTCACCGGCCCCCCGGACGGGGCGTATCCCTTCGCAAAGGTGATCCGGGATACGGCAGGGAATCTCTATGGCACCACCTTCTACGGCGGCCGTTCCGGCGGCGGTACGGTCTTCAAGGTGACGGCGACGGGCAAGGAGACGATACTGTACAACTTCACCGGCGGGTCGTCGGACGGATGCGGTCCTTACGGAGGCTTGCTCCTGGACACGGCGGGCAATCTCTATGGCACAACCTTCTTATGCGGCGCTTCCGGCGCCGGTACGGTGTTCAAGGTGAGTAAGACCGGCACTGAGACCTTGTTGCACAGCTTCGCCGGGGGGGCATCGGACGGGGCCCATCCGCTCTACGGAAATTTGCTCATGGACGCGAAGGGCAATCTTTATGGTGTCACCTACGCCGGCGGCGCTTCCGATGCAGGAGTGCTGTACATGCTGAGTTCGAACGGCACATCGACCGTACTGTACAGCTTCGCTGGGGGAACGACGGACGGGTGCTATCCCTACGGAACCCCGGCTATGGATTCGGCAGGCAATTTCTATGGTACTGCGAATGCGTGCGGTTCCTCCGGTCTGGGAATCGTGTGGAAGGTGAGCCAGGGCACCGAGACCGTGCTGCACAACTTCGCCGGGGGGTCGTCGGACGGGGCAGATCCCTTCGCGGGTGTGGTGATGGACACGAACGGCAACCTCTATGGCGTCACCCTGTCGGGCGGCGCTTCGAACTACGGAACGGTCTATGAACTGGATGAGGGAGGCGGGCTGACCCTGCTGCACAGTTTCGCTGGGTCGGACGGGAAGTATCCTACCGGAGGCTTAAGCCGGGACGCGGAGGGCGACCTTTTCGGCACCACGTTGGAGGGCACCAGCGGCGGCCAGGGCTGCTACGGCAACGGCTGCGGAACGGTGTGGAAACTGACTCCGTAGTTGCGACGGCAAGCCGCGTAGCGTGGAACTGCGTAGCAATAGGTCGCACCTGGTGCGGCCTTGTGAGGGAATAGCCGAAGTGGCTGAGTGCGGATTCACCTGGAAAGTCGCTTTCATCCCCTTGCAGGTGGGTAGCCGCCCATGAAGGGAACTTCCGACTAAGTCGTCGCTGCAGGCGCCCCTGCGGAGATCCAAGTTAAGATTCAAACTTCAATGGCTGCGTTAATCGGCATGGAAATGCGATACTACCTAATTCGTAGCTCGCTCTGATTTGGGGCGTTCCGCCGCCTGAAAGTTGAGGAATCTCATGGCAACTGCGACCCGGGTGAATCCGCTTTCCTACCTGACCGATCAACTGAACGACCTGAAGACGAAAGGGACGCACTTCCGGCTGCGCGTCCTGGAAGACGAGCAAGCCCCGGTTTGCACCTTTGACGCCAAGAAAGTTATCAACCTCGCTTCCAACAATTACCTCGGCCTCACCACCCATCCCAAACTGCGGGAGGCTGCCCTGGCGGCCACGCGCCAGTACGGAGTGGGCTCGGGCGCTGTGCGCACCATTGCCGGCACCATGAAAATCCACATTGAGCTCGAAGAGAAGATCGCGCGCTTCAAGAATGTCGAAGCCTGTGTGGTCTTTCAATCGGGATTCACCGCCAATGCCGGAACGGTTTCAGCGGTGCTGGGCAAAGAAGATTTCATCATCTCCGACCAGTTGAATCACGCTTCCATCATCGATGGCGCCCGCCTGTCGCGCGCCAAGATTCTGGTCTTCAACCACAAAGACGTCGCCCACGCCGAAGCGCAGCTTGCCAGCGTGAAGGATCAACCCGGCAAAAAGCTGCTGATCACCGACGGCGTTTTCTCCATGGATGGCGACATTGGCCCGCTGCCCGCGCTCTGCGATCTGGCGGAAAAATACGGCGCCATTATGATGGTCGACGACGCGCACGCCTCCGGAGTTCTGGGCCGCAACGGGCGCGGAACGGTCGATCACTTCCATGTACACGGGCGGGTGGACATCCAGGTGGGTACGCTTTCGAAAGCTATCGGCGCTTTAGGCGGATACGTCTGCGGCACCAAAGATCTGATCGACTTCCTTTATCACCGCGGACGGCCGTTCCTGTTCTCGACCTCTCATCCCCCCTCGGTTGCCGCTACCTGCATTGCGGCATTCGATGTGCTTGAGCAGGAACCGGAGCGGATCGAGAAGCTCTGGGAAAACACTCGCTTCTGGAAGAAGGAACTCGGTCTCCTCGGCTTCAACATCGGCGGTGTGAACACGCCCGCCAGCGAAACTCCCATCACGCCGATCATCATCGGGGACGGCAAGTTGACCATGGATTTCTCCCGAGAACTTTTTCAGGAAGGCGTGCTGGGTACGGGCATCGCATTCCCCACCGTGCCGGAAGGCAAGGCCCGCATCCGCACCATCATGACCGCAACCCACACGCAGGACGAGTTGCAGCAAGCGCTGGGGACGCTAAAGCGCGTAGGCAAGAGAACCGGAATCATTTGATCGCAGGTTGAGGGCAACAACATGAGAATGCTGGTGCATTGGGTCGTTACTGCGTTGGCGGTGTGGATCACCTCGCGTGTCGTTCCAGGGTTCTATGTGGACGGCGCGGCAGCGGCGTTGATCGCAGCCGTCGTGATTGGGTTGGTGAATGCGACTCTGGGACTTGTTCTCAAAGTCATCACCTTCCCGCTGACGGTCCTCACGCTGGGAATTTTCTGGCTGGTGATCAATGCCCTGATGCTGAAGCTCGCCGCGGAGTTTGTACCCGGTTTCCACATCCATGGGTTTATGGCGGCCTTCTGGGGCGGAATCGTGCTATCGATTGTGAATATGTTCTTGAAGTGGCTGGTTCTGCCGCGGCGCCACGACTAGGGTATATGGATGGGCTGGCTACTGTGGCGGAGTGTTCTGTTTGTGCCTATGAAACAATCGCTGGCTGATGTCCGGCCAAAATTCGTCAACCAGGCCTCCCACGCTGCCATACGCGAGTGCAATTGCGCTTCGGCTCATGGTAAGACCAAATCCGCGATCGCTCGAAGGATAGTACACGTTCGAGAGGCCCCCACTCGAAAAGGCGCCCAGCACGTTCTCAAAGCTGAACGATCTTCCGCCGCTGTCCGTGTGGCATACGAACTCCTGCACAACGGCATGCCCCAGCCGGCGCTTGAAACTGCCCGTGCCGAGCCGAAAGTAGCGCGGATCTTCTTTCAGCAAGACCGGATAGAAATAGTTGCTGAAGAACCCGCTCGACACTTCATCCGCGAAAGATGCGCCATACCGCTTCCCATACCCTTGCGCTCCCTGGCCGTAGCCGGGAAACTCGTTTTCCGCCTGGCTGAGCCCGGCCTGCAAACCCTCAATCGCCATCGTGGCAGGATCAAACGCTGATTTCGCAAATAGGTGGAACTTCTCGCCCGGAGTAAGCGGCGGTGCGTCTTGCCGGCTGGTCACGCCAAATTGCGGCACTACACCTAGCATGCGTTGCGATTGCTCCTGGCGTTCAATCGCCTTCTCCTGCGCGGTTTTGGAAGGAGCAGCCGGCAGCGGAGCCTCGGGCTTGGGCTGAGGCGCCTGTTGAGCGGTGGGAGGTGGCTGAGCAGGTTGGGTTTCCTGGGACCGTAGAATCGGACAGAAAGGAAACACAAGAGCAAGAAATAGTGAACCGACAAAAGATTTTCTCAAGTAAAGCGTCTCCCTGAAGTCATCGTCAGATCACCAGAAATCCGTGATCGAGATCCCCCCCGCCGATCGTGCCCACGCAGGTTGCTTCCGATTAGAGTAACAAACTACGCCGAAAGATGTATCCAGGGAACCAAGTTACCGCCTAATGTCGCGAACTTTCCAGCACCTCTTTCAGGGGCCAGGACGGGCCGGGTTCCGCGAACCTGTGACACCGGGCACGGAGAATTATTGTGCAGGCGTGCTGAGAGTACCGGATACGGTAAGGCTGCCGGGGTTATCGCCATAATCTCCGGGCGGGCCGTGAAAACCACCAGCATCTGCGAAGCCGAGCCAGAGTTCGGTGGCTGTGGGTGGCACGTTAAAGGTCTGCGTCGATCCTTTACCAGTGCCGGTCAATCCGTCTCCGATGAAGAACACCTGATTGAGTCGCGGAGAGAAGGTTAGCTGTCCAACGCCCTTCTTGTAGTTATAGTCCGGGGGAGCGGCGCCCTTCGGCTTACCGTCGGTAAAAACCCCAACCAGTGGTACTGCTCTGGGTGCGCGGAATCCAGAAATGCTTTTGAGCTTATCGATGTTCGAATTTTCCCGATAGCCGTCTGGCCCAATGTTGGCCGTACCGCAGCAACCAATCAGCCCAGATGCCGAGAATGTAAATGTCTGGTTGGCTTCTGCGTTGAAAGTCAATGCTTGTACCGCGGGCGTAGCACCAAGAGAGCCATTGGAACCCAACTTGGCAAGCTGGTGGTGGCTTAGTACGTGGTCCGGATCAAAAATTACGGATGTACCGGGCACCGAGAGTGGACCAAAATTCGTGTCTCCCGCTGGCTGCTGGCCCCATACCACGGACACCAGGCACGCACAGAGAATTAAAGCCAGGATGCTGATTCGTTTCATGACGAACCTCCAGAAGATAAATTTGTCTGACGAACTGCGTTTCCCGAGAACTCGGGTCATTCGCCTCAAGGGGTGCTGCGTCCCCGTGGGGACTCTCTTCGGGGAGGCGGGACGTAATCATGCTACGCTCACGCGGGCATCATCTCAATGAAATCGGTCACATCTCGATGTGAGGTGTTGGCCAAGAGCCACAACGGCAGGCTGGTCCGCGCGTGATCTTTCCCGCAAATCATTCCCAAACCATGTCTGAACAGGACGCAACAGGTGGCAAACCAGACGACACAGAATGCAACTCTCGAAAAACATAAAGCCCTGCAAAACGCTGATAGCGCTGCGAAGGATCCCTGAGAACCGGCAACTGGCAACCGAGAACTGATTGGTCGGGACGGGCAGATTTGAACTGCCGACCCCTCGCACCCCAAGCGAGTGCTCTACCAGGCTGAGCCACGTCCCGACAAGAAGATCTGCTGCGCATTGTGGGCAGCAGTGGGGTTCGCTAGTAATTCTACATCAGACCTTGTCGTCCTGCGTCAAACATCACTCCGCTGGCTTCTGCCGAGCTACGCTCGGCCGGGCGGACGAGGGCGTCCGCCCCTACGCGGTTGTAGCTTGTCCTCGACTACCGCAAACTGGATCTTCTTTTCGACCGGGTCGATGCGGTCGACCAGCACCCGTATTTTCTCCCCAATGTGATAGATCCGGCGATTGCGCTGGCCGATGATCTCACGTGTGTTTTCGTGGTAGGTGTAATGGTCGTCGGTGAGCGAGGCCAGCGGCACCAGGCCTTCAACGAACAGGTCGGTCAACTCGACGAAGAATCCAAATTTTGTCACGCTGATGATCAGCCCGTCGAAATCGTCGCCGACGCGGTTCTGCATGAATTTAACTTTCTTCCATTCCATCAGTTCGCGCTCAGCTTCATCGGCGCGGCGCTCCGCTTGGCTGGATTCCTCAGCGATTTCGTGCAATTCCTCAAGCGAGATGGGCCCACCCAGAGGAGCTAACTCCTCGCGGTGCGCGGCATGGTCGCGGCGCTTGGACCAAGGTGAAGCGCTGGCGTCCCGCCGGCTGTCCGGCGGGCGTCCCGCCCGCAGAGCATGCCCTGAACTCGCCGCGCCCTCTTCCCGCAGCACCTCCTTCAAGATGCGATGCACGATCAAATCCGGATACCGCCGGATCGGCGAAGTGAAATGAGTGTAGGTTGTGGCCGCCAGAGCGAAGTGTCCGAGGTTTTCTTCCGAATAGCGCGCCTGCTTCAGCGAACGCAGCATGAGATAGGAAACAATGCGCTCTTCTGGCTTGCCGGCAATTTTTTCAGCCAGCTTCTGATACATGCGCGGCGTGATGTGGACTTCTTTCGGAACCTCGATTTCGCGCGGTCGCTTGCCGGTGCCGTAGCTGGCGCGGCGATCGGACTTGAACTGCACTCGCTGAATGGGCAGCGCGCCCACGCCAAGAGAATAGCCAAAAGTCGCCGCGAGGACCTCGAAGTCGTACACCCGCTTGGCATCCGGCTTTTCGTGGATGCGGTAAAGAGATGCGACGCGCTGATCTTCCAGGTGTCCGGCGACACATTCGTTGGCCGCAAGCATGAATTCCTCGATGATGCGGTGAGCGGTGTTCCGTTCCGAGCGAGTGATGCTCTTCATCAGGCCGAATTCGTCGAATTCAATGACCGGCTCGGGGAGATCGAAATCGATGGAGCCGCGCCGCTCCCGCTTGCGGTTCAAAATCATGGCGAGATCGCGCATCATTTCAAAAGTGCCCACCAAAGGTGAATAGCGCTGGCGCATCGCGGCATCGCCTTCAAGAATTGCATTTACGTTGGTGTACGTCATGCGTTCGGCGGAACAGATGATTCCTTCGCAGAGCTGGTAACCAACGATTTCGCCTTGATGATCGACTTCCATCATGCAGGACATCACCAGCCGACCCACCTGTGGGCGCAGGCTGCAGATATCGGTGGACAACTGAAGCGGCAGCATGGGGACCGCGCGGTCAGGGAAGTACACGCTGGTGCCGCGTAGCCGGGCCTCCTGATCAAGCCCAGAGCCGGAAGTGACGTAGTGCGCCACGTCCGCAATATGTACCTGCAACTCAAAATTCCCATTCTCCATTTGCCGGACGGTCACCGCATCGTCGAAGTCTCGCGCGGTCTCGCCGTCGATAGTGACGATTGGCAGATTGCGAAAATCGTGGCGCCTGCGTACTTCAGTGGCGGGAATAATGGATTCGACTCTTTCCGCTTCGGACAAAACCTCCGCCGGAAAGCGGTGCGGCACATAAAACTTGCGGATCATGATTTCGACGTCCACGCCGAAGTCATCTTCGTATCCGATGATTTCGATGACCTTGCCCCGCGCATTCTGGGTTGCGGTCGGCCGGTCGGTGATCTCGACGTCGACCACGACGTTTTCGAGATCGGTCCACTCGGCCCGACGGGCGGCTTCTTCGCCGAGCACGCGGTGGGGATCAGTTGCTGCTTGCGTCTTCTGCGCTTTCTTGGCCCTTCGTGGTTCCCCGCCCGATTCCACTGCCGGGGACGCAGGAGCCTCGGAAATTCTTTCTGGAAACTCCATTTCCGGGGGGATGACGATCTCCTGGGCGATCTTCGAATCAATCGGCGTGACGTAATTCCGCCGATTGCCGTAATGAAAAATCCCCACAATCGTGGAATGTGCGCGCCCGACTAGATGCAGGATGCGCCCTTCCGCCCGTCCATCTGGACGGATGGCTCCGACCTCGACCAGCACGCGGTCGCCGTGCATCGCGGATCCAATGGCGGGCGGCGGGATAAACACATCTCCCGCCAGCTTTGCCTTCAGGCGAGCGTCCATCGCATTCGGCTCAGGGATCACGAATCCGTACCCATCCCGGTACATGTTGAGTTTCCCGATCAACAGGTTCTGGTTCGCAGCAGCTTGCGGAATCGCATAGCGGTCAGAATCCACTGCGCGCAGTTGTCCGCTGGCGACCAGTTGCTTCAGCCGTTCGGATAACTCCCGGCGAGCCTCGCCCCGGACTCCTAACTCCCGCACCAATTGCTTGAATCCGGCGGTCTGCCGCGGCTGGCGCTCAATCTTTTTCAGAATCGAGGAATCGGAAAGCATAAGCCCGTTCTTCTTATTAGTACTTCAGGATAACTGAGTCAGCCGGGGCGCGCCCGACAGGAACGCCAGACAGGACAAAACTGCCTGATCAGAAGAAAAATCTACGAAGTGAAATTTACTCAGAAGTACATTACATTCGACGCCCGCGGAGAAAAACCGCAGCAGACCGCACGAACCGCACAATTTCCGGCTGACTGGAGGGTTTTTGCGATAGAATGCGACTGGTCACCGAATTGCGGGTCGACCTTTAGTCCATCAAAAGAGGAAAGGATTTTTGCTTTATGTGGAAGCCCACAAATCAACCTTCGACGACTCCCTCGCGACCCACCGAGCCGGAGCGTCCCGCAGTATCTACCACCCCGGTGACGTCTGTTCCTGAGCCCAGCGCAACGCCCCGTCCGGTTGCTGCCAGCACGGCGGACCAGGCCACCATCGGAAAATCTCTGGTCATTAAAGGTGAAGTAACCGGCTCGGAAGCGCTCTACATTGATGGCCGCGTGGAAGGCTCGATCAACTTAGCTGGAAACCGGGTTACGGTCGGCCGGAACGGCGTAGTCTCCGCCAATATCAATGCTCGAGAGATCGTCGTGCTCGGCAAGGTTCGAGGCAATCTGACGGCCAGCGACCGGGTCGACATCCGGAGCGATGGTTCACTTACCGGCGACGTGGTTGCCGCGCGCATTTCCATCGAGGACGGCGCCTTCTTCAAAGGCGGCATTGACATCCGCAAGGCCGGCCAGAAGGCGAACGGCGAAGAGGCCAAGACAACCGCGGCCGCCGCTGCCTCGGAACCGGTTGCAGTGCGTGCCTGATCGGTAATTTTTTCTGACGGCGGGAGCTCTTCGCTTTTGAAGAGCCCCGCGCCGTTGGTCTTCGCAATCATTCTTCCTTGATCGCGGAAACGACATGCTAAGGCAATGGCTAGGGTTCAATCCCTTTGCTTAAGTCCTCGGCTTGCTTCTCTGCGACTGCCGGGTAAGCTATTCCTTTTCGCTGCCGCAAGTCGCTCAGCAATCGCGAGCGAGTCAACCACAATCCCAAGGCAACCGTTGCTGCCCAGGTAACCGCGCCGAGTGCGAAGGTTTCAAGGTCTGCCACCCGATTGCTGGGAGTGACTAGCCTAGCTACGAAGTATCCCAGCAACCCGGCAAAAGCCGCCGTCACGGCTGCTTTCCCCAATTCCCCCCATGGCAGATCGCCGGCTGGCACCAACTTGCGCCGGTGCAACAAAACTGCCAGCACGACGGTGTTTGCCACAATTCCCAGATCCGACGCAAAGGTCAGTCCTAGCGTCGAGAGTGAGCGATACAACGCGGAATACACAGGCAGAGAAGCCACCGTGATTATGGTGCAAGCGACCATCGGAGTCAGTGTGTTCCCGGCCGCATAAAACGCCCGCGCATACAATCCCTGGGCTGCCCAGAACGCGAGCGACAGCGAGAACCAGAAGAAATAAACTGCCGTCGCCTGCGAATCGTGAAGCTGGAAGCGTCCCCTACGGTACACCAGGTCGATCAGCGGCAGCGCGGTCACCATCATGAGACTGCTGACCAGCAGCGACGCAGCGCTGATCCGGTAAATCGACGAATTCACCGCGCTGGAAAATTCTCGCATGCGCTTTTCCCCGAATAGCTGTGCGAAGAACGGCAGCGACGCCTGGCCCGCCGCCTGTCCCAGAACTGCCATGGGAACCGCAAACAACCTCTTCGCGTAATTCAAGCGCGCAATCTCGCCCACGCCGCTTGAGGCGAAGTGGCGAAGGATCCAGTCGTCCGCACTCACCAGGGACACGCCCAACATGAGCGGGATCGAGAGCCTCACCCATTCGCGAAACGCGGGATTGCCCACATCGAACGAGACCCGGTAGCCAGTGCCGATTTTCGCGGCGCCAATCGCATTGATCAGAAAAGGTCCAACCACGCTGCCCGCCAGCGCGCCATACGCCAGCGATGAGATTCCGAGCCTCCGCGAAAGAACAACCCCGCCCAGAATGATGAATGCGTTGTAAAGCAAAGGCCCAAACGCGGGCAGAAAAAACAGCCGACGCGAAAGCAACACCGCCGAAACGACTCCGCCAACATAAAAGAAAAGCTGGGCGGGAAGCAGAATCCGCGTCAAATGAACACAGAGAACAATTTGCGGCGGGCTGAAGCCGTTAAAGAAATACCGCGTCATCTGGGGAGTGAAAATCTCCGCCAGCACGACTCCAATCCCCAGCACCACCGTCATCACCGTAATGATGACCGAGAAAGTTTTCTGCGCGTCCTCTTCTTTGCCCTCCGCGAGGAACCGGGTGTAGATCGAAACGAAAGTGATGGACGCCGTTCCGCCCGCCACGATGTAATTCAGCCAGTCGGGAATGGTGAAGCCGGCAACGTACGCATCAGTCTGCGGCCCCGCGCCAAACGCATACGCGATGTAGGCTTCGCGAACATACCCGATCACCCGCGACACCATGACAGCCGTCATCAGCAACACCGTGGCGGATAGCGCCGTGTGCTGATGAGACGGCCGCAGAATGCGAGTGAGTCGAGTCAGCATTTCAGACCGAATTGCCCACGCTCAAGTCTGCCCCAAAATCCCCGGTCCGCCCGCCGCCGAACCACACTGGTAACGGATCGAGTCTAGCCCGCCAGTTCTGTAACATCAGTGTCAACCCGTAAAATCCGTGGCCGCTTTTGACACCCGCGCGGCCTGCACTCCATAATCCACACCGTGCCGGATTCCCCGCCAACTTCCAATCGTCCACGCTCCGCTCTCATGCGGAGATCGTTTCTCAAAACCTACCCGCAAGCAGTTCGCGGCGAAGGCGTCTATTTGTGGGACGATCACGGCAATCGCTATCTGGATTTCTCCAGCTCTGCGGTGGTGAACTTCATCGGGCACGGGGTCGGCGAAATTGCGGCCGCCATGGCGGACCAGGCAAGGAAGCTTGAGTTCGTCCACAGCAGCCAGTTCACCACACCGATTGCGGAAGAGTACGCCCAGGATCTGATTCAGCTTGCCGGAAAGAATTTTGCCGGCGGCTGCGTCTACTTCACCAGCGGCGGATCGGAAGCCATCGAGACCGCGCTCAAACTCGCTCGCCAGTATCAGGTTGAAATCGGCCAACCCGCCAGACATCAAATCATCAGCCGCGAGCAGAGCTATCACGGGTCAACTTTGGGTGCGCTGGCCGTTTCCGGAAATCAGCGGCGCCGCGCCATGTACCTTCCCATGGTTCGCGAGTTCACCCACGTCGGCATTCCTTATTGCTACCGCTGCGCCTACGACTGCACCGATCGCTGCCGCAATTGCGGCCAGGAATACGCAGCCGAATTGGAAACGGCGATCGAAGCCGCGAAAAGTCAGGCCGCCGCGTTTATCTTCGAGCCGGTCAGCGGAGCGACTTTAGGAGCGGTCGTGCCACCCCCCGGTTATCTTCAGCGCCTCGCGGAGATCGCCCGCCGCCACGGCATACTCCTGATCGCCGACGAAGTCATGACCGGCATGGGCCGCACCGGCCGCAACTTCGCCGTCGATCACTGGAACGTCGCTCCAGATATTCTCGTCACCGCCAAGGGATTGTCGAGTGGCTATGCGCCGCTGGGCGCGGTCCTGATGACGAAGAAAGTCGCCGACGCTATCGCTCATGGCTCCGGCGCATTCGTGCACGGATTCACCTACAACTGCCATCCCATTTCGCTGGCGGCCGGGCAAGCGGTGCTGCGCTTTCTGCAAGCGCGAAATCTGGTGCAAGCCGCGGATTCAGAAGTCGAAGGTTCCCCGGCATTCCAGCTGCGTAAGTCGCTCGGCAACCTGCGCGATCTGCCGACGGTCGGCGACGTGCGCGGCATCGGCCTGCTCTGGGCAATCGAACTCGTTGCCGACAAGCCCAGCAAGCAGCCTATTGCGCCAAGCCTCAATTTCGCCGGACGCGTCGCCCAGGCCGCCATGCAACGCGGAGTGCTCGTCTACCCCATGCAGGGCTGCGTCGACGGCACCGCCGGTGATCACGTCCTCATCGCTCCTCCGGCTGTCTGTCATCACAGAAGACCAAATCCACTGGGCTGTCGACCAGTTAACCCAAGCCATCCATCAAGCAATGTAGCCGAACCACGCGGGGGACAGACGTCCTCGCCGGCCGACACGCCCGCCCACCAGCGAGCGAAGGAATCGGCTTTGCCAAGATTGCACCCACGCGCCAACACTAGACGTACGTGCGTGAGAGTGTAGAATCTAGTTACATGCTGACGAGGCTTTACATCGATAATTTTCGGTGCTTCGTGAATTTCGAGTACCGACCTTCACCGAGGCAGCTTATCCTGGGTCGAAATGGATCGGGCAAGTCATCCCTACTCGATGCCCTACTATTCGTGCGTCAGTTTGCGGTAAACGGTGACAAAGCCGAGGACTTTAACATATTGAACCAAAGGACGCGCTGGATGAATCAGCGCGAGCAGACATGCGAGATCGAGGCGACACTTGATGCCGCGAAGTACATTTACCGCCTATCGATTGACCCCTGGGGAGACCTCCAGCGACCGCGTGTACTTTCAGAAACTGTCCACATGGACGGGAAACCGATCTTTGAATTTCAAAAAGGCGAGGTGCACCTCTTCAACGATCAATTCGCACACAAGGTCACTTACCCATTCGATTGGCATCGCTCGGCATTGGCTACGATCACGGCTAGGCCTGAGAATCAGCGACTAACCCAATTCAGGCTGTGGCTAGCTGGGCTGCTATGCTTCCGGATCAATCCGTTTGCCATGGGGGCCAGAGCAGAAGGCGAGGATCTTTCCCCTCGGGTCGATCTCTCGAATATCGCGGCGTGGTACAGGCACCTAGTTCAGGCATACCGCAAGGAGGATGCAGCGCTGCATGAGAGCCTGCGTGCGGTCCTGGACGACTTCAGGTTCCTGGAGCTTACAGCGGCAGGAGAGAACATTCGCCTGCTGTTGTGCGAATTTGCCCATGGGGAAGGGGCGGGTGTCAAGTTCGGATTCAATGAGCTATCCGAAGGCCAACGCTGCCTAGTTTGCCTCTATACGATTTTGCATTTTGTCCTAGCCAGAGGCAGCACAGTCATTTTGGATGAGCCTGACAACTTCGTGTCCCTGCGCGAAATCCAGCCGTGGCTGAACGCCGTATCCGAACTGATCGACGAGGGCAAGGGACAGGCCCTTGTCATCTCGCACCACCCAGAACTTATCAACCAGTGGGCGCCGAACTGTGGTGTTCAGTTTGTTCGGGATGGCATTGGACCCGTTCGCGTCGAGGAATTTCGCGGCGAGCCCTCCAGCAGTCTCTCTCCCGCTGAACTGGTTGCTCGCGGATGGGAGCGTGCCTAGTCCCTCCCAGGTCATCGTCCTTGGGGAGGATCAGCGCCACCAGAGCTTCGTTCGTAAGTATCTGCGGCGAGTTGGCTACTCTTTTCACGACGTACGGTTCGAAGCCTTGCCATCGGGAAGGGGCTGTGGAGAGCAATGGGTACGCGAGCGATACGCAAGTGCGGTTGCGGCGTACCGAGCCCGGTGCGCCCGCGCTCAAACGTCGCTGGTGGTCGCGATCGATGCGGACCGCGGCGACGTAGGTCGACGCCTCCAGCAACTGCAAGCGGCACTGACTGATGCTGCCATGGCTGTCCGCAGCACCGACGAGAGAATCGCGCACCTAATCCCAAAACGCCATATTGAAACCTGGATTCTCTGCCTGCGTGGTCGTCATGTGGATGAGGACACGGACTACCGACACGAGCCAGGTATCGAGCAATTGATTGGAACGGCGGCCGAGACCCTTTTTGAATGGGGCCGGACTAATGCACAAATACCAGCTTATTGTGTCCCATCACTTCTGTCGGCAATCCCTGAAGCGAAAAGGCTCGAGTGATTGCCTGCCGACAGGAACAAAACTTGCCTATCGCACATCCGCCCTCGTGATCCTTCTCCTTGACATCCCCCTCCAACCGCTCTACACTATTGGCATACTATTAAATATGCGTAATAGCCACATGATATAACAGCGACGGAATAAGGAACCATAACCCCCATGCTTTCTAGATTTTACCTATAACCCCAATGGGCTCTAGATTTTGCCGGGAAAAAGTCCGTAACATGATGATCCCACTAGACCCAGGGGGAGGGGGTATACCAGTTATTTAGTAATCACACAGTAAACTTCAATCGAGTGTGGCGCGGACCTGCCCTGAGCGAAGCCGAATGCGGCCCTCGCCCGCGAAAGCCAGTCGTTCGGAGTGCTCCTCGTCGCAAGAGGAACTCGTCCAGAGGTCTGGCTAGATCGCCGCCGTCTTTTGCGGAGTTTCGGCGGTCATACCGAGGGTCTTCAGGCATTTCTGCGCGGCTTCGGTGCCGGTGCGGACGCTGTCCGGGACGCCAATTCCCCGGTATCCGTTGCCGGCAAGGGCCAAGCCGGGAAGCTGCCGCAGGAGGGTGCCGATGCGCTCGAGCCGCTCGAGGTGTCCGACGCCATATTGCGCCATCGCCCGCCGCCAGCGATAGATTCGGGTGAAAACCGGGCGGGCGGTGAGGCCGATAATCTGGCCAAGCTCTTGGCTGACGATGTTCAAAATTTCATCGTCCGAAGCATCGAGGAGCTTTTCGTTTCGTGCGCCCCCGATGAAGCAGCGCAGTAAGGCGCGATCCGGCGGAGCGCGATGCGGAAACTTGTTATGAACAAATGTCGCGGCCATCATGCGCTTGCCTTCGCTGCGGGGAATCAGGAAGCCGAATCCCGGAGGCAGCGAATCGCGTACGCTGCGGTCGTAGCCCAGATTGACGGTGATGGACGAGCTGTACTGCACGCCGCGCAGTTCCGAAGCTAAACCGGAATTTGCGGCTTGCACCAGATCGGCCGCGATTTGCGTGGGCGTGGCGATGACGACCGCGTCGAAATGATCGGAGGCGGAACCGGCAGAGACGAGCCAGCCACTGTCCCGAGGTTGGACCGATTGCACGGGACTGCTGGGCCGCAGCGCTGAGCGGGTGAGCTGCGAGACGGCGGTATCGGCCATCCCCTGCATACCGCCGGTGAGCGCGGTGAACAGCGGCTTGGCTGGAGCTTTCGCGCTCTGCGTGATTTTCCTGCGGGCGGCTAACATGCCCCGGCCGAGGCTGCCGTACCTGGCTTCCATCTCGGCAAAGCGCGGCAAGGCGGCGCGGACGCTCAGCTCGTTGGCCCCGCCGCCATACACGCCGGAGAGCAGGGGGTCGGCCAGGCGATCCACCATCTCCGGCCCGTAGTGACGCTCGACCAGGGAGGCGACGGTTTCGTCCGCGTCGGCCTTGCGCGGAGGGTGAAACCACTCGCGCGCCATACGCAGCTTGGTGCTCAGGGAGAAAAGTGAAGAGAAAACCGTCGGCAAAATTTTTGTCGGTACCATGAACATCAGACCGTCGGGAATCATGATCAGACGCCCTTTCACCACGATGTAGGTCTTGCGGTCGGCATCGTTGGAGGGGACAAGCTGGTCGCCGATGCCAAGCTCGCGGCAGAAATCGGAAGCCCACGGTTTTTCCGTGAGGAAGGAATCCGGACCAGCTTCGATCTGACAACCGTCCACATGATCGGTGGCGAGCACTCCGCCGAAACGCGGACTGGCTTCGTAGAGCGTGTACTCGACCGGGACGCCGGACCTGCGCTGCTTCTCGATCGCGAACGCGGCCGCCAGGCCCGCGATGCCGCCGCCGACAATGGCAATGCGCTTCATGCGGTTTTCTCGAGCCGTGCGCGGGCGACTTCCGCCAGCGCTTTAGTCAGCAAGAGTGAGTTGTTCAGCGATTGGGCGCGCCACAATCGCATCCCCTCTTTTGCGGCGAACTGCTTAAATCCAATGTCGATGTCATAAAGGATTTCCACGTGATCGCAAAGAAATCCGATGGGCTGAATGAAAACGCCGCGATGACCGCGCGCCTTGAGCCCGAGAATTGTGTCCTCGACCGTCGGCCCAAGCCAGGGTCCGCCGGACATTCCCTGGCTCTGAAAAGCGAACCACCAATCTTCGCTTTCCAATCCGGCTTCTCGCGCGACCAGCGAAGCGGTTTCTTTGGCCTGCGCTTCGTACGGATCGCCTTCCGTAATCGTGCGCTGGGGCACGCTGTGAGCGGTAAAGATGATTGGAAGTTTGGCGCCGCTTTCTGTTTGTGCGGATTGCAATCCCGAGAGCAATCTTTCCGCGAAAGCCTGAATCAACTGCGGTTGATCGTGCCAGGACTCGACGAAATCGAAGGTGATCGGCGTTGCGTCAGGGGTCAGCGACGAACGATAAAGCCCAACGCTGGTGCGGGAATTCTGTGGAGCAAGGCAAATGACGACCGCATGGCGCACACCGTCGTTGGTCATTGTGCCCAGTGTGTCCGCGACAAACGGCTTCCAATTCCGCATGCCAGCGTAGACCGGCATACCCAGTTCGAGCGACAGAAGATCACGTTGTTCCAATGTCCAGCACGTCAATGGCGATGCGCCAATCAACTCATAACGGCGCGTCACCTCTTCAACGACGTGCGGCGGTAGCGAACGGCCGCCGGTCACCTGGAGAAGGAATTCGGGAATCTCGTCCACGGAATCCGGGCTGCCGTGCGCGAGCAGAAGAACGGCAGACTTTTCCGGGTTGGAGGTCGTGATCATGAGACGATATTGTGAACTTCCTTGCGTCCTTGCGGTCGAATAACTGGAGGCCATCTGAAAGTGCGCGCGTGAGAACTTCCTCTTTCGCCCCTCCGGGGCTTGTTCAAGTCTCGCTTTGACCCACGGCTTACGCCGTGGGCACTCTGACGCCGCTCCGCGGCTAGGTTCTAAGTTCCGGTCGGATACTCCTGCACAAACCTGGCCAGAGCCTTCACATTGTCAACCGGAGTCTCCGGCAGAATCCCGTGCCCTAGGTTAAAGATGTGCCCGGGGCGGCCACTGGCTCGTCGCATAACCTCCGCGGCGCGCGATTTGACCTGCTTCCAATCGGCGAACAGCACCACTGGATCAAGGTTTCCCTGAACCGCTCCCTTGAATCCCAGACTCTGCCAGCCTTTGTCGAGAGGAATTCGCCAGTCCAAGCCAATAACCTCGGCGCCGGTTTCCTGCATGGAAGGCAGAAGCGTGGCCGTGTCGGTGCCAAAATAAATAATCGGCACGCCGGTTTTCTTCTGCAGAGATCTCACCAGTTCGGTAGTGCGAGGCAATACGTATTGCCGGTAATCCTCCACGCTCAGGCATCCTACCCAGCTATCGAAAACCTGAATCGTATCCGCCCCGGCGCGAACTTGTTCCGCGGCGTACTCCACGACCACGGCCACCAGCTTTCGCAGAAGTTCATCCCAAGCCGCAGGGGACGAATACATCATTTTCTTGGCATGGATGTAGTTCCTCGATCCGCCGCCCTCGATCATGTAACTGGCAAGGGTAAAAGGCGCGCCGCAGAATCCGATCACCGGCAGCCGGGCGCCGAAATGTTTGCAAACCAGGCCGACGGCCTCTGCTACATAGCCGAGTTCGTCGGCGCGGTCGACGCGCAGCCGAGCGACATCTTCCTGAGTGCGAAGCGGTTTTTCGACGACCGGCCCCTCGCCCGTGGTGAAGTGAAAGGGCAAGCCCATGACTTCCAGCGGCAGCAGCAAGTCGGCAAAGATGATAGCCGCGTCCACTCCCAGAATCTCCGCCGCGGTGATGGTCACATCGGCTGCGACTTGCGGCTTCCTGCAGATCTCGACGAGGGAATATTCCCTGCGAACCGCCCGATATTCGGGCATGTAGCGCCCGGCCTGGCGCATAAACCAGACCGGAGTGCGGTCGACCGGCAGCGCTTTGCAAGCTCGCACAAAACGAGAGTCAGGAGCGGACATGAACTTTCAAATGTAGCATTTTGCGGGTGGATTTGCCCGCCCGGCCGGAGAGCCGCAGCCGCCCGGCGGTCCAATTGACACGCTGGCCCCTGGATTCTTAACATAGAGTTCACTACATCAGGATTTCAGGACGGATCGCGTCACGATGTTTGGGCAGGGCCGCAAAATTTCTTCCCTTAAGAATCTATGATTACAGTTAAAGACCTTACCAAGAGATATGCTCGCAACATTGCCGTCGACCATATCTCGTTTGAAGTGCAGAAAGGGCAAATCGTCGGTTTTCTCGGACCCAACGGGGCCGGCAAAACGACCACGATGCGCATGTTGACCTGCTTCCTGCCACCTACCTTTGGCACGGCAACGGTCGCCGGGTTCGACGTGCTGGACCAGCCGATGGAGGTCAAGAAGCGGATCGGCTACCTGCCGGAGACACCGCCGCTCTATCCGGAGATGACTGCAGCCACGTACCTGACTTACGTTGGCAAGCTGAAGGGACTTTCCGGTTTGGAGCTGCACAAGCGAGTGGATTACGTCTGCGATCGCTGCGCGATTGCGGATGTGAAGAACAAGCTCCTCGGCAAGCTGTCCAAGGGGTACCGGCAGCGGGTTGGGCTAGCGCAGGCGATCATTCACAATCCTGACGTTTTGATTCTCGATGAGCCAACCGCCGGACTCGATCCCAAGCAGATCAACGAGACTCGCGACCTGATCAAGGGACTTTCCGGCGACCATACCATCATTCTGAGTACGCACATCCTTCCCGAAGTTGAGCAAACCTGCCAACAGGTGATCATCATCAACCGAGGCAAACTTGTGGCGACCGACTCGGTGCAGAACCTGCAAAACCGCGCCCGGGGAGCGGAATCTCTGCTGGTCGAGGTGGCGGGGCGGGATGGGTTGTTGGACGCTTCAGCGGTGCAAACCCGGTTGCAGCAGATCGCGGGAGTGAGCCGGGTGCTGGTGAGGCAAACCCGCGAGAACCGCAGCACGCTGGAAGTTGAGAGCCAGAAGGGTTTTGTGCGCGGAGAACTGGCTCGCACGGTGGTGCAAGCCGGCTGGGATTTGAATGAGCTTCGTCCCACGGCCGTGAGTTTGGAGGAAGTCTTCCTGCAGCTTACCGGCAAGGAAGCCGAGGCGCCGCCGCAAGAAACGGTCGCGCCAGGAGCACCGTAAATGCGGAACATCTGGATTATTTGCCGCAAAGAACTCGGCAGCTACTTTGTATCACCGATTGCATATATTTTGCTGGCGATGTTCGCCCTGATTTTCGGGTTCTTTTTCTGGAACGCCCTGGGATATTTCGTTCTGATGGGGATGGAATCGCAGATGCGCGGCCAGATGACGCCCATGAACCTGAACGAAGAGGTTATCCGCCCGCTGTTGTCGAATGCCAGCGTCATCGGGCTCTTCTTCATCCCGATGATCACCATGCGCCTGTTCGCCGAAGAAAAGCGCAGTGGCACGATTGAATTGCTGGCTACCTCTCCGGTCCGCGACATTGAAGTCATTCTCGGCAAATGGCTGGCAGCCCTTACCCTGTACGCTTGCATGCTGCTGTTTGCCGCCCTGAGTTTTGCGTTCCTGTTCAAATATGGCAATCCTGACTGGAAGCCGCTGGCCATTGGCTATCTCGGGTTGCTGCTGCAGGCGGGGGCATTGCTCGCGATTGGAACTTTCATCTCAACATTAACCAAGAACCAGATCATCGCCGGCGCGGCTACGTTTGGGGTTTGTCTGCTTCTTTGGGTGCTCGAATGGGTGAGTGGATATGAGACCGCGACCTGGGCCAAAGTGCTGGCCTACATGTCAGTCATTACGCACTTCGAATCCTTCGCCAAAGGCGTGCTGGATGTGAAAGATGCCATCTTTTATTTGACGCTGATTTTCTTTGGACTGTTTCTGACCGCGCGGTCCATGGAATCTCTGCGCTGGAGGTCGTAAGTGAATTCCCAGTTGCTGCAAGCCCGACAGACGAAATACGCCGCTTACGCGACTGTCTACGTCCTGGTGGTGATTGCGGCTCTCGTCATTGTGAACCTTCTCGCGAACCGGCACGACAAGTCCTACGATGCGACCGCGAATAAGCGCTACAGTCTCTCAGACCAAACCGTAAAAATCGTCAAAGGACTGAAGCAGGATGCGACCATCACTTATTACGACCAGACCACCCGTTTCCCGCAGGCCAAGGATCTGCTGGACGGGTACGCAAACCTCTCTCCAAAGATCCACGTTGACTACGTGGATCCGGACAAGAAGCCGCAGGAAGCGCGTGAGGCCGGCATTAAAAACTACGGAACCGCGATCGTGCAGATTGGCGCCAATAAGGAAGAAGCCAAGGGCATGACGGAAGAAGGCATCACCGGAGCCTTCATTCGCGATCTGAAAAGCAGTACCCGCACCGCATGTTTCGTGGCTGGCAGCGGTGAGCACCAAATCGACGACGCGGGCCGGGACGGCTACTCCCAGTTCAAGGACCAACTCGGCAAAGAAAAGTACGACGCCAAGTCCACTGACCTGCTGCAGAAAGCCGAAGTCCCTGGTGACTGCACCGTGTTGGTGGTTGCCGGCCCCACTCGTGATTACCAGCAGCCAGAGGTCGACGCGATCAAGAAGTATGTGGAAAATGGCGGACGCGCGCTGTTGATGCTGGATCCGCCGCTGAAGATCGGCCGGTCCGAAGTCGCGGATAACGACGCGCTCACCAATTTGTTGCAGAGCTGGGGAGTGAGCCTGGGGAAGAACTTGATCCTGGATCTGAACCCGATCGGTCAGCTCTTTGGCTTGGGTCCGCAGGTAGCGCTAGTCTCCAGCTACGACTCCCACCCCATCGTCAACGAGATGAAGAGGACGGCGACCGGCTTCCCGCTGGCGCGCTCGATGAACGTGAAGAACGCCGATAAGACCACGGTGCAGACTCTGTTCAGTTCATCCGGAAGCAGCGTGGCCACGGAAAAGCTGAACTCCGCATCGGTCGACCCCAATGACCCGAAGAACAAGAAGGGTCCGCTGCCCATCGCCGCTGCCGGAACCTACGACCGCGGCAAACCGGATGGGCAGGGAAGATTCGTGGTGGTCGGAAGCTCATCCTGGGCGGCAAACTCATTCCTCGGATTCCAGGGAAACACGGATCTGGCGCTGAACACCATCGATTGGCTGTCGTCCGCCGAAGACCTGATTTCGATTCGGCCCAAGGAACCGGAGGACCGTCGGGTCACCATGACTCGCGCTCAACTGAGCCTGGTGCGAACCGTCAGCCAGTTCCTGCTGCCGCTCGCGATCATGTTCGTTGGGGTTTCGGTGTGGTGGAAAAGGAGATAGGCAGCATTGCAAGCCGATCTTGAAAAACCAGACCGAGACTGCTGAAGCCGCGCAAGAAATCAGGCCGCCCGCAGGCGGCCTTGAGGGGATCTCTGGTTTCCTGCCTACCGGCTTGCCTCTTCCAGTTGACCCTTTTCCGCCTTTTCCTGGCATTGGATGCAGTGGCGGGTCCAGGGCACAGCTTCCAATCGCTTGGGGTTGATCTCCTTGCCGCAGGAGATGCACTCGCCGAAACTGCCTTCGCGAATCCGCGATAGAGCTTTCTCCACCATCTGCAGCAATTGGCGGTCGTTGTTGCTCTGGGAAAACAGGAATTCCTTGGTGTAAGAACTGGCCGCGCGGTCGGCGATATCCTGGGCGGAATCTTCGTCCACCGTGCGCCCGTCCCGCTGGGTTCGTGAGACCATGCGGCGGAGTTCCTGTTGCCGCGTTTCCAGTCTCTTCTTGAAGGAGTCGATTTTCTTCTTGTCCATAGATGCTGACGTAAACTGCCTCTTCTCTATGCCGCCCACGATGCTTGGGCCAATCTCACATAATATTCGTGAGAAATAAGATGCGTCAACTGGGTCCCGGGATTCGGCGGTGTCTTAAATACCGTGGTGTCAATTTCCACAGGACCAATACTAGAATCTTGGGTCTGTGGAGGTGCGTGCGATGTCTGAGGATGAAACTCCCGGTATCGGATTCTTGTCGTTTCTTCGCCTCTGTTTGCAAGAGACGGTCAAAACCACATACGACAAGACGGATAAGGTCGCAACTGCCGTCGGCTTTGCTATCGGGGTTATTGTTCACTACATTCCGGCATGGGAACACGCCATGAACAGTATTGCGTGGGAGATTCCCGTGGCGTGCTTAGCGAGTGTAACAGCAACAAGGCTACTTCTGTCTCCGTGGCTCGTGTACAGACGACGTGACACGCAAGCACGTACAGCAGAAGCAGCATTAGAACAACGGGCTGGAATCAAATTCAAGATCATGTGCTTAACCCATCTAATTGACCGGGGAGAAGAGTTTTTGCGTCAGTGCCGGGCCACTAAAGATCTAGCTCCGAGTGAGCAAGTGAATGCTTGGGCAACGGAGGCTGCCGAGTCGGTTAAGGAGATATTCGACAGCAGCTACATATCCCAACTTGGGAGCGGTGTCGGTGTACAGCCGCCGCAGGTTTATTTGCCCAACCCCGACAATTTGAGCATTTACGGTTCTATTTACGTGTATGTGTATCGGCTTCGAGAGTTAGTAAAAGAACTACCAGCGCCTCTTGGTCCAGTAGTCAGTTTATAAGCAGTTCAGCAATCGACCAAACGTGGTCGGTCAGCCCCGCTTCCATAGCGGGGGTTACGCGAAGGGTCAAATGCACACGGCAGAAATTGTAATACGCGAAGTACAAGGCGACGGCGGCTTTCAGATGCGACAGCTTCTTGCTGAACGCATTCGTCAGACGTGTAAAGCGCCGAAGTGCCATCCGTATGTTCAAGTTCTGCCGCTCCACAAAGCTAGTCGAGATGTGCTCGGGATCGGGATGTCCCATGCGAACCTTGGATATAACCTCCGTGATCATCCGTGGTGGGGAGTACCTCCCTTCGTCGTGCTGTCCATAATCACCAAACAGCTTGACGAGTTGCGCGAAGTCTGCGTCCAGCCCAAACGCATCCGGCACGGCGGTCGTGTAATGGTTCAGCCCGTCAGTCGTGATCTGCACCGGGTTCGCCACGCGACCGTACAGATCGTGCAGAAAAGAGCGCGTGTTCCCAATGCTCCGTTTGCCGATGATGAAGGTAGGAATCAGTTTAGTTTCGGCATCAATCGCCACGAAAATCCATTGGTCGCCAATCTCGGGAGAGTCATCCTTGCGGACGTTCCGGGCTTTCTTCTGGACGAAGCACCACAGCTCATCGACCTCCAAATACCTAAGTCGAAGATCGCGCATTCTTTCGTCCAGTACACGCGCACCACGTTCGCCAGCGACAAGAAGCAGGCGCATGATCGTGTTGCGGTTAAGGCCCGTGAGCCGTTCCGTAGAGCGAATCGAGCAACCTTCAAGCAAGCATTTCAGGGCTTGCTCTGCCGCATCGGGGCGAGACAGCATCGTGTCCCGAGTCAGTTTTGTGTGAGGTTCGGAGAATCGGGAATTGCAGGAGCCACAGCGCCAGCGCTGAATCCGGCGCTTACCAAAGTACCCATCGCGCTTGCAGTCTGTGTGTTGGCATCTTACGCAGGTCACAACGGCCTTGACTTTCTCGCAGGTCAGGCCGATGATTGCTTTGGCTCGGCATTGCGGCTAGACCCGCGTGCTGAACATCCCCGTTTGCCAGTTAGCGCTGGCGGCGGGGAGATTAACGTTGGGGGGAAGGGTCGGGTTCGGACCGACAACTACCGGATTAACAGTCCGGAGTTCTGCCAATTGAACTACCTTCCCCACAGGAGGGGCATCCATTGGTTAGCGCCAATAGATGCCCTTCGCTCATTTGTGGGTCGGTGGGCCTCGGAACATAGCCATTCTCCTTTCGTGTGGATTGGACACCTAAAGTCATTTTTTCTTGTCCTGAGTGGTATTAGCCAACATCGCCATAATCTGATCAGGAGTAGGGTTAGGAAAGGGACCGGTCAGTCCTCCCAACACTTCGCCATAAGAAGGCGTTTTGAACCGATAAGATTTGCGCCCTTCAGGTGCATCACTCTCCTCAAGCTCGCCTTGCGCGAACAGTCGCTTGAGTGTGTTGTGTGCATGGATGAGCGTTACCTTGCTGTCCTCGCTCGGATTCTCTTTCAGAAGTACGTCTCGAACTTCTACCGCACTCAGGAACCGGAACGGGTTAGCTTTGAGGACTGCTCGCACTCTCTGTGTAAAGCCAGCCTCCTCGTCAGGGTGCATGGGCGGGGGCTGCATAACAGGTTCATCGGATTCTTCGGCAAGTGTCTTAATTATCTCAACCACTCTCAGCAGCTTCTTGATCTGTTCGTCAAGAAACCGACGTTGCGTGAGCAGTCGCTTCAACTCTGTCTCGAACGCTGCGAGAGTCTCGCTGTAATTAACCATGCAGGGGAGGTTAACAGGTATGGAACGGGTTGTCAAAGCGGAAAGTTGTAACCAGTTGGAATGACTTAATAGAGGATGCCAACCGCCAGATTAAGGCTGCAAAGGATCGAATCGCGCTGCTCAAGATGACGGTTAGGGACGTGACAAAGTTGCGGGATCGCGGAGAACCGTGGCCCGGAGACAAGGCAAGTCAGTCTCCATCTCCATGAGCAACACCACAGTGTTTAAGACACTACCCGGGATTCGGCAGTGGCTGAAAAGTGCGTTGGTGGAAAGCTTTTAGCTGGTTGCGCCCATCCCGTCCAATCGGTATCGTGAAGGCATGTCGACCGTAGCGCATGTCCGTGGCAGCGTTGCAGGGGCGGCCATCCTGACGTTTTTCGGCTCCGCGTGGTGCATCGTAGCGCTTGCCCTCTGGCCCCCGCACCCCGTCTGGTCAATTCCGGCAGGGTCCGTGGCAACCATTGTCTTGCTCGCACTGTGTGTCATGCGGCTTAGGGGTTTAAGAAACATGCCGAACATCGATGATCCGGTCGCAGCGGCCAAAGGGAAGCGCGCCGGGAAGCTCTTTGGAATCATATTTGGAACCGAAAGCGGGTTGATATGGCTCTGCGCGACGCTGCTGGCGCGCCTTGGCCTAAGCATTTGGATTCCGATTGCGGTCGCCGTTATCGTCGGCCTGCATTTCATTCCGTTGGCGCGCGTATTTGAAGTGCCGCTTTACTATTGGACTGGAGTGCTCTCCGTTTTTGGTATGCTGGGGTGTTCGCTGATCCGCGATGCTGGCACGCGTCTGCTGTGCGCGGGATTGATTATGGCGGTGGTGTTCTGGCTGACTGCTGTAGTGTTACTCCTGCAAGCCAGATTGATCGGACTGGGCCCAAACGTCTGAAATATGGCAATCTAAACCTCAACCCACTTTTCCGACTGCACCCGGGATTCGGCGGTAGCTGCTGTGACGGTTCAAGACAGTACCAGGGACCGGGGCAGTGTCCTAGCAGTGTTAGGACAGTCCTCACGATTCGACGGAAGATTCTGCCAAACATGAAGGCTTCCAGAAAAACAGGGCGATCCGTGGCGAGATATGGGAAGATTCTTGGGCTGAAGGATTTTGGAATCCCTCGGTACGAAGATTCTGTCGCAGTTTGCCAAGTTCGAGAAATGACTTAGAGTCGAGGAGGTCGTCCTTGGACCCGGATTTCGCCGTCAACAGAGAAGACGAGACCAGCCCAATCCGGTTCCACTCGGAGCAAATTACAGCACGCTTTCTCTCACCCGATGGATCCGAGATGCGGAAGTCTCTGGAAGTCCGGTTTGACCCGCTGCTGGGGACCTCGTCTCGGATTGCCGAAGGTGTCGTTCTCTCGAAGGCGGATGAGGGCGCGCTGGCTCCTCTTCAAGCTCCCAACGCGAACTGCCCGTTCTGCCCGGATCGGATCGGCAAAGTCACTCCCAAGGTGTTGGAGCCAATTCATCACGGTGGACGCCTGGAGCGGGGAGAGTCGGTGTTGTTTCCCAACCTCGTTCCTTACTCCCAGTATGCTGCGGTCGCGGTTTTCTCGCAGCGGCATTGGCTGGCATTAAAGGAGTTCACTGCGCAACGATTGTTTGACAACCTCTTAATTGCTGTGGACTACATCCGCAAGGTGCATGCGTTTGATCCGAGAGCCGAGAACTGCGCCTACAACGTAAATTATCTGTATCCGTCCGGCGGATCGCTGCCACATCCGCACGCGCAGATCTATCTCGATCCTCACCCTACCACTCTCATGCGATTACAGCTTGAGGCCAGTATCGCTTATTGGACTGCCAACGGCCGGTCATACTGGGGAGACCTGGTGGAAACCGAAGAGGCCCGAGGACTGCGATTCGTGGCTCGGATAGGCCGCACCAGGTGGATTACCGCTTTTGCTCCTATCGGCTTCAATGAGGTATGGGCGGTGGTTCCGGGATGTGAAACCATTCTCGACCTCACGGAAGATGACCTGAAGGCGCTTTCAACCGGTATTTCCCGGGTCCTCCAGTGGTACGAATTGACGGGGTACAACAGTTTCAACCTGGCGCTCTATTCGGGACCCCTGAACACGTCGCGGGGTTGGCGCGTGCATCTGTCGATGATCACTCGCACGGCGATGCTGCCCTATTACCGGAGCGACGCAATGCATATGGAGCGGTTGCACTGGGAAGCGGCAGTGGATCGCTCACCCGAGCGGATCGCCGACGATCTTCGCGCCCATTTCGCCGCCGCTTAATTCGGGTCTCCGACCTGTTCCTGCCAACAACTCGATCATCCGGGAAAGAAGGCGATATTCCTCGAACTGGGAGGAAACTCATAAACCCTAATTCTTGTTCTCGTTCAGAATGATTAGTGACACTCTCAGGTAGAGTGTCAGGATGCAAGCCAGAGACGGAAAACCACCCCGATCGGCACGGTTAGCGACCACCGGCGTGGAACTGAGCCGGCCGGCCCGAGTCCGCCTGGCCTGGATGGATTTCTATCGCCAGAGCCAGAACGTGGCCCGAACCTGCCGTCACTTCGGAATCTCGCGGCAAACCTTTTACCGCTGGCAACGGCGCTACGATCCGCTGGATTTGACCAGCCTGGAAGAGCGCAGTCATTGTCCTCATCACCGGCGGCTGCCGACTTGGTCTTTTCCCTTATTAGAAAAGGTTTTGACGTTGCGGTTGCAGTTTCCCCGCTGGGGCAAAGACAAGCTGGCGGTATTGTTGCGCCAGTCCGGGCAAGCCATCTCGACTTCGATGGTGGGTCGGATTCTCACCCATCTGAAGCAGCACGGCAGGATCGAGCCGCCACCCCGTCGGGTGCCGGGATCGCGCCGGGCCCTGCGGCCGCGTCCCTACGCCGTGCGCAAACCCAAGCAGTACGCGGTGTCTGCCCCCGGCGATCTGGTCCAGGTCGATACCCTGGACGTGCGCCCCGTGCCGGGCGCGATGTTCAAGCAGTTTACCGCCCGCGATGTGGTCTCGCGCTGGGACGTGATTCAGGCCCACGGTCGCGCTACTGCGGCCAACGCCACCCAGTTCCTGGAAACTTTATTGCACCGTATGCCTTTCCCCATCCGTGCCCTGCAGGTCGACGGCGGCTCGGAGTTCGCCGCCGAATTCGAGCAAGCCTGCCAGCAGCGCGGCTTGCGCCTGTTCGTGCTGCCGCCTCGCTCCCCCAAACTCAATGGTGCGGTCGAACGCGCCAACCGTACCCATACCGAGGAGTTTTATCAGGTCACCCCCTGCTCCCTGGAAATGAAAAAGCTCAACCGGGAGCTCCGCGACTGGGAACGCATCTACAACACCGTCCGCCCTCACCAGGCTTTGGGCTACTTAACCCCACGCCAGTTCTTGTCCCAACTCTCATCTCAACGAAAGGAATGAAAAGTGTCACCCATCTACTGGACGAGTACAAGCCCTTGACCAGCAGGGTTTGGCGGGGGATAATTGCTGCCGCAGAGCTGGCAGTCTTTCTCTGGATTCCCAATATTGCCGCGCTTCGAACTGCGCTGACGGTGGACAATCAGCTCGTGATGATCATGGAGTACGTCGAAGGCACTACCCTGGCCTCCCGTCTGCAACAGGGGCCTGTTCCTGTGCCGGACGCCGTGAATTACATTGACCAGGTGCTGAGCGCCTTGAGCTATGCACACCAGCAGCACGTGATCCACCGCGATATCAAGCCCGCCAATATGATTTTGACTCCTCAGGGCCTGATCAAGCTTATGGATTTCGGGATTGCGCGGGCGGGCGACGAGCGCTCCCTGACCATGACCGGCACTACGCTAGGATCCCTGGGTTATATGTCACCGGAGCAGGTAAAGGGCGAAGCTACGGATGCGCGTTCAGATTTGTACTCGGTCGGCGTATCGCTGTACGAGTTGGTGACCGGCCAGCGGCCGTTCCAAGCGCACAGTGATTATTCCATCATGGCGGCCCATGTCAAAGAGGTGCCGAAACCGCCAATCGAATTGCACCAGGGATTGCCTTTGGCCCTGAATGAAATCATTCTCATGGCCATTGCCAAGGAGCCGGCGCAACGTTTTCAAACCGCAGACGCTTTCCGCAATGCCTTGAGCAGTGTGCAGCCCGCGGCCTCAGCCTCGCAAGCCGCCGCGCCGAGCCCAAGTGCAGCTACACCGGATACTGCGGTGACGGCCACCGTCTTGCCGGTGGTACCTGTCACGGTTCCAACCGATCGTGTTGCGGTGCCGGTTCGAATGCCCAGCGACGCCAAAGCGGCCACGGTTCCGGCCCCGCCACCTGTTGCCACTCCGCCGCCACCATCGAGCGGACATCGCGGTCTGTACATGACGTTGGGCGCGTTGATCGTGCTTGCGGTCCTGGTTGCCGCGGGAATTTACATACCGCGCAGAAGCAAGACGCAGGCCACAACCGCTCCGTCCCAGCCACAATCCAATGCAGCCCAGGGCATGACTACCAGTTCGCCGGACGCATCCCAGCAGGTCGCTCCTGCAGTTCCAACGCCTGGCGTCGCGGATTCGAACTCGCCGTCGCAGCAGACCGCTCCCCCCGCGACGGCCCCGGGCATGGAAGGCGCGAATGCTGCGCAAACCAATCCGGCGCCCAGCCAACCGTCTGAGGCTAATCCACAAAAACTTACTGGCAAGAAGAGCGGCGCCGGACCGGCGGTCCCCGCAGCACTCCGGGAGGCTGATAACAGCGCCCAATCGGGCAATGCCGCATCCACTGCCCCAAACAACGCCGCGAGTGGGCCCGCCGAACGGGACGAGTTAGAGCATGAGGTGGATCAGCTTTCCAGCCGAGCCGCCGCCGTGGACGCGAGCCTGGACCATTTGCAACAACAGCAGAATAGCGCTGGCTACGGTCTTCGCGGAGACATCGTCGCCAGGCGGGTGAGTATGGATGCGAACTTGTCAAAAGCCCAAAACGCGCTTCAGCAAGGAGATATCCAGCGGGCCAAAAGATACCAGAATATGGCTCAGGGAGATGTCGAGGCTCTGGAGCATTTCCTCGGGCGCTGATAACGGCAGGGATCGAGTACGCGATCCGGCACATTGTAAGAGGGGTTAAGTTACTTAACACAACGCGACCGCAGTGGTTTTGGTTTTTGGCAGGATTGTGTGGTAACGTCTCGGCTCGACTTCAGATGCACGTGCGCTTACATTTCGAAACATCTACGCCTGCTCCGGTCCGCCATCCGGTCCATTCTGACATCCCGGAACTCCACGGGGCCGAACTAGCGTCACTCTACTACGATCGCCGCATCGCGGGCGATTTCTACGATTTCATCCGTGTTGGTTCCGGTCGCGTTCTGTTCGGCCTTCTTGATGCCGCTGGCGGTCTGAATGAGACACGCGCCATCGTCTCCGCCGCCCAGCATACTTTCCGAACCCTGGGGACTGAGCTCTTTGCGCGGCGCGACATTAATGAAACCGACGCGATGATGGAGCTATGCCAGCAAATGAACCAGGCCGTCCTGAAGGCCGCGGATGGAGTCCGCTCCTGCCCGGCATTTGCCGGCTGCTATGACGAAAGTCTGGGCCTCGTTTGCTACTTCAACGCGGGGCATACTCCGGGACTGCTGCGCGATCGCGCCGGCGTTAGCGAACTCCCCGCCACCGGCCTGCCCCTGGGACTGTTTTCCCACATGATTTCTGATGCTTCCATCGTCGCCCTCGAGCCCGGCGACGTCCTTCTTCTGGTTTCCCGTGGGATCGTCGAGGGGAAACGCAAAGGCGAAGAGTTTGGATTGCAACGCGTAAACGAAGTTCTTCAGCAGTCGAAAGCAGCAAGCGCCAAAGAACTATGCGCGGCCGTTATCAGTCAGGTGCAGCAGTTTATGTGGACTGCTCCGACGCATGATGACGTGACCGCGCTCGCCCTGGCTCGAAATTCCGAGGACACCTCCTAAACCGTTATTGGGGCCTCCTGCCCGGTCTTTTGACTTTACCTGCGACCAGCTCTCTGCTGCTTTTCCTGCAACTGTTGCTGCTGCTGGCTGTGCCTTTGCTGTAATTGCTGTGTCTGTTGCTGGTGCCGTTGCTCTAACTGCTGCTGTCTCGCTTCATTGGCTTTCTGCTGCGCCAACCGTTGGTGGTCCTGCTCCTGCTTCTGCTCGAGTTTCTGCCGTTCCTGGGTCTGTTTCGCAAACAGCTTTTCCTGCTGTTGCTGGTATTTCTTATCCAGATTCGGGTTCCCGGTGTTGGGAGGAGCCGGGCGCTCCATGGGTGGAAGATCCTTGGCATGAGATGCATTGGGGGGGCGAGGAACATTGTTCTCTGGACGCGCCGTCTCCGGATTGCCCCGGTAGGGCGCCCCGGCCTCTCTGGCCGGTACGGCTGCGCGGTCGTGGAAGTCTCCGGGCCTCGGAGTAGCTGCCACCGCCGGCCTGCCATGGTTCACAGAAGCCCGTTGCTGGGGGTCATTGCGGGCAGCTTGTTCATGCTGGGTTTGAGCCGTTACCGGCGCGAGGTGCTGTTCATGCGCTGCAATTTCTTCTTCCCGCGTAGGGTTCCGGTTGATCCCACCCTCTCCGCCGTTGTAGCTGACGCGGTTCACCGTGGTGTTGTTGATCACCGTGGTGTTGTAGGTGTTGTGAATATTGGTGATATTAACGTTGTTCACGGTGCGGTTGTAAAAGAAGTGTCCGTTGTCCCAACGACCGCCTTCATAGCCCTCACCGAAGTAGCCGAATCCATAGTTGATCCCGCCATAAAACCCGATATGCGGACCCCAGTAGCCTTCATGGAAAATAAATGCGCCGCCGCCCCATCCCCACCAGCCCGGGGTCCAGAGGAAGCCGACTTGCGGCGCCAGCACCCATGTTCCCGGCACCCAGTAATAGTCGCCGATGTCGTAGTTGTAGGCCCAATACCCAGGCGTCCATATGTAGCCTTCGGCAGGGCAAAGAGGCTGCTCGTAAACCGGAAGGGCCGGCGGGCCGATCCTGATGGAGATGCCAATCTGGGCGAACGACGCTGCGGAAATCGCCAGCACGAAAACTATCAGCAACAGAGAACGAACGGGGGAAATAATTCGCATTACGCGTCCTTTTGCCTGCCATCCTTCGCTTGCCCGGTATTGCTGGTGCTGCTGCGGGTTGCGTGGATTGAAAGGCCCGATTTGCGGGCGAAACGAGTGACACTCCGTCTCGCTCGCAAATGGTTCACATAGGAATTATCTCATTTTCGGAGATGTCGCAGGCTGTTCAAAAAGCTCAGTTGGAGCATGGGTCCCCGGAAATGCCGGATCCTGCTTTGATTGGTTGCGAAGGGCACGCCTCTGGGTGGCGGGGGAATCGTCATGCATCATTTTTGCTCTTAAGGTCTGGGCGTCCGATCTCCCCGAAGCTGCTGTCGAAGCCAAAGTCTTTGTAAGCAGCCGCGAAACCTTCAGACCTGAATGCACGCCAGCGTGGGATGCAGTGCGAAGCGCGATCAAATTATGCCCCGAGTCATCACCGGAGTGTTGCGAAGTTTCTTGCGGTGCACCTCGAAATAAAAATTCCTAATTGGCGCCATCAATACTTTTGATTTCCTCAAGCGGGCTAGATGAGGATAGGGTATTGGCTACTGCACTGTGCCGACGAGCCGGGCAGTTTGTGGGGTGACACATGAAAAGGCGGGTTCTCTCGATTCTTGCGCTAGGGGTATTGCTACCCCTTGGTGCCCTTACCCAGGATGCAGCCAAACCGCTCCGCACACGGCAAGAGGCGATTGGACCGCAACCCTTCTCACGGAAAGCGATCAGCTTCTCCGGCGTAGTCAGCGATGATGGCAAGTTTTTCCTGGCTGACCCGGACTCCGAGGTCTGGACGGTCACTAATCCGGAAGTCTTGCAGTCTCACCATGGGCGTCGAGTTGCGCTGCGAGCACAGACCACCTCAGGGGCCAACGAGATCCGCGTGCTCTGCGTCAAGCCGGGTGAAGCGGAACCGAGGGCGATCGCGAGAGCAGGTGACGCCGCCTTCCGGCGCTAACCGAAGTGACGCTGTTCCTCCATTTCCCAGAGGGACGAGGCATCGCGTACCGCAGACAAAGCTGCACTATTCGTCAACGAGGGTGATCCTTGTGAAATCCTTCGTTTGGCTTTTGTATAACTATTCCCGATACCCTCCATAAATTCTTTCGATTTCCGCAAACTACTTACTGCGGGTAAAGTGATCGCCTTGGTGCGATTTTCTTTTTCTGGTTGGAGCAGACCGTATTCATGGAAAAGCATCATGCTGCCAAGTGGGTTGTAGTCCCGTTCTTTTGTCTGGCTATGGTATTTCTCGTTGCGCCTGTCCTCATGGCGCAAAGCTCGGTGTCATCCGCGAGCGACGCTCAGAATGCGCGGCTGAGCCGGCTGGAGCAGCAAGTCACCGACGCTAAGAGCTCTGCTGACAACGCCTGGATGCTGACCAGCGCAGCGTTGGTTCTGATGATGACCGGGCCCGGTCTCGCGCTGTTCTATGGCGGCTTGGTGCGCAAGAAAAATGTGCTCGCCACCATGATGCAAAGCTTCGCCATGATGGCAATTGTTACGGTGCTATGGGCGCTGTTCGGCTACAGCTTGGCCTTCGGTTCCGGCAACAACTTCGTGGGAGGATTGCACCATCTTTTCCTGCGCGGCGTCGGCGCCCAGCCCGAGGCAGATTACGCCGTCGCCATCCCGCAACAGACGTTCATGATTTATCAGCTGATGTTTGCCATCATTACGCCCGCTCTCATCACTGGCGCATTTGCCGAGCGCATGAAGTTCAGCGCGATGGCGGCGTTTATGGTGTTGTGGTCTGTGTTGGTGTATGACCCGATGGCGCACATGGTGTGGGGCAAAGGCGGACTTCTAAATGCTTCATTGGGCGGGCGTTTCCCCACACTCGATTTTGCCGGTGGGACGGTGGTGCACATTACGTCGGGAGTCTCCGCCCTAGTGTGTGCGCTCTATCTCGGTCATCGCCTTGGCTATCCCAAGCAGCCCGTGCCGCCGCACAGCGTGGTGCTGAGTTTTATGGGTGCGTGCTTGTTGTGGGTAGGATGGTTCGGTTTTAACGCCGGGAGCGCGCTGGCGGCGGGAAGCCTCGCCACCAGCGCTTTTGTCGCCACCCATTTCGCAGCCGCGGCTGCGGTCATCGGCTGGAGCGCTGCGGAATGGTTGCGCAACGGGAAACCCAGCGTGTTGGGCGCAATCTCCGGCTCCGTGGCGGGACTGGTAGCGATCACCCCGGCGGCCGGTTTTGTTGGACCGATGCCGGCATTGGCCATCGGCCTGATCGCCGGAATCGTTTGCTACCTGATGGTAGTCAAAGTGAAGGCGTGGTTTGGTTACGACGATTCTCTGGATGCGTTCGGTGTGCACGGAGCCGGCGGCACGCTGGGAGCGTTGCTGACCGGGGTTTTCGCATCCAGCGCGGTCAATCCAATCTTTAAAGACGCGCAAGGCAATACCCTGGCTTCCGGACTGATTGAGGGCAACTCCCATCAATTACTAGACCAGTTGGTGGGAGTGCTGATCGCCTGGGGGCTCGCGATCGTGGGCACATTGATTATCCTCAAAATCGTTGACGTCACCATCGGCTTGCGGGTGAGCGAGGAGCACGAAATGCAGGGACTGGATCTTTCCCAGCACGGCGAAGAAGGTTACTCGTGGGACGTATCGGCATGAGCCCGCGAGCGGGATTAAAGAAGACAATCGAGATATTACCATGACCAAGGTTGAGGCAATCATCCAAAACTCCAAGCTGGATGCGGTGAAGGACGCGCTGCATGAGATCGGCGTCGAAGGCATGACCGCGATCGAGGTCCGCGGCCACGGTCGCCAAAAGGGCCACACAGAGTTCTATCGCGGCCGCGAATACACCGTCGACCTGATCCCCAAGATCAAGATTGAGATTGTGTTAGCCGACGGCATGGTCGAAAAGGTTGTGCAGACAATTGCCAACGCGGCTCGAACTGGCAAGATCGGCGACGGCAAGATTTTTCTCTCGCGGGTGGATGAGGCGATCCGCATCCGCAACGACGAGCGGGGCGAAGGGGCGCTCTAAGCAAGCAAATATCGGTTGCCTTTCATGACTTCTGCATTGAGCAGTGAGCTTCGGAGTCGCTATGCGGAAGAGTTTGCGCGCATCCAGCAGGAGTTTGAATCCGACGGCGACGGCCGGGCAGCGATCGCGAAACGGACCCGCCTGGTGGAGGATGTAGATCGCCGGGCATGGCAAGAGAATATCGCGAAGGATGAGAACGGCCCTCCAAATTTTGCGCTGGTGGCGATCGGCGGATTTGGGCGCGGCTGTCTGTTTCCCCACTCGGATGTTGACCTGTTGTTCCTCCACGAAGATCACAAAACTGAAGAGGAGTTCAAAGATCCTGTCCGGCGTTTTTCGCAGGAACTCTGGGATCTGAAGCTAAAGCTGAGTCCGACCACTCACACCTTGGCCGAGTGTGATCGCCTCGACCCGGAAAACGTTGAATTCACTCTTTCGCTCCTCGACTGCCGCTACCTGGCAGGGGACCAGCAACTCTTTGCGCGGTTGCACGACCAAGTCATTTCCAAGTTGATCACAAGGGAATCACAGACTTTGGTACAGCGGCTCGCAGATCTTACGCGAGAGCGTCATGCCAAGTTTGGCGACACCGTGTTTCACCTTGAGCCCGACGTCAAAGAAGCGCCCGGCGGCCTGCGCGACTACAACGTTGCCAGTTGGCTGGCGCTGATTTCCGCGGTGGACAAACTACGTGAGTGGCCGGACTCCCAATCGTTGCTCCCTCAGTCCGCGCGGCGGCACCTGGAACCAGCAATAGAGTTCCTGACCTCTTTGCGCTGCTTCCTGCATTTCCGGCACGGGCGTAATGACAATTCACTGACTTGGACGGATCAGGATGAAGCTGCAGAGCGAAGGATCGGCGCGTCCGCTCCCTTGACGGCCGCGGAGTGGATGCGAGTCTATTTTGGTCACGCGCGATCGGTGCATCGGGTCTCCATGCAGCTGATGGAAGAAATTCCCGCGGCTTGGTCTTCGTTGCACCGCCAGTTCCAGAATTGGAGATCGCGCCTTTCCAACGCCGATTGTTCCGTCGTCGACGGCTTGATTTTTCTTCGGCAGCCCGCAGCAATTCAGGATCCGCAGGTGCTGCTGCGGACGTTCGACTTCATGGCCCATCATGGCCTCAAGCTGAGTACCACCACCGAGTATCGCATCGAGCAGGTTTTGCCTTCGCTGGCGGCAACCCCGCCGCAGGGCGCCGAACTGTGGCAATACCTGCAAGTGATCTTGCTCGAGCCCCACGCTGCCGACGCCCTGCGGGCCATGCAGTCACTGCGGCTGCTCAACCTGCTTCTGCCCGAACTGAAGCTGATCGATTCTTTGGTGGTGCGAGATTTCTATCACCGCTACACCGTCGACGAGCATTGCTTCCGGGCAATCGAAAGCTTGCACCGGCTGAGCCAGGCGACGTTGGAACGGGACCGCCGGTATGGCGAACTCTTCAACGAACTTGAGCAGCCGGAGTTGCTCTTCCTTTCTCTTCTGCTGCATGACACGGGAAAAGGCATGTCCAGCGCGGATCATGTACCGAGCAGTCTGGAAATCGGCAGCCGGTGTCTCGATCGCCTTGATCTCGAGCCCGCGGACCGGGAGACCGTTCTTTTTCTCATCGGCAGTCATTTGGAATTGTCGGCGGCGTTGCGCCGCGACATCTTTGATCCAAGCACGATTCAAGCTCTTGCGGAAAAGGTAGGTACGCCCGAGCGGCTGAAGATGCTTTGCTTGATGACTTACGCGGACATCCAGTCGGTCAATCCGGAAGCCTTGACGCCGTGGAAGGCGGAGAATATTTGGCAGGTTTACATCGCTGCCGCCAACCATCTGAATCGCACAGCCGATCAGCCGCCCCATGCTGGCATCGATGACGAGAGCATGGATCAGGTGCGCACCCTGGCCCCGGTGGCAGGCAAGAGAATCAAGAGCTTTCTGGAGGGTTTGCCCCGACGCTATATCAGAAGTTACCCCGCACAAGAGATTCTGCGCCACTTTGACATGGCGCAGAGGCTAGAAAAAGACCCTGTGCAGTCGACGCTGAAGCGCGGTCGTCACTGGTATGAAGCCACGCTCGTCACCAATGACCGTCCATTTCTGTTCACCATGGTGGCCGGAGTGCTGGCTGCCTGGGGTATGAACATTGTGAAAGCGAACGCGTTTTCGAATCAAGCGGGAGTCGTGGTAGATACCTTTTACTTCACCGACCGGTTTCGCACTTTGGAGCTGAACTTGCCGGAGTGGGACCGCTTCCAGCGCAGCCTTGCCGACGTGCTCACCGGGCGGGCCGATCTGGATCGGATGTTGCAGGACCGCTTGCGGCACCAGCGGAATCGTCCCGCCAAAGTAAAGGTGGAAACGCGCATCCATTTCGATGATCAGTCGTCTTCCCACAGTACCCTGTTGCAAGTGATTGCCCAGGATCGCCCCGGCCTTCTGTACCGCATCAGTTCACGCTTGGCGCATCAGAACTGCAATATAGACATTGCTCTGATCGACACCGAAGGCGAGATGGCCATCGACGTTTTCTACCTGACCTTTAGGCAGGCGAAGCTGTTCCCTGATCACCAAAAGAGTTTGAAGACCGCGCTCCTGAAGGAACTGAACGGCGATTGAGCGTTGCAGATCTCCCTGCCTGCCCTGCACGTCCGTAAGACCTTTCACGAACGGTTATTCCTCCGGGCCTAAGACTGCTCGATTTCATGCAAGCTGGCATGGTAGAGGAGTACGAGGGGGTGAAGAAGGCCTTCGGTTTTCGTAGCTGAAGTGCCTGTCTCGGATCACCGCAATCGTTTGTCACCATTCTGGGCGGATGATAACGCTCCACACTCCTCTCTCATGCGATGCTTCTTACGCATGTGCGAATTTTCTCGAACTCGTAGGTTCCCAAACCGCGCTGGGACGCCATTCTTAAATACGGCAGCGATGAAACTTCCAAATTCCAGTAGGCCTTGGCCACATAAGCGTCGAGCGCCACCGGATCGGTTCCGGCCACCAGCGTCTTCTTGAGCAGGACATCGTCAAGGTTGCCGCCGGTCGGGCCGTTCCGGATGAGCACGCGATAGCAATCGATGAAGGTAAGAGTTGGACGAATGAAATCAGCGAGGTCCACCAGGCTTTCGTGAATCTTCTGGTGCAACTGATGGCGTGGTCCGCCCAGGATGCCGTACCAGTTCTTCATCCCCAGAGTCGTGCCGGTCAGGCTGTGGTGTTTGGCGATCGGAACGTTGATGATCTTGTCGGCATTCAGGAAGGACTCGAAAACCGGCCAGTCCCGCAGAACCTCTCCCTGCAGATCTACATCTCTGAACCTGGCGGGATCGGGCAGGATCACTTCGGCGCCTTCGCGCTGCGACGCCTCGGCAATGCCCGACCTCTGAAAACACCGGCGCGCGTCGTTACAACTCACGTCGGTCACGATGACCCGCTTCGCTCCTGCGTTCCAGCACTGCCGGACGATCTCAGCGACGATCCTCGGATTGGTGTTGGCCGCCTGCTCTGGAGTGCGGTCCCAGCCGATGTTCGGCTTCACCAACACAACGTCAGCGCGGGAGACGAAGCGATGGATGCCGCCCAGTTCTTCGATGGCAGTCCGCGCCAGTTGTTCAGGATCATCCCCCTGGATGATCGCCATCTCGGGCAAAGCCGGATCAACCGCCACCGCGTGACTGCGCTTCAAATTGATTGCCAGTTCTGGCTCGGGGCGCTGGCTGTGCTCGTTCAGCCAGAATCCGAGGCCTGCGGTTCCGGCAGCGACTCCTCCCAGGCGGAGCATCTTGATTAACGCTTCACGACGATTGAGTATTTCGCGCTCAGTCAAAGGCATATTGCTCTTAGGGCTTTGCTTTTGCACAACAACTAAATTCTAATTTCGTTCTAGTGGCAGCAGCTATGCAGTCCGTCACAATGCCGTGTGCGATGCAACCAACGTCTGCTGTAAGGGCGGCCCTGACGCTGATAGGATTCAGCGCGGTCATCGGCCAGATCGTTCTCATGCGGGAGTTCATCGTCGTGTTCAACGGCAACGAGATTTCGCTGGGAATTATGTTAGCCACCTGGCTCTTCTGGACCGCGGCCGGCAGCAGCTTAAGCAGCCGTCTTGCGCTGGGCGGGAACAATGCTCGCCGGGCGGTCGCCGCGCTCGAATGCCTGCTCGGCGTCAGCCTGCTGCCAACGATCTGGGCATTGCGTGCCTCCAGAAGCTTTTTTCAGACAGTGCCGGGCGAACTGGTTGGTCCGGTGCCGATGCTGCTTACGTCGCTGGCATGTCTGAGCCTGTTCTGCGTCGTCGCAGGGGCGCTTTTCGTGGCTGCGACCCGGATGTATGAACAGCAGTGCGCCGTTTCTGCTCGGCTCGCCACCAGTTCGGCTTACCTGCTGGAGGCTGCTGGTTCCGGCCTCGGCGGGATCGTGGCCAGCATCGTGTTGCTGCGTTTTCTTGAGTCCTTCCAGATCGCGATCGTCGTCGCCCTCTTAAATCTATGTATGGCAGCAGTGTTGTTGTTCCGGATGAGCCGCAGGCAGCTTGGGGCCGTGATCTTGACAACGGCGCTTTTCGCGGTCGTTCTCGTTATATACTTGGCACCGTCTTTGGACAGGTCGGCGCAGGCGCGCCTGTGGCAGGGATTCCACCTGGTGGGATCGCGCGACACGATTTACGGCAACCTGGCGGTCATCGAAACCGGCAACATCCGCAGCATTTATGACAACGGCGTGATCCTTGCTAACGCGCCGGACGAGAGCGCCGCCGAAGAGGCGGTTCACTACGCGCTGCTGGAGCACCCGGCGCCGAGGCGGATACTGCTGATCGGCGGCGGTGTGAACGGCAGCATTGACCAGGCGCTGCAGCATCCCACTATCGAGCGGATCGACTATGTCGAACTGGATCCCGCACTTATCGACATGGCGCATCAATTCTTCCCCGCGCAATCTGCTGTTTTTTTGGATACTCGCGTACACCTCCACTACGCAGATGGCCGGTATTATCTCATTACGGCTGACGACACGTTCGACCTGATCATTCTCAATGTCCCGGACCCGCAGACCGCGCAACTGAACCGCTTCTACACGGCTGAGTTCTTTCGTTCCGCTCGCGATCACCTCGCGCCCGGCGGGCTGCTCGCCTTGCAGTTGCGCTCGTCGGAGGATTACATCAGCCCCGACCTGGCGGAATTCCTGCGCTGCATTCACCACACCCTGCAGAAAGTCTTCCCTTCTGTTGTCGCCGTCCCGGGCGAAACGATTCACTTCTTTGCCGCCACGCGACCTGATGTTCTGACCGACAATCCCCAAACGCTGATTTCAAGATTGCGGGAGCGGAATCTGAAGACACAGTATGTTCGGGAATACTTCATCCCATTCCGTATGATGCCCGATCGCATGGAGCAGGTTCACGAGCAGCTCCAGTCGCTGCCGTCGACGCCAGTCAACAGCGATTTCGAACCGATGGCCTATTACTTCGACGTTGTGCTATGGAGCACGCAGTTCAAGTTGGGCTATTCTCGCTGGTTCCGGGCCGCAGCGCACATCCCGTTCAGCGGTGTCATCGATGCGGTCCTTGTCGTCCTGCTGTTTGTGGCGGTTCTTCTGGCGTTTGTGCCTGCTCGCGAAAGACGCGCTCGTTCTGCCGCGGCGTGCTGCATGGCTGCGACCGGATTCACAGTGATGGCTCTGCAGATCTTCCTCCTGCTGGCATTCCAGTCCGTGTACGGTTACGTTTACCAACAGCTGGCGATCCTCATCGCTATGTGCATGGCAGGCATTGCCGTTGGAAGTTGGCTGGGCATCCGCCGCATTAGTTCCAGTGACAGTCCACCCTATCGCACCATCGCAACTACCCAGTTCCTGCTCGCCCTTTCTGGTCCTGCATTGATACTTGTCGTTAGCCTGCTGTCGAAGATTTCCGGGATGGCGACAACATGGCTGGCTGCGCAGTTTGTCTTCCCTACGTTGGCGGCTCTCTGCGGAATGCTGGGGGGCTATCAATTTCCTATCGCGACCGAGATCTACCTTCATGACGGCGGTGGTCGATCAAGGCTGGGCACGCTCTATGCGATCGATCTGCTGGGCGGATGCGCGGGCGCGCTCTTGTTGAGCAGTTACCTCATCCCAGTCTTTGGTTTTTGGAAAACTGCATGGCTCAGTGCGGCGATAAACTTGGTGCCGGCCCTCCTGGCCGCGCGGATAAGCCTGGAGGCGAAGATGTCTCGGGCATAAGCGCCTGCGGCTTGTTTTCGCCGAATACCACCGCGGTAAACATGAAGATGTCCGTGTTCTCATCCTTCCAGCAACCGGAGCGCATGCCGGCTTTGGCGCAGGTCTCCTCCAGGAACTGCTGTCGATCCCATTTTTCCTCCACCGGCACCTGCGGAAGCAAAAGGCCTTCGTACGCGCCGTTCTTCATCAGTAAACCGTGCTGACCAACCTTGATCTGTCGAATGTCCAGCACACGCCGAAGGGGCGATAGCACGGAGATTTCATAGTCCAGGTGCGGCAACTCTGCGGCTGATACCGGCTGGAATCGGGAATCGCGCAAGGCCGCCAGCGTGGCCGTGTCCCTCACCGTCATGTAGAGAGGTTTAGACGCGGAGGTGTAGCCAACGCAGCCCCGCAGGTCCCCCGATTTGCGTAAGGTCACGAACGCACCGCGCTCCTGATTCAGCACCGCGCTCGCGCTCGCAGTTGGTTCATACGCCTTTTTCTCTCGGACCGCATACTCCACCGACTTGCGTGCCAGAGCGAGTAGTTCGTTCTTCTCGTGGCTATTCAGTGAGAATTGTGGTTCCACTGTCTTAGCGCTTTGAGTTTTCACAAAGACATCCGCACTGTACCCGACCACCCGCGAGTGATCTCCGGTGGTGTCGCCCGAATTGGCGTACTTGAGCACTACGGATTGGTTCGCTCCCATGCGCTCGGCGGCAATCATCGCGGCGACGATAGGCGCGCCGCCGCAAGCTTCCCAGACCCGTGTCTCGAAGTTCCGCGACATGCTCAGGTAGTCCCACGCCTGCAGTGCATTCAGGGTTTTATGGTCGATCTTCACCGCTTCGTCATAGGGGTGATAGTGCGACAAATCAGAACTGGCCACGATCAGCGTATCTTCATCTTTGCCCTGAATCAGCTTCGCCAGAGCTACACCCAGCGCACGGCTGCTTTCATAACTCTGATCCCCCATAATGATGGGCACCAACTGGAAATCACCCAGCACCCGTTGCAGCCACGGCAGCTCTACTTCGAGCGCATGCTCAGCGCCTTCCTTCGTGGGAACATGTCCCTGGCTGGAAAACTTGATGGTTGGACTCATCTGCACCAGTTGTTTTGCAAACGCCTTGTCTACCGGGACTGTCCCCAGCGGCGTCGCGTAAGAGTCGCCATCAAAGACCGAAGTGAAATCAAATGCCTCGTAATGCGACGGTGCAATCACGACGACGCGGGAGAACTTGCGCCCTTTCAACGCCGCGTAAGTGTAGGCCGCGACCGGGCCAGAAAACTGATAGCCGGCGTGCGGCGCAACCACAGCGAGAATGGGATCGGTAATTTTCGGCACGGTCGCGTGCGCCAGCATGTCGTCCATCATTGCCACGAGCGCCTTCAGGTCGGCCGGATAAAAGCTGCCGGCCACTCCTGGCTGCCTCACATTGGGCGGACTGCCCGCCCGCAAACGCGGCGGAGCCGCAGCCGCAAGAACCGCGATCAAGAAGAACATTAGCGAACAAGTTGCAGCGCGTTTTTTCATAACCAAACCCACCTCTCGTGCTTTCATAGGTGCCACACTCCCGGGATCGGCTGCTGGCAGAATAAGCAAGCGCTCTTGCGGATCAGCATCTGCTTGACCGTCAAGCCTACGCGTTCGACTACTATGCGATGGCACTTCGGACAATACGTGTTCTCTGCCGGGTGTCCCGGCACATTTCCGATGTAAACATAGTGCAGCCCCTCAGCGTCGGCGATCGCCTTGGCGCGTTCCAGCGTCGGCACCGGTGTGATGGGGAGATTCTTCAGCAAATACTCAGGATGGAATTGCGTAAAATGTACTGGCACATCCACACCCAGATTTGTCTTAATCCAGCGTGCCAGGCCACGAAATTCGGCATCGCCGTCGTTGAGACTCGGCACCACGAGATACACGATCTCGGTCCACTTATTCATCTTGCGTAAGGTGACCAGCGAGTCCAGCACCGGCTTCAACTCACCCACGACCACATCTTTGTAATACGACTCCGTGAACGCTTTCAGATCGATTTTGACCGCGTCCATCTTCCCATAAGCCGTCTTCAGCGCCTCCTCTTGCATGTAGCCATTCGACACCACCACGCTGCGGACGCCGGCTTCGTGGCCGGCATCGGCTGCATCCATCAGGTACTCGCTGAAGACTACCGGCTCGCTGTAGGTGTAAGCAATGGTCGGACAGTCGCGCTGTTTGGCCAACTCAGCGACCAATTTCGGGGGCGCGTAGTCGGCAGGAACCTGCTCCGGACGCACCTGGGAGATGTCCCAGTTCTGGCAAAACTTGCAGTTGACGTTGCAACCAGCCGTCGCCAGCGAGAAAGCCAGCGTCCCCGGCAGATAGTGGAACAGAGGCTTCTTCTCGATGGGATCGATATGCGCGGCGCACACCCGCGAGTGCACCAGCGAGTAGTAAGTTCCGCCGTGATTCTCCCGCACGCCGCAATAGCCGCGTTCCCGATCTCCCACCGTGCATGCGCGAGGACACAGCTTGCACTTGATCTTCTTGTTTGGCTGTTTCTCGTAAAACCGGGCTTCGACGGTGAACTGCGAATCATCCTGCTTCTGTGGACCAGCCCACGCTGGAATCGCGACCAGGTGCTGGGCAAATTCGCAGACGCCCAGCGCTGCTCCTGACGCCAGGGCGCACTTCAAGAACGAACGGCGATCGAGTTCACTCCACATGTTGAACCCTCAATCACACACCTACACCTCGACAACCGCGATTCGCCTTGGATCATTTGTCCCCAGCCGATGCTGTTCATCGGCGGCAGTCGCGATGTAACGCGGTGCTCTGCCGTCGGCTTCCAGCGTCTTCAATCCTTTCTCGGCTCGTTTGTGCTCGATGATTTGCCAGCCGGTGTAGTCGAGTGCGACAGGATCTTGCGAAACCATCAGGGCATTGTTCTTCCAACTGTATTCCGGCTTGTATCCCGGTCCACCTTCATACGATGCCGTGGTCGCGTCGCAGATGGTCAATCGCATCCTGGTTCTGATTTCCGGCAGCATATTCAAGTCTGCGATGTACGGATTGCAGCCGTTGGGGTGGTACTTGTTCGGGTTATGAATGACGCCATACATGTTTTTCAGGGCGATGGATACGCCGGCGCCGTCATGGTCTTTCAGCACCGGGACATTGATCAGGACGTTGCAGCGTTGCGTCAGAATCCTCGACAAACGGCTGCCGACACTGCCATGCGTGACCAGTTCTTGTTCGTAATCAACTCGATCGGTGCCGAAGCATTGCACACGGCTTCCACCTGCCGAAACATGGAATCCGGCGTGTTCCAGTTCGTCCGTGTCGCGATCCCAGACCACGATGTCGCTGGCTTTGATTCCGGCCTCCTGCAATCGCCCGCAAATGGCTTCGACGAGTTCAAGGTTGCTGGAGAATCCGCGTCCGCCGAGCGCATTCACTTTCAGGCCCACCGCGTCACCCGGGCGGACCAGCTTCTTCCAGGTCTCGATCGGGTTATCGCGGTCGAAAAGAGCCTGCATGGCGCGATCCACTAGGCTCAGCATCCGGCGCGAATCCACCGTGTTGCTTGTGCCGCGCAGCGTGGCATCCCGCGCGATCACAACTCTGGATTTCTCGAGCACCGCTCCTGGTTCTGCTGCTGCCAGCAGTCTCATCCTGCCGCCCGCACGCAGAACCGCGGCGCTAGCGAGGCACTTCTTCAGAAAGTCCCGCCGACCGGTGCTGCGCCTTGCGCTCATAAACGGTTCTCCGGTGAGCAGCCTCAAATTATGAATACCGCAATCCGAATGATTTTTCAGTGACGAACCGCACTTCTGGCGATCGTCACTTCACAAGCCGCTGCTCGATAGCCTGCCCCAGGCCTACAATCGCTTGCTGTGTTTCCACCGACTCCTCATAGACAACGATTCGCACCAGATAAACTCCCTTGCGGAAAACCAGGCTCTGGCTTGATACGCGGGCTTCGTTTCCGAGTTGGATCGGTTTCACATCGACAACCGGCTCTGATTTTAAAATCTTCTCGGCGCCCTCGGCGTTCCCCATGGTGTAGATGTCCACGACCGCGTCGACCTTGTTCTGGAACTTGTAGTCGGCCGTGGAGACTCTCTGCGCTCCAGCATTCAAGTACCGTTCCGCTTCGCCGTCGATGTACTTCCACAGGTCCGCCGCATCGAAGGTCCGTGTATCTCCAGTCTTTGCCCAGCCCGCAACCTCATTGGACGCAGGAAATGGCGCAGCCTCAGTCCGCCGTTCTCGATTGCACGCGGTATCTCCGAGGAGTGTGATGCACAATGTGATCGTCAATGCACCGCGCATCGCCACACTGTTCCTCATCCCGTTCTACCCCCCTTGCCCCGGTTCAGCAGGATCTGGTTCGTTCGCGATCGGCTCTCGCCGATGCTGGTCACGTAAACTGCCGGGCGATCCTGAACCGGGCAGGCATACTCGCACGCCCCACAGCCCACGCAGCGATGAGGATCAACAAACGGTTGTTTCACCTGCTTCAGATGGCCCTCCGCATCCGCCACCTCGGCTGGTTGCAAATAGATGGCCTTGGGCGATGTCGGGCACCACTCTTCGCAGACAATGCACGGTGTTGCCATCGCCCATGGCAAGCATCGCCCGCGATCGTAAAAGGCCGTGCCCAGACTGATCGGTTTCGCGCCCCCCGCGCCCGTCTCCCAACCCTTTTCTTTCGCCGTGATCTCCCAAATTGCACCGGTGGGACAAACCTGCGAGCACAGCACGCAGCTGGTCTCACAGTAGCCTATCCGCGGTACCATGACCGGTGTCCAGAGACCTTCCAGACCGGCTTCGGTCAACGCCGGTTGCAGCGCGTTGTTCGGACAGACTTTCATGCACTCGCCGCAGCGTATGCAGCGCGACAGGAAGTACTCTTCGTCCAGCGCGCCGGGAGGACGCAGCAACCGCTCATGGCGCTCGACTGCGAATCCGGGCGTGCTTCGCAACAGTGGAACCACGGCTGCTCCCGCCGCCAATCCGGTGAGCACCTTGCGTCTCTGCAGGTTCACGCCGATGGACTTTTGAGCGGGGAAAAACTTGAACTGCAGGCCGTGCTCCGGACACTCATCAATACAGTTCAGACAGAGATGACACTCCGGCTGACGCCACGGGACTCCGCCGATCGGATCATCGCCGCCCTGGCAGTGCATCAGGCAGCGATTGCAGTCATCGCAGCGCTCCGGGGTCTTGACGAGTCCAAGAATCGACCAGCGCGATACGATCCCTAGCAGAGCGCCCAGCGGGCAAAGTGCCCGGCACCAGAACCGGGTTACACGAAAATTCAGCGCCAGAAGAAAAATGAAAATGAGACCGAGCCACACACCTTGCCGGAAGTACGGCTGCTTGAAACTGAGCAGCAGCATTCCGAAAATGAAGTGAAACCCGCTGCCCACCATCTGCACCAGCCCAATTCTGCTGTGTTCCATCGCGCGCAGCCCGGCACTCAGGGCATAGTTCGTTCCAGGCAAAATGGACAGGCCGAGCGAGCGCGTCAGCAACGAGAAGGGATCCAGCCATCCGACGACGCCTGAGCCAAGCACGGCCGCGATCAAGGCCGCGACCAAAAGGTAGTACTTGGTCGTCTGCCAGCGCTTGTACCGGTTCGATTCAATCAGTTGTTTTCCACGTTTGCGCTCCGATCTCAGGCTGCCGAGGAAGTGGTGGATTGAGCCCAGGGGACAAATCCATCCACAGAAGAAGCGCCCGAGCAACATCGTCGGAATCAGAACTGCCAGGCTCCACAACAGACCGTGGTACAGGGCGCGGCTGGAAAGCGCATTCGACAGCGCCACCAGCGGATCAAACTGGAAAAACAACTGCACTGGATAAGGAAGCCGAATCTCGCTCCCACCAACATGCAGCGATCCGCGGAACTCCGTACGTAGCAGCAGAAACAGAAACAGCGCGAAGAATACAATCTGCGAAAACCAGCGCAACCTTGTCGGATTAAGACGCACCGCGTACTCCTCGCATCTCCGCGCAGCGGATCGGCGCAGCGCACACTGAACCCTTGGCACTTTCTGGGCGCCTGACGCTGCACCCTCAATCTTCTGCCAAGCGGTTTCCGTTTTCTGTGAGCAAGATCACTTGTCTTGGCCCGCATGGAGGCGAGACGTGATAGTAGTGCAGCGAGTGCGTTACGTCGGTGCAATTGGTCTCATCTTGACGTGAGGTTCAAGAGCCACAAAGCGACGTTCCTGTTGATCGCGGGCAACCACCGCTGAAGGCTGCCCCCAGCACATGCCCGGACGGGCGCTCATTAGCGCGGGCTGCGTGTCCTCTTACCTACTTCCCCTTCGCTTTCGCCGCATTCACCTTGTTAAGTAAATCCTGTGCAGGCTGCTGCACCGGACCCGGCATTTTTACAATTTCGTTCAACACATCCCGTGCATCGCTTACTTTGTTCAATTTGGCATAAGCAAAACCGAGGCGGTACATGGCGATTTCGAATTGCTGGTCGTCTTGTCCTTTAAGCAACGCGGACGCGGATTTCAGCTCCGGAATTGCGGCCGCGGTCTTGTCCTGCTTCATGAGGGCGTAGCCCAGGGTCGAGTGCGCAGCCCCAGCCGAGACTTTACGGGTACGATCGGCATCGGGGGCATCCGCCTTGGCCACTTCGATCGCCTTCTGTGCATACGAAACAGCCTTGGCGATGCTGCCCGGCTTGGGATCGTCTACGTAGACACCCGCCAACAGCAGCAGGGCGGGCAGGTTATTGGGGTTGCCTGCCAAAGTTTTTTCAGCATAGGAAATCAGCCGTGGAGTATCGTTCAGCTCCGACAACGACATCATCGCATAGGAGGTAATCGGCTCCTGGAAGCGAGAATCCGGGAACGCCGGGTTGAACCGTTCAATATCCGCCATGCGTTTCCCGGCATCCGATTCGTCGGCTATGGCCTTAAAGGCAGCAGCTTCAAGAAATTCATAAGAGCCCTTGGCCGCATTCTTTTCTTCCTCGATGCGTGCGGCAAACTCCTGCTGATTGCCCCCTTCGGGCTGGGTTTGTTGGCTGATCGATTTGTAGATCTCGCCTCCCCGGACTGAATAATCCATAACCTTGCCGCTGTCTTTCAATTGCTGCGCGATGCCGGCTTGCGTGACCAGAATATCCATATTCCGGGGAGAACTCGCCAGCGCCTTATCCCCATAAGCCAGAGCCTTCTGCGAATCTCCGGCAGCTTGGTAGGATTGCGAAAGCTGCCAGTTGCCATACGCAACCGCAGCCGAATTGGACGCAAACTTCTGCACAAAATCCTCGTACATCGCCAGCTTCTTCTGTGCATCCTGCTCGTCTGCGATGGAGCTCAGCGCCCGATCTTCCGGGGTGCCCACCGCAATGACAATTTTGTCCACTTGCGCGTGCCCCGAAAAACAGAGGATCGCGGGGAGAATACCTGCCAGCAACCAGCGCTTGCGGTTCATAAAGCCCACCTCCAGAGTTCTTGGCCGAAGTCGTCGCTCTGATTGGAGACAGTTACAAGCCCAGTTAGACAGACAATGCGCTGCCTAAGAGGTTGCGCGGAACTCCGCTGAAAGTTAGCGACTCTTGACGCTCATAGGCTACGCAAAGTTCACTTCCTCCGCAACAGCACAACCGGCTTTCTTGCGAACGTCAACTGCTCATAGCGTTGCTGGAGCTTAGCCGCGCGGCCTGGCCTCAATAGCTATCCCGTCAGCTCATTGACTCACCTCAGCTTGGCCTCCTAGTATGGTCGCGCATAGAGCCTTTTTCATTGATCGGCCAGAACATCTCGCATTACCGCATCGTTGAGAAAATTGGCGGTGGCGGCATGGGCGTGGTCTACAAGGCTGAGGACATGCGGCTGCATCGCTTCGTCGCCCTCAAGTTCTTGCCTCAGGAGGTTGCCCGTGACCCACAGGCACTCGCCCGCTTTCAGCGCGAGGCCCAGGCTGCATCCGCACTGAATCACCCCAACATCTGTACGATTCACGACCTTGGCGAGCAGGACGGGCGGGCGTTCATCGCCATGGAGTTTCTCGACGGGGTGACGCTGAAACATCTCATCGCCGGAAAGCCCGTCGAGATGGATGTTCTACTCGGGTTGGCAATTGAAATTGCCGACGCGCTCGATTCCGCCCACGCAGAAGCCATCGTCCATCGCGACATCAAGCCCGCCAATGTCTTCATCACCAAGCGCGGACACGCTAAGATTCTCGACTTTGGCCTGGCCAAAGTTGGGACTCCAACAAGTTCTGCCAGCCAAGTCGCCGCGGCCAACACGCGGACCGGTTCGATGGACGAACCGCACCTCACCAGTCCCGGTTCTACGCTGGGCACCGTCGCTTACATGTCGCCGGAGCAGGCGCGGGCGAAGGAACTGGACGCACGTACAGATTTGTTTTCGTTCGGAGTCGTCTTGTACGAGATGGCGACGGGCGCGTTGCCTTTTCGTGGGGACAGTGCGGCAACCATCTTCGAGGCGATCCTGAACCGCGCTCCCGTGGCTCCCATACGGCTGAATCCTGACCTGCCACCGGAGTTGGAACGGATCATCAGCAAGGCTCTGGAAAAGGACCGCAACTTGCGGTACCAGCACGCCGCCGACATGCGAACCGACTTGCAACGGCTGAAGCGGGACTCCGAGAGCGGACGTAGTACGGCAGCAAGCTCGGGCACGCGGATCATACCAGAAGTTCCTGCGGCAGCGTGGGGCAGCCTATGGAAGTTTGTGGTTCCCGTCCTGCTGATCGCGTTGCTCGTAGCAGGCGGGCTTTACTATCGGTCGCATCAGCAAAGCAAGCGCCTGACCGAGAAAGACACCATCGTTCTCGCCGATTTTGCCAATAGCACGGGCGATGCGGTATTCGACGACGCCCTGAAGACGGCGCTCAGCGTCTCCTTGCGGCAATCGCCTTTCCTCAACGTGCTCCCCGACAGCGAAGTCGCGAAGACCTTGCAACAGATGACACGTCCGGCCAGCACGAAACTCACGCCCGAGGTGGCCCGCGAGGTTTGCCTCCGGGCGGGCAGCAAAGCCTACCTTGTCGGCGCCATCGGCAGCCTGGGCAGCGAATATGTGCTGGGCTTGAAGGCGGTCAATTGCCAAAGCGGTGACACTCTGGCCGAGCAGCAAGTCACGGCGGCGTCCAAGGAGAAGGTGCTGAACGTGCTGGGCGAGGCGGCATCCAAGCTGCGCACCGAACTGGGCGAATCACTGGCTACGGTGCAGAGGTTTGATGTACCGCTCGAACAGGCTACCACCCCTTCGCTCGAAGCGCTGAAGGAGTACAGCCTTGGCAGAAAAGCCTATCGCGACAAAGGCGCTGCCGCAGCCCTGCCCTACGACCAACATGCCATCGAACTCGATCCGAATTTTGCCATGGGTTACAGGGAAGTGGGCGACAACTACTACAGTCTCGGCCAGCTAGGGCGGGCCAACGAGTACTACACGAAGGCATTCCAGCTGCGGGAACATGCCAGTGAACGGGAAAAGTTGGAGATCATCGCCGACTACAATTCGAGTGTAACCGGGGAACTGGAGAAAGCCGCCCAAACGTATCAGGAGCAGATCGAGAACTACCATGAGACCGGAGCATACGCCAATTTGGGTATCGTGTATTACTCACAGGGGCAGTACGCCAAGGCCGAGGCGATCACGAGACAAGCCATGCACCTTGCACCGGATAATGTCGGCATATACGAGAATCTAGCCAACTACTCCCTTGCCATGCAACGTTGTGACCAAGCGCGGCAGATGATCCAAGAGGCACAGGCGCGAAAACTGGATGATTTCGCACTGCACAATGCTCTTTACGCTCTAGCCTTTCTCGGTGGGGACCCTGCCGCAATGGCGGAACAGCAGCAGTGGTTTGCGGGCAAGTCAGAATATGAGAACTTTGGACTGGCGCTCGCATCCGATACCGAGGGGTACGTTGGCCATGTACGCAAGGCGCGGGAACTGACCAAGCGGGCTGTGGACTCTGCTATCCGGGCTGACAACAAGGAAACCGGGGCAATATGGCAGGCGAATGCTGCTCTGCGGGAAGCCGCTTTCGGCAATGCTGCGGAAGCGCGACAGTCAGCGGCAGAGGCTTTGAAGCTGGCTCCGACGAGTCCGGGGGCGCAGAGTGAAGCCGCACTTGCGTTTGCACTGGCGGGCAATACGGCACAAGCCGATTCCTTGGCTCAAGACTTAGGGAGACGCTTTCCGCTGGACACGCAGATGCAGTCGCTTTGGCTGCCTGCGATTCAGGCACAGTTGGCGATGGACAGAAGGAATCCGGCTGTCATCCTGAATGCCTTGCAACCTGCTTCAGCTATTGAGTTCGGCGCCATCCCGTTCGGCAACAATGTTTCATGCCTCTATCATGTTTATGTGCGCGGGGAGGCGTACCTGGCAGCCGGACAGGGCGGTGCTGCCGCCGCCGAGTTTCAGAAGATTCTCGACCACAACGGCATTGTCTGGAACTGCTGGACGGGAGCGTTGGCGCATCTGGGTGTGGCTCGCGCGAATGCTTTGCAGTCGAGAACCTCGCAAGGAGCGGATGCGGATGCCGCCCGCGTCCGGGCGCTCGCCGCCTACAAGGACTTCCTCACCCTCTGGAAGGACGCCGACCCCGACATCCCCATCCTGAAAGAGGCGGAGGGAGAGTACGCGAAGCTGCAATAGTGCCTTGCGACCCATCACAAGGAACCGAACAAGTTTGGCAATACTTCCCCCGCTTTGCCCAAATAGCATTCCGTGAACGAGGCTGCGTTCACAGGATTCTCCGCTCCCAGGTAGATTGTCCGAGCCCGACCATTGACGTGGGCAACAAAGCTGGCGGCGGGCTCGACCACGCCTGACGTTCCTATCGCCATAAAGAGAGTGCATTGATCTAGTGCGCGATAGATTCGATCCAATTCGAACGGCACTTCGCCAAACCAGCAGATGTGCGGACGAACCCGCCCACCGCATTCGCATCTGGGGGCTTCGGCGGGGGGATCGTAGAGATTCGTATCGTCAAATGGAGAGCGACCGCAAGTGTCGCAACGGCTCTTGAAAAGCTCCCCGTGCATGTGGACGACGTTTCTCGAACCCGCCTGCTCGTGAAGGTTGTCCACGTTCTGGGTGCAGACGAAAAGGCGGTCTTGCAGCGCGTCTTCAAGTTTGGCGAGAGTGAAGTGCGCCGGATTCGGTTTGGCTGCCGAAGCAACCCGCCGCCGCGTGGAATAGAACTCCCATACCAGCCGGGGATCGCGCTGCCAGGCTTCGGGCGAAGCGACCTCCTCGATCCGGTAGTTCCGCCAGAGTCCACCCACGCCACGGAAAGTCGGAATGCCGCTTTCGGCGCTCACTCCTGCCCCCGCAAGAATGAAGACTCGGTCAGTGGAGGAAACTGCGAGCATGATGAAAGGTTACAACGAACGGGCTAACCAGCGACTAGCGCGTCCAGGGGGAAATGCCTTATTCCGATCCGCTGTTAGCCCTTCCGCGCCTGCGGTGTCGCCTGGCCGAGCCGAGCGCGAGCGCCGCCGTCGAACGCACATCGCGATTGGGGCCAGCTTTACTCTCCGCCTTGGCCTCGGCACGGGCTTCTTCCTTGCTTCCGGTTTTCGGCTCCAGCAGTGCCCCATCTGACCGATACCCGGCGGCGGTCTCGCTGGCGTCATGTGCCGGGCTGAATCCGTGGCGCGCCGGGTCTCGCGTCCGCTTTTCAACTTCCCGTGTCAGGCCTCCGCGTCGGCCTGCCACGCCAGCAACAGGTCTTCCATGCCGGCTTACCTTTGAACCGTTCGAAACTGCTCCCCAAATGCTCGTATAAGGTCTACAAGAGGCTCTAGAGACGACAAACGTTGAATCGGCACAGTAAACGAACTGGATGGCCTAAACGTCAGTGATGGAAGCGGCAACGGCGATTATTCCTATCGTGGTAAACTGTATTTCCGCACTCCGGAGAGGTGGCAGAGTGGCCGAATGCGGCGGTTTGCTAAACGATCCAGACCCGGTGCGATTCGAAGACAGACACGACAAATCAACGACTTACGATGCGTTTCAGTGACGTTCAAATCGACTGGCGCAGTGGCCCTGTACGACGCCGGTACGACAAGAAATCCCTCCAAAGTGGTTCTCCGAGGAACTGTTTTCACTCAACCTTCCCCTCTTCCACAGCCCTCTAGAAATGGTCGAACGGATCGGGACGATGTTTTCCCTCGACCGCGACCGAGATCGTCGAATCCAGGAGCGATTCCACGCTCCCACGCGCAGGTTCTCGCGCAACTTCAGACAGGTCGGGAAGCGCTATCCTTTGTGGGCGGCGACTGCGCCTAGCGCCTGCACGGAATCATCGGAGTTCCTTTCCTACTTCGAGCCTTTGTGAGTAAAAGGACAATCGATGTTTATATTCCTATTGAGATACTTCCTGACCTTCTGAAAGTGCTTCGAGAGATCTTCCGCGATCATGTTGTCGATGGCTTTGAACGGGGCTTTCTTATTCGCCATCTTATCCAACTTTTTCAGCAAAGCATCAGCGGTCTCCCTTCCCAGTTGTTTGCGCATCCATGATCGAACATCCTTTTTCTTTGTTGTCATCACAATCCTCCTTGCTTCTAAAGTTGATCAAAGTTCCAAGTCTACTACTCGGCCTCCATCCAATCCCGCTGGCGAGCCACCATCGAAGGAAGCCGTGAATACATCCGGATCCAGCTAAGCGTTGGAAGAACTGACGCGCACTGCATCATCGTGCTGCAATACGTTTGATCGTCGAGCCCGGGGAATGGACACCTAGGGCATCCTGCCATCGTGCAACGATGACAGCCGCGCCTCTGTTCTGCGGCACGCGTCAATTCCAAGAGACGCTTTGTCAGGTGCTTCTTTGTGTCTCCAACCTTTCCGAGTGGATCGCCGAAGCGGCAGGAACGTACGTTGCCCTCATTGTCCACCTCCAGCCTATTTAGCGACTTGCACGAAACAACGTTTTTCAACCACCGGCCGGCGTACCGAAATCTCGGTGGAATCGGCATTTGTTGTAGCGGCGAAGGCGCAGGCTCGGCATCAATGCAGCGCTTTAGGCGTGCAAGCTCAGTCGACTGCAGGAAGGCCGGCGATATCTCGCAGAGTTTGCACGATGAGGATGCGCCTCGCAGCCAAGCGAAGATGGGGGACGGCCCGTTGGTTGAGGTGATAGAAACCAAGTGTGGTTTGTGCATGCGATAAAGGTCCGTGTTGGGAGATGCGAGCACGTACCGATCATTCCCCGCACGGGGGCGCTTGCGCTTTACTTGTATGTAATGGCGGGCCGGAACTAGATGATCAGCCATCATGCAACGATCGCGCTGGATCCGTTGCTCGCTGTGGTCCCGTCGCAAGGAAGGATAGAGCTGTAAAACCGTACCACCCACCGCGAGAACCTTGTGGAGCCATTGCGCCGTTTCTGCTGTCAATTCTTCAGCCTCAATGACGACTGTGCTGATACTGTCCACGCTTGCAGAAGGCGCATCGCAGTCATCTATTGCTTCTGCCGCCAGCTCGCGGATCAAGCTCGCGTGGCTTTCCAGCTTGCACTTCGGACGTGGACGCAATGTGTTGACGTCGTATGAGTATCCGGTCGTCACGGGCAAGCCCAATTCGTCGATCGAGCAGTCAAGGTCGTAATGGGAGTGCATATCCCATAAAGGTGTTCCGGGGAACAACCACAGGAAGTTATGAGCGTAGTAGTCGATTGGTAGTGCCCTGATGAAGCGGAGGGTAGCTTCACCATCAGCGGCTGTCTCCGTGGGCAGCCCCAGGATAATGCTTACGCCGACAGTGAAACCCAGTTTCTTAGCGGAAATTACGCTCTGCCGCACCTGTTCGACAAAACGCCCCTCCGGCGCGAGGTCGCGGTCGGGCCACTCCGGAGGCCGTACCTTGCCGGTGGCCCGTAGCACAGACGGCACCGCGCTCTCTAGTCCAAAAGCAACGCTAACGAAACCGGCGGCCCTCATCAACTTCAGCAGTTCGTCGTCAACAGCGTCGGCTCGCGTTACACACGACAGGGTCAGTTTCAAGCCGCGATGGATGATCATTTCGCACAGGCTCTTAGCCCGTGCGGGCAGTAGTGTAAAAGCGTCATCATGGACAGGCACAACGTAGTGCTGCCTCGTCCGCTGCTGATGTGCGGCAATAAACTCCAACTCCGCCAATACCCGCTCTGCGGAGTGCAGCCGTAGTTTTTTCTTCCCCAGCGCTGCGAAACAACAGTATTGGCATTGATGAGTACAACCGCGTCCCGTGAGCACGCCGGTGCGGCCGTCCTGCAACATCCCGCTGAGATATGGTGAGGGTGTTACATCGAGCGTTGACTGGACCGACGGAGCAGTGGCCCCCACCAGCGGTGAATCTGCGGTGCAAACAATCTCCCCGTGTCTTCGGAATGCCACGCCCACCTGATCTTCTTCGGGAAAGGTGTCTTCGAGCAGATCGCCAAGAACACGTGGCGCCGTTTCTTCCGACTCACCGAGAATGCACAGGTCGATTGACTCGTGCCGCGCTAGCAGCTCTTTAGCTCCGAAGGTGACACTCGGACCTCCAAACACAATCTTCATGCTGGGTTGCTCTAGCTTTATGCTCCGGGCAATAGACAGGCAGAGGGGGAAATTCGCGTCGTATGCGGTGAAACCAATGATCCTTGGTCTCAAGGCAAGCAGGCCGCGCGCCACCTCACTTACCATTCCAGGCCGGGGGTTGAAATATTGACAACTCTTAATGCCGGATACCGCCAGTGCCGCGCGGAGATATCCGACTCCGAGGTGGCCGGCGAATGAAGCTACATGTCCACTGGCAGGAGGAAAAACAAAAGCGATATCGGTGGCAGATGCCGACATGAGCACCTCACGGCAACACGTGGGCACTTACAGATCAAGTCAGGCCGACCGCAGCAATCCAGTGAATTACTTGGTGGATGCTGCTTCAGGAAGAGTGTACGCCAAAACATTGCAGCCGTGAAGGATGGCCCTCTATTCCCAGAAAGATCTCAATTGGGGACGTTGCTTGGGAGCGTAAGGGACAGGAGGGCAACATATTGTGTGCTGAGCCCACAAAGTTACTCATTATGGCCAGCGCTTTCGTCTTAGTCGCAATATCGGGAGATTGAGGCTCTTAATTTTTCTTGGCCTGATCATTCCTGCGGCGATGTTTATTGCCCAAGGCTCGAAGACTATTGGCAAACAGTGAACTGGGCAGGGCATATGCCGTCTTTCGCTACAGCAACCTCGCGTACTCTGCGTTGGTTTCTTTCAGGATGGGGATGTCGGGGTCGGCATCTTTCCAGAGTGCAATGAAGTCTTGGTATGTGCTACGTGCTTTGACTGCGTCGCCTTGCATGGCGTAAGCACGGGCTAGGCCGTGGCGGGCTAGTACTCCCCATGGAAAGTTCACCACAAGTCCTCGGTGGTCAATAAACTTCTGGAATTCTGTGGCCGCCCGATTGCCGTCGTGCAGCATGAGATACGCCTCCCCACGCAAATAAGCGGGGCACAGGACTATCGCGAGGTTCGTTGGTGATCCATTTTCGATCGTGCTAGTCACCTTCAATAGTTCGATTGCCCAGTTCGCATCCTTGCGCTCCAACGCAATCCCCGCCCGGATCGTGGGGAGCCAATACCTCTGCACCAGCGTATCCACCGGGAAGTTCTTGTCGAGTGTGGCCGCCAGATTCTCCGCCCCTGCCGCATCGCCTGCCCGCGCCAGAGCCAACGCCGCAATCGCCCGCACATCGCGGTTCGGGGCCAGCTTCACGGCCGCATTGGCCTCGGCACGCGCCTGCTCACGGTTGCCCGATTCCACCTCGCGCAGCGCTGCCGCTGCCTGGTAGGCTGCAGCACTCTCCTTGGCGTCGTTGTGCTGGGCAGACTCCATCGCCCGACGGGTCAGTTCGCGCGCGTTCTTCAGCTTGCCGTACCAACCTTCCGTGTCCGCTTGCGCGGCCAGTAGCAGGTCTTCCGCGCCGGGCTTTCCCATTGCGGCTGAAACCAACTGCGCCATCTGCGCTGCATCGCCCTTCAGAAATGCCAACCAGTATCGGCTCTGGAGCAGTTGCTCGTTCTCCAGCTTGCGCTTGTCCGCCTCCTTGAACATCGCTTCCGCTTCATCCAGCCGGTTGAGGGTAGTGTATGCGACGCTGAGGTTGAGATAGTTGGTCACATTATTTGGCTCCAAGTGCAGCGCCTCTCGCAACTCCTCCAATGCCTTTTCCCAGTTTCCCAGGGCGTTGGAAACGAATCCCAGATGCCTGTAAGGCGCATCGTCTCTTGGGTAGATCTGCTGCCATAGTTCGAAGGTCTGAGTCGCCTTCTCGAGTTCCCCTGTCGCGGTCAGGTAGTAGTCTCCCTCAATATCGAACCGCTCTCGTTCGCTAACCTTCTCTCGCAGCGCGTAAGCCTTGCTTGCATTTTCGGCCCCCCGCCTCACTTCGTTGAGGTCGAAATACACCGCCGCCATCCAGGCGTAGGCCATGGCAAAGTTAGGATCAATGTCCACCGCCCGTTTGAAGAAGGGCAACGCTGCTGTGCCCCCTTTTGCATAAGCCGTCTTTACTCCCAGGCTGTAGGTTTTCAGAGCCTCTAGAGATGGCGTGGTCGCCTCCTCCACCGGTGTGGCGTATTTCTGCACCGAGTTGAGCGACTCGCCTAGCTTGCTTCGCAAACTGATCGCCGCATTGTCCAGCGCCTTGAGGACTGCCTCCTTACTCGCCGCCCGCTCCTGCGCTTCCGCCAGCACATCCCCCGTGTCGCAGTTCACTGCCTTCATGCCAATTACATACTGGCTGCCAACCTCCGCAATCGAGCCGGTCAGCATCGCCTTGCTGCCCAGGCGCAGGCAGACTTCGTGTGTGACCTCCGGCGTCAGCCGGTCACCGGCCGGACGGCCCATCAGCCTCAAGGTCTCATTTACCCTGCGCTCGGAAACCAGGGAGAGAAAGGGCGATTGCTCAAGCTGTACTGAGAGTCCCTGCTTCAGTGTGTCATCGAACACACCGTCATCGGTCCTGTTGTCGAAGTCAGAGAGGACGATGGTGTCCCTGTCCGTCAGGCGGGTCGCGTGTTGGTGCGAGCGGAAATATAACATTGCTCCAATGGCAGCGGCAACAAGCACCATGACAGCGGGAACCAGATCCTTCCAGAGTGCCCTGCCCGCAACAGGAAGTTCAGCCACTTTCGCCGCGCTCGGCATGAGCAGCCGTCGCAGATCAATCGCTAGCTCTTTGGCCAACTGGTAGCGGTTTTCGGGTTCCTTCTCCAGGCATTTCCCGATGATCCTTGCCAGCTCTGGAGACAACTTGGGATTGACAGCAGTCGGTGGCCGTGGTGCCCTGTGCAGAATGGCGCTAATCAGTTGGGTGCGCTCTACCTCAGCGAACGGTCGTTGCCCCGTCGCCATTTCGTACAACACAGACCCGGCGCCGTGGATGTCGGTGCGAGCATCGATCGGTCCACCAAGCAATTGCTCCGGCGCCATGTAGGGCATGGTCCCGGCCATCCCCTGCGTGTCGCTAAGACTTTCCGTTGCGGCACTCGCAGTGATCGGACGCCACAGCTTCGCCAGACCGAAGTCCAGAATCTTCAGCCGTCCATCGTCCGTGACCCGTAAGTTGCCGGGCTTGAGGTCACGATGAACCACCCCACGTTCATGGGCTGCCGCCAAGCCTTCCGCGAGTTGCATCCCCAGCCTGAGAACTTCCTTCTCCGGCAGCGATCCAGCTACCACCCTCTCGCTGAGTGTGGTCCCAGAGATGTACTCCATCACCAGGAAGTCCACCGCCTGCTGCGAATCAAAGTCGTAGATGGTGGCGATGTTGGGATGGTTGAGTTGCGAGAGAATCAGAGCTTCTCTATGAAAATGCTTGCGTGCTGATTCGTCGGCAAGCGTGCCAGGGGGGAGGACTTTTATGGCAACATCACGGGAGAGATGCTGGTCGCGGGCGCGGTAGACTTCTCCCATACCGCCGGCGCCGATCTTCTCGGCGATGCGGTAGTGGCCTAGCGTCTGGCCAATAGCCGTATTCTGGCTGCCCGTCGGGTTCGCCATGAGGGAAATCCCCCGCCTTTAAGGCAAATCGTAGGCTCGACCGCAAAACAAGTCAAAGCAAACCGACACGTAAGCATTTCCTTCGGGGGTCTTCGAACACAAATAACGCGCCCAAATTCCCTTGCAAGTTTCATTGCAAGTTCGGACCCACCTGAGAGCGTTTCTGCCCACCTCAGGGCCCTGAACGTGACCTGCTCGGTGGTCTTCGACGGAGCGGAAAAGTCTGGAATCTGGACAAAATGGCTGCAAAATTCAGCCAAACGCATTTCCTTCTTGAAATCGCTGATCTGCAGCCGCACGTTATCTTGCGATCACAGCGGTTGACTGTCGCGAGCGTCAAAGTTAGAGTCCGGTTAACCAGAAGCGACATTCAGTATCTCCAGTTATCACATCGCGCCACGGCATGCGTCACTGACAAATGATCACGGGAAAGTGTGCAATCTTCCCTGTTGCTGATCGAGAGGTCCTGAACGATGGCCAACCGAAACGGGCCGGCTCCTGTCACGCGGCGCCACATCGTGCTTGTACCGGGCTTCGCCGGCTTCGATGCGCTCGGCCAGCTTGAATACTACGGCGGCATCACGCCTTTGTTTCAGACGTTGCGAGCAGGAAATCAGGTGCTCCACTATTTAGACAATTTTCCTACCGCAGCGGTGGTCACGCGTGCAACGCGATTGCGGAGCTACCTGGCCAGGCGCATTGCGCGCGGTGAGATTTCGGTCAGCGACGATGTCATCCTGATAGGGCACTCGACTGGCGGGCTCGACATCCGCTGGCTACTGTGGGACTTGCACCACCGCAAGCAGCCGATTGTGGTTGACGGTGGAGCCAAGGTGGAACCGGTTAAGATCCTCAAGTGCGTACGTCGGGTCGTGTTCCTCTCCGTGCCCCATTGGGGCACCAACATCGCCGACTGGGTACACGCCCACGGCGTCTGGCGCAGGGCGGTGGTCGAGGAATTGCGCGCCGCTGTCGCTGGTTCACAACTGTTGCTCCTGGATCGGATCGAAACCTCGATCACGGGTGGCGCCGCTTCCCTCACAGGGGCAGAACTGTTTCGCGCCGTGCAGGACGCCTTGAGCGAGGCTAACGAACATAACGGTAAGCCGAGTCCCGTGCGGACGGCGGAAGCGCAGGAAGCCGCATCTGAACTCGGACTCTACTTGCGTCACATGGCTTCGGATTTCGGTGCGATCGATGACCTCACTTCGCGTCCTCAACGAGCCGGCAAACCGGTGAGCCCGGCGCACTTCGGTGTTAGCGATCGCGAGAAGGAACTGAAGCTGGAACGCGGGATCGAATTCCGGTCGTACGTGACTCTTGGGAGACGCCCGTTTCGCTTCGATCCGAACCTGCCCGCGCCGCCGTGGGAGCTTGCGAAGCTCTGGACCTATCCTGAGGTCACCAAACACGCTACGCTGAGCGCGGGTACCGACATTGTCTATCGGACCTGTTACCGTGCGTGCGCCGGCGGCCCGTTTCAGCAACCAGTCCTAAGCGGCAAGGTGACTAGACGCTTGAGCGGGGCTCCGCAATACGCGATTGAGGTATGGGACAATGACGGGATCGTCAACACCATGTCCATGCTCTGGCCCAAGGGCCAAAATGTGCTGGTCCCTGGCGACCACATGGACATCGTCGGGCAGTATAAGCTCATCGCGGCCGAGCGTGGCGGGGGGCGTAAGTATCGGGCTTACGATCTGCTTAAGTCGGAGTCTGGATTCGGCGACAGGATCTTTAAGGAGGTCTGGAAGGAAATCTTCGCCTTCTGCTGACGCCGCATGCGTCCAGAGTTGACACTCGTTGACAGGGATGACAAAGGGTAAAACTCTGCTCATGAGGTGGCCTGCATCATTGTCGTATCCTGCGACTGGAAACAGATCGAGGCGGCGCCCCATCACGTTGGCCACGATGCTGGCGAGGCTGGATCGGGGCTGACTTCGTGGCTGTGGCGATCGCGAAAGCCGAGGGAGATCAGTGGCGATTTCCCAGAAGAGGACTTCGGGACAACTTCCGGAGCCAGCTTCCGGTGTGGGTCGCTGTTCAATCGCCGGTGAGTCGCACGCCGATAACTGCCGGTTTGCCCGTCATCCGGGAACGATCCCCGTTCAGCTCGGGGTCGGCCCGCGCGAAATGACTTTCACTTTTTCAATGCCGCCGTCCAGTTCGTCAGAAGCGTGATCGAGGAAGACTTCGCGCGATCCGCGGTCAGCACCACGAAGCGCTGGCCGTCGCGCGTTACGTCCAGATGAACGCCGGCAAAGTTTGGCAAATCCAGCTGGAACAGCGGGTGAATGTCTTCAACTCGGAAGCTTGGTTGGGTCACAACCCGACCAGCCATCAAACGGTTGCCCATGGTGACGAAGAGAAATTCGTTGCCGGCAAAGCGGGACAGCCATCCTCCGTTGGTGGTCACCTCGTACTTTATTCCGTTAGCCAGAAACGGCACAACGTAAACCTCGGGACGGCCGGACTCGTACGAGAAATACGAGATCCAGCGACCGTCGGGAGAAAAATGCCCGTCAAATTGCAGTGCACTCGTGATCGCCGCCGGCGGACGGAATAACTTGCGATCTCCTGTCAGCGGCAAGATCCAGTTCGCCCATATCCCATCTTTTCTAGATCGCAAATCCAGCGACAGGTACCTGCCGTCGGGCGACCAATCCTGAACATACCCAGAGAGGTAGTCGTCGCCTTCAAAAACCGTCTCTTCGGGTTTGCTCCCATCGAGCGACCGCCGGCGGAGAGAAAACTTGCTGCCTTCGACCACCGTGTATGCAATCTCTTTGCCGTCAGGGGACCAGGCCGCGTAAAAATCGTTCGGTCCAAAGGTGACTCGCGTCGGCTGTCCGCCCGCCGTGGGGTAAATCCAGATATCACGGTTCCCGGTTTTCGGGTCCCGAATCGTGACGTTGATGAACTTGCCATCGGGCGAGAATCGCGGCCGCCCATAAAGCGCCATCGGACCGGGCGTTGAGATTACATTGCCATTGCGGTCGAACACTTTCAGTTCAGACGCCGCCGAGCTTTCGTGGTAAGCGAGAACTCCGTTGGTAGAAACAGAAAACGTCTCGGCTTCGCCGAGAGTCTGTGGATCGCCTGAGAGTTTGAAAGTAGCAAGATCAAATGGCTGCGCCAGCAGCTTTCCGCCGCGGATGAACAGAAGATGCCCGGCAGCAACTTGTGCCGCGGATCCTTCCGTTACCACAATCCCGCTCTGATCGGCTTTGTCCAGAGTTCCCACTTTGATCAGATTGGGAATGCCCAGTCTCAACCCTGTGTAAAGAATATGTTTGCCGTCCGGCAAAAACGATGGCCAGTCGTCGGCGTACTCATCCTTCGCCAGGGTCCCAACCGGCGTGGCATCTCCTCCCGAGGCGCTCACGCGATAGATTGGACCCAGAGTGTCTTTGCGGAGCAGTATCGTGCCGTCCGCGCTCCAGCCGCTGGCAACAAAGACATGATCCGTGATGGTTTGAGGCTCGCCACCCGAGACGGCGATCTTTTTGAGCTTTTGATCGGCAACGAAAGCGATATATCGGTTGTCGGGCGACCAGAATGGATACGTGGCGTCTTCCGTGCCGGGCAACATCATTGCCTGCTCGCCGTCGAGCGCGCGCAACCACAGGTTCGTCACGCCTTTTTCATCAACCGCCGAGAAAGCCAAAGTCTTCCCATCGGGAGACACGACCACGGGACCAGCGTCAAGGCCGGTCGGTCGGAACGCCGTTCCCGCGGGAGGAGGGATCAATGCATGCACAGAAATCGTTGGAGCGCTGGCGCGCTGCGAGGCATAGAAGAGAAGCCCAGCGGCGATCAGCAGAACAGCGGCAACAGCCGGCAACAGCCACGCGCGTTTCGTGGGTCGCGGTTTCTCCGTGGCAGCGATCGGCGTTTGAGGAGCTTGAGCGATTGCCTTTAACTGCAGCGCGAGATCGTGCGCCGACTGAAACCTTGCGTCGCGTTCTTTCGCCAGGCAGGTTGCCACCAGGCGATCCAAAGCCGCCGGCACCAACGGCTTGACCGCACTGATCGGCTCGGGATATTTCTCCAGAATCGCAGAAGCTACCGTAATCTGACTCTTGCCCTCAAACGCTCGCCGTCCCGTCGCCATCTCGTACATCACCGCACCGAAGGCAAAAATGTCCGATGCGGCATCAGCCTCCCGCCCTTCAATCTGCTCCGGAGACATGTACTGGATGGTGCCGACAATGCTTCCCGCCGTGGTCAACGGACTCGCCGGGTTCGGACCGCTCATGGTTTGCGCTGCCGACAGGAGCGGTGCCGATCTCGATCCCGGCACGCCCGGCAACGTCGGTTTTGCCAGACCAAAATCCATCAGCTTCGCGCCCGATTTCGGAAGCATGATGTTCCCCGGCTTCAGGTCCCGATGCACAATCCCTGCCCGATGCGCCTCTGCCAGCGCCTCCACCACCTCGATGGCAATCTTCAGCAGTTCCTCCGTAGGCATGGGGCCGCTGCGAAGCCGGTCAGCCAGAGTTTCTCCTTCCAGAAACTCCATGACCAGAAAATCGGTGCCGCCTTGCGAGCCGATGTCATAGAGATGGCAGATGTGGGGGTGGTTCAGCGAAGAAATGGTGCGGGCTTCCCGCTCGAAGCGCTGCTTCGCTTCAGGATTGGAAGAGAGATGAGACGGCAGAATTTTCACAGCGACCTCGCGCCCGAGCCGCGTATCACGCGCGTGATAAACTTCGCCCATGCCGCCTGCGCCCAGCGGCGACTGGATTTCGTAGGGGCCGAGTTTCGTTCCGGCGGTAAGCGCCATGCGTGGGCGTAATTATAACCTGTGCAGGATTCGGTGAAAGTAAACGCGGTTGGTGGCATCATAGGATTGATGCCCAAGACCGTCAATTCTTATCGCTTCCTCGATGGCATCCCGAAACAGATCATGAAGCGTTGGGCGGCGCTCGGTGCGCCACGACAGATCCCTTGGAGTCCGCTGGCCAAGCCGATGTCACAATGCACGGTCTCGATTGTGAGTTCCGCAGGGGTTGCCCTGAAAATCGACGAGCCGTTTGATCAAGAGATCGAACGACGGGACCCTTGGTCCTCCGATCCATCGTATCGAGTTCTTCCTCGAGCAACAGTAACCGGCGACGTTCGCGTATACCACCTGCATATCAATACATCCTTCGCTCAACGGGATCTCAACTGCGTAATGCCTCTCGAGCGATTGAGTCAACTCGAAGCCCAAGGTGAGATCGCGCACTCCGCGCCTTCTCACTATTCATACATGGGGTATACTCTTCGGCCCGACGTGCTACTGCGTCACACGGTTCCGGGCATCATCGGCCGGCTTCGGCAGGAACAGGTGGATGCGGTAGTGCTGGTTCCGGTCTGACCGGTCTGCTGCTGGTCCGTGGGACTGGTTCAGCGAGAGATCGAAGCTGCCGGATTCAGTACCATCTCGCTCTCCATGATGCCGGAGCTGACCCTGAGTGCCGGTGTCCCGCGCATAGCGGCCATCGAGCACCCCTTTGGGCTCACCTTGGGCCCGCCGCAAGACGCTGTGCGTCAACTCGCGGTGTTGAGGGCAACGTTGCGGGCGCTGGAGGAGATCCCCCAACCGGGCACCGTCATGCATCTTCCCTTCGAATGGGACTCCAGGGAGAAGCTCAACATACACCCCCCAGAAACTCCGCCGATCGCCAGCTTTCTCAGAGTGCACCCTTGGTATGTTCCGAAGTTCTTGAACCGGACGCCTCCGGAGGTTTCAGACCAAGCTGTCCCTTGACCTCGTATCCGAGCACCCAGCAGCAAATGGCAAACGCGCGAATTGGACTTCTGTGCTGCAATGCGGGAGCACTCCAGCGCCGTGCAATCGCGGTCCAGAAACGGGCTTGCAGTCCTCTAACCCGACTTCTCAGTACTAGCACTGCTGAGACATTCACGCCCCGCGGATGGCGGGCCGCCAGTGTATACTGCTCACGCTGCAAGAAGAAAAAGTACTTGCTGCAGCGTGTTGAAGGTACCGCCATGACGAAGTGAGGAAGCTAGATTTCCATTGCACTCCTGCATTCATTTTCCTGGCTCGACTCGTTATGACAGGTGGTGCGCAACCGCATTCATCGAAAGGACGGTATGAATCACTCCAAGCATCACTCCAGGCACTTGAGACACACGGCTCGTCTGGGACGCTGGTTGCCTTCCGATCCTAAACACCTCAACGAGTGGCTGAAAAAGGCTATTGAGGCAGCCGAGAAGAAGAAAGCTCCTTTTCATCCAGTGGTCGAAGAATTTCTCTGCATGATCGAACACGACCCCGAGATGTACATGTACTTCACGCAAATGTTCGAAGAGCAGTCGGCATTTTCTCCGCCTCCTGGCAGTGGAGACATCAAGATTCAGGACTATCACCAGATGCTTGTGATCATCAACCACGTTCTCACCTCAGCTCCTGAATTCAATACAACGGCTATGGTGGGATGCCCGATCAATGCCATTCTGGGCTTCCCGATGATCACTCAGGCGGGACTGGCGGCATTCCTGTCTCCGAAGGTGAATGCCATGTTGAAGAAGGTGCTGAACGTATGGACCCAGTATCTTGACTCGCCGGATTCCCGTTATGTTTTGAACACTTCAGAAAATGGCTGGTTGTCACCGGCAGCTCTAAAGGCGCTGCACATGGAAGATTTCATCCACGATCTGA
>CAVWUT010000012.1:0-55919 GCA_963758285.1 Terriglobia bacterium | reverse complement strand
CAAGTGCGGAAATTGAGCAATCGCTTCAAACTTCCCGCTGATGTTTTCATCTCAAAGGGCGCGGTAGGAGCAAGAGCCTGATACCACAAATGGTGCCGTCGACTCTGAAACCCGCGATGCCCAAGACCGCCTATTGTCGAATGGATTTTGTTTCCGAAAGCCCCGCTTTTCAGCGAGTAAATTTCTACGATAATTGTACGATGGATAGGCTTGTGTAGGCCTTTTGGCACTTTCTTCACTTTGTACAATCAGTAAGTTACACAATCTAAATGGGGGTGGAAGGTTCGACGATAAACCCAACCCGCTCCTCGCGCCTGATAGACTGATCACGGTAGAGGAATGGCCCCGGAGGAGAAGTCTTTCATCAGCGCGGGGACCGCGTGACCTTCGCTCCCCAGCGCCAAGAAGATATTCTGCTTAAGCGTAAACCTGAAGTCTTGGCGGCGCTCTCGATCGTGCATCGATGTTTCCGGAGGAAGTTAGACCGGCACACTCAAACGGCTGGTGCCTCCAAGCCCGAGACGCGTAATCTCCGGATTTCGAGTCGGCAGGCTTAGGGTTCACACCAGAGAGCAAGATCTGAACGGTCGGTTTTCCGTCAAGAGTGGACCGCCGATGACGACTCCGCCAAATAGTGTGCGGCTACCGTAGACTCCGTTGATGGAATTTGTGAACAGCACCGATGGCTACGTTGGACCGCCTGTTGAAGATCCACTCAGCGGCGAACTTCCAAGTGACCTTGAAAGAGACAAGGGGCGCACCATGTGGAAGTGGACTAGTAAAGAGGAGAGTAAGCCTGCACTGCCTAACAGAACACTCGGGACGCTGAGCGCCGCCCCTCCCCCGCCCAGTGTTCCGTCCCGAGAACCGGTGCACGTTGTTCTAACGCCCCCGTCGGCCGAGAGTTTCCGCCCCGATGTCGCACATATCGGGAAATCGATCGCGATCAAAGGCGAACTCTCAGGAAGTGAGGATGTCTATCTGGACGGCGAACTGGAGGGCCGTGTCGAACTGCTCGACGGCAGCCTTATTGTCGGACCTGACGGACGCATCCGAGGGAACTTGCAAGCCCCCAAAATCTTGATTCGGGGTCGAGTGGACGGAAACCTGTACGGCCGCGAAAGCGTTGATCTCAAGAAGTCAGCCGTCCTTGTAGGCGACATCTACACGCCGCGGATCGCTATCGAAGATGGCGCATACCTGAAGGGAAACGTACGGAGCCAGGAGGACATCGCCAGTCCCCAAACAAAGAAAGAGGGGTGACGCGGCCGCCGCGAAGAACTTGGACTTGGTTTCTTCCGCCCGACGTGAGGATAACACTTGATCGCTCTGAGCAGCAGCGGTCGCTGTTCATCACCGCGAACACGTTTGCGCTGCCGCCTTACTACTCTCCGACGCCCGGGTGTGTTATGCGTGAGTCATCACGCGACGAACAGGTGAGGTTGGTGGCGGTTGCTTTGCCACTCGGCGTGGTCTGCTGACCGATTACTGAAACTGTGGACTGCCAATCCGGTCGATGAGCCGGGATCGTGGGAAACTGTGGGCATGCAGAAACCATCGCTTCGCATTACCAAATGGATGGGCAACATCCCCGTGGAGGGTGGCTGCACATCCTGTGCCGACGTGAACTTGAAGGTGGAGTCTACGACGCATCGACCTATTCGGGAGGAGTATCAAACGGCGCTGGAGGCTGCCTTTGACCTTCATTTCAAACAGGTGCACATGTGTGAGGACGCCAGCCAGGCCACCGGCCCGGAATCATGAGAGACGCCACAGAGGACTAGCCCGCTGTTGCTCTTGCTTCCGCCTCTACCGTGTAGACGACAACCGCCTTACGCCGCCGACCTTCGAGGCTGTTGCATGAATCTCGATCAACATCGCCGGTCGCCCATCTCAATCCCGGCTTCGGGAGCCGTCTCCCGGACCCCAATCGAAACCACGCTTCGTAAAGTTATGCAAAGATCGTACGAATCTGTACGAATCCTGTGTTCTTGCGCAACTTTCGGCGCATAATTCCATTCATCACTGTAGACAGATCGCTTTGAAAAGGAGATCCCCATGATCAAGCAGAGCCTGCTCGTTCTTGTCGCGGCCGGCCTCATCTCGATCACCGCGCCCTTCGCGGCGGCCCAGGATAGCCCGTCCAACAATCAGCAATCCTCGCCCTCGCAGGACAACGGTCGCTGGCGCCATGGCCCGCCCGATCCCGCCCAGCGCACCCAGGAACTGACCAAACAACTCAAGCTCACCTCCGATCAGCAAACCAAGGTGCAGGACATCTTCCAATCCGAACACTCCCAGATGGAGAGCCTGCATCAGGACACTTCTCTTTCCCCGCAGGATCGCCACACCAAAATGATGGAGATCCACAAGAGTACGGATGCGCAGGTCCGTGAGCTCCTCGACTCTGCCCAGCAGACGAAGTGGGACGAAATGCAGGCCAAGCGTGAACAATGGATGAAAAACCGTCGCGGGGGACCGCCCGACGCCGGCTCCGGCCAGCAGAGCCCACCGCCCCAGCAATAGCTACCCTGGATCGGGTGAAAGCCGGTCGTTCGCAGGTGACACTCCAAGAAACGGCCGGCTGTATCTCCATCCAACCCCGGCAACCGGGGAGGCTTCCAACTGGGAGGGAGAGTCCTACTTCGGGCTTTTTCGGGTTGCCTTCGGGAGATTGTATGAAATCTGAGAATTGGACGAGGATGCCGGCAGCGTCGGCCGCAGGAGTCTGCCTCGCCATGCTGTTGATCACTTATGGTGCCCGGGCGCAGGAGACCAAAGAAAAGGTGACGGTCAGTGACGTGGATCGCACGTACTTGGTGCGCTTGCCCAAGGGTTACGATCCGAAACAGAAATATCCGGTGGTGATCCTGCTGCATGGCATGAATCAGGATACCGATGACATGGAGCGGCTGACCCGGTTCGACGAGTTGGCGGACAAAGACGGCATCATTGCCGTTTACCCCAGCGCGCTGCACGGGCGCTGGAATGTGGGAGTGACTGCTCCGCCGCCGCAGCCAATGATGAGGTCTCCGGGTGGACGCGGCGGGCGCCACGGCGGGGGAGGGTATCCGGGTGGAGGTGGTGGATATCCCGGCGGAGGCGGAGGGTATCCCGGAGGCGGTGGGGGATATCCGGGCGGAGGGCAATCGGGAGGACAGGGGCGCGGTGCAGAAGCAAACAGGCCTGCACCGGCGGATGACATTGAGTTCCTGAATCAGATGCTGGACCAGATGGCGACGAAGTTTTCTGTGGACACGGCGCGAATCTATGCCACGGGACTGTCGGAGGGCGGGTTCATGGCGATGAAGGTTGGGTGCGCGATGGCCGACCGGATCGCGGCGATTGCGCCTGTGGGGGCAGCCATGCCGAAGACGATGATCTGCTTGCCCTCACGTCCGCTGCCGGTGGTGATGATCAACGGCACGTCCGACCCGGTGGTTCCCCATGGCGGCGGTACCGAGCACAATCTTCAGCTGCCGATCATCTCCGTGGAGGACAGCGCGAAGGCGTGGGCCAAGATGGATCGCTGCGCGGAGAAGCCAACCCAGACCAAGTTACCGGCTCATGAGAAAGGCGGCATGGAGACGAAGGTCGAGACCTACGATGGCTGCCAGCAGGGTGTGCAGGTGGTTTCGTATAGCGTGAAGGGTGGAGGGAACACCTGGCCCGGGGGAGAACAGTACGAAGTGGAGAAGCAAGTCGGGAAAACGAGCCAGGACTTGAATGGCAACGAAACCATATGGAGCTTCCTGGTCACCAAGAAGCTCGCCGCCAAGAGCGCGACGGACAGCGGCCCGAGTGCGAAGTAGTTTTCTGATTCGGACGAAACGGTGGAGAGGTTGACAGCGGAGCCGCGGTTTCCAGCGCCGCTGCGGCCTCACTGTTCCTCGGTGGAAAACATTCCGCTCCAAGCTGAACGCCATTCCGGTGGATGACAAAACTGTTCGCCTTCCCACCGAAATCAGCGTTCAAGTTCGATCGGATTCCCCACATTCCTGCCTTGTTGGCTTTCGCCAAGGACGTTATATTTCCGTTGTGCAGAGTTTTGGCTTCCGAGGTGAGTTGTGATCCAGGTTGTTCTGGCGATAAACGAGCAAGACTGTACGATCGGCGATGGCAACACGGCCGAAGAATGTGAGGCCATTGCAGTAACTCTTCTGCGCACCGCAGAGGCGATCCGTAATCAGGAAGAGGGCACACTGGAATGCATTGGGCACGATGGCAAAGTACTGGCGTGGGTCCACCTGCATGTCTGCGGTCCCACCTGTGACGAGCGCAGGCTCGACGAGCCGCCCACAATTGAGCGATTCGAATCGGTGGGCGAAACCCTGCAGCCACTGCGAGCGTTGTCGCTCTCAATGATCGAGCAATATCGCCGAGTGTCGAATCAATAGAAATAACGAAGCTCCCAGAACAAATTGTGCGCGGGACGCTTAGTTTTCCTGTGTCAAAGTTTCCAGCAGGTGTACGTCACAAACTTGCCTGATTGAGGGATTCTGTTGTTTCCAGCGGTCTGCGCGAGATTCGTCGAGGCTCGCTCCCTGAACCTCGAAGCTGTAGCTAGTGATTTGGACGAGGATGTAACAATGTGTCGCATTCATGATTTTGATTCCCAACCGAGGTAATCCTGTGGCAGCCAGGGGGCATTGCTTTGAAAGATGGGGAAACTCAGTAAACCAGCATGGTGTTCATCGAGCGCAGAGAGAACAATCCTTGAAGCCACAACGGCCGGCACAGGCCCTACCAGGCATTACACTTGTCATTCAGCGATTCCCTGATTTTCTGAGCTAGATCTTCGGGGGCAAATGGTTTTTGAATTAGGGTGATGTTTTGCTGAGACAGCAGTCGATTTTCTAGCAACGCATCTTCAGAATACCCTGACATGAAGATTACGCAGATGCCAGGATGAAGTTCGGTCACACGTTTCGCCAGTTCAAGCCCACGGATTTGGGGCATGATCACGTCCGTGACCAAAACGTCGATCGATCCTGGATGGTGCTCGGCAAGGTCCAGAGCTTCGCTCCCGTTCTGCGCCTCCAAAACCCTGTAACCCTTGGATTCGAGGAATTCGCGCAGCGCGCTCCTAATAGAAGACTGATCCTCGGCCAGGAGCACCGTTTCCGAGCCTGTCGTTACTGGACTCGGGAACTTGGGGGCTTTTCGCGAGCTTACCGGTTGCTCCACGATTGGAAGGTAGACTCTGAAAGTCGTGCCTTCATCGGGTACACTGTCCACTTCGATCGTGCCGCCGCTCTGTTTCACAATGCCGTATACCGTGGAGAGCCCGAGGCCGGTGCCCTTGCCAATTGGCTTGGTGGTGAAGAAGGGCTCGAACAGGTGAGCCTTCGTTTCAGCATCCATGCCGCAACCGGTGTCAGTTATCTCCAAGAGTGCGTGGGCGGTTGAAGATTTCTTCGCGCCGGGTTTGGAATCCATCATTGATACTTGTGAGGTCTTGATTCTCAGTACTCCCCCCGAGGGCATGGCGTCGCACGCGTTTACGGCCAGGTTCATTATTACTTGCTCAATCTTGCCCGGATCGACTTCGACTGGAAGCGGTTGCGGACTGGGCGTCACCATCAATTGAACCTGCTGCGCCGGCAGAGTGGACAGCATTTCCTTCACTTCCGCTAGTAGTCCATTCAAGTCCAGCACCTGAAGCACCAACACTTGTTTGCGTCCGAAGGCGAGCAACTGCTTCGTAAGCAAAGCGGCCTTTTCGGCGGCCGTTCGAATCCGCTCGGCTTGCTCCAAGAGTTGTACCCGGCTGGGCAAACTCCGTAGTTTCGAAACCTGGGTGAGAATCACCATCAGAAGGTTATTAAAATCGTGAGCGATTCCGCCTGCCAATCGGCCAACGACCTCCATTTTTTGAGCCTGCCGCACCTCCTCTTCCAGTCTCTGGCGGTCCGTGATGTCGCGGAAGATACCCTGAACGATCCTTTTCCCTTCGAATTCTGTCAGGCTGGTATTGACTTCGACCGGTATTGAACGCCCATCATAATGACGCAGGTGTAATTGCCCTCCGGCAACTGCCGCCCCTTTCAGGGTACCGCCCAACACTTTGCGGTACTGTTCCCGGTCGCTCTCCGTCACAATCTGCTCACCTTGGAGACCCACAATCTCGCGCAGCGATCGCCCCAGGAGTTGGCTGCTCCGTTCGTTGGCTTCCAGGATGACTCCCGTCTCCGCGTCCAGCACAAGAATTACGTCATTGGCGGTATTGATGAGATGCTTGTATCGTTCTTCCGTCTGGCGAATGTGCCGCAACATAAAGAAGGTGAACAACAGGCCGGCAATCACAGAAGTAGCGGCCGCCCCGAATGTGACCAGCAGAAATGAGCTTTTTGCTTGGCGTGCCCCTGCGCCCAGTGCAAAGGAGAATCTATCCTCAAGCGGGGTAAGCTGATTCCCGACGAGGTCCACCTGCCGCGCAATCTCCGCGATCTTGGCAGGATCGGGTCTCCCCGAGGAGATCTCGTCGTGCAGGTTATCCCCAAGTTTTTCGAGTCGTTCGATGACAGCGTCGCCCTGCACCCAGATGTCAACTGCCTCAGACATGTATCTGGAATGACGAAAGCGTCGGAACAACGTCGCCATTCCTTCCACGTCTTGAGAACTATTGCGGCCCTGGATGAAACCGCTGCGAACAATACTCATGTCGGGAACAGGCTTCTCGAGTTCCATGCGGGCTTGCTTGTCTCCTCGAGGGACCAGGAGAGCCTGGCGATAGTTTTGATAGTCCGCGTCGGAATGCGAAATCGAGTACCGCAGCAGGTCGTGGACAGCTTGCTTTTGCGCCTTGGACCAAAGTCCTTCTCCTCCGACGTACGCCCTCGCAGCGGAGAGATTCTCGATTGTCAAGTAGCTCAGGCCCAACAGGCTGACCACGATCAGCAGAAAGAGCCAGAGAATTACAACCAGCTTCTTCGCGACCGGCAAATCTAGGAACAGTTTGCGAACAACAGACACTACTTCTGCTCCGATCACTGAATTCTACCGGGAAGCCTCGCTTCTAGGATTGCAACTGCGACCCCAACTTTCATGAAGAAAATCTCGGTCGAGATGGGGTCGGCGTCCATCGGGATTGTCGCGCGATAAGCTCGCAGTTTTGTCCAACTCTCGATGAGCCGCTCTTTCGGCGCCCGCACAGTCGCCATGTACGCATCGAGCTGATCTGTTAAGTCTTCGAGGGGCAGCGCTACCACCCGTTCATAAATCTGGTGATGACAGGCAAGCATTGCCCGATCCGCAACCTCTACCGAGAACCGTTGAGCCACCTCGGGATGGTAGTAGTGACCCGAGTTGTTGTCGCGCAGGATCGCTAAGAATATCAGCCGGGACAAGTCATTGGGCAGAGATACGCGGAGAGCGCGGAGGATGTCCTCCCTCACAGCATCCTGGCTGAACTCTTCATGGGAGACGTCGGTCGGAGCCTCACACAGAATCCGCCCCTCACCAAGGGCCTTCGAGGTTGGTTTGTCACCGTCCTCCGTATCGATCAGCAGATTTCCCACGTTGGTCAGAATCTTCGCCGATACCAAGATCTGGAGCCTCTGTGGAATTCCAGTGCGTAACCCTCGTAATACCCCGAGCCCGACCCGGCCGACCGTGCAGATACCCAAAAGAAGTGCGTCCTTCAGCTTCGACAGCGGGGACCGGAGAGTGGGTGACCCTATGAAATCCCCATCGCGGGCTAATCGCTGAACGAGCGCGGCGCTCGCAACCTGTAACGATAAACGGGCCAAGCGTTGCTGCTCGGTCCCGTAGGAACTCACGACTTCGGCAGGCGCATTGGCGGCGACGAATCTGAGACTATTAGTATTCAAGACGCTGCGACAAACTTCCCGAAGCCCTTGCACGGACTCGGGCCCCCCGCGATCGGAGCGCAAGTAAGGATCGAGCGTCCTTGGCGATTGTTCGCTGCTTCTTGAAAGCGAAGTCAGTACTAACAACGCCAGAATTGTGCCTATTAGAAGAGTCATGCTTAGCATTGCCGCCTCACGTTGGCCACCTATGGCCAGTAATTATGACATCATTTCTTGACCAACCGCTTTCCGGTCCGGCAGGCGCATTGGATCACTGAGACCGCCAGGATGCGGGAACCTCGGTGCCCGCTCTCGTCCCGTCGCTCCACACTACCCCTTGGGCGCCCGCAGAGGGCATTCTGTCTTGAGACTGCCATATTCTCCGGTACGCCTCGCATCTGAGGATCAGTTCGTCATGCTTCCCGGAATCGACGATTGCCCCCTGGTCAACTACGAGAATTCTGTCCGCCCACAGGATTGTCGCCGGACGGTGCGAAATCACCACCAGTGTCCGAGCCTGGCGAAAGAGTTCCAATCCCTCAAGCAATCCAGCGGCCGCAGGTCCATCGAGGGCGCTCGTGATCTCGTCGACAATCAGAATCCTTGGCTGTTGCAAAAGAGTCCGTGCCAATGCCAGTCTCTTCTTCTCTCCGCCGGAAAGCCTGCCGCCGAGTGGCCCTAATGGTTCGTCGAGCCCCCTCGGTAGCGTTTGAAGCACTCTGTCTAACTGCGTAAGAGCAGCGACTGTCTCTAAATCTTTGCCGGTCGCTCTCGGATTCCCGTACAGAAGGTTTTCTCTGATCGTTTCGTCAAAAAGAACCGGATCCTGTGGAACCAGTGTCAAAGTGGCGCGAAGGCTCCGGCGCCCAACCTGCCGAATATCCTGCCCTCCCACTAGAATCGAACCTGCGTTTGGTTCGTACAAGCGAGTCGCTAGAAGGCCAATCGTGCTCTTCCCTGAGCCATTCAGGCCCACAACGGCCACGGTCTCGCCTGCCTCAATACGAAAGCTCATATCACGCAACACCGGCCGGTCTTCCTTGTAGCAAAACCATACTGAGCGGAATTCCAATTCGGGCTTGATATCGCACCGCAGAGGTGTCATGGACTCTCGTTCCGCAATTTGTGGATCGCCGCCCGTAATTTCGAGAATGCGACGGATGCTGGCGCCAACGCGCTGCAACCGCGACTGGAGGTCAATGGCAATGCTGACGGGTGCGAACAGGCGGAAGACATAGCCGTAGAAAGCCACGAGTCCACCGACGGTCAAAGTGCTCCGAGTAACCTCGTAGCCCCCGTAGCCCAGAATCAGCCCCATGCCAAGAACGATCACCGAAACCGAAGCTGCGCCAAAAGACATTTCAGTCGCTCGTTGTCTGATCTGGAATTTTGCTCCTTCGGCGGCGAGGCGAGCAAACTTTCTGCCTTGTGTGCCGGTGCGATTTAGCAGTTGCAACTGCAGCATGCCTGCCAGGTGTTCTTGCAAAAACGCGCCGATCTTTCCCGACTGAGTCTGTACGCTGTCTGCCGCCTCTTTTAGCCTCGTCGTGTACCTTCGTTGTAGTGCGTAAAAAACCGGCAACAACGGGACGACCACTAAGGTCAGGCGCCAATTCAGAATTCCCATGGTCACGAGGACCATCACGCCCATGATCACCATCTGAATGGTTAAGGGAAGGATGTCTCCGCTCAACTCCGCTACGCGGTCTACGTCTTGCTCGATGCGGTATAGCGTTTCTCCCACCTGAGAGTTTCCGTGGTATCGCGCCGGCAAAGTTTGGATTCGCCGCAGCAGAGACACCCGGATTCGAAAGACCATCTTTTGAGTGACCACGCAACTGATGAACGAGGATAGGTAGCTCACGATCACGCTTGCCAAATACACAGCGCAAAAGACGAGCATGCCAAACAGGACGAGTCGAAGATCCCGTTTCGGAAGAGCGACATCGATCAACCACCTTACGACCAAGGGATCGAGGAGAGAAAGTCCGCTTCCTAGAACCATGCAGATGAGATTTACGGTAAGCAGCGACAGCACAGGGCGCGCCTGTCGGCTAAGCCAGTTCAACTCAGAAGACATGGATTTCCCTCTTTGTCCTGCGCGTTCACTACCTAGCGCTATTTGGAACAAACCGAACAACTATTTTTTCGGTGCCGCAATTTCGACACTGCAGTCGGCGCACGTCCCCTCTATTCCGCGGCCTTCGCGCGCCCGTAACCTGTTGCATTTCAGCGGCTAAGGAGAAGCGGCCCTTCGTATCCAGGTGTGGGAGTGACGCCGCTCGTCTGGCCGCTGCTGCCGTCGTCCTGCACGAATTCCTGCACGCATTTCGAGCATCTGCCTAACGGGCGCCGCGCCAGTGTGAGTAGCGGGAACCAATCTCTCAAGTCTTAGGGCTGGAAGTTCGGCGAAACGAATCTCAATCGGCCCAAGAACTTAGAGTTGCTGATCGAAGCTTCCTGCTGCTTGATACGCGAAGTTCGCTACGAAATCCCGCCTGCACGAATTCCTGCAGCAAAAATGTTTCTTTCCGATACTCACGTAAAGAGGGATATTCTGCGCGATGTTCGACCTGAGCAACATCAAGAATCTACCGAGGGGCTATGGAGGATCCGATCATTACTACCGAAGACATCGTGATCGCGCCGAGCGTCCGGGAGAGCGCTTCCGAGGACGGAGCCGTCCTATTGGATATTGAGCAGGGGATTTGCTTCAGTCTCAATCCTGTCGGATTGAAGATTTGGGAGCTCTTGAAAACGCATCACTCCGTTGATGAGATCGCGGACGATTTGGCTCAGGACTTCCCGATCTCCCGATCCCAGCTTCTTTCCGATGTGGCTGAATTCCTTCAATCACTCGAAGCGAAGCGCTTGATTCGTCGGCCCGGCCACACGTTGGCTACGCGATCGTGGTTGACCAGGATTTTCCCGTGGGCAAAACAACACGCGTAACCCCATCAGAGGATGCTCGGTGGCTGATTTACGCCGGTGTGAGAGCGCATGAACTAGGCTAAGTCGTTCATTTTGCGGTACGCATAGCACCGTTAAGGAATATTCGGGAAGGGTTGGTAACACTTACAGCACCCAAATCGAACCCAAATCCCAGTGGCACTTCGAGCAATTCGATGGCAAGTTTTGCAGATCTCCCGGCCGGGCAGCCGTTTACCCTTTGACTCGGTCAATGAGTTCTATCGAGATGTTTCGTCAACTGAGCACTCTCCGAGAACCAGCACGAGCGGTTTCAGGAGTCGAAGGTGTTCGAGCGTGTCAAGAGTGTCTCATCCGCGTTCGAGCTGGGCGTGCCTACTTCTTCCGAGTGAGGCCTCCGGCAATTGCCTGCCGCAAGAAGTGCCATCCGCTCTCTAACAGGACCAGAAACCTTGATTTTGATCTTCCTAGTAGTGATCAAGAGTTTTTCACTCTCAGCCATGACAGTTTTCTCAGCCGGGTCCCGCTATAGCAAGTGAGGGCGCGTCCGAGTGATCGGATGCGTCTCCTGAGATTACTCAAATCAAACCAAGGAGAAAACATATGACGAAAAACACCATGTCAAGCATGCTCATTACCTGGTAGTGGTGCCGTTTGATTTCCACAGGCTAGCAATGGGTTACGGCCTTGTGGGAGACTGTTGATATGGAAAAGCGTTCTTTGCGGATCGTAAAACGCATCGGCCCTGCGCCCTACCTTGCCGTCTGTACGCACTGCAATCAACAATTCAAGGTAACTTCCGGCGAAACTTTCACCGTAGAGGATGCAACGGCAACCCTCCAAACCCAATTCGATGCCCATAAATGCAAACTCGTTGATTCAAGCCAGAATGCTCTGCGGATCGTCAATGAAGCCACAAATAAACCTTAAAGTGTATCCACTGCATTAGCCGCACAATCCATGCGATTACGATGAAGCGTCTGAAATATAAAACGGGGCATCCATATTCATCGGCCGAACCATAAACCATGCCATAAGATTCGAGTGCATCTAGCGTATAGTGCGTAATGTCTTCATTTCCCCCACATTTGCTAGTCCAATCTCCATTAGGCAATTGCCTCGCCATGTGTGTGGGTTCCCAAAATTGCTCCAAGTCCTGCAACGTATCTGGCACCGGCATTGGACAATGATTCTCATGGATGGCGTATAAAGCCAACTTCTCGAATCCCCATTCCGAGCGGGAGTTACGACATAACCGGTAGCCTAACCATTTGAATGTTCTTACAACGCACAGAACCTTAACTTCGCGGGGCTTGACCCATGATGGCCAGTAACCAATAAAATCTGGCCACCACCAATGATCTTTGTTCGGATCATCAGCGGCCCAAGCAATGCAGTTATATGCACCAGGTAGAGGAAAACGACCAGTATGTTGGCTGGTTTCTTCGTAACCAGCGCTGGCAAGGTTCTTGAAACTGAATTCCAGATGTGGCAGTCGGGGCACGGAAATTAAATGAGTTTTCTTCTCTTCCCCCATCTGACCCAAGCCTCAATCATTCTCTTCCCATTTCCAGCGTCGCTCCGATCAAATGGCTGAATCCCCGTGATTTCTTTCAAAGCGGGAAACCAAAATCCGTGGTTCTCTTCCAGGTCAAGCAACATAGCCGGAACCGCATCCCAGCCTAGATCGACTATCTTCCGATATTTCGGATGTGCTGACATAGCAGTGAGAGAAGATACATTCTGGACTTCCTTTGACCACTCGGCTGCAAGCTGATGAAATCGTTCTACTACGGTTCCCTCACCTTCTGCCTGTACACCCTCACACTGGAGGATCGAGATGGCACTCTCTTGAGCAAAGCAAGGGTTTTCCAAAGATGGGATCGACAGTATACACTCTACTTTCTTACTCAAGTGGGGCTGTGGCACTGAGGCACTTGCCGGTTGCACGCAGATCGGAGAAAGTAAAACCGAATACAGTGTGCTAGCTAGTAACGCCTTCGTTACCGCGTCTTGGAGATTGGCTTGGGATTGATCAGGCATAGCGTTTCCTTCATTGAGTTAGGCGATGGGCTGGGGAAGACGCGACAGTGACCACCGGAGTGCTAAACACCAAGAAAACTGGGCTTCCATCCGGCATTGCCTGTCCTTCGATTTGCGCGATTGATGTCACCACATTCTTAACTCGGAGAACCGTACCATCCGCGAGGGTGTACTCACTGAAAAGCTCTTTAGAGCTTTCAATGGACTTCTCGATTACGAGCACGTCCCTCCCAAGCAAACTCAATGTTTTCCTCTGATCTGGCATAATTTGCACCGCCTCATGTCTGAGGTCTTGTAGCCCTCTCTTTGGCCCATCGTGCTAATACTGCGTTTCGAGCGCTCTGGCTCCGTTCTTCTGGCGTCATATTGGCTGCGCGAGCGGGGCCGCCCTTTTTGCCCCCCTTGCGTCCGAGGGCTACAGCATACGGGTTTTTTCGTCTTTTTGCCATCACGCTCAATTATACGTGAGCGCTTACGAAAATCAAGTACATTTTCTGCTTGACTTATACGTGAGCGGTAACGTAGAATTGAAGCATCATGAATCGCCTTTCGAGCAGCAAACAAAGCCAAATCGTGAGTGCACTTGTAGAGGGCAATTCCATCAATGCAACCTGCCGGATGCTGGGCGTCGGAAAACACACCGTGCTGCGACTCTTGCAGGGATTGGGTTGTGCCTGTGCTGCTTACCATCAGACCCATGTTCGCAATCTTCGCGTGCGCCGCGTTCAGTGCGACGAAGTGTGGGCGTTCATCTACGCGAAGCAGAAGAATGTCACCGCTGAGCAGATGGAACAAGGCGCTGGTGACGTGTGGACATGGACAGCCATTGACGCCGATACCAAGCTGATCGTTTCGTATACGCTCGGGGATCGTGGCGCATCTACGGCTCAGGCGTTTATGCACGATGTTGCTTCTCGTATCGGCAACAGGATTCAGTTGACGACAGACGGCCATCGTGTCTATGCCGATGCCGTAGAGAATGCCTTTGGTGCCGATATCGACTATGCGATGTTGGTCAAACTGTACGGGTCGTCTGGGGACAGCCCTGAATCGCGCTACAGCCCCGCAACGTGCATTGGCTGTCGCACTGGCGTCCTCGCGGGTAGTCCTGATCCCGACCATATCAGCACGTCTTTTGTGGAGCGCAGCAATCTCTCTATGAGGATGGGGATGCGTCGGTATACTCGCCTTACCAACGGATTTAGTAAGAAATTTGAAAACCATGCTCATCAAGTTGCCTTGTATTTCTTTCATTACAATTTCTGTCGCGTGCATTCTTCGCTGCGAGTGACCCCGGCTATGGAAGCGGGTCTTACGGATCACGTCTGGACGATTGCAGAACTGTGCAGCTTGCTATCCTGCGATGTAACGCCGACCACGCGCATCGACCATGAACCGGTCGTTAAGGCACTTTCCAGCAATCCGAGTTCCACCAATATTGCCTGTGAAAGCTAAACGGCACCACTACCCATTACCTTAGCTGTTCTGGTGGTTGGGGCGCAATTCGCGGTTGCCCAGAACACAAACAAAGTCCGTTTTTCAGTTCCCCAGGAGGAGTTCGCCGGAGCAATCACTTCTCCTAACGCCCATCTGCCGGCCGCCCCACCGGACGAAACCATAGTGAACACTTATCTTACGGAGGGCGATTACGATGCCACTGTAGCCGGGGGAACCTATACCTGGGAAGACATCGGAACCGCGGTCCACTGCACGTACGCAACGTGCACGATCAATGCCACGATGAACGCCAACGCCGGATTAAACTCAACGTCGGCTAACAATTGGGGCCTCTGTCTGATCGTGGACTCGGTAACATTTGACCCCTATGGCTGCCCTTACCTCGGCAACAACCCGACGGACGGTAGCTTCGCAGCTGCCTCCACTACGCAGAGCATTCAGGTGGCGAGGGGGTGGCACAAGGCTGCGGTATACGTTTATTCGGATTTTGGGGTGTATCTTGGTGAATACCAAAATACCTACAGGATCTTTCACCCGTGATTCTCGAAGCGTCGATCTGGTGGCGGAGCTCCGGTGCTAGCTCCGCCATTTCTTCCTGGCTGGCGCCAGAAACAACCGTATGGGATAGTTGACGAAACCAGCCATTTCACTCACGATCCTGATTGTTGGTGGAATGGTGGAATCGCCACTCAGGCAACCACCGAGTGCTCTTAGCCGGTCACGATGGGCACGCACGAACCGTTCCGCGAGGAGTGGACGGTAGTCGCGTTCAATGTCGAGTGGGAGCAGGAAGAAGTCCCCACCGTGGTACGCTCCCAAGTTATCGACGCGCTCGAAACGCAAGAGATAAAGAAGACCGGGATTCTCATCCCGATCTGTTTGCGTAAAGAATCTAAGAGTGCTTAACAAAACCTCCACCCCGGCAGCCTGCGTGCGCTCACTGCAGCTTGGCGTACTCCGCTTTGGCGTGGTCCAGGATAGGAATGTTGGGATCGGCATCTTTCCACAATGCGAGGAAATCCTGGTAGGCACCACGGGCCTTCGCCGGGTCGCCAGCCATTGCATAGGCCCGGCCGAGTTGCAGATGTGCTAGCGCACCCAGGGGGCAGTTCACGACGATGCCACGATGATCCAGAAATTTGTGGAACTCCACTGCCGCTTCCCTGCCGCGGCGCAACGATAGGTAGGCCTGACCCCGAATATACACTGGATAAAGGAACGCCCCGCCGGCAACCTGAGGAAGCGGTTCGCCTAACTCGTATGGGGTTGCATCCTGGAGAAGTTCGATGGCCTTCGCCGGACGATTGTGGTTCATTTCAATTGAGGCACGGATGACAGGCAACCAATAACTGTTTAGCACCGTGTTCAGGGGGAAACGCCGGGCGAGATCGGCGGCTACCTGTTGAGCGCGGGTAGAGTCCCCGACCCGCGCTAAGACCACCGCAGCCAGAATCTGCACATCCCGTGTTGGGGCACTGGCCAGCGCGGATGTGATTTCGGCGCGGGCTCGTGATCGATCGCCAAATTCTGCTTCCCGCACTGTGGCGTTCATCTGCCATCCCACCGCCGTTTCCTTTTGGTCGTCCTTCAGGGCCGACTCTACGGCCAGACGGGAGAGCTCGCGTGCTTTGGCAAGCCGCCCATAGAAGGCTTCCGTGTCCGACTGGTAGGAGAGAATCAGGTCCGTTCCCGGTCCTCCGGCAGTCAGGGCAACTTGCCGCTGCATCTCTTCATTGTCGCCCTCCAGGAAGGCGATCTCATAGCGATTGGCGTGCAAGAAAGGGTTGTCCAGCTTGCGCGCCAAGGCCTGCTGATAACGGTCTTTCGCTTCGTCAAGCCGATTCAGCTGAAAGTACAGGTTCACCAAATTACTGTAGCCAGCGCTGCTGTCCGGGTTCAGGCGGAGTTGCTCGAGAGTCTCCCTTTCCGCCCTCTCGTACTCTCCCAGATAACAATAATCGACCGCGATGTTGCCCGGCGGTGAGTCATCCGAGGAATAGGTCTGCGCCCACAGCCCGTAAGTTTCGATGGCCTTCTCCAGTTCTCCCGTCACGCGAGCGAAGTAATAAGCTGAAATGCGGAATCGTTCCCGCTCGCTGACGCGGTCGCGCAATTCATATGCTCTCTCCAGGTTCTGACTGCCAAGAGTCGGCTCTCCAAGGTTGGAATACGAGAGCCCCAACGCGGCGTAAGCGGCGGCGAAACCAGAATCAAGTTCAATTGCGCGTTTGAAGAATGGAATCGCGGCGGCGTCTCCTTTCTCGTAGAGAGTCTTGCGTCCGAGGGAGAGCGCCTTCAGGGCCTCCAAAGAAGGCGTAGTCGCCTGCTCGAGGGGCGTAGCGAATCTCTGGACTGTGTTAAGCGATTCTCCCAGCCTCTTGCGAAGGTGCGTGGTCGCTTGATCTAGCGCCTTGAGGACGTGTTCCTTGTTCTCCGCTGTCACCTGCTCCTGGCCTAGGAAATCGCCGGTCTCGCAATTGATTGCACCCAGGCCGATCACGTACTGACGCCCTAAGCTTGCAATCGAGCCTGAAATGTAGGCCTTGCTGCCCGCACGCTGGCACAGGTCCCGCGCCATGTCTGGCGTCAACTTCGTGGAAGGGGATCGTGCCATCAACCTCAAGATGGTACGAGTTCTGGCGTCCGACAGAATGTTCAGAAAGGGCGACTGCGCCAGTTCTACTGAAATCGCCTGCTTCAACGTGTCATCGAAAACTGAATCCCCGGTGGTGTTGGTGAAGTCGGCCAACACCAGGGTGTCTTGGCCGGTCAACCGATACCCTTGCTTTGTGCGGAGATAGAAATAGAGCGCAGCAAACGCCACGGCTAGGAACACTACTGCTGTTAGCGAGAGCCGGCGCCAGCTCCTTCGCTGCGGCGCGAAGCCGATTGCCCCGCCATCGGGGCGACTACGTTGGGCTGCCTCCACGGCTTTCAGATCCGCCAGCACCTCGGCCGCCGACTGATAGCGAGCCGAGCGGTTCTTTTCCATCGCTCGCCCGATAATTTTCTCCAAGCCAGGATGCAGCGCGGAGTTCAAGGTGCGCGGTGGCTTGGGCACCTCTCCAAGGAGAGCGTGAAAAACTAGAGGGGCTGTGTTTCCCTTAAACGGCAGCTGACCAGTCGCCATCTCGTAAAGCACAGCCCCAAATGAAAACAGGTCCGTCCGGATGTCGAGTTTCTCGCCCCGTGCCTGCTCCGGCGACATGTAAGCTACCGTTCCCACGGCCATACCCGGGGTTGTCAGGTCCGGGTACTGGGAAAGCGCCGATGCACTTTCTGACTGCTCGCGGTCGCCTTCGACTGGATGGGCAACCACTCCTGCTTTGTGGGTTAGCTTGGCCAGTCCGAAATCGAGGATCTTGGCGTTCCCTCGCTCGACAACGAAGATGTTCGAAGGCTTGATGTCGCGATGGATGATACCTTGGGCATGGGCTGCCCCCAGCGCGTCGGCGATTTCCACCGCTAGTTGCACGACCCTCTTGGTTTCCAAGGGTTGACCGCGGATCAGATTCCTCAGCAGTTGTCCTTGCAGATATTCCATTACGATGAAAGGGTGGCCATCTTGCTCATCCACTTCATAGATCACGCAGATGTTGGGGTGGTTTAGCGAACTGGCAGCACGGGCCTCCCGTTGAAATCGTGCAAGCGACTGCGAATCGCGGGCAAAGTCCTCGAGCAAGAACTTTATGGCAACGACGCGTCCGAGGCGGTTGTCTATGGCCTGGTAGACAACACCCATGCCCCCCGCACCAAGGCGAGAGCGGATCTGGTAGTGGGAGATTGTCGTTCCTACCAGAGGATCATCTTGGTTGCTTGCCTGCGGTGATCTGATAGCGTCTCGAGCCACTTCGTTTGCCAGCACCTCGAGCGCCGGGGACTCAATGAATTGGTCCGCCCTGCTCCCATAGGCGAGGAGTGACACAACTTCGCGGCGGAGGTTTTCATCTCCCTCACATGCTTCTGCGAGGAAGGCATTTCGTTCGGACTCTTCTCGCGCAAGGACTTCATGATACAACTGCTCGATTCGCGACAACCGCTCAGCGTCCATCGCTTTGCTCCCCGCTCAGTGCCCGCAGGAGCCATACCTTCGAAAACTTCCAGTCGCGCATTACGGTTTCCGGCGACACCTTGAGGACCTCGGCCGTCTCGTCGACGCTGAGCCCGCCAAAAAACCGTAGTTCCACTACTTGGCTTTTTCTTGGATCCAGCGCGGCAAGCTGCCCAAGGGCGTCGTTGAGCGCTACGATGCCCGCAGTTGGTTCCGGAGACACTAGAAGACCCTCCTCGAAAGTTACATGGCGCACCTCGCCTCCCCGCTTCAGGTAGTGCCGGGAACGTGCCAAGTCGGTGAGGATGCGGCGCATCATCCGCGCCGAAATGGCATGTAAGTGTGCCCGATCCTGCCAGGAGATCCCCTGGATATGAACCAGCCGAAGGTAGACCTCGTTCACCAGTGCGGTTGCTTGCAAGCTGTGACCAGGCCGCTCCCTGTTCATACAACGTTGTGCCGAGCGCCGAAGTTCCTTGTAGACGATTGGCACCAACTTGTCGAAAGCCCCTTCGTCCCCACCGCCCCACGCTCTAAGCTGTCAAGGGTGGACGTGAACTAGCGGAAGGACTTCGGGAATCGGGATTGCCAGATTCGGGGTTGCCAAGGCTTGGAGGCCCTTGTGGCGGGCCATATCCACGCCTCGCCTTCTCAAGGTAAGATGTGGCTGCTCGGAGGGAAGTCTCATGCACAAAAAGCTGCTTTTGCTCTTCGTCGTCGGGCTGGCCATATCGGCTGGCGGTTCGACCAGAGACTTTGTCCTGCCCCAATGCCTGCAAGACCAGTACGGCAATCAATACCAGAATCTGGTGCAAGACAACGTACACCATATCGTCACCGGCGTGGTTTACCCCGGCCAGCAGGGGTGTGGAGTCTCTGGAGACTGGACCATGGTGGGATCGTGGGTCCCTAAGGACAAATTTACAGTCTTGGAGATAACCGTTGCCAACAACACTCTCCCAACAAGTTGCGTTCCTATTTACAAGCTCAAGGGACGATACCCCAGCGCAAACTGGTTCTACGTCGACGGCTTTCAGCAAAGCCAGCCGTTCTCGTACACAACCTGCTCAGCGAACTCGCCGGTTGTTCCAGATGCGGGCGTCGGCGGGGCTCACGGCCTGAAATAGTGCAAATGTCCGGCGCGACGTACGACGTGACCATCATTGTCGAGGAGCTGTAGCTAACGATTTGGCCGCCTCTGGGGTACAATTGTTGGCGCTCGGCAAGTGAACATCTCCCCTGCCACAGCATGGCCGAGCAGATTTGGTTATCGAACCACCCAGTTTACTTTTCTGGAGGGCCAATGAAATCCGTCCGCTTCATCTGCTTATTCGCAATTTTCGTCAGTACGTTGGTACTGGCCCAGTCGAATCGCGCCCAGCTCGTCAATCTGCCAAATGGGAAGGTCAGGCAAGCACCGCGTCCGGGGCTGCCCCAAAATCCTCCCTATATGCCGCAACGTGCGGCGTTCGCTCAAAGCAAGGCCGAAGCACTCAATGCAGTTGGGAGTCGGTGGGCTTCTCCACCTTCGTCGGGGCTAGACTTTGAAAACGCTGTTGACTACGGTTCGGGCGGGGAGCTTCCTTACTCAGTCGCGGTGTCGGACGTAAACGGAGATGGCAAAGCCGACCTGATTGTGACGGACGAGTGTGCTGGCGCAAACTGTGGGGCCGGTGCTGACGGCGTTGTGGGCGTGCTGTTGGGCAATGGCAATGGAACCTTTCAGACAGCGGTCACCTACGACTCGGGTGGATATACGGCACAATCAGTCGCGGTCGGAGACTTAAACGGCGACGGCAAGCCCGACCTCGTGGTAGCTAATTCCAATAGCAATACGGTCGGCGTGCTATTGAACAACGGCGACGGAACTTTCCAGACGGCGGTGACTTACCCTTCAGGTGGATATGACGCTTATTCCGTAGCGGTGGCCGATGTCAATGGCGATGGAAAACTCGATGTTATAGTGGCGAGTCTGTATGTCAGTAACAACGACAACAGTGGAACCGTGGGTGTGCTGCTGGGTAATGGTGACGGCACCTTCCAGCCGGTAGTGACTTACGGCTCAGGCGGCTATCAGGCCTATTCTGTGGCGGTGGCCGATGTGAATGGCGACGGCAAGCTTGACCTGCTAGTGGCGAATTTTTGCGCGATCAGCGATTGTCTGAGCAGTACTAACGGCTCAGTCGGAGTATTGTTGGGCAACGGCGATGGAACCTTCCAGACAGCGGTGCCCTACGATTCAGGCGGATACGGTACCTTCTCGGTCGTGGTCGCAGACGTAAACGGCGATGGCAAGCCTGACCTAGTGGTGGCAAATGAATGTGCCGTTGGGCGGGGCGGCTGTGGTAACAACGATGCTGGAGTAGTCGGAGTGCTGCTGGGCAACGGCAATGGAACTTTTCAGACGGCGGTGCCGTATGGTTCTGGCGGGGACGAGGGGTTTTCGGTGGCTGTACAGGACGTGAATGGCGACGGCAAGCCCGACGTGGTGGTAGCTAACTATTGTGCGGGAACCAACTGTGATGATGGCGGCGGGCTCGGAGTGTTATTGGGGAATGGCGATGGAACGTTTCAGACGGCGGTGTCATACAGTTCGGGTGGCTACGGAGCCGCATCGGCGGCGGTGGCGGATGTAAACGGAGATGGCAAACCCGACCTACTTGTGGTGAATGTGTGCGCCACCTTCAACGGTTGTCCAAGCAGTGGTGGCACGGTCGGCGTTCTCATTAATACGAGCATTACGGGAACGTCAACCTTACTTACGTCGTCCCCCAACCCATCCAACTTCGGGCAACCGGTCACATTCACCGCTACGGTGACAGCGCAGAAGGGCTTCTACAAGGGCATACCAACGGGCAAGGTCAGTTTCTACGACGGGCCAACCAAGATAGGCAGCTCGAATCTGAACAGCAGCGGAGTAGCAACTTTGACGACCTCCAAGCTGACGGTCGGTACACACAAGATGACCGCGAAGTACGAGGGCGATACGAACTTCGCGCCGAGCACTTCGCCGGTATTACACCAAGTCGTCGATGGAGCAGTGGTTTCGCTTTCTCCCACTCATCTGAACTTCGGCAAGCAGACGGTGGGCATCGCAAGTAGTCCTGAAGACGTGTCACTCAAGAACACGGGCGATGTCGATCTGAAAATCTCGGAGATTCAGATCACGGGAGCCGACAGTGGAGACTTCAGCCAAAACAACAACTGCCCGTCATCGCTGCCGCCAGAGAAGAGCTGCACTATCAAGGTGACCTTCACGCCAACGACAACCGGCTCGCGGCAAGCAGCGGTCAGTATCACTGACAATGCTCCGGGTAGCCCGCAGGTAGTTCCGCTCAAGGGCATCGGGGTATTGCCTGCGGTCAAGTTTGCTCCGACAAGCCTCAAGTTCGATACGCAGTTGGTTCACACGAGCAGCCCTCCACAAAAGGTCACGATGACAAACACAGGTGAAGGCATTCTGACTATCAGCAGCATCACCGTGACAGGTTCCTTCACCCAGACTAACAATTGCCCGAGCAGCCTTAAGCCGAATGCGTTCTGCACAATCAACGTCAAGTTCCATCCCACAACGAAAGGTGTTCAGAACGGATCGGTGAACGTCGCGGATAACGCACCCGGCAGCCCGCAGCAAGTTCCGCTGACCGGCACTGGGACCTTTGTGCAACTTCTTCCGGCGAATGTACGCTTCGGGACTCAGCCTCTGGGCAGCAGGAGCCTACCCAGGAAGATCACCCTGACGAACGAAGGCAGCGGGCCGGTAAACATCAGCAAGATTGCCGTTACGGGAGCGGATGCTGGCAACTTTGCTCAAACCAACAACTGCGGTCACTACGTAGCATCCGGGGGAAGCTGTTTCATCAAGGTCACATTCAAGCCGCTGCAAAAGGGCAAGCGGACAGCGGATGTCTCGGTTTACGACGATGGAGGCGGAAGCCCGCAACAAGTTGGGTTGACCGGGACGGGAACTTAATCCGCCGCGAAGAGCTACAGGCTCTTCAGCAGGCGCGACATCGTTGTTTTCAGGCCCCTAGCTTGGCAGGATGTATGGCACAACACAATTAGGCGGTGCCGGAACGAAATGCTATGGTGGCTGCGGCACCGTCTTCGAGGTCTCGCCGCCATGATTCCAGCAGGACGATGTCCGGGGGGGCTTGCGCTGGCAAAGAGACGTTCGGCAACTTCTTCCTCCTCGCAAAAAACGGGGTTCGCTCCGAGCGTTCGCAGGCGAGCGGGCACGATCCGACGGGAGCCAAAAGTCTCTTTGACAGTTTGCGCCGGAGAGGTAGGATGGTGAGGCTTAACAGGAAAGGCAAGCTGATGACGACGAATGAACGCTGGGGCTGGATTTCGAGGATGACTTCAACAAGACCTGTGATGCTGTTCGTGTTCTGCTTCATCGTCGCTGGTGTTGCCGCGCTGCCGACCCAAGCCCAAACTTTCACCACACTTTACAACTTTACAGGCGGCTCGAACGGGGAGGCTCCCTATGCGGGCGTAATTCAGGATCCATCCGGCAACCTGTATGGAACTACCGGCAATGGCAACGGCTTGGGCACGGTCTACGAACTGACTGCTGCCGGAAAGGAAATCGTGCTCTACGGCTTCACCAGTGATTCGGGAGGGTCAAGCCCGTACACTCCCGTGATTCGGGACAAAGCTGGCAACATCTATGGGACCACCTTCTACGGAGGCTCTGAGTGGGGCGTCGTCTTCAAGCTCGACACCGCCGGGAACGAGACAGTGTTGCACACGTTTACGGGTGGGAAGGACGGCTGCCACCCATACCAAGGCTTGCTCATGGATAAGGCAGGAAACTTGTACGGCACTACCTCCTACTGTGGTTCCTCGGACAAAGGGACGGTATTCAAGGTTGACACTGCGGGGAACTTTAGCGTGCTGCACAGCTTCGCCGGGGTCCCATCAGACGGCGGACATCCCTTAGGCGGACATCTTACGATGGACGAGTCTGGCAACCTCTATGGTTTAACCTCTCGGGGTGGCGCTGCCAGTTTAGGAACTCTGTACAAGCTGAGTAAAAGGGGTACCTTTACCCTGCTGCACAGCTTCGGCGTAGGCCTCGACGGATCCGAACCGTGGGGGTCGGTGTTGCGGGATAAAACAGGAAACCTCTATGGCACAACTACCAGCAGCTGCGGGATTATATGGATGGTGAGCAACAGCGGCGAGGAAACCATCCTGCACCATTTTGCTGGCCGACCTTCGGACGGTTGCTTTCCATATGCGGGTGTGGCTCGGGACTCAAATGGCAATCTGTACGGAGTGACCCGTCAGGGCGGTGCTCACAATCTCGGAGCTTTGTACGAGTTGAGCGCGAAAGGCACGCTCATTTTGCTGCACAGTTTTGACTCACAGTTTTATCCGCTAGGCGAAGTGCTGCGGACAAGCAAAGGTGTGCTGATCGGCACTGCTCAGCAGGGCGGTACCTACGGCTACGGTACGGTGTGGAAGTACGTGCCATGAACAATCTCGGCTGCGGCGTGGTGTTTGAGATAACACCCTGACACACAAGCGGTGCCAATGAGTGCCGTTCGGCATCTATTTGTGGAGGAATTTATGAAGCGCACTTCGAGGAAGCCATCCAAACTGTCAGAATCCGTGCAACGGCACCTGAACGCATACGCACTGGCGGCGAGTGCGGCGGGAGTGGGGATGTTGGCGTTAGCGCAATCTGCTGAGGCCAAGGTCGTGTATACGAAGACCCACCAGGTAATCGGAACCGGCGCCGTTTACAGTCTCGACTTCGACCACAAAGGAACCACCGATTTTCTTATCCGGGAACTGGGGTACTCCGCCACATCTACTGGGAACTATAACGCCCTTCTTGTCAAGGAATCTCCAGGTAATGCTGTCGAGGGATACATCGGCGGCGGTTGGTGGTCGTCACACTTCGCGTCAGCCCTGAAGCGCGGCGAAAGGATTGGTCCAGGGCAGCGCTTCATCCGCGATGGACGCGAGGGGGAAGTATTGGCCAGCGTTGTTCGATGGGACGTGGGCACGGGCAGATATGGTCAATGGGTAGACGTAAACAGCCGCTACCTCGGACTGCGCTTCGAGATTGATGGGGAAACCCACTACGGATGGGTGCGCTTGAACGTCCATCTGCAAGGTCTGGACATAACTGCTACGCTGACCGGCTACGCTTACGAAACAATTCCGAATAAGCCGATCATCACCGGAAAGACCAAAGGGCCGGATGTCATCACATTGGAACCCGGCAGCCTCGGAGCCTTAGCAGCGGGAGCGGCTGGGCGCAGCACTCGCTAGTAGGAGTCGGGGGAATTATGAAGCGAACTTCAAGGAAGCCATCCAAACTTTCGGAATCAATGCAACGGCACCTGAACGGCTACGCGCTGGCGGCGAGCGCGGCGGGAGTGGGAATGCTGGCGCTGGCTCGGCCCGCCGAGGCAAAGATTATTTACACGCGTACCCACCACTTTATCCTGGAACGCGGTCATTATGACCTCGACCTCAACCACGACGGAATCACCGACTTCGTTCTTTACCAGACGGCGAGCGGTCCTTCTAGAAACCGCCTTAGTGTAAAGGAGCGCTTGAGAAACGGGGTTAAAGGGGACGGTAGCGGCGCCGCAGCGCTGAAACGGGGCGCACGGATCGGTGCCCGCCAGACCTTCATCGCTGGTACCGAGCTTAGGGGGGTGACCATGGTCTCCCTTGGGTGTACAAGCACTACATGTTGGACTAGCGGTCCTTGGGTCAACGTCACCAACCGCTACCTTGGTTTGAAGTTTGAAATTCGGGGAAAAACGCACTATGGATGGGCCCGTTTGACCGTTAAGTTGCCGGGTCATCAGATGCGGGATAATTACCCCATTCGAGCCAAACTGACCGGCTACGCCTACGAAACCATCCCGAATAAGACCATCATCGCAGGCAAGACGAAGGGGCCAGATGTCATCACAGTCCAGCCCGCCAGCCTCGGGCATCTGGCGGCAGGGACCTCCGCAATTCCGGCATGGCGCAAAACAGGAGGCAACCGATGAAACGCGAAAATAAGAGTCTGGCTCCGTCCCTGGAGCACGGCCTCAACATGTACGCTCTGGCAGCCTGTGCTGCCGAAGTAGGAATGCTGGCCTCGGCGCAACCGTCTGAGGCGAAGATCATTTACACAAAGGCTAACGTCAAGATTCATAATCATTCCATTCTGAATCTCGATCACGGGCGCAAAGGGGATTTCAGTTTCAGAACTTGGCGGTCTTCCACCACCTCGGGGGGACGTTTTCAATTGTTCGTGGGTCCCGTCGGCACGAGAAACAGAATCTGGGGGACAGGCGAATCTGCGTCTGCTCTGGGCTCTGGCGTCCGCGTTGGACCGAACAAGAAGAAGTTTGCGTACGGACACTACCTGATGGGCACATGGTTTGGGAACTGGAACTCCAGCGGCTCTCGTGGCCCGTGGCGATACGCCACCAACGGCTACCTGGGATTGCGGTTCATGATCAAAGAAAAGATCCACTATGGCTGGGCTCGGCTGTTTGTCCAAGGCTCCGGGGATGAGGCCACTCTCACCGGCTACGCCTACGAGACGATTCCCAACAAGCCGATCATCACGGGAAAGACCAAAGGGCCGGATGTCATCACCCTGGAACCCGGCAGCCTCGGAGCCTTGGCAGCGGGATCGTCAAGGCGCAACAGGCGGAAGTAGGAGTCGGGGGAATTATGAAGCGAACTTCGACGAAGCCATCCAATCTGTCAGAATCAGTGCAACGGCACCTGAACGCCTACGCGCTGGCGGCGAGTGCGGCGGGAGTCGGAATGTTGGCATTGGTTCATCCCGTGGAAGCCGAGATCATTTACACCAAAACTCACCACGTGATCGGGCCCCATGGAACCTATCATCTCAGCCTCAACCATAAAGGTACCGACTTCGTCATCTTCGAGCACGGTTCGGTTTTCGGTTTTACTTACCTTTCTGTGGAAGGACTTGGCAATAACGCAGTTCGAGGCTTCACCACTTTTTATAAAAGCAATGCCGACAGGCTGAAAAAAGGCTCCGTGGTCAGCTCTAAGGGAACCTTCGTCGGAAACAAAAAAGCTGCGGTCATGGCCGGCTACGTCTGTAGCGAGGAGTGTGGTTATGAGGGGGGGCCTTGGGCGTTCAACCGCAAGGGCTACCTCGGATTGAAATTCAAAATTGGCAAGCAAATCCACTACGGATGGGCACATCTGACTGTTCAGGAGCCCGGCGATTACAAGTTTAAAGCCACCCTGAGTGGCTACGCCTACGAAAGCGTCCCGAACAAGCCAATCGTCACCGGCAAGACTAAAGGGCCGGATGTCATCACGGTGGAACCCAGCAGCCTCGGTCGGCTCGCCCAAGGATCGGCTGGGCGCTTAGGGAGGTAACATCGGCGCATTCAGAAAGCTGTCTTCGCCTATTTTCGACCATGCTTCAGACTGAAGGCGTAGAGGCCGTTAGGGTCGACATAAACGACCCCGTTCACGACAACAGGCGAGGAGTCCAACTGGACACCGGTGGCGTAGCTCCACAGAGCGGCTCCGGCCCTAGCATCGAGCGCGTATACGCTGCCATTCTCCGAGCTGACATAAACCACCCCGTTCGCTACGGCGGGCGAGGAATTCACTAGATCGCCCGTGGCATAACTCCAAAGCATGGCCCCAGTGCGCGCGTTTAGCGCGTAGACGTCGTTGCCCCCGCCGACATAAACCACGCCGTTCGCCACGGCGGGTGAGGGAAACACATAGCTTTCAGCGGCGTAGCTCCACAACTTGGCGCCGGTGCGGGCGTCCAGCGCGTACATGCTGTTATCCCAGGAGCCGACGTAAACTACCCCATTCGCTACGGCGGGCGAGGACTCCACGCCGCTGCCGGTTTTGTAAGTCCACAGCTTAGCGCCGGTGCTGGCGTTTAGCGCGTACACGCTGAAGTCGTTCGAGCCGACATAAACCACCCCGTTCGCCACGGCCGGTGAGGAGTCCACGCCGCCTCCGGTGGGGTAGCTCCACAGCAGGTCACCGGCGGTGGCGTTCAGCGCGTACACGTTGTGATCGTCCGAGCCGACATAAACCACCCCGTTCGCCACTGCGGGCGAAGAATACACCGCAGCGCCGGTTGCGTAGCTCCACAACTTGGCCCCGGTGTGGGCGTTCAACGCGTAAACACTGTTGTCGGGATAGCCCGCGCCGACATACACCACCCCATTTAGGACTGCAGGCGAGGAAAACGCATAGCCGCCGGTGCCGTAGCTCCACTTCAAGCCGAGGTTCCCAGCATTGTTGACGGTTAGAAACTTCTCGTAAGGGTTGAAGCGCGCCATGTTGCGTCGGTGGAACTGATTCCAGTTGGTCAGGACATGGGTCGCGGGCCGACTGCCAGAGTGCGAGGGCGGACTCGCAGCTTGGGCAAAGCAGAATCTTGCCAGCGCGAAGATTGCTAAACACACAAGACCCAGCCGCTTCCCAGTCTTCGTTGAATCCATCCTTGTTATGCGTGCCAATTGTCTCCTCCCGACGGTGTGGGATCGTTCTCGGGACGCCGGAACCTCGAAGACCGAATGCCGTTTTGACGGTGGGAGAGGGAGCGGCACTCAGTCTGCGACCATTCTTGCCCTCGACCCTCGGCTTGTCAAGGTGCAAAGACTTGCAGCCCAGCTTCGGCCCGCTGGCGACGGAGCACAGAGCTGTGATGGGCCGCGAACCCCGTTATTTGCGAGGAAGAAACTCGTGCCACCACTGCGTTCATCTGAACTCTCCTCGGCGTTTGTAGAAGTAGGCGACGATAGCAAGTAGTGCAGAAAAAAATGCGAGGTTAAGCAAGACGTAATACAGCGAACCCCAAGCATGTGGCTTGAACCAATCTGTGATCACGTCCACAGCTGCCATCAAGAAACCGAGATACAGCAAGACGAGTCCATAGCGTCTCTTGCGCACTAGCCCAATGCCAGTGCCGAGACCCAGCAGCGCGGAAAGTCCCAATACTACGGCTCCCGCCATGCTACCTGAACTAACTGCCAGCCATCCGTAGTATGTTCCGGCCAGCAAATTAAGGACACCAAGGGCCATGCCGAACCGATACGACCGAACCGTTGGTGTTGGGGAGGCCAGTTCCAACTCGCGTAATCGTGCCCTCAGTTGTTCGTAGGTTGGCTCGCGCTTAGATTCGCTCTCGGACTCCTCCTCTGGCTCAAAGTCTGGTTGTACAGGGGCGTCATGTTCGAGGAGATGGTTCATTTCATAAAAATCCCCGCCTGGACTGCATTTCTCAAACACGGAATACGTCGCAGGAGCCACTTCGAGCAGGGATATTGCCGTGTCCAATGAGGGAGTTTCCAAAAAGGGATACAAAACCGCGAGGAACTCCGGCTTGTAATAGGGAGCCTCCCCTGTTGAAGCTGCTTCCTTTTCCCACATCTTCAACATGTCTCTGACTTCGCAGGCAGTCATTTCGAAGTCGCAATTCCTGAGCAGGTCGCCCCAGTCATGACGGCGATTCACCGGAGACCCCCGTTAAGATTTTCTGGCCCGGAACTGCCGAGCCATTCTCCCAACTCCATACACTCCTCGCAGAGACGAAGGGCATTACGTAGAGCATGTTGTGACGCGCCAGTTCGTCCTCTGGAATCGTCGCCTCTGCGACAAGGCCGTAGTTTGGAATCGAAACATAAGCAGCCAGGGCAAAACCAAGTATCCACTTCAGCAGCACATTCGGGTGTAGCCAACCAATCAAGCCGCTCATGCCTATTCCAACCCGACGCCCCACCCCACGGCAACCAAAAAGGAAATCAGCATCGGTGCGTGATAAAGAAAGTTCTTTGACAAAGCCCACCCGAATCTTCTACCGACGTACATAAATAGCAAGGCGGCCAGCGCGAATTTCATAAATCGGCTCCGTTTTGTCGAGTTGCGGCAAGGAGCGACAGCTCACCGACCAGATCATCTCCACAGGGAACAGTGCTCATCTCTTTTTGAACCTCACGCCCGATTGTTAGCCGCAAGTTCTTCTAAAGTTGGCTCACAGCCCTTGTGGTAATTCTTTCCCCGAATCCTGACCAGATCGCCCTCGCTAATGTTTCTGTCCGCACCTTGCAATTCGCGTTTGCACGTCTCGGCTTCACAAGGTCCGGGACCAATTACGTGCCTCACGTTCATTTCAACCGTCCTATCAATAGCTGTTTCTCAAGGCTTGAACCTCGGTGGGACGAACAGTACTATGAGTAACGTTGTATATCAAGCTGAAATCCTCGATTCAAGAGGACATGAAGCGAACGATTCAGGTGAACGTGAAAATGTCAGAAGAGGACTTTTCCTTGCTCAGAAAGGCTGCCGACAAACATTGGCCGGATGCCGTTATAACGAACTCTGGGATCGTCCTTGCTCTGGCGAGGATTGCAGCGCGGGACATTTTGGGGCAGCGCAAGAAATAGCTCCCTTTCGATTACTGGAGGTTCGCGGAAGGGGTATGAGTTGGCTAAAGCCTCCACGCCCCGGCTTTCTCCACCACTTGCTCTACTACATTCGACGTGCTGCCAGTCCGTTCCTCTACTTTTGCCGAGACAAAGAGCTGAACTCCGAACATCGCAAGCGACGCCTCCTTTGCTGGCGTATACTGCCGGGCATGTGGAAGCAATACAAGGGCATCATCATCTTGGCGTTAATCGTGGGCACAGGATATGGCGGCCACATGCTGTATCGCTATATGAAAATCAGGCAGGATTCCGCCAAGCGCGCTGCCGAGGTCATTCAGCCCAGACAGGATGACGACGATGTTGCCGAAATCGGGTACATTTCCTCGATGCGGGATGAAGTGTTTCTGCGGGAGGAGAACCGGGTCAATCTGGTCTGGTTCGTCAAAGTGCCTGCGACTGGAGCAGAGTATTCTTGCTCATACGAGAATGGCTTTCCTGATTTTCGCCAAGGCGACGATGTGAGGATCATTCGCCCGAAGAATGTGGGAGATGAAGCTGGCTTCGGATACATCGTCGGGTTGCATTACAAACTAACGGGCAAAGCTGCTCTGGTGTGGGTGATTGACGAAGAAAACCTCGAACTTGACAGGCCAGACCCGGACCCGCCTGACCCGGAATGATTAGTAATTGTTGAAATCAGGCGTGGGTGTTGAAAAACCTTTTCGGGGAATTTTACAATCCAATTTCCAAAATTCTAAAATTTTCGTCCGCTTGGGTCCCATCGTCAAGCGTGGCCAGACCCCGAGCGACTAGCTTAAACTGGCGGGAAAAAATTCTCGAATCACGTCCCAATCGTTGAAAATCCGGCACATTCGCTCGCAGGTTCGCCGATTGCTCTCTCGCTTTCGCAGGAGGGCAACCATGGAAAACAAAGCAGTTGAATTAAACGCTGGTATTCGACGCACGATCGAACAACTTGCCAACGAGACCGACGCAGCGCGGCAGTCTCAACTATTCCGCGATTACCTGAGAGCCTCTGCCGCATTCTGGGATTACTCGTGGCACAACCAGATGCTGATCTGGCGTCAGAAACCAGACGCAAGCTTCGTCGGAGGTTTCAACACTTGGCTCAGATGTGGGCGCTATGTGCGCAAAGGCGAGAAGGGAATCGCCATCCTTGCGCCGATGTTCTTCAAGGACAAACGCCAGACGGCAGACGGTAGCGAGGCTGAGACACAGCGAATCTGGTTCAAGGCGGTTTACGTTTTCGACATCTCTCAGACTGACGGGACGCCATTGCCAGACCTACCGACCAAGTCTGTCGGGGAACGAGGGCAAGACATGCTAACTCGCCTATTGCGGTTCGCGGAATCGCGCGGCATCACGGTTCGGTTCGTCGAGAAGTGCAAACTCAATGGCGCGGCAGGAACCTCCAAGGGGACAGAGATCGAAATCAGAACCACCGATACGGACGGGACCACGCAAGCCGCAACCCTGGCGCACGAGATCGCGCATTCGCTATTGCACTGGACAGCTGAAGGACAGAAGGTCATCACCCGCGAAGGGAAAGAGATCGACAAACGGCAGAGGGAGTTAGAGGCTGAGGCTACAGCCTACGTGGTGTGCTCGTACTTTGGGATTCAATCGCCGTCAGACTTCTACCTAGCGACCTACAGCGTGACGCCTGCCATGCTGATTGAGGCTGTTGAGACGATTGCGGCAACCGTCAAGGCAATCCTTGGCGGATGTCAGGAACCGGGGCAAGTCGGCGTGGCATAGCCCGATGGCCACGGATTCCCGCGTCCGTGGCCGATTTCCAAACTCTCGCAGAATTTGTGACGTGACTTGTGACGTAACCCCCGCATCCATGCCCTTGCAAGTGCCTGCAAACGCCTGCTACGCGGGCCAACTCGATTGAGGCTGGAATCGACGGAGAGCATTGCGCCTCTGCAACTTGCACTCACTCTTGCTCATTCTTTCTTATCGCGGTCTTTGAATTCGGGACCAGGGGGTCGGAGGTTCAAATCCTCTCTCCCCGACCAATCTTTCTCTCGCTCATTCAGTCGGTTACGCAGCTTTAGCGGCTTCCGATTGATCCTCTTTTTTCGGTACGTTCGGTACAACTGAGGGCAATTCGAAGCCGAATCCGCTTTTTCGGCCCACACTTTGCGACGAGAATAGCCTTCTGAATATCAGCGGATGGAATCGACGGGTAATAGAAATGCCCATTGCATACCTGCCTACTAAGCACCAAATTACAGACCGCTCGTTGAAACTGCCAGTCTCGAACGCCTTGTTGTTGAAGAAAGGTGAGGTTCCCCTGGAGTCCGGCCCCACCTCGCAGCCGCTCCAGTGTTACTGGGAAGTGTCGGTTCAAGGCTGAGGTCCGTCCGGCAGAATACAAAAGCGGATCTGTCGCCTGCCTCTTGTTTTCCTTTGTCAGGGCCTTCCGGTCTCGAAGAATTGCTGACTTACGCGACCGGCCACGAGGAGGAAAGATAGCGCCTGCGGCCCTCGTTCCTTCAGGAATGTCCGCGCCACACGGGATGGGAGCGAGTCAAACGGTTCGCATGTGGCAGATGAACAACCCCAGCCTTGTATCTTTCATTTCCAGACGCGACTAGTATTGGGTCGCGTTTCGGCGGAGAGGTCGCCCCAGCCTTAGGCCAAGGTTGAGCCTGCGCGGAGAGTGGCCCCCGCCCCTCTCTTTTTGACGCCGTGGAGAATCGAAGGCCTTGTGAGCCTGCATGTTCAAGGTCGGCGCCAAGAGCTTGTCCGGGGCGGAAGCCGAACCGCAGATTAACTCTAGGAGGCTCTCATGCACAAGTCGTCGGCGGAAGTTTTTCTTAGCTGTGGAATCGATGTCAGCGCGGCCCAACTCGTCGTCGCCCTGCAGGGCGAAGGCCAGAAGTGGCTGCAACACAGTTTTCCCAACCGCGCTAGCGGGCACCAAGCGCTGATCCGGTGGTTACAAAAAACCGGAGTGCGAGTGCGGGTTTGTCTGGAAGCCACCGGTCGCTATAGTCTCGACCTGGCTCTGGCCTTGCACGCCGCATCCGGCATCGAAACGGCGGTGCTGAATCCCAAGGTGGTGAACCGCTTCGCGGCCACCCTGTGCCGCAGCAAGACCGATCCTGCCGACGCCCAGGTACTGGCCGAATATGCCCGTCGCATGCCGTTCCAGCGCTGGTGTCCACCCGGCGCTGCCGCTCTGCAACTGCGCACCCTCACGCGTCACATCGCGGCTCTCACCCGGCAGCACACCCAAGAGAGCAATCGTCTACACGCCCTCTCGGCTTCCGCTGCCGGCTCGGGTTGGGTGCGGCAGGACCTGAAACGCTCGTTACGCGATCTGGAGCACCGCATCGAAAAGATGCGCGATGCGGCGCAGACCTTCATCGAGCAGGACGCCGAACTGCGTCCGCGTTTCGCGCTGCTGTTGAGCATGCCTGGCATCGGCGAAACCAGTGCTCTCAGCCTGCTGGGAGAACTGGCGTTGCTGGCCCCCAGCCTCAGCGTGCGCCAGTGGGTGGCCCACAGCGGACTGGATCCCGCCCAGCACGACTCCGGCAGTTCCGTGCACCAACCCTCACGCATCAGCCGCGCCGGCAACCGCTACCTGCGCCGTGCCCTCTACATGCCTGCCTTAGTCGCGGTGCGCCACGATCCCCACTTGCGCGCCTTTTACCACGCCTTGCTCGCCCGCCACAAAGCCAAACTGCAAGCTCTTCTCGCCGTGGCTCGCAAGATGCTGCACGCCATCTTCGGCATGTTCCGTAGCCAGAGCGAGTATGACGGCTCCCGCTTGTTCCCTGCGCTTGAGCTCGCTCTGGCAGCCTAAAAGAGAGAGGTTCTCCTGCACCTCTCCAGAGAGAAAAAACTGCTTGACTCGCAAGAGAGAATCTCCGCAAAGTGCGCGGAAGGCTGGGGCAGCCGCTGCCGTTTGCTACACTCGATAGCAAATGGATCACAAAGGACGATTGAGGACGCTGCAATCCGGGTTGACGGGTGCGCGCCTCGACGCATTGTTGGTCACTTCCGGTCCGAATGTGCGGTATTTGTGCGGGTTCACGGGGAGCGCGGCGGCCCTGGTGGTCAGCGAAAACGGGAACTGGTTCTTTACTGACGGGCGCTACGCGGAGCAGGCGCGGGAAGAAGTCAAAGGCGCGAAAATCAAGATTACCAGGAAGGCTGCCCTGACGGCTGCGGGGGAATGGCTGGCAGCCACTGGCAAGAAGTCCGGGCTGGAGAGACTGGGGATCGAATGCGAAGATCTCCGAGTGGCGGAGCGATCGCGGCTGGCGAAGATTTTGGGATCGGAGCGGCGGCTCAGCGAAGCGCCTCCGCTGGTTGAGAAACTCAGGATCATTAAGGATGAAGAAGAGATCGGGTGTTTGCGGGCGGCAGTTGACCTTGGCGCGAGCCTTTTTGATCATGCGCTGCGAGCGATCCGTCCGGGAGTGAAGGAGACGGAAGTTGCGGCGGAGATGGAATATGCAGCGCGCAAGAGCGCGGCGGATGGGATGTCGTTTGAAACGATCATTGCCGCGGGAAAACGGTCGGCATTGCCGCATGGCCGCGCGTCGGCTGCGGCAATTCCGGAGCGAGGATTCGTGGTATGCGACTTCGGTGTTATACTCGCGGGCTACTGTTCTGACATGACTCGCACCTTGTATGTGGGCCGTCCGTCGAGCCGCGAGGTGGAGATGTACGAGGCGGTTCGCGAGGCCCAGCAAGCGGCGGTCGAGGCGGTCAGGCCTGGGGTGAGGGTAAGCGAGGTCGACCGGGCCGCGCGCAATGTGTTAAAAAAGAAAGGGTTAGCCCGTTACTTTACCCACTCGACCGGGCATGGAGTGGGCTTGGAGATCCACGAAGCGCCCCGTGTGGCCGCCGGGCAGGCTGAGATTCTGCAGCCGGGAATGGTGATCACGATCGAACCTGGCGTTTATGTTGCTGGCGAGGGCGGGGTGCGGATCGAGGACATGCTCGTGGTCACGGAGCGGGGGCGCAAGGTGCTGACGCCCACCCGCAAGGAACTCATAACGATTTGAAAGCTGACCGTTTTCGGCTGGGCGTGGAAGACACTTCCGGCATCTCCAGCGCCGCTCAGGCTGGCGCCCGAAAGGCAGAAACGAGTCCCACCAGACACGATGAATCTGAAAGAACTGAAAGAACTCATAGAATTCCTGATTGAAAAGGACATCGCCGAGTTTGAGTTGGAGCGCGGCAACGTCAAGGTGCGGATCAAGCGAGCCGCGGAGCCGGTGGTGACGGCTGCAGTGCCGCATTTTGCCGTGCATCCGGCGCCGGCGCCGGTCCTGGAGATAGCCTCGACGCCAGCAGTGCCAGTTCCACAGAAGACGGTTGAAGAGGCAGTTCCCGCCGCCGATCAGAACCTGCACGTGGTGCGGTCACCGATTGTCGGGACATTCTATGAGTCGCCGTCACCGGGGTCGCCGCCGTTCGTCAAGGCCGGAGATACGGTGGAAGTTGGGCAGGTACTGTGCATTGTCGAAGCCATGAAGTTGATGAATGAGATCGAGGCCGATGCGGCGGGCGAAATCGTAAAGAAGCTGGTCAGTAATGGGCAGCCGATCGAGTATGGGCAGGAACTGTTCTTGATCCGGCCGAAGGGGTGAGGAGTGTTGTTTGACGTGAAACGTAGGCGGTGGATACTGGAACCAAGACGGCGATAGCTGCGGACACGATTGGGCTGGGCGTTCTAGCGGCGGAAACTGAGCTCCTTGTCCTGCTAACCTCGACTCTTGGGGTTCCGTTCTGGGGTTGGACTTTGGCTTATGTCTTCCTTGCTGCATGCGCCCTTTTCGCGTGGCACGGTGAGAAATGGCCGAAGGAGCCACGAGCCGTCCTAAAAGTGGTTCTTCTTACTTTGTTGCTGGGGGGATTATTTTTCGGTGCTGACTTGATCTTGGGCCATTTTGACTACCCTGAGCTTCCACTTTTCAGGGCCGCCGTAACTTATAGGGGATTTATCCTGACGGCGTTGGTGTTCCCCCTGACCACTATGGTGGTGCTGGCGGGCTATTTGCGGGCCATTTTCCTTGACTGAGATCAATAAGGGGTCTAAATCGGCCGGGGTCCGCAGGGCCATGCGCCGGAGCCGGACATACGTAGGGCGAGACTTCCAGGCAGATCAGTTACAGCAGTTTGTACCGTTCAATCATGTTCAATAAAATCCTGGTTGCCAATCGCGGGGAGATTGCCCTGCGAGTCATCTGCGCGTGCAAAGAGCTGGGCATCCGCACGGTCGCGATTTACAGCGAGGCGGACCGGAACTCACTGCACGTGCGTTTTGCCGATGAAGCCATCTGCATCGGTCCACCTCCCATCGCGCAGAGCTACCTGAATATTCCTGCGGTGATCAGCGCGGCAGAGATTGCCAACGCGGACGCAATCCATCCCGGATATGGGCTGCTGTCGGAAAACGCGAACTTTGCGGAAGTCACGGAGACCAGCAACATCAAGTTCATCGGCCCACCGCCGGAGGTAATGCGGCTGATGGGCGAAAAGGAAAAAGCCCGCGCTGCCATGAAGCAGGCGGGAGTGCCGATTCTGCCGGGTTCGGAAGGGATTCTAGCCAGCGAGGGTGAGGCGATCGAGTGGGCGAAGCAAATCGGGTTCCCGGTGATCATCAAGGCTTCGGCGGGGGGTGGTGGCCGCGGCATGCGCATTGTGCGTGATGAGCAGGAAGTTCCGGCATTGTTCAAAGCGGCGCAGTCGGAGGCGGCGGGAGCCTTCGGCAACGGCGATCTCTATATGGAGAAATATGTCGAGCGGCCACGGCACATCGAATTCCAGATTCTTGCCGATCAGTACGGGAATGTGGTCAGCCTGGGCGAACGCGAGTGCAGTATTCAGCGGCGGCATCAGAAGTTGCTGGAAGAATCGCCCTCGACCCAGGTCACGCCGGAACTGCGGGAAAAGATCGGAACAATTCTTGCCAAATCACTTTCCGACATCGGGTACGTGAACGCGGGCACGATCGAGTTCCTCATGGACCAGGAGCGGAGGCTCTACTTCATCGAGATGAACACGCGTATCCAGGTGGAGCATCCGGTGACCGAAATGGTGACCGACGTGGACCTGGTAAAGAGCCAGATTCTGCTGGCCGGCGGCGAGCGTTTGGAGACCGTGCTGCACGGCCCGATCGTGCATCGGGGGCACGCGATGGAATGCCGCATCAACGCCGAACATCCGGAGAAGTTCACGCCTTCGGCGGGGAGGATTACCGCCTTTCATCCTCCGGGCGGAACTGGAGTGCGCATTGACACCGCGGCGTATGCGGAGGGTGTGATTCCTCCGTATTACGATTCGCTGATTGCGAAATTGATTGTGCGCGGGAAAGATCGAGGGGAAACGGTGGCGCGCATGGCGCGAGCGCTTGAGATGTTCATTGTGGAGGGAATCTTTACTACGATTCCGCTGCACCGGAGAATTCTGGCGGACCCGGATTTTCGCGCGGGGAATATCGATACGACGTTCATTGAGAGATTCCTGGCGAAGAATGGGAAGCCGGGAGCGGGGACGTAGCTAGAGAAAGCTTGAACCGCCGAGGACGCAGAGAACGCCGAGAAATAAGTGTGCCATGAGCCGCGTGCCTAAGCTTTATGCGATCCTCGACCGGTCATGTTTTCCGGATAGTGAGGCTTTGTGGGCGGCTGCCCAGGAACTTGCGACTGGAGGCGCTACACTGCTGCAGTATCGCAACAAGAGCGGGAACGCGCGACAGATGCTGGAGGACGCAAGAGAGCTAAGACACCGGCTGGGTAATTCCGTCAAACTGGTTATGAATGACCGGGCGGACTTGGCGCTGGTGGCGGGTTTCGACGGAGTTCACGTGGGGCAGGACGATCTTTCGCCCGAAGGAGTCCGAAAGGTGATTGGTCCGGGACTCTGGCTGGGAGTTTCCACCCACAATTCCGAGCAGGTGCGCGAGGCCGACCGAACCTCAGCCACATATGTTGCCATTGGTCCGGTGTTCTCGACCGGGAGCAGAACCAATCCTGATCCGGTTATTGGGCTGGAGGGCGTGCGGCGGGCGAGGCAATTGACACGGAAGCCGCTGGTGGCTATCGGGGGGATCACGCGGGCGAACTGCCGGTCGGTAATGGAGGCTGGGGCGGACTCGGTGGCCGTGATATCTGATTTGGTAACCAATCCCAGAAAATCAGCAGAGGAATTCTTGCGCATCTTAGGATAAAGTAGCTTCGCTGTCCTTGGCAGCTCCTTAGGCGTGCGGAACGCACGCCAGACAGCCGGCAAGGATGCCGGCGCTACAAAATCGGCGGGACTGTGAGTACCGACATAAAAGCTCCAATCTCGAAAGCGGCCACCGACTGGGACGTCCACACCCATCAAGACAAAGAACTCGTCAAAGGACTCGGGCTCACCAGCGCCACCATGCTGGTGATGGGATCGATGATCGGGTCGGGCATCTTCATCGTTTCGGCGGAGATTGCCAGAGAAGTGAATTCGCCTGCACTTTTGATTGGGGCGTGGCTGGTGACCGGGTTCATGACCATCGTCGGCGCGCTTTGCTACGGGGAACTGGCTGCGATGATGCCGCGGGCTGGCGGGCAATATGTGTATCTGCGGGAAGCGCTGGGGCCGCTGTGGGGATTCCTGTACGGCTGGACGCTGTTCATGGTGATTCAGACCGGGACGATTGCCGCGGTGGGCGTGGCTTTTGGCAAGTTCCTCGGCGTCTTTTTCCCCTCAGTTTCTTCCTCGCGCTGGATTGTGCACTTCTGGAAAGTCCCTCCGATCCATATCGGGCCGATGGTGCTGGGCAACATGGATGTTGGCCTGAATACGCAGAATCTGGTGGCGATTCTGATCGTGATTCTGCTCTCGGTGATCAACATTTTTGGGATTCGGACCGGCGCGCTGATCCAGAATATTTTCACCACGGCGAAGGTTTCCGCGCTCCTTGGGCTGGTACTGCTGGGCGTATTCGTGGGACGGAACGCGCAAGCTCTAGCCGCAAACTTTCAAGGACATTTCTGGCGAAACTCCGGACTCGGGGCGCTGCACGACATCGGCAGCGGCGCATTGGTGGGCACCTTGACCGTCCTGGCGGTGGCGCAGGTCGGTTCGCTGTTTTCGGCCGACGCCTGGAACAACGTGACGTTTACGGCGGGTGAGGTGAAGAACCCCAGCCGCAACCTGCCGCTTTCGCTGGCCCTTGGGACGGGCGTAGTGATCGCGCTCTACATCGGATGCAACCTGATTTACCTGAATGTGCTGCCGCTCGATGGCGTGCGCAACGGGGCCACGATTTTCGAACGAGGCATCAAGTATGCGACCGAAGACCGGGTGGCCACCGCTGTGCTGAGCCAGATGTTCGGCAGCCTGGGCGGGTTCCTGATGGCGGCGGCGATCATGCTGTCGGCGTTCGGATGCAACAACGGGTTGATCCTGTCGGGCGCGCGCGTTTATTACGCGATGGCCAAAGACGGGTTGTTCTTCCGCAGCGTGGCCAAGCTGCATCCCACGTACAAAACTCCAGCGGTGTCGCTGATGGTGCAGATGGTCTGGACCTGCGTGCTGTGCGTCTCGGGAAGCTACGGGCAATTGCTCGATTACATTGTGTTTGCGGTGCTGGTGTTCTACATCCTGACGATTGTCGGGCTTTTCGTGCTGCGACGCACGCATCCCAATGCCGAGCGGCCATACCGGGCGGTTGGCTATCCCTTGCTGCCCGCCATTTATATTGTGATGGCTTTGTTCATTGATATCGTACTATTACGCTTCAAGCCGCAATACACGTGGCCGGGGCTTTGCATCGTGTTAGTGGGGATTCCGGTGTACTATTTGTGGTCGCGGCGCGCGCGTGGCTCAGTTACATCAGCTTAACAACAAGGAGAAACCAACCGGATGGCGAACCTGCTGGCTACCAAGCCGCTGAACCTGCTGATGGAGGAAGCACGCGAGACGGGTGAGCACAGCCTGAAGCGAACCCTCGGCGTTTTCCAACTGACGGCACTGGGCGTGGGCGCGATTATCGGCGCGGGCATCTTTGTCATGGTGGGTCTGGGAGCGCAGTACGCGGGTCCCGGACTGACGTTATCGTTCGTTCTATCCGGGCTGGGATGCGCGTTTGCCGGCCTGTGTTACGCCGAGTTCGCGGCTATGATTCCGCTGGCGGGCAGCGCTTACACCTACGCGTACGCCACACTGGGCGAGTTACTGGCCTGGATCATCGGCTGGGACTTGACCCTCGAATATGCCATGGGCGCGAGCACGGTGTCGTCGGGCTGGTCGAACCATTTTATCGAACTGCTGAGGATCTTCCATATCCAGATGCCGCTGTGGCTGGCCTACGATCACTGGACAGCGCTGAAGACCGCGGAGGATATCATTGCGCGTCAAATGGCTCTGGCCTCCGATCCATCCCTGGTTCCCGGCACGCAAGCGTTCCTCGACAAGATTACCGCGATGATGAGTGCGCAGTCTCCCGAGTTGTTGCAGAGGGCGCACGATCTGCTGGGCGCGCCGCATTTGTTCGGCGTGGAAATCGGATTCAACCTGCCGGCGTTCCTCATCGCGTTGATCATCACGGCAGTTCTGGTTGTAGGGATCAAGGAGAGCGCTCGGTTCAACACGACCATTGTGGTCATTAAAGTGTCCGTCGTGCTGTTTGTGATCGCTCTAGGAGCTCACTACATCGATCGCGCAAACTGGGGTGTGGACTGGCACACGTATGCGCCGCATGGTCTGGGTGGGGTATGGCAGGGAGCAGCCTACATTTTCTTCGCCTACATTGGCTTCGATGCAGTTTCGACCACGGCCCAGGAGGCAAAGAACCCGCAGCGAGACCTGCCCATCGGCATGATCGCCTCGCTGGCGATCTGCACTCTCTTATATATTGCCGTGGCTGGAGTTTTGACGGGGATGGTGCATTGGCAACAAATCAACATCGAGGCTCCGGTGGCGCGCGCCTTTCTGGACCGGGGCTTGAGCACAGCGTCACACATCATCACGCTAGGCGCCCTGGCGGGATTGACGAGCGTGATGCTGGTGATGCTGTTGGGCCAGACGCGCGTGCTGTACTCAATGGCGAATGACGGCCTTCTGCCAAAGACATTTTTCGCTGACGTCCATCCAAAATTCCGCACGCCGTGGAAGAACACGATTCTAGTGGGTCTGCTCGCGGCGATCGTCGGGAGCATAACGCCAATTTCTGACCTTGGGAAGATGGTCAACATCGGCACGCTGCTGGCCTTCGTGATTGTCTCGATTTCGGTGATGGTCCTGCGATATACGAATCCCTCCCAACCGCGGCCATTTCGCACGCCATGGGTGCCATTGATTCCAGTCCTGGGTGTGATCTCGAACGGGTACATGATGATCAACCTGGGCAAGTGGAATTGGATTCGATTGATCGGATGGCTGGCTATCGGGCTGGTGGTGTACTTCACTTATAGTCAGAAACACAGCCGGGTGCAGGCTTTGGAAGCGGCCAAAGGCGGCCGGTCTGGCGCTGACTGAAGAACGTTCGGTTCTGGCGCGGGCGTCCGCGTCTTAGTCGATCTCTAGTTCTGTTGCTTCAGCTTTTTCAGCATGTCGATGCCATTCTGATTATCGGGCTTCAGTTCGATGGACTTTTCGTAGTTCTGGATCGCCAGATCTTTCTGTCCCGCTTTCATGTAGGCTTCGCCAAGGCTGTCATAGGAATTCCAGTATTTCGGATAGTCCTGCACCTGCAGCTTGAAGACCTGGATGGCGGCGTCGGTCTGCCCGTCGAACAGCAAATGGTAGGCGAGTTGGATCAGAGTGTTTTCATCCAATCCCGTTAGAGAAAACTTCTTGAATTCCGCATACTTCTGCAGCGCGGCGGGTGTGCCGCGGGCACTGGCTATGAGTCCGAGAATCTCGCTCGGGTCCTGATGCGTGGTGTAGTTCCAGCCGTACTCTTTTGCAATGGCCAGTACCAGGAAGTTAGCCACCGCCAAGCCGTGATCCGAGTTCGCCATAATCACGACGCCTTTGCCGGAGTCGGCAAACATGATCAGGTTCGCCTGGAAACCTTCATCCGAGCCGTTGTGGCCGAACTCTTCGGGATTGTTGCCCTCCTGCAGAAAAGGTCCCAAGCCGACGTGCTCAATCTGCGGCGTGAGCATCTGGCGAGTCATGGTTTCGGATAGGACGTGGTTGGCTTTGCCCTGTTTTGAAAGAGCGATTTCGATGCCGAATCTCGCGAGGTCGGTGGGAGTGGTCCATAAACCAGCTGCCGCCATTTCCGGATAAATGTGCCATTTGCCAGGAACCGGCGTGCCGTCGGCATGAGTTCCTGTGGCAGCCATTGCGGCACGAGCGGGCGGAAGCGGTTGCTCATAAGTGCTGTCGGCCATGCCGATTTTGTCGAGAACGGTTTCGCGCATGAATTGCGGAAACGGCTTGCCAGTGACGTCGATGACGAGTTGCTGCTCGATGGTGACTCCTCCGCCGGAGTAGCGGAATTGGGTTCCGGGCACGATGTCGACGCGAATGGGCGCGGTGTTGGCGGGCGGTTCGCCATTGAAAATCTGGACCAATGTCGGGATCGGCGATCCCACCGCATACCCGGGGAAGCCGTGCACCGTCAGACCAGCGCTGTGGCTCACGAGACGGCGCAGTGTGACTTTCTGATCTTTGGTGAAATCGTTGTCGGGAACTTGCCACGACTTGAGCTTGAGGTTCACGTTCTCGTCGAGCGATAGTTTTCCCTGCTCGACAAGATAAAGCGAGCCAGTGGCAGCCACCGGTTTGCTGATCGAGCCGGCTTGAAAAAGAGTGTGCACGGTCACAGGCGTGGCTGATCCAGCCTCGTTGACTCCGTAACCCTTGGCCCAGACGATCTTGAAATTGTCGATCACAGCGACGCTCATGCCAGGGACTTTGTAGAGCTTCATCAGGTCTTCGAGGTTGAGCTGGAGCGGTGGCTCATTGTCTCCGAGAGAGATGGGAGGAATGCCGTTCTCGACGCGTTGGATGCGGGCGGCGAGTTGAGGATCGGTGGGTTGTGGGTTTGGCTTCGGTAGGGCGGCAGCCGAGGCAACCAGGGGAATAACGATGGCGAAGATCAGAACGAAGCTTCGGGATAATTTGGAGTGCATCGATTCCTCCGTCGAGAGATGGTAGGGCCTAGGACGGAGTATAGACGAGGGGCGGAGGGGGATGTTAGCAGGAGCGGGGGCGAGTGGCTATTTCAGTCGAATATCAGCCTTACCAGACTTGGTGATGCTCGCGATGAATGGAGGCTTCTGCCTTCGGAAGATGCGAACCATGTCACGAAGGGCAGCAGCCAGCATTTCGGCCATTTCTGTTCCGCTGTAGTTGCCTGAACTGAAATAAAACTCGCGAATCTTGTGCTGGCCGCTGCCTTTTCCAATTCGTTGTACCGGATGCGTTTGTCTTTCGTGAGCAGAACCCAGCCTTTTTCACCTACAAAAGGGAGCCACTGTGTGTCCTCCGTACCTGGAGCGAAGTGCTGGCCGTGACGTTCGTGCTTCACGCTGTGCTGGACGAGCGCGTCGAGGATGGGTTTGCAGTTGTGAAGATTTTCGTCGAGATACTGAACGAAGTCTTCAGGCAGCGATAGCGGCCGTTGTCTGCTCCCAGCGGATTGCTTCTTCGATCTGTCGCGGGTCGACGCCATATTCGGCAGCAAGATCGCCTATGGATTCGCGGGCATTGAATCTGGAAGAAATCACCGCAGTCGAGATGCCGGTCCCCGAAATCACCGGTTTGCCGAAACCCACAGCGGGATTGATCTGGATCAGCCTTGGCTCGCCGGGCTTCCGCTCCATAACAAACGGGTACAGCTTGAAGAGGCCCTTCGGATCACGTTCGATGCGTTCCAGATAGAGTTCCATGACACCGGGCATCAGGATTTGCTCGTGTTTTGAGAGATTCACAATGCCACCCAGGTGCTCGATGAACAGATCGCGGCGGTCGGTCTGGAAGGCTTGCTCGATAAGCGGATGCTTGTGCTGGACGTACTTGGCAAGATTGGTGAGGGCCTTGCGCACCTTCGGAATGCGCACGTCGTAGATCGCCCTCATGCTGCTCAGCATGTAGCATTCAAGCAGGTTGGTGAACGACAGTCGTGGCGGGTCGATGCTGGACAGTTTGATCAGTGGAGGAATCGAGCCTCCGCCCTTGACCCAATAGACGAGGGTGTTCTGCGGCACTCTGAGGTATTGCGCCGCCTCAGAGACGCCGTAGATTGGCGTTTCCATCATTTGAATGAGGATCTTCATATAAGGCTTCCCTATCGAAATTCAAAGCAGCTCTTTGCCCGTAAGGCTGACAAGCTCCATTGTTGACCCGGCAAAAGCTTGTTCAAGGTCAGATGCGGTTCCTGGGGTCCATTCGTTGGCCATGGTAGAGAACACGACGTTGTGGACTCCCAGCTGTCGTGCGAGATCCCGATACTTTTCGATAACTTTGCGACGTTCCTTGGCGCTGTCTTCTATTGAAGGCCCACCCTTCGCTTCCCCAATAAGTAATTTGCCATCCGCCACCCCGCAGATGTCTACTTCCATGCAGGGTTTAGTCTCGTCACGTTCAAACACTTCCTGCTCAGAGGCGAACTGGAAGGACGAAGAGTTTGCCCGAAGGTAGTCGTTGGTGAGTATGGGGGCGACCATGCCTTGCATGTAGCCTTGGTAGACGAGTTCGTCTAGCTTGTAATACCAGGAGGGTTCCTCGGGGCACCTCCAATTTTCCCTCCGATACGGCTGAGAGCTACCGCATCGGCTGCATTCAAAAAGATCCGAAACCTTGGCGATGGAGTACCAGTCTGCATTGCGGCAGAATGTGCACTTAAAGATGAATCCGCGGTAGAGGACATGCTTCTGCAGTAGATCATCGATCAAGGCTGCAGCACCGTCTCGTGATCCCAGAATCTTTTCAAATGCGATAAGATCGAGGTAACGCCTACCCTGCGCATGGTCTCCCTCGTCAAAAGTTCCTTTCGGAACTTTGTCCTTTGAAAGGAACTTGTCGAGCAGACAACGATGTCGCTCGTCGCGCAAAAACCTAGCGGCCTGTTCAAGAGAGCCGAACTTTGCTATCGAATCCCGAGCGAATGCGCCTTTCTCGGAGGGTGAAAACCTAAGCTGGCAGCTACGCCCGAGCCGATGCAGAATTTCAAGCACTTCTAGGATTTTCAGTGTGGGCCTTATCAGGACTTCATCAAGTTCGCCACCGAAATATGTTCCTTCGTGAGGGCAGCAGTAGGACCAACCGCGCTGCGTGGTTCGAACATCCAGCGTGTCCCCTCGAACGCCGACCGCTAGGGGAGCTAGATCTGGGTGTCGGGGAGGCAGGTAGCCGGGGATTTCTATGTCTGCAATCCAGCGATGTTTCGTTGGGTGGGAAAACCCAGTCGGTTTGGGAGTTTCAATGAAACCGACTAAAACGTTTCCCAGGAACTGTCCCGCGATCGGTTTCGGCGAAGACTGTCGTGCGAGGACGAACCGGCAATACTTGAGAGCAGGACCCGGTTCGTACCCAACCTCTACGTAGCCCATAAGTCCGGCCGATTCGACCCGACCGGCAATGCGCTGGAGGTCGTCTCGGCTAACGGATGAGCTCCAAAAAGCGACTCTTTGGCTGTCGATTCTCTGGTGTAGATGCATCACGAGAGTGGCAAGCTGCGTCGGATACCCAGACTCTTCGATCAACGATGAGGGAAACCAGACGGCGCCTCCTCGAAGGCGCGCGAGACATTGGGAAAGGCAGAAATCCTGGAGAGTGTCTCCGAAAATGACGAGTGCCGGCTCCTGGTGTGACGGGAACCTCACAGAGCGGTAGGACGAGACCCCTTGCCTACACAACCAGAACGGAACCAGGCGAGAAATCTGATCCCACTCGGCTGCTTCAACAAGTGCGCCTCCCAAGTTACTGTCGTTTATCTCAGCAGCTCTGTACAGTACTCGGGCATCGGTCAGGGCTTCTTGATAGCTGGAACTCAGCGCTCCGAATGCCGAGGCCAGCCAGAGGTCAGAAATTCTATCAGTCGAGCGCTGGAAGAATTCAATCATAGGCGGCATTTCGGAGCGTCCAGAGGGAAGCACGTCCAGGATGCCGGCTATCGGGAAGTGCGGAGCCGCGCCACCGCCAAATCGGGTTACGACCTCTCCTTTTTCAAAGAAGAACGGGATCAGCCGACGCTTAATCTGCTCACATAGCTCATTCGAAATGTCGAAATCCGCGTACCGAGCCTCCTCCAGTGTCTTCTCGACGAGGCTCTCTTCGCAGCCCTGAAGATTGACCATCTCCCTTGCGAGCCTCTCCCTGAATTTTCCCGGTTCATTAACCTTGATATCGCGTCCGCTGAGTCGATAAGAATAGACATAGTCAGGATCAAACGCGCCCAAGATTCCCCAGAAAAGCGGATCGATCGTCTTCCCGTCGGTTGGGATAATGATGTTGTAGTGGCCGCCCACAGTTGGCTGAAAAACTCGATGACCCGAACGCAGGTGTTTTGCCAGTGTAGATCAGAAGTGTGGACTAGAACCGCGATTCGTGGAGGACGCACAGTCGCGACAATCGTCTTGAAGCTGAGCGTCTCCATCAGACCAATCCTACTGAATCAGCGTGCCGTTTCCGTTTGGTGCCTCGTCCGGCGGGATCACTACGGCTGCCGCCACGCGGTCTCCTGGCTCTAGCTGCAATAGGCGCACGCCTTGCGCGGCGCGACCGGACTCGCGGATGGTGCCGCTATCCATGCGGATGATTTTGCCGTACTGGCTGATCAGCATGAGCTCGGACTCTTCCGTGACCTGCGCGATGCCGACGACTTTGCCGTTGCGTTCGGTGGTCTTGACGTTGATCACGCCCTTGCCGCCGCGATTGGTCAGGCGGTATTCATCCGCCGGAGTGCGCTTGCCATAGCCGTTCTCGGTGACGGAGAGAATTAGAGAGCCTTTTTCGGGGATCAGGTCTTCGCCGGCATCGTCGGCCTTCTTCTGCTTTGCGGCTTCTGCTGCCACGTCGGGCTTGGTAGTAGTCGCCATGCCGACGATGTAGTCTTTCGCCTCGAGGTTCATGCCACGGACGCCAAAGGCGGGGCGACCCATGGGACGCACATCCCCCTCATCGAAGCGGATGGCTTGGCCGTCATGCGAAGCCAGGAACACGATCTGATTGCCGTCGGTCAGCGTGACGCCGACCAGTTCGTCGCCTTTCTCAATGCCGATGGCAATGATGCCGCGCGACATGACGTGCGAAAAATCCTTCAGTTCGGACTTCTTCACGGTGCCATTGCGGGTGGCAAAGAAAATGTACTTGCCTGCTTCTTCGAGGTCGCGCACCACGAGCAGGGTGCGCACGGTTTCGCCCGGTTGCAGCGCGACCAGGTTGCCCACGTGCTTGCCTTTGCCGGCGGCGGCCACGTCGGGAGTTTCGTAGACTTTCAGCCAGTACACACGTCCGGTGTTGGTGAAAATCAGGATGTATGCGTGGGTGGAAGCGATGAACAGATGCTCGACAAAATCCTCGTCGCGCGTCTTCATGCCGGTGCGGCCAGTGCCTCCGCGGCGCTGCATGCGGTAGGTGGAGATGGGCGTGCGCTTGAGATATCCGCCGTGGCTTACGGTAACGGCTACCTGCTCGTCGGCGATGAGATCTTCGAGTTGGATCTCCGCCGCTTCGTCTTCGATCACGGTGCGGCGCTCGTCGCCGTAAAGCTTTTTGATTTCTTCGAGTTCCTTGATGATGACACCGCGCAGTTTTTTCTCCGAGCCGAGAATGGATTCGAACTCGGCGATGTTGTCGCGGGTGACGCCCAGTTCTTTCGAGATTTCGTCGATGGAGAGCCTGGTCAAACGGTGCAATTGCAGTTCGAGGATCGCATCGGCTTGAATCGTCGTGAAGGGCTTTTCGGGATCGAGCTTGGGCGCGCGGCCGGTAGTGTTAATGTCGATCTTCTTGCCGGCGAAATAGGCAACCAGGTTATCGCGGGCGTCGGAGCGGTTGGCGCTGGCGCGAATGATGGTGATTACGTTGTCGAGGTGGTCGAGCGCGGTGAGGTAGCCTTCGAGAATATGCTCGCGATCCTTCGCCTTTTGCAGCAGGAATGCGGTGCGGCGCCGGACGACATCCACGCGGTGATCGATGAAATGCTGGATGGCCTGGATCAGGCCCATTTCCTTGGGCTGCCCATTCACCACGGCCAGGAAGATCATGCTGAAACCTTCCTGCATCGAGGTGTGTTTGAACAACTGATTGAGCACGAGCTGAGGCTCGCCGCCGCGCTTCAGTTCGACGACGATGCGCATGCCGTCGCGGTCACTCTCGTCGCGAATGTCGGAAACGTCGTCCACGATTTTGTCATTGACGAGTTGCGCGATGCGCTCGACGAGGCGTGCCTTATTCACTTGATAAGGAATTTCGGTGACGATAATCGCCTGGCGTTCTTTGCTGATATTCTCAATGGCGGCGCGGGCGCGCATCATGAAACGGCCGCGGCCATGGGTGTAGGCTTCGAGAATTCCGGATTTGCCGTGGATGATGCCGGCGGTCGGGAAGTCGGGGCCTTTGACGATTTTCAGAATCTCCGGCAGCGTAGTGTGCGGATTGTTCACCAGTGTGATGGTCGCGTCGACGATCTCGCTGAGGTTGTGCGGTGGGATGTTGGTCGCCATGCCGACCGCGATTCCATTTGAGCCATTGATCAGCAGGTTGGGAATACGTGTGGGCAGGACCGTTGGTTCACTGGTCTGTTCGTCGAAATTGGGCACGAAGTCTACGGCATCTTTGTCGATGTCGGCCAGCATTTCTTCGGCGATGCGAGTCATGCGGCATTCGGTGTATCGATAGGCCGCGGGCGGATCACCGTCGACCGAACCGAAATTTCCCTGGCCGTCGATCAGGGGATATCGCAGGCTCCAGGGCTGAGCCAGACGCACCAGGGCGTCGTACACCGCGCTGTCGCCATGCGGGTGATATTTCTTCAACAACTCTCCCACCACACCGGCGCACTTGCTGTGCTTGCGGTTGTGCAGCAGATTCATGTCGTACATGGCGTACAAAATGCGCCGATGCACCGGTTTCAATCCGTCGCGGACGTCGGGCAGGGCGCGGCCGATGATCACCGACATGGAATAGTCGAGATACGACCGCCGCATCTCCTCTTCAATGTTGACGGGCTGAATGTTGGCGGCGCCGGGAATGCCGGTGCCATCTCCGCCGCCGGGCGGAGGAGTTAAAGGAAGTTGGGGATTCTCGTCGTCAGGCATGGGAAGCTCTTGGCTCCTAGCTTTTAGTAGCTGTTAGTTCCTGCATCATCAGCGTGAGCGTAAATAATTGCATTTAAAGGATGTTAGCTGCTGTTTAAGATAGGAAAATTATATCACGGAACGGTGGGTTTTGGGGGAGGGTTCTGGCCTCGAATAGTGGCGAAAGCAGCACCCTCCTCTTGGTTCAGATGCCCGCCTTCGGAACGTGCCGGGGGCGGGCGCCAACTCAGGAGAAGTCGCCCGCCCCGGTCTTCGTGGCTACTGCACCATAGTAATTGCTTGCGAGTATCCGGCGTTGTAACCGGCTCGGAACAAATTGCGGTCGGCGTCCTGGTTCCAGCGGGCAATGGCTGGATTCGGGCGACGGCCAGCCTGCGCATCCAGCCGGCCGAGAAAGAGACCGTCGCGATAGGCGGCGTCCATTGAGTGGTTGACGGCGAGACGGCTGGCTTGGGTGGCGGCAGAAACAGTTTTCACAATCGGCCACGCGCTTGCCATGGTCAGCGCGGCGGTCAATACGAGTACAGCGGCGTTATTCATATACACTCCTTGGCTCGCCGGGAAATTCATTGTTTTCGAGCGGCGATGGAGCCATTAGAAACGCACGCTGCACGTGACATCGTAATCAGGGTGTAATGATTACGTAAAGAATCATGCAGGGGCCGTGCGCGTCTTGCGGTCAGCTGCCAGACACGTTCTGGTCAAGTGTGTCTTTGCGCGTTCGCGGCGCAAGACGGCAGCAGAATTGGAGCAGATGAGAGAATTCCGCAGAAGCCAGATGGAATGAACGATCAGGGCCGGGTGACGACTTCATTCGGACCAGATGGCAGCACGAAGCTTACGCCATTTTCCTGGCTGGCTTTCATGGTGGCGGGAATATTCAAGGACGAGATTTCGATGTTCCGGGTCCAGTATCCGTCGCGCCAATAGTTGCCGCGGGCGTAGAGGATTCCGGAAATGATCGAGTAATCCGACACTTTCTCCTGATGGCCGTCGCGATATACCAGCACGGCGGGCGGCAGTTCCGCAGGCCGATCGGTGGCGGTGCCCTGGGGCCGCGGAGCCGTACCTTGGGCGTAGTCGAGCGGCGCACTCACGGTTTGCTCCGGCTGCTCTCCACTTTCGTAGCGCACGTAGTGGTCGCCTTGCCACTCGATCAGCAACGGCTCGGGTTTTGCTTCAGGCTGGGAGTCGGCCGACGGTCTGGATTCCACGAGTATGACTTGCGGTGGTGCTTGAGTGGGCGGCGGCCCGTAAGAATCGTCAGCGTAGAAAAAAGGATCCCAGGCGTAGAACAGGCCCGGATTGAAGGCATGATGAGGGTAACGCGCAAAGCCGACGCCTCGCGCGAAGCTGGGCGTAACCCGCGGCGGCGCAGACCAACCACCTCGCCTCTGCGCATGCACACATGTCCCTGAAAACGCCCACCCCAGCAGCACGACGATCCACCGTCTATACATTTGCCTAGTTTGCTTCGGCCCCGGAAGGGAGCCGGAAGTCGATCCCACGGTCTTCGTTTTGCTTCGAGGTCGCCGCCAGATCCAGATCAGCCAGAGCGATCTTGTGCCGATGCCCTTCTGTCAGATCGAACAGCGAGTTACCGACAATGGCGTAGTTTTCCACGTCGAGCTGATGGCCGTCCTTGAAAATCAAAACGGTCTGAGGCTGGTCGGAAGCAGGCTCGGGAGACGGTGCCTCGGTTCGCCGATCACCGGCGGCGCTGGAGTTGGCTGGCTCTGGTGGCGGATACGCGGGCGTGCCGGGGCCGCGGCGATCGAAAATTGTGGGGCCACCGTTGTACTCGTCCTCGGCAGGAGCTTCGGCATCGGCACTGTCATCGTAGCCGTAGTACGGAGCCGCGTAAGCGTAGTATCCGCCGCCCCAAGGGTAGTCACCCTGGCCACGAGAGTGGTGATGGCCGTTGAGGTTGCCGCGGCTCGTGCCGAACAAACTGGCGCCGCGCGGGAAGGGACTGGTGGCCGAAGTGTAGCCATGCGGTCCCAGAGAGGTAACACTCGGGGCGGTGCCGTGGATGCTCCCGTTCTGGCCGCCAAAGCCCACGGAGGTAGCTGAAGGAGGAGCGCCGTTGATCTGCGCACCCGCACTGGAGACCAAAAGAACCGCCGCCACCACTACCCCAAAAGCCGCTGCTGAAGCCCGATTCAGCCGTTTCATCCGCCCATCATACACCGAATTCATGGCCATGGCACCCCCAAGATACAACAGTGCTTATTGTTTAGAACCACAGAAAGCCGCCAAAGTTGCGCAGAAAGTTTCGGGGCTGGGAGGTCCGTCCGTCGCGGACCGTGGGATCACGCTAAGTGGTGGGAAAGACAGTGTTTCAGGGGATCGGAAAGCGCACCATGAGCCCGACTTAAGGAAGGACGACTTGCGGATTGGCCGTCGTCCGGTGGAGTCCAACGTAGACAATCCTAGCGGCGAGTGTAATCGCCTGGTAACGGAAATCGACGCTCTGCCAGCAATGTGTATCACACATCACAGAAAACGCTGGCCACCGGAGATATAATTTGCGCTGCACGGCGGGAGGTTTTGTTAAGGATTCACTCCGTCACCAACTCAACATGTATGCTCTCGCGTCTGGCGCAGCGGGGGTGGACACGACTAACAAGGAGGAACGCAATCATGATTAGGCCCACTGAACTGGAGAAGGTCCTGTTAAGCGCCTCGCCTGTGCAACTGAATCCGCCGACGGCAAAAGTCAAGTCGGGCCTTCGAAAACGCATCCTGCAAATTACTGGGGCCATCGCCTGGTGGATTGCGATGCTGTTTACGAGCGCCGGACGCCTCGACTGGCTCCGCGGCTGGATCTCAGTTGCATTTTGGTCAGTGGGGATCGCCGCAATGATCCTGCTCGTGTCTCACTACAACCCCACGCTGCTTTCAGCGCGTGAAAAGTGGCGTCACAAAGACACCAAGCGTTTCGACAAGATCTTCCTCGCCATCTGCCTGCCTCTCTTAGTCGCTCAACCCGTTTTGGCGGGGCTGGACGCCGTCCACTTCCGGTGGTCATCGATGCCGTTTGGGTTTGTTTACCCCGGCTCAGTTCTCTTTGCTCTCGGCATGGCGCTCATGACCTGGGCCCTGGCGGTCAACCCGTTTGCGGAATCTACCGTTCGGATTCAAACCGATCGTGGACAGTGTGTGATCACCTCTGGCCCCTACCGCAAAGTTCGCCACCCTATGTATGCGGGCTTCATCCTGATGTATCTGGGGCCACCGCTGATTTGGGGATCGGCTTGGGCGCTGGCGGTGGGCGGCGTCATCGCGATCGAGTTCATCTGCCGTACGGCGCTAGAAGACCGAACCCTTTGTCGAGAACTCTCCGGCTACGAAGAATACGTAGCGCGCACGCGTTATCGGCTCTTGCCAGGAGTATGGTGACGGAATCGGCAATTACTGACGTGTCGCCCGAAACTCAGGCCAGTTGTGAGCAGAATGATGCGCCGATAGACGAAAGAGGAGACGAAGCCACGACCTTCCGGCTTGCCGGGTGTCAGGTCGACCTTATGTTCCTCCGTGCTATTTTCTAGGAAGTTGGGCAGCGAGTCTGCGGTATTCCTGTGTCGATTGGCAAAAATCGCCTTATCACTCGTTGACCCTGCGATGCGGGGTTATGAGTTCCCATGGGCCTGCGGCCCACCCATTGACATGAAAATGGGTTGAGTGGTGGGTGTACGCTGATGGAGCGTGGACGGCGAAGATCGTTTGCACTCTGGATGAAGTGAGGCCGTTTTTGAGTTTGATCAGGAACGCACGTTTTGAACCAATCTATGTCGCGCCGACCCTGCTAGAGCAGGGCTGGTAGCACGTGACGGTGTGTAACCTTTTTCGCGCGCGTTCTGCCGCTTCCACGCTAGGAGGAAGCGATGAAGGTCGCGGGGATTGACGTACACAAGAAAGTGTTGATGGTAGTGGTCGTGGATGCGAGTGCGCCGGAAGAGAAACCAGCGCGGCGGCGATTTGTCACGATGCCGAGCGAGCTGCACCGCCTTTTGACATGGTTGCGGGAGCAGGGAGTAGAAGAAGCGGTGATGGAGTCGACTGCCCAGTACTGGCGGTCGGTGTGGCTGGAACTGGAGCCCCACATGCGTTTGCACTTGGCGCAGGCGTTTTCCAACCGTGCTCCACGTGGGCGGAAGCATGATTTCAAGGATGCCGAGCGGTTGGTGCGGCGATTGATTGCCAACGAGCTGATTTTAAGTTTTGTGCCCAGCGGTGAACAGCGAATCTGGCGGAGCATGACCCGCATGAAGCTGCAACTGACGCGCGATCGAGTGCGGCTGCAGAACCAGATCGAGTGTTTGCTGGAAGAGATGCGGATCAAGCTCTCGATTGTCGTCAGCAATCTACTGGGTGCCAGCGGGTTGCGCATTTTGCATGCTTTGGCAAACGGCGAGACCGACCCCAAGAAGTTGGCGCAACTGGGTGGTGAGCGCTTGCAGTGCAGCGAGGAGCAACTGGCCGATGCTTTGACGGGAAGGGCACAGCCCGTGCATGGGGAGATGTTGGCCTTGCAGTTGCAGCGGCTGCAGTTGATCGATCAACAAATGGCTCGGCTCAATAGCATGATCGCGGCCGCCATGAAACCACATCAAGACGCGGTGATGCGACTGGCGGAGGTGCCCGGTTTGGGAGTGGATTCAGCGCAACAAATCATCGCCGAGGTGGGTGCTCAGGCCAGTACGTTCCCATCGGCAGCGGAGTTGACGTCGTGGGTGGGAACCTGTCCCGGCAAGGAGGAAAGCGCGGAGCAGAACCATAGCAGTCGCTCCGCGAAAGGCAATAAATATCTGCGCCGCGTGCTGAACCAAGCAGCACACGCTGCGGTGGCGAAGAAAGGCAGTCATTTTCAAGTCGTGTTCCGGCGTCTGCTGCCCCGTCTAGGCTATCAGTCCGCCATCTGGGCGGTTGCTCATCGGCTCTGCCGTCTAGTTTGGAAGATCTTGCATGAAGGAGTGCGATTTGTCGAGCGAGGCCATGAAGTGGCTCCCCGAGAAAAGAAGAAACGTGCTCAGATGCTGGCGCGAGCCCTCCGCAAACTCGGCTATGAGGTAACCATCACCCCCATAAACCAACTTGCGGCCAATCCTGTTGTCTAGGTCCTAGGACAGGATTTTCGACGGAGTGCTATGACCTGATAGCGTCAGTTGACATTAACTTCCGGTTTCTTGTCGATTCCTTTACGCCAACAGCCTAGAATGATTGGTTGAGGTGAGGAGGAAGGAACATTTCTCCCCATGGCCAGCCGAGCGCCAGACCAGGATTTCCTTGTCGGCAGTGAGTTGGGCCACTACCGCATCACCGAGAAGATCGGCGCTGGCGGCATGGGAGAAGTCTATCGCGCCCGCGACGAGCACCTCGCCCGCGACGTCGCCATCAAAGTCCTTCCGCCCGGCACTCTCACCGACGAATCTGCACGCAAGCATTTCCATAAAGAAGCTCTGATTCTGTCGCAGCTAAACCATCCCAATGTCGCCACGATCTACGACTTCGATACGCAGCAGGGAGTGGACTTCCTAGTGATGGAATACATCTCCGGAATCACACTGAGCGAGAAGGTGGCTGCCGGACCGCTAGCGGAGAAGGAAGTTATCCGACGGGGAGTGCAACTGGCCGAAGGGCTGGCGGCGGCGCATGAGCAGGGGGTGATTCACCGCGATCTGAAGCCTGGCAACGTGCGGGTGACGGCTGACGGGCGGGTGAAGATTCTGGACTTCGGGCTGGCGAAGTTAGTGGGGCCATTCAGCGGGACGGAAACGACGCAGTCCCTGGGTGAAAGTCAGGGGGTCGCGGGCACGCTGCCGTACATGGCGCCGGAACAGTTGCGGGGGCAGGCCTGCGACGTGCGGACGGACATCTACAGCGCCGGAGCCGTGCTCTACGAGATGGTAACGGGGCAGCGAGTATTCCCCGAGGCCCAGAGCGGGGAGTTAGTGGACGCCATCCTACACCGCGAACCAAGGCCGGTGGGGAAGGTGAACTCGAAGGTGTCGCTGGCGCTGGAGGCAGTGATCGGCAAGGCGCTGGACAAGAATCCGGCGCGCCGGCAGCAGAGCGCGCGCGGGTTGCTGGCCGATCTGCAGGCACTGGCGTCTTCCAGCGACGCGTTAGCTCCGGCAGCGGCAATGCAATGGTTCGGATGGATGAAGTGGCGCATACGACGGTCGTACCGGGCGTTGCTGGTCGCGGCTGCATTCCTTCTGGTGGCGCTGGTGGGCATGGTCTGGCTGTCGGGCCGTACCCCGGCGCTGGCTTTTGCGGCGCGAGATTTCATACTGGTCAGCGATTTTGAGAATCAGACGGGCGACCCGGTATTCGACAAGTCGTTGACGACGGCGTTCACCACCAGCCTGGGACAGTCGAGCTACGCCAATATCTACTCGCGGCTGCGCATAGCGGATTCGTTGAAGCGAATGAAAAAGTCCACAGTCGAGCGGATTGACGAACCGCTGGCGCAAGAGATCGCCGTGCGGGAAGGGCTGAAGGTGATCGTGCTGCCGAGCATCAGCGGCGTCGGAGAAAACTACCGCATCGCGGCCAGTATCCGCGACGTAGCTTCGGGCAAAAACGTAAAGACCGAGTTCGTGAAGGCTGACGCCAAGAACAAAGTACTGGATGCGGTAGACACACTCTCCGCAGCGATTCGCGAGGACCTGGGCGAGAGCCTGCAGACCGTTTCGCAAAGCAAACGACTCAGCTCGGTGACCACGCAGTCGCTGGAAGCCCTGCGGCAGTACTCGATCGCGACGGAGAAGGCCTTGGCGCTGCAATGGGACGAGGCTAAGGTATATCTCGAAAACGCACTGCGCATCGATCCCAGCTTCACTGCCGCGCGCGCTTCCTTGGGCATGATGAACGTGGAACAAGCCGCAAGCGGCCTGCCTCATTTCGATGCCGAAGAGGGCAGACGGTTGTTGAGCGAGGCAGTAAAGGACGTGGACGGACTCAC